>WQYQ01000014.1 GCA_009781175.1 Betaproteobacteria bacterium
CCTCGCGGGTCTGGCGGTCGAGGTCTTTGCGGTCAACGACGAAAAGGCACTTTTCGATGTTGGGGTTGGCCTTGAGCAGCGTGGCGGCCTTGAAGCTGGTGAGGGTTTTTCCGCTGCCGGTGGTGTGCCAGATGTAGCCGTTGCCGAGGTTCTTTTCGATGCACTCGACGATGTTCTTGACGGCGTAGATCTGGTAAGGCCGCATCATCAGCAGCTTCTTTTCGCTGGCGACGAGCACCATGTAGCGGCTGATCGTCTGCCCCAGGGTGCATTTGGCGAGGAAGGCGTCGGCGAAGCGGTCGATGCCGTTGATCTTGGCGTTGTCGGGGGCGGCGTGCTGGTAGATGGGCAGAAAGCGCTCGTCGGCGTTGAAGCTGAAGTGGCGGGCGTTGTTGTTGGCGAAGTACCAGGTGGCGTCGCGGTTGCTGACGATGAAAAGCTGCACGAAGCACAGCAGCGTGCGGGTGTAGCCGTTGCCGGGGTCGTTTTTGTAGTCGACGATCTGCTCGATGGCGCGGCGGGGGTTGATGCCGAGCGTTTTCAGCTCGATCTGGGCGGCGGGCACGCCGTTGATGAGCAGGATGACGTCGTAGCGGTGGTGGCTGTAGTCGGTGTTGATGCGCAACTGGTTGACGACTTCGAAGGTGTTCTTGCACCAGTCCTGGAGGTTGACCAGGGTGTAGTTCAGCGGCGTGCCGTCGTCGCGGGTGAAGGCGTTGCGGTTGCGCAGGGTCTGGGCGGCGGTGAAGACGTCGGGGCTGACGATTTCGGCCAGCAGGCGCTGGAATTCATCATCAGTGAGCGTGACCCGGTTGAGCGCCTGGAATTTCTCGCGGAAGTTGGCCTCCAGCGCGGCGCGGTCGCGGATGTCGGGGCGATAGGTGTATTTGAGATCGACCAGCTTGGAGAGCAGATCCTGTTAGATTTGGTTTTCAGTTGTTGTCATCGGCAGGTCCAAAAATTCATCTAGAGCGATTTTGATTCATGCGCATACATATCTGGGTTCGTAGGGGCGGCATTCTGCCGCCCCTACGAAATTTCTCCCGCACTTCGCGTGAATGTATGGAATTACATCAAAACCGCTCTAACTCCGATTATTCAAAGTAGTCCGCTTAAGAAAAAAGCCCACTTTCGCGGGCTTTCTTCATCTTCATTGTCTGCGTAAGCCGACAAAATCAAACATCAATATTCCGCGCATACAGCGCGTTCTGTTCGATGAATTCCCGGCGCGGTTCGACGTTATCGCCCATCAACGTCGTGAAGATTTCGTCCGCCGCGATCGCATCATCGATCTGGACTTTGAGCAGACGGCGCACGCTTGGGTCCATCGTGGTTTCCCAAAGCTGATCGGGGTTCATTTCGCCGAGACCTTTGTAGCGCTGTTTGCTGAGGTTGCGTTCGACTTCGTTGAACATCCAGCGTATGGCTTCGCCGAAGCTTGTGACAAGCGTTGATTTTTCGCCGCGGCGCATTTCGGCACCCGCGCCGATAAGGCCGGCGATCATTTGGGCCGTGCGGTGAATTTGCGCATAATCGCCCGAAACGAGAAATTCGGTATCGATGAGACCACGGCGGAGGTTGCCGTGGTGCATGCGTTCGACGGCGAGTTCCCAGTTTTCGCGTATTTCATTGTGCGCGGCACGCACGCGCACGCCTTCGGGCATTGCGGCTTGCAGACGTTCGGCGGAGGCGTTGGCAGCGGTTTCGTCGGTGAGTTCGACACTGATGTTTTGTTCGAGCATGGCGCGCAGCGCGGCAGCGTCGATGTAGCCGGAAACGCGGTTGATGACGGCTTCGGCAAGCAGGTAGCTGCGCGCGAGTTCGCCGAGCGCTTCGCCTTCGATCGGCGTGGCGCCGGTTTGCGGGAGGAAGCTCGCGCCATCAAGGCCCATGCGCAGGAGGTGCGCGTCGAGTTCTACGTCGTCCTTGATGTAGCGCTCGCTTTTGCCATGCTTGATTTTGTAGAGCGGCGGCTGAGCGATGTAGATGTGGCCGCGTTCGACGAGTTCAGGCATCTGGCGGTAGAACAGCGTGAGCAGCAAGGTGCGAATGTGAGCGCCGTCGACGTCCGCGTCGGTCATGATGATGATGCGGTGATAGCGCAGTTTTTCGGGCTTGAAGTCGTCCTTGCCAACGCCAGTGCCGAGCGCAGTAATCAGCGTGGCAATCTGTTCAGAGGAAATCAGCTTGTCGAAGCGCGCGCGTTCGACATTGAGCACCTTGCCGCGCAGCGGCAGGATGGCCTGGAATTTGCGGTCGCGCCCTTGCTTGGCGGAGCCCCCGGCGGAATCGCCCTCAACGATGTATAGCTCGCACAGCGCGGGGTCTTTTTCCTGGCAGTCGGCAAGCTTGCCGGGCAGGCCAACGCCGTCGAGCACACCTTTGCGGCGTGTCATTTCGCGTGCCTTGCGCGCGGCTTCGCGTGCGCGCGCGGCTTCGACGATTTTGCCGCAGATCGTTTTGGCGTCGATCGGGCGTTCAAGCAGGAATTCGGAGAGCTTGGCGGCGACGACTTCTTCGACAGCCGGGCGGGCTTCGCCGGAAACGAGCTTCATCTTGGTCTGCGAAGCAAACTTCGGATCGGGCATTTTGACCGAAAGCACGCAGGCGAGGCCCTCGCGCATGTCGTCACCCGAGATTTCAACCTTGGCTTTCTTCGCGATTTCGTGTTCTTCAATGTACTTGTTGATGACGCGCGTCATCGCCATGCGCAGGCCGGTGAGGTGCGTGCCGCCGTCGGACTGCGGAATGTTATTGGTGAAACACAGCACTTGTTCCTGGTAGCTGTCATTCCATTGCATCGCGACTTCAACGCTGAGTTCGACGTTGTGCACTTGCCCGGTCGTGACGAGCGTGGTTCCCGCGGCGTAGAAAACGTTCGGATGCAGCACCGATTTGGCGCGGTTGATGTAGTCGACGAAACCTTTTACGCCGCCGGAAAAGGCAAAGTCCTCTTCCTTGCCGCTGCGCTGGTCGATGAGCCGGATCCGCACGCCGTTGTTGAGGAACGAGAGTTCACGCAGGCGCTTGGCAAGGATTTCGTAGTGGAATTCGATATTGCCGAAGATCTCGTCGTCGGCGAGGAAGTGCACTTCGGTGCCGTTCTTTTCCGAGTCGCCGAGCACTTTGAGCGGCGAGACTTCGACGCCGTTGTGCACTTCGATGATGCGGTCCGCCACGTGGCCGCGGTTGAATTCAAGGAAATGGCGTTTGCCGTCGCGCCGGATTGTCAGGCGCAGCCATTTCGAGAGCGCGTTGACGCAGGAAACACCGACGCCGTGCAGGCCGCCCGATACCTTGTAGCTGTTCTGGTTGAACTTTCCGCCGGCGTGCAGCACGCACATGACGATTTCCGCCGCCGAGCGTTTCGGTTCGTGTTTGTCGTCGAACTTGATACCGATCGGAATGCCGCGCCCGTTGTCGGATACCGAAATCGAATTGTCGAGGTGGATCGTTACAACGATGTCGTCACAATAGCCGGCCAGGGCTTCGTCAATGGCGTTGTCGACGACTTCGAAAACCATGTGATGCAGACCCGTGCCGTCGGAGGTGTCGCCAATGTACATGCCGGGACGCTTGCGCACGGCTTCCAGCCCTTCAAGCTGCTGGATGCTGGATTCATCGTAACCGTTGTTGTTCGGCTGCTGGGGGGTCTGATCAGACATCGATTGGCCTTCTCTGAATACGTGAAAGATGGGTTATGGGCCGCATATCCATGCAGCCCATCGTTTCCACGGTGAATACGCCGACGCGCATTAGATCCGCATCGGCATCACGACGTATTTGAAGCATTCGTCGTTGGGCAAGGTAATCAAAGCGCTTGAATTGCTGTCGTTGAGTCGCAGTTCGACTTCATCGACATGCGTGTTGGTCAGCACATCAAGCAGGTAGGTGACATTGAAGCCAATATCGACGCCTTCTCCGGCATAGTCGACTTCGAGTTCTTCCTGCGCTTCTTCCTGCTCGGCGTTGGTGCTGAGAATTTTCAGGCTGCCTTCGGCGAGCACGATTCGAACGCCACGGAACTTTTCGTTAGTGAGAATCGCCGCGCGCTGTAATGAAGCAAGCCAGGCAAGTCTCCCCAGACGAATGAGTTTCGGATGCCCTTTCGGGATGACGCGTTCGTAATCGGGGAATTTGCCGTCGATGAGCTTGGTAATCAACTCGATCGGGCCGAAACGGAAACGCGCCTGGTTGCCGGCGAGCGAGATTTCGAGCGGTTCGTCACTATCGGCAAGCTGGCGGCTGAGTTCGAGAACCGTCTTGCGCGGCAAAATGACTTCCGCCTTGGGCATTTCGCCTTCGACAGCGGCACTCGCGAATGCGAGGCGGTGGCCGTCGGTGGCAACCATGCGCAGTTCGGATTCCTGCACCATCAAAAGCAGGCCATTGAGGTAGTAGCGGATGTCCTGCGCGGCCATCGCATACGAAACCTGGGCAAGCTGATGCTTGAAGGCTTTTTGCGAGACGTTAATCGTGACCGCTTCGGCTTCGTTGAACTGCATGCGCGGGTAATCGCTCGCAGGAAGCGTCTGAAGCTGGAAACGGCTTTTTCCGGCGTGCAGCGAAAGCCGGCTGCCGTCGAGCTTGAAACTGACTTCCATGCCTTCCGGCAGCGCGCGTAGGATGTCCTGCAGCTTGCGCGCACCAACCGTCAAACTCGCGTCTTCGCTCCCGCTTGCCGTGCCATGCGTGCGGATCTGAATTTCGATATCCGTCGCCAATAGCGTAAGTACGCCGCCCTTTTTATCGATCAGGACGTTGGAAAGAATCGGCAGGGTATGCCGCTTCTCGACAATGCCCGAAACCGACTGCAAGGGAGCCAGCAGCGCTTCGCGCGTAGCTGTTAACAGAAGCATTTAAGTAAACTCCTATTATTAGTAAACGTCGTCCATATTTTGTGGATAAGTTGTTTTCTTTTTTTAGAATCAAAAACTTATACCACTCTATAAGATGTTGAAAAGAGGTTTTGAAAGCGCTACAACAAGTGGGGATATTTTTTCATCTGTTTCAATCGATAAGGCTTATCCCCAAACCCTGCTCAATTTTTACTGCCGTGAATCCACAACCGAAGATGTGGATTTTGCTTTTGAAATCTGTCCGTGAATCACCAAAAACTCGTCCCGCCAACCTTGCCATGAATGGAGGGGCTTGTGCTCAATTCGTGGTCAGGATGTTTTCCGGTTTTGGTTTTTCAGTTAACTGTTTCTTGTAAACATATAACTACTATTAGTAATGTTCGGACGATTTCTGTGGGTAAGTAAAAATAATGTTTTAAATACAGTAATTTAGTTCGGTTCAAAGGCTGTCGAAAAGATGCGTATGCTTACCTGCGGTGTTTTGGATGATTTTTGAAAACGGCATTGCAAGCATGCTTGTCCCCATTTGGTTCCTGTGTCTTTCCACGCTTAATTCACAAAAACAGCTTTTTAACCCCGCAAAGTCTGTATCAGCACATGGATATCATGGTTGAGTTGCTGATCCGCGAGGCGTAGATCTATGATCGTGCGGCAGGCGTGTAGGACTGTTGTGTGGTCGCGTCCGCCGAAGGCTTCGCCAATCGCGGGTAGGGATGCGGGTGTCAGTTCCTTGGCGAGGAACATTGCGACCTGACGAGGCCGAGCGATCGCGCGCGTGCGTTTTTTCGAATGCATGTCCGCGACTTTGATCTTGTAGTAATCGGACACGGTTTTTTGAATCAGTTCGAATGTGATCTGGCGGTTGTGGGCAGCGAGCAGGTCGCGCAGCGCTTCCTTCGCGAGTTCGAGGTTGATTTCGCGGCCGTGGAAGCGGGCGAAGGCAAGCACTTTTTTCAATGCGCCTTCGAGTTCGCGCACGTTTGAGCGGAGATTTTTCGCGATCAGAAATGCCACATCGTCGCCGAGTTCTATGCGTTCAACTTCGGCTTTCTTCTTGAGAATCGCGACGCGCATTTCAAGTTCGGGCGGTTCGATTTGAACCGTCAAACCCCAGTCGAAACGGGAAATCAGGCGGTCTTCCAGACCCGCAACATCTTTCGGATAGGTGTCGCAAGTGATCACGATCTGCTTGCGCGCCTCGGTCAAGGCGTTGAAAGCATGGAAGAATTCTTCTTGAGTCCGGTTTTTGTTGTTGAAGAACTGGATATCGTCGATCAGCAGTAGATCGAGCGAACGGTAATAGCGCTTGAACTGATCGAAGCTTTTCTGCTGGTAGGCGCGCACGACATCGGCGTAGTAATCCTCCGCATGCACGTAGCGGATGACGGTTTTAGGATTGGCTCGCCAGACAGCATTGCCGAGCGCGTGAATCAGGTGGGTTTTCCCCAGGCCGACGCCGCCATAGACGAAGAGCGGGTTGTAGCTGGTGCCGGGGTTCTGCGAAACCTGCATTGCCGCGGCGCGGGCCAGATCGTTAGCACGGCCGGTAACGAGATTATCGAAGGTGAAATCGGGGTTCAGGCGTGTCCGTTCGTAAGCTGGGCTCTGGTCTTCTTCGTGTGTGTTTTCGCGGATGCTGGCCGCGGGTGTTTTTTTCGCCGTAGCTTGGCTGGCGTTTTCCTGGACTTCGGCGGCGGGCGGTGCTGTTAAGGCCACAGGCTTTGGCGCCGGATTTGTTTTGGGAGGCGTGGCGCCCAAGGCAAGCTTGATCGTCACAGGTTCGCCAAAAAATTCGCTGCCGATTTCTTCGATGCGGCGCAGGTAACGTTCCCGCACCCATTGCAGGACAAAACGGTTCGGAGCCAGCAGTTGGAAGCTGCGCGGATCGTCGCTTCGGGAAGAGGTAAGCGCCCGAATCCATGTGTTGAACTGCTGTGGAGGCAGCTCGGATTCCAAGCGGGCAAGACAGGAAGGCCAGAACTCGTGATTCACGTTTGGTGGGGAGATTCCTTTGTCTGGAGTGCTTAAATCCCGCACGGCAGACATTGAATTAACTCAATGTTTTTATTTAGGTTTTATGAAACGGAACAGAGATATTAGGGTTCCTAACGGGCTCATGGACCGTACGGCTAAAGAGACGCTATTCTACGCCTTACCCATATATTTATCCACAGCTTCCGGCCGGGGAAGCTTGTTTAATCCATTGACTAAAATGGAATTTATTGCTATTTTTGAACGTTTCTCTGTCTATCTAGGGTTTTGGTCATGAAGCGCACTTATCAGCCTTCTGTTGTTCGCCGTAAGCGTACTCACGGCTTCCTCGTTCGTTCGCGTACTCGTGGTGGCCGCAAGGTCATCGCCGCTCGCCGTGCAAAGGGCCGTCATCGTCTCGCCGTTTAATCCGGCGCTTTCTGCAATATCGAACCAGCCTGCGAGTTTGCGACCGGATTACCGGCTGCATAAGGCTGGCGATTTTGCTGCGGTATTTTCTTATCGGCGGGCCGTGCGGGGGAATCTGTTCCACTTGCATTACCGGCCGAATGGCTTGGCAGGTGCCCGTATTGGCTTCGTCGTGGCGAAAAAGCTTGCGAAACATGCGGTGCTGCGTAACTTGATCAAACGGATCGGACGCGAGGCTTTCAGGTTGCGGCGCTCCGGTTTGCCGCGCTGCGACCTCGTGCTGCGGCTCGTGGCACCGCCATCGGTGGCGAGCCGGCGAATGATTCGTTCTGAGATGGATACTCTGCTGGATAGGTTGCCGCGAGGGTGAGTGATGATGAAAACCCTGCTTGTTTTTTTGCTGCGCGCCTACCGCATTCTTTTGAGCCCGTTTCTGGGCCGTAATTGCCGTTTTCATCCCAGTTGTTCGGCGTATGCCATTGAAGCCCTTGAGCGCTACGGCGCCATCAAGGGCAGTTGGCTCGCCGCGCGCCGAGTGATGCGCTGTCATCCCTGGAACCCCGGCGGTTATGATCCGGTTCCTTAATCTCAGCCATCCCAGTCAAAGCATTCGATCAAGAAGATCCTGATGGAAAACCGTCGCCTGATTCTCCTGTTAGTTTTTACGTTCTCCCTGGTCATGCTGTGGGATGCCTGGACCAAGCATAACCAGCCGCCGCATACTCCAAATACTGCCCAGAGCCAGCCTGCCAATACTGGTGTTCCCAGTGCGCCACAAGTGGGCCAGAACGCTGTTGCGCCTGCCGCGGTAATACCTGCGGCTGCGGAGCGTAAGACCGCACCGCGGGTAACAGTCGAGACCGATCTGCTGCGCGCGCAGATTTCCGCTTTGGGTGGAGATATCGTCAGGCTGGAACTCCTTAAGCACGGTTCGACGGAAGATCCCAAAAAACCGTATGTGATCTTCGACGACGGCGCTCAGCATCTTTATTTGGCGCAGACCGGCCTGATCGGCGAGGGCCTGCCGAATCACAACACGATCTTCACGCTGCCGGCGGACAAACTTGAGTTGAAAGAAGGGCAGGACAGCGTCGCGCTGCGCATGGAAGCTACCGGCGCGAACGGCGTGAAGGTGGTCAAGACGCTTACCTTCCATCGTGGAAGCTATGTCATCGACGTAAGCAAGGAAGTCCAGAACGGCGGCTCCGCGCCGCTCAACACAAGCGCCTATTTCAAGCTGACGCGCGACGACAAGCCGCTTGAACAAAGTCATGGTTTCTTCGGCGGCGCGCGGACTTTCACCGGCCCGGCGTTCTACGACGAGAGCGAGAAGTTTCGCAAGGTCGACTTCAAGGACATCGCGAACAACAAGGCCAAGCTGCCCGCGCCGGCCGATGACGGCTGGGTGGCGATGGTTCAGCATTACTTCGTCTCGGCTTTCCTGCCGGCCTCGGGTCACCGCGAATTCTTCGTGCAGGATGTTGGCAATGGCGTGTTTTCGGCTGGCGTGAAGATGCCAATGGAAGAGATTGCGCCGGGGCAGAAGGCCAGCATCACGGTTCAGCTGTATGTCGGTCCGCAGGAGCAGAAAAAGCTCGCCGAACTCGCGCCGGGTTTCGATCTCGTCGTCGACTATGGCTGGCTGACGGTTATCGCCGCGCCGCTGTTCTGGGTGCTGTCCTGGTTGTACAGGCTTGTCGGCAACTGGGGCTGGGCGATCATCGCGCTGACCGTGCTGATCAAGCTTATCTTCTTCCCGTTGTCCGCCGCCTCTTATAAGTCGATGGCCAAAATGAAGACGCTCATGCCGCGCATGAAGCGGATTCAGGAGGAGTACAAAGACGACCGGATGAAGATGAACCAGGAGATGATGGAGCTGTACAAGCGGGAAAAGGTCAACCCGATGGGCGGGTGCTGGCCGATCCTGGTGCAGATGCCCGTCTTCATTGCGCTGTACTGGGTGCTGCTTAGCACGGTCGAAATGCGTCAGGCGCCTTGGCTCGGCTGGATTACCGACTTGTCGGTCAAGGACCCGTATTTCATTCTGCCGATCATCATGGGCGTGACAAGCCTTATCCAGGTCAAGCTCAATCCCGCGCCGCCGGACCCGGTACAAGCGAAGGTCATGCTGTTCATGCCGATTTTCTTTACCATCATGATGGCTTGGTTCCCCGCCGGTCTTGTTCTCTATTGGGTGGTGAACAACCTCTTGTCGATTGGTCAGCAGTGGTACATCACTCGGATGTTCGGCGCCAGCGCGAGTGAAGCCCACCATCGCACCTGAACGGATCGCCGCGATTGCCACCGCGCCCGGGCGTGGTGGCATCGGGGTGGTTCGGCTCTCCGGGCCTAATCTGGCGGTTCTCGCCAAAAGCTTGACGGGTAAGCTTCCCACACCGCGTCAGGCGCATTTCACCAAATTTCTCGACGCATCAGGCCAGCCTATCGATGCCGGCCTGATGTTGTTTTTCCCCGCGCCGCATTCTTATACCGGCGAAGACGTGCTTGAGTTGCAAGGGCATGGCGGCCCGGTCGTGATGCAAATGCTGCTCGCGCGCTGCCTCGAACTTGGTGCGCGTCTGGCGCGTCCCGGAGAATTCACCCAGCGCGCGTTTCTGAATGACAAGCTCGATCTGGCGCAGGCGGAAGCCGTTGCTGATTTGATCGATGCGGATACTTCGGCTGCGGCGCGTTCGGCTTTGCGCTCCCTGGATGGCGAGTTTTCGCGCCGGATTCATATTTGGTGTGAGAAGTTGATCAACCTGCGGATGCTGGTCGAAGCGACCTTGGATTTCCCGGAAGAAGAGGTCGATTTTTTACGCGTGGCAAAAGCTTTCGAGCATCTTGAGTCACTGCTTAAATCATTAGAAAAACTGCTCAAGCAGTCAAAACAAGGCAGTTTGCTGCGCACGGGCTTGCATGTCGTTTTGGCGGGGCAGCCCAATGTTGGCAAGTCGAGTTTGTTGAACTGCCTTTCCGGCGAGGATCGGGCAATCGTGACCGAAGTCGCCGGCACGACGCGCGATGTGCTACGCGAGACGATCCAGATTGAAGGCATTCCGCTGCACATCATCGACACCGCGGGTTTGCGCGATACCGAAGACACGATCGAGCGGATCGGCATCGCCCGGACCTGGAAAGAAATCGAACGGGCCGATTTGATTTTGCGTCTGGTCGATGCCCGAGTGGGCGTCTCCGCGGAAGATCACGCGATCGATAGCCGCTTGCCGAGCGACGTGCCCGTTCTCTGGGTCTTCAACAAAATCGATCTAGTTGGAATGCAGGCCGGAAAAGTCGAAAGCGACACGGGAACCTGGATTCGCCTTTCCGCGCTAAGTGGAAACGGTGTCGATTTGCTGCGCAGCGAGTTGTTGCGGGTAGCGGGTTGGGAAGCGCACGGAGAAGAAATATTTTTGGCGCGTGAGCGACATCTCGAAGCGCTTCGGGAAGCGCACGGGCATGTTCTTCAAGCGATCGCACATGCTTCAAATGATATGCTCGATTTGATGGCGGAAGAATTGCGTCTTGCCCAAGAAGTGGTCAATCGAATCACGGGCGCTTTTAGCGCCGACGATCTCCTGGGGGTTATTTTTTCCCGGTTTTGTATTGGGAAATGATCCAATGCCTATGTGTTGCATCCCATATGAATAAGCAGGCGCTCAGCGAGCGCGATATCTGCACAAAATTCATCACACCAGCCCTGGAAAAGGCTGGATGGGACGTGCTAACCCAGGTGCGCGAAGAGTTTCTGCTGACCAAGGGTCGCATCATCGTGCGTGGCAAGTTGCACACCCGCGCCCAGCACAAACGTGCTGACTATGTGCTGTTCCATAAACCCAATCTTCCCATCGCCGTTATCGAAGCCAAAGACAACAAGCACACCATCGGCGCGGGCATGCAGCAGGCTCTCGGCTATGCCGAAATGCTGCAAGTGCCATTCGTGTTCAGCAGCAATGGCGATGGCTTTCTATTCCACAACAAGATCGCCAAGGATGGCGTCATTGAGCGCGAACTGGCCCTGTACGAGTTTCCCAGCGCTGAAATGCTATGGCAATGGTGGACCGAGCACCAAGAGTTGAGCACCCAGCAGCAGGCGCTGGTCACTCAGGACTATTACAGCGACGGCAGCAACAAGACGCCTCGCTACTACCAGTTGCTTGCCATCAACAAGACCGTCGAAGCGATTGCCAAGGGACAGCAACGCATCCTGCTGGTGATGGCCACCGGTACCGGAAAAACCTACACGGCTTTCCAGATCATCTGGCGTTTGTGGAAGTCACGCGCCAAGAAGCGCATCTTGTTCCTGGCTGACCGCAACATTCTGGTCGATCAAACGATGACCAACGACTTCAAGCCCTTCGGCGCGGCCATGACCAAGATTCAAAAGCGGCAGGCCAACAAGTCGTATGAGATCTATCTGTCGTTGTATCAGGCCGTTACCGGAACCGAAGAAGACAAAAACATCTACAAGCAGTTCAGTCCCAAATTCTTCGACCTGATCGTCATCGACGAATGCCATCGCGGCAGTGCCGCTGAAGACTCCGCCTGGCGCGAAATCCTGGAGTACTTCCATTCCGCCACGCAAATCGGCCTGACCGCGACGCCCAAGGAAACCAGGGAAGTTTCCAACATCGACTATTTCGGCGAGCCCATCTACACCTACTCGCTGCGCCAGGGCATCGACGACGGCTTTCTTGCGCCCTACAAAGTGGTGCGCATCGATCTGGACAAGGATCTGACCGGCTGGCGTCCCGACAAGGGCATGCTCGACAAACACGGCAACGAGATCGAAGACCGCATCTACAACCAGCGCGATTTTGACCGCGCCCTGGTGCTGGAGCAACGCACGCAACTGGTCGCGCGCAAGATCACCGAGTACCTGAAAGCCACCAACCGCTTCGACAAGACCATCGTCTTTTGCGACAACATCGACCATGCCGAGCGCATGCGCCAGGCGCTGGTCAATGAAAACGCCGATCTGGTTGCGCAGAGCCATCGCTATGTCGTGCGCATCACCGGCGATAGCGAAGAAGGCAAGAAAGAACTGGACAACTTCATCTTTCCGGAAAGCGATTACCCGGTAATCGCCATCACATCCAAGCTGATGACCACCGGCGTCGATGCCCAGACCTGCAAGCTGATCGTACTGGACCAGCGCATCCAGTCCATGACCGAATTCAAGCAGATCATCGGCCGGGGCACGCGCATCAACGAAGACTTCGGCAAGTACTGGTTCGCCATCCTCGATTTCAAGAAAGCAACCGAGCTTTTCGCCGACCCCAGCTTCGACGGCGATCCGGTGCAGATCTACGAGCCCGGTCCCGGCGATCCGCCCGTTCCGCCGGAAGAGGAAGCGGACGAAGCTTCCTCGTCTGATGAAGACTTCACCTATCCCACGGCGGACGACAACCCCACGTCCCCCGGCGGCGTGGCCGAGCCGTTGCCGGGCGAGGAAGGCAGCAGCGTGCGCCGCTACGTTGTCGCCAATGTTGAAGTCAAGGTCGTGACCGAACGCGTGCAGTACTTCGACGCCAACGGTAAGCTGATTACCGAATCGTTAAAGGACTACACCCGCAACACCTTGGCCAAGGAATTCGCCTCGCTTGACGATTTCCTGCGCCGTTGGGGCAAGGCCGAAAAGAAACAAGCCATCATCGACGAACTGGCCAACCAGGGTGTCTTCTTTGACGCCTTGGCCGAAGAAGTGGGCAAACAATCCGGCAAGGATTTCGACCCCTTCGACCTCCTGTGCCATGTAGCCTGGGATCAACCCCCGCTCACGCGCAAGGAACGCGCCGAGCAGGTCAAGCAGCGCCATTACTTCGCCAAGTACAGCGAGCAAGCGCAAAAGGTACTCGAAGCCCTGCTCGACAAATACGCCGACGAAGGCGTGGCCGCCATCGAGGAAACGCAGATTCTCACCATCGCCCCGTTCAACTGTCTGGGCACGCCGATCGAACTAATCCGCGCCTTCGGCGGCAAGGATCAATATCAACAGGCCGTCAACGAACTCGAACAAGAGCTTTACCGCGCCTGAGCAGAACTAAACATCCATGTCACTTGCAACCCTCATCAAAGCCATCCAGGACATCATGCGCAAGGATGTCGGCGTCGATGGCGACGCCCAGCGCATCAGCCAGATCTGCTGGCTGTTGTTCCTGAAGATCTTCGACGACAAGGAGCAGGAATGGGAACTCACCCAGCCCGGCTACCGCTCGCCGCTGCAAAGCCGCTTTCGCTGGAACAACTGGGCCAAAAACCCGGAAGGGGATACCGGCGAAGAACTGATCGACTTCGTCAACAACGACCTCTTCCCAGCCCTGAAACAGCTTGCTTACAAGGCGATCCCATCCCCGCAAGGCCGCGTAATCGGCTCGGTATTCGAGGACGCCTACAACTACATGAAATCCGGCACGCTGCTTCGCCAAGTCATCAACACCATCGAAGAAGACGTGGATTTCAACAAATCCGGCGACAGGCACCTGTTCAACGACATCTACGAAAAAATCCTCGCCGATCTGCAATCGGCCGGCAATGCTGGTGAGTACTACACCCCACGCGCGGTCACACAATTCATGGTCGACATCCTCGACCCGAAACTGGACGAGAGCCTTCTCGACCCGGCCTGCGGCACGGGCGGTTTCCTGACCTGTTCCATCGAACATCTGAAGAAGCAGGTCAAAACACCGGAAGACAACCGACGACTACAAGAGAACATCCACGGCGTCGAAAAGAAACCCCTGCCGCACATGCTGGCCATGACCAACATGATGCTGCACGGCATCGACGTGCCTACCCGTATCCGCCACAACAATACGCTCTCGCGCCCGTTCAAGGACTACGGTCCGCACGACCGCGTGGACATCATCGTCACCAACCCGCCGTTCGGCGGCATGGAAGAGGACGGCATCGAAAAGAACTTCCTTGCCAAGCACCAGACCCGCGAAACCGCCGACCTGTTCATGGCGCTGATCATGCATCGGCTCAAGCACGACACCGGCCGCGCCGCCGTGGTGCTGCCCGATGGCTTCCTGTTTGGCGAAGGGGTGAAAACCACGCTCAAGCGCGAACTGCTGGAAGAATTCAATCTGCATACCATCGTGCGGCTGCCCAAAGGCGTGTTCGCTCCCTACACCGGCATCGCCACCAACATCCTGTTCTTCGAGAAAGGCGGCCCCACGCAAGACGTATGGTTCTTCGAGCATCCTTACCCGGAAGGCTACAAAAGCTACTCCCGCTCCAAGCCGCTGACCATCGAAGAATTCGAGCGCGAAAAAGCCTGGTGGGGCGACCCGCAGCGCCAGGGCCGCAAAACCACCGAGCACGCCTGGAAAGTCTCGGCCAAGGAAATCGCCGCCCGCAACTACAACCTCGACTGCAAAAACCCGCACGAAGTAGCCATCGAACTTGGCGACCCTGACGAACTGATGGCCGAGTACCAGGACATCACCCGCCAATTGCAAGCCGCCCAACAGGCACTGAAGGCCGAACTGCTGGCGGCACTCAGAGCCACGAGCGGAGAACAGGCATGACCTCCCGCCTGCCGACTGATTACCCCGCGCTGCTGGCCGACATCAAGCAGCGCGTGCGCCGCGCCCAAACACGGGCCATGCTGGCGGTCAACGCCGAATTGATCCGCCTCTACTGGGACATCGGTGCCCTCATCCACACCCGCCAGCAACAACAGGGCTGGGGGGCTGGCGTCATTCCCCGGCTGGCGAAAGACCTGCACAACGAACTGCCGGAAGAAAAAGGCTTCTCCGAGCGCAACATCAAGCGCATGTTGGCCTTCTACCGCGAATACCCGCATCTGGGCGCAAGCGCTGCAAAAGTGCCACAACCGGTGGCACAAATCACCGAGGCCGAAAAAGTGACACAGCCTGTGTCACAAATGCCGGAAGGGCAGGACGCGCCTGCCTATCCGCCAGAGTTGCTCCTGGCGCTGCCTTGGGGCCACCACGTCGAACTGATGAACAAGGTGAAAGACCCCGCCACACGCCAGTGGTACATACGCACCGCCATTGAAAACGGCTGGAGCCGCAACATCCTCCTGATGCAGATCGAAACCGCTGCGCATCGTCGGCAAGGCAAGGCTGCCAGCAATTTCGCCCTGCGTCTGCCCGCGCCGGAATCCGATCTGGTGCAGCAAACCCTCAAGGACCCCTACCTGTTCGACTTTCTGACGTTGGAAGCAGGTTTCCACGAGCGCGAACTGGAAACCGGACTCATCGCCCACCTGGAAAAATTTCTGCTCGAACTCGGCCAAGGTTTCGCCTTCGTCGGGCGGCAATACCACCTCGATCTGGAAGGCGACGACTTCTACATCGACCTGCTGTTCTACCACCTGAAGCTACGCTGCTATGTGGTCATCGACCTCAAGCGCGGCAACTTCAAGCCGGAATACGCAGGCAAGATGAATTTTTATTGCAATGTCGTGGACGACAAACTGCGCCACGAAAGCGACAAACCCACCATCGGCCTGATCCTGTGCCAGCAACCCAACCGCGTGCTGGCCGAATATGCGCTACGCGGCGTGGACAAGCCCATCGGCGTTTCCAGCTTCGAGTTGACCCGTGCATTACCGAAAACGCTGAAAAGCAGCCTGCCCAGCATCGAACAGATCGAGCGCGAACTGGGGGGCGGGCATGAATAAGCGCACCGCCGAATTGCTTGAAAGGCACTTCGAGGTCGCTTTTGCCGCGCCCGACGGCATCAAGAAGCTGCGCGAACTGATCCTCACGCTGGCCATGCAAGGCCGGCTAGTGGCGCAAGACCCGAAGGATGCGCCGGCCAGCGAGCTGCTGAAGGAGATCGAAGCCGAGAAACAGCGGCTGGTGAAAGAGGGAAAGATCAAACCGCCCAGGTTGTTGCCACCGATTAAGGAAGAGGAAAAGCCTTATGCGTTGCCGCAGGGGTGGGAGTGGGTACGTTTTGGAGAAATTACTCAGCACAACTCTGGCAAAACTCTTGATGGCGGTAGAAATACTGGACTTCCGAGGAAGTACATCACCACGTCGAATGTCTACTGGGGGAAATTCCAGCTCAATAACGTCCGGGAAATGCTAATTCGTGAAGACGAGCTAGATAAATGCTCGGCACGTAAAGGAGACTTGCTCATCTGTGAAGGTGGAGAGGCTGGACGCGCTGCTGTCTGGGAGCTGGCTGAAGAAATTTGTTTCCAGAACCACGTGCATCGTGCCCGGTTCTACAAAGACGTTAATCCATATCTGGCCTATCGATTCTTCGAAAAGATTAACGCTAGCGGGGAAATAAATAATTATAGAAAAGGGGTCGGAATATCGAATATGTCGAGCAAGGCACTTGCCTCGATCGTCTTCCCCTTGCCTCCAAAGTCGGAGCAACACTGCATTGTTGCCAAGATCGACGAACTGATGGTGCGTTGCGACGAGCTGGAAAAACTGCGCGCCGCGCAGCAGGAAAAGCGCCTTACTGTCCATACCGCCGCCATCAAGCAACTGCTGAACATCGCCGAACCCGATCAGCACCAGCGCGCGCAAACCTTCCTCGCCGAACACTTCAGCGAGCTTTACACCGTCAAGGAAAACGTCGCCGAGCTACGCAAGGCCATCCTGCAACTGGCGGTAATGGGCAAGCTTGTTCCGCAAAACCCGGACGATCAGCCAGCTAGCGAGCTGCTGCAAGAGATCAAGGCCGAGAAACAGCGGTTGGTGCTGGCAAATAAGATCAAGGGGCCCAAGCTAGGACCTTCAATCGATCAAGAAGATGAGCCATTTCCTGTTCCTGATAATTGGTGGTGGGTGAGGATTGCCGAGCTTGCGGAGTCCATAGATTACGGAACGTCACAGAAAACTTGTGATGATTCCTCACTTGTTCCTGTTTATCGAATGGGAAATATTGTCGACGGTCGGTTGATCGACGAAGGATTCAAGTACATTTCGCCAGAAATCGACGATCTGCCTCGTCTCTTTCTTCAACCAAACGATATTCTTTTTAACCGCACGAACAGCTATGAGCTGGTTGGAAAGTCAGCACGATACACAGGCCAAGCCGAGCAGGCGACCTTTGCATCTTATTTGATAAGGGTTAGATTACATGACGCGTTACTGAATCCGGTCTTCATGAGTTTGGCTATGAATGCACCCTATTTCAGATCAACTCAAATCGAACCTGAAATTGTTCAACAGTGTGGACAAGCAAACTTTAATGGTACGAAGCTTTCCCTTTGTGCTGTTCCACTTCCTCCATTTGCGGAGCAACACCGCATCGTCGCCAAAATCGACCAATTGATGACGCTTTGTGACTCACTGGAGCAGCACATTGACAAGACTGCCCTTAAGCAAACCGAGCTGCTGAATGCTCTGGTTCATGCCCAATCACAGAATAAACATGAAAAACCGAAGTCCGTTGCGGAAGCCTTACCCCAACCAGCCTGATTGACTACGAGTCGAGCGCAAGCCCCGCCATTTATGGCGGGGTCAGCGAGACAAACGTTATAGGCGCCGTAGGCGCCACCGATCCGTGGCGAAGAAGCCCCAAGCTTCAGCTTGGGGGAATTCACGGCATTCAGCCGAGGGATGAACGGATCATCTCCGATATGCGCGAGAACTGGCACGAGAGGAAGGCGCGTTTTTCATCCGCCAAGCTTGGTCGATGGCTTGACTGGTTACGTAGCGAAAAGCTTGTCCCTCGCGGGTTACCTCCGAAAACCATATAACAGGCTGGGCCAATATCGATAAGTGTTAATGTGATGGCTGGGCCGGCCGTTCACTATTTCAATGGCTATCAGGACTTTTGGGTTCAAGACGGGCCATTTATATCAATGGCATAGATTATTAATTTCGGCGCACTATCTGAAAGTGACTTCACATGGGCGAATACAATATTCATTACTATCAAACGGAAGCCTCGCGCCTTGCCCTTGAAATCGAACGGAAATTGGTGATTCTCGGATTGGATTGGCATTCGCCCCGCGACATGCAATCCCTGGCCCAGCGTGTGCTCGAAACCGATGCAAAACGGATAAGCCATGTATCAGGTGATTCGCACCATGAAATCGCCTGGATAGAGTTGTGCGGTTTGATTGGTTTGATGAACATGCTGATGGCGGGATCGGCAGAAAAGAATGTTGAAGTGCACGGCAATGAAGTTTGGAAAGCCATTGCTCAAGCGCTGTGGAAAGAAAAAGGCGTTTGAAAAGGGAATCCAGGTTTTGGATTAGTTCAGGCCGTGTGCTGTTTCACGTGGAACAAAAGTGAATGGAGTGGTTGCTATTAGGTGGCGGCGCGTTTTTCGCGGGCCTGGTTGATGCCGTTGTTGGTGGCGGGGGTTTGATTCTTGTTCCGCTCCTTCTGACGAGTTTTCCCAACTCACCCATTTCGGTTCTTTTTGGCACCAATAAAGTTGCCGCCATCGTTGGAACATCGTCCGCCTGCATACGCTACGCTAAATCGATAGGGATTCCTTGGAACGTTGCCGCTTGGGTGGCGGCTACGGCTTTTCTGGGATCCTGGATCGGAGCGCAATCCGTTTCCTTGCTGCACAGGGAAACGATGAAACCGCTGGTGCTGCTGTTATTGATTCTTGTTGGTGGCTACACTTTTGCCAAGAAGGATTTTGGGCGCATGGAGGGCCACCCGATAGCGTTACGCTGGAGGCTGCCCGTAGCGCTCGGCTTTGGCGGCATTATCGGGTTTTATGACGGATTCTTCGGGCCGGGTACGGGGAGTTTCCTGATTTTCGTTTTCATCCGTTGGTTCGGATTCGATTTTTTGAGAGCTTCGGCTGCGGCAAAGCTTGTGAATGTCGCGACTAACCTTGGCGCGATTTTATTTTTCTCCACCCATGATGGAGTTTATTGGAAGCTCGCCGCAATGATGGCGGTTGCGAATCTGCTTGGTGCGCTTGTCGGTGCTCATTTAGCCCTTCGTCATGGGAATCGCTTTATTCGCTGGCTGTTCATGTTGGTCGTCGTTGTGTTGATCGGAAAGCTGGGCTGGGAAGTTTGTTTCACGTGAAACAATAAGGTCTTTCGTAGCCGATCGTGAATGGATTGCCAAAATCGGGCATTTATCTAGGCTTTGAGTTATCGGACAGGTATCATTTCGGCCCTTCACCAGATTACCCGCCAAGCGGGAACATTCCATGCTGTATCCAATTCGTTTTGATGTCATCGTTGTCGGCGGCGGCCATGCCGGAACCGAAGCCGCATTGGCCGCGGCCAGAATGGGCTGCGCCACGTTATTGCTTACCCACAACATCGAAACCTTGGGGCAGATGAGTTGCAATCCCTCGATTGGCGGAATCGGTAAAGGGCACCTCGTCAAGGAAGTGGATGCGCTCGGCGGCGCGATGGCGGAGGCTGCCGATGAAGGGGGGATTCAATTTCGCATCCTCAACGCAAGCAAAGGTCCGGCCGTGCGCGCAACCCGCGCCCAGGCGGACCGCGTGCTGTACAAAGCCGCCATCCGTCGCCGCCTTGAAAATCAGCCGAATCTGAGTCTGTTTCAGCAGGCCGTGGACGACATTACGGTTGCGGGCGAGCGTGTGACAGGTGTGGTGACACAGATCGGCCTGCGCTTTGAAGCGAAAACGGTTGTACTGACCGCCGGCACTTTTCTCGACGGCCTCGTTCATATTGGTTTGCAAAACTACGCCGCAGGGCGTGCGGGCGATCCCGCGGCAGTGAATCTTTCTCATTGTCTGCGTGAGTTGAAGCTGCCGGTTGGCCGCTTGAAAACCGGGACGCCGCCGCGTATCGATGGCAGGACGATCGATTTCTCGCTCATGGAAGAGCAGCCTGGCGACGATCCAGCGCCCGTGTTCAGCTTCCTTGGCGATCCAGCGCAACATCCGAAGCAGTTGCCCTGCTGGATCACACGCACGAATGAACGGACGCACACAATCATCCGCGCCAATCTCGACCGTTCGCCGATGTACACCGGAGTCATTGAAGGCGTGGGACCGCGTTACTGCCCGTCGATCGAAGACAAGATCCATCGTTTTGCCGATAAGGATGGACATAACGTGTTTCTCGAACCGGAAGGTTTGAACACGCACGAGTTCTATCCGAACGGAATTTCGACTTCCTTGCCGTTCGATGTCCAACTGCAAGTCGTCCATTCGATTCGCGGCATGGAGAACGCGCACATCCTGCGGCCTGGCTATGCCATCGAATACGATTACTTCGATCCGCGCAATTTAAAAGCGAGTTTCGAAACCAAATCGATTGCCGGGCTCTTCTTTGCCGGGCAGATCAACGGGACGACAGGCTATGAGGAAGCCGCGGCGCAAGGTCTGCTGGCCGGTGCGAATGCCGCTTTACAAGTGCAGGGCAGGGAAGTCTGGTGTCCCAGCCGTGGCGAAGCCTACCTCGGCGTGTTGGTCGACGATTTGATTACGCGGGGCGTTTCTGAGCCTTACCGGATGTTCACCTCGCGCGCCGAATACCGGCTTTCTCTGCGTGAAGACAATGCCGATCTGCGTTTGACCGAAACCGGGCGTGCGCTGGGTTTGGTGAATGATAGTCGCTGGGACGCATTCTGCCGCAAACGCGAAGCCGTCGAACGCGAAACCGCGCGTTTGCGCGCGACTTGGGCCGTACCGCACAAGTTGGCGGAAGGCGAGGCGGAGCGTGTATTGGGCGAGCCGCTTGCGCGTGAAATGCGGTTTTTCGATCTGCTGCGCCGCCCAGGGGTTCGCTATGCAGACTTGATGAGTTTATCGGTGGCGCCGGCCGACCCGCTCGACGATCAACAGGCGATCGAGCAGGTCGAGATTTCCGCCAAATACCAAGGCTATATCGACAGGCAGCAAGACGAAGTGACGCGCCTGGCCGCGCAGGAAAACCAGCGTTTGCCCGAAGATCTCGACTATCAACAGGTGCGCGGTCTTTCGATCGAGGTTCAGCAGCGCTTGAGCAAACACCGGCCCGAAACGCTTGGCCAGGCTAGCCGCATCCAGGGCATTACACCTGCGGCGATTTCAATGTTGATGATTCATTTGAAAAAATTGCAGCTCCAGAGCGGCAATGTTTCTTCAGCAATAAAACCATGAGCGTACAGCCCGAAACCCTGCTCGATCAGGGTCTGGCCGAACTGAGGCTCGATTTGCCCGGCGCGGCGCGCGTGAAACTGCTTGCCTATGCGAAACTTATTTCCAAGTGGAACAAGGTATACAACCTGACGGCGGTGCGGGATGCGAATGCCATCGTCACCCAGCATCTGCTCGATTCCTTGACCGTTCTGCCATATATCAAGGCGGAAAGCATCGCGGACATCGGCGCGGGAGCGGGCTTGCCGGGGATCGTGTTGGCGATTGCGCGCCCGGACCTCGATGTGCATACGGTCGATACGGTGCAGAAAAAAGCGGTCTTCATGCGTCAGGCCGGGATCGAGCTAGGGCTTGCGAATCTCACCGCGCACCACACGCGGGTCGAAAGCTGGCAGCCGGAAAAAGCTTTTCCCCTCATCATTTCGCGCGCTTTTTCCGAAATGGCGGATTTCGTCCGGCTTACTCGGCATCTGCTCGCGCCGGGCGGACATTGGCTTGCCATGAAGGGCGTGTATCCTGATGCGGAAATTGCCCAGCTTCCCGCGGGCGTTCGGATGGCCGAAGCGATTCCCCTGCGTCTTCCCGGCGCGGAAGATACCCACCGACATTTAATCGTTCTTGAGTGCAACTGATGGCCCGAATCTTCGCAGTCGCAAACCAGAAAGGCGGCGTCGGTAAGACGACCACCGCCGTCAACCTCTCCGCGGCCCTTGCCGCGCATGGGCAACGTGTTCTGCTTGTCGATCTCGATCCACAAGGCAACGCCACGATGGGCTCGGGTATCGATAAACGGAATCTGCCGGTTTCGGTTTACCACCTGCTGCTCGGGCTCAGAGATCTGCCGGAAGTGCGCGCGTATTCGGAGTCGGGCGCTTACGCTGTACTGCCCGCGAATCGCGACCTGGCCGGCGCGGAAGTCGAACTCGTCGATCTGGAAAGGCGCGAGAACCGCTTGAAGGAAGCGTTGCGGGCGGTTGATGCGGAATATGATTTTGTCATCATCGATTGTCCGCCTTCGCTTTCAATGCTTACGCTCAACGGTTTATGCGCCGCGCATGGCGTCATCATTCCGATGCAGTGCGAATACTATGCGCTCGAAGGGCTTTCCGACCTCGTTAATACGATCAAGCAAGTGCACGCCAAGCTCAATCGCGATCTCCGGGTGATCGGCCTGCTGCGCGTGATGTACGACCCGCGCAGCACGCTTGCGCAACAAGTCAGCGCGCAGCTTGAAGATCACTTCGGCGACAAGGTGTTCAAGGCCGTGATTCCGCGCAACATACGCCTCGCCGAAGCGCCGAGCCACGGCATGCCCGGCGTGGTGTTCGATAAGAGCGCGCGCGGTTCGCAAGCCTATCTCGCCTTCGCCGAAGAGATGATCGAGCGAGCCAAAAATTTTTAGGCTAGTTCAGAGGATTTGAATTGATGGTAAAGAAACCCAAGGGCCTCGGCCGCGGGCTCGAAGCGCTGCTGGGCGCCGACCCCGCAAGCGATGAAAAAGGGCGGCTCGACACGCTTGCGCTCGATAAGCTGCGGCCGGGTAAATACCAGCCACGCACGCGCATGGATGTCGGCAGCCTGGAAGAGCTTGCCGCTTCGATTCGCGTCCAAGGGGTGATGTCGCCGATTCTCGTTCGGCCCGTGAATGACGGCGGCTACGAAATCATTGCAGGGGAACGCCGCTGGCGTGCGGCGCAGATTGCTGAGCTGGCGGAAGTTCCGGTTCTGATCCGCGATATTCCCGACGACGCGGCACTTGCGATGTCGCTGATCGAAAACATCCAGCGCGAAGATCTCAACCCGCTTGAAGAGGCGCTCGGCATTCAGCGCCTGATCGACGAATTCGGCATGACGCACCAGCAAGCCGCGGACGCGGTAGGGCGTTCACGGCCTGCGACATCGAATCTGCTGCGCCTCTTGAGCCTTTCCGAGCCGGTGCGGGAACTCCTGATGGCCGGCGATATCGAAATGGGCCATGCGCGCGCTGTTCTGGCCTTGCAGGGCGCGCAGCAGATCATGCTGGCGAATCAGGTCGTCGCAAAGCGCCTCTCGGTGCGCGAGACTGAAAAAGCGGTGCAGACCGCCTTGCGTCCGCCGGTTGAAAAAGCGCCTAAACCCGTCAACCGCGACGTTGCCCGCCTTGAGGAAGATCTTGCCGACAAAATTGGCGCGACAGTCAAAATCCAGGCCAACAAAAAAGGGGTCGGGAAACTCGTCATCGCCTTTGGCAGTCTGGACCAACTTGATGGTATCTTGAGCCGGCTGAATTGATCCAAGCCGGCATGGTTGTCGCCGCATCAACCCTATCAGCAGGGCCACTCCACACCAAAGAAAGGAATTTTCGCCATGAAGTTATATTACTCACCCGGTGCTTGCTCGCTTTCGCCGCATATCGCCTTGTGCGAAGCGGGTTTGTCTTTCGAAACGGTCATGGTTGACCTTAAAAACCGCAAATTGCCGGATGGCGCCGATTTCCAGGCTGTCAACCCGCTCGGTTATGTTCCCGTGCTTGAGCTTGACGATGGCACGCGTCTGCGCGAAGGCCCGGCCATCGTGCAATACATTGCCGACCAGGCGCCGCAAAGCAAACTGGCGCCCGCCAATGGGACGATTGCCCGCTACCGCTTGCAGGAATGGCTGACCTTCATCGGCACGGAAATCCACAAAAGTTTTAGCCCCCTGTTCAGTCCCGCGACGCCCGAAGCGTATAAAACCATCGTCAAGGAGCGTCTGATTTCGCGCTTGCAGTGGGTCGATAGTCAGCTTGCCGGTAAAAGCTATCTGATGGGCGAGGACTTCAGCGTGGCCGATTGCTATCTCTTCACCACCACGAATTGGCCCCGTCTGCTGAACATCGACATCAGCGCCCTGGCCAATCTGAATGCCTTCCGCGAGCGTGTTGCCGCACGCCCGGCGGTGCAGAGGGCTATGCAAGAGGAAGGGCTGCTCAAGTAAGAACCTGCTCATAATCTTAATGCGAGGCTATAACGCCACGAGTTTGGGGCGTCTTCGCTGCCCAGGTTGTCTCGCTTGCGCTTAATCTATGGTCATTCTGCGCGGAGCGAAGCGCAGTCGCAGAATCCACTCTCGGAGGACAACTGGATTCTGCGACTTCGCGCAGAATCACAACGCGGGGGCGGGAGGGTTTGGAACCTGTTCATAATCTTGCCACGAGCGTGGCAACTGAGAGCGAGCATCTAACGGCAAGCGTTCAAAGTGGAAAGACAATCCGGACTTGCAAACCGCCCGCGGCACGGTTGGCGAGATGAATAGTCGCTGCGTGCCGTTCGGCAATCCGTTTCACGATCGCGAGCCCCAGCCCGCTGCCGGGCTGGTCCGCTCCGGCGGCACGGTGGAAACGCTCGAATACTTTCTTATGCAGCGCTTCCGGAATGCCGGGGCCTGTATCTTCCACACGCAGTTCGATCCCTGCCGCTGTCGCAAGCACCGAAACATCGATACGCCCGCCTGAAGGGGTGTAACGCACCGCATTATCGACAAGATTATTCAGCAGCATTCGCAGCTCATCGCTATTGCCGGGCGTTTGCCCGGATGCCGCTTCGGTGATGCCTAAATCAATTTCTTTTGCATCGGCCTGGGCCGAGTGATTGGCGACGACTTCGCGTGCCAGCGCAGCGAGCGCGACAGGCTCCATCGCCTGCGTGTTCTCGGGTTCCAGGCGTGCCAGCGCGAGCAATTGTTCGACGAGACGCGTCGCGCGGATCGCGCTTTCCTGTACGTTTTGAATCGCCGCCTGGCGTTCGGTCTTGTTGTTGCTGCGTTCGGCAAGCTGTGCGTAAAGCCGCACCGCGGCAATCGGCGTGCGCAACTCATGCGCCGCGTCGGCAACGAATTCGCGCTGCGCGCCAAGCAGATTGTCGATACGCGCAAGTAAATGGTTCAGTGTGTCGACGAGCGGCGTCAGTTCCGGCGGTAGCGTTTGGGTTGGGAGCGGTTCGAGCGAGAGCGCATCGCGCTGAAGCAATTCGCGGCGCAGGGCTGAAAGCGGCGAAAGCGCATACCCGATCAAGCGCCAGCTCATCAGGCTCAAGAACACCGTGAGCAGCGCCAGGATGATCAGCAGAGGCAGAGAAATATCGCGCAGAAGCCAAAACCGCGCGCCCTGTTCGCGCGCGACCAGAATGATCAGCCCGTCGTTGTTTTGAGCATGTCCATGCCAGACGCGGCCGCCGTACTGAAAATCGTAATTGCCCATTTTGTTTGGTTTGGGCACGGGCGGCGAATGACTGGCATAGGCGAGGCTGCCATCGGCTTCCCAGACCTGGCTCAAGAAATCGCCAGGGTCTTCCTTATTCGAACTGCTTGCATCGTCCGAATCATCATCAATGCCGTGACGCGCGATGGCATTCGCGATCTGGGTCAGCTCCAGCTCGCGCAGCGCATTGAAAGAGCGCAACATCAAACTGTAGGCCAAGCCCGAGGCCGCCACGGCGAGCAGCAGCAGGATGCCGATCTGCCAACCGACAAGCAGGCGTCTGATCGAGAACCCAGGTTCTGAAGGCTTCACGGAACAACCTTATAACCCACGCCGCGCACATTGCGGATGCGCTCCGGGCCGAGCTTGCGGCGCAGGTTGTGCAGATGGACTTCGAGCGCGTTTGACGCCGGTTCTTCTCCCCAGCCGAAAAGACGCTCCTCAAGCGCCTCGCGCGAAAGCACGGCTCCGGGCTTCGCGATCAAAATTTCGAGCAAAGCCAGTTCGCGCGCCGATAGCGGAACCGTTTCGCCCGCAAGGCGCACTTCGCGTTTTTCCGGGTCCAGCGTCAGTTCGCCGCATTGCATCAGGCTCTGCGCCCGGCCTGCATTGCGGCGCATCAGGGCCCGGATGCGCGCAATCAATTCATCCAGATCGAAAGGCTTGGTCAAATAATCGTCCGCTCCGGCATTCAGCCCGGCAATGCGGTCGGATACCGCATCGCGCGCGGTGACAACGATGACCGGCAGCGCGTTTTCACGTTTGCGCAAAGCATGCAGGACTTCCATTCCATCGCGCCGCGGCAGGCCCAGATCGAGCACGCAGGCCGCGTATTGATTCGCTTCGAGTGCGAGTTCGGCCGCATGGCCGTCGCGCACCCAATCGACCGTGAAGCCCGCGCCCATAAGCCCCTTGCGCACCGCATCGCCGACCATCGGATCGTCTTCAACAAGCAGTACCCGCATAGCTTCCTCCGTCTGGCGGCTAGATTAGCTATACAAAGGCCACTCTTACCTGCGCTTGAACAAAAAAAAGCCCCGGAATTCCGGGGCGACTGCGGCAATGCGTATCAACTTTACTGGGCGGGCGATTGTGTGGCAGCCGGAGCGGTTTTTGCCTTCTTGTGGTGACGCGCTTTTTTCTTGAGGTTCTTGGTCGCGGCGGGCTTGGAAGTTTCACTCGCGGAAGCGGCTGGGGTTTTCTCGGCGGCTGAGGTGGCCGGGGTGGCCGGGGTGGCCGGGGTGGCCGGGGTGGCGGTTGCGGCTGCATCAGCGGCGAAAACACCGGCGGCAAAAGTCATTGCGAACAAGGCAGCAAGCAGTTTTTTCATGATTCTCTCCGTTTCGAATTTGAAGCCTGAGTGGATAAGGCGAGGGCATGGTGCTGCACGCAGGATTAAAAAGCCCTTAAGCTCGCGCGGCCGAAAAGAAACAAAAAGTGTACAAACGATAAAAGGGCGGCCAGAATCGCGCACCCGCCGACAAAAATAACAATTCGATACCGGATAACGGGCATCGAAACAAGGCGCCGAGAATCGGGTGGAACTGGGCGCTGCACCTGCGCTTCGCATGTCAATGAGCAGGCGCTTGGCTATCTGCTTATTGTCTGTTTTTCGCAATCCTGCGCTGGAGTGTGCATTTTCTCTTCCTTCTTTGTTGAGGGAAGCGGTTAGCTTGCGCCAGCGCGAGTATGTCAACCAAAGAAGTATCTGATTTTTCAGGGAGAAATCGAGTGAAACAAGTTTCAACCGTGGTGTTTGCCGGCGCGGCCGCGCTGGCCTTGGGTCTCTTGAGCGGCTGTGCGACCGAATCGTCGCAGGCGCTGGCGGTGCAGCAGGTGGCGTCGGCGGGCCAGGTGTATAACGGCGTGCGCACGCCGATCGCGGTGGGTAAGTTCGACAACCGTTCGGCCTACATGCGGGGCGTTTTCTCGGATGGCGTGGATCGTCTTGGCGGCCAGGCCAAAACGATTCTGATCACGCATTTGCAGCAGACCAACCGTTTCAACGTGCTCGATCGCGACAATATGGCCGAGATCAAGCAGGAGGCGGCGATCAAGAACGCCACGCAGAAACTCAAAGGCGCCGATTTCGTCATCACGGGCGATGTGACGGAGTTCGGCCGCAAGGAGACGGGCGACCGGCAGTTGTTCGGCATCCTGGGGCGCGGCAAGGAGCAGGTTGCCTACGCCAAGGTTGCGCTGAATATCGTCAATATCTCGACCTCGGAAGTGGTGTACTCGGTCGGCGGCGCGGGTGAATACAAGCTCTCGAACCGCGAGGTGATCGGTTTTGGCGGCACGGCCAGCTATGACTCGACGCTCAATGGCAAGGTGCTCGATCTGGCGATGCGCGAAGCGGTGGACAAGCTGGTCAGCGCAATCGACAGCGGCGCGTGGAAGCCGAACGCGCAGTAAAGCGGCAATCAGAAAAGGGACAACAACAGGTATGAGCAAGTCGTTTGCAAGCTGGCGCATGGTGGCCGGCGTGGCCGTCGGGTGCGCGGTCCTGGCGGGGTGCGCGAGTCAGAAGCCGTTGTATCAGTGGGAAGACTATCAGGCGCAGGTGCACGAATACTTCAAGGGTGAAGCGAAGGAAGAGCAGGTCGCTGAACTGGAGAAAGGCTTGGAAAATATCAAGGCCAAAAACGGCGCAACGCCGCCGGGCTACCACGCCCATTTGGGGATGTTGTATTCGACGCTTGGCAAGGATGACCATATGGTCCAGGAATTCCAGACCGAGAAAGAACTGTTTCCGGAATCGGCCACGTATATCGACTTCCTGATGAAGAACGTGAAAAGGGAGGCCAACTGATGATCCCGCGTTTCTTGAAACTGTTTGCCGTCGCCGCTCTGCTGGCCCTGATGGTGGGCTGTGCCGGAACCACCAGGAATATCGATTATTCGGCTTTCAAAGCGAGCAAGCCGCGCTCGATCGTGGTGCTGCCGCCCCTGAACCAATCGCCGGAGGTGGATGCGACCTACGGCATGTACTCGCAGGTGACGATGCCGCTCGCGGAAGCGGGCTATTACGTGTTCCCGGTCGCGCTCGTCGATGAAACCTTCCGCCAGAACGGCCTGACGGTGGCGGGCGACATTCACGGTGTGCCGGCGGCCAAGCTGCGCGAAATCTTCGGCGCCGACGCCGCGCTGTATATCGACATCACCGAGTACGGCACCAAGTACATCGTGATCAGCAGCAACACGGTCGTGACCGCGAGTGCCAAGCTTGTCGATCTGAGGAGCGGAGAAACGCTGTGGACCGGCCAGGCCACCGCGTCGAGCAACGAGGGCAACAATAACAGCGGCGGCGGCGTCATCGGCATGCTGGTGACGGCGGTGGTCAAGCAGATCATCAACACCGCGACCGATGCCGGTTATACGGTGGCGGGAGTCACCAGTGCGCGCCTGCTGTCGGCGGGGTATTCGAATAAGGGCGGCATCCTGTACGGTCCGCGTTCGCCGAAATACGGCACGGACTGAGTACCGTAAGCGCTGTATGCACAAGCGCCAGCCGGGGTGACTCGGTTGGCGCTTTTTTTTATTTTTCATTCCGATTTCTTATGCGCGCGCGGATGCGCCGCATCGTAGACTTGGGCGAGGTGCTGGAAATCCAGGTGTGTATAGACCTGAGTGGAGGCGATGCTGGCATGGCCGAGCAGTTCCTGCACGGCGCGCAGATCGCCCGAGGATTGCAGCAAATGGCTGGCGACGCTGTGGCGCAGCATATGCGGGTGGACATGCACGCCCAGTCCGCTTGTGCGCGCCCAGTCTTTCAATGCGAGTTGAATACCACGTACGGAAAGCCGCCGGCCTCTGGCGTTGACGAACAGCGCGTTTTCTTCCGGCGCGGCGATTGTTGGGCGCTCGGCGATCCAGGCGCGCAGCGCCGCGCAGGCGAGTCTGGTCATCGGCAGACGGCGCTTCTTGTTGCGCTTGCCGATGACCTCGACTTCCTCTTCGTCCAAATCGAGCGCTGGTCCCAGATCGAGACCTTCCAGTTCGGAAACGCGTAGGCCGGATGAGTAGAACAGTTCGAACATTGCGCGATCGCGCGTCACGAACGAAATTTCCGGCTTGGCATCGAGCATCGCGACGGCTTGATCGGGCGAGAGCACCTGCGGCAGCGCTTTGGGCGATTTGGGCGCACGCACATTGATGACGGGATTGGCGTCGAGCTTATCGTCTAATACGCACCAGCGATAGAAGCCGCGCCAAGTCGAAAGCGTGCGCGCCAGCGAACGGCCGGATAAGCCTTGCACATGCAGGCGGGCGCTGAAGCGCCGGATATCGTGCGGAGAAAGGGTGTTGAAACCGCGCGGGGCCGCGAGTGCGACCAGTTTCTGCAAATCACGCCGATAGCTCGCAAGCGTATTCAAACTCGCACGGCGTTCACTGCCCATCCACCTCAGCCATTTTTCCGCCAAGGGGGGAAGTTCATGTTCCGGCGCGGCGGTTTCGTCCATTTTCAGCCGAGATATTTGAGCAGCGAAGCGCCGACGAGGTCGGCAATTCGCGCCACGTAAAGCGTGCCCATTTCAGGGTAGAAGCGCTCCAGCTCTTCGCTGCCGAGCGCGAGCAGGCCGAAAACCTGATTGTCGCGCCGCAAGGGCAGCAGGGCGAGCGAACGGATATGGCTCGCGGCTTCGCCAAACCACTGGGCGACTTCCGGTTGCGTGGCGGGGCCGCAGTAGGGGTGACGCAGATCGGCGGCGAAGAAACGCAATTCTTCGGATACAGGTTCGAATTCGGACGTCGGTCGCGTGATGATGCTGTTCCAGATCCGCAGCGCGACATGCGGCACCGAAAAATCTTCGACCAGATGGGTGTCAAGCTCGCCGCGCACGTTTTCGAAGCTGCTTGCTTCGAGCAGGCTCAGGCTCAGGCGGTGCACTTTTTCGGAGATCGCATCGTTTTCCTCGCCAAAGCGGATCAGATTGCCCATCTTCTCCTGTAATAAATGCAATTTGTCGCGCAGCGCGAGAAGCTGGCGCTCGGAAAGCGAAATCGCCTTCCCGGTATCGGGGTGTGGAATCGCAAGCGTCGTCAATAAGGCGGCGTGTTCGTTGAAAAATTCGGGGTGCTCTTGCAGGTAATCGACTACGTCTTTGGCGTTCATGTGATTGGGAAACAAAAGAGAACGGATTCAGGGAAGTTGCATGGGCTTCACTCGATTTCGATTTCGCCTTCGAAAACGGAGACCGCCGGGCCCGTCATATGCACCGAAGTGCCGGGGCCGCCCCAGGCGATGGTGAGATCGCCGCCGCGCGTGGAAACCTGCACCGGGCTGTCGAGCAAGCCACGCCGGATGCCGGTGACGACCGCTGCGCAGGCACCCGTGCCGCAGGCCAGCGTTTCGCCCGCGGCGCGTTCGAAAACGCGCAGGCGTATCCGGTCGCGTTCGAGGATTTGCATGAAGCCCGCGTTGACGCGGGCCGGGAAACGCGGATGGCGTTCGATCAACGGGCCTTGGGTTTCGACCGGTGCGCGTTCGATGTCCGCGACAAGCTGCGTGGCATGCGGATTGCCCATGCTGACAGCGCCGATCAGAACTTCCTCGCCGCCTACTTCGAGCACTTGGGCCGGCGCGTCGGAATCGGAAATAAAGGGAATCCGCTGCGGGTCGAGAATCGGAACGCCCATATCGACCGATACGAGGCCGTCGGCGGTCAGACGCGGCGTGATGACGCCGGCCAGCGTTTCGACGCGGATTTCGTCGCGCTCGGACAAACCTTTGTCGCGCACGAAGCGGGCGAAGCAGCGCGCGCCGTTGCCGCATTGTTCGACTTCGCCGTCGAGGTTGAAAATCCGGTAACGGAAATCGGCATCGGCTAAGCGGCTCGGTTCGACGATCAGAATTTGATCGCAGCCGACGCCGAAACGGCGGTCGGCAAGGAAGCGCGCGCGCGCGGGTGTCATTTCGAAGGGCTGGCGAATCGCGTCGATGACGACGAAATCGTTGCCCAGCCCTTGCATTTTGGTAAAGCACAGTTTCATCGTGGCATTCTCCCACACCCGCGCTGCATTTAGCCCATCAACTGCTTCCAGCGCCGAAAGATGCAATCGTCCATCACGACCGTGGCGCCCGCATCACGGGCGCGCTGCGCGGCGGCTTCATCGATAACGTCGTCCTGCATCCAAATCGCGGGAATGCCGAGCCGGACGGCCTCATCCACCATCGGCCCGACGCGCTCGGCGTTGATGAAGAAATCCGCCAGATCAATGCGCTCAGGCACTGCGGAGAGCGACGGATAGGTTTTTTCGCCGAAAAGGGTTTCGGCTGCCGGATGGATCGGAATGATGCGGCAGCCATGTTCTTGCAGGAATTTGGCGATGTAGTGGCTGGGCCGTTCCGGCTTCGGCGAGGCACCGACGATTGCGATCGTGTGGACCTTTTGCAGCAGGGCTTTCAGGGCGGCTTCATCGGGATTGCGGAACATGGCGGTCTCCTCTCCACTGCGCGGGGTTTCCGATGATACTCGCGCAAACGCTGCGCCGGCGCAAAAAGGATTGAGATGGCGCGGATGCGCTAGCGGTAGACACTCGCTTCGCCGGGCGGGCGCGTCTTGAAGCGCTTGTGCACCCAGTAATACTGCTCGGGCATCTTCAGCACATGGCGCTCGATTTCGGCGTTCATACGCAGCGTGTCGGCGTATTCGTCAGCGCCAGGAAAGTCGTCCCAGAACGGGCCTACGCTGACGGCGTAGCCTTTGCCCGCCGGCAGCATGCGGATCACGCAGGTCACGACGTCCGCACGCGCTAGTTTGGCGATGCGTGGCAGCCCAGGCACCGTCGCGGCCTGTACGCCGAAGAACGGCACGAAGATCGAATCGCGCGGGCCGAAATCCATGTCCGGCAGATAGTAGAAAATTCGTCCGCCTTCGCGCAGTTTTTTGATCGCGGCGCGCACGCCTTCCTGGCGCGAGAGCAGATATTGCCTGCCGAAGCGGCTGCGGCCGTGGAACAGCCATTTTTCGAGTTCCTTGTTCTTCTGCGCCGAATAAATGCTGACGCTGTCGACCTCGGTCGCGAGCCGCGTCGCGGCGGTATCGAGCGCGCAGAAATGCGGCACGAGTAGGATGACGGGCCGCCCTTCGGCAAGCCGCGCGTGCACCTTTTCCATGCCGTCGACGCGCACGAGCCTGCGGATTCGTTCGGCTGATCCGAACCAGAGCAGACCCCGCTCAAGGAAGCTGCGCGCTACGCACATGCAGTGGCGGCGGGCAAGCCGGGCGCGCTGTGCAGCGGATAAGTGAGGAAAGCACAGGCGCAGGTTCGTCAGGATGACGCGGCGGCGCGGCACGACGAGCCAGTAGAGCAGCCAGCCGAGCCCGTTACCGATTGCGGCTTGCACGGGTAACGGCAGCCAGTGCAGCAGCCAGAGCAGAACGACGACAAGCCGGCTCATGCGGCGGGTTCCTGCGCGTTGTTTGGCCCAGGCACGCCGGCAGGTTGTTTGTAGCGGTTATAACCCCATAAATATTGAGCGGGGCAGGAAAGTATCTGGCGTTCGAGCGCGGCATTGAGCGCGGTGACGCGTTCGGCCGGCGCGCCGTCGGGCAAGACAAGCGGTTCCAAATGCAGGTGATAGCCGCGGCCCCAGGACAATCTGCGCGCAAACGCGATGAAAGCCGGCGCGCCGTTCTGGCCCGCAAGCCGCGCGGCAAGCGTCATCGAATACGCGGGTTTGCCGAAGAACGGCGCCCACAATCCTTCGCCAGCTTGCGGCACTTGATCGGGTAGAATGCCGATCGCTTCGCCGGCCTTGAGCGCCTTGAGCAGGGCGCGCACGCCCGCGGCGTCGGCGGGGACCGCGTGCATCCGGCCGCGATTGCGCCCGGCGTCCATCAGCGGCGCCAGAATCGCTTTGCGCGGGCGGCGGAACAGCACGGTGATCGGGCCCGCCGTGCAGGCATAGAACTGTGCCGAGATTTCGAAGCAACCCAGGTGCGGCGTTACGAAGAGTATGCCGCGGCCGGCATCGCGCGCCGCCAATACGGCATCCCAACCCGATGTACTGCGGATGGCCCGGGCCAATTGCTCAGACGGCCGCGACCAGACCCAGGCGGTTTCGAACGCGCCCTTGCCTGCTTCGGCGGCGGCATGCAGCCGTTCGAATAAGCTTGCGCGGCGGCCCAGGGCGCGGCTTAGGTTATCCGCCAGCGTGCGCCGATAAGATCCGGCAAACGCCCATACGAGCAAACCGAGTTTCGCGCCCGATAGATGCAGGATGAAAAGCGGAAGACGGCCGAGCAGACGGAAGATGGTGTTCATTACGGCACACCGATGCCCGGTGCGGATTTGACGAAATTTTTTGGGTGGGGGGATAATACCAACTTATCCGCCGAGTTAAACCGACAACTTGCAGGGCGGCCATAAATACTGCTAAAGCGTCGCCCGCTCGAAACCCCGGAGTTGGCCGCGCAGGCTTACCGGGGTTTTCGTTTTGGGAGTTCTCAGCATGAGCAATAATTTTCTGTTTACTTCGGAGTCTGTCTCCGAAGGCCATCCGGACAAGGTTGCGGACCAGATTTCGGACGCTATCCTCGACGCGATTTTCAGCGAGGATAAACACGCCCGCGTTGCGGCCGAGACGCTGTGCAATACGGGCCTCGTCGTGCTCGCCGGTGAAATCACCACGCACGCGAATATCGACTACATCCAGGTCGCGCGCGACACCATCAAGCGTATCGGCTACGACAACACTGACTATGGCATCGACTACAAAGGCTGCGCGGTGCTGGTGGCCTACGACAAGCAGAGCCCCGATATTGCGCAAGGCGTCGATCACGCGTCCGACGATTACCTGAACACGGGCGCCGGCGACCAGGGCCTGATGTTCGGCTACGCCTGCGACGAAACGCCGCAATTGATGCCCGCGCCGATCTGGTATGCGCACCGCCTCGTCCAGCGCCAGTCCGAGCTGCGCAAGGATGGCCGCTTGCCGTGGCTGCGTCCCGACGCGAAGAGCCAGGTGACGTTCCGCTATGTGGACGGCAAGCCGCACTCGGTCGACACGGTCGTGCTTTCGACGCAGCACGCGCCTGACATCACACAGGACGCGATCAAGGAAGCCGTTGTCGAGGACATCATCAAGGCCGTGATTCCGGCCGAGCTGCTCAAGGATACGAAATACCTTGTCAACCCGACCGGCCGCTTCGTGATCGGTGGCCCACAGGGCGATTGTGGTTTGACGGGCCGCAAAATTATCGTCGACACCTATGGCGGCGCTTGCCCGCATGGCGGCGGCGCTTTCTCCGGCAAGGACCCGACCAAGGTCGACCGTTCAGCGGCCTACGCCGCGCGTTATGTGGCGAAGAATATCGTCGCCGCCGGGCTTGCCCGCCAATGCCAGGTGCAAGTGTCCTATGCGATCGGCGTTGCGCGTCCGATCAATGTGACGGTGTATACCGAAGGCACGGGAAGGATTCCGGACGAGCAGATCGCGCAACTGGTCGAAGCGCATTTCGATCTACGGCCGAAAGGCATCATCCAGATGCTCGATCTGCTGCGCCCGGTCTATCAAAAAACCGCCGCCTACGGCCATTTTGGCCGCGACGAGCCGGAGTTCACCTGGGAAGCGACCGACAAGGTCGAAGCGCTACGCGCCGCCACCGGGCTCTAAGTTCTCCAGATGTAAAAAGGGCAGCTCGAAGAGCTGCCCTTTTTATCAGCAAACGGACTTCGCTTAGAAACGATAACCGACGCCAATACTCATGATCCACGGATCGAGGTTGAGCTTAGCAACCGTGTTGCCACCGAGATAGACATCGGTGTTCATCCAAGTGTATTTGATGTCGGCGTTCAAATACCACTGCGGAGCGATCTTGTAATCAACGCCGAGCTGCAGCGACGGACCCCAGCTATAGCGCTTGACATCGACGGCGCCACCCAGAATATCCACATTCCAGAAACGCGTGTAGTTGATACCGACGCCGGCGTAGGGTTTGAAGTCACCCATCGGCAGATGGTACTGAACCATCAGGTGCGGCGGCAGTTCCTGCAAAGAGCCAATCTTGTCGCCACCAAGCGAGATGTTGTGCTTCTGCGGCACCGACAGCACGAGTTCGGTCGCGATGTTCTGCGTGAAGAAGTAGGTGACGTCAACTTCTGGAATCCACTTGCTTTGAGCGGCGACATCGGCTCCCAGCACGTTGTCGCTGTTATTGTTGCTGAAGTCCACATACGTGGCGCGGGCACGCACCAACCAGTTGCCTTCATCGGCGGCGAAAGCGGCGCTGGAAGCGCACAGACCCACGGCAAGAGCTCCAGCGATTGCGCTACGAATCATGTAAGACATTCAAATATCCCCTATTACAAAATATGACTTAAAAACGTCTCAATTCTATGGTTTCTTACGGTCTAGTTCGATTGACCGGAATCAAATTTACGCGTTACACATACGTTACACATCGGTCTTGTGGCGAGAAAACCTCAGTCTTTGAGCTGGGGGTGACTTATTCGGCGAAATGGCAGGCCACCCGCTGGACACCAAGCTCCCGTAACACGGGTGTTTCTTCGCGGCAGCGCGGTTTGGCGTGCGGGCAGCGCGAGGCGTAGGCGCAGCCCGGAGGGGGTGCCAAGGGCGATGGCGGTTCGCCATGTAGCGGCTCGCGCGCCACACGGTCGGCCGGGTCGAGCCGCGGCGTTGCCGCGAGCAGCGCGCGTGTATAGGGATGACGCGGCGATGCGAAGATCGCGTGTGCCGGCCCTTGTTCGACGATGCGGCCGAAGTACATCACGATCACCGTGTCGGCGATATGTTCGACGACCGCGAGATTATGCGAAATGAAGACGTAGGCCACGCCGGTGTCTTGTTGCAGATCCATCAGCAGGTTCAGCACCTGGGCCTGGATCGAAACATCGAGCGCCGAAACCGGCTCGTCGGCCACCACGAGCGCGGGCTGCGTCATCAATGCGCGCGCGATCGCGATGCGCTGGCGCTGGCCGCCCGAAAACATGTACGGATAACGTGCCGCGTGTTCGGGGCGCAAACCTACCCGAGCCAGTGCTTCATTCACTTTTTCGTGGCGCGCTTGGGCCGATAAAGCGCCTTGAATCCGCAGCGGCTCTGCGAGAATCGTCGCGATGCGCTTGCGCGGATTGAGGCTTGCATACGGGTTCTGGAACACCATTTGCACTTTGGGGCGCAGATTTTTCAGCACGTCTTTTGACGCATCGGCAAGCTCGACGCCTTCAAGCAGCAGGTGTCCCGAAGTCGGCGTTTCGAGCATTGTGATCTGCCGCGCAAGCGTGCTTTTGCCGCAGCCGGATTCTCCGACGACGGCCAGCGTCTCGCCGGCCTGGATTGTGAAGCTCACGCCATCGAGCGCGCGTACGACCGCCTTGGGGCGAAACGGACCGCGTGAAATCACGTAGTGTTTGCGCAGATCGAGCGCTTGAAACAAGACCTGGCTCATGTTTCAGACTCGCTTCGTTGCGCGGAGTTAGCGCCGTCCGCGTTGAGCGGAAAATGACAGCGCACGCGGTTTGGACCCTCTCCAAGCAGGGCCGGATGTTCTGTGTGGCAGCGCAGCGTCGCGAAACGGCAGCGCGGCGCGAGCAGGCAGCCGGCGGGTCGGTCGTAGCGCCCGGGTACGACGCCGGGCAGGCTTGTCAAACGCTTCGCGCCGCGGTTGCGCTCGGGCAGCGCGTCGAGCAGCGCTTGCGTATAGGGGTGGCGAGGTGCATTGAAGAGCACGCTTGCCTCGCCCATTTCCATTACCTGACCGGCATACATCACGATGACGCGTTGCGCGGTTTCCGCGACCACGGCGAGATCGTGCGTAATCAACAGCAAGGCCATGTCACGCTCGCGTTGCAGACGTAATAACAGTTGCAAAACCTGCGCCTGCACGGTTACATCGAGCGCGGTCGTCGGCTCGTCGGCAATCAACAAACGCGGGTTACAGGCGATCGCCATCGCGATCATCACGCGCTGGCTCATGCCGCCCGAAATTTGGTGCGGATAGGCATTCAGGCGCTGCTCGGCGTCGGGGATTTCGACCTGCCGCAGAAGTTCGAGCGCGCGTATGCGCAAGGCGTGGCGCGAGCCGCCTTCGTGCGCCGCGAGCGTTTCCATGAGCTGCGCGCCAAGCGTGAAACAGGGGTTCAGACTGCCGGCCGGGTCCTGGAACACCATTGCGATGTCGCGGCCGAGCAGCTTGCGCCGCGCGCTGGCCTGCATTGTCAGCAAGTCATGCCCGGCGAAGTTCAGGCGTTCGGCGCTCACGCGCCCGGGCGGGTCGACGAGCCCCATCACGGCCAGCGAGGCAACGCTTTTGCCCGAGCCCGATTCGCCGACGAGTCCGACGACTTCACCAGCGGCGAGGCTCAAATCGAGCCCGTCGACGGCCTTGAGCGCGGCCTTGCCAGAACCGAACTGCACGCAGAGATTGCGGACTTCCAACATGGATTCTTATTGCTTCAATTTAGGGTCGAGCGCATCGCGCAGGCCGTCGCCCATCAGGTTGAACGCGAGCACGGCGAGAAAGATCGCGATGCCGGGAAAGGTGACGATCCACCACGCGGATTGGATGAATTCCATCGCGCTCGCGAGCATCGCGCCCCATTCGGCGGCGGGCGGTTGCGCGCCGAGGCCGAGAAAACCGAGCGCCGCGGCATCGAGAATGGCGGTCGAAAAACCGAGCGTCGCCTGCACGATCAGCGGCGCAAGACAGTTCGGCAGAATCGTGCCGAACATCAGACGCAATGTTCCTGCGCCAGCGATTTTCGAGGCGAGCACGTATTCCTTGTCGCGCTCCCCGATCACCGCGGCGCGCGTAAGGCGGACATAGTGCGGCAGCAGCACGATGGCGATCGCATACATCGCGTTCGTCAGCCCAGGGCCGAGCACGGCCACGATGGCCACCGCGAGCAGCAGCGAAGGCAGGGCGAGGAGAATATCCATCAAACGCATGATCGCGGTATCGAGCCAGCCGCGCAGAAAGCCGGCACACAGGCCAAGAAAAATCCCCAGGCCGAGCGACAGCGTGACCGAAACGAGGCCGATGCCGAGCGAGAGCCGTGCGCCGAAAATCAGGCGTGAAAGCACATCGCGCCCCACGGCGTCCGTGCCAAGCAGGAACTCGGCGCGTCCGCCGCTTTGCCATGTGGGCGGCGTCAGCACGGCATTGCGATACTGTTCAATTGGCGAATGCGGCGCGAGTGTGCCGGCGAACACAGCGCAGATAATGAACAGCACGATGACGGCGAAACCGGCGAGCGCCCCCGGATTGCGCGCGAAGTCGCGCCAGAACTCGACGAACGGATGCGGCGTTTGGGGCGCAGCGAGGATGGCTTCTTGCGTATCGTTCATCGCGGATGCCGGATGCGCGGATTGATGATCCCGTACAGCAGATCGACCGCGAGATTGACGAGGATGACGAGGCTGGCGCAGATCAGCAGCCCGCCTTGGACGATTGGATAATCGCGCCGATGGATCGCTTCGATCAGCCATTTGCCGATTCCGGGCCAGGCGAAGATCGTTTCGGTCAGCACTGCACCGCCGAGCAATACACCGACCTGCAAACCGGCCACGGTGACGACAGGGATCAAGGCATTGCGGAAAGCGTGCTTGGCGACGATGCGGAGGGGCGTGAGTCCTCTTGCGCGCGCCGCGCGGATGTAGTCCTCGCGTAGCACTTCGAGCATCGATGAACGCGTCATGCGCGCAAGTGTGGCGAGCGGAATCGTGCCGAGCGCGAGCGTGGGCAAAATCAGGTGCGACAGCGCTGAGCGGAACGCGCCCTCTTCGTCCGAAAGCCACGTGTCGACCAGCATCAGGCCCGTTACGTGTGGAGGATCGAATTCGATTCCGAGCCGCCCCGAAACCGGCGTCCATCCAAGATGCACCGAAAAATAGAGGATCAAAAGCAGCGCCCACCAGAACAGCGGCATCGAATAGCCCGCGAGAGACACGCCCATCACGCCATAGTCGATTGGCGTATTGCGTTTGACCGCCGCGAGCATGCCGGCGGGAATGCCGATCAGCGCGGCGAAGAGAATTGCGCACAACGTGAGTTCGAACGTCGCCGGAAAGCGGTCGAGGAATTCGGAGAGCACGGGCTCATGGCTGACGATGGAAACGCCGAGATCGCCGTGCAGCGCCTTCCAGACAAATTCGCCGTACTGCGCCGGCAAGGGCCGGTCCAGCCCGAACTCATGCAATAGCTGTGCATGCCGCGCCGGATCGATGCCGCGCTCGCCCGACAGCGCTTCGACCGGATCGCCTGGGACCATGCGGATCAGCGCGAACACGAGCAAGGTGATCCCGATGAAGGTCGGGATCACGACGGCGAGGCGTTTGAGAAAAAAAGTGAGCATCGAGCCGCTACAGCGTGATGACTTTTTCAGCGGCGCTCTGTGCTTCGACGATCCCGAGCATGTTCCCGATTTCGCCGACCGCCACGCGTTCCATCAGCCCGAAATATTCGAGGCAGGTGCGGCAGGCGATCAATGGAACGCCCACGTTGGCGAGTGCCCGAAGCTCTTCAAGGCAGTTCGAATCGTCGGCGATGAGTAATACGCCGCGCGTATAGAAGACGACCGCCTGCGGCAAATGGCCGCTTTCGTACAGAGTGCGGAAATAGGTCGCGACCAGCCTGCGGCGCAGCGTATCGTCGCCATGTCCGAGACCGTCGTTGCCGACAACAATGACGGTGTTCGCAAATGAATGGGGCATGGTGCGTTCCTGTTTCGAACCTGTTCGTAATCTTACTGCGAGGCTGTAATCGGGGCTCATGCTCGACTCACGGTCATTCTGCGCGGAGCGAAGCGCAGTCGCAGAATCCACTCTCGGAGGACAAATGGATTCTGCGACTTCGCGCAGAATGACGACGCGGAGGCGGGAAGGCTTGGAAGCTGTTCATAATTCTTCGCACAGGGCCGTAGGAATCGAGAAGATACTGCTTTATCAGTGGCAGGGGATTTAATCACTTGCTTCTGCACGGAGAATCTTTTGCACGTTCTTCCGAGCAATTAGCGAAAGCTCTTCCCATGCCAGAATCACCTTCGCTAATTCGTCGTCCTCGCAGTAGAAATATGCAGTTGGCACATGCAAGGTTTTGGCAATCTTGACTGCAAGCCCGAACGGCGGCTCGTGCACGCCAGTTTCGTATCGGCTTATTCGGGCGCTGGCCGTAGCTTCATCCAGCCCTATCTGAACCCCCAGCTTGTCTTGCGGAAGACACGCCCGCTGGCGAGCCGCGCGTAGGCGTCGCCCAAAAAGCGTAGCGGGATGCTTGAGTGTCATCCTACGATAATCGTAGGATGCTATGGTACAGTCTCTACGAAATTCGTAGATTCAAGATTCGTCAAAACATTGGGCTAGCACTAGCGCTAATTCAAGGGAGAATCTAATGCAGATCATCTGGTACATGCTCCGTCCCTTTTACATGCTTGGCCTGTGGGTGGTCGTACCGCTCTTTCTTATCGCCTTTTTTGCTGTCCGCGGCGGCAATCACGACCCAGTGGGGCCGGTGCTGTTGGTTTTGGGCCTCGGCTACTTCGCGCTCGGCTACTGGTTGCTGAAGATGGTTCCCGACGCCCTGAATCGTCGCCTGTTTGCCCGCGTTGACAAATTCAAGGTGAACGGTTTCACCCCGCGCTGGGAAGCCGTTTCGGTGATGTACAACCGTTATGTGGGCTTCGCTCCGAAAACGCGCCAAGCGCTCTACATCGATATGAATGACGGCTCCGAACGGTTCATCGACTTCGACGATGTAACCGAATGGGAGCTGGAACAACAAAGACCCAATCACCCAGTGCTGTTGAAACTGCTCACGCGGCTGCCCGATCTGCCGGTCATCGGCGTGCGTATCAATCGCCGTTTCTACGATACGAGTAACTCGCACCTCAAGGCAATCTTTGGTTCTTAAGCCAAGCAACGTGCATTCTCGAAACAAACAGCGGGCATGCATTTTCGACGCATGCCCTTTTCTTTTTTGATTACGGAGATAAATGGATGATTTCAAAAGCCAGTACGATGTTGTTGGCCGTTGGCCTTGTACTTGTTGGATGCGGTGGCAAGAAAGACTCGGCGCCACAGACGAATGCCTCGCCCGCGACACTGATGAACAGCCCCAAACCGTCCGGCCCGGTGCCCGCGCTGGCCGCAGCAGCGCAGAAATCAGCATTGCCCACATTGCCGAAACCGGACTTCGGCATCCCACTGGCGAGCTATGCCGATCTGAACGGCGAACCGGCGGGCATGGCGCTGACATACATCGTTTCAGCAAAGTCCCAGGACGCACTCAGCGACGAAGAGAAGCTCAATCGTCTGTCGCCGCGCTATTACCGCGAAACCGATGTATTCAAGAAAAAAGATCTGGCCGCGGCCGAACTGCCGCGCATCGAGGCCACGCTGGATGAATATCGGAAGCATGACTACTATGCGTTGCCAGCATCCGTTTCTTGGGATGCAAACAAACCGCTGGGCCTGCAAAATGTCTCAGTAGGGCAATACGACTTCAATACAAAAAGTTTTCCACTAAGTGGCTATGGCGGATTCTGCTGGGCGTCGACAGGTGGAGTGCGAAATCAGCAAGGCGCCACACTGAAAATCCTGCCGTCTGATTTCCCGTGCAACCTGCCTGTTCCCGACGAAGCACAAGCAAAGCTTATCGAGGCGGCACGGGCAAAGAACGCGCTATCACTGCAAGGCACGCTGTATCTGTATGTGCCGCGCGTGGAAGATGGCACGGCGGTTGCTGTCATCTCTCACGCCCATCTTGAGCTAATCAACACACAAATCAAGGCTTCGCTGGCCAACTTCGATTTTTGAAGGATCTACGTGTAATGTCTTAACGCTCCAAATCCACGGCATAAAAATTCAAGCCGTAAGTCGGTTCGAGGATAAAGCCTTTGACTTCCTTGCGCGCCACGCCGAAACGGTTGCCGTGGGCGAGCAAAAGCAGCGGTGATTCTTCGCGCAGTATTTCTTGCGCCTTGTGATAAAGCTTGGTGCGTTCCGCCTGATTCGGCGTGGTGCGCGCACGTTGCAATAGATCTTCGAAGGCGGGCGTGCTCCAGCGCGCGAGGTTGCCGCCGCTCTTGATCGCTTCGCTGGAAAGCAGGGGTTCGAAGTAGTTATCCGGCTCGCCGTTGCCCGACAGCCAGCCGTACATTACGGCCTGGTGCTCACCGGCGCGCTGGCGCTTCAAGTATTCGCCCCATTCGTAAGTCAGAAGCCTGGCGCGCACGCCGATCTTCGCGAAATCCGCCTGGAGCATTTCGCCCATGCGTTTGCCGTCGGGGTTGTAAGGCCGCACGACCGGGAGATACCACAACTCCATGTCGAAGCCGTTCGGATAACCGGCCTGGGCGAGCAGCGCTTTGGCTTTGGCGCTGTCGTAAGGCAAGGCCGGCAGTTTGTCGTTGGCCGCCCAGTAGGCCGGCGGCAGGATGTTCTTCGCCAGGATCGCGTGGCCTTGATACACGTTCGCAAGCAGGGCCTGCCGGTCGACCGCGAGGTTGAGCGCCTGGCGCACGCGCTTATCGTCGAAAGGTTTCTTCTGCGTGTTCAGCGCGATATAGCTGACATTGAGCCCGGGCTGTTGCAGCAGGCGCAGCACGGGTTCTTTTTCGATCAAGGCGACATCGGCCGGTTTGACGGATACCGAAACATGACATTCGCCTGTTTTAAGCTTGGCGAATTGCACGGCCGGATCAGGCACGATCGCGAAAACGAGTTTGTCGATCTTCGGCTTGCCGCGCCAATGCTGCGGGAAGGCGGCATAACGGATCAAGGCGTCCTTCTGATAGCTCACGAACTGGAACGGGCCGGTGCCGATCGGTTGGCGGTCGAGCAGTTCGGGCGTACCGGCGGCTTTAAGCTTCTCGGCATACTCGGCGGATTGAATGCCGAACAGATCGAAACTCATGCGCGTGAGAAACGGCGCTTCGGCTTTGCGCAGCGTGAAGCGGATCGTGTAGTCGTCGAGCTTTTCGAGCTTGGCCACATTCTCATCCATGCGCAAATTGGTGAACTGCGCATAGGCCAGCGCGCCCGAGAGTTTGTGGAACGGGTGCGCGGGATCGGCCTGGCGGTTCCAGGTGAACAGCACGTCGTCGGCATTAAAGTTGCGCGTCGGCTTGAATTTTTCATTCGTATGAAACTTCACGCCGCGCCGCAGCCTGAAAGTGTATTGCAGACCGTCGGGCGAAATCGTCCAGGATTCGGCGAGCGCCGGCTGCAATTCCGCGCTGCCAGGTTTGAAATCGAGCAGGGTGTCGGCGATCTGTGCGCCCGCGTCGGAGGTGTTTTGTCCGTTTGCGAACAGACGCGTCAGCGACTCCGGGCTGCCTTCGGCACAGTAGACAAGCGTTTTCGGCGCGGCGGCGAGCGGAGCAGAGCAGACAAGCAGCGCGGTAAGCGCAAAACGACGGAAACGAAGCGGCATGGAAATGGGCCTTGGGAGATTTTCAGCTATGCGATGATGGCAGAGCGTGACGGCAATGGTCGAGTGCCACAAAGCAAAACGGCCGCCTTATTACGGCAGCCGCCTGCTGGGTCCTGAGTGCTCAGTTATTTTTGATCGCCTCGACGGGAATCTTGATCAGCACTTCTTCGCCGATATTCGGCGAATACTTCGAAATACCCCATTCGCTGCGCTTGATCGTGGTCGAAATGTCGCCGGCACACACCTCGCGTTTCAGCATCGGATGCGGCATGCATTTGAAGTTCGCGACCTGCAACTTCACAGGTTTGGTGACGCCGCGCATTGTAAGCTGGCCATCGACCGTGACGAGCTTATCGCTATCGAAGTTGAATGTGTCGGACTTGAACGTGATGGTCGGATACTTGGCCGCATCGAAGAAATCTTCGCCCTTCACATGCTCGTTCCACTTTTCAAAGCCGAGATTGAGCGAGCCGGTTTCGATTGTTGCGGCGACACTGCCGGTTTTTTTCGTCCTATCGAGCGTAAGCGTGCCGGTGGTTTTGTCGAAGCGGCCGCGCTGGGTCGAAAGACCGAAATGGTTGATCTCGAACGTCGGCCAAACATGAGTCGGGTCCAGCGTATAGGTATCGGCGGCAAAAACAACGCCGGACAAGCCTGTAATCAGGGCAGCAGTGAATAGCTTCTTCATTGGCGAAACTCCTCTTTGCAGGGTTTTCGGAATGCCGGCTACCTCTTCGGCGCGGCGACCAAGTGGAATTTGATTTGCACTTCATCGGCGACGGTCGATGTATCCGCCCATTCGCCTTCGCCGATTTTGAAATCGAGGCGCTTGAGCGTGAAGGCGCCGTCGAAAACGCCATTGACGCCATCCTGTTTAAAGCTCGCCGGGGCTACAACATCCTTTGACGTGCCCTTGATCGTGAGCGCGCCGTGCAGTTCGAAACGGTTGTTGCCGAGCGGCTTGATCGCGCTCGACTTGAAACTCGCACGCGGATACTGCTTGAGGTTGAACCATTTCGCATCGGCGACCTCGTCGTTCGCCTCCTGGCTGCCCGCATCGATGCTGGCCATATCGAGGTCGAAACTCGTGCTGCCGCTTTGCGGCTTGGCCGGGTCGAAAGCCAGTGTGGCCTTGAAACGCTTGAAACTGCCGTCGACCGGCACGCCCATCTGTTTCGACACGAAGCTCAGCGTGCTTTTGTCGGTAAGCAGCGTGCCGAACTCGGTCGCCTGTGCGAACGGGATCGCGATCGCCGTCGCGGCGGCGAACAACAGAGACTTTTTCATTGCGCTCAGCTTCCTATGCGTTTGAGGAACGGCAGCATGCGCGTCAGAACATCGTCGCGCGCCACCACGTGATGTTTGATTGCCGCGGCCGCGTGACCGGCGACAAGCACGATCAGAGTCCAGGCCAGAACTTCGTGCGCCGCGTGCAGAATCTCCGCCAGCGCGGCGTCCTTGCCCACGAGATCGGGTAAGGGCAGCACGCCGAACCAAACGACGGGAAAACCTTTGGCTGAGCTGAAGAGCCAGCCGGCCAGGGGTACCGCGACCATCAGAAGATAAAGCATCCAATGCACGAGCTGCGCGAGGCGTTTTTCGAGTGGACGCATTGAGTCCGGCAGCGCCGGCGGCCGATGCGTCATGCGCCAGATCAGACGTAGCACCATGAGCGCCAGGACCGTCATGCCGGCCCATTTGTGCCAACTGTAAATGGCTAGTTTTTGCGGCGAGAGTTTCAGACCGACCATGTAGAGGCCGACGGGAAACGCCACGAGAATCAACACCGCGATCAGCCAGTGCAGGACAATCGCGGTGCGGGTATAGGCAGTAGTGTCGAGACGGCTCATGCGGGGGGAGTCCTCTCATGATTTGGCATCGTGCGATGCCATTCAAGCGCTTAGCGAACGTAGCGCGCCAATACTCAACTACCTGGCGGCGTAGTGCTGGACCCTGCCTTGGCGAGCGCTTGTTCAAGCTCGGCCACGCGTGTTTCGAGCCGCACGAGCTGCTCGCGGGCGCGCGCCAGAACCTCGCGTTGAACATCGAACTCCTCGCGTGTCACCAGATCCATTTTGCCCAGCATCGATGCGAACATTGCCTTGGCGTTGCGCTCGATATCTTTGGCGGGGCTTTTTTCCAATAGTTCGGCAAAGCGTTTCTGAAAATCGTCGACGAATTTCCCAGGTTCGATCATGGCATTACCTTTCTTCGGTGGGCCGCGCGAAGCGGATGTTTGCGAGTGATCGATTTCAGTTTAACACGCTGGTTTTGGCTGGCTACTTTATGTCAGCGCACGGATTTGGTGCGCGAATCAGCCGTTGCGCCACCAAGCGGTGCGTTTTTGTTGTGCTCCTATCCTCCGCAAGCGTGTCGGCGCTCGATCGCCGGGTAATGGCACGTTTTCTGCGGAGCGTTTGGCGCAGGTACTTCTTTGATTGCGGATTCTTTGTTTCGCCAAGGGGCCGTTATGAAATTCGTCACCGCCATCATCAAGCCGTTCAAGCTCGACGACGTGCGTGAAGCCTTGAGCGCGATCGGTGTGCAAGGCATGACCGTAACCGAGGTGAAGGGCTTTGGCCGTCGCAAGGGGCGTACCGAGCTTTATTGCGGCGCGGAATATGTGGTCGATTTTCTGCCCAAGATAAAGATTGAAACCGCGGTTGGCGACGATTTGCTCGATCAGGTTATCGAATCGATCGAATACTCGGCAAGTACCGGAAACATTGGCGACGGCAAGATTTTTGTATTCAATCTCGCACAAGTGATTCGTATCCGAACTGGCGAAGCGGGCGTCGCGGCATTGTGAAAGAACAAGCATTCCGAACTCTCCGCCAGAAGGAGATGCAAATGAAAAAGATGCTGGTGAGTTTGCTGACGGTGTTTGCCCTGGGTTTCAGTTGCATGGCCTTGGCGGATATTCCTGCGGCGCATGCGACGGCTCAGGCGGCGATTCCCGATAAAGGCGATACGGCCTGGATGATGCTCACCACCCTGCTGGTCACTTTGATGGCGATACCGGGCCTGGCCTTGTTTTACGGCGGCCTCGTGCGCTCGAAGAACATGCTCTCGGTGCTGATGCAGGTTTTCGTCGTATTTGCGCTGTGCATCGTGCTCTGGGTGGGCTATGGCTACAGCATCGCGTTCACGCAGGGTAATGCCTTTTTCGGCGGTTTCGGCAAAGTGTTTCTGGTGGGTGTTACTCCTGCCTCAACGGCGGCGACTTTCAGCAAGGGCGTCGTAATTCCCGAACTGGCCTATGTCATGTTTCAGGCCACCTTCGCGGCGATTACGCCGGCCTTGATCGTCGGCGCTTTCGCTGAACGCATGAAGTTCCCGGCGGTATTGCTCTTCGTGCTGCTGTGGTTCACTTTCGCCTATCTGCCGATCGCGCACATGGTCTGGTGCTGGGCGGGCCCGGACGCTTATACGGATGCGGCCGCCGGCGCAAAGGCCGCCGCCACGGCGGGCTTCCTGTTCCAGAAAGGCGCGCTCGATTTTGCCGGCGGAACCGTTGTGCACATCAACGCGGGTGTCGCGGGACTCGTTGGCGCTTTTATGGTCGGAAAGCGGACGGGTTTGGGCCGCGAATCGATGGCGCCGCATAGCCTGACGATGACGATGGTCGGCGCTTCCCTGCTGTGGGTCGGCTGGTTCGGCTTCAATGCGGGTTCGAACCTCGAAGCCAACGGCGGTGCGGTGCTCCCGTTCGCCAACACGATGATCGCCACCGCCGCCGCGACGCTTTCCTGGCTGTTCGCCGAGTGGCTGATCAAAGGCAAGCCCTCGATGCTTGGCGCGGCGTCCGGCGCGGTTGCGGGGCTGGTCGCGATTACGCCGGCGTGCGGCTTCGTCGGCATCGGCGGTGCCTTGATTATCGGCATCGGCGCAGGCCTGGTTTGTCTGTGGGGCGTGAATGGCCTCAAGAAGCTGCTCGGCGCCGACGATGCGCTTGATGTGTTCGGCGTGCATGGCGTCGGTGGGATGTTCGGCGCGGTCATGACCGGCGTTTTCAGCGACCCGGCCCTTGGCGGCTCAGGCGTTTACGACTATGTCGCCAACAAGGTCGGCGAATTCTCGCTGAGTGCTCAGGTTATGAGTCAACTCTGGGCCGTTGGCATTGTGATCGTGTGGTCGGGCATCGTCTCCTTGATCGCCTACAAGCTTGTCGATATCACCATCGGGCTGCGCGTCGGGGAAGAGCAGGAGCGCGAAGGGCTCGACATTAGTGCGCATGGAGAATCCGCGTACCGCTATTGAAATCGGATCGCAGGTTCAGGCTAGATATGCCGTGAATTCGTAATCCCGTTCAACGCGGCAGATGCGGGTTTTATACGACGCGTACCACTGCTCGCGCCCAAGTTTTTGCGCGATTAGATGTTCGGCATCTTTTTTCCACGCAGCAATCGATGCGAGGCTGTCCCAGTAGGAAACCGTGACGCCGACTTCCTCGCGCGCGTTTTCCACGCCGAGGAAGCCCGGCTGTTTCCGGGCCGCCGCGAGCATTGCCGCGGCCATGTCGCTATAGCCTTCGTCCACCGGCGTTCGGATCGAGGTGAAAATGACGGCGTAGTAGGGCGGGGTGGGGGTTTTTGCAATCGGCATCGGATTGCTTCAAATCACATCGAGCATAAGGCTGCCAACGCCCGCGATCCGGCCTTCCATTCGGTCGCCACGCGCTGCGGCCCCCACGCCTTCGGGCGTGCCTGTAAAGACGAGATCGCCTGCCTTGAGTTCCCAGAGTTGCGACAGATGGACGAGCATTTCCGGGATCGGCCAGAGCATGTCCGACAAATCACCGTGTTGCTTTTGGGTGTCATTGACCTTCAGTGCGATTTCACCGCTTGCAAGCAGCGGCGCTTTGCCGCGCGGCACGATATGCGACACGGGCGCGGCATAATCGAAGGCTTTGCTGGCGTCCCAGGGCTGGCCCTTGTTTTTGGCCGTCGCCTGCAAATCGCGCCGCGTCATGTCGAAACCGCAGGCATAGCCCCAGACGCAAGCGTCCGCTGCGGCGGGGCTCAGATTGCGCCCGCCGCTCGCAAGCGCAATCACAAGCTCGAATTCGTAATGCAGATTTTTTGTGACGCCCGGATAGGGGAAACGTCCGGTTTCGCCGAATGCAACGGGCAGCACCGCATCGGCCGGTTTGCAGAAGAAGAATGGCGGTTCGCGCTCGGGATCGTGCCCCATCTCGCGCGCATGCGCAGCGTAGTTGCGCGCGACGCAGAAAATGCGGCGTATCGGGAAAAGTGTGTCGCTACCTGCGACGGGGACTGCGGCTTGTGCGGGGGGCGGGAAGATGTAGGGCATAGAGCTCTCGTATCCGGCAAGGTAATTTCAGGATTCCTAGATGTTTAGTCCCACTTGAGTTGATCCTAAAGCGTTGTGGTTCGGTAGTCCAGATTCTACGGGGCATCTTAGACGCTAAAACAAAATGGGACAGCATATTGCTGTCCCATTTCGTTTGAACTAGAAGAGTCCGCGTTTATTTAGTGGCCGCGGCGCTTCATACGTTCGATCAGTGCCAGTTGTGCCGTTGCTGCCGTCAACTCGGCTTGAGCGCGTGCATAGTCCAGCGTTGCCTTGCGGTTGGTCATTGCCTCTTCGGCAACTCGCTTCGCTTCCATCGATTTGGCTTCGTCGAGATCTTTACCGCGGATCGCTGTATCAGCCAAAACCGTGACCATGCTTGGCTGCACTTCAAGCAAGCCACCCGCAACGAAGATCAATTCTTCTTCCTGCTGATTCGCCAGCTTCAAACGCACCGCGCCGGGCCGGATGCGAGTTAACAAAGGCGTGTGGCCAGGCATGATACCCAGCTCCCCTGTCTCTCCCGGCAAGACCACAAACTCACACAGCCCGCTGAAGATCGACTCTTCCGTGCTCACGACGTCGACATGAACCGTCATTGCCATGCTTAATACCTCTCGAAGAGTGGAATGAGAGGGATAAGCGGAAACCCGCTAAAAGCGAGCTTCCACGAATTACCTCTTACCCCTGGCTCACTGCACCGTCTTGGCTTTCTCGAAGGCTTCTTCGATGCCACCAACCATGTAGAAGGCTTGTTCCGGCAGCGCATCGCATTCGCCGGAGACGATCATCTTAAAGCCCTTGATCGTTTCCTTGAGCGGGACGTACTTGCCCGGCGAGCCGGTAAACACTTCCGCAACATGGAACGGCTGCGACAGGAAACGCTGAATCTTACGCGCCCGCGCCACGGCGAGTTTGTCTTCGGGAGACAGTTCGTCCATGCCGAGAATCGCGATGATGTCGCGCAGTTCCTTATAGCGCTGCAGCGTGGCCTGAACCTGACGCGCAACCGTGTAGTGCTCTTCACCGACAACCAGCGGATCGAGTTGGCGGCTGGTGGAGTCGAGCGGATCGACCGCGGGGTAGATACCCAAAGCGGCGATGTCACGTGACAACACGACGGTCGAGTCCAAGTGCAGGAAGGTCGTCGCAGGCGAGGGGTCGGTCAAGTCATCCGCCGGCACATATACGGCCTGGATCGAAGTGATCGAACCAACCTTCGTCGAGGTAATCCGTTCCTGGAGCTTACCCATTTCTTCGGCCAGCGTCGGCTGATAACCCACCGCGGATGGCATCCGGCCCAAGAGCGCCGAAACTTCGGTGCCGGCCAGCGTGTAACGGTAGATGTTATCGACGAAGAACAGAATGTCGCGGCCTTCGTCGCGGAACTTCTCAGCCATCGTCAGGCCGGTCAGCGCCACGCGCAGACGGTTGCCCGGCGGCTCGTTCATCTGACCGAACACCATCGCAACCTTCGACTCTTTCATGTTGTCGAGCTTGATAACGCCGGCTTCCGCCATCTCGTGATAGAAGTCGTTACCTTCACGCGTACGCTCACCAACACCCGCAAACACCGAGAGACCCGAGTGCTGCTTGGCGATGTTGTTGATCAGCTCAAGCATGTTGACGGTCTTGCCGACACCCGCGCCGCCGAACAGGCCAACCTTACCGCCCTTGGCGAACGGGCAGATCAAGTCGATGACCTTGATACCCGTTTCGAGCAGTTCAACCGATGGCGACAACTCGTCGAATTTCGGCGCCGGCTGATGAATCTCGCGGTATTCATTGGCGTCGATCGGACCCACTTCGTCGATCGGACGGCCGAGCACGTCCATGATACGGCCGAGTGTGCCGTGACCGACCGGCACCGAGATGCCCTTGCCGGTGGCGTTGACCTTCATGCCGCGGCGCACGCCGTCGGACGAACCCATCGCGATCGTGCGCACGACACCATCGCCGAGCTGTTGCTGCACTTCCATGGTCAGGCCGGATTCGACCAGACCGTTATCTTCGGACGCATCGAGCTTGAGCGCCTCGAAGACCTTCGGCATCGCATCGCGCGGGAACTGAACGTCCACCACGGCGCCGATGCACTGAACAATGGTTCCTTGACTCATCGTCTTTCCCCAATCATTAAAACCCGAGTCGCCAGCGTCATACCGCCGCGGCGCCGCCTACGATTTCCGAAATTTCCCGTGTAATCGCAGCTTGACGTGTCTTGTTGTAAACCAACTGAAGCTGCTTGATCACATTTCCAGCGTTGTCCGATGCGGACTTCATCGCCACCATCCGCGCGCTTTGCTCGGATGCCATGTTTTCAGCCACAGTCTGATAAACCAAAGCTTCGACGAGACGCAGCATCACGTCGTCGATCACCGTCTGCGCATCCGGTTCGTAAATGTAGTCCCAGGTGCTGTCAGGCGTGGCCATGCTCTCCCCCGTGAGTGGGAGAAGCTGGATCATCCTCGGCTCCTGTTTCATCGTATTTACGAACTGATTGAACGCGATGTAGACCGCCTCCACTTCACCCGCGAGATACGCATCGATCATGACCTTGATCGGTCCGATCAAACGTTCCAGATGCGGCGTATCGCCGAGCTGAGTGACGTTGGAAACCACCTTCGCGCCCATGCGCTGCATGAAGCCGTAACCCTTGTTGCCGACAGCCGTCACGCGGATATCCTTCACACCGGCGTCTTCCCACTCCTTCATGCGGTTGACCGCCATACGGAGCAGGTTGGTGTTGAGACCGCCGCACAAGCCCTTGTCGGTAGAGACGAGAATCATGCCTACCTTCTTGGGATTGCTGACTTTGGCAAGGAACGGGTGCCGATAGTCGGTCACATTGGCAAGCGCCAGATTGGCGGCCAAGCGAGCGATTTTCTGGGCATAGGGGCGGCCCGCGCGCATACGCTCTTGCGCGCGACGCATTTTGGAGGCCGCCACCATCTCCATGGCCTTGGTGATCTTGCGCGTGTTTTGCACGCTCTTGATCTTGGTACGGATTTCTTTACCGCCAGCCATGTTGTTCTCCGCGCCTTACTGCCAGGTTTTCTTGAACGCTTCGATCGCGGCGCTCAGTTCCTTTTCGCCATCGGCGTCGAGGTCCTTCTTGCTTTCGATCTTGGCGTGCAGGGCCGCCGCGCTGGTACGCACGTATTGCTGCATGGCGGATTCGCAGGAGAGCGCGCGGGCAACCGGCACATCGTCGAAGTAGCCCTTGTTGACCGCGAACAGCGTGACAGCCATATCGGCCACCGAGAGCGGCGCGTATTGCGGCTGCTTCATCAGTTCGGTCACGAGGCGGCCGCGTTCGAGCTGCTTGCGGGTTGCTTCGTCGAGATCGGAAGCAAACTGTGCAAAAGCCGCGAGTTCACGGTACTGCGCCAGCGCGAGACGCACACCGCCGCCGAGCTTCTTGATCGCCTTGGTCTGCGCGGCGCCGCCGACACGCGACACCGAGATGCCGGCGTTGATGGCGGGGCGGATACCGGCGTTGAACAAGTCGGTTTCAAGGAAGATCTGGCCGTCGGTAATCGAGATCACGTTCGTCGGAACGAAGGCAGACACGTCGCCAGCCTGCGTTTCGATAACCGGCAATGCGGTCAGCGAACCAGTCTTGCCTTTGACTTCGCCGTTGGTGAAGCGCTCGACATACTCTTCGTTCACACGCGCGGCGCGCTCAAGCAGACGAGAGTGCAGGTAGAACACGTCACCCGGATACGCTTCACGACCCGGCGGACGACGCAGCAGCAGCGAGATCTGACGGTAAGCCCAAGCTTGCTTGGTCAAATCGTCATAGATGATCAGCGCATCCTGGCCGCGATCGCGAAAGTATTCGCCCATCGTACAGCCCGCATACGGAGCGATGAACTGCAGGGCAGCCGATTCAGACGCCGAGGCGGCGACCACGATGGTGTAATCCATCGCGCCGGTTTCGGTCAGCTTGCGTACTACGTTAGCGATGGTCGAGGCCTTCTGGCCCACCGCCACATAGATACAGATCATGTCCTGACCTTTTTGGTTGATGATCGTATCGACCGCAACCGCTGTTTTACCGGTCTGACGGTCGCCGATGATTAACTCACGCTGACCACGGCCGACCGGAACCATCGAGTCGACCGACTTCAGACCGGTCTGAACCGGCTGCGACACCGACTTACGCCAGATCACGCCCGGCGCGACCTTTTCGATCTTGTCGTACTGCTTGGCGTTGATCGGGCCTTTGCCATCGATTGGCTGACCCAGCGAATTGACGACACGGCCGATCAGTTCGGGGCCGACAGGCACATCGAGAATCTTGCCCGTCGTTTTAACGACATCACCTTCGGAGATGTGTTCATATTCGCCCAAAACCACGGCGCCAACAGAGTCGCGTTCGAGGTTCATGGCGAGGCCAAAGGAATTGCCCGGAAATTCGAGCATTTCACCCTGCATTACGTCGCCCAGGCCATGGACGCGACAAATGCCATCGGTGACGGAGACCACGGTGCCTTCGTTACGCGCCGTCGACCCCAGTTGCAGGTTCTGAATGCGACTCTTGATCAGATCGCTGATTTCAGATGGATTGAGGTTCATGCAAAGCTCCTAAATCTGTAGCGCGCTGGCCATCGCGGCAAGTTTGCCGCGGACCGAGGCGTCGATCACTTCATCGCCGACAGCGATCTTGACCCCGCCAATCAATTCGGGATCAATTTCTACCGTAGCGTCGACCTTGGCCTTGAAACGGGTTTCAAGGTCGGCCACAAGTCGGGCGAGCGTCGCAGCGTCGATCGGGAAAGCGGAGCTGACCACGGCCTGAAGCACCCCTTCCGCAGCATTTTTTTGCACGGAAAAAAGCTCAAGGATTTCAGGCAGAACCGTAAGACGCTCGTTTTCTGCGAGCACACGTACAAAATTCTGCTGATCGTGATTCAGATCACCGGCTGTTTCGACGAACACGTTCACGAGTTTGTCGGTCGTGATACGCGGATCGCCCAAGACTTCCCGGACGGACGCTTCGCCGGCGACCGCCGCCAGACGCTTCAGCGCCTGTGCCCACGCGTCCAGCGCGTGGGCTTCGCGCGCCAGCTTAAACGCCGCTTCGGCGTAAGGGCGTGCGACGGTGAGGTTCTCGGCCATGGCGACTTACAGTTCCTGTTTAAGGTTTGCCAGCAATTCGGCGTGGACCTGAGGATTGATTTCTCGGCGCAAAATACGCTCAGCACCGGCTACGGCGAGGTTGGCGACCTGGTCGCGCAAGCCTTCCTTAGCCTTCTGCAGCGCAGCACCGGCTTCCTGCTCAGCAGCTTCACGCGCAACGGCAATGATGCGCGCAGCTTCCACACGAGCTTCGTCAATCAACAGAGCACCCTGCTTTTCGGCACCGCTGCGGAGTTCGGTCGCAGATTCGCGCGCACGGCGCATTTCCTCAACGACCTTTTTCTCGGCTAAAGCGAGATCCGTTTTAGCCTTATCCGCAGCCGCAAGCCCGTCAGCGATTTTTTTCGCACGCTCGTCGAGTGCCTTCACGATCGGTGGCCACACGAATTTCATCGTGAACCACGCGAGGATGAAGAACACAATGAGCTGGGCAAACAGCGTTGCGTTCAGATTCACGGCATTACCCCCGAAGAATCAGTGAATGGAGTAAAGAGCCTGATCAAATCTTGAACGGGTTAGCGAATGCAAACATCATCGCGATACCGACACCGATCAGGAATGCAGCATCGATCAGACCGGCCAGCAGGAACATCTTGGTCTGCAACGCATTCATCAGTTCGGGCTGGCGAGCGGATGCTTCCAGATACTTCGAACCCATGATGCCGATACCAATACAAGCACCGATGGCACCAAGACCGATGATCAAGCCAGCGGCCAGAGCAACGAAACCAAGAACGTGTTCCATGACGACTCCTATTTCAGAAAAAGCGGGGTTAAATCAAAACAAAGGAAAATCAATGGCTTTCATGCGCCTGACCCACATAGACGAGAGTCAGCATCATGAAAATGAACGCCTGAAGCGTAATGATCAGGATGTGGAAGATCGCCCACAGCGAGCCCGCCACCACATGCCCGAGAAAGAGCAAGGGACCAGCCACGCCGCCGCTGCCCCAGGTTGCACCCATCAGGGCGATCAGCATGAATAGCAGTTCGCCTGCATACATGTTGCCAAACAACCGCATGCCGTGCGAGATCGTCTTGGCGGCGAATTCGATCAGTTGCATGAGGAAGTTGACCGGGTACAGGAACCATTTGTCGCCGAATGGTGCGGCAAAGAGCTCATGCACCCAGCCGCCGAGACCTTTGATCTTGATGTTGTAATAGAGGCAGATCAGCAGCACGCCAACCGACATGCCAAGCGTAATGTTCAAGTCGGCGGTCGGCACAACACGTAGGAAGGCATGCTCGTTGCCGTTCATGGCTTGCCAGATGCGCGGCAGTAGATCGACCGGCAACAGGTCCATGGCGTTCATGAGGAAGATCCAGATGAACACGGTCAGCGCGAGAGGCGCGACGAATTTACGCGACTCGGCGCTGTGCACGATGCCTTTGGCCTGATCGGCCACCATCTCGACGATGAATTCGACTGCGGCCTGAAAACGCCCTGGCACACCGGAGGTGGCTTTCGACGCAGCACGCCAGAGGAAGAACAAGGTAATCACGCCGATCGCGACCGACCAGAAGATCGAATCGAGATTAAGAACGCTCCAGTCGACAATCGACTTTTGCGCTTCGTGCGTGGTATTGAAGTGAGTCAGGTGGTGGACGATGTACTCGCCTGCGGTTGGAGCGTTAGCTTCGTGTCCGGTCGCCATTTTTAGGTTCTAACCAAGAAAGCAAAAAAATTCGCTTGGAGCGTCACGATCAGCCCGATCACCACTCCGCCCCAGTGGACGTCAGGGTAAATCTGCTTCACGGCCGCCAGTAATCCGATGCAAAGGGCTAACTTGATCAATTCGCCGACAAAAAACGCCGCTGCATAAGAAGCACCGGGACGTTTCGTCACGGCATACAGCCTGAGAGCGAACAACCAAGAAGGAAGGACACAAGCGACGCCTCCCAGCGCCGCCGAGACACTGCCGCGCATACCAAACAGCAACCCGCCAAGCAGGCTCCCGATCAGCGCGGCAACACATTGCAGGCGTATTGTTTTGAACATTCCCTGCACTGCGTCTTAGACCTCACCCTGGAACCCCGTAATCGTATGGATTTGAGCGCACGAAGTCAAACCCGGAGGAACCCTGACACACGAACTTTGTATCCCGCAACAAGATCCGCCGGCCTCCAATCCCTGTCGAAAATGCCTGTGATGCGCGTGACGCCGATGCAGACACGTCGGCATAATCGCCGACTATTCAAGCTCCGGAATTTTCGATGACGACCGAACACGCCCCGCATTCGCTGCTCAGAACCCGTCGCTTTCTTCCGCTGTTCCTCACGCAGTTTCTCGGCGCCTTGAACGATAACGTGCTCAAGCAGGGCTTGCTCTTGCTGATTTCTTTCGCAGGCGGAGAAATCCTCGGTCTGACGCCTGCGCTTATGGTGCAGGTTGCGGCGGGATTGTTCGTTCTGCCGATGTTTTTGTTTTCCGCCTCGGCCGGGCAGATTGCCGATGCGTTCGATAAAGCGCGTTTGATCCGCTGGGTCAAGTTTGTGGAAATCGGCATCGCCGCGCTCGGCGCCTACGGCTTCGCCATCAAATCCCCCGTCCTCCTGCTCGCGGCGCTCTTTCTGATGGGCTTGCATTCGACCGTTTTCGGCCCGCTCAAATATTCGATCCTGCCGCAGCACTTGCGTAGCGACGAAATCGTCGCCGGCAATGCCTGGGTGGAGAGTGGTACCTTCGTTGCGATTCTGCTGGGCTCGGTGCTCGGCGGCATTTTGATTGCTGTCCATGACACGGGCCCCCTTTTAACCGGCGCTGCCTGTATTACTTTCGCTGTACTCGGCTGGCTCAGCAGCCTCGGCATTCCGCCCGCGCCGTCGCTTGCAAAAGTCCGGCTTAACTGGAATCCGTTCACCGAAATCGCGCACAATTTGCGTATCGCACGCACCAATCGCAGCGTGTTTCTTTCGATGATCGGAATTTCCTGGTTCTGGTTTTTCGGCGCTTTGATCCTGTCGCAATTCGGCCCGTTCGTGCAGGAAGTGATCGGCGGCAGCGAGCACCTCGCAACCTTTCTGCTCGCGAGTTTCATCGTCGGCATCGCACTGGGATCGATCGCGGCCGAGCGCGCGTCCGGCGGTCGCGTGGAAATCGGCCTGGTCCCGCTCGCTTCGATTGGTTTGACGGTTTTCGGTGCGGATATTTATTTCGCAAGCCCCGCCATACCGCATCCAGGCATCGACATTCCCGGCTTCCTCGCGCAGCCCGGCTCCTGGCGCTTGATTTTCGGTCTGGTCATGCTTGGCGCATGCGGCGGTTTATATACCGTGCCGCTGTATGCCTTGATCCAGACTCGCTGCGAGCCGGCGATCCGCTCGCGCATCATCGCCGCCAACAATGTGCTGAACGCCGGCTTCATGGTGCTCTCGGCCGGCTTCGCCTTTCTCGCGCTGCATTTCAACGCCACGATCCCCGAAATTTTCCTGATTGCGGCGGTCATGAACCTTGCCGTGGCGTTGTTCATCTATCGCCTTGTGCCCGAATTCCTGCAACGTCTGTTTGCCTGGATTGTGGTGCATGTGATGTACCGGATACACGCGCAGGGCCACGCCAATATCCCCAGGGACGGGGCTGCGATTATCGTGTGCAATCACGTTAGTTTCGTCGATCCGCTAATCATCGCCGCGGAAAGTCGTCGCCCGATCCGCTTCGTGATGGACCACCGGATCTTCAAACAGCCGTTAATGAACTTTGTTTTCCGCGACGCGCACGCGATTCCGATCGCGCCCGCCAAGGAAGATCCGGCAATGCTTGAACAGGCCTATGCGGAAGTTGCCAAAGCGCTCGCTAACGGCGATCTGGTCGGTATTTTTCCCGAGGGCCGCATCACCAACACGGGAGAGATCGAAGCTTTTAAAAACGGGATTGGGAAAATTCTCGCGCGCACGCCGGTTCCCGTGGTGCCGATGGCGCTCTCGGGCCTGTGGGGCAGCTTCTTTTCACGCAAAGGCGGCCGTGCAATGAGCAAGCCATTCCGGCGTGGTATTTTCAATCGCGTCGATCTCGCAATCGGCGTGGCAATCCCGGCTCAACAAGCAAGTCAGCAAACCCTGCAAACCATCGTCACCAATCTGCGCACTCGCGCTTGAGGTACTCATGACCACTTATCCACTCACAACCGGCATCACTCTGCTCATCGTCCTGCTTATGTTCGGCGTGGCCGCCAACGTTGGTTATGCGCGCGAGCGCTACGGCGTCAAAGCGCCCGCCATGACGGGTAACGAATATTTCGAACGCGCCTATCGCATTCAATCCAACACGATGGAATGGGCAATGATTTTTCTGCCCACGCTGTGGATCTTTGCATGCTATGTCGGTGACCTCCACGCGCTGATCGCGGGGCTCGTCGGCCTGGCGGGACGGATTCTCTACGCCGTGTCCTATCAACGCGATCCCAAGACCCGCAGCACGGGCTTCATGCTCGGCATGCTGCCGTTTGGGGTCATGGGGCTGTGGGGCGGCTTCGTGGTCCTGCGAAGCATTATTGGATTCTAATTCCTTGATGACACAGGCGCTGCCCGCGTGGCGCCGCTTACGCCGAGAATTGCCTGAGCGAGTGAATGGCGAGTTCCGCAACCGCCAGTAGTTCCTGTTTCGTCGCGCCATCTTGCGCTTGCACGGACATGCCCTGAATGACGCTCCCAAGGTAGCGCGCCAGTCCCGCGCTATTAGTCGTTGACTTGAATTCGCCAGCTTCGATGCCGCGATCGATCCGGCGTTTGAGAGCCTCAATGGCTGCCTTGCGCAGCTGTGCCACGTAGCGTGCTTCGTCCCGGTTCTCGGTTGCACAGGTCAGCACGGCCGTGGAGACCATGCAGCCACGCGGCCGTCTGGCTTTGCAGAATTCCGTAGCGGACTCCCTCAGCATCCGCTCGATGCCTGCTACAGATGAGACTTCTTCCTCCAGCGCTCGCATCGAGAAGGCGCCAACGGTTTGCTGATAGTGGCCGAGCGCTTCGTGATACAGCGCCGACTTGGAGCCGAAGGCCGCATACAGGCTCTGCGGCGTGATCTCCATCGCCGCCGTGAGATCGGCAATGGACGCGCCTTCATAGCCCAGTTTCCAGAATGTCAGCATAGCCTGATCCAGCACGTGTTTACGGTCAAAGCTCGGAGGGCGCCCGCGACGGCGAGGCGAATCTTCTTTATTTATCACAGTGATTACTGTTGAAAATAAGCCAAAGTCGGCGTAAATTTCGGAACGGTTATTGTGATTATTCTACAAAGAGCATCGCCTGATGACCAGCACTCAAAGATCTCCTCTCTATCGGGACTGATAGCCATGCCCAATCCCCGTCTGATGGCCGTTGCATTTGTGGCAGCCTTGCCTTTTGTCCACGCGCATGCCCTGCCTTTCCCCACTCTCGATGCTGCCGTTACTGCGGCGGTCGAGGAGCACCGTGTCGTGGGTGCCGTTGTCCTTGTCGCACACAGGGGGCAGATTGTTTACCATCGCGCAGCCGGATATGCCGACCGGGAATCGGGTGGGCCGATGCGCGAAGACAGCATCTTTCGTCTCGCCTCCGTCACCAAGCCAATGGTGTCGGTTGCCGCGCTGCGCTTGGTTGAGCAGGGCAAACTGAACCTCCAGGCGCCGATTACCCAATGGCTGCCTGAATTTCGTCCCAGCCTGCCGGATGGCAGCGCGCCGACGATCACGGTCCACCAATTACTGACGCATACGGCCGGCTTGAGCTATGGATTCCTGGAGCCGGCCGATGGCCCCTACCGCCGTGCAGGTGTATCCGATGGCCTGGAGTCGGGTATCTCGCTCAAGGAGAATCTGCACCGCATCGCCGGTATACCGTTGGCCTACGCGCCGGGAACCGGCTGGCGCTACTCCGTGGCTCTCGATGTTCTGGGTGGCGTGATGAGCGCCGCTACTGGATCGAGTTTGCCGGACATCGTCCGGCGGGAAGTTACCGCTCCGTTGGGCATGCAAGACACCGGCTTCGAGGTTGTCAATGCGGCCCGCTTGGTTACACCTTATCAAGACGGAAAGCCGGCTCCGATCAGGATGCCTCCTCAAGCGGAAGTGCCATTCGGAACGTCGAACATCCGCTTCGACTTGACCCGAGTGTGGGACGCACATACTTATCCGTCCGGGGGCGGGGGAATGGTCGGGACGGTGCCGGATTTCATGAAGTTCCTACTGAGCTTGCGGCCTGGCGCCAAACCCCGGCTCTTGCCGCCGGAGACGGTCGCGCTCATGATGCGCGACCACACTGGACCACAGGCACAGACACAGGGGCCAGGCTGGGGATTCGGCTATGGGTGGTCGGTGCTGTCCGCCCCGGAAATTACGGACACGCCCCAGGGGAAAGGCACCATCCAGTGGGGCGGTGTCTACGGCCACAACTGGTTCGTTGATCCGGTGCATGACATTGCTGTCGTTATCTTCACCAACACGGTGGTCGAAGGCATGTCTGGCGCATTTCCGAGGGACGTGCGAGATGCGGTCTACGCCGACTTGTTGCCCTGACCCTTGTCCTACGCTTCCGGCATCGGACTCTAAATTCACCGAAGCATGCTCCTGACACCACGCTGTCAGGAGCCCCCACGCATCCTGTGCACACCTCAAACACAGGAGCGCCAAATGGACAAATCCCTACGCCACTACAACCGCATCGTCTGGTTCGAAATCCCGGTCAAGGATCTCGAACGCGCGTGCCGGTTCTACGAACAATTGTTCGAAGAAACGCTGAATCGCGAAGCGATGGGGCCGGACACCACGCTGGCGGTATTTCCCTACGATGGCGCGGGCATTTCCGGTTGCCTGTTCGCCGCGCCATCTGCTGCGCCACATAGCGACGGCGTGCGCGTTTACCTGAATGCGGACAAAGCGGGGCTCGACGCTTTGCTTGCACGCGCCGAGGCGGCCGGCGGTAAAGTCACGCTGTCGCCGGTTCAATTGCCCGGCGATATGGGCCGCTTCGCGCACATCCGCGACAGCGAGGGCAATATCGTCGGGCTGCACGAAAACTAGGAGGCTGTCATGCTGGAATTCGGCTACGCCATCGTCGATGTCGATAACGTGCGCGCGCTCGAAGGCACGCTCGTGGAACTGTGTGCGGCGATGGCTTGATGCGCCGCGCCGAACGCCTGTTCCAGATCACGCAAATCCTGCGCGGCCGCCGCCTCACGACGGCCGCGCAGCTTGCCGAACGCTTGCAAGTATCCGAACGCACGATCTATCGCGACATCGCCGGGCTTGCGGCGAGCGGCGTGCCGGTCGAAGGCGAAGCCGGTGTCGGCTACCGCTTGCGCGCGGGGTTCGACTTGCCGGCGCTGATGTTCACGCCGGACGAACTTGCCGCGTTGCTGCTCGGCGTGCGCATCGTCGGCGCCAAAGCGGGCGAGGCAATGGCCGCGCATGCGGACAGCGCGCTCGAAAAAATCCGCGGCGCGCTCCGCCCCGCGCTGCGTGCGCGGCTCGAAAACATAGCTTTGCTCGCGCCCGATTTCGACGCCACGCCGGGCAGCCAGCTCGTCGACCTCTTGCGCCAAGCAATCGACCGACATCTGCGCATCGCCTTCGACTACAGTGACGAACAAAGCGCACGCACGGCGCGCTGCGTCTGGCCGCTCGGCCTCTTCTTCTGGGGCCGGGTCTGGACGCTCGGCGCGTGGTGCGAACTGCGCGAAAATTTCCGCAGCTTCCGGCTCGACCGAATCCAAAACCTCAAACTCGCCGGCACTCAATTTCCCGATATGGCGGGACGACGGCTTACGGATCTGCTGCGCGCGGTCGGCGGGGATTGTTCACAGCGCGCTTGATTGATCAAAATGACCTTCACACATCCAATCATCGAACTTGAAAAAGCGGCGCTTGAGCGCTGGTGCAATGGCGACCCTGCGAGTTTTCTCGAAATTTCCGCAGAGGATGTCGTCTATTTCGATCCCTTTTTGCCAACCCGGCTCGATGGCCTGGACAAACTCAGCGCCTATTACGCAAGCTTGCGCGGCAAAATCTTCGCCGCGCGCCATGAGATGCTCGATCCGCACGTGCAGGAAATCGGCACCGCGGCCGTCCTGACGTTTCGCTTCGTGTCATACGGCGACAACGAAGGCGCGGCAATGCGCTGGAACTGTACCGAGGTTTATCGCAAGCAAGCGGAAGGCTGGCGCATCGTGCAAACGCACTGGTCGTTGACCGGCCAGGCTGCGTAATCACGCCTCTGCCCCGCACCTGCGCCCGGCGTAGAATCCCGGCTTTCCACGCAACGATTTCCAGACCTCGACATGAGCAAAGCCGATCCCGCCCGCTGGGGCTTTTCCACCCGCACGATCCATTCCGACCGTCTTGGCGCCATCGAGCACGGCGCGATTCACAAGCCCTTGCACACTTCGGTGCAATACGGTTTCACGCATGTGGAACAACTGATTCAGGTATTCCAGGGCGCGCCCGGTTTCAACTACGCGCGCCAGAGCACACCGACCGTTGCAGCGCTCGAAGCGATCATCAACGTCATGGAAAGCGGTCTGGGAACGCTGTGTTTCGCGACCGGCATGAGCGCGATTACAGCGATTTTCACGACGCTGTTGCAAGCGGGCGATCATGTGATTGCAAGCCGCTTCGTATTCGGCAACACGAGCAGCATCTTGGGCACCTTGCAGGGGCTCGGCATCCAGGTCAGCGTCGTCGATGCGACTTCGGCCGAGGCGGTCGAAGCCGCGCTGACACCGCAGACGCGCATGGTTTTCGTCGAGACGATCGCCAATCCGCGCACACAGATTGCTGACCTTGAAGGCATCGGCGCGCTGTGCCGCGACAAAGGTCTCGTTTATGTCGTCGACAACACGGTTACCTCGCCTTGGGCTTTCCAGCCGAAGTGTGTCGGTGCCTCGCTTGTCGTCAACTCGCTGACGAAATCGATCGGCGGTCACGGCAATGCACTGGGCGGCTCGATCACTGATACAGGGCTGTTCGACTGGTCGGGCTACCCGAATATTTTCCCCGCTTATCGCAAAGGCGACGCGAAGACCTGGGGCCTCGCGCAACTCAAGCGCAAAGGTCTGCGCGACATGGGCGCCGCGCTTTCTTCGGAGGCTGCGCATCACCTTGCCGTCGGCGCCGAAACGCTGGCTTTGCGGATGCAGGCCGCCAGCGCCAATGCGCAAGCGCTCGCCGAAATGCTGGCCGCGCATCCGAAGGTCCGCACGGTTTATTACCCGGGCCTGCCGCAACACCCTCAATATGCACGCGCTAAAGCCTTGTTCCGCAGCCCGGGTTGGCTGCTGGCTTTAGAGCTGAAGGACGACGCGGATTGCCTGCCTTTCATCGATCGCCTGAGCTTGCCGATCATCGCCACCGGCCTTGGCGACACGCGCACCCTGATTATTCCCGTTGCCCACACGATTTTCTGGGAAATCGGCCCGCAAGCGCGCGCCGAAAGCGGCATTGCCGATTCCTTGATCCGTTTGTCCGTGGGCATCGAAGACCGGCAAGACATTCTCGACGATTTTTTGCAAGCGCTCGGAAAATAAGCGGTGCCAACGCTAATCAACTCCTGGCGGTGCCGCTTGATTCGAATCAAGCGGCACCGCCAGGACCGGCGTACCTTGGATCCAAAGGCGCAGTAAAAACAATGCGCCGGCAAGGTTTGCAACCTATGAGGGGTACCTATGATTCGTGAAGTTGAGGGTGACATCCTGCTCAGTAAAGCCCAAGTCATCGCGCACGGCATCGCGCCGCAGGATCATTTCGACAGCGGTCTGGCCCTGGCGCTGCGTGAACGCTGGCCTTCGATGGTGCGCGACTATCGGCATGCCAGTCATGCCGGCGCGCCGGAGTCAGGCGGCATCTGGGTGTGGTCGGGCGTGAATGAGGACGGCGGCACGCGCTGCATCGTCAATCTGCTGACCCAGGACATGCAACATTCCGGCCGCAGCGCCAAGCCCGGCAAGGCGACCCTCGAAAACGTGGGGCATTGTCTGCGCGAACTGGTTAAATTCATTCAGAATGAAAAGATCGAAAGTCTTGCACTGCCGCGCTTGGCGACCGGCGTAGGTGGCTTGGAATGGAGTAAGGTCAAGCCGGTCATTACGAAATATCTCGGCGAACTTGACATTCCTGTCTTGATTTATGAGGTGTATCACAAAGGCGCCGTGGCAGAAGAGCGCCTGAGCTAACCCGGCATGCGCGTTATCATGCGCGCATGCTCAGTTATCGCCATGCCTTCCATGCCGGCAATCATGCCGACGTATTTAAACATCTGATCCTCGTTCAGCTCGCGCGCTACCTTGGTCAGAAGGAAAAACCCTTTTGGTACATCGATACCCATGCCGGTGCGGGCGCTTATGCGCTCAATGAAGGGTATGCGACGAAGCTTGCGGAATACCGCGAAGGCATTGGCCGGCTCTGGGAGCGCGACGATCTTCCGCCGCTTGTCGCCGACTATGTGTCGCTGGTACGCCAACTCAACGGCGACGGGCAACTCCGCGTTTATCCCGGCTCGCCCTGGCTGGCGCGTCAAACATTGCGGCAACAGGATCGTCTGCGGCTTTTCGAACTGCACTCCAGCGACAGCAAGCTCCTGAACGAAAACTTTGCGGACTTGCGCGAACAGGCTCAGGTCGTTGCCGGTGACGGCTTCAAGGGACTCAAGGCTTTACTGCCCCCGCCGCCGCGGCGTGCGCTCGTTTTGATCGACCCAAGCTATGAAACCGCGAACGACTATAGCGGCGTCATTGCCGCGCTCGAAGAAGCCCTGCGCCGCTTCCCGACCGGATGCTATGCGCTCTGGTATCCGCAGCTTGCGCGGCTTGAATCCCGCCAGTTGCCCGACAAGCTCAAACGTCTGCCCGCCGCGAAATGGCTGCATACGACGCTTTCGCTCCGCCCCACCGCCGGGCCGGGCATGCACGGCAGCGGTATGTTTTTGATCAACCCGCCCTGGACGTTGGAAACAGATCTGCGCGCAACCCTGCCTTGGCTCGCAAACACGCTTACTCAGGACGAACCCGCCCGCTTTGTGCTCGAAGCCCAGGAAAATTGAGCGCTCCGGTAGCTCGAAACGGCATTGGGTTTCTCATTCCGAACGCTCGCGATCTGGATCGGAAGATTGTTCGCATCCTCGCCCCAGCCCAGAGAAGGACTGGGAACGCGTGCTTGCGTTGCCGAGTCTAATTCGCCGTAAAGGAATAAAGGCTCAAATTCATATTCCAAACCGTTAGATTTATATCGCGCCTATTGCTGCGCCGCAGCGGTAGAATGCGAGCCGATTTCAACTCATTGATTCCGCTCTGAAATGGCTGCTTTCGGCACCGAAAAGGTTCTCACCGTTCACCACTGGAACGATACTCTGTTTTCCTTTACCACCACACGCGATCAGGCACTGCGCTTCGAGAACGGTCACTTCGTCATGATCGGCCTTGAAGTCGAAGGTAAACCGCTCGTGCGCGCTTACTCGATCGCCAGCGCGAATTACGAGGAAACCCTCGAATTCCTCAGCATCAAGGTGGCCAACGGCCCGCTGACCTCACGCCTGCAACATCTGCGGGTGGGCGATGACATTCTCATCAGCCGCAAGCCGACCGGAACGCTTGTGATCACCGATCTGCTGCCGGGCAAGAATCTCTACCTGTTCGCGACTGGCACGGGCCTGGCTCCGTTCATGAGCATCATCCGCGATTTCGAGACCTACGAAAAATTCGAAAAAGTCATCCTGCTGCACGGCGTCCGCACCGTTAGCGAGCTGGCGTATCACGATTACATTACCAAGGAACTCCCGCAGCACGAGTATCTTGGCGAGATGATTGCCAATCAACTCATCTACTACCCGACCGTAACGCGCGAACCCTATCGGAACCGCGGCCGTATTACGGATCTCGTGGAATCGGGCAAGCTGTTTGAAGATATCGGCATGCCGCCGTTCGATCCGGCCGTCGACCGCGGCATGATCTGCGGCAGCTCCGCAATGCTTAAAGACACCTGTGATCTGCTCGACCGCCGCGGATTCAAAATCAGCAAACGCACGGGCGAGGCGGGCGACTATGTGATCGAGCGCGCTTTCGTCGACAAGTAAAAACACTGCCCGTCACAGCAAGCCGACACACCGGAGTCTCGACGCAGTTCCGGCTTGTCGGCTTTTATGCGCTCTCCTCGCGCACGATTCGAATTTCATCGGCGCCAACTCGCACGACGCAGTCCGCCCGCAGCTTGCGCGCCTTACGCGTTTCGATTTCACCATCGACCATCACAGCCCCTTCGGCCACCATCGATTTCGCCGCGCCGCCCGAAGGCGCAATTGCCAACAGCTTCAACAAGTTATGCAGTTCGATATATTCTCCGCGTAGCGGAAAAACATAGTCCGACATAAAAACTCCCCAAAACTTTGCTCATCGCCGGCCGTAAACCTCCTCAATGGCATCGGTCAGGCAGCCGGACTGTTGTTGTTTTATTAATGATCGCGAAATCCACAAACCCACCTTGTATCAACCGCGGGTAGCATCAAACTGATAATTCGCGTTAAAACTACGATAATCGATCATACACATCCAGGTAACACCTGTATGGCATGTGAGTGTGTAGAGAGAAGATGATGAGTGGATGGTTTTCGAATCTTTGGCCAGGCTGGAGCGGTTTTTTCCAGAATGAGTTTTCCAGTTATGCCTATGTTGTCGTTCTGTTGATGGGTTTGGCCTTCGTTTTCTTGGTGCTTAACCCGCTTGCGCCGACCCCCAAGGAACCCAAGCAGCCCACCCCGCCGCCGCGGGAGCCAGAGTTTGAAGCCGATGCGCTTAAATCGGGAAAACCGCATGTGCTCGTCGTCGACGATTCCGCCGTGGTGCGCGTGAAATTGCGCAGACTTCTCGAATCCGCAGGCTATCAGGTCACTGTGGCTGAAAACGGTTTGCAGGCGGAAGTTAAACTGCTCAAGAATCGTTTCAACCTTCTGATCACCGATCTGGAAATGCCGGAAATGGATGGCTTTGGTTTGATCGCAGCGGTACATGGTTCGCTCGAAACGGAAAACCTGCCCATCATCGCAATCACTGGCCACGAAGAGCTTCAGGCTCGCGTACATGCCTGCGAGGGTATTTACGGCCTGTTCCAAAAACCCTGGAACGACCGGGAATTGCTGCGCCGGGTTGCCGCGCTTGTGCACCTCGGCGACGCCATGCAGCACTCCGTAGAGCCGCTCTGAGAACCTGCTCATAATCTTGCTGCGAGGCTGTGATCGGGGCTCATGCGCTGCTCGGAATCCTCATTTATCACTTATAAACTGCGGTTCCTGCGCTGCTCTTCGCCCCGCTGACAGCCTCTCGCGACAGATTCTGAACAGGTTCTGAGAACCTGTTCAGAATCTGTGCTGCGCGAGCCATTCCCCGCTGAAAGCCAAAGCGTCGGGCAAAAAAGCGCGGAAATCGGCTTCGAAACCCGCGTAGCTGACCAATAACTCCTCCCCGCCGCCTTCGAGCAGGGCCGGGCGCGAAAGCCGATGGCGCGCCATACGGTCTATCGTCGCGGCAATCGCGGCGGACGAAGCATATGAACCGAACCAATCGGCGTCGCTCATCCTGGGCAGAATTTCCTGCAAACGCGGCGGTAAGAGTTCCATATGTTCATGCATCAGCGCGTAGAGTGCGCCTGTCCGGGCCTGCAAGCTGTCCGGCGCAAACTCGGTCCAGCGCAAGGCCAGAAAATGATCGTAGAACAGATCGACCATGATGCCGGCAACGCGTCTGCGCGCTGCGCTTATCCGGCTACGGCTGCGCAGGAAGGCCGGATGCGCATCGGCAAAACTGTCGATGCGGCGATGCAGCTTCACTCCGGCGGCTACATTCTTGGGCAAGCCTGCCGGCAGAGGGCCTTTGACGAAATCTCCGATCAGACCGCCAAGCTGAATCGCCGTGTCCGGTCCGGCAAGATAGGCATGGGCAAGAAAATTCATCGGCCTATCCAGATAAACAGGGCTGCCATTTTGGCATGACCTGGATCTTTGCCGGAACAAACGGGCGCGCTTACTGAATGCCCAAGTAGAATGGCGAGTTCCCTGCCACCGTATGCGCATTAAATGGCCTCCCTCTCTTTCTACTGGCACGACTACGAAACCTTTGGAACCCTGCCCCGCCGCGATCGCCCGGCCCAGTTTGCGGGCATTCGGACCGACGCGGAGTTGAACGAAATCGGCGCGTCGCTGATGCAATACTGCCAGCCCGCACCCGATTACCTGCCCGATCCCGAAAGCTGCCTCCTGACCGGCATCCTGCCGCAGACCTGCCTCGCGCAGGGCGTGCCGGAGCATGCGTTCGCGGCGGCAATCGAGCGTGAGCTTGCCGCACCGGGCACAATCGGCGTCGGCTACAACACGATTCGCTTCGACGATGAGGTAACGCGGCACCTTTTCTGGCGCAGCCTGATCGATCCGTATGCGCGCGAATGGCAGAACGAATGCGGCCGCTGGGATTTGCTCGATATCGTGCGCTGCACCTATGCCTTGCGGCCCGAAGGCATCGAATGGCCGACGTATGAAGATGGGCGCGCGTCGTTCAAGCTCGAACACCTCAGCGCGGCGAATGGGCTCGCGCACGAAACTGCGCACGACGCGCTTTCCGATGTGCGCGCGACGATCGCGCTCGCGCGCTTGCTCAAATCGAAACAGCCGCGGCTGTGGGACTTCTGCCTGAAGCTGCGGAAAAAAGATGCCGTTCTGGCCGAAATCTCACCGGAAACGCCGCGCCCCATCCTGCACATATCGGGCATGTACGGTCCCGAGCGCGGCTGTATCACGATCGTGATGCCACTCGGCGCGCATCCGACGAACAAGAATGAAATCATCGTCTGGGATCTCGCGCACGATCCAGCCGAATTGTTTGCGCTCGATGCGGCCGCCGTGCGCGAGCGCATGTTTACACGCGCAGCCGATTTACCCGAAGGCACGACACGTCTGCCGATCAAGACGATTCACGTCAACAAATCGCCGATCGTGATTGCAAGCCTCAGAACGCTGACACCGGAGATGGCCGAAAAATGGGGCGTCGACCTGACGCGCGCATTGGGGCATGTCGACGCGATACGCCGCGGCCCAAATCTGGTTCCTCTTTGGCGCGAAGTTTTCGCTCGCCCACAGGCTGAGCAGCGTCTCGATGTCGATGAGGATCTTTACGGCGGCTTTATCGGCAACGGCGACCGGCGTTTATTGAATCAGTTGCGCACGCTCTCGCCCACGGCGCTCGCCGCCGAACGTGTCAGCTTTACCGATGCGCGGCTCGAAGAATTATTGTTCCGCTACCGCGCCCGCAATTTCCCCGCGACGCTTTCCGAAACCGAGAAGAAGCGCTGGGAAACGCATCGGGTTGCACAATTGCACCACGGTGCCGGCGGTACACGTTCGCTGAGCGCGTTCTTCGACCGCATCGATACGCTGTCGGAAACCGCCGACGAACGCGGCGAGGCAATTCTGGGCGCGCTTTACGATTACGCGGAAATGATCGCGCCGCCGGCGGATTTTTAATTCGCTGACGGATGTGAAGAATTCAACGCCAGTCTTCCCAAATATTTCATAGGCATTGATACAAACATCAAATTGGTTTGACTACCAACGATTAAAATTATTGAAAATCAATCGAGTGGAAGTCTTTCTATCATGGGCGGATTCAGGCGGCACTCACGATTCCGGCGTGAGATGGTTTCTGCCATCAATAGTTTTTTTGCCATTCTGACGCTGGGATGGCCGTTCGTATTGGCTGGTGGAATATCCATGTTCCAAAGAACGGAGAATGTCGGCGACCCCGCCTTGCTGGTCGTCGGCGCGGCGTTGTGGACTTATCCGTTTCTTTTCATGACGACATGGTTCGTCAGCCGGCGCGCTTTGCACCGGCATGCATTCCGCAAATATGCGGTTCCTGTCGCACTCTTACCCAGCCTCAACCTCGTATGCGGAGTGATCGCGCTGGCGTGGTACTGGCGGGGTTGCGTCAAGCGGCTGATCTGCTAAGCCTCGAAACCTGTTCAGAATCTGTCGCGAGAGTCCGGCAGCAGGGCGAAGCGCTTGGGGTAAAATCGGCTCTCCGCATCCATACAGTGCTGCCATGCCCGGCCTAGATCGCGATACCCCCACGCCCACCGACATCCGTCTGCATCAGCGTTCCCGGCAGTTGGAAATCGCCTTTTCCGACGGTTCCCATTTCATGCTGCCGTGCGAGTTTTTGCGGGTTTACTCGCCCTCGGCGGAAGTGCGCGGCCACGGCGTCGGCCAGGAGATTTTACAGACGGGCAAACGGGAAGTCGCTATCACCGCGCTTGAGCCTGTCGGCAACTACGCGCTGAAACTGGTATTCAGCGATGGCCACGACAGCGGGCTTTATTCCTGGGATTACCTTTACCTGCTCGGCGAACAACAAGAAGCGCTGTGGGCCGAATACTTGCGCCGCCTTGCAGCGGAAGGCGCGAGCCGCGATGAGGAAACCCCAAGGGCGGCCCCAACGGGCGGATGCGGCTCCGGCCATTGCGGACATCATTGAGGACCAAATGAACGACAAAACCACTCACTTCGGCTACGAAACCGTCGCGGAATCCGAAAAGGCCCAGCGCGTTGCGGGTGTATTCGATTCGGTCGCCCGAAAGTACGACATCATGAACGATTTGATGTCCTTTGGCATGCACCGGTTATGGAAGAAGTTCACGGTCGAAATTGCCGCAGTGCGCCCGGGCGAACGCGTTTTGGATGTCGCGGGTGGCACCGCGGATTTGTCACGCGCCTTCGCGCAACGCGTCGGGCCGGACGGGCAGGTCTGGCTGACCGATATCAACCACGCGATGCTCAGTGTCGGCCGCGACCGCCTGCTCGACAAGGGAATCAATCTGCCGACCGCGCAATGCGACGCGGAAAAACTCCCGTTCGCCGATAACAGCTTCGATCTCGTCAGCGTGGCTTTCGGTTTGCGCAATATGACGCATAAAGACCACGCGCTTGCCGAAATGCGGCGCGTGCTGCGTCCCGGCGGCCGATTGCTGGTGCTGGAGTTCTCGAAGATCTGGGCGCCGCTCGCTCCCGCCTACGATTTCTACTCGTTCAAACTGCTGCCTTGGATGGGGCAGAAAGTCGCGCACGATGCGGATAGCTACCGTTATCTGGCGGAATCGATCCGGATGCATCCGGACCAGGAGACCTTGGCCGAGATGATGCGCAATGCGGGACTGGGCCGCGTTCAGTACTTCAAGCTTGCCGCCGGCGCCGTTGCGCTGCATCGCGGCTACAAGCTGTAAGCTCAAAAGCCGGATTTGGCTTTTGAGCCTGAGTGGACCAGCGTAGAGTGGCTCTTATTCCTGGCTACGGTAGATTTGGGCAAGAAAATCTTCAGGGTTGGGAGCCTCGGCCTGCGCTTGCTCGGATACGGAACGGCCTTTCTTCCGCGGTTCCAGTTGTTCGAGCAATGCCTGCGGTAAATGGCCGGCATTAAGTACCTCTTCGGCAAACGGGCCAAATTCCTCGGGCGAATTCTCTGTCGACGTTTCTTTCATTATTTTTCCCTTCCTCCAGGCTGCCGAAAATAACCGTTCACGGCGCACATAGAGTTAAAAACATTTTCGGAGGGAAAAGGTAGGTATTTTTTATTGCAGTCGACGATTATTCGCAAACCTCCCATCACCGATCACGGGATGCGCCAACGACAAAAAGCTTTCACGCCGCGATGGCGCAGCACTTCTTTAGCGAAACCGCGGCGCCAGCCAATCCTCCAAAGTTTGCGCAATCGCGCGCCAACCTGTCTCCAGCATGACACCATGACCCATGTCGGGCGCCATCACGGGTTTAACGCCCCAGGCCGCGGCGGTCCAACGCACCGCGGCTTCAGAGATCAATGAATCTTCATGTGCGCCCAAAACCATGACCTCCTTGCAGTGATCGCGCCGGATGCGAGGAAGGTTGAAGCCCAACATGTCCCACACCGCGCGCTGGGATTCACGGCGGAAGCGGCTGAAATAGCGCTCAAGCAATAGTTCGGGCAGCGGTTGATGGAACATCGCCTTGACCAATGTCTGCGAACTGATGTTTGAACCGCCAGCAATGCGCGTCAGGTCGACCAACAGGCCCGGCCGCTGCAATGCGAGGCCGAGCGCCGAGCCCGCCAGACCTGCCGGCGGCACGGAGCAGAGCAGGATTGCACCAGGCAAATCATGATCATCGAGATATTTCTGTACGACAAAACCGCCCATCGAGTGGCCGATGACGACCGGCGGCTGCGCAAACGAAGCAAGCGTTACGCGCAGATCGGACACATAGTCATCGATCGACAAGGTGTCGAGATATTCGGCCCCGGGACTCTCGCCATGACCGGAGAGTGACATGGCATACGCATCCCAACCCTGCGCGGCAAACCAGGGCAAGAAATGTTCCGCCCAGCACCAGGCGCCCGCATAGGCGCCGTGCACAAACAGCAAAGGCGTGCTATGCGTCCGGTTTTCCGCACGCACTGAAATCAGTTCGAGAGTGGACTCCAGCGGCGCGCTCATACGGGCACCTTCATTCCGCGCTGTACGCTAGGCCGTGTGCCGATTGTTGCGTACCAGCGCTGAACATTGGGGAAGTCCGCCAACCCGATTTCCTGATAGTCGTGCCGATCGATCCAGGGATAGGTCGCGATATCGGCAATGCTGTATTCATTGCCGGCGAGATACGCATGCTGCGCCAGCCGGCCGTCGAGCACGCCATAAATGCGCCGCGCCTCTTCGCTGTAACGCTTGATCGCATAAGGCACTTTTTCCGACGCGAAACGCAGGAAGTGATGCGCCTGGCCGAGCATTGGGCCGACCGAGGCCATCTGGAACATCAGCCATTGCAGCGCCTCATAGCGCTGCGAAACTGCGGCAGGCAAAAAACGCCCGGTTTTTCCCGCTAGATAAATTAGAATTGCGCCCGACTCGGACAAGGTGATCGGTTTGCCATCGGGCCCGTCGGAATCGACAATGACAGGAATTTTGTTATTCGGGTTCAGCGCCAGGAATTCAGGCTTGAATTGTTCGCCGGCGCTGATATTGACCGGATGTGCGCGGTATTCCAAGCCGCATTCTTCGAGCATGATGGAAATCTTGTGTCCATTGGGTGTGCCCCATGTGTAGAGTTCGATCATTTCATGTCTCCTGTCATGACGGTATTTTCGCGACCATAGATCATTCTAGCGTTTTCATGCAAAACAGTTCCCTGCGGCAAGCGACATGATCAAGTGGCTGGTGGTTATTGTTCTTCTCGCGATTGTCGCGGCCTGGTTTGATCCCACACTAAGAAAGCGTTTCCCTGGCGGACTGTCCGGCGATCTCCGCCTGCGTTTTGCCGGCCGCGAAATTCGCGTTGCGCTCGGGATGACGATTCTGCTTTCACTGCTTGCGACTTTACTTCTGCGGCGCCTGTAAGCGGGGGCAACCGACGGGTTAGAATTCGAGTTTTGCGACCGACCCTGCCTGCCATGCTTCGTCCTAAGAATGACAGTTTTCTACGCGCCTTGCTGCGCGAACCGACCGATTACACACCGCTTTGGCTGATGCGCCAAGCAGGCCGTTATCTGCCCGAATACTGTGAAACGCGCAAACGCGCGGGCAGTTTTCTGGCGCTGTGCAAAAGTCCAGCCTTGGCAACCGAAGTCACGCTGCAACCCTTGGCCCGTTTCCCGCTCGATGCCGCGATCCTGTTTTCCGACATTCTTACGGTGCCCGATGCAATGGGGCTGGGGCTCTACTTTTCGGAAGGCGAAGGACCGCGTTTCGAGCGCCCTCTGCGCGAGGAATGGGCGATCCGCAATCTGAGCGTGCCGGACCCGTACGATCACCTGCGCTATGTGATCGATGCGGTGGCCGAAATCCGCCGCGCACTCGACAACACGGTGCCGCTGATCGGCTTTTCCGGCAGCCCATTCACACTCGCCTGTTATATGGTCGAAGGCGGTGGCTCATCGGATTTCCGTTATCTCAAGCAAATGCTTTATGCGCGGCCGGATCTGCTGCACCACATCTTGCATGTCACGGCCGAAGCGGTCACCCGCTACCTGAATGCGCAAATCGAAGCCGGCGCCCAAGCTGTGCAGATTTTCGATACTTGGGGCGGCACGCTTACGCCGCACGCCTATCGCGAGTTTTCCCTGGCTTACATGGCGCGCGTGATTGCCGGATTAAAGCGGCAGCACGAAGGACAACGCATCCCCGTGATTGTCTTCACCAAAGGCGGCGGCCAGTGGCTGGAGGCGATTGCAGACTGCGGCTGCGATGCGGTCGGCTTGGATTGGAGCACGGATATCGCCGCTGCGCGCGGCCGGATCGGCGGCAAGGTCGCTCTGCAGGGCAATCTCGACCCATCCTCCTTATTTGGCACGCCGCAATCGGTCGCGTCCGAGGCTCGGCGCGTACTCGATGGGTTCGGTCCACATCCGGGGCATGTCTTCAACCTGGGGCATGGTATTTCGCAATTCACGCCGCCCGACAATGTCGCCGCACTCGTCGAAACGGTGCACGACTACAGCCGGCAATTACGCAAGTAGGCAGACGCTGCAAGCTAACCCCGAAAACAACACAGGCCGCAAAAGCGGCCTGTGTTGTTTCTGTCTTTTTATTTTATAGTGAGTCGCATAAGAATTTAGACGCGAAGACGAGCCGCCGACAGTACAGTGGTACGGCAAGGCGAAGTCGACAAAGTATAAATTCTTATGCGATTCACTATAAAGATCAGTCCTGCCGGCGCACCTCAAACCTCACGGCTTCATTCTGGCTGTCTTCCTCAAGGGAAAAACCACAACCGATCTTGCCGTTATCGGGTAAGGGATACTCCTCGCGTTTCAAGCTGATTTCGATCTCAGTATTCGGCAGAACGAACGTGCCGTTCGTGCTTTGGTCGATCAGATAGAACCGGCCGCCCCGCCATTCGATCCGCGCATGGTGCCGCGAAGCGCGACGGTCGAGCACCATGATGTCGTTGCCTTCCTCGCGCCCCATCAACAGAATCGGGCGCGCTTCGGTTACGACATGTGCGCTGCCGCGGTGATGCAAGATGAGACGGATCCTGGCCTCGCTCTCCTCAAGCGAGCTATCGGGCATGGCCGCTTCGGGGCCGTCCTGCGAAAAAAGTTCGAACAACGGAATCTCGATGCCTTCATGCCGGAAACTGCGGTCCATGACGGCCGCCGCGAGAGAGCGCACGCTCTCCGTCAAATGCAGCGCGACCTCGCCGGTCAACAAGGCCTGTCCAGGATGCGCCAACCCGGCCAGACGACCGGCAAGCTCGACGGCCGAACCGCCCGGCTCATCGCTGCCGGTGCGCAAATCGCCGCAATGCAAGCCGATTTTCAGACCCAGGTTAATGCCAGAAACCGGTGGCAAGCGATGCACTTTATCTTGCATATCCGCCGCCGCTTGCACGGCATCATCCGCACGCTTGAAGACCGCAATCAGCCGATGCGCTTGATCAAGCAAGGAACGACCGCGATAACTTTCGACCGAACGCATGATCCGGTTCCGAGCCCGATCGAGCGCCCGCTGTGCTTCGGCATCCCCAAGCTTCTCGGACAACCGCTGGTTACCCAGTATTTCGGCGAATAGCACACAATTTAGTTCGGGAAGCGTCGACATCTTGGCTCTTGGCTCGTCTTTCAATCTAAAACATGCACTTTTAGGATAGCGTTTATATCGCTTTATGCAGACTGGAAACTATCACGTTCTGCTTGCGAACAATGCCCTCCAGCGGCACCAAATGCGGTTTTTGTGATGTTTCCGCTGTATCGAAAGCAATATCGCCCTCTCCAACCGGCGTATCGCGCTGCAAATTTTTAAAATCGAAGAGGGAATGATCCTGCAAATGCGAGGGCACGATATGCGTCAGCGCGGTCGCGAGCGATTCGATCCGCCCCGGATGCTGCTGCTCCCACTCCCTCAACATCGCTTTGACCTGTTTGCGCTGTGCGGTTTCCTGCGAACCGCATAAGTTGCACGGAATAATCGGGTATTCCATGGCACGCGCGAAACGCTCCAGATCGCGTTCGCTACAGTAAGCCAGAGGCCGGATCACGATATTCTGGCCATCGTCGCTACAGAGTTTCGGTGGCATCGATTTGATCTGCCCGCCGAAGAACATATTGAGGAACAGGGTTTCAAGCATATCGTCGCGATGATGCCCGAGCGCGATCTTGGTCGCGCCGATTTCGTGCGCGACACGGTAAATGATGCCGCGGCGCAAACGTGAACATAGCGAACAAGTCGTTTTTCCCTCGGGAATCTTGGATTTGACGATCGAGTAAGTGTCCTCCGTGACAATCCGGTGCTCGATCCCGAGCTTTTCAAAATAAGCAGGCAGCACATGCTCCGGAAAGCCCGGTTGCTTCTGGTCGAGATTCATCGCGACGATACGGAAATCGATCGGCGCGCGCGCGCGTAATGCAAGCAGGATCGAGAGCAGGGAATAGGAATCCTTGCCGCCGGAACAGCACACCATGACCACATCGCCGTCCTCGATCATATTGAAGTCGGCAATCGCCTTGCCGACCTGGCGTTCGAGGAATTTTTTCAGACGCAAAAAGGTGTTCGAAAACTCCGGATTTTCTGCGTCATAACGATCAACTTGGCTATCCACGGCACTGAATTTTTATAGGAATCGGAAAATTATACTGCCTGACAAAAAGAACCAATACATCCAGCCTTAGGGCAGAAAACCTCACTCGATACGAATCACCTGGACTGCGGAGAAATCCGTAGCGCTGATTCAAAGATGAATGCTGCGCCCGCCGTCCACCGCGAGAATCTGGCCGGTGATATAAGGTGCGTCGAGCAGCAAGAAGGCGACCGCGAGTGCGATGTCCTGCGGCGACCCCATGCGTTTGAGCAAGGTATGGTCAACGATCGTCTCCCGTTCGACCGCGGAGAACTGGCCGTCCTCGGGCCATTCGATCACGCCTGGCGCGACACCATTGACCCTCACTCGCGGCGCAAGCTCGATCGCTAAGGAGCGTGTCAGCCCGAGCAAACCGGCTTTCGCGGTGGAATAGAGCGCGTAGCCCGGCAGCGGGCGTTCGGCATGGATATCAACGATATTCACGATCCCGCCTTGCGCGGCGCACAGATGAGGGGCGGCCGCTTGCGCGAGAAACAGCGGCGCCTTGAGATTCGAGCCGATCAAATCCGTCCATTCCGCTTCGTCGATCTGGCCGAGCGGCGTGGGGAAAAAACTGGAGGCGTTGTTCACCAGACCGTCGAGCTGCCCGAAATATGTGGCCACGGTTTCAACGAGCTCAGGCAAAGCACCCGCATCGAGCAAATCAGCTTGCACCGTGAGAACCGAGCCGGCCCGTGCCGCGTTTAGCGATTCCGCTAGCGCATGTGCTGCCGCTTTCGAGCCGCGATAGTGCAGCGCGATACGGCAACCCCGCGTATGCAACTGCCTTGCGATGGCCGCGCCCACGCGACGAGCCGCTCCGGTGATGAGAACAACGCGCGAATCAGGCATTGAACGTTTCCGTTTCACCCAGGGTCGAGATGCCCGATGATAAGCCAGACTCCGGCTCGATCAAGACAACCAGTGCTTGCGGCGCCGGTAATGCTTGACCTCGCGAAAGCTTTTGCGCCCGCTCGCCCCGCTCACGGAGTATCCCACATATGGCATGCGGAAAAGCCGAGCAAATGGTGCGGCAGTCAGCGCGGAAACGTATCCAACCCCAACGACGAATTGGGCATACTGAACCTCTTTACCCCCGCTTACCGCTTCAACGGTAAGCATTCCGGTACAGACGCGGACTGCGCGTTCTATGCCAGAATCCTCCTTTGTTTGTCCCGTTCGCACGCCGGTCTTTGCCCGCGTGTCGTGATCTTGCTCAGGTTGTACCATAGCCAAGCAGCCTTATGCTTTGCTGTCACCATGCGGACAAAATAACGCTACGGACGATTTTGAAATGACGACTTTGGCCGACCTGCTGCGTGAAAGCCTCTGGGCGCAAGGACTGACGGACGTACAGCGCTCCCGCGTGGAGAAAGAGGTCCAGCTGCGTTACTTTGCCGCCGGAACTTCAGTCGCGCACAAAGGCAGCCCGGTCGATCATTGGGCTGGAGTCGTCGATGGCTTGGTCAAGATCAACGTGCTCTCGGTCGATGGCCGCTCCACGACCTTCGCCGGCGTGCCGAACGGCGGCTGGTTCGGCGAAGGCTCGCTGCTCAAAGGCGAGACGCGCAAATACGATGTCATCGCGCTGCGCGACAGCCATATCGCATTTATGCCGCGTGCAACCTTCATGTGGCTGGTCGATACGAGTATTCCCTTCAACCGATTTTTGCTCACCCAACTCAACGAGCGCCTGGGCCAATTCGTCGGCATGCTCGAATACGATCGTCTGCTCGATCCGGAAGGCCGTGTTGCGCGCAGTCTGGCCGCGTTGTTCAATCCGGTGCTTTATCCCGGAAGCGGCGTGAGGCTCCAGATTTCCCAAGAGGAAATCGGCTACTTGGCTGGCGTTTCGCGGCAACGCGTCAATCAGGCGCTCAAAATTCTCGAGCAAGCCGGCTTATTGAGGGTCGAATACGGCGGTCTGACCGTGCTGAACCTGGATGGCCTGAGAAATTTTGGGGCCTGATTTCTCTGCCCAAGCAACGGCTTGAACTTTCGCATACAACCCCCATCTAGGTTAAATGTCTTCTTATTTATTGAGAGTGCTTGGTATGAAACGTTTCCTGTTGGCTTTTTTCGCTATCTTTTTAGGCTTTGCGCTCCTCGCAAGCGAGGCTGAAGCAAAACGTTTAGGCGGAGGACGCTCGATCGGAATGCAGCGCACTCCAGTCACTCAGCCGGCTCGCTCCAATGCCACGCCACAGCAAGCGCAACAGCCTTCAGCGGCCGCTCGGCCAGCGGCAGGCCCGCAACAGCCGGCCCCCGCCGCAACGGGTTGGCGGAAATGGGCGGGGCCGCTGGCCGGGCTCGCCGCCGGCATCGGCCTTGCCGCGCTGCTGTCCCACTTCGGGATTGGCGCTGAATTTGCCGGTATCCTGTTGGCCGTGCTGGCGATGTTCGTCGTCTGGGTGCTGATCCGCCGCATGCAGCGTGGCGGCGCGCAGCCGCAAAACTCAATGCAATATGCGGGCGCAGGTGCGTCCTATGGTCCGGCCTCCGAAGCTTTGAGCGGCGCCGGCGCGGCGAGCGGCGGCGCGCTCGGCAGTAGCGGCAACGTGCCTGCCGATTTCGATGTCGAAGGCTTCATCCGCACGGCAAAGGTCAACTTCATCCGCATGCAGGCCGCACACGATGCCGGCAACCTCGACGACATCCGCGAATTCACCTCGCCCGAAATGTTTGCCGAGCTGAAGTTGGATATCGATGCACGCAACGGCCGCAGCGATAAAACCGATGTCGTTGCGCTCAACGCCGAATTGCTCGACGTCAGCAAGGAAACCAACCGTTATGTGGCGAGCGTGCGTTTCCACGGCCTGCTACGCGAAGACCTGGCGAGCCCGCCGGCGGCGTTCGATGAGGTCTGGCACCTCACCAAACCGGCCGACGGCAGCCGCGGCTGGATTCTGTCCGGCATCGAGCAATTGCAGTGAAGCTCAAGCCCGGCGCGGCGGGGGAAGTCTTGCCGTCACGCGTATTCGCGCGCTTGCTCGAAGCGCTGTTGCAGCGCAATACCTGGGCGCTTGAGCGCCTGCGGCCCTTCGCGGAGCGGACTGCGCGGGTCGGCGTTGGCAGCCTTGCTTTGGGCATCCAAATCGGCGCGGACGGCGGATTGCTTGCCGCGCCCGTCCCGGAAAATCCCGCCGTACAGATCGACTTGCCGGGCGACGTGTGGACCCGCCTGCCCGCCGGGCCGCAAGCCGTATTCGGCGAGCTGCGCATTGCCGGCGACGCCGCGTTTGCCGAAGCCCTCGGCTTTGTGTTGCGCAATCTGCGTTGGGATGCCGAGGAAGATCTGGCCAAAGTCCTCGGCGACCCGCTCGCCCACCGGGTGCACAGCACTGCGGTTACGGCTGCGGCCTGGATGCGGCAGACGGCGGACAAGTTCCGCGCGAACCTGCATGAATACGCGGTCGAAGAAGCGCAGTTGACGCCTTCCCGCGACGAACTGAGTCAATTCAGCGGCGATATTGCTGAATTGCGCGACACGCTGGATCGGCTTGCACTGCGCGTGGACAAACTGAAGCGTTACTAAAGTGTTTAGTCCTGGCATTTGATGTTGCGGACTTTACTGTAGATGTAGACGCTTCGCCTGCTTCATGTCGAAGAGACTGGTGGCGACGAGATCGAGAACCTCGGCGGCATTCTGGTTATGCAGTTGCCAGTGCCAGCGCAGAATGCCGAGATCCGGCTTCGTCGCAGAACGCCGCACGTCGAGAATAGTAGCGGTCAGAGACAACTCGTCGCCGGGCCGCACCGGATGCGGCCAGTGAATCTGCTCGATGCCGGGCGACGCATAGGATTCCGACTGGTGCAGCGCGGTATCGGAGACAAGGCTCATCGCGATCGCGCAGGTGTGCCAGCCGCTCGCGATCAGTCCTCCGAACGGACCCTCGGCGGCGGCCTGCGCATCGGTATGGAACCACTGCCGGTCGTAGGCGCGCGCGAACGAGATGATCTCGTCCTCGCCGACACGATAGGGACCGGCATGGATGACCTGCCCCGGATAGAAATCCGCGAACTTCATCCGCTAACTCCGAAGTGCGGCGCACGCTTTTCGTTCAGCGCGGCGAAGCCCTCGCGTGCGTCCTGACCGCTGAAGCCGATAATCTCCAGCGCCAGTGAATGCTCAAATGCCGGCCACGCGGCGCGCAGCCAATGGTTCAGCGAACGCTTCGTCGATGCCAGCGCGGTGGGGCTGCCCGCCGCCAGGTGCTGCGCGATCGCGCGGGCGCGGGAGTCGAGTTCGTCGTCCGGCACCGCGACACTGACAAGACCGATGCGCTCGGCCTCGATGCCGTCAATGCTGTTGCACATCATCAGGTGGTACTTCGCGCGCGCCATCCCGCACAGCAACGGCCAGATCACGGCGGCATGGTCGCCCGCCGCGACTCCGAGCTTCGTATGTCCATCGATGATCTTCGCGCGGTGCCCCGCAACAGACACATCGGCCAGCAACGCCACGGCGGCGCCAACACCAACCGCCGCGCCGTTGATCGCCGAGACGATCGGCAGGTCGCAGTCGATCATGCCCTGAACGATGCCGCGCGCCTCGCGCATCACTCGCAACCGCGCCGCGTCGCTATCGAGCATCGACTGCACGACGTCCGGCGTGCCACCCGCGCAAAACCCGCGTCCCACGCTGCGGACGAGGATGCAGCGCACACCGGGCGTTTCTTCCAGACGCTGCCAGATCGACACCAGCCCGGCATGACTTGCGGCGTCGGCATACGGCATCTCGCCGTCGGGGCCGAAGATCAGCTCCGCGACCCCGTCGGAACCGAACTCCACCCTCAGGTTCGGCCCCACATTCCATTCAGATGTGCCCACTACCCATCTCCTCGCATCCTGCGTATCCCGTCGGCACAACGCCCGATCGCTCTCAGTACGTCTCAAGATGAAGCCTGCCGGTGCGCTTGAGTTCTGCGCTGATCCGGTCCCAGTCGAGGCCGGCCTGCACCGCGATTTCCTTCAACGCCAGCACGACGCCCTCTTCCATCGCCTTCAGGCCGCAGACGTAGAAATACGCGTTCGGATCCGCCTGCAATGCGGCAAGGTCCGCCGCGCGTTCGCGCATCAGGTCTTGCACATAGCGCTTCGGCGCGCCGGGCATGCGGCTGAACGCGAAGTTGATGTCGATGAAGTCTTTCGGCAGATTCTGCAACGGACCGAAGTACGGCAACTCTTCCTTGGTGCGTGCGCCGAAGAACAGCATCAGCTTGCCGCCTTCGAACTTGCCGGACGCCCGCAGCCGGCGACGCCATTCGGTCATCGCACGCATCGGCGCCGAGCCGGTGCCGGTGCAGATCATCACGATGTGGCTCTTCGGGTGGTTGGGCATGAGGAAGCTCGCGCCAAACGGCCCGATCACCTGTACCTTGTCGCCGACGTTGAGGTCACACATGTAGTTGCTGGCCACGCCACGCACCGGGCGGCCCTGGTGATCCTCCAGCACGCGCTTGATCGTCAGCGACAGGTTGTTGTAACCGCGCCGCTCGCCGTTGCGCGGGCTGGCGATGCTGTACTGGCGCGCATGGTGCGCCTTGCCGGAAGCGTCCGTACCCGGCGGGACGATGCCGATGCTCTGGCCTTCGAGCACCGGGAACGGCATCGTGCCGAAATCCAGCACGATGTGATGCGTGTCGTAATCCTTACCCATTTCGGTAACCCGAACATTACCGGTCACGGTGGCGGTGATCGATTTCTCGGCGGCCTTCGCGCCATACAGGTTCGTGTACGGATGCGCGGCGCTCCACGGTGCGATCGTGGCGCCATACTGCGCGCTCTGGAACGGCTCGTCGTCGCTGGCCGCGGCGGGCAGGCTAGGCGCCACCGGCTCGACGGCCGGCGCCGCATCGGCGGCGACGCCCGCGGCGGCCAGTTCGTCGGCCGTCAGTTCGAGCGGCAACTCGTCCCAGCCGAACTGTTCGGTGACACTGTATGCGCGCGTGCGCGGCATCGTGCGCCAGTTGTCGATGCTGCCGGTCGGGCACGGCGAGATGCAGTCCATGCACAGATTGCACTTGTCGGCATCGACCACATAGTTGCGGCTGTCATGCGTGATGGCGGCGACAGGGCAAATGGCTTCACAGGTGTTGCAGCGGATGCAGATCTCGGGGTCGATCAGGTGCTGCTTGATGACGGTGACGTCGGCCATGTCCATCGTGGGGTCTCCTGCGGTTTGTGGCCTGGCACGGCGGACGCTGACGCAGCGGCCGGGGCGAGGCGCGGGCGGCTCGCGCCGCCCGTCAGTTCATGTCAGCCTCGGTTGAAGCGCACGTATTCGAAATTCACCGGCTGGCGGTTGATGCCCATCACCGGCGGCGCAATCCAGTTCGCGAATTTGCCGGGCTCGACAACGCGGCCCATCAGGCTGGAGACGAACGCGCGGTCGGCATCGCTGGGCAGCCACGCATCGACGTTGGCCAGCCACTGCTCGTTGCTCAGCACTTCGCCTTCCGGCGATACCTTCACGCCGGCCAGCGCGCCGATGTTGCGATGGAACGCCTTGTGCGGCACCTTCAGACGGAACGGGATACCGGCCTTTTCGATGACTTTGTTCCAGCGTTCGACGCCCGAGATCGAATCCTTGATGTAGTCGTCGCGCAGCACCTCGTTGAGCGCATTGAGCATCGGCACATCCTTCTCGACCAGCCGGCCGTTCGACACGTGCAACACCTTGTGGGTCTGACCGCGCAACTGATGGTCGTCGCTGCGCTTGCCTTCCTCGAAGCGGCCTTTGAGGCCCGTCGAATAGAACGTGGCGGCATTGCTCGATTCGTCGGCGGATCGTCACGGAGAAGTGGAAATTCAGGTAGCGCTGGATGGTCGGCAGGTCGATCACGCCCGCTTCGCGCAGTTTCTTCGGATCGTCGGTTTTCAGGTCGTTCATCACCTGGCAGGTGCGCTGGACGACGCGCGACACCCCGCTCTCGCCGACGAACATGTGGTGCGCCTCTTCGGTCAGCATGAACTTCGTCGTGCGCGCCAGCGGGTTGAACGCACTCTCGGCCAGCGCGCAGAGCTGGAACTTGCCGTCGCGGTCGGTGAAATACGTGAACATGAAGAACGACAGCCAGTCCGGCGTCTTCTCGTTGAATGCTTGCAAGATGCGCGGGTTGTTCTGGTTGCCGCTACGGCGCTCTAACAGCGCCTCGCCTTCCTCGCGGCCGTCGCGGCCGAAGTGCTTGTGTAGCAGATAAACCATGGCCCAGAGATGGCGGCCTTCCTCGACGTTCACCTGGAACAGGTTGCGCAGGTCGTACAGGCTCGGGCAGGTCAGCCCGAGGTGGCGCTGCTGCTCGACCGAGGCCGGCTCGGTATCGCCCTGCGTGACGATGATGCGGCGCAGGTTAGCCCGGTATTCGCCCGGGACATCCTGCCATGCGTTCTCGCCGATATGGTCGCCGAAATGAATCTTGCGGCCGGCTTCAGCGGGATTCAGGAAGATCCCCCAGCGGTAATCCGGCATCTTTACGTGGCCGAACTGCGCCCAGCCCTGCGGATCGACGCTGACCGCGGTGCGCAGGTAGACGTCGAAACTCTGGCTGCCTTCCGGCCCCATGTCGTCCCACCATGACAGGAAATTCGGCTGCCACTGTTCGAGCGCGCGCTGCAATGCGCGGTCATCGCTCAGATTGACGTTGTTGGGAATTTTCTCGCTGTAGTTGATGCTCATCTCGGTTCCCTGGCTGGATCGGCTTACGAATCACGCACGACAGAACAAAAAAGGCCAGCCGTCACGGCCGGCCATCGTTGCTTAGACGCGGTTCCAGTCAAAGGCCGCCTTGTCACCCTTGCCGTAGACCTTCAGCGCACCCTTTTCACCCACGGCATTCGGACGCTGGAAGATCCAGTTCTGCCACGCGGTCAGTCGGCCGAACACCCGCGTGACCATGTTCTCCACGCCGTTGAAGCGCAGATTGGCCTCCATGCTGGTCAGCGCATCGGGACTCATCGCGGCGCGCTCTTCGATCGCGATGCGGGTCTCGTCGGCCCAGTCGATATCGTCCGGGCTGCTGGTTACGAGACCCAGCGCGAGTGCCGCATTACCGTCGAGCGCGACGCCGAGCTTCGCGCGCACGGCATCGAGCGCGGGAGCCTCGTCGTAGAAACGGCGCCCCAGACGGCTCTGGCCGGTAGCCATCGGCCAGGTCCCGAAATTCAGTTCGTCGAGCGTAATTTCCGGATTGCTTGCAGTGTTGTCCAGTTGCACCAGCATGTAGCTGCGATCGCAGGCTAGCGCCAACTCCAGCAGGGAGCCCGCGAAGCACGAACCCGGCTCGATCAGCGCGATCAGGCTGCGGCTGCTGACATCGAGACGGCTGAACGTGCGGCGCAAGAGGCCGATGGTCTCGCGCACGAGCCAGTGGTTCTGATGCTGCGCGAGCACCTTGTCCAGCGCGAGCACGGCCGCGGCGTCGCCGGCTGTCTTGATCAGCCAAGTGCCGATGTCGAGTTCGTTGGTGCGCATCGACAGGATCGCGTCTTCCAGGTCGCGCGCCATCGCCAGCGGATACCACGCGGCTCCTGCGGCCTCGATTTCGGCGATGCTCTGCGGCTGCGTGCCTTGCGGCGCTTTCACCGTGAAGGTGGCCGTGCGGCGCGCACGGTCGATTTCCACCGTCACGTGGTCGTAGCGCAGCGCATCCGCTTCGATCGTGCGGGTGAGCGGCACCAGCGCGACGCCATGCCCATCGGCCGGCCGGTCGCTCTGTTGCGCCAGCTCCAGCGCGCGCTCCCGCACCCTGGCCGCGAACTGCGCGGGCTTCACGATGTCATCGACCAGACGCCAATCCTTCGCCTTCTGGCCGCGCACGCCTTCGCTGGTGGTACAGAAGATGTCGGCGAGGTCATGGCGCACGTGGCGCTTGTCGGTCACGCGTGTCAGGCCGCCGGTGCCGGGCAGCACGCCGAGCAGCGGTACCTCCGGCAGCGACACCGACGACGAGCGGTCGTCGACGAGCAGGATCTCGTCGCACGCGAGCGCCAGCTCATAGCCGCCGCCGGCGCATGCACCGTTGACCGCCGCGAGGAATTTCAGGCCGGAGTGGCTCGACGAATCCTCAAGGCCGTTGCGCGTTTCATTCGTGAACTTGCAGAAGTTCACCTTCCATGCGTGGCTGCTGACACCCAGCATGAAGATGTTCGCGCCCGAACAGAACACCTTTTCCTTCGCGCTGGTAAGCACGACGGTGCGCACCTCCGGATGTTCGAAGCGGATGCGGTTGACGGCATCGTTCAGCTCGATGTCCACGCCGAGGTCATAGCTGTTGAGTTTGAGCTTATAGCCCGGGCGCAGGCCGCCGTTTTCGTCGAAGTCGGCGGCCAGCGTGGCCACCGGGCCCTCGAAGCTCAGCTTCCAGTGTTTGTATTGGGACGGGTTTGTTTGGTAATCGACGCGAGGGTTTTCAGTCACGCTAGCTCCAGATAGTGGCATCCAAGTTCATGCATAATATTGCCACTACGGAGACGCGTCAAGCGAATCATGCATTTTTATGCATCATCGTTTTAGCACTCCTTCGCGAGTGCCTTGCGCACCAGTTTCCTCAGATTCTCAAAAACCGTCTCCAGCGTTCCCTCACTGGTGTTCAACGCAATCTCGGCCTTCGAATAGAACGCCGCCCGGCCGGCGAGGATGTTCTTCAGATCCTCCATCGCCTCGGTGCTCGCGCGCATCGGCCGCATGTCGCCCTGCGCGACGACGCGCTGCATGTGGTCCTCCGGCGTCGCCTGCAACCATATTGTCGTGCAGTGTGCGAGTAGTAGATTGAACGTGGCCGGATCGCTGACGATGCCGCCCGGCGTCGCGATCACCGCCTCGGGATAGATCTGGATCGCCTCTTCCAGCGCGCGGCGCTCGTAGCGGCGATACGCGTTTTGCCCGTACAGCCCCTGGATCTCGCTGACGCTGCAACCGGCGAACTTTTCGATCTCGCGCGACAGTTCGACGAACGGAAAGTCGAGATCCTCGGCCAGCATCGCGCCGAGCGTCGACTTTCCCGCGCCGCGCAAGCCGACCAGCGCGATGCGCGAACTGCGCTCACTTGCGCCTTCGCCATGTGCGCCGCCGGTGCCCAGCAGTTCGCCGACCGCAATGCGCACGCGCCGCAACGTCGGCTCGTCACACTGTTCAAGCAGCTCGCGAATCAGCAGCCATTCGGGCGAGCTGGTCGTCACATCGCCCAGCAGTTCGACCAGAGGACATTGCAGCGCTTGCGCGACCTGTAGCAGGACCAGGATCGACGCGTTGCCGACCCCATATTCCAGGTTGGCGAGATGCCGCTCGCTGACATCCGCTGCCAACGACAGCGCCTTGCGCGTCATGCCGCGCCGGGAACGCAGCGCTCTGACCCGATCACCGAGCCCCGCCAGAAACGGGTGCGTGGTTTGAGCCGCACCGTGCGGAGCGTTTTCAGCCGGGGTCATCTCGGAAACATGCAATATAGTGCTTGACATGATATGAGGTAGGAGCTTAAGGTGTGTGGACGCACAATAATGCATCGCCGAATCGGTCGCAAGGCGGATCGGCAGTGAGGACCGTTATTACTCATCAGATCATGGAAGAGATCATGCAAGACAACATTACTCCCGAGACCTTGCGCGCCCAGATCGCGGCACTCATCGTGCAGATCGCCAACCGACCGCTCGATGCCGACCTTGACGGTTGGCTCAATGCCGAACACGGGCGCGGCAGTGCGACCTATCTTGCATTGAAAACCAGTTGCGAAGCCGGTGTCAGGGACGGCTGGCTGTGCAAGCGCGAAGGCAGTGGCATCCGCTATGGCCGCATTTTCAAACCGGCCGACGACCTGCATGGCTTTTCGGTCGACGTTGTCGACATGACCGACATCGCAGGTCCACATCATGTGCATCCGACGGGCGAGATCGATCTGATCATGCCACTGGACGCCGACGCCCGCTTTGATGGCCATCCGGCTGGCTGGCTCGTCTACCCACCCGGCAGCGCCCATCCGCCGACCGTGACCGGCGGCCGCGCGCTCGTCCTCTACCTCCTGCCTCAAGGGCAAATCCAGTTCACTTCACATGACTGAGCACTTCACATGACTGAAATCCTTTCGAACTTTCTGGGCGGCCAATGGACGATCGGCCGTGGCACCGGTACCGCGCTTTATGATCCGGTTCTCGGCGACGAACTGGCGCGTGTCGACGCAAGCGGGCTCGACCTCATCGGCGGCTTCGCATTCGCCCGCGAACGCGGCGGCGCGGCGTTGCGTGAACTGACCTACCCGCAGCGCAGCGAAATGCTCGCGGCCATCGCCAAGGTGCTACAGGCCAACCGCGACGCGTACTTCGACATCGCGACCGCCAACAGCGGGACCGTCAAGAACGACTCGGCCGTCGACATCGATGGCGCGATCTACACGCTCGGCACCTACGCAAAACTCGGCCAGTCGCTCGGCGACAGGCGCTATCTGCTCGACGGCGCGGCCGCGAGTCTTGCGAAGGATGGCCTGTTCCAGAGTCAACATGTGCAGGTGAGCGTGCGCGGACTTGCGCTCTTCATCAACGCGTTCAATTTCCCGGCGTGGGGCCTGTGGGAAAAGGCGGCGCCCGCGCTGCTGTCGGGCGTCCCGGTCGTGGTCAAACCGGCGACATCCACCGCATGGCTGACGCAGCGAATGGTCAAGGATGTCGTGGATGCGGGCGTGCTGCCCGCGGGCGCGCTGTCAGTCGTCTGCGGCGGCAGTGCCGGATTGTTGGATGCGCTCGGGCATTTCGACGTGCTGTCGTTTACCGGCAGCGCGGACACCGCCGCCACGATCCGGCGTCACCCGGCGGCCGCCGAACGCTCGGTGCGCGTAAACATCGAGGCCGACAGCCTGAACTCGGCGCTGCTGCTGCCCGGCGAAGCTCCGGGTACGCCGTCGTTCGACGCGCTCATCAAGGAAGTCGCGCGCGAGATGACGGTGAAGTCCGGACAGAAATGCACCGCGATCCGGCGCATCTTCGTCCCTGAGGCGGTCTTCGATGCCGCCGCCGAAGCCATTTCCGGGCGTCTCGCGAAAACCGTCGTCGGCAACCCGCGCAACGAATCGGTCCGCATGGGCGCGCTGGTCAGCCGTGCGCAACTGGCCGCCGTCCGCGAAGGTCTCGCATATTTGAAGCAGCATGCCGAGGTTCTGCATGACGGCGATACGCACGCACTCGTCGATGCCGATCCCGACGTCTCGTGCTGCATCGGCCCGACGCTGCTCGGAACGCGTTCGACCGATTCCGCCGACAGCATTCACGACCATGAGGTGTTCGGCCCGGTCGCGACGCTGATGCCGTACCGCGACACCGCGCACGCGTTGACGCTGGTGCGCCGGGGCCGGGGCTCGCTGGTGGTCTCCCTCTACGGCAGCGATGCTGCCGCGCTGGGCAATGCCGCGCTCGAACTGGCCGAAAGCCATGGCCGGGTTCATGTGATCAGCCCGGAGGCCGCAGCCGTGCACAGCGGCCACGGCAACGTGATGCCGCAATCGCTGCACGGCGGTCCTGGCCGTGCCGGCGGGGGCGAGGAACTCGGTGGCTTGCGGGCCCTGAACTTCTATCACCGCCGCGCCGCCATTCAGGCCGCGCCCGGCGTACTGAAGACGATCTAGCGCGGCGGGCGTGACGCACGCACCAGCGATGTCGCAGACAGCTCTCACGCACATCCGGCGCGCGTCACGCACCGACAAATCTATCCATTGCGGCATATATGTCGTTTGACTCGCCAGTGGGGGCGCGCAATCCATCGCGGCGCCGATACCCGCAACGCGGGTCCCGGCCAGCCTGCCCGAAGCAGGCTGGCCGACGACAGCCGTGCGGCCCTGAACGATCCCTCCGCGAATTTTTACAATCCAACATGATAGGAGACAGCCGTGAGCGCGATGCCGCTAAACTCGCCGCCTGACGTAGACCCGCCACCTGAAACCTTCAATATCGCGCAGCACCTGTTGGCCGCCAACGCCGCGCGAACCAGCAAACTGGCGTTCGTCGACGGGACATCCACGTTGACCTACGGCGCGCTCGATGAACGCGTGCGGCGCCTCGCGGCCGGCTTGCGTCACCTCGGCATCAAGCGCGAGGAGCGCGTGCTGTTGCTGATGCAGGATACCGTCGACTGGCCGGTGGCGTTCCTCGGCGCAATCTATGCCGGGATCGTACCGGTGGCCGTCAACACGCTGCTGACCGCCGACGACTACGCGTACATGCTCGAACACTCGCGCTCACAGGCGGTGCTGGTGTCCGGCGCGGTCCTGCCCGCGCTCAAAGCCGCGCTGACCCGCTCGGACCATGAAGTGCACAAGGTCATCGTGTCGCGGCCGATCGCGCCGCTGGACTTCGGTGAACTCAGCTTCGACGCGTTCGTCGAAGCTCAGGCGCCCGCGCTGCGCCCGGCCTCCACGAGCCGCGATGATCCCGCATTCTGGCTGTATTCGTCCGGCTCGACCGGCCGGCCCAAAGGCACCGTGCATTCGCAGTCCAATCCTTACTGGACCTGCGAACTGTATGGCAAGCGCATCCTCGGCCTGACCGACCAGGACGTGTGCTTCAGCGCCGCAAAACTGTTTTTCGCGTATGGGCTGGGTAACGCGCTGACCTTTCCGCTGAGCGTTGGCGCAACCGTCGTGCTGATGGATGAACGCCCGACGCCTGAAGCCACCTTCAACCGCTTGACGGGCATGCCCCGCCCGACAGTGTTCTTCGGCGCACCCACGGGCTTCGCCGGAATGCTCGCGTCGCCGGCGCTGCCGGCACGTGAGCGGGTCGCACTGCGCATGGCGTCGTCGGCGGGCGAAGCGTTGCCGGCTGAAATCGGCGAGCGCTGGAAGGCGCACTTCGGCGTTGACATCGTCGACGGCATTGGCTCGACCGAAATGCTGCACATCTTCCTGTCCAACCTGCCCGGCAAGGTGCACTACGGCACCACCGGATGGCCCGTGCCCGGCTACGAGATCGCGCTGCGCGGCGAAAACGGCGGCCCGGTGCCCGATGGTGAACCCGGCGAGCTGTACATCCACGGCCCCAGCGCCGCAATCATGTACTGGAACAACCAGCAGAAAACCCGTGACACGTTCCAGGGCGGCTGGACCCGGAGCGGCGACAAATACATTCAAAACCCGGATGGCACTTACACCTACGCCGGACGCAGTGATGACATGTTGAAGGTCAGCGGCATCTGGGTGAGTCCGTTCGAAGTGGAGGCGTCGCTGGTGCAGCACCCAGCCGTGCTCGAAGCGGCGGTAATCGGCGTGCAGGACGCCGAAGGCCTGGTCAAGACCAAGGCGTTCGTCGTGCTCAAACCCGACCACGACGCGAGCGATGCCGAACTGAAAGCGTTCGTGAAAGACAAGCTCGCGCCGTACAAGTATCCGCGCCAGATCAAGTTTGTCGCCGAGCTGCCGAAGACGGCCACCGGCAAGATCCAGCGCTACAAGCTGCGCGACATCGAAAAGGCCCACTCATGACCGTCGAATTCGTCGAGATCGATTGGCGCGGGCGCCGCGTTTCGATCGAGTATCAATGGATCGGCAGCGGCGACGGGGCGCCGCTCATTTTTCTGCACGAGGGTCTCGGCTCGCGCGCGATGTGGCGTGATTTTCCGGCGCGGCTCTGTGCGGCCGCCGGCATGCGCGGGCTGGTCTATTCCCGGCCTGCCTATGGTCAGAGCACGCTGCGCGAAGCCGACGAAATCTGGGACGTCGACTTCATGCATCGCCAGGCGCATGAGGTCCTGCCCGCGCTGCTGAAGGCGCTGGACATTTCCACACCGCCGTGGCTTGTCGGGCACAGCGATGGCGCTTCGATTGCGCTGCTGTATGCGGCGCGCTACCCGGTCGCGGGCGCGATCGTGCTTGCGCCGCATATCTTCGTCGAGGATCTCACCGTCGCCAGCATCGAGAAGGTGCGCGTGGCTTACGAAACGACCGATTTGCCGCAACGGCTCGGTAAGTACCACGCCGATCCGGACTCGCCGTTCTGGGGCTGGAACCGGATCTGGCTGCATCCGCCGTTCAAAGACTGGAGCATAGAAGAAGAGATCGGCACCGTTTCGTGCCCGGTGTTGGCCGTCCAGGGGCTGGACGACGAGTACGGGACGCTGGAACAGATCAGGGGCATTGCGCGCCGGGTGTCGGGCACACAACTGCTGGAACTCCCCGCTTGCGGCCATTCCCCGCATAGGGATCAACCCGGGGTGCTGATCGAAGCGGCGGTGCGCTTCATTCATGCGCAGGCTGGCGCTGACAGCGTGCAAAAGAAGTAACGCCTCCGCTTCTACACCGCGCACCAGACAGCTGCATCAAGCCAGGCGCTCCCCCTGCCAGCGGTGTCATGCGTCGATGCGTATATCACTGGGCGGGATATGCACGCCACTCTCTCTGGCACTTCACACGCAGCGAGGAGCTGAAGAGCCTGAATAGTGAATTATTTTGCAGATTTCTAAGCAGCCTTTTCATGCTCACCAAAACAAAAATTAATTCACTGCAAATAAAATAAGCATTATCATGCTTATATAAGTGGACGTATGCATTAATTTGCACTATAAATGTTACGCGAATGTGCCTACTGAAATCTGCAAAACATGCGCCGGCAGGTAACCCGCTGCACGAGGGTTAATGACGGCTCCAGATTCAGCCGCCAATGCAGTCCGAGACGTTCCTATTGCCTGTGACAGACGAATTTGCCTGCATTCACAAGCCCTTACCAAGGAGACATCAATGAGCGAAAACGACACCCTGACAGAAGCCGCCGAAGCGATCAGCAACGATCACTTCGTGGAAGTCAGTTACAACGATTCAATCCCGAATAACGTGGATCTGGATTCGGACAAGCAACTACAGCGCGCGCTGGAACAGTGGCACCCGAATTTTCTGGAATGGTGGAAAGACATGGGGCCTGATGGCTTCCAGAACGCCGATGTCTATCTGCGCACCGCCGTTGGGGTGGACCCGACCGGCTGGGCCAAGTTTGGCCATGTGAAGATGCCTGAGTACCGCTGGGGCATCCTGCTCGCGCCGAAGGTCGACGGTCGGACGATCCCGTGCGGCAAGCACAAGGGCGAACCCGCATGGCAGGAAGTGCCAGGCGAATACCGTGCGCTGCTCAAGCGTTTGATCGTCGTGCAGGGTGACACGGAGCCGGCATCGGTCGAGCAGCAACGCTATCTGGGCAAGACGGCTCCGAGCCTGTACGACATGCGCAACCTGTTTCAGGTGAACGTGGAGGAAGGCCGCCACCTGTGGGCGATGGTTTACCTGCTGGTGAAATACTTCGGCAAGGACGGCCGCGAAGAGGCCGAAGCGCTGCTGGAGCGCCGCAGCGGCCAGCAGGACAACCCGCGCATTCTCGGCGCGTTCAACGAACGCACGCCGGACTGGCTGAGCTTCTTCATGTTCACCTACTTCACCGACCGCGACGGCAAGATGCAACTGGCGGCGCTGGCCGAGAGCGGCTTCGATCCGCTCAGCCGCTCGTGCCGCTTCATGCTGACAGTAAGAATATGGGCGCCAGATGTTTCCGGATCGTTTGCGCTTTTCAACGCAGGCTTTCAGGAAAGCTCTGGTGCCGTAGAGCGTTCCGGGCGACCTGACCCACACTCCGATCGACTCAA
>WQYQ01000015.1 GCA_009781175.1 Betaproteobacteria bacterium
GCGAGAGGCGGTCAGCGGGGCGAAGAGCAGCGCAGGAACCGGAGTTTATGAGTGATAAATGAGGATTCCGAGCAGCGCATGAGCCCCGATCACAGCCTCGCAGTAAGATTATGAACAGGTTCTGATACCACAGTACCTATAAAAGGAGCACATTGATAATGGCCGCAGAAACCACCAATCCGAACCCCGAATTTCCCGACCCGCAGGAACTTTGCAAAATTTACGCCGAAGTCGCCGAGCGCTCATCCAAGCTGATCTCCGAGCACGTGCAGCGGCAGATGAGCCGCGGTGTCACGCCGTTCGAAGACGAACTCGGCATTGCGCAAGCCTTCATGGATATGACGGGGAAACTCCTCGCCAACCCTTATCGCCTCGCGCAAACCCAGATGAGCCTCGTGCGAGACTATCTCTCGCTATGGCAAAACGCGACGATGCACTTCATGGGCCTACCGACCGCCCCGGTCGCCATGCCCGCAAAGGATGACAAACGCTTCCGCGACGAAGAATGGAACAACGACTTCCTCTTCGATTTCATCAAACAAACGTATCTGATTTCCGCGCGCCATATTCACGATGCCGTGAACAGCGTAGAAGGTCTCGACGAAAACTCGCGCAAGAAAGTCGACTTTTTCACCCGTCAGTACATCGACGCCCTCTCGCCGACGAACTTCGCGCTGACCAACCCCGAAGTTTTCCGTGAAACCATGCGCAGCGGTGGCCAGAACCTTTTGCGCGGCTTCAACAACCTGCTACGCGACATCGAAGAAGGCAATGGTCAGCTCAAGATTCGCATGACCGACACCAGCGCTTTCGAGCTGGGCAAAAATGTCGCCACGACTCCCGGCAAGATCGTTTTCCAGAACGATCTGATTCAATTGATCCAATACACGCCGACGACGACCGATACTTTCAAGCGCCCGCTCTTGATCGTGCCGCCGTGGATCAACAAGTATTACATCCTCGACCTGCGCGAGAAGAACTCGCTGATCAAGTGGGCCACCGATCAAGGGCATTCCGTTTTCGTCATCTCCTGGGTCAACCCCGATGCACACCTTGCCCAAAAAGGTTTTGACGATTATCTGCAAGAAGGCACGCTCGCCGCTCTCGATGCGATCGAAGCACAAACCGGCGAGAAAGAAATCAATGCCGCCGCCTACTGCCTCGGCGGCACGCTGCTCGCCATCACGCTCGCCTACCTGGCGGCCAAGAAGGACAAACGCATCGTCAGCGCCACCTTCTTCGCTGCGCTGACCGATTTTTCCGAACCCGGAGAGCTCGGCGTGTTCATCGACGAAGGCCAAGTCTCAAGTCTTGAGAAAAAGATGTCCGAGCACGGCTATCTGGACGGCAGCGAAATGTCGAACACTTTCAACCTGCTGCGCGCTAACGACCTGATCTGGTCCTTTGTCATCAACAACTATCTGATGGGCAAGGACCCGTTCCCGTTCGACCTGCTCTACTGGAACTCCGACTCCACACGCATGCCGGCCAAGATGCACAGCTTCTACCTGCGCAACATGTATATGGCGAACAAGCTCGTGCAGCCGGGCGCGCTGGCATTCCTCGACACGCCGATCGACCTGTCGAAGATCAAGATTCCCTGCTACTTCATCTCGACGATCGAGGACCATATCGCGCCGTGGAAAACCACTTACATCGGCGCGCGCAACTTCGGCGGCCCGGTGCGCTTCGTACTTGGCGGCTCCGGCCACATCGCCGGCATCGTCAATCCGCCGTCCGCCAACAAATATGGCTACCGGACCAACGACGCCAAGACCTTGCCGGAAAGCGCGGACGCCTGGCTCGCCAAGGCCACGCAACACCCCGGCTCGTGGTGGAATGATTGGCAAACCTGGGTCACCAGCTTCAATGACGAAAAAGTCCCCGCGCGCGATCCGGTGCAAGGCAAGCTGAAAGTCATCGAAGATGCGCCGGGCAGCTACGTAAAAGTGCGGATCGACAAAAACTCAAAGAAAGCAGCTTAAGCCAAGTATCAAAAAAGAGCGCCTGAACGGCGCTCTTTCTTATTCGAGTTCGGCCCGTGACCAAAACCCAGACATCATGAAAGCCTATCGACTTCTTCCCTTATTCGCGCTCGGGCTGGCCTGCGGCAATGCGCCCGCGGCCGATTGGCTCGTCGTATCCGGCGCTGCGTATCATTTCCGCGACCGGGACGAGTACCGTGGCGATAATCCAGGTGCCGGCTGGGAGCGGCGCGATACGCTGGTCCCCCTGAGCTATATGGCCGGTTATTACCGCAATAGCTACGACCGCGATACGTTCTACGCCGGCGCGCGTTGGGAGCCATTGGATTTCGGCGCGGTGCGACTCGGCGTTTTCTTCGGGCTCGCATCCGGCTACTGGACGCCGGTTGTCGCTTTACCAATGGCGAGCATCGAAATAGGGTCGGTCGGACTCAATCTGGTCGCACTACCGAATATTCGTGATTACGCGGGCTATGTGGGCGCTCAGCTCAAATTCAAATTGAATTGAACCGACAAGCAGCTCCGCCATGAACAACAGGGCCGGCGCTAGAGCAATTTTGGTTCAAATGCATACGGATCATGCACGATTTCGGTTGCGGGCGGCAGGATGCCGCCCCTACGTATCATTTTTATTTTTCATGAGATTGGATTTACAAACAGATTGTAGGGGCGGCATTTTGCCGCCCGCCGCTGTACAGAATTAAATCGAAATCGCTTTAGTCACGCCACGAGCTGGCGGCCGGTCAGGCGTTCGAGCACTTTCAGCGGAGAAAGCTCCGGGGCAACCATATTCTCCGCGTCGAGAAAATAGGTTTGCTCCATCATGTACTGCCCCGCCATGACGGCGTGCGGCACCTGGTCCGCGAAACACACCCAAGTGCAGCCCGCGGGAAAGGCTTTGGTTTCCTGCGGGCAGTTTTTTTGGTAGTCCATATCATGCTTCATGGCATCGTGCAGGCCCAGCATGATGTGATCGTAGCGGGTACGCGGACGCTTAGTGACATACAGCATATTCAGCAGCGCAGCTTCGCCTGGCCACATCGGTTTGATTCTGGGCAGCATGCGCGTCGCCACATCTTCGAATGCTTCGCCGACGCGCCAGACACGCGGCTCGCCCTGCGGCGACAGATTTGCAAACACGCGCAGGATCCGCTCGCCATAGGTCGGCCGGGACGGAAAGGCATCGAAGTGCAGGCGGCTGTCGTCCTTGCGCCAGGATGTTTGGCGCGTTTCGACACGCATCAGGCGCAGACTCGTCGGCGCATGTCTCAACACACCGCGATAGTGGGGAAATAACGCGCTGACGAGACTCGTCGCCTGTTTGTGATAGCGCGCGATCATCTCGCGCGTAGCCTCGACTTCCGCCTCACTGCCGACGACACCGCGCAGCTTGCCGCTATCGGACTCGTAGCTGATGTTCTTGCGCCGCGGGTCGGCCAGATTCGTCCGCATCAGACCGCGCTCTACCGTCGACAGCGCAAAGGTGAGATTTGGGAAGAAAAGCACACCGCCTTCTTCGAGCGCGCGCGTGCGCGATGCGGCCTCCTCACTGGAAATTGCCGGAGACCAATCGTTATCGGGAAGCTCAAGAATTCCAGCCATATCGGCTTGACCTCCATCTGTAAATAAAAAGTAATGAGTCTAACTGCTCGGGCGCCGATCCATCTAACGGCGATCAAATATCACCCTCATTTACCTCTGTCTGCACTGTTTTAGCCGCAGCAAGCATTTCGGCACGGCTCGCCGGCGTTTCAAGGCTGATCCGGCCAAGCGCACCACTACGATAATCGGTTAACAAAATCAGCGCAGCTTTTTCAAGGTCCAAGCCTCCGCCCTTGGCCAGGCAGCCGCGCCGCCGCGCAACAGCCTCGACAAGCGCGGGACCATCGCCAAGCTCCGCAAGGTCCAGCTTATAACGCTGTACAAGCGCTTCGGGATAGCGCGCAAGCAGGATGCCGCCAAGGAAAGCGGCGACCTCTTCTTCGATCACCGCATTCGTGCCAACCGCATGGCTCGCCGCCAGCATGAAACCATCGCTATCGTGTTCAATCTTCGGCCACAGCATGCCTGGCGTATCGACGACGATCTGCTGCGGGCTCAAGTCGATGCGCTGCTGCGATTTGGTGACAGCCGGTTCGTCGCCAACGGCAGCAACTTTGCGCTTGGCAAGCGCATTCATCAAAGTGGATTTGCCGACATTCGGAATGCCCATGATCAACATCCGCAAGGGCTTCGTGCCGTCGTTCCGATGCGGCGCGAGCGCCTGCGCCAAGCCCGGGGTACGCGCGACATCCGCCGGCTTTTTACATGACAGCGCAACGGCCTTGACGTCTTTCTGGCGGCTGTAGAAATCGAGCCACTGCGCGGTGACGGCAGGATCGGCAAGATCCGCCTTGTTGAGCAATTTCAAACACGGCCGTTGCCGCTGCGCGCGCAATTCATGAATCATCGGATTGCAACTGGCTTCGGGAATCCGGGCGTCGAGCACCTCGATCACCACATCGGTTTGCGCGAGCGTTTCGGCCGCCTTGCGACGGGCCGAGTTCATATGGCCAGGAAACCATTGAATAGGCATAGTTCAGAAAAAATCGGGAAAGCGCGATTGTCCCATCACACCGGCTTGAATGCAGCGCCTCGCGCAGCGGGCATCTGCGGTTCTGGCAGCAACACCATTGCCGTTGTGCGTTCAAGTATTCCGCACCCAGGCCGAAAGCATAGATATCCGCCCGCGCCAGAAAATCGATCGTGCCAGTCCTGCGCATGCTTTGCATCCTGATCTCGTTTTATTCACTCCCCGCCTTCGCAGCAGAGTGGGTTACGCTTGAACGCACAAAGGGGCGTCTGTTCGAAATCGACCGTTCGAGTATCCTGAACGCCGATAGCGGAACAAAGGTCGCGTGGGCGCGCGTGGTACTCAGCGATGCGGAAACTGGCGCAGCCGGCTATAAAACATTGCGCGCCCTCAACCGTTACGACTGCCGCCAGCAATCGTTCAGCACCGTCAAACGTATCTACGACAACGCCGATGGCGTGGAGATCCGTGAGGAAAAGATCGACACGCCTGTTTCCGTGCCGATCAAACCGGGCAGCCTGGACGATCGTTTCTACCAAGAAGTCTGCCGGCCGGCTTCGCTCGAACAACTACGCAATATCGCCACTTCCGCACAACGCAATGCCGCAATCGCCAGCCGCGGCTCCAAATTGGGCAGTGAACCCAAACAAGTTCGCGTGCAAAACTAGATTTTTGAGCGCAAGCCCCGCCATTCATGGCAGGGTCAAGCGAGACAAGCATTACTGGCGCCATAGGCGCCTCCAATTTGTGGCGAGGAAGCCCCAACTTTCAAGTAGGGGTGACTCACCTGTTGCACTTTCGCACAGTGCTTGACGGCCTGCACCGCAGCGCTGGAAGTTAGCATTTACTTTCAAATCCTGACGGAACGTAACCCGACCTCCTCCTAGATTGGAATTTGCCAACCGGGTGGAGTTCGTCTCCATCGTGGTATCCAGGCGAAAGGAGTTCAAAATGAAAATGCTGACCCGAATAAGCCTGAGTCTGATCACCGCTGTCGCTGGACTGGCCAGCGTGCCTGCCGCCTCGGCCGACCCAGGCGGCCGCGCATGGCACGACCGGGGCCATCACTATCGTCCGGTCTTTGTGCGTAATCACATTATCGTTCCGCGTGCGCCGGCCATTGTGTATGGCGAGCCTTACTATTACCCGCCGGTGCCGATCTATTACACGCCCTTCCCTCCGGTCTACTCGCGCAGCCCGGCGATCACAATCGGCGTCGCTATCCCGCCGATCGTGATTCCACTACGCTGATCTGACCACAAGTTGGGCGCGGACACGAAAAAACGTCCGACGGCTGAAGCTATCGGACGTTCTTCGGAAAAAAATCGTGATTTGCGGAAGATGTGTGCTTATCCGAACATCGGACAGGACTCTCAGCGTCCGTAGGTATCCTCAAAACGCACGATGTCGTCTTCGCCGAGATAGGAACCCGACTGGACTTCAATGATTTCAAGCGGAACCTTGCCAGGGTTCGCAAGGCGGTGCGTGTGCCCCAGCGGGATGTAGGTCGATTGATTTTCGGACAGGAGGAAAACCTGATCGCCGTTTGTCACTTCCGCAGTGCCCTTCACAACGATCCAGTGCTCGGCGCGGTGATAATGCATTTGCAAGCTTAGCTTCGCGCCCGGATTCACGACGATCCGTTTGACTTGAAAGCGTTCGCCGCTATCAATCGAGTCATACCAGCCCCAGGGACGATACACTTTGCGGTGATTGACCGCATGCGGTTTCCCTTCATGCTTGAGCCGGGCGACGATCTTCTTCACGTCTTGCGTATGGCGTTTGTCGGTCACCATGACGGCATCCGAGGTCTCGACCACGATCATGTCCTTCAGGCCGATTCCCGCAACCAGCCGCGATTCGGCAAAGACCATGCTGTCGGAACTATCCTCAAGCATCACTTCGCCGCGCACCACATTGCCGGCAGCATCCTTCTCGCAGATTTGCCACAGCGCATCCCAAGCGCCGACATCGGACCAGCCCGCACTCATCGGCACCACGACACCACGGCCGAGCTGGGGATTCGCCGCCAGTTTTTCCATGACGGCATAATCGATCGAATCCGATTCGCAGTTTACGAAGCTCGCTTTGTCCACGCGCACGAAATCGCCATCGTCCTTGGCGCCGGCAATCGAAGCACGACACGCTTTAGCGATCCCAGGCTTGAGCGATTCAAGCGCGGCCAACCATACGGAAGCCTTCATCATGAAGATTCCGCTGTTCCACAGATACTCGCCGCTACTCACATAACGCGCGGCGGTCGGCGCGTCGGGTTTTTCAACGAAAGCGTCCAAAGCTCTTGCCATGCCTTGATCGTCGACCGGAGCGCCGGCCCGTATATAGCCATAACCCGTTTCAGGACGATCCGGCACGATGCCGAAAGTTACCAGGGCCCCTTGTTCCGCCTGGCGCGCACCTTCCATGATTGCGGCCTGAAATGCTTCCAGGTCGGTGATGACATGATCGGCAGGCATCACGAGCAAAACCGGATCGCTCTTGCCCGCATTCGCGACGAGCGCGGCCAAACTCAGCGCGGGCGCGGTATTGCGCCCGACAGGCTCAAGCACGATACGCCCGGACTTGCCCAGTTGACGCAACTGCTCGGCAATAACGAAACGATATTCTTCATTGCTGACAACGATGATCTGCGCTGCGACCTGGCCGGGGAATCCGTCGAGCCGGGCGGCGGTCGCCTGCAACATCGTGTCCAAGCCCGCCAGCGGCAAGAGCTGTTTCGGATAGCGTTCGCGCGATGCTGGCCAAAGCCGTGTGCCGGAACCGCCGGAAAGAATCACGGGTTGAATCGTCATTTGATTGCCTTGTGTGTCTATCAGGAATTCGAATCAGCGCGCCGTGTGCGCTATTGCATGACTCAGTTTGTTATAAAGCCTTGCGGGTTTTTCTGCTGCCAGCGCCAAGTATCGGCGCACATTGCATCCAGGCCGCGCTCCGCGGTCCATCCAAGCAGCTCGCGCGCCAGGCGGGGATCGGCATAGCATGCCGCGACATCGCCCGCGCGCCGCGCCGCAAGTTGGTAAGGCACAGGCCGGCCGCTGCCTTTTTCGAAGGCTTTGACCATGTCGAGCACGCTATAGCCCTGGCCTGTGCCGAGGTTTACCGTAAAACTATCCGCGACGCGTCTCAAACGTTCGATCGCTCGGACATGCCCGAGCGCCAGATCGACGACATGGATGTAATCACGCACCCCGGTGCCGTCATGCGTCGGATAATCGCTGCCCCAGACATTGAGGTATTCGCGGCGTCCGATCGCGACTTGTGCGATATAAGGCATCAGATTATTCGGTATGCCTTGCGGATCTTCGCCAATCGCTCCGCTGGCGTGCGCGCCGACCGGGTTGAAGTAACGCAGGATGCCGATACGCCATTCGGGCGCGCTGTGTGAAAGATCGCGCAGCATATCTTCGATCACGAGCTTCGTGCGGCCATAAGGGTTGGTCGCGGAAAGTGGGTGGTCTTCGGTCAATGGAAGCCGCTGCGGATCGCCATACACGGTTGCCGATGAACTGAAGACGAGCGTTTTCACATTGCTGTCACGCATCGCTTCGAGCAAGCGCAGGCTGCCGACTACATTGTTGTCGTAGTAGTCGAGCGGCTTTTCGACCGATTCGCCGACGGCCTTCAAGCCGGCAAAATGAATCACCGCATCGCAGCGATAATCGCGCAGCACGCTTGCGAGCAAGGCGCGATCGCGGATATCGCCGCGCACGCAAGGAATTTTTTTGCCGACGATTTGCTCGACCCGCGCGAGCGCTTCGGGATGGCTATTGCAGAAGTTATCGAGCACGACAATGTCATGCCCAGCGGTAGTCAGCTCCACGCAGGTATGCGATCCGATATATCCCGCCCCGCCTGTCACCAGAATCATCTTGATCTACTCCCGGTCAATCGAAATAAGCCGCTTCGGCAAAGCTTTTTCCGGCCGCATCTTTCGCCGACACCTTCGGTTCGATGCCCACCAATGGCCATTCGATGCCCAGCACGGGATCGTCCCAGCGAATGCAATGCTCCACCTCGGGCATGTAGTAGTCCGTCGTTTTATACAGAAAATCCGCGGAGTCGGAGAGCACAACGAAACCATGCGCAAAGCCGGGCGGAATCCAGAATTGCCTGTGATTATCGCCGCTGAGTTCCACGCCAACCCATTTGCCGAAATGAGGACTGGACTTCCGCACATCCACCGCGACGTCGAATACCAAACCCGCAGTCACCCGCACGAGTTTGCCTTGCGCGTGCGGCATCTGATAATGCAGCCCCCTCAGTACACCACGCCCCGAACGGGAATGGTTGTCCTGGACGAATTCGACGTTCAAACCAGTGCTTTCCCGAAATTGGCGCGCATTAAAGCTTTCCATAAAAAACCCGCGCGCATCGCCAAATACCCGAGGTTCAATAATCAGCAATTCTGGAATTGCCGTTTGAATTATTTTCATTTTTATCACTCAATTCATCTATACATCTATAGTGAATCGCATGGAAATTTAGACGCGAAGACGAGCCGCAGACAGTACAAGTAGTACGTCAAGGCGAAGTCGACAAAGTATAAATTTTTATGCGATTTACTATAGTTAGCCGCGCGCATCGCCCCAGCGCAGCGCAGAACAATCATCGCCGACATAAGTCGTATTTCCAGAGCGGTCGACGCAGTATTGCGGCGAAACGATCATTTCAGAAAAATTCATCCCTTCGCCAATCCGCGTGTATTCAAACAGAATGCTGCGGATGACCTTCGCGCGCGCACGGATGTGGCTGCCATGTCCAATCCAGGCGGGGCCGACGATCGCAACGCCCGGGTCGATGCGGACATTTGAACCGATATAAACCGGTCCGGTAATATCGACCCGATCCCATGCAATCGATGTATTCAGCCCAACCCACACGCCTGGCTTGACCTCCTTGCCCGGCACATTCATCCCTGCCACTTCACCACGCATTACACGCTGCAACACCGTCCAATAGTCGGTCACGCGGCCGATGTCGATCCAGTGGAACGCATGTTTTTGCACATAAAACGGCAGCTTGCGTTCAACAAGCAGGGGGAACAGTTCCGAACCAATGTCGAAAACCCTCCCCGAAGGGATAAAGTCGAGCACCTCGGGTTCGAAAATATAGATGCCTGTACTGGCCAAAGTGGATTTGGCTTCCGCGGGCGCCGGTTTTTCCTGAAACGATTCGATGCGGCCGTTTTCATCCGCGACAACGATGCCGTAGTTGTTGACCGCATCGCGCGGCACGTCGAGCGCGACGACACTTGCGATCGCCCCCTTGGCGCGATGTTCTTCCAGGGCCGCCTGAATATCGAGATCGACCAGGGCGTCGCCGCAAAGCACAAGCGTCGTTTCGTCGAAGAAACCGCCGTGATCCTGAATCCGCTTCATCCCGCCCGCCGAGCCCATCGGCTTGGGTACGATGTCGCCCTGGTCGCGCACGCCTTCAAACGAGTAACCCAGTTCGACCCCCCAGCGGTGTCCATCGCCGAAGTAGCTTTCGATCTTGTAGTGATTGAACGCCACGTTGACCATGATCTCGCGGATTCCATAGTGAGCGAGATATTCAATCAAATATTCCATCACCGGCCGGCCGAGAATCGGAATCATCGGTTTCGGGATATTTTTGGTCAAAGGCCGAACCCGCGTCCCCTGGCCCGCGGCCAGAATCATTCCTTTTGCCATCGTTTGCACTACCTTTACCGAATATGCAAATGAGAAACTTCTGTTCTCACCTTATTTAAAACACGTGTCCCTCGAGAAGTTGGCTCAGATATTGTCCATAGCCACTCTTCGCCAAAGGCTTCGCCAAGGCAGCCATTTGTGCATCGTCGATCCATTTCTGGCGCCAACAGATTTCTTCCGGACAACAGATTTTCAAGCCCTGTCGCGTCTCCAAGGTCTGAATGAATTGGGCTGCCTCAAGCAGGCTGGCGTGCGTTCCCGTATCCAGCCACGCATCGCCGCGCCCCATGATCTGCACATTGAGCTGATCGCGCTCCAGATAGACCCGGTTCAAATCCGTAATTTCCAACTCGCCGCGCGCGGAAGGCTTCAAATTGCGCGCGATTTCCACCACCGATCGGTCATAAAAATAAAGCCCCGTCACCGCATAGCGGCTCTTCGGCGCTGTGGGTTTTTCTTCCAGGCTGACCGCATGCCCGGCCGCATTGAACTCGACCACGCCATAACGTTCCGGGTCCTGCACGGGGTAGGCAAAAACTGTCGCCCCGCTTGTGCGCCGTCCGGCTTCATGCAGGCGACGCTGCAGCTCATGGCCATAAAATATGTTGTCCCCAAGCACCAGGGCGGAAGGCCGGTCGGCGACGAAATCCGCGCCGATGATGAAAGCCTGCGCCAGCCCGTCCGGGCTGGGCTGCACGGCATAGGAAAGATCGATGCCCCACTGGCCGCCATCGCCGAGCAGTTGCTCGAAACGCGGCGTATCCTGCGGCGTGGAGATGATTAGAATCTCGCGGATGCCAGCAAGCAGCAATGCCGACAAGGGATAATAAATCATCGGTTTGTCATAGATCGGCATGAGCTGTTTGCTGATCGCCAGCGTGACCGGATGCAGGCGCGTTCCAGAACCGCCTGCAAGGATGATGCCTCGACGGGTATTCATTCAAAACTCCTTTTAGAACCTGTTCATAATTTTGCTGCGAGCCCGTGATCGGGGCTCATGCGCTGCTCGGAATCCTCATTTATCACTCATAAACTCCGGTTCCTGCGCTGCTCTTCGCCCCACTGACCACAGTCGAGCGCAAGCGAGACAAACCTTTATGGGCGCTGAAGGCGCTTCAAATTCGTGGCGTCACGGGCTCTCGCGACAAATTCTGAGCAGGTTCTTACTTGCCCAGGACTTCGGTCAGCATGCGATCGACGCCGAGCCGCCAATCGGGCAACACGATTCCAAAGGTTTCACACAGTTTGCGTGTGTTCATGCGCGAGTTCGCCGGCCGTTTTGCGGGAGTGGGAAACGCGCTCGTCGGCACGAGCGCGATTTCGGACACCTTGAACGATTCGCCAAAACTGCGCGCTTGAGCAATGACGTGACTCGCATAGCCATGCCATGAAGTCTCGCCGCCGGCGACCAAATGGTACATCCCGGCCAATTCAGGTCTGGCGCATGCGGCGCGCAAGGCGTGAGCCGTCACATCGGCAAGCAGATCCGCTCCGGTCGGCGCGCCGATCTGATCGTCGATCACGGTCAGCCGTTCGCGCTCATGCGCGAGGCGCAGCATCGTTTTGGCGAAATTGCCGCCGCGCGCGGCATACACCCAACTGGTGCGGAAAATCAGATGCTTGACGCCGGTCTCGGCAATCCGTTGTTCGCCTTCGAGCTTGGTCGCGCCATAAACACTGAGAGGCCCCGTTTTATCGCTCTCCGACCAGGGGCGCGAACCGCCGCCGTCGAACACGTAATCGGTCGAATAATGGATGAGCCAGGCGCCGAGCGCCGCGGCCTCGCGCGCCAATACCGCCGGCGCAAGCGCATTGATCGTGCGCGCAAGTTCCGGCTCGCTTTCGGCTTTATCGACGGCGGTATGCGCGGCGGCATTGACGATGACATCGGGCCGCACCTGGCGAACGGTGTCGGCAAGCGCCTCCGGCCGCGTGAAATCGCCGCACAGCCCAGTCGAATCGAAATCGAGCGCGATCAGTTCGCCGAGCGACGCCAAAGAACGCTGCAACTCCCAGCCGACCTGTCCGCCCTTGCCTAAAAGGAGAATTTTCATTGCGCACGCTCGCGTTCGGCGTAGTTTTTCGCAACCCAATCGCGATAAGCGCCGCTCTGCACATTGCGCACCCAGGTCTGATTGTCGAGATACCATTGCACGGTTTTGCGGATTCCGGTCTCAAAAGTTTCCGCGGGCCGCCAGCCCAGTTCGCGCTCAAGCTTGCGCGCATCGATCGCGTAGCGGCGGTCGTGACCAGGGCGGTCCGTCACATAGGTAATCAGCCGCACATAGCTGCCCGCCGGGTCCGGCTTGAGTTCGTCGAGCAAAGCGCAAACCGTGTGCACGATTTCGAGATTCGGCTTCTCGTTCCAGCCACCGACGTTGTACGTCTCGCCCGGCGTCCCGCGTGTCAGTACCGTGCGGATCGCGCTACAGTGGTCCTTCACATAAAGCCAATCGCGAATCTGCTGACCGTCGCCGTAAATCGGCAAGGGTTTGCCCGCCAGCGCATTCACGATCATCAGCGGAATCAATTTTTCCGGGAAGTGATAAGGTCCGTAGTTGTTTGAGCAGTTGGTTGTCAGCACGGGTAGCCCATAGGTGTGAAACCAGGCGCGCACGAGATGATCGCTCGCCGCCTTGCTCGCCGAATAAGGGCTGTTCGGTTCATAGTTATTCGTCTCGCTGAAAGGCGGATCGTGCGGCCCCAGCGAACCATAGACTTCGTCCGTCGAAATATGGTGGAAGCGAAAGCCCGCCTTCGCTTCCGCATCCAGGCCATTCCAATAAGCACGCGCCGCTTCGAGCAGGGTAAACGTGCCTTCCACGTTCGTCCGCACGAATTCCCCCGGCCCGTGAATCGAGCGATCCACATGCGACTCCGCCGCGAAATGGACGACAGCGCGCGGCTTGTGCGCCGCGAAGAGCGAATCGACCAACGCGCGATCGCAGATGTCCCCGTGGACGAAAATATGCCGTGCATCGTCCGCCAGCAAGGCAAGCGTTTCGAGATTACCCGCGTACGTGAGTTTGTCGAGGTTAACGACCGGCTCACCCGTTGCGGCGATCCAGTCCTGGACAAAATTGCCACCGATAAAACCGGCTCCCCCCGTTACAAGAATCATGGCTATTGCTTCCTAGGAAATAAGTGCGGACCGCTGGCCCCTGGGTCCATTGCATTATGAATGTTCCCAAGCAACGCTCCAGACACGTCGGAAAATCTTTGGCTTGGATATACCGACGCGCTGCAAAGTAAGCAACTGCGGGCATCACAAAACTTGAAAAAAACCCGACCCACATCGAACTGGTACGAATGTAACACTGGGCCAGGGGTCTTTCCCCTGCATGCACACGTATGGGATATAGTCCGCGCAACATTTGGGTACAGATTCTGCTGAAAAACCGCTAAAGAATGCCACGACAACGATTTCTACCTACCGGCAGGAGCGCACATGGACATCAATAAGATCATCGAACGCGTCAAGAACGTCCTGACGACACCGAAAACCGAATGGCCGGTCATCGCCGCCGAACCGGCGACGGCGTCCGGTCTCTACAAGAACTACATCGTAATCCTCGCCGCGATCCCAGCCATCGTGGGTTTTATCAAAAGCAGCCTGATCGGCCACAGCATACTCGGCATCACAGTCCGCTCCTCGATCGGCAGCGGTTTGGCCGGAGCGGTCGTCGGCTATGCGCTGAGTCTGGCGCTGATCTATGTGATGGCGTTGATCATCGAGGCGCTGGCACCAACCTTCGGTGGCGAAAAAAACCGGCTCCAGGCACTCAAGACCGCCGCCTACGCATGGACCGCGAGCTGGCTCGCCAACGTCGGCCTGCTCATCCCCTGGCTCGGCGCGCTGATTGTCCTGGTCGGCATCGGCTACAGCATCTACCTGCTGTACCTGGCCCTGCCGGTCACGATGAAATCCCCGCCCGAAAAAGCCGCTGGTTACACCGCGCTCAGCATGCTCTGCGCGATCGTGCTCGGCTGGATCATGACGGTCGCGGTGGCTGGAATCACCGGTACCGGCATGTTGATGACGGGTGGCGCCCCCCATAGCACCACGAGCAGCAACACGACGATCGACAAGGACTCCTGGCTCGGCAAGATGGAGGAAGCCAGCAAGAAGATGGAAGCCGCACAGAAATCGGGCGATACCGCCGCGCAGCAAAAGGCGGCCAGTGAAATGATGGGCGCAGCGCTCGGCGGCGGCGACAAGGTCGAGGCGCTGGCCCCGGATCAGCTCAAGCCCTTCGTACCCGAAACACTGGCCGGCCTGAAGCGCACCAGCGTCTCTGCCGAGCGCAATGGCGCAATGGGCATGCAAACATCCGAAGCGCGGGCAACCTACTCGGACGATGGCTCTGGCCGCTCACTGCATCTGAGCATCACCGACATGGGCAGCATGAAGGGTCTGGTCGGTCTCGCCGGCTGGGCCGGTGTTGAGAACAGTAAAGAAACCAGCGACGGCTACGAAAAAACCTACAAGCAAAGCGGCCGCCTCGTGCATGAACAATGGGACAAGCCGACCAAGAGCGGAGAGTTCGGTATCGTGCTCGGCGAACGTTTCTCGGTAAAGGTATCGGGTGACGCCAACTCGATCGATGAGCTTAAGACCGCTGTCACAAGTCTTGATCTTGCGGGTCTGGAAGCCCTGAAAAATCAGGGCGTAAAGAAAAACTGAGGAAAAACTGAACGACTCGCTCAACGCAAGTAAGATTTAAAGATCCGGCCGCAAGCGGCCGGATCGTTTTTTCAGCCGTGCCCTGCTGCCTTCTCGATTTCAGCCAGCTTAGCGTGGCGCATATCCTCGCCCTTCGCCATATAAAAAACGTACTCCGCCATATTTTTCGCATGATCGCCGATCCGTTCAAGCGCCTTGGCGACGAAGATCATGTCGATACCGACCGAAATCGTGCGTGGATCTTCCATCATGAAGGTAATGACCTGGCGCATGAGTCCTTTGAATTCGGCATCGATCACTTTGTCATCACGCACGACTTGAATCGCGCCTTCCATATCAAGCCGCGCAAAACAATCGAGCGCACGTCTCAATTGCGCGGTCGCCAAATCCGCCATATGCGAAATTTGCACGCGCGGCGAGGCCAAGAAAGAACCCTCGTGAATGACTTTACCTATCTTGGCGATCTTCTTCGCCTCGTCACCGATACGCTCGAGATCGGTAATCGTTTTGATCACCGCGGTAATCAAACGTAGATCGATCGCCGTGGGCTGACGCTTGGCGATCACTTGCGAGCAGGTTTCATCAAGCTCGATCTCAAGCTCATTGACGCGATGATCGTCCTCGATCACCGCATCGGAGAGCACAAGATTTTCCTCAAGCAAGCCCTGTGCGGCACGCGCGATTTGTTGTTCGACGAGCCCCCCCATTTGAAGGACACGTGTACGAATGTTTTCAAGCTCAAGATCGAACTGCTTTGAAATATGTTCAGCCATGGGGGTCTCTCCATTGCATGCGAGGGCTAATCGGTCGATGTTACCAGATCAATATTTCATCCACGTTGCATTCGCTGCACGCCATCCGCGTTACTCACAAGCAGCACATCGACGGCGCGCGCGGCGAACAAGCCGTTCGTCACCACGCCTACAATCTGATTGATCGCGCTTTCCAGCGCAACGGGGTCGGCAATCCGCAATCCATGCACATCGAGAATCACATTCCCGTTGTCGGTCACCACCCCCTCGCGCCAACACGGCTCGCCGCCCAGCTTGCGCAACTGGCGCGCCACATACTCGCGCGCCATCGGAATCACTTCAACAGGCAGCGGGAAACGGCCGAGCACTTCCACGCGCTTGCTCGCATCGGCGATACACACAAATTTTGCGGCAACGGCTGCCACGATCTTTTCCCGCGTCAGCGCGGCGCCACCGCCTTTGATTACGTGCAGAGCGGGATCGATCTCATCGGCGCCGTCTACGTAAATTGGAATCTCGCTGACTTCGTTTAAATCCAGAACCCGGAAGCCAAGTTTCTCAAGCCGGACACGGCTCGCTTCTGAACTGGCCACCGCACCGGAAAAGCGGTCTTTCAAGCGCCCGAGTTCATCAATGAACAAATTCGCAGTCGAGCCTGTTCCAACGCCAATAACGCTGTCACATGGCGCATGTTCTTCAACATATTCCGCCGCAGCGCGTGCGACCAGCGCTTTCAATTGATCCTGATTCATGGGGAAACGGGTAGCAGAGAAAAATGAATTACGATTGTAATGGAGCCATCCGGCCCTTTGCGATTTAGCGCAACGCTCAAATCACGCTATAACCATTCCATAAGCGAAATTCCAAGCCCAAACGTCGTCATGCGATGGTTGTAATCGATCAGGCTCTCGCCATAGCCAGTAAACGCCTGAAAATGCGCACGCAGATAACCCGCGAGCGGAAAGCTCCATTCGAGCTGAAGAGAGCCATGATTGGCGCTTCCGCCTTTAAGGCTGTGGCGTCCGATCAGGGCAAACTGTTGCTCGCCCCAGCGAAACAAAGCGTTGACCTCGGCGCGGCCAACATAGTCTGAAATGTCCGGGTTGTCGTCGTTCGAAGCCTTTTCCGGAATTCGATACCACGGCCTGAATTGCAAAATAAAAGAAGGCGTTTGGAAACCGAAACCTGCGTAGAGCCGATTCCAGGAGCGGGACATTGGGTTCGAGCGGCCGTTGGACTGGTGCACGAAACCGAGATTGAGGTAACGCAGTTTGAACGCTTCGTCGCCCACATTCAGCGGAATCGTGGTGAAAACCTCCGGCTCGTAATCCGTCTCCCGGAACGGCGAGGAGTCGGATTTGTTATACACCTGCCAATATGACTGCTGGGTATATCCAAACCACAGGTCAGCCGGCGAAGCAAAAATGTTCTGCCAGATCTTGGTCTTGAAGCTCAGTTGGAACTTTGCTTCGGTCGTATCCAAAGAGAGAGGCTGCGTAACCGTGTTCTCTGGATTGGGGCTGGCAGGCCATTCGTTCGGTCCATGCATCACGCGCAACGGGAGCACGTATACCGGCCGATAAGGACGGAACAGGAAGGTGCCGTGTTTATCCTTCTGATCGAGCTCCATGCGCTCCGACAAACGGCTCGCGATTTGAGTTGTAGCGTCGCTCTGCGCGGGAATCGGATCGGTCGCCGGCTGCGCTGGCCGATCGGCAACGCGGTCATAACATGCAAGGCGTTCCGCATCATTGGCAAGCGCGCGGCATGTCTCCAGATTCTCCACGGCACCAGCCTGCGCGTTTGCGCAAGCAAGCATCGTCATGAGCGCAAAATGCATTACGCTTTGCGCTCCGGACGCATTGAACCACCGGAAGGGGCACGATACCTTTAGGTGCAAGTCCGTTCTCGCTCAAGCCTTTGGTGGCACATAGCCAGACGCTACATCGACTCCCGTCCCAAAAAAATATTTTTCCATTTGCTCGGCAAGATATTTACGCGCCCGCGCGTCCATGAGGTTGAGCCGGTTTTCGTTGATCAGCATCGTTTGGTGCCTGATCCAATCCGCCCAGGCTTCTTTGGACACATTCTCATAGACCCGCGCGCCCAGCTCGCCCGGATAAGGGGGACGATCCAAGCCCTCAGCCTCACAACCCAACTTTACGCATTTGACCATTCGGGCCATCACACGACTCCTCTAACGAATATCTAATCAAGGCACGCATTGTATCGGTTCCACCGGCCTCGCTAAATCCGTTCGAAGGCTGTCGCAAGAAGCTAAAGATTGGAGCCCGCACGCAACAGATGATGTCAGAGCAAAGCGCGGATTTCGCGCTCAGTGCAATTGCCGATTGAAAATCTCGACGCGGTTCTTGCCTGCCGATTTCGCACCATACATGGCGGTATCGGCGCATTCGATCAGCATTTCGGCGCTTGCCGCGTGATCGGGATAGAGCGCGATGCCGAGGCTCGCACCGACCCGGCCCGTGCCTTCAGGAAATTCAAATTCGGTCGAGGAAATGCATGTATTGATCCGACGCGCCAGCGTCACGACATTTTCGAGCGCGGCCTCCGGAATCAAAATCGCAAACTCATCGCCACCGAGCCGGAAGAACAGTTCGTTACGCCGCACGATCGCACCAACGGACGTTGCCACCGTCGTCAGCACATGGTCGCCCGCGCTATGGCCGAACTGGTCGTTGATCCCTTTGAAACCATCAAGGTCGAAAGTCAATAGGCCAACCCGGTCATGACGCCGTGTCGATTCGGCGATCATCCGGTTCAGCTCTTCATGGAAACGGCGGCGGTTGAGCAAATTCGTCAACGGATCGCGTTCGGCGTGTTCAAGCAACTGTTTGGCAATCCGCTTGCGCTCGGTCACATCTTCGTAAATCCAAACGCGCCCGAGATCGCGTTGACCGTCTTCCGAAATCACGAGACCTGAAACCTCTTCGAGCAAACGGCCGTCGGTAAATGGAATTTCATACGGCGCACTCGGCGTCCGCTTCGATTGAATCGCATCGAAGTGCAGGCAATAAGCCGTATCGTCGCTGCGCAGCGCACGCGTGCGTTCGACCAGGGCCTCGTCGCGCAGCCCATTGATGTTTTCGTCCAGCCCAATGCCACACATTATGCGCATCGCCCGGTTGCAGTAGTAAACGCGGCGATCCTGATCAACGAACAAAATTCCAACGCGCAAGGTGTCGAGCAGCGCAACCAGACGCAGGCGTTCATCATCGCTACGTTGCAGGTAGTGATCCTGCAAAGCCTGCGCGCGGCGCAACGAGGCAACGGTGTCGAGCAGGCGCATTTCGGCATCCTTACGCACTTCAATATCTTCGATCGAAACACGCAAGCCGAGTAAGCGATTATCGGGACCGAACAAGGAACGCCAATGGCACGCAATCCAGCGCTGACTGCCGTCTTTGCATTGAATGCGCAATTCGACGTCTTTCCCGCTTTCTCCACGCAGCGCGCCGGCGGTAAGGGTGAGCACCTGTCGCCGGTCCTTCGGCGCGACAAGCAACTCAATCAAATTCGAACCCAGCAAACATTCGGCCCGGGTATAACCCGTGAGTTGTTCGATCGAGCGGCTGATCCAGACCAGCGAGCCGTTGCGCGAGAACCATGCTTCAACGCCGTGGGCCGAGTCGGCAAGCGCGCGAAAACGCGCCTCCTGGCGTGTCAAGGCTTCGATTCTCAAGGCCCGCAAACGCGCGAGCCGATCCATTTCAGCGGTCAAGGCATCGAAATCGGCCCACCCTGTCGGCAGTGAAGCAAGCGCGCCGCCGCTGCGATCGCTTTGCTGAACAGCCACGCGCAAATCCGCGAACAAATGCTGCACCATGCGCCGCGCCAATGACAGCGGAATCAATGCGCCCAGTACGGCGCAAAACGCCGTAAGCATAACGGCGGCCCCAATCGGCCACGGGTTATGCCCGCGCAGCAAGGCCGCGGCGATATAGGCGATGACCACGCCCCAAATCGCTGCGAACAGGACTGCGCCTGCCACCGCCCGAGAGAACCGATTAGCTAGTTTGAGCACACCGCGGCCTCAAAACACCTTAACCAAAACCTTCGAACGCCGCTGATAGTTATACAGCTCCCGTTTCTGCTGGGGTAACTCATCCGGCGACACCTCGACAAAACCACGCTCGCGGAACCAATGTTCGGTCCGCGTCGTGAGCACAAAAATCCGCTCCAGGCCGGCGGCCAAGGCGCGCCGCTCAATATGCTGCATCAAACGCTCGCCCAGACCGCTGCGGCGGAACTCCGGCATGACGGCAAGACAAGCCAACTCGCCGGCACGTTCTTCCGAAAAGGGATAGAGCGCCGCACAGCCGACGATCACGTCGTCGTGCTCAACGACCGAGAAGCGCTGGACCTCCATCTCGAGTAATTCGCGCGAGCGCCGCACCAGGGTGCCATCGGCCTCCAGAGGCGCGATGACCGACAACAGCGCACCCACGTCCTCAATCCCCGCTTCGCGGAATTGGGCCAACGTTTCGCGCGTCACCATCGTTCCGACGCCTTGGCGGGTAAAGAATTCGAGCAGGAGCGCGCCGTCCTTATCGCGATCGATGAAGTGAGCGCGCGCCACGCCATTGCGCACCGCGCCGATCGCATGCGGCAGGAAAAGATGCAGATCCTCGGTCAACCCTTTGTTCTCGCGATACATCCGCTCGGCTTCATCCGCCGTAATCGCTTCGATCAAGCGGCCTTGCGCATCGAGCAGGCCGGGTGCATCACAGAGATAAATGAGCTTCTCGGCCCCCAACGCCGTCGCCACCGCTTCGGCAATCTCTTCCATCGCCAGATTGAAAACCTCGCCCGAAGGCGAAACGCCCAGCGAGGAAATCAGCACGACATTCTGCTGATCAAGGTCGGCCTTGATTTCCTCGGCAATGACCTTGCGCACCTTGCCGGTGTATTGGAAATCAACGCCATCGACGACCCCCATCGGCTTGGCGGTCACGAAATTGCCGCCGGTCACGCGCATCCAGGCGCCGGCCATCGGCGTGTTCGGCAAGCCTTGCGACAAACGCGCCTCGATCTCGATCCGGCTGATCCCGACCGCGGCTTTGACGCATTCGAGCGCCTCGGCGTCTGTAACACGAATCCCCGCGTGCAAACGTGAAGTCAGGCCGCGCCGCGCCAATTCCTCTTCGACCTGCGGCCGCGCGCCATGCACCAACACCAGACGCACGCCGAGCGCGGCCAAAAGATTGCAGTCATAACAAAGCCGTTCGAGCAAATCGCCCTCGGCCACTTCGCCGCCGAATCCAAGCACGAAGGTCTTGCCGCGAAAACCATGCACATAGGGTGCGGCACTGCGCACCCAGTCGACGAAACGGACTGCGTCCGCTTCGAGCATCATCGTCGCGGCGGAGATCCCTTCGTTGAGAACCCGATTTTCCTGACCGCCTGGACCCTGCATCAATGAATTACCTTTCATTTTGTTTTTTTAATTTTTACAAAATTTTTCATCAATAAACTCAAAAATCGCCCCACAACGCCTGCATCGCCGCGGCGGCGGCCAGACCCGCCGTCTCCGTGCGCAGCACGCGCGGGCCCAGCGTGACACCCTGGCATCCCGCCGCCAGCATCGCCATCACCTCGCGCTCCGACCAGCCACCTTCAGGCCCGATCAGCAACGCAACAGGCTCCCGCGGCGCAGGCATCGCCGAAAGACGCGTCCCGTCGGAGGGAAGCAACGCCCAGCGCGGTGTGCCGCAGGAGACCGATAAGCATTGAGACAGACTCATCACTGGCGCGATCGTCATCAAACGATTGCGTCCGCTCTGTTCGGCCGCCGCAACGGCAATCTGCTGCCAATGTTCTATACGCTTAACGGCACGAATCCCCTCCAAGCGCAGTACACTTCGTTCGGCGGCGACCGGTTGAAGAGACGAAATGCCAAGTTCGACCGCTTTTTGGACAATCCAGTCCATTTTGTCGCCCGTCGCCAGAGCCTGCACCAGTGTCAAGCGCAGCGGCGTCTCCCGGTCTACCTCGCAGACCGACTTGATTCGCGCGCACGGATCGCGCCCCAAACGCAACAATTCGGCCTGCGCTTCGCGGCCTTCTCCATCGAAAAGAACGACACGCTGGCCAGGACGCAGCCGGAGAACGCGCTCGGCGTGATGCGCAAGCGCCTCGGGCAATGTAATTTCTTTATCGGCCAAGGCCAGTTCTGCATAAAAGAATCTAGGTAACATCGTATTATTATAAATTTTGAAACATCTGCGGAGACTTCTGTGGTCAGTACCGCTACACCCGTTTGCAATTACGGCACCCTTGCTCCGGAGTTTTCGTTGCCCGGCACCGACGGTCAGCAGCATACGCTCGCATCCTGCCGCGGCCCGAATGGCTTGCTCGTGATGTTCATCTGCAACCACTGCCCATACGTTCAAGCCGTTCTGGACCGCATCATCCGCGATACGCGCGAACTGCGCGAGTACGGCATCGGCTGTGTCGGCATCATGTCGAACGACCCGACACAGTACCCCGAAGACGGTTTTGAGCAGATGGCCCGGCTGGCGCGGGAAAAGGAATTCCCATTTCCTTATCTGTTTGACGAGACCCAGGCCGTCGCGCGCGCTTACGGTGCCGTCTGCACGCCCGATTTCTTTGGCTACAACGCCGCACTCCAACTTCAATACCGCGGCCGGCTCGACGCCTCGGGCAGACAGGCCGCGCCGCCTGGCGCGCGTAGAGAATTGTTCGAAGCCATGCGCGAAATCGCGCGCAGCGGTCAAGGCCCGGCGGAACAGACCGCCAGCATCGGCTGCTCGATCAAATGGAAGGATGCCTGAATGCCACGCCTCGCAGCGGCGCGCGCGCTCGATTCCGTCGTCAGAGAAATCGCGCGTGAAATCACAATGCCCTTCTACTTGAAGGCAGTCCGTTCCCACAAGGCCGACGGCAGCACGCTCACCGAGGCGGATGAGCTGACGCAGCACGCCCTCGTCGAACGCCTGCCCGAAATTCAGGAAGCGCCCGTTTTGGGCGAGGAAATGACCGCCGCGCAACAAGCGGAACTCTGGCATGCGAGCCGGGAAGGGCTGTGGGTCATCGATCCAATCGACGGCACAACGAATTTTGCCAACGGCATTCCCATTTTCGGCCTGTCCGTCGCCTATGTCGTCGAAGGCGCCACGCAATTCGGCGTCGTCTACAACCCGGTGGCCGACGAATCGTTCTACGCTGCGCGCGGCGCCGGCGCCTGGCTCAATGGCATTCGTCTGCCGCTGCGCCGCAGCGCGGCCACACTTTCCGATAGCGTCGGCGGCGTAGACTTCAAGCGCATTCCCGCGCGTCTCGCGACGCGTCTGGCAAACGAATCGCCGTGCTACTCACTGCGGAATTTCGGCTCCAGTGCACTCGAATGGTGCTACGTCGCGGCCGGGCGTTTGGACGTTTACCTTCACGGCGGGCAAATGCTGTGGGATTACGCCGTCGGCCGCCTGCTCGTCGAAGAGTCCGGCGGCCAGGCTACCGACCCGCAAGGCTTGCCGATCGCCCCCGACCCGCGCGTCAAACAAGCCGTCGCCGTAGCCGCTTCGCCGGCTCTACACAAAGAATGGCTAAGCTGGCTGGAGCGTTCCGCCGACGAGCCTTGATTTATTCCGACGACCCCTTTTCTGCTTCATCAAGCCGCTTACGTTGCTGTTCCGCCTCATCGGCCTGGATTTTTTCAATTGCTTTGCCGACCGCCTCGACCTGTTCGCGCGGCGTCGCGCTCTGTGGGACATCGATCCCCGCTTGGCGGGCCGCAGAGCTAACGGCATTCGTCTGCGATTTGAATGAATGGGCCGTCAGCCAGCCGACGATGACAAGCACAATCAGAATAAGGATCAAACGCATGGCGGCAACCTTGCGGAAATAAAGATGCAGATCTTACTGCGTCCGCGAATTTGGCGGCACGCATCTCACAATCCGCCGCCACTCCAGAAATCTTCAACACGCACCGCATCCCGTCCGGACGCTCTCAGCGGCCGGCTTTGCCTGATAAAATCGCCGCTTTTCCGCATTACCGCGGAGCCTTATCTCCGCACGAAGAGATTCCACATGCCGATCAATCGTCCGCTCCCCACTTTCACCCCGATCACCGGCGCCATCCGTGCCCTGGCGATAGACGCCGTTCAGAAGGCCAACTCCGGCCATCCGGGCATGCCGATGGGCATGGCCGAAATCGCCGAAGTGCTGTGGCGCCATCACCTGCGCCATAACCCGACGAATCCGCACTGGGCCGACCGCGATCGCTTCGTACTCTCGAACGGCCACGGCTCGATGCTGATCTACGCGCTGCTCCATCTGACGGGCTACGCGGTTTCGCTTGATGATCTGAAGAATTTCCGCCAGCTGCATTCACGCACCCCAGGCCATCCCGAAGTTGGCTACACCCCGGGCGTGGAAACAACAACCGGGCCGCTCGGCCAGGGCATCACCAATGCGGTAGGTTTCGCGCTGGCCGAAAAATTATTGGCGGAAGAATTCAACCGCCCCAGCCACACCATCGTCGATCATCACACCTATGTTTTCCTCGGCGACGGCTGCCTGATGGAAGGCGTCTCGCATGAAGCCTGCTCGCTCGCCGGCACCTGGGGCCTGGGCAAGCTGATCGCCTATTACGACGACAACGGAATCTCGATCGACGGCCATGTCGAAGGCTGGTTTACCGACGACACCGCCAAGCGTTTCGACGCTTATGGCTGGCAAGTCATCGGCCCGATCGACGGCCACGACCCGGCCGCCATCGAAGCGGCCACGCTTGCGGCCAAAGCCGAAACAGGCAAGCCCAGCCTGATCATCTGCAAAACCATCATCGGCATGGGCTCACCGAACAAGGCCGACAGCCATGATGTGCACGGCGCCCCGCTCGGCGCCGCGGAGATCGAAGCCACGCGCAAAGCCATCGGTTGGAATCATCCGCCGTTCGAAATTCCAAGCGAGGTTTACGCCGCCTGGAATGCGCGCGAAATCGGCGCGGCGCGCGAAACCGAATGGAGCGCGAAATTCGCCGCCTACCGCTCCGCGCACCCGGAACTCGCCGCCGATTTCGAGCGCCGCATGGCCGGCAAGCTGCCCGCTGATTGGGCCGCGCAGCGCGATGTCGCCCTGGCGAAGATCGTCGCCAAGGCCGAAACCATCGCGACCCGCAAAGCCAGCCAGAACACCATCGAGGCTTTCGCCCCCCACTTGCCCGAGCTGCTTGGCGGCTCGGCCGACCTCGCGGGTTCCAATCTCACGCTGTGGTCCGGCTCGCGCAGTATCGGCAAAGACAAGGGCGGGAACTACATTCATTACGGCGTGCGCGAATTCGGCATGACGGCGATCGCCAATGGCATCGGCCTGCATGGCGGTCTGCTGCCCTACACGGCCACCTTCCTCGTTTTCTCGGATTACGCGCGCAACGCGATCCGCATGGCCGCGCTGATGAAGCAGCGCCAGATCATGGTGTATACCCACGATTCGATCGGTCTCGGCGAAGACGGCCCGACGCATCAGCCCATCGAACACGTCTCCAGCCTGCGCCTGATTCCGAACCTCGACGTCTGGCGTCCCTGCGACACGACCGAAACCGCCGTGGCCTGGGCGCATGGCATTGAGCGCGCGGACGGCCCGAGCCTGCTCACCCTCTCGCGCCAGAACCTCGCATTCGTTCCCCGATCCAAGGACCAGATCGAGGCGATCCGCCGCGGTGCGTATGTGCTTGCGGATGCCCCAGGAGCGAAGGCCATCATTATCGCGACCGGATCGGAAGTCGAGCTTGCGCTGAAAGCGCAGAAACTGCTCGCCGACGCAGGTATTCCGGTGCGCGTCGTCTCGATGCCGTGCACAAATATTTTCGATCGCCAGGATCGGGACTACAAAACAAGCGTACTGCCCGCCGATCTGCCGAAGGTCGCGGTGGAGGCAGGCGTCACGGCACTGTGGTACCGCTATGTCGGAACCGAAGGCAGGGTGATCGGCCTCGATCGCTTCGGGGAATCCGCACCGGCCGGTACTTTATTCGAACATTTCGGGCTCACCAGCGACCATATCAAGCAGGCCATCGAAGAACTGTTATAAACTTTAAAGGCTAATGCGTCCGCTCCCGCCGCAGAACAAGGCGGGGGCCAATTACCAGAGGCAGATCCCACCGCATTCAAGCTGAGCAGGCAGGATCGCCCCCTTCCTCTTCCGCATAACATTAGGAGCACAAATAATGGCTATCAAGGTTGGTATTAACGGGTTTGGTCGTATTGGTCGCATGGTATTCCGCGCTGCAATTCAGAACTTCAAAGACATCGAAGTCGTCGCTATCAACGATTTGCTCGACCCCGACTATCTTGCCTACATGCTGAAGTACGACTCGGTGCATGGCCGTTTCAAAGGCGAGGTCAGCGTCGAGGGCAACACGCTCGTCGTCAATGGCAAAAAGATCCGCTTGACCGCGATCAAAGATCCCGCCGAGCTGAAGTGGAACGAAGTCGGCGCCGACATCGTCGTCGAATCGACCGGCCTGTTCCTCACGAAGGAAACCTGCCAGAAGCACATCGACGCCGGCGCCAAGAAGGTCATCCAGTCCGCTCCGTCGAAGGACGACACGCCGATGTTCGTCTATGGTGTCAACCACCAAACGTATGCTGGCGAGGCGATCGTCTCGAACGCCTCCTGCACGACGAACTGCCTGGCTCCGCTCGCCAAAGTCATCAACGACACCTTCGGCATCAAGCGCGGCCTGATGACCACCGTGCACGCTGCCACCGCCACGCAGAAAACGGTTGACGGCCCCTCGAACAAGGATTGGCGCGGCGGCCGCGGGATTCTCGAAAACATCATCCCGTCCTCGACCGGCGCGGCAAAGGCCGTCGGCAAGGTCATCCCCGAGCTAAACAAGAAGCTCACCGGGATGTCTTTCCGCGTGCCGACCTCCGACGTTTCGGTCGTCGACCTGACCGTCGAGCTGAACAAGCCGGCTAGCTACGAAGAAATCTGTGCCGCGGTCAAAGCCGCATCGGAAGGCCCGATGAAGGGCATCCTGGGTTACACCACCGAGAAGGTCGTCTCGACCGACTTCCGTGGCGAAGCCATGACTTCCGTTTTCGACGCCGACGCGGGTATCGCGCTCGACAGCACCTTCGTCAAACTCGTCGCCTGGTACGACAACGAGTGGGGCTATTCCTGCAAAGTTCTGGAGATGGTCCGCGTCATCGCCAAGTAAGCGCAGATTTGATGGCATGATCCGCACGGAGGTTGTGGCGAATTCGAACGCTGCATCCTCCGTGTTTCCTTTACCGCATAGAATTTGGTCCCAGCATCACCCGATCGAACTTTCGCGTGCGCTTGTCCGCGCCGGCTACATGCCAAAGAAAACCGCGGCAGCACCCGCAGCGAGGGCAGCGTTGATGGCTGGCGTTCCATTTTTCAAATTGAGAGACCGCCATGCAATTCAAAAAACTGGCTGATTTAGATCTGGCAGGCAAACGTGTCTTCATCCGCGCCGACATGAACGTCCCGCAGGACGATGCCGGCAATATCACCGACGACACCCGCATCCGCGCCTCGGTCACGGGCATCAAACTCGCGCTCGACAAGGGTGCTGGCGTGATGGTCACGTCCCACCTCGGCCGTCCGACCGAAGGCGAGTTCAAACCCGAAGATTCGCTCGCCCCTTGCGCCAAACGCCTTTCAGAGCTGCTCAACCAACCCGTGCGCCTGATCCAGAACTGGGTCAACGGCGGCTTTGAGGTCAAACCCGGCGAAGTCGTGGTTTTGGAAAACTGCCGCGTCAACAAGGGCGAGAAAAAGAACAACGCGGAACTCGCCGCCAAAATGGCCAAACTCTGCGATGTTTACGTCAACGATGCGTTCGGCACCGCGCACCGCGCCGAAGCGACCACCCATGCGCTTGCCCTAGCCGCGCCGGTCGCCTGCGCCGGTCCGCTGATGGCCGCCGAGCTTGAAGCAATCGGCCGCGCGCTCGGCAACCCCGCCCGCCCGCTCGTCGCGATCGTCGCCGGTTCAAAGGTTTCGACCAAGCTTACGATCCTCGACAGCCTGGCCGACAAAGTTGATCAGCTCATCGTTGGCGGCGGGATTGCGAACACCTTCATGGCCGCCGTTGGACTGCCCGTCGGCAAGTCGCTGATGGAAGCCGATCTCCTCCCCGAAGCCAAGCGCATCATCGACAAGATGGCCGAGCGCGGCGCGAGTGTGCCGATTCCGGTCGACGTCGTCGTCGCGACAGAGTTTTCCGCCACGGCAGCCGCGACGACGAAAGACGCCAAGGATGTCGCGGCCGACGAGATGATTTTGGACATCGGCCCGAAGAGCGCCGAAGCCCTTGCGAATCAGCTCGCCACGGCCGGCACCGTCGTCTGGAACGGCCCGGTCGGGGTGTTCGAATTCGATCAATTCGCGGGCGGCACCAAAGCCATCGCCAATGCGATCGCCAACTCGAAGGCATTTTCGATCGCGGGTGGCGGGGATACGGTCGCGGCGATCGGTAAATTCGGCATCACCGATAAGGTCAGCTACATTTCAACCGGCGGCGGCGCTTTCCTGGAATTCCTCGAAGGCAAGATTCTGCCGGCTGTCGATGCGTTGAGCAAACGTGCGAACGACTGAGTAAAAGCGGCGGCGAGCAGCGCGCTCGCCGCCTTCCAAACGTTTTGCGTGTGCATAGGATAAAGCGGGTCCAAGTTTTATAGCCTTAGCCCTTTGTGCTCCCGGTGATTGCAATGGATGCTGTTCATTGCAGCCGTTTCCCCCCAAGGAGTTTGGATGTATCACCACACAAAAATCGTCGCCACCCTCGGTCCCGCCAGTTCGGACCCTGAAACACTCGAACGTATGATTACCGCGGGCGTCAATGTCGTGCGCATGAACTTCTCCCATGGTAAGCCGGAAGACCACCTCAATCGCGCCAAGCTCGTGCGCGAGGCCGCCGCCAAAGTCGGCAGGACGGTCGGCATTCTTGGCGATTTGCAGGGGCCCAAAGTCCGTGTCGGTACATTTGAAAAGGGCAACACGACCCTTGCAAAAGGTGCGCAATTCATTCTCGACGCGAATTGCGAAGTTGGTAACGACAAATGCGTTGGCCTGGATTACAAAGACCTGCCCCACGACGTTTCACCGGGTACGATCCTTCTGCTCGATGATGGGAAGATCACCCTGGAAGTCGAGAAGGTCAAAGGCGCCGAGATTCATACAAAAGTCATTCAGGGCGGCGTACTGTCGAACAATAAAGGGATCAACCGCAAAGGCGGCGGCCTGTCCGCGCCGGCGCTGACCGCCAAAGATATGGACGACATCAAGACGGCGGCCTTGATGGACGTCGACTTCCTTGCCGTCTCCTTTCCGAAAAGCTCGGCCGACATGTACATGGCCAAAGCGCTGATGCGCGCAGCGGGCAGCAATGCCTTAATCATTGCGAAGATCGAACGCAGCGAAGCCGTCGAGAAATCTGCGCTGGAAGAAATTCTCAATTCCTGCGACGGCATCATGGTGGCGCGTGGCGATCTGGCCGTGGAAGTCGGCGAGGCGGCCGTGCCTGCGCTGCAAAAACGCATGATCCGCAAAGCGCGCGAACTCAACAAACTGACGATCACGGCGACGCAGATGATGGAGTCGATGATCAGCAGCCCGGTGCCAACGCGCGCCGAAGTCTCCGACGTCGCCAACGCCGTGCTCGACGGCACCGACGCGGTGATGCTCTCAGCCGAGACCGCGACCGGCAAATTCCCGATCGAAACCGTCGAAGCGATGGTCCGCATCGCAATCGAAGCGGAAAAATCCAACCCGATCACGCTCGATCAGAACTTTTTAGACCGCAGCTTCAACCGCATCGATCAATCGATCGCAATGGCCGCCCTGCTCACCGCGCACCATATGGGCGCCAAGGCAATCGCATCGCTCACGCAATCCGGCTCCACAGCGCTTTGGATGAGCCGCCTGAATTCGGGCGTGCCAATTTTTGCGCTGACACCACTCCCCGAAACCGTGCGCAAACTTGCGCTGATGCGCGAGGTTTACCCAATTCTGACGCCATCCCAGGAAGGTTTCGACGATCGCGACCGCTTGCTCCGCGACGCAGAAAAACTCCTGCTCAAAGCGAAAGTCGTGAAACAAGGCGATATCGTCGTGTTCACTGCGGGGGAGCCGACCGGGATGTCGGGCGGAACGAACAGCCTCAAGGTCGTGCGGATAGGCGAACATCACTGATACCACAACCTACCGTTTAGGAGGATTCCATGTCCAAAGTCTTTGATTTTCTGAAACCCGGCGTCGTCACCGGCGATGATGTGCAAAAGCTCTTCGAGGTCGCGAAAGCCAATAACTTTGCTTTGCCTGCCGTCAATTGCATCGGCACCGATTCGATCAATGCAGTGCTGGAAGCCGCGGCGAAGGCGAAATCGCCCGTCATCGTCCAGTTCTCGAACGGCGGAGCGCAGTTCATCGCGGGCAAGGGCCTCAAACTCGAAGGCCAAAAAGCCGCCGTGCTCGGCGCGATTTCGGGCGCCAAGCATATTCATGCCGTCGCCGAAGCCTACGGCATCCCTGTCATCGTGCACACCGACCATGCGGCTAAGAAACTCCTGCCCTGGATCGACGGCCTGCTCGACGCGGGCGAACAGCATTTCAAGGAAACCGGCAAACCGCTGTTCTCCTCGCATATGCTCGATCTGTCCGAAGAGCCGCTGCATGAGAACCTGGAAATCTGCGCCAAGTACCTCGACCGCATGTCGAAAATGGGCATGACGCTTGAGATCGAACTCGGCGTCACCGGCGGCGAGGAAGACGGCGTCGACAACACCGGCATCGACCAATCCTCGCTCTACACCCAGCCGGAAGACGTCGCCCTCGCCTACACAACGCTTTCCAAAGTCAGCAAGCGCTTCACGATCGCGGCCTCCTTCGGCAATGTGCATGGCGTCTACAAACCCGGCAATGTGAAGCTGACGCCGAAGATTCTCGACAACTCGCAGAAGCATGTCTCCGCGAAATTCGGCCTGCCGCCAAACTCGCTCGATTTCGTCTTCCACGGCGGCTCGGGCTCCACGGCGGCTGAGATCAAGGAGTCGGTCAGCTACGGCGTCGTCAAGATGAACATCGACACCGACACGCAATGGGCGTTCTGGGATGGCATCCGGCTTTACTACAAGGATAAGGAAGCCTACCTGCAAGGCCAGCTCGGCAACCCGGAAGGCCCGGATGCGCCGAACAAGAAGCACTACGATCCGCGCGTCTGGCTGCGCAAGGGCCAGGAATCGATGATCGCCCGTTTGCAGCAAGCGTTTGCCGAATTGAATTCGCTTAACGTGCTGTAAGAATCCTCAAGCCTGTTCCACCAACAATAATCGCCGCCTTCGGGCGGCGATTGCCTTCCTAACCAGTACAAATCCCCCTACACTCGGCATCGTAGCGGCACGGCGCCGCATCGCCCACAGCGCATCACACACAAGATTTTGAATAGAGAACAGCATGCGATCTTTTTCTCCAATGATCCACACACGCCGGCTTTTCAATCTATGCCTCGAATGGGTCGAATTCCTCGGCCTGAGCGTGGTCGGTATCGCCACTGCAATCGCCATGTGGAACGAGGTTGGGGAAATGTGGCGCGCGTCGCGGGTCACCCTGACCGATCTGCTCCTGATGTTCCTCTTCCTCGAAGTGCTTTCGATGATTGCGCAGTATTTCAGAAGCGGCCAACTGCCGGTACGTTTTCCGCTCTACATCGCGATCGTGGCACTGGCGCGTTATTTGATTCTCGACGTCAAGGAACTCACCGAATGGCGGGTCCTCGCGATAGCAGGCTCAATCCTTCTTTTAACCGTTGCGGTGCTTGTAATTCGTTATGGGCATATCCGTTTCCCTTACGCCAAGGACCAGGAAAGAGCCCAGAATCCTTACGTTGACGAATAGCGTTCCGCGCCAAACAGCGCAGCATTGAGAGCCGCTTCGCGCGGCTCTTTGTTTCCCTCATTCGAAGCGGAAGTCGATCACCGAAGGAAGCGCAAACGGAAAAGATATAAGATTCATATTCCGCACTTCTTTTGATCGCTCGGCCGGAAAAATCCTTTCGGGCCTGCACACAGACATCAAGCCAAAATGCCCCTAATCCGCCTCGACGAACCAACCGTCCGCCCTAAAACGCCGCCGCGCGGCTTCTCGCTCTTCGCGCTCGCCTTCCGCCCGTTCTACATGCTCGGCGCAATCTGGGCCATGCTCGCCATACCGCTCTGGCTTGCCCAGTATGGCGGACTGTTTTCACTCCCCACGCCGGGCTTGTATTGGCATGCGCACGAGATGATCTTCGGCTTTGCCGCGGCTATCATCGTCGGTTTCTTGTTCACCGCCGGCCAAAACTGGACCGGACTCGCCACGTCAACGGGGAAACCGCTCGCGGTCCTGGCCTTGTGCTGGGTCGCGGGGCGAATTGCGATGCTGTGGGGGCCATCGCTGATTACTGCGATTATCGACCTGGCTTTCCTTCCACTTGCCGCGATCGCGCTTGGGCGCATCCTCTGGCGCGCAAAAAGCAAGCGCAACTATTTCACCATCGCAATCCTGCTCGGCCTGAGTCTGGCGAACCTGATGTTCCATCTGCGCCTGAACGAAGCGGGCAGCGATCCGATGCCGGCGCTGCATACGGCGCTGACGCTCATCGCCCTGCTGACCACGATCATCGCCGGCCGCATCGTCCCAAGCTTCACCGCCAATGCTTTACGCGGCATCAAGCAATTCAAGAACACGGCGCTCAATTGGGGCGCAATCGGCTTCACGGCAGGCGCGTTCATTTTGAATTTGCTTGAGGCTTCCGCCCCTCTGCTCGGCGGCGTGGCGGCGCTTGCCGCGATCCTGCAAGCAGTGCGCTGCTGGGGCTGGAATCCGTGGGCCACGCGGCAAACACCTCTGCTCTGGATTCTGCATCTCGCGCACGCCTGGATTCCAATCGGACTTGCCCTGCTCGCCTTGGCCGCGTTCGGCCTGGCGCCGGCATCGCTTGCCTGGCACGCATTCGCCGTCGGCACGGTCGGCGGCCTGATTCTCGGCATGATTACGCGCACCGCGCTCGGCCACACCGGCAGACTGCTCAAAGCCGGGCGGATCGAAACCGCGGCCTACGCGCTCGTACTCATCGCGGCCGCAATACGCGTATTCGGCATCCTGCTCTGGCCCGCGCAAACGCGCCTGCTGCTCGACATTTCCGGATGTTGCTGGACAATCGCTTTCGCGCTGTACCTGTGGCGCTACGCACCGATGCTGTGGCATCCGCGTATCGATGGAAAAAGCGGCTAACGGGTTACTTAGCCTGCAAGGCATGCGCATATTACTCATTTTCCTTATTGCTGCGCTGACCGCGGGAGCGGCCCAGGCGCAACTGCCGGAGCCGGTCGCACAAAGCCTACGCACGGCCGGCATCCCGGAAAACGCCGTCGCGTTCTGGAGCCAAGCGCTGCAAGACGGCCGCCAGCAAAGCCACCGCTCCAGCGCCATGCTCAACACCGCTTCGGTCATGAAGCTTTTGACGAGCTATGCGGCGCTCGATCTGCTCGGCCCGGCCTATAGCTGGAAAACCGAAGCGCTTACAGACGGGCCGATTCGCAACGGAACACTGAAAGGCGCGCTCATCCTGCGCGGCGGCGGCGATCCGTTTTTGACCTGGGACCGTTTCGGCATGCTCGTGCGCGAACTGCGCGAACGCGGCTTGCGACGCATCGAAGGCGACCTGGTGCTCGACCGCAGCGCGTTCGCGGCGCAAAGTCCGGAGGATTTCGACGGCAAGCCCGCGCGCGCCTACAACGCCCAACCCGATGCGCTGATGGTGAACTTCAACGCCGTCACGCTGCGCCTCCAGCCCGTCCAGCAAGGCGTCAGCGCCACCGCAACGCTTCCCGTTGCCGGCTTGCACATCGAAAACCGTCTCGCCTTGCAAGCGAACGCCCCCTGTACAGGCTGGAAAAATGCCGTCGCCGCGCGCATCGAACAAGACGGAGAAACACTGCAAGTGACGCTGCCGGGCCGCTTTCCCGCCAGTTGCGGCGAGAAACTACTCAACCTCGCCGCGCCGGACCCCGCGCGTTTTACCGGCAACGTATTCCGCGCGCTGTGGCAGGAACTGGGCGGCAGTTTCAGCGGCCCGGTTAGCGAAGGCCCCACGCCGGCCAGCGCCGCGCCGCTGGCAAGCTGGTCGTCACCGCCGCTGGCCGAGATCCTGCGCAACCAGAACAAGTATTCGAACAACGTGATGGCGCGCCATATCTTCCTGACGCTCGCCGCCGGCAACGGCCACAGCGCCAGCCCGGAAAACAGCATCGCCCGGATTCAAGCCTGGATGCCCAATCACGGACTCGACCCCGCGCAGTGGATATTGGAGAACGGTTCCGGCCTTTCGCGCCAGGAACGCACAAGCGCCGCGCAGCTTGGCGTGCTCTTGCTCGATGCCTGGCGCAGCCCGCGCATGCCCGATTTCGTCGCCTCGCTGCCTATCCTCGGCGTCGACGGCACGCTGCACCAGCGCCTGAGCGACACCCCGCTGCAAGGCCGCGGCTATATCAAGACCGGCTCGCTCGATGGCGTCAAAGCCGCGGCCGGTTACCTGCTCGACGCCAAGGGGCAATGGCGCGCATTCGTCTGGATGGTCAATCACCCCAAAGCCGAGCTTTCCGATCCGGCGTTCGACGCTTTACTCAAGCATTTGTATCAAGCTTCGCCATAACGCCTCTCGGCCGTTCCAGTATCCGCCCCGCGGCGTGAATGGTAGACTATTTAGTTTTCCTGAATATTCCGGGACTTAGCTTATGACAGCCCGCATTCTCGACGGCAAGACGATTGCCGAACGCGTGCGCGAAGACATCGCGCAGCAAGCCAAGACGCTGAGCGCGCAAGGCGTTCAGCCCTGCCTCGCCGTCATCCTCGTCGGCAGCGATCCGGCCTCCGCCGTCTACGTGCGCAACAAAGTGGCCGCCTGCGAGAAAGCGGGCTTCCGCTCGCTGAAGTTCGACTACCCGGCCGACGCCGAGCCCGCCGTCGTCCTCGCCAAAATTGCCGAACTCAACGCCGACTCAAGCGTGCACGGCATCCTCGTCCAGCTTCCGCTGCCGCCGCAATTCGACGAGGACGCGGTGCTCGAAGCGATTCTTCCGACGAAAGACGTCGACGGTTTCCACGCCGAGAACTTCGGCATGCTGCTACAGGGCCGCGAGAGCTTTTACCCGTGCACGCCCTGGGGCGTGATGCGAATGCTGCAGGAAGAAAATGTCAAAATCGAAGGCGCGGAGGCCGTCATCATCGGCCGCAGCAATATCGTCGGCAAACCGATGGCGGTGATGCTGCTGTCCAAGGGCGCGACCGTCACGATCTGCCACTCCAAGACGAAAGATCTCACCGCGCACCTGAAGCGCGCCGATATCGTCGTCGCGGCGGTCGGCCGGCCACGCTTCGTCACCGGCGCTATGCTCAAGCCCGGCGCGATCGTTATCGACGTCGGCATCAACCGCCTGCCCGACGGCAAACTTTGCGGCGACGTCGATTTCGATTCGGCCAAGCAGGTCGCCTCCCTGATTACGCCGGTGCCCGGCGGCGTCGGCCCGATGACGATCACGATGCTGCTCGCGAACACCTTGCTTTCCGCGCAGCGCGCCGCGGCCAAATAGTCTTTTCTGGAAATCGAAATGAACGAACACCCACTCGTCGGCGTCGTCATGGGCTCCAACTCGGACTGGCCCACGCTGCAAGCCGCCGCCCGCATCCTGAAAGATTTCGGCGTGCCCTACGAAGCGCGCGTCGTTTCCGCCCACCGCACGCCCGACCTGATGTTCGACTATGCGGCCAACGCGCGCGAACGCGGCCTCAAGGCCATCATCGCCGGCGCAGGCGGCGCGGCCCACCTTCCCGGCATGCTGGCCGCGAAAACGACCGTGCCGGTGCTCGGCGTGCCGGTGCAAAGCAAAGCGCTGTCGGGCGTCGATTCGCTGCATTCGATCGTGCAGATGCCGAAAGGCATTCCCGTCGCGACGTTTGCAATCGGCGAAGCCGGCGCGGCGAACGCGGCGCTATTCGCCGTCGCGATGCTGGCGAACGAAGACAGCCGCCTGCGCTTCATGCTCGACGCCTTCCGCGCCAAGCAGACGCAAAGCGTGCTCGACATGCAGCTCGACGCCATCTGACCAATGAGCGCGATCCTTCCTCCCGCCACGCTCGGCATGCTCGGCGGCGGCCAGCTCGGTCGCTTCTTCGTGCTTGCCGCGCATGAAATGGGCTACAAAGTCTGGGTGCTCGATCCCGACCCGAACAGCCCGGCCGGCGCAGCGGCCGAGCGCCACCTCAAGGCGGCTTACGACGATTACGCGGCGCTCGACGAACTCGCCGCAGGCTGCGCCGCGGTCACGACCGAATTCGAAAACGTCCCGGCCGGCACGCTCGACTACCTGGCTAAATTCGCGCCGGTGCGCCCTTCGGCCCAGGCCGTCGCCGTGTGCCAGAACCGCATCGCCGAAAAAACGTTTTTGGCCGACAATCGGATTCCCCACGCCAGCTTCGCCGCCATCAAGAGCGAAGCCGACCTGGAGAACGCGCCTGCGATCCTGTTCCCCGGCATTCTCAAAGTCGCGCGCTTCGGCTACGACGGCAAGGGCCAGGCGCGCGTAGCGAGCCGCGCGGAAGCCATCGCCGCATTCCGCAGCTTCCATAACGAGCCTTGCGTGCTCGAACAAATGCTCAAGCTCGACTATGAAGTGTCGGTCGTGCTCGCGCGCGACGAAGCGGGCCGCGTCAAATGCTTCCCGACGGCAGAGAACATGCATGCGCGCGGCATTCTCGATGTATCGATCGCGCCGGCGCGCGCCAGCGCCTGTCAGCGCGACACGGCCGAAGAGCTTGCCGAACGCATCGCCGAAAAGCTCGGCTATATCGGCACGCTCGCCGTCGAGTTCTTCGTCTCGCGTGGCGAGCTGTATGTCAATGAAATGGCGCCGCGCCCGCACAACAGCGGCCATTACACCATCGACGCCTGCGTGACCGATCAGTTCGCGCAGCAGGTGCGCGCGCTCGTCGGCCTGCCGCTCGGCGATCCGCGCGCGCATTCGACCGCCGTGATGGTCAACCTGCTCGGCGACATCTGGTACGACGCCACACAGCCCGGCCCCGACGCTCACGGCCATTACCGCGAGCCGGACTGGTCCAAACTGCTCGCGCTGCCGAATCTGAAACTGCACCTGTACGGCAAACACCACGCGCGGCCCGGCCGCAAAATGGGCCATTTCACCGTGCTCGACGCCGACCCGGCTAAAGCCCTCGCCACCGCGATGGCCGCGCGCGCGGCCATCGGCATCCGCGACGAATAAGCGCTTTGATGATCAACGCGCCCACGCCCGAAACGCTTATCCAGGCAGCCGCGCTTCTGCGCGCGGGCGGACTTGTCGCACTGCCGACGGAAACGGTTTATGGGCTCGGCGCGGACGCCTCCAATCCTGCGGCCGCCGCAAAGATATTCGCCGCCAAAGGCCGCCCCGCCGATCACCCGCTGATCGTGCATCTGGCCGATGCACAAGCCCTGCCCGGCTGGGCGCGTGAAATCCCCGACGCGGCGCTTGCGCTCGCGCGCGCTTTCTGGCCGGGTCCGCTCACGCTGATCCTGAAAAAAGCGGCCTCCGTACCCAATATCGTGACCGGCGGCCAGGACACCGTCGGGCTACGCGTGCCGGGCCACCCTGTCGCGCTCGCGCTACTACGCGCCTTCGGCGGCGGCATCGCCGCGCCTTCGGCGAACCGCTTCGGCCGCATCAGCCCGACCACCGCGCAGCATGTCGCCGACGAGCTGGGCAATGCAGTCGACATGATTCTCGACGGCGGCGCCTGCGCGGTCGGCATCGAATCGACGATTCTCGACCTGTCGCGCGGCGCACCCGTCATTCTGCGGCCCGGTGCAATCGGCGCCGACGCCATTGCGGCGGTGATCGGCCGCCGGCCTGAGCTGCCTTCCACGGCGCAGGGGACACCCGCACCACGAGTATCCGGCTCGCTAAGCGCGCACTATGCGCCGCGCACACCGCTGCGCCTGGTCGAGGCAAGCGAACTCGAAGACCGTTTGCGCACCGCGGGCGCCGGGACGGCGGTCATCGCCCGCCGCCCACCAGTTGCCATTCCACACACGGTCTGGATTGCCGCCCCCAAAGAGGCGGACGCTTACGCGCACGATCTCTATGCCAATCTGCGCGCGCTCGACGCCAGCCCAGCGCAACTGATTCTGGTCGAAACCCTTCCGGCAGACGCTGCATGGGACGCCGTGCGCGACCGCCTCGGCCGCGCAGCGGCTGGCTCCGGCGAAGAAGAGGCAACCTAGGTTTGCTTCGCCGCTGCGCGTAGAATTCGCTTTTCGACAAAGCCTTCTCCCGCAGGACGCAATGGACATCAAAAGCTACATGCAAACAGTCGGCCGCAATGCGCGCGCCGCCTCCCGTGCAATGGCCTCCGCTTCGAGCAATGCCAAGAATCTGGCCTTGCTCGCGATGGCGCGGCTGATTCGCGAACGCAGCGAAACGCTGCTTGACGCCAATCGCCAGGATCTCGAACAGGCGCGCGCGGACGGCCTCGACGCCGCGATGCTCGACCGTCTGGCGCTATCCGCAAAGGGCGTCGAAACGATGGCAGCGGGCCTCGAACAAATCGCCGCCCTGCCCGATCCAGTCGGCGAAATCACCGATGTGAAGCGCCGCCCGAGCGGCATCCAGGTCGGAAAAATGCGTGTGCCACTTGGCGTGGTCGGCATCATCTACGAAGCGCGCCCGAACGTGACGGCCGACGCCGCCGGGCTGTGCCTGAAGAGCGGCAATGCCGCGATTCTGCGCGGCGGCAAGGAAGCGCTGCGCTGCAACCAGGCCATCGCCGAATGCGTGCGCGCCGGATTGCGCGAGGCCGGGCTGCCGGAAAGCGCGATCCAGATCATCGAAACGATCGACCGCGCGGCGGTCGGCGAATTGGTCACGATGCCGGAGTTTGTCGACGTCATCGTGCCGCGCGGCGGAAAGGGTTTGATCGAGCGGATTTCGCGCGAGGCGAAAGTGCCGGTTATCAAACATCTCGACGGCAACTGCCATGTCTACATCGACGCCAGCGCCGACCTGGACAAGGCCGTGCGCATTGCCGACAACGCGAAAACGCACCGCTACGGCACCTGCAATACCGCCGAAACCCTGCTCGTCGCGCACAGCATCGCCGCCGAATTTCTGCCCCGTATCGGCCGCATTTACGCTGAAAAAGGCGTCGAAATGCGCTGCACTCCCGAAGCCCGGGCGATCCTCGAAGCGGCCGGAATCGGCAATGCCAAAAACGTGACCGACGAAGATTTCCGCACCGAATTCCTCGCGCCGGTTATTGCCATCGGCACGGTGGCCGGCGTTGCGGAAGCGATTGCGCATATCAACGAATATTCTTCGCAGCACACCGAGGCGATCGTCACCGAAAACTATACGCATGCCATGCGCTTCCTGCGCGAAGTGGACTCCAGTTCGGTTATGGTCAATGCCTCGACGCGTTTTGCCGACGGCTTCGAATACGGTCTCGGCGCGGAAATCGGCATCTCGACCGATAAAATCCATGCGCGCGGCCCGGTTGGCCTCGAAGGGCTGACAAGTCAAAAATGGATCGTGTTCGGTGACGGCGAAGTACGTGTTTAAATCTGCATTCACACTCGCAGCGAAAATCCATTGGAGGAAGCCATCACATGCTCAGCCGCACGCTTGCCGCGTTAGTGTTCACAGCCTCTCTGGCGATGCCGGTTTTTGCGGCAACCGAAGTTGCCGGCGTCAAATTCGAAGATAAAGCCAGCCTCGGCGGCAGCGAACTGATTCTCAACGGCGCCGGATTGCGCACGAAGCTGCTGTTCAAGGTCTATGCGATTGGGCTTTATCTGCCGGCCAAGACCGATACGGTAGCCAATATCCTTGCAAGCAGGGGCAATAAGCGCATTCAAATCGTAATGTTGCGCGATTTAAGCGCCGAACAACTTGTCGAAGCCCTGGAAAAAGGCGTGGGGAACAGCAATTCTGCGGACGAACAGGCGAAAATCAAAACGCGGCTGGACGAGTTCCGCGCCAGCCTGCTCGCAATGGAAAAAATTCCCGAAAAAACCGACGTTCGGATCGAATGGAATGGCAGCGCCACCCAGGTTTTCATAAACGGCATTCAGAAAGGCAAAGACATTCCGGGTGAGGATTTCTATCAAGCGCTGCTGAAAATCTGGCTCGGCAGCAAACCTGCTCAAGCGGACCTTAAAGATGCATTGCTTGGGAATATCAAATAAGCATTGGATTTATAATGATTTTGTTTTTTGAATCGAATTTGACCACGAGCCGAGCGCAAGTCCCGCTATCTTTATAGCGGGGTCAGTGAGACCAGCGTTATTGGCGCCGAAGGCGCCCCCGATTCGTGGCGAAGAAGCCCCAAGCTTCAGCTTGGGGTAATTCACGATACGATGCAGAAAGATTAAATTTCACACGCATAGGGTAGAGAACATCAGCCGGAGTAACATAAGTGCCCTGGCTTTTTTTGCCCGAAAATCGGGCAGATGACAACAGTTTCCCGCCCATGCCGCATACTGACCCCGCCTTCTCCGCAGTGCTTGCCCTTCCTCCATGCCGATTCGGTATTCAGGAGAAAGACGGGTTTGCCGAAGCACTCTATTTCCTGCCCCCGGAATACCCATTGCAAGCGCCCACAAGTCTCCTTGCGGAAGATTTCTCAAACCAGCTCAAAACCTATCTGGATAAGCCTACAACCGTCTTCGATGTTCCTCTTCATCCCCAAGGCACACAATTCCAGCAAAGGGTTTGGGCGGCCATATCGGCAATTCCTTCAGGTAAGGTCCGTCGATATAAAGAAATCGCGGTCGAACTCGGCAGCGTTCCACGCGCGGTTGGTCAAGCATGCGGCGCAAACCCGTTTCCATTGGTTATCCCCTGTCATCGCGTCGTAAGCACACACAACCTCGGCGGTTTTGCCAATCATTCCGACGGCTGGCTGATCGAAACAAAACGCTGGCTGCTCTGGCACGAAGGCTTTTTGATCTGATGAAAAAGCCATCCCCATCGAGCGTGCTCTCGCCAGAACTCAGCGCCGATCTGGATGCATTCTGCGACGCGATCTGGATGGAAGACGGGTTATCCAAAAATACCTTGTCCGCATACCGCAGCGACCTCTCCGCTTGCGCGAACTGGCTTGCCGCGCGCGGGATCGAATTCAAATTCGCCCAACTCGCCAATCTGCGCGCTTATTTGGATGAATTCGCCCTGCACGCGAAACCCAGCAGTCAGCGCCGACTGCTTGCCGCATTACGCCGCTATTTCCAGCTTCAAGTAATGGAAGGAAAAATTCCGCGAGACCCGAGCTTAAAACTGGCATTTCCCATGCCGAGCTTGCGAATTCCGAAAACCCTGTCGGAAAAACAAGTCGAAGCATTGCTCGGTGCGCCCGACTGCGCAACCGCCTTGGGCCTGCGCGATCGGGCAATGCTGGAAACCCTGTATGCAACGGGCTTACGCGTCAGCGAATTAGTGCAACTGAAACGAATTGAAACAGATCTACAATCCGGCGTACTGCGAATTTTCGGTAAGGGCACAAAAGAACGCCTGGTTCCGCTCGGGGACGTTGCCGTCGACTGGATTCAGCGCTATTTGGCGGAAAGCCGTCCAGCGCTGCTGAAAGGGCGCACCGATGCCGCATTGTTCGTGACGGCGCGCGGTGGCGCAATGACGCGCCAGCGCTTCTGGTCCCTCATCAAACAATACGCAACCGCCGGTGGAATTGCCGCGGAGCGCATTTCGCCGCATGTGTTGCGGCATGCTTTTGCAACGCACTTGATTAATCACGGCGCAGATCTGAGAGTCGTCCAAATTCTACTTGGACATGCCGATATCTCGACGACTCAGATTTATACGCATGTCGCACGCGAACGCTTAAAACAAATACACCGAGAACATCATTCGCGTAGTTGATTGAATAAAACTCGGATAGAATAATTTAGTTTTAATCGGATCGGCTCATAATTGCGTGACATGACAACTCTCACACGATTTGTGCCAATCGATATCCGAACATAGGGGGAAACATGGATCTATCGAAACTGAATTTAACTGAACTCAAACGTTTGCAGAAGCGGGTAGAAACTGAAATCGAACGGCGTGCCAATGTCACACGTAAAGACGTATTGAAGAAAGTCCAAAAAATGGCTGCGGAAGCCGGTATCAGCCTTAACGATCTGATCGGCACCGAACCCGCCAAAAAAGCTCCCAAACGCGGTCGTCCCGTCGGCTCCAGAAACGGTCGTAATGTTGCAGTGCGCAAAACAGCCGGTATTGCCCGCTACAAAAACCCCGAAAACGAGCAACAAACCTGGACAGGGAAAGGCCGCAAACCGCTCTGGGCGCAAGCCTGGATCGATGCAGGCAAACCTTTGTCCGAACTTGAAATCAAGTAATCGACTGCCCGCATCTATTTAAGGGTGAAATCTCATACGTTCGGGGCTAGGGTCATCCCTGCCCCGTTCAATAAATACGCCCACACGGCGAACGCCGCGCATCACGCCCATCTTGGCAATCGAAACACGCACCCAGGGAGCGCCGAATTCCGAAAAAAGCAATTCGACGATGAATTCGCCGAGGGTTTCGAGAAGATTGAAATGCCGGTCCAGCAGCACACTGCGGATTCGCTCGACAACACGGTCATAATCGATCGTGTCCGCGATATTGTCGTGTTGAGCCGCCGCATCGGGCACGCCAAAAGTCAGGTTGATCTCGATCGGCTGTGTCGCCTGTTTTTCGCGCTCGTAAATACCGACCGAAGCCTCTGTCTGTAAGCCTTCGACAAATATAAAATCCATTCTCTTCAACTCCATTGCGTCCTGTACGTCTATTCGCATGCATACCGCGATTATCGCAGCCCTTGCCTACTTGATTGGATCTTTACCGTTTGCCGTAATCGCCAGCCGGATATTCGGCCTGGCCGATCCACGCAGCTATGGCTCCGGCAATCCCGGCGCAACGAATGTTCTGCGCAGTGGGAATAAGAAAGCGGCGATAGTGACGCTGCTCGGCGATGCGCTGAAAGGAAGCGTCGTCGTATTGCTCGCCAAAGCGTTTGCAGATCGTGGGAACCTTAGCAATTTCGATATCGCCATAGCGGGTCTTTTCGTCTTTCTCGGCCATGTCTTTTCAATATTTCTGCGCTTCCGCGGCGGCAAGGGCGTGGCCACCGCCGCCGGCGTGCTGTTTGGGATGCATCCCGGCGTCGGTGTATTGACGCTCTGCGTCTGGCTTTTAAGCGCCGCGATTACCCGTTACTCATCCGCCGCCGCGCTCGCCGCGGCTGTCGCAGCCCCGGCCTTGACCGCTTGGCTCCAAGCCGAACCGCATTGGACGGGGGCCGTCTGCGCCATGTCGGCAATCCTGATCTGGCGTCACAAGGCGAATATCCAGAAACTGCTGAGCGGCCAGGAAAGCCGGATCGGGAAAAAAACCTAAATCGGCGGCTGCAACTCGGCCAGAGACCAACGCGGCCGCACGGCAAAGCGCCCGTCACGATGGCCTGGCTCGCCTGCGGCGAAGCGCAAACCCGCCGCAAGCGCGATCATTGCGCCGTTATCGGAGCAAAAACTCAGTTCGGGATAATGAACCCGATAACCGCGGCCTTGCGCCGCCTCATTCAAGCGTTCACGCAAACGCCGATTGGCGCCAACTCCGCCCGCGACAACCAGGCTTCGCATACCCGTCTGGCGCAACGCCGCCAAGGCTTTCGCAACCAGCACCTCGGTTACGGCTTCCTGAAACTCGGCTGCGAGATCGGCTTTTGCGTCGATTTGCCAATCCGGCGCACGCGTCGCGGTGAGCACCGCGGTTTTCAGCCCGCTGAAACTGAACTGCAAATCGCCGGAGTGCAACATCGGACGCGGCAGCTTGAAACGCCCCGGCGCGCCCTTTTCCGCCAAGACAGCTAAAGCAGGTCCGCCGGGATAGTCCAGCCCAAGCAATTTAGCGGTTTTATCGAAAGCCTCCCCCGCCGCATCGTCAACAGTTTCGCCCAGCAATTCATAGCGGCCAACGCCGGTCACACGCATCAACTGGGTATGCCCGCCAGAAACCAATAGCGCCACAAACGGAAAGCTCGGCGGGTCGGACGAGAGCAAAGGCGAAAGCAAATGCCCTTCGAGGTGATGAATCGGCAAAGCCGGAATACCCAGGCCATAAGCATAAGCTTCGGCAAATGCGGCGCCGACCAGGAGCGCTCCCGCCAGGCCAGGCCCCGCCGTATAGCCGACACCGCCAAGCTCCTCCGCCGCGCACCCCGCCGCCGCAAGTGTCTCTCGCACCAGCGGAACGATGCGCCGAATATGATCGCGCGAGGCGAGTTCCGGCACCACGCCACCGTATTCCGCATGCAAAGCGATCTGAGAATGTACGCGATGCGCCAACAATCCCTGTTCGGTGTCATAAAGGCCGACACCGGTTTCATCGCAGGAGGATTCGATACCAAGAACAAGCATGGCGTCGAGTTTACCGTGACCGCGAGGCTTTCCGCACGACGAGCCGAAAATCCTTTTTTAGCGCAAGCTCCGCCATTCATGGCGAGGAAACCCCAGGTTCAGTTCGAGGCGACTTACAAAGGACTTGGAATTTTCACCCAATGCGGTTAGTATATATGGCTTCGCTAAAAGCCAACCTGAACAGATTTCCGAGGTTTCGAATGCCGGGTATCCGCGTCAAAGAAAACGAGCCGTTTGAAGTCGCGATCCGTCGCTTCAAGCGCACAATTGAAAAAGCCGGTGTAATCACCGAACTGCGTTCGCGCGAGTTCTACGAAAAGCCGACCGCCGAGCGCAAGCGCAAAAAAGCTGCCGCGGTCAAGCGTCTGCACAAACGCCTGCGCAGCCAGCAACTGCCGCCGAAACTCTACTGATACGCCTGCCGGCCCGCCCGGCTGCGCGCCAGAACCATAAACGCCACGGAACGCGCCCGAAGTCGGGATCGCGTTCCGTGGCGTTTTCAATCCCTTTGCGAGTCTTTGAGGAATCGATCATGACGCTCAAGCTGCGAATCACCGACGACATGAAAGCCGCCATGCGCGCCAAGGAAAGCGCTCGTCTTGGCGCGCTGCGTCTATTGCTTGCTGCAATCAAGCAGCGCGAAGTCGATGAGCGGATCGAGCTGGACGATGCGGCGATACTGAGCGTGATTGAAAAACAAATCAAACAGCGGCGCGATTCAGTCAGCCAGTACGAAAAGGCCAAGCGCGAGGATCTGGCTTCCGTGGAACGCTTCGAAATCGAAGTCCTGTCCGCTTACATGCCCGCCCAGCTCAACGAGGCGGAAATTGATACGGCAATCGACGCGGCCTTGGCGGAAACCGGCGCCACCGGCCCGGCCGCCATGGGTAAGGCAATGGGTCTGCTTAAAACCCGCCTGGCCGGCCGCGCGGATATGTCGATGGTTTCCACACGTCTGAAAACCCGCCTTGCCAGCTAACTAGCACGAATCGCGATGCGCTGAGCAAATTCAGACGCAAGCGCGGCGAGCGTTTCTATAATGATTGAGTCTGGCCGCCAACAGACAACAGCGCGGCCGTCTTATATCCCATGATTCCTCAAGCCTTCATCCAGGATCTCGTTGCGCGAGTCGACATCGTTGAACTGATTCAACGCTATGTGCCGCTCAAAAAGGCCGGTGCGAATTACGCCGCCTGCTGCCCGTTCCACAACGAAAAATCCCCCTCCTTCACCGTCAGCCCAAGCAAACAGTTCTATCACTGCTTCGGCTGCGGCGCCCACGGCACGGCGATCGGTTTTCTTATGGAATACGCCGGCCTGGGCTTTGTCGACGCGGTAGAGGATCTTGCCCACCAGTTCGGGCTTGAAGTTCCCAACGAAGGGCCGCGGTTCGACGGCGCCTCGCATACGCAGCAGCGTTCACTGATCGATTTGATGAGCAGCGCCGCCCGCTTTTATCGGGACCAACTCAAACAAAGCCCCAAGGCGATCGATTACCTGAAGCGCCGCGGGCTGACAGGCGAAATTACCGCTCTCTTTGGAATTGGCTATGCGCCGGACGCCTGGCAAAGCCTTGAGCAGGTTTTCTCCAAATACGACGATCCGGCGCTCGTCGAAGCGGGCCTCGTCGTCACCAACGACACCGGGCGCCGCTACGATCGTTTCCGCGACCGGATCATGTTTCCGATCCAGGATCAACGCGGCAACGTCATCGCATTCGGCGGGCGGATTCTCGACAGCGGCGAACCCAAGTACCTGAATTCGCCCGAAACCCCACTCTTCGAAAAAGGCCGCGAACTCTACGGTTTGCCGCAGGCGCGCGTCGGCATCCGAGAGACCGACACGGTCATCGTCGTCGAAGGCTACATGGATGTCGTCGCGCTTGCGCAATTTGGCGTTGGCAATGCCGTTGCCACGCTCGGCACCGCGACCACGCCAACTCATGTGCAAAAGCTGCTGCGCCAAGCCAATCGGCTCGTTTTCTGCTTCGACGGCGACAAGGCGGGCCGCAAGGCCGCGCACCGCGCGCTCGAAGCGGCGCTGCCGCATCTGGCCGACGATAAAAACGTCAGCTTCCTTTTCCTGCCCGAGGAACACGACCCCGACAGTTTCGTCCGCGAACGCGGCGCGGAGGCTTTTCAGGCCGCGGCGCAAGACGCGACGCAGCTCGGCCGCTTTCTGTTCGACACCCTGATCGAAGACTGCGACCTGATCAGCGCGGAAGGACGCGCCCGGCTGATCCACCTCGCCAAGGACTACATTCCCAAGATTGGCGCGCCCAATCTGCGCGTGCAGCTCGTGCGCGAACTCGCTCAAGCCTCACACGTCAGCCCGGAAGAAGCCGCGCAAGGCTTGGGCCTAGCCATCGCAAAACCATCACGCGGCGGGTCGAACCGTTTCGGCGAGCGCAAACCGCCGCCTCCGCTGCCGCGCGCGGCGGTGACACCGCTCGAACGCAAGCTGCTGCGCGTATTGCTGGCCAAACCAGATCTCAGCGGCAAACTGCCGCTCAGTCTGCTCAGCGCCTTGCCCGATAACCCGGAGCGCGCGGCTTTGATCGCCGTGGTCGATGCGGGTGAAGACGGCACGCTGATTGGCGCACCGCTCGGCGCCTGGCTCGAACACTTCCGCGGCAATCCGCATGAAAACGCTATCGCGCTCGCGCTGCGCTCACTCGAAGAAGGCTTTGTCGACGCGGAGCAAATCGACCAGATCTTCCAGGACACCCTCACCGAACTGGAACTCGGACAAACCTCCGCCGAGATCAGCCGGCTATGCGCCAACCCGCGCGATCTGCAAAGCGAAGCCGCCAAAGAAAAACTACGCGAGCTGTTTGAAAAACGCGTGCTTCTTGAGAAAAAACAGAAACTTAGGTCTGGACAGTCCGTCTAAATCAAAGTTATCATTCTAGGTTTTCGCGACCTTTTCTCTGAGGATTTCATGGCAGCCAAGAAAGAAGCCAACGCCCGCAAAGACTCGCCCAAGGGCAAGTCCGCCAAGGCCAGGGAAAGGGAAGCAGCGCTCGCTCAAACCCCTGAGCAGCCCGCCGACGCCGAAGCGCGCCGCACCCGCTTGAAAAACCTCATTGCGCTGGGCAAAGAGCGCGGCTACCTGACCTACGCGGAAGTCAATGACCACCTGCCGGACGATATGGTCGACGCGGAGCAGATCGAATCGATCATCTCCACCTTCGGCGATATGGGCATTCAAGTCTATGACGAAGCCCCCGCAGCCGAAGAACTACTGATTTCCGATAACGTTCCGCCCGTCGTCGATGACGAAGCGGCGCAGGAAGAAGCGGAACAGGCGCTGTCGACCGCCGATTCCGAATTCGGCCGCACGACCGACCCGGTGCGCATGTACATGCGCGAAATGGGCACCGTCGAACTGCTCACGCGCGAAGGCGAAATTGAGATCGCCAAGCGCATCGAAGATGGCCTCAAGCACATGGTGCATGCGATCTCCGCCTGCCCGACGACGATTGCCGACATCCTCGAAACGATCGACAAGATCGCCAAGGACGAAATGCGCATCGACGAACTCGTCGACGGCCTCATCGATCCGAATGCGCCGGAAGAAGAACCCGAAGCGCTCGCTGCGGACAGCGATGATGTCGAATTGGAAGACGAGGAAGGCGACGAGGACGAAGAGGACGACGGCAGCGCCAAGGTCAGCGCATCCTTGCTGCAATTGAAAACCGACGCGCTGGAGCGTTTCGCCGTCATCCGCGATCTGTACGGCAAGATGATGCCCGCGCTGAGCAAGCGCGGCTCGGCCGACAAGACCTACATTAAGATTCAAAACCAGATCAGCGCCGAGTTGATGAATATCCGCTTCACGGCGCGCGCGATCGAACGCCTATGCGACTCGGTGCGCCACATGGTCGAGAACGTGCGCAAGCACGAACGCAAGATCCTCGATCTATGCGTCGACCGCGCCGGCATGCAGCGCCTGCACTTCATCAAGGTATTCCCTGGCCACGAAACGAATCTGGATTGGCTCAAGAGCGAAATCGGCGCCAACGCGAGCTATTCCGCCACGCTGATCCGCCTGCAGCCGGCCATCCTCGAAGAACAGCAAAAGCTGCTCGAACTACAGGAACGCATCGTCATTTCGCTCAAAGAACTCAAAGACATCAACAAACAGATGTCGACGGGAGAAGCCAAGATGCGCCGCGCTAAGCGCGAGATGACGGAAGCCAACCTACGTCTCGTGATCTCGATCGCCAAGAAATACACCAATCGCGGCCTGCAATTCCTCGACTTGATCCAGGAAGGCAACATCGGTCTGATGAAGGCAGTCGACAAGTTTGAATATCGCCGCGGCTACAAATTCTCGACCTATGCGACATGGTGGATTCGCCAGGCCATCACACGCTCGATCGCCGACCAGGCGCGCACGATCCGCATCCCGGTGCATATGATCGAAACGATCAACAAGATGAACCGCATCTCACGCCAGATTTTGCAGGAAACCGGCATCGAGCCCGATCCGGCGACGCTTGCGATCAAGATGGAAATGCCCGAGGACAAGATCCGCAAAATCATGAAAATCTCGAAAGAGCCGATCTCGATGGAAACACCGATCGGCGACGACGACGATTCGCATCTCGGCGACTTCATCGAGGACAGCGCAACCGTGGCGCCCGCCGACGCGGCCGAGTACTCCGGCCTGCGCGACGCGACCTCGGAAGTGCTCGATAGCCTCACGCCGCGCGAAGCCAAAGTTCTGCGCATGCGCTTCGGCATCGAAATGAACACCGACCACACGCTTGAAGAAGTCGGCAAACAATTCGATGTCACACGCGAACGGATTCGTCAGATCGAGGCCAAGGCGCTGCGCAAGTTGCGCCATCCGTCGCGTTCCGACAAGCTCCGCAGCTTCCTCGACGGTGAGGGCTGATCCCGCTTCAACGGGCTGCCGCGCAGCCTGTCAGGGCCTCTAGCTCATGCCTGGTTAGAGCAGCGGACTCATAATCCGTTGGTGCCGAGTTCGACTCTCGGGGGGCCCACCAAAATTATCAGTAAAAACAAGGGGTTGTGTTTTCACACAACCCCTTGTTCTTTTAAAATGACAACAAGACGTCAACGCTTTTCAAGCTCGGCGAGCGGATTCAGAACTCGGGCCTCTTGAAGATGTTCTGGTGCCAGATGAGCGTATCGCATGGTCGTTGTCAAAGAGGCATGACCAAGGATTCGCTGTAAGGTGAGGATATTCCCACCGTTCATCATGAAGTGCGATGCGAACGTGTGGCGCAATACGTGGGTGAGCTGGCCATCGGGAAGTTCAATTTCAGTCGCGGTAATGGCCTTTCGGAAGGTGTGGTAGCAGTTCATGAACAAAGCGTCTCCTCGACTCTTTGCGTGCTGCTCCAGATTTGTTTGTAGTTCCAGTGTGATTGGCACACTGGGACCTGTCATTAATTTCGTGTTCAAGGCATATCATTTTCCGCAGGAGAAAATATGCCTCGCAAACCGAAGACTCCACCGGCAGAGCTGCCGACGATTCCCGCCGAACTGCTTGAACAGTTCGGCAGCGGCCCGATGACGGCCGAAGCCATCCATGCAGCAACACTCGCCCTGAAGAAGGCGTTGATTGAGCGGGCACTAAGCGGCGAAATGAATCATCATTTGGGCTACCCGTCGGGCGCAACCAAACCTGCTGCCGTCACCAACCAGCGTAACGGCAGAGGCGCCAAAACGGTTCTGACCGAAGACGGTCCGAGTCGTATCGAGGTGCCGCGCGACCGCGATGGCAGCTTCGAGCCGTTGCGGATTCCCAAACACGAACGACGCTTCACGGGGTTTGACCCGCAGGGCGTCGAAGACACGACAAGATTGTTGCCCTGTACGCCCGGGGTATGACCGTGCGCGAGATCCAGGGTTTCCTGCTGGAGCAATACGGCACGGAAGTCTCACCCGAATTCATCAGCTCGGTCACCAATGAGGTGATGAGCGAAATGACCGCCTGGCAGGCTCGGCCACTCGAACCGATGTATCCGGTCGTGTTCTTCGACGCGCTGCACGTCAAGATTCGCGAAGAGGCCGTGGTACGCAACAAGGCCGTCTATCTGGCGCTGGGCGTACTGCCCGACGGCACGCGCGACATTCTGGGTCTGTGGATCGAGAACACAGAAGGCGCCAAGTTCTGGATGAAGGTGTTCAACGATCTGAAGACGCGAGGCATCAATGACATCCTGATCGCCGTTACCGACGGTCTCAAGGGCATGCCCGAGGCGCTCGCGGCCGTGTTCCCGGCGACCACGTTGCAGACTTGTATCGTGCATCTGATCCGTAACAGCCTCAATTATGCGAGTTGGAAAGATCGTAAATCACTGGCCGCCGCGATTCGCCCAATCTATATCGCCCCGAGCGCGGAGGCTGCCCAGGTCGAGCTGGATATGTTTGCTCAAGGCCCGTGGGGTCAGAAATTTCCGCCGGTCAGTGCCGCGTGGCGCAACGCCTGGGATCGCGTGATTCCATTCTTTGCGTTTCCGCCGGCTGTGCGCAAGGTGATTTACACCACAAACGCCATTGAGAATATCAACTCGCAGCTACGTAAGATCATCAAAACCCGAGGTCACTTCCCGAGCGACGAGGCCGCGACGAAACTTATCTGGCTGGCGCTGCGTAACATCACGGCCGATTAGGGGCGTGCCGCCCCTGACTGGAAGACGGCGATGAATCAATTCGCTATCCTTTACGCGGATCGATTCGTTCGGCCATCCGTATGAATCTCTACCCCGCCTTGAGCACGAAAATTTTGACAACCCCCAGGCGCGCCGCTCACGAGCCTGTTTAGAATCTGCTCAGTTGCCACACTTGCAGCAAGATTATGAATAGATTCCAAGCCTTCCCGCCTCCGCGCCCGTAACCCATGGTCATTCTGCGCAAAGTCGCAGCATGACCGCGTATCGAGCGCGCGCGAGACAAACCTTATGGGCGCGAAGAAGCCCCAATTACAACAGCCTCTCGCTACAGATTCCAAACAGGTTTTCTGGCGTATCCGCCTTGCCTGAGTAGATGAAGGCACTCTCACTTTTATTGAGACAAAACCTCTTCAGCCGCTTCATCCCGGATATAGACTTGTCAGCCATACTCAAAGCCCGGCGTTGCTTGTTGCCGGCATCGCTTGAACACCGCATTGCGCCAGAAGGAGCGGTTGGAGTGTCGAATAACAACGCAAGAACGGTCTCAATACCGAAATATCGCTTCGGACTGCGCGGCTTGGTTGGCCTTCTGCTCTTCTCGGTCGTTCTGCTGGCCGGATTGACGCTTGTGACGATCGGTTACTGGATGATCTCGAAGATGGAAGAGACCACGGCCAACGAACAAGTCGTGAGCATCCAAAATACGGTCAAACAGAAAATCGAGTATTCGACACGCAGATCCGTCAGGCCTTTCGTGCACGCCCTCGCGCAAGGAATCCTGCCCGAATCCTGGACGCTGGAGGACAGACTTCAGAAGCTGCCGCTTGCGCACTCCATCCTGGAACAGTCGCCGGTCACCATGGATATCCTCGTCGGTTACGCCAACGGCGACTTCTTCCTGGTCCGCACGCTCGCCTCGGACGAAGACCGCGCTTTCTACAACGCGCCTTCCGGCAGTCACTACGTGGTCTCAAGCTCCGAACACCGTTTCTCCCCGGCAAAGTTCACCCAATTGTTCTACGACAAAAACTTGAACCTGCTGACAAGCAGAGCAGGCGGACCACGGAACTACGATCCGCGCAAAAGAAACTGGTATACCTCCGCGATGCGGACGAACGAACTGGTGGAGTCCGGGCCGCTGATGTTCGACGTCATGCCGGTCGCCGGCATGTTCTACGCCCAAAAAACCAGTAATGGCAAGGCCGTCATCGCAATCACGGTCGACCTCCTCGAAGTCTCGAACTACCTCGCGGAAACGCTGCCGACGCCGGGCTCGAAGCTTGCATTGCTCAGGCCCGACGGCACCTTGATCGCCAGCGCCAACAGCTCCCACAGAAATGGTGCGGCGCGGCGCGATGTCATCCAGACGCGCGCGGACCTCCCGCCAAGCCTGAAAGCAGGAGTACAAGCCTATCTCGACGGTGCGCGGCGGAGTTTCAATTATCGCGACCTTGCAGGCCGGTCCTGGGCGATATCGACCGAGGAATTCGCATTGACCGGCAAGCCCACGGTGGTCACGGTCCTCGCGATTCCACTCGACGAGCTGCCCCATTCCGCGCTCGATTACCTGCGCTACGCAATAATCGGAATGGGTTGCCTCCTGCTCATCGTCGGCGCGCTCCAGTTCATCGTCACGCGCAGCATCACACGACCCCTGCGCGCCCTGGCCCGCTCGATGCACGACACCAAATGGGGCGATGCCAAGGAAGCCGCCAGGTATGATTCCAACCTGGCCGAAATCAGTGCGCTAAGTGACGGCATCCGGCACATGAAAAGCGACCTGGGCAAGCTTCTCTCGATCGCCGAGACGATCAACGCCGAATCTGATTTCGGGATATTGCTCGGACGCATCCTGCAAGAAACGCTGGCCGTCACGCAGGTCGACGGTGGCATGATCTTTCTACTCGACAGCTACGGAGCCGCGTTCTCCGAAGGATGCATTTGCTGGACGCACGACACCGGCAGCGCGCGCATCTTGCGCATGGAGGATGTGCCGCAGGAGACGCAAGAAACCGGGATCAAGAAGCTCCTGCGCAGCAAACTCACGCAGATCAGCATTGCCCGCGACACGCATCAGGGACTGGCCGAATACCTTGCCCCGGGGTTTGACGATCCCACGGTGGAGCGCATCGACATGATTTGTGTGCCCCTGCACAACCAGGAGCGCGAGCAACTCGGCGTGCTCGCCCTGTTCAGAGCGATAAAACCCGCCGCGCAGACCTTCCAACCGCAGCAGATCGCTTTCATCGAAGCGCTTGCGAACACCACCGCGGTCGCGCTGGAAAAGCAGAGCCTGATCAAGGCCCAGATCAAGATGCGCGACACATCGGTCCGCATTATCGCCGAGGCGATCGACGCGAAATCGCCCTACACCGGCGGACACTGCCATCGCGTACCGATCATCTTCCAAATGTTCCTCGAAGCCGCGTGCACTACGAGCGAAGGGCCACTCAAGGATTTCACGCTCGATGCCGGCGGCTGGGAAGAATCCCGGCTCGCCGCGTGGCTGCACGACTGGGGCAAGGTCGGAACACCCGAATACATCGTCGACAAGGCCACCAAGCTCGAAACCAAGTACGACCGCATCCACGAAATCCGCACGCGCTTCGAAGTGCTCAAACGCGATGCCGAGATCGCGGCATTGCGCGCGATTCTCGCCGGTGCCGACGCGCAGGCCGAATTCGAAAAACTCGCTGAAACATGGGCCGGCCTCGATGACGACTTCGCCTTCGTCGCCTCATGCAACACCGGCACCGAATACCTCAACGACGCCGCGATCGCCCGGCTCAGGTCGATTGCCGGCCGCACCTGGCAGCGCACGCTCGACAAACGGTTCGGTCTCGCGCGCGAAGAGCTGGCCCGCATCGCCCATACGCCCAACGCACCACTGCCCGTCACCGAACAATTGTTGATGGACCGCCCCGAACATTTGATCGAGCGCGGACCGGGGGACAAAATCCCGGCCAACAACCCCAAGGGCTTCAAACTCCATACACCGCCTTACCTCTACAACCTCGGCGAGCTTTACAACCTCAGCGTGCGCCGCGGCACCTTGACCGAGGAAGACCGCTACAAGATCAACGACCACATCACCCAAACCATCAATATGCTCGAAGCGCTGCCGCTGCCGAAGGAGCTGCGCAATGTGCCGGAAATCGCCGGCGCGCATCACGAGCGGGTCGACGGCAAAGGCTATCCGCGTGGCCTCGTGCGTGAGCAGATGAGCTGGCGCGCGCGCATGCTGGCGATCGCCGACATCTTCGAAGCGTTGACCGCGGCCGACCGGCCATATAAACCGAGCAAACCGCTCAGCGAAGCGCTCGCGATCATGGCGCAGATGAAAGCGGAAGGCCACATCGACCCGGACCTCTACGACCTCTTCCTCGCCGCCGGCATCCCGCAGCGCTACGCCAAGCAACATCTGCCCCCTGGACAAAACGACCTTTAGAAAACGCAATGGACACAGCAATCTGGTTTGAATGGCTCACGGCGGGCACAGCCCTCCTCTGCGCGCTTCTCGCCTTGGCCTGGCTGGGATTCAATCGTCAGTTAATGAACCTATTCAGCATCCCATATGCCGCGGGAGCGGGCGTGGTCGCCCGGCGCAACGGGGCGCTGTTCCTGGGCGTCGCCGTAATCCTATGGAGCGTGCCGACGCCTGCCGATCCGGCCATGCGCCACATGATCGGCGCCGGCATCGGCACCGCCTGCGCCACGCTGGCCCTGCTCGGCGCATTCGAATTCCGGAACAGACGCGCTGGCACGTGGATTTGGTCAGCGGTAGCCACCGAGTTTGCGTTGGCAGTGGCTTTCTTCGCAGCCTGCATTTGATGCCTGGCTGGCCGAATTGGACAAACATCAGCGGATCTCAAGCGTTTTTGCGGCATCAATGCCCAAGTAAATCACCTCAGACAGGCACACGCTGCCTTCTCGCCTCGAATAAACAGACCCCGCTCGCAACCGAGACGTTGAGACTTTCGACCTCGCCGTACATCGGAATCTTCGCCAGTTCATCGCAGGTTTCGCGTGTCAGCCGCCGCAAACCGTCGCCCTCCGCGCCCAGCGCCCAGGCCACGGGGCCGCGTTGATCGATCGCGTAAAGGCTCTTGTCCGTTTCACCCGCCGCGCCGATGCACCAAATGCCCGCGTCCTGCAATTCGCGCAGCGTGCGCGCGAGGTTGGTCACCGTGATGTACGGCACCGTATCCGCCGCGCCGCTCGCGACCTTCATCGCGGTGGCATTCAGCCCCACGGCACGGTCTTTCGGCGCGATCACCGCATGCGCGCCAGCGCCATCGGCAACGCGCAAACACGCACCGAGATTGTGCGGATCGGTCACGCCATCGAGCACCAGCAGCAATGCTGGCTCCACAAGCCCCTCAAGCACATCGGCCACCTTCAAAGCGCGCTGACGCGCGTCGATTCGCGCGACCACGCCTTGATGGCGATGCGTGCCCGTCATGCCGTCGAGCCGCGCGCTATCGACTGGCATCACGCGCACACCGGCCAGTTCGGCGCGCGCGATAAGGTCTTTGGCGCGCGCATCGGCGCGCTGATTGGCAACGAAAATTTCAAAAATCGCTTCCGGGTCTTGACGCAGCTTGGCGCCGACGGCATGAAAGCCGTGCAGGTAACGCGACTCAGCCACGCCGGCCTCCTTTTTTCTTGCTGGCCTTCTTCTCCGGCATGGCCTTTGCGGGTTTAGCCGCCGGTTTAGTCGATTTAGCTCTGGCTCGCATATCGCCCGTCCCCTTGCGCCCCGGCTTGCGTTCATCCCCGGCCTTCGCCGAAGCCGCGCGCGCACCGGCGGGCTTGCGCGCACCCGTGCTCTTCGCGGCACGCTTGGCGGCGGGTTTCATCTCGTCCAGATCGCGCCAGCTCAGGAATTCTCCCTCGCCCGCATTGGCAGTGATGGCTTTCGGCTGTCCATCGCGTGCCGTTTTGCCGCGCCGCTGCGTCACCGGAGCCGCGGCTTCAATCAGGCGGAAATCGATCTTGCGCGATTCCATGTCGACGCGCACCACCTGCACACTGACACGATCGGCCAAACGGAAACGCTGCCCGGTCCGCTCGCCGAGGAGTTCGTGACGCGTCTCGTCGAAGTGGAAGTAGTCGGATCCGAGGTCGGAGATATGCACCAGACCTTCGATGAAAACGTCGTCAAGCGCGACGAAGATGCCGAAGGGCACGACCGCCGACACGCTGCCCATGAACTGCTCGCCAACGCGGTCCTGCATGAAGAAGCATTTGAGCCAGGCTTCGACATCCCGCGTGGCTTCGTCGGCGCGCCGCTCGGTCGCGGAGCAATGCGCGCCGACCTCATCGAGATCGAGCGCCGCCAAGGCTTCGGCCTCGACATTCCTCTTGCGCGCCCCCTGCCGCCCGAGCACAGCCTTGATTGCGCGATGCACGAGCAGATCCGGGTAGCGCCGGATCGGCGAAGTGAAGTGCGTATACGCCTCGTAAGCAAGACCAAAGTGGCCGACGTTGTCCGGGCTGTACATTGCTTGACGCAAGGAGCGCAGCATCACAGTCTGCAACAGTGTGCGATCGGGACGCGCACGAATCCGGTCGATTAAACGCGCGAAGTCGGACGCGGCCGGATCGTCGCCGCCGCCGAGGTCGAGACCGAATTCGCTCAGGAAGGTGCGCAGCTTCGCCAACTTCTCGGGCGTCGGGCCTTCGTGAATTCGATACAGCGCGGGCTGCTCGTTGAATTCGAGGAATTCCGACGCGCACACGTTCGCCGCGAGCATGCACTCTTCGATCAGGCGATGCGCGTCGTTACGCTGCTCGGGCACGATCTTTTCGATCTTGCCCTGGTCATTGAAAACCATGCGCGTCTCGCTCGTCTCGAAATCGATCGCGCCGCGCCGCGCGCGCGCCTTGAGCAAAATGCGGAACACTTCGTCGAGCACTTCGAGCTGCGGCAGCACCGGTGCGAGTTCGGCGCGCACCGCCGCGTCGTTTTCGTAAAGCGCCGCCGCCACTTTGGTGTAGGTCAAACGCGCCTGCGAATACATGACCGATGGGTAGAAACGGTAACGCTGAATCTTGCCCGTCGGCGAAATCGCCATATCGCACACCATGCACAGCCGGTCGATCTGCGGGTTGAGCGAGCACAGCCCGTTCGAGAGCTTTTCCGGCAGCATCGGAATCACACGGCGCGGGAAGTACACCGAGTTGCCGCGCTCGTAGGCGTCGGTATCGAGCGCCGATTGAGGCGTGACATAGTGGCTCACGTCGGCAATCGCAACGAGCAGCCGCCAGCCTTTGCCCATGCGTTCCGCATACACGGCGTCGTCGAAGTCTTTCGCCGTTTCGCCGTCGATGGTGACGAGCGGCAGCGCGCGGATGTCCTCACGGCCGGCGCAGTCTTTCTCGCGCACCTCGTCGGGAATCCGCGCGGCTTGTGCTTTGGCGGCGCGCGAAAATTCGAAAGGCAGCTCATGCTTGCGCAGGGCGATTTCGATTTCCATGCCGGGATCGGCATAAGCGCCTAGCGTCTCGACGACCTTGCCGATCGGCTGACTGTTTTTCGTCGGCTGCTGAATCAACTCGACCGTAACGATCTGGCCGGCAACCGGTGGCTTACTTCGCCCTTCGCGCGCCAGCAGGATTTCCTGATTAATGCGGCGATTCTCGGCCACGACATAGGGCACGCCATGCTCGACGACGACGCGGCCGACGATGCGCTGGTTGGCGCGCTCCAAAACCTCGACAATCCGTGCCTCGCGCCGACCGCGCTGATCGACGCCCGCAACACGCGCGAGCACCCGGTCGCCATGCAGCACTTCCTTCATCTGACGCGGCCCAAGGAAAAGATCGCCGCCTCCCTCATCGGGCACGAGAAAACCGTAGCCTTCCGGGTGGCCCTGAACCTTGCCGCGAATCAGATCCGCCTTGTCGGGAAGAATGTAGGCGTCGCGCCGGTTGCGCATCAACTGGCCATCGCGCACCATGGCCGAGAGGCGGCGGGCGAAATGCTCGTTTTCGTCCTCGCGAATATCGAGCGCCGCCACGAGCGCCTCAAAACCCATCGGCACGCCTTGCTCAGCAAGAATTTGCTGCACGTATTCGCGGCTCGGCAAGGGCGCATCATCATACTTTTCGCGCTCGCGTTCGAGGAACGGATCGGCGCGCCGGATTTTCGATAGAGGCGCGGCGCGCTGCGGCTCCGCCGGTGCTTTCGCGTCCGCTGCGCGCGAACGCGCCACAGGCTTGCTTAGCAAAGCAGCGGTTGTTTTTGGATTCGATTTTTTTTGTGTCGTTGACAAGCTATATCCTTCGTTTATACTTCTTTGCTCACTGAAAACAGTGAAATGCCCAGGTGGCGAAATTGGTAGACGCGCTAGTTTCAGGTACTAGTGCCGCAAGGTGTGGAGGTTCGAGTCCTCTCCTGGGCACCAAGAATTTCGCAGAAAAGCCCGCTCATCGAGCGGGCTTTTTGTTTTTCCGCCACCCTCGCCCGCTAGTGTAAAAGCAGGCGAAGATTTTCCCAAGCTCCCAGCTTCGCTCAAATCTTGAACGGGTGACGCAGAACAATAGTTTCCTCACGGTCGGGGCCGGTTGAGATCATATCGACCGGCACGCCGCAAAGCTCTTCGAGCCTGCGCAGATAAGCGCGCGCGTTGGCGGGCAGCGCATCGTAAGACTTAAGTCCCACGGTCGGCTCCTTCCAGCCGGGCATGGTCTCGTAGATCGGCTCGCAGCGCGCCACGCGGTCGGCGCCGATCGGCAGCAGATCGATAATCCTGCCGTCCAGGCGATAGCCCGCGCAGATCTGAAGTTCTTCCAGGCCATCGAGCACATCGAGCTTCGTGATGCACAAACCCGATACGCCATTGATCTGGATCGAACGCTTGAGCAGCGCGGCGTCGAACCAGCCGCAACGGCGCGTGCGGCCCGTGACAGTGCCGCGCTCATGCCCGACCGTCGAAAGGTGATGACCGACGCAGCCTTCCTGTTCGATCGGCAGCTCGGACGGGAATGGGCCGCCGCCTACGCGCGTCGTATAAGCCTTTGTGATGCCGAGAATGTAGTGCAACATATTCGGCCCAACCCCGGCGCCCGGCGCGGCTGCGCCCGCCACGCAGTTGCTCGACGTGACAAACGGATAGGTGCCGTGGTCGACATCGAGCAGCGAGCCTTGCGCGCCTTCGAACAACAAGTTCTCGCCGCGCCGATGCGCCGCATAGAGCGCCGTCGACACATCGCCGACGAGCGGCAACACACGTTCGGCGGAAGCCATCGCCGCATCGAAAACCGCCTGGAATTCGACCGTTTCGCCGCCGAGATATTTGCTCAGCACGAAGTTGTGATAGTCGAGGTTTTCGCGCAGTTTTTCCGCGAAAGCTTCGGGGTAGAACAGATCGAGCACGCGCAGCGCCCTGCGGGCGACTTTATCCTCGTAGGTCGGACCGATCCCCTTGCCGGTCGTGCCGATTTTCGCCGCGCCGCGTTTCGCTTCGCGCGCGACGTCGAGCTTCTGGTGATACGGCAGGATCAAGGGACAACCTTCACTGACGAGCAGGCGCGGACGCACTTCGACGCCGCCCGCTTCGAGTTTGTCGATCTCGTACAGCAGGTGTTCGGCATTCAGCACGACGCCATTGCCGATGAAGCAGCGCACACCTTCGCGCATGACCCCGGACGGAATCAGGTTCAGCGCATATTTCTGGCCTTTGATGACCAGCGTGTGCCCCGCATTGTGGCCGCCCTGAAAGCGAACGACTCCCTGCGCGTGATCGGTCAGCCAATCGACAACCTTGCCTTTGCCTTCATCACCCCATTGGGTGCCGACGACGACGACGTTTTTCGCCATGATTACTCATCTCCCTGGAGCGGTTCGACCATCCAACGGTCGCCCCGCAAAATCAATTTCCGGTCGCAGCCCGCTTCGCGCCATGTGCCGATATGGCCGGGAAGCTCCTGCACCACGACTTCATTCGCTTCACGCAGCGCGGCAATCGCTGCGGCGAGCGCCGGCGCTGGATTGGCGGGCGCCAGGATGGCGCCCGGCAGCCGTATATCGGCATTGCGGTCGAGCAGTTCGCGCAGATCGCTGATGCTGAAACCCGTCGCGGGGCGCGCCCGGCCAAACGCCTGACCGACTTCGTCGTAGCGGCCGCCATGCGCGACCGCCGCGGGCGAATTGCCGCAGAACGCGGCGAAAACCAAGCCGCTGTGATAGTCGTAACCGCGCAAATCCGCCAGATCGAAAGACAAGGGCAGATCCGGCAAAGCCTTTGCTATCGCGCGCAATTCATCGAGCGCGGCAGCGACGGCTGCGTTTTGCGGCAGCACCGCCGCCGCGCGTTCGAGGGTTTCGCTCCCCCCATAAAGCGTCGGCAAGGCCAGCAAGGCGTCGCGCGTCGTCGCATCGAGCGGCGCCACGAGCGCCTGCAACGCGGGCACATCCTTGCTGCGCAAGACCGCGAACAACTCCCGTTCGGCTTCGTTCGAAAGTCCGGCTCGGCCGATCAGGGCGCGGAACAATCCAATGTGGCCCAGATCGATCCGCGAAGCGCGCACCCCGGCCGCCTTCAAGGTATGCGCCAACAAGCGAATGATTTCGATATCGGCTTCGATGCCCACGTGGCCGTAGATCTCGGCGCCAAGCTGGATCGGCTGGCGGCTGGCGAGCAGCGAACGCGGCGTCGTGCGCACGACGCTCGCTCCATAGCAAAGCCGCGCAACCCCGCTGCGATTGAGCAAGTGCGCATCGATACGCGTAACTTGCGGCGTAATATCGGCGCGCAAACCGAGCACGCGCCCCGTAAAAGGGTCCGCCATGCGGAAGGTATGCTCGCCCATATCCGTACCCGTGCCCGAAAACAGGGATTCGACATATTCGATCAGGGGCGGCATGACGAGTTGATAACCATGCAGGCGGAACTGATCGAGCAGTTGGCGGCGCAGGTTTTCGATGCAAGCGGCCTCTTCGGGCAGCGCGTCTTCAATGTGATCGGGCAAGGCCCAGCGTGGAGATGCCATGATGTTCAATGCACAAGAATGAGCAAAACGAGACCGGCCAATATCAAGGTCAGGCCCATGAAGCGAATCTGCCCATCCGCAAGTTCAGCCACTCGCAGAAAGAAACGTCGCCACGCGAGCGGCGCAATAAAAGGCAGGAGACCTTCGAGCACCAACATCAGCGCGAAGGCCATCAGCAAAGTGTTCAACATTACTACTTAGCAGCGCTCGTCCCCGAACCGCCCGCACCATGGTAGTACTTGAAGAATTCCGTATTCGGATCGATCACGAGCAAATCGTTGCGATTTCTGAAACTCGACCTGTACGCATCGAGACTGCGGTAGAAAGCGAAAAACTCGGGGTTGCGGTTGAACGCTTCCGCATAGATCGCGGTCGCCTTGGCGTCGCCCTCGCCCTTGATGCGCTGGGCGTCGCGGTACGCTTCGGCAACGATGATTTCGCGCTGCTTGTCCGCATCGGCGCGGATTTTCTCGGCCTCCGCCGCGCCCTGCGAACGCAGTTCATTGGCGACCCGCTTACGCTCGGCCTCCATGCGGCGATAAACCGCCTCGCTCACCTCGCTCGGCAGTTCGACGCGCTTGAGGCGCACGTCGACGATATTCACGCCGATCTTGCGCGCATCCAAATCGGCGCGCACCTGCACGTCCGACATGATTCTGTCGCGCTCGCCGGATACCACTTCATGCACGGTCCGGCGGCCGAATTCCTCGCGCAGACCGGCATTAACCGTTTGTTCAAGGCGGGTACGCGCGCGCTGTTCGTCCCCACCAACCGAGATGTAGTAGAGCTTCGGATCGCTGATCCGCCACTTCACAAACCAATCGACCAATACGTTCTTTTTCTCGCTGGTAATGAAGCGTTCGGGGTCCGAAGCCTCAAAGGTCAAAATGCGTTTGTCGAAATAACGCACAGTCTGAAGCAGCGGAACCTTGAAATTAAGCCCCGGCTCGGTAACGATCCTTTTGACTTCGCCAAACTGATTAACCAGCGCGAACTGACGCTGATCGACGGCGAACATCGTCATCGACAGGATGGCGATCACAGCGAGCAGGATGCCCGCGAAAAGCGGCAAACGTTCGCGCATCAGCGTTCTCCCCGGTCGCGAGTGCGCATGGCTTCGCGGTTTCTATAATCTCTGGACGGCTCGGGCGTATCGACAGTCTGAGGCGGCGGCGCATCCATCATCGGTGCGGGCGAGTTGGACGGGCGCGCTGTCGATGACGGAGTGGAATTATCCGCAGCAGCAGCCCCGGCGGCCGGACTCACTCCTTGGCTTTGCAACAGTTTGTCGAGCGGCAAATAAAGCAGATTGCCATTGCCTTTGGTGTCCACAAGAATCTTCGTGGTATTCGCAAACACTTGCTGCATGGTGTCGATATACATGCGCCGGCGCGTCACTTCCGGCGCCTTGGCATACTCGGCGACGACACTCTTGAAGCGTGCGGCATCGCCTTCCGCGGTTGCGGCGACGCGCGAGGCATAGCCCGTCGCCTCTTCGATCAAACGCGCCGCCGTACCGCGCGCTCTTGGAATCACGTCGTTCGCATAAGCCTGGCCCTCGCTGACTTGACGCTCACGATCCTGCCCCGCTTTCACGGCGTCGTCGAAGGCCGCCTGAACCTGCTCCGGCGGCTGCGCGTTTTGCATCGTGACCTTGCTGATCAAAATGCCCGTCTCATAGCGGTCGAGAATCCCCTGGGCCAGCTCGGCCACTCGCGCCGCGACCTGCTCGCGCCCTTCGTTGAGGACGAAATCCATCCGGCTCTTACCGACAACCTCGCGAATCGCGGATTCGGCCACCTGGCCGACGCTGCTGTCCGGGTCGCGATTATTGAAGAGCCAATGCTGCGGGTCCTTAAGGATGTATTGCACCGCGAACTGAATGTTCACGATATTTTCGTCATCGGTGAGCATCAAGGCTTCACTCAGAACCTTGTTGCGTTCGCTGCTCCGGTAGCCGATTTCAACGGTGCGCACGCCGGTCAGATTGACCAATTCGTGCGTTTCGATCGGATAGGGCCAGCGCCATTGCAAGCCTGGCTCGGTCGTGCGCTGATATTCTCCAAAACGCAGCACGATGCCGCGCTGGCTTGCGTCGACAATATAAAAACCGCTCGCGAACCACAGCACGACCACCACGGCAACGATCAAACCGATGCTGCCGCCCAATTTCTGCGGGCTCGGGCTGCCGCCATTTGAATCGCCGCCGGGGCCGCCACCTTTACGGCCGAAAAGCCCGCTGAGCTTGCGATTGACGTCGCGCCAAACTTCTTCGAGATCCGGTGGCCCTTGATTACCGCCGCGGTTGCCACCACCCTGGTTATTGTTACCCCAACGCGGATCGTTCAGAGACATGTGGATTCCGGTGATGAATAGGGCTAGGCCCCAACAAAAAGGAGATCAGCCTGCATCAGCAGGCGACTGTTCGCCAAGCAGCAGCTCAGCAAGCGCTTCGCGCAGGCCATCCAGGCCCGCGCCAGTCCGCGCGCTGACAAAAACGCGGTGGATTTTACCATAGGCATTCCGCTCGATCCTTGGTTCGTGCGGGGTCAAATCGATTTTGTTCATTATGATGATTTGCGGAACATCGGCCGCGCCGATTTCCGCCAGCACGCCATTGACGACTTCAATCTGCGCATCGCGATCCTCGCTCGCCGTATCGACCACATGCAAAAGCAGGTCCGCCATGGCCGTTTCTTCCAAAGTGGCATGAAACGCCGCGACAAGCGAGTGCGGGAGTTCGCGTATGAAACCGACGGTGTCGGAAATCACCACATGCCCGCGTCCAAGAAAAACCCGGCGTGAAGTCGTATCGAGCGTAGCGAAGAGCTGATCCGCGGCGTAGGCCCCCGCCTTGGTCAAAGCATTGAAGAGGGTCGACTTGCCGGCATTGGTATAACCGACCAATGAGACGGTGGGCACATCGCGGCGTTCGCGCGCACGCCGCCGCGTTTTACGCTGGCGCTCGAACTGGGCAAGCCGCTGTTTGAGCGCCTTGACGCGTTGCCCAAGCAGACGGCGGTCGGTTTCAAGCTGTTTTTCACCGGGGCCGCGCAAACCGATGCCGCCCTTTTGACGTTCGAGGTGAGTCCAGCCGCGCACCAGCCGCGTCGCCAAATGTTCGAGCTGGGCGAGTTCGACCTGGAGCTTGCCTTCATGGCTTTTCGCCCGCAAAGCGAAAATATCCAGGATCAGGCTCGTGCGGTCTATGACGCGGCACTGCAATGCGCGCTCTATGTTGCGTTGCTGTCCGGGAGAAAGTTCGTGGTTGAAGAGAATCAGATCCACACCGCGTTCGGCGCGAATCGCGGCGATTTCCTCAAGCTTGCCCTTGCCGACGAAAAGCGCCGGGTCGGGCGCGCGCCGTTTTGCCTGAACGCTGCCGAGCACTTCGGCACCGGCGCTGTTCGCCAATAAAACGATTTCGGCAAGCCGTTCGCTCTGGTCCGGCTCGCCGAAATCAATTTGTACGATCAGGGCTTTGTTACCCGATTCGGGACGCTCAAACATCGGCGCGGGGGCCGCCACGGCGGCCCGAATCAGACATCGTGATCAATCCTGCTTCTCTCCTTGGTGCTCTTGCTGAATCGAAACGGCGCGCGCGGGAACGACCGTCGAAATGGCGTGCTTATACACCATTTGGGTGACCGTGTTCTTCAACAGCACGACGTACTGATCGAAAGACTCGATCTGGCCCTGCAGTTTGATGCCATTGACGAGATAAATGGAAACCGGGACATGTTCACGGCGCAGCGTATTCAGGAAGGGGTCTTGTAATAGTTGCCCTTTATTGCTCATTTGAGTGTCCTCTTGTGTGTTGTAATTAATATTTCTTGGTAGTTGCGGGGATGGTACAACGGTACTCACATATCTTCCGCGAATGGATTGCGGGTGCTCTTGAATTGTATCCGCAACGGCGTGCCTTGCAGTTTGAACGCATCCATAAAACTACGTTCCAAGTAGCGTTGATACGACGCGGGGATGTGCTCCAAGGCATTACCGTGGATCACGATGATAGGGGGATTCGAGCCTCCTTGATGCGCGTAGCGGAGCTTGGGCCGGAATGCGCCGTGGCGCGGCGGCGTCTGTTTGACGACCGCGGCCTGTAGCGTGCGCGTCAGTTTCGGCGTCGGCAGTTTCACCATCGCCGCCGCGAAAGCCGCATCAACCGAACGCATCAGCGTGCCGATGCCCTCGCCTTCCAAGGCGGAAATATAGTGGAAGCGCGCCCAGGTCAGGAAATTCAGCTTGCGGTTCAAATCGTTCTTCAACAGCTCGCGCCGGTAATCGTCAACCGCATCCCATTTATTCACGGCGACGACCATCGCGCGGCCCGCCTCCAAGGCGAAACCGGCGATGTGCGCGTCCTGTTCGGAGATATCCTGACTTGCGTCGAGCACCAGAACCACGACATTGGCTTGCTCGATGGCCTGCAAGGTTTTAATCACCGAAAACTTTTCGATCGCTTCGAAAACCTTGCCCTTGCGCCGCAAGCCCGCGGTATCGATCAGCGTGTAGTGCTTACCCGCGCGCTCGAACGGTACTTCGATCGCATCGCGCGTGGTGCCCGGCATATCGAAGGCGATCACGCGCTCTTCGCCAAGCAGGGTATTGATAAGCGTCGACTTACCGACGTTGGGCCGGCCGATGATCGCCACTTTCGGGCCGCGCGTGGCGTCTTCGGCTTCCGCTTCGTCCGTGGGGAAAGCAGCCAGAATCTCATTGACGACACTCGTCACGCCATCGCCGTGCGCGGCTGAAACAACCCACGGCGCGCCAAATCCGAGTTCGTGGAATTCGGACGAAACCACGGCGCGGTCCATGCCCTCGGCTTTGTTGACGATCAGATGAACCGGCCGGCCGATGCGCCGCAGACGGTTGCCAATCTCTTTGTCCTGCGGCGTCAAGCCCGCCCGGCCATCGACGAGGAACAGCAAAGCGTCCGCTTCGGCGATCGCCTGCTCCGCCTGCCGCGCCATTTCCGCCATGATGCCGTCTTTGGCGGCAGGCTCCAGACCTCCGGTATCGACGACCAGGTAATCGCGCTCGCCGACACGGCCAATGCCGTAATGCCGGTCCCGCGTCAGCCCCGGCATATCGGCAACCAGGGCATCACGCGAGCGTGTCAGGCGATTGAACAGGGTGGACTTACCGACATTGGGCCGGCCAACCAGAACAAGAGTGGGCTTCACGGAAAATACTCAGCGCGTTCGGAAAGCAAAAACGCCACCATCGGTCGTTTGTGCCACAAAGCCTTCGTCGCTGCGAATCAAGGGCGCCAGAATCGGCGAGCCATCCGTTTTCACGCGCGCGGTGAAATGGCCGTCTTTCTTGTCCAGCAGATGCACCCAGCCTTCGAAATCGGCCACCGCGATATTGTCGCCAACGACCAGCGGGCGGCCGACCTGGCGCATCCTCAAGCCATCCTGTTTCCACAATGTCGCGCCGGTCGCCAAATCGAGCGCATAAATCGAGCTGCGTTCATCGGTCACGAAAACGCGCGCATTATCCGCGTCGATCCCGACGGCGGTCGGAATATCACGGCCCCAGACCGCCACACCACGCGTCACATCGAAGCAGGTTACCTTGCCCTGATAGGCCCCCGCACACAACATTTTCCCAGCCAGAACCGGCGCGCCCACGACATCGGACAAGCGTTCCAGTTCGGTCGTACCGCGCGGCAGGCTGACCGAGCCCTCCCATGCGAGTTGTCCGGCGCTTGCCGTCAAAGCGACGAGTTTCCCGCCCGCAAAACCGCTGAAGATAAAGTTATCGACGCGCCTGATTTCATCGAAGGTGCGCAAGGACAAGGGCGGCGTTGCGCGCTCGTAAAACCACTTCGTTTCTCCGTTCGCAGGATCGAGCGAGACGATGCGCGAATCTCCGACCCGCACCAGAACCGTACTCGCATCGACAAACGGCGGCACGCTGATTTCGCCGAGCAAAACCGTTTTCCAGCGCAGCTTGCCGGTATCCACCTCAAATCCAAGCACCACGCCATGCAGGCCGCCGACGACGACGATGTCTTTCGACGCACCGACACCTGCAACCAGACCAACATCGGCATTAGTCCTCCAGATGCTGCGTCCCCGCTCGATACGATAGAGATCGCCGCCCGTATTCGCGGCAAACACGGCGTCGCCCACGACCGCGGGCAACAGATAGGCGGCTTTGGCCTTGCCCACGCTGGTGTTCCAGGCAAGGTCGAGTTGCGCGGACGCCGTGATCGATGTCAGCGGAGCCGGTTTCTCGGTTTCCGCGACCTTGGACGACGAACAACCCGCCAGCAAGACGGCGGCCGCTAACAGCACATGACGAACGGATGTCATCAAATTCCTCCAAGCGCGTCGAGCTTAAGCTCGACCAAGCCTTGCATCTGCCGCCCGCCCTGTGGGTCCTGACTCAGAGCATCAAGCGCCTCTTTGTAAGCCTGTTTGGCTTCCGCGGGCTTGCCCTGCGCGACCAGAAGATCGCCGCGCAGATCGGCGTAACGCGGCGCGAACGCCGCCGCGGGTTTGACGGAAAGCTGTTTGAGCGCGGCGTCATAAGCCTTTTCGTCGATCAGGAGCGCGGCCAAGCGCAGACGCGCAAGATCGCGCACGAACGGATCGCCCGCTTTGTCGGCCGCCCACTCCAATTTCATCTTGGCGCTGGCCTGATCGCCCGACTCCATCTGCGCCTTGGCGGCGAGCAGGGCGGAAAGCTCGCCGTAAGCCGTGCCGCCGTATTTTTCGGCGAGCATGCTCGACGCTTCGCGGACTTTTTGCATATCGTGCTGCCCGGCCGCTTTAAGCAAAACGTTATAGACGACGCTGGCTTCGCCGACCTTGCGCGCGCTATACCAGCTCCAGCCGCGCCAGGCGACAACAGCCAGCGCAAGCGCCAAGACCACGGTCGTAATCAGATTGCCCCATTTGTCCCACCAGGCGCGAATCGTCGCAAGCTGTTCCTGCTCTTCAAGGTCATATGCCGCCATCGTCTTCTTCCACGTTATAAAGCAAAGCGGCGAGGGTTTCGCCAAGTAGGGCCGCCGATACCCGGCGCTGTTCGCCGCCTTCGCGCAGCGGCTTGAAGCTGAGTTCCTCGCGCGCGACTTCATCGTCGCCCGCGATGACCGCAACCGCGGCGCCTGAAGCATCGGCCTTCTTCATTTGCGACTTGAAACTGCCTCCGCCGCAATGCAGCACAACGCCGAAACCGTGCTCGCGCAAGGCTTCAGCCTGCTGGAAAGCAAAGCGCCCCGCGGCTTCGCCCTGATGCACGAAATAGACATCGGGCGCGGCCTGCGTCGAATCGCCCTGGATTTCCGCCCACAAGAGCATCAAACGCTCCATGCCCATCGCGAAACCGCAGGCCGGCGTCGGCTTGCCGCCGAGTTGCTCGACCAAGCCATCGTAACGGCCGCCGGCACAAACGGTTGCCTGAGCGCCGAGCTTATCGGTCACCCATTCGAACACGGTGCGATTGTAATAGTCCAGTCCGCGCACAAGGCGCGGGTTGATTGTGTACGTCAAACAGGCTTCACGCAGCAAAAGCTGCACGCCCTCGAAATGCGCACGCGATTCCTCGCCGAGGAAGTCGAGCAGCTTCGGCGCGGCTTCGACGAGCGCCTGCATCGCCGGATTCTTCGTATCGAGAATGCGCAGCGGATTGGCATGCAGCCGCCGCTGTGCGTCCTCGTCAAGCTGATCGCGATGCGCCTCAAAGTATTCGATCAAGGCTTTGCGGTGCGCCGCGCGCTCGTCGGACGAGCCGAGCGAATTGATTTCGAGCGTGATGTCTTCATCCAGGCCGAGATCGCGCCACAGGCGCGCGCACATCACGATATGTTCAGCGTCGATGTCCGGCCCCGCGAATCCGAGCGCCTCCACGCCAACCTGGTGGAACTGGCGCTGGCGGCCTTTTTGCGGACGTTCGTGACGGAACATCGGGCCGTGGTAGTAAAGCCGCTGCGGACCCGCCGCGTTGATCAGATTGTGTTCGAGCACCGCACGCACGCAAGACGCCGTGCCTTCGGGCCGCAACACGAGCGCATCGCCGTTGAGCTTATCCTCGAAGGCGTACATTTCCTTCTCAACGATGTCGGTGTTCGCGCCGACCGCGCGCACGAAGAGCGGCGTGAATTCGACGATCGGCGTGCGAATCGGCCGATAGCCATAATCGCGCAGCCAACTGCGCACAAGCTCCTCGAACAGCTCCCAGCATTCAGCTTCGTCGGGCAGGATGTCGTGCATGCCGCGCACGCCCTGAATCAATTTTTGCGCCATAAATTCCGTTCTTCTTTACGCGGGCGATCTGTTTTGTCCGCCTACCTGTGAAACCAGTTCAGCCTTTTCGAGGGTATTTGCGCGCCACATAGTCGTCGATGATCGCAACGAACTCTTGCGCGATATGTGCGCCGCGCAGGGTAACGGTCTTTTGCCCATCGACGAAGACCGGCGCGGCCGGAATCTCTCCCGTACCGGGCAAGGAAATGCCAATATTGGCATGCTTGCTTTCACCCGGCCCGTTGACGACGCAGCCCATGACTGCGAGCGTCAGGTTCTCGACGCCGTCGTACTGCGTTTTCCACTGCGGCATTTTGTCCCGCACATAAGTCTGGACTGACTGCGCGAGTTCCTGGAAAAAAGTGCTCGTCGTCCGGCCGCAGCCTGGGCATGCCGTCACCATCGGCGTGAAGGCGCGCAGGCCCATGCTCTGCAAAATCTCCTGCGCGACGACGACCTCCTGGGTGCGCGCGCCGTTGGGCTCCGGCGTCAGCGAAACCCGGATCGTATCGCCGATGCCTTCCTGCAACAGCACCGCGAGCGCGGCCGTCGAGGCGACGATCCCCTTGCTGCCCATGCCGGCCTCGGTCAGCCCCAGATGCAGCGGGTAATCGCAGCGCGCGGCAAGCATCCGATAGACCGCGATCAGGTCCTGCACGCTCGAAACCTTCGCTGAGAGGATGATCTTGTCCCCCGCCAGCCCGAATTCCTCGGCCTTGGCGGCCGATTCGAGCGCGGAGGTCACCAGCGCTTCGCGCATCACCGCGCCCGCATCCAGGGGCTCGGCGCGCGCGTGGTTCTGATCCATGATCCGCGCGAGTACGCTTTGATCCAGGCTGCCCCAGTTGACGCCGATCCGCACAGGTTTGGCGTACTTGCAGGCCAGTTCGACAATCGCCGCGAACTGCGGATCGCGCTTCTGGCCCGCGCCGACGTTGCCCGGATTGATCCGGTATTTGTCGAGCACTTCCGCGCACGCCGGAAACTGCGTCAAGAGACGGTGCCCGTTGTAATGAAAATCGCCGACGAGCGGCACGTCCACGCCCATCTTGAGCAGTTGTTCGCGAATCCGCGGCACGGCCGCGGCCGATTCTTCGTTGTTGACCGTGATCCGCACCAGTTCCGAACCGGCGCGCGCGAGCTGCGCGATCTGAATCGCGGTCGCGATGTGGTCGGCCGTGTCGGTGTTCGTCATCGACTGGACCACGATCGGCGCCCCGCCTCCGACACACACATCGCCAATCCGAACCTGGCAGCTGACATGACGCGGCGCGGCGCGCGCGGAAACAGCGGAATCGAGTGACATCGGACCTACCTGAGAGAAAGACGCGCCACGTCGACTTTCGTATCTTTCGAAAGATCCACGGCAGCGCCATTGAACGTCACTGTTACATGCGAAGCATTGCCGACGACCAGCGCGAAAGGCGGATCGCCACGCACCTCCTGCTGTTCTCCCGCTTTATTCAAGCGCGAGAAAATCACGCGGCCGGATTTGTCGCGTACTTCAGCCCACGCATCCTGAGCGAATGCGAACACCAAGGTTCCCTCCCCCGCGGCAGGCGCCGCCGCGTCGGATGCAGCGGCAGCGGGCGCGGAAGCGGCGACCTGCGGCGCAACAGGCGATGACGCGGAAGCATCCGCTATGACGGCCACAGGATGTGAAGCCTCTGGCGCGGGCTCAGCCTGCGCCGTTACGACCGCGGTTTCCGCCGTGTGGGGAGGAAACACAGGTTCGGAACTCGCTGCGCCGGGCGCGGACGCCGCCGGAGCTGTTTGGACCAGCGGCGGCGTTTGACGCATCAACAAGGCAGGCAGGTTGAAATACCAGGCCAGCAGGCCAGCGAGCACAACCAGCACCGCCACTCCGAGCGCGGGCCAGGACGAATGCGTCTGATCGCCATACGGCTCCTCCGGCATGGTCCCGTGCGCATTCGGTTCGGGTGCGAGACGGAAGTCATCACCCTGCGAGGAGACATCAATCCGCTTGAGCAGCGGAGCGGGATCGAGTTCAAGAAAGCGCGCATAGTTGCGCACAAAACCGCGCACCCAAGCTTGCCCAGGTAATTTATCGAACGCTTCAGCTTCGATCGCTTCAAGCTGACGCGGGGTCAGCTTCAACATGCGGCCGGCCTCGGCAAGCGAAATCCCACGCGCTTCGCGCGCTTGCCGCAACGCCTCGCCCGAAGCGGCGCCGCCCGCCGGAGGCGGATTGAGATCGGACTCTATCGCTTGTTCGCTCACTCGAAACGTCCCGCAAGATAGTCTTGATACTGGCGCGAAGTACGGAACTTATTGCGCAACTGCGCGACATACGCGGCTTCCGCCTCACGATTGCCGAGTTTGCGCTCGACGCGCAAGCCAAGCCACACGCTTTCGGCCGTCGGCTCGTTGGCTTGGTTCAATTCGGTCACAAAATCCCGCGCACGCACGTAGTCGCCCTGCCGGTAAGCGATTTCGCCCAACTGATAAGCCGCCACCGTATTCGCCGGATCGAGCACCAGCGCGCGCGCGAACTGATCCGCGGCGGCTTTCTCGTCTTTCATGCGCAGATAACACAGACCCGCATTCGTCACCGGGCGCGCCGGCGTCGTATTGAATGGATTCTGAGCCGCCTTCTGTAGCAGCGCCAATCCTTCCTGTTCGCGTCCGTTCACGCACAGAAACCAGCCATACGTATTGTTGATATCGGGATCGCCCGGCGCGCGCGCGAGCGCCTCCTGAAAGGCTCTCTGGGCGGCCTCGTTTTCATTGAGGTACATGTGCACCTGCCCGAGGAGGTGATAGCCCGGCGCATAGCTCGGGTCGATCGCAATCGCGTAGTGCGCTTCCTCTATCGCGGTGCCCATCTTGGAAGCCTGTAAATAGGCCGTCCCAAGTTCGACATGCGAACTCGCGATGCGGCGCGCCTGAGTCGTCACGGGCTGATCCGCCGCCGGCCGTTCGGATACGTCGCTGCCCGCTGCGGACGTTGGCGCACCCGGCGTATTGCAGCCCGCCAACAAGACAGCCGCACAGAGCGGCCCCAAAAGAGTTCGAATCAAGATTTCGCCTCCATCAACGCTACGGTGCGCCGTTCGGTACGGCGTGTTTTGTCGACAACCTGGCCGGCAAGCTGGCCACAAGCGGCATCGACATCGTCGCCGCGGGTCTTACGGATCGTCGTCACGATGCCGGCGTCGATCAGAATTTTGCCGAAACGCCGGATACGTTCCGGGCGCGAGCGCTTGAAGCCGGAATCAGGGAACGGGTTGAACGGAATCAGGTTGAACTTACAAGGCACGTCGCGGGTAAGCGCGATCAGGGCCCTAGCATGCACGTCGAGGTCATTGACCCCATCGAGCATCACATATTCGAAAGTAATGAAATCGCGCGGCGCCTTTTCGAGATAGCGCCGACAGGCCGCCATCAATTCAGCGAGCGGATATTTTTTGTTGATCGGCACGAGTTCGTCGCGCAGCGCATCATTCGGCGCATGCAGCGACACGGCGAGCGCGACCGGACAGACCTCGCGCAAGCGGTCAATCGCCGGCACGATGCCCGAGGTGGAAACGGTGACGCGGCGGCGCGAAAGGCCGTAGGCGTTGTCGTCGAGCATCAGATTCAGTGCAGCGACAACATTGTCGAAATTCGCGAGCGGTTCGCCCATGCCCATCAGCACAACGTTGCTGATGATGCGCTCCCCGTTCGGCGTGGCGCCCAAAAGACGGTTGGCGAGCCAGAGCTGACCAATGATTTCGGCGGCGGAAAGATTGCGATTGAAGCCCTGCCGGCCGGTGGAGCAAAACGCGCAATCGAGCGCGCAGCCGGCCTGCGACGAAACGCAGAGCGTACCGCGCCCCGTTTCCGGGATGAAAACCGTCTCGATCGCATTGGCGCTGCCGACGTCGAGCAGCCACTTGCGCGTACCGTCCGCGGAAACGCTGTCGCGCACTGGCACCGGCGGCACGATGCAAGCCTTCTCGTGCAACTGGGCGCGCAAAGACTTTGCGACGTCGGTCATCGCCTCAAAATCCGTCTCCCCGAAACGATGAATCCAGCGCAACACCTGGCGCGCACGAAAGGCTTTTTCACCCTGCGCGGCGAACCAGTCAGTCAGACCCTGGGCATCGAAATCGAGGAGATTCTGCATTGCTTATCAGCGGCTATAGACGTTCATGCCGGGGAAGAAGAAAGCCACTTCCACGGCGGCCGTTTCGGGAGCATCCGAACCATGCACCGCATTGGCGTCGATGGAGTCGGCGAAGTCGGCGCGAATCGTGCCCGCGTCCGCTTTTTTCGGATCGGTCGCGCCCATCAGCTCACGGTTTTTCGCAATTGCGTTTTCGCCTTCGAGCACCTGGATCATGACGGGACCGGAGGTCATGAAGGACACCAGATCCTTGAAGAAGGGACGCTCTTTATGCACCGCGTAGAACTGGCCGGCTTCCTGCGCGGACAGATGCGCCATTTTCGCGGCGATGACTTTCAGGCCAGCGCCTTCAAAACGCTGATAGATCTTGCCGATCACATTCTTCGCGACGGCATCCGGTTTGATAATCGAGAGGGTACGTTCGATGGCCATGTTCCAACTCCAAATCAGTCTGGGTAAAAAATCTAACTTTTAATTATATCAGTTGTTTAGACCGCCCACTTCGAGGACTCTCCGCCACGCAAAAGAAACACAGCCGTGCGGCGTCCGCAGTATCGACCGGGCGATTCTAGCCCCGCGCCTCCCGCGCTGCGTTAGGATTTGGCAATTCCCCCTATCGAGCCGCATCAGGTGTTGTCGACACAGACCCTCAAACATCAATTCCGCGATTGGCGCGAGGATCTTCTCGGGCTGTACTACCAGAACGGCGCGGTCGTCTCGCTCGGGCTGTGCTGCGTGGTGCTGCTTGCCGCGCAACTGACCTCCAGCGTCGGCGCGGCGGCGGCCGGGCTTGGGGCAATGTGCACCAGCATCGCCGACACCCCCGCCGGCCCGACGCGCCACAAACCGGCCGAACTTATGCTTGCCCTTGTCGGCGGCACACTGATCTCGCTGCTCGTCGGCCTTGTATCCCCCTATCACTGGGCGACAGCCGCCTGCATTGGAGGACTGAGCTTCATCACGGCTCTGATGCATGGTTTCGGACGTAAAGCAATACCGATATCCCTCGGCTTCCTGCTGCCAATGGTTCTGACGCTCGGCACGCCGATCCCGGATGCCCATGCGGCTCTATGGCATGCGCTGATGTTCAGCTTCGGCGGATTCATCTACATCCTCTGGGCGCTCCCCGTCGCGCGCCTGCTCGAACTGCGCACGCGCAGGCTCGTACTCGCCGAAGCGCTGAAAAACTTCGCACTGTACCAACGCGCCCGGGTCAAACTGTTCGATGGAAACATTGATCTCGACAGCGGTCTGCGGCAAGTCATCCAGCATGAAGACGCTCTCACCGAAGCACTGCAAACCGCACGTGAACTGCTCTTTCGCCAAATCCGCGGGCCGCGCGAACTCCGCCTCGCCGCTGCGCTGGTCGTCCTGCTCGACACCTTCGAAACCATATTGTCGATTCACAACAATGTGCAGGCCTTACGCCAAACCCGGCTGACCACGCCTCGCGCGCACCTAATCGAACTTGCCGAACATCTCGCGGAGTCAGCCGACCGGCAGGCCGCGGCGCTGCGGCGCGGCCTCTTGGCGCCCGAAGAGGATTACCGCGCACAACTCGCGCAAACGCGCAATGCCATCGATGCGGCGCGGCACCTCTCCAGCGCATCGTCCGAAGAGCAAAATGCTTACAACAACCTCAACTCGGCGCACAACAAACTCAAACACGCGATACACCTGATGCTGCGCATGCGCGAAATGCTCAGCAGCGACGAAGCCGCCCGCAGCACGCTTAGCACAATCAACCTGCGCGCCTTCCTGCAATCCGCGCGCTACAGTTTCGGCGTGCTGCGCGCTCAGCTCTACACGCGCTCACCGATCCTGCGTTTTGCGCTGCGTTTCACGCTCGCCATGCTGTGCGGCCTGTTGCTCACCAAACTGCTGCCCTACGGCATGCACGGCAGTTGGATCCTCCTAACAATCGGCGTCACCATGCGCGCCAACTACGCCCTTTCAAGCCAGCGCCGTATCGACCGCGTCCTCGGTGATTTTTTCGGCTGCGTATTCGCGGCCGCGCTGCTGCGCCTCGCAGCAATAATCGCCCCGCTTATCGGCGTCATCTGCGTCGGACTCACGCGCGTGTATGGCCAACGCAACTACCAGATCAGCTCGACAGCGGGCTGCATCATGGGCTTGCTGCTGCTGCACTACCTCGCGCCAGGCAGCGGTTTGCTAATTTCACAACGGCTGCTCGACAGTGTGATTGGCGCGACGATTGCGGCGCTCTTTTCCTTCGTGCTGCCGCATTGGGAAGCGCACGACATCCCTCGTCTCGTCGCGGGGCTGATGCGCGCCACCCGCGCCTACACCGACCAGGCGTTGCGCTTCAATGACAACCCCACCCGCTATCGGCTCGCCCGCAAAGGCATGACAGATGCAATCTCGGTGCTCTCGGGCGCCTTGCGCCGCATGCTGATCGAACCGGAAAGCCACCGCCTCGATGTCGCCGCGCTGGAGCGCCTGCAAGCCTGCGCAAACCTGCTGGCTTCGCAATTCGCATCGGCACAGGTTCATCTGCGCAATTTGCACGGCACGCAATGGTACGCCTCGGGCGCGGCCGAAGTATTTCTGGCGCTCGCGCGCGCCCGCACGCTCGCGGCGCTCAACGGAGAAATTCAGTCCACCGTGGAAAAACCAAACGCCGAACACGCTTCAGCCAGCCTGCAAGCGCTGCAGCGCCTGCTGATTCAGATCGAGGAACAGGCGAGCTTTCTACCCAAGGCAGCGGCCGAGGCGGTTGCTTTGCCCATGCGCGCCTGAATACGTATTTACACAGAGCCGCGCAATGATCGCAAGTATGGTAAGGTAATACCTTAAGATACTCAAATGGAGCCCACTATGACTGCCGCCGTCATTCGCCCCGTGGCGATCAAGATCGACGAGGACACCAAGGCTCGCGTGAAGCGTCTGGCTGAGGCGCGCCAGCGCACGCCGCACTGGCTGATGCGTGAAGCGATCATCCAATACGTCGAGCGCGAGGAAAAGCGCGAGGCGTTCCGCCAGCACACGTTCAAGGCGTGGGAAGAGTATCGCACCACCGGACTACACGCGACGGCCGAAGAGGTGGATGCGTGGCTTGCCCAACTCGAACAGGGCAAGGACATCGAGCCGCCTGAATGCCACGTCTGATCTGGTCACGACAGGCGCTGCTTGATGTGCAGCGCCTGTATCGCTTCCTGGTGTCCAAGAACCTCGACGCTGCCAAGCGGGCGGTGAAGGCCGTTCGCCAAGGGGTGAAGGTGCTGGGCCAACGGCCTGGGATTGGCCGCCCTATCGAGGACACGCCCGACGAGTTCCGCGAGTGGATCATTGACTTCGGCGACAGCGGCTACGTCGCCCGCTACCGCATCGACCCAGATGCCGTCACGATCCTTGCAGTGCAGCACAAAAAGGAAGTGGGCTCCTGATGGACGCTCGTTGCGGCCGCTGTGCGGCAACTCACCACCTCTCTCGCATAGCTCCTGAACAAGCTCTCAGCGCGGCCGGCTTTCCCAAATTTTCTGCAAGCGCTTCACGCTGACCGGCATCGGCGTTTTCAGCTCCTGCGCAAACAAGCCGACACGCAATTCTTCGAGCAGCCAGCGGAACTCTTCGAGTTGCGGGTCGATGACGCCGGCCTTGGCTTTCGCGAGCGATTCCCGCTCGAAAGGCTGTGCAAGCAACTTCCATTCGGCCATCAACTGCGCATCACGCGCCGGGTTGTTGCGCAGCTTGTCGATCCGCACGCCCGCGGCTTTCAGGTAGCGCGCAAAGTGCGCGAGCCGCTCGAACGGATAGGCGAGGAGAAAATTCTTCGGCATCAGCCTGGCGATCTGCTGCTGCAGATCGGCCAGCGCATCGGGCGAATTTTTGAGCGTGGCGAAGCGTTTCGTCAGCGACACCTGCTCCGCGACCAGCGCCGCCGCGAGCCGCATCAGCTCCTGCGCAACCAGCGAGATCCGCGTTTTCGCATCCTGCGCACGCCGGGCGAAAGCCTCGGCGTTCCCAGGCAGCGGGTCCATCAGGCATGTGCGCTCCAAGGTCGCGGCGACAAGCTGCGTCTTAAGCTCGGCCTCGCCGCCGAAGGGCATGAATTGCAGGGCAAGCTCGCGCAAACCGGGCAATTTTTCGACGGCCTTGACTTGATCCTTGAGCGCCAAGGCGAAAAGCCGCGCGAGTCCTTTGCGATGCACGCGCGCCGCCTCCTCTTCGGTATCGAGCGCCGTCAAACTCACCGAGTCGCCATCATCCTGCAAGGCGGGAAAACCGATCACGCTGCGGCCGGCAACTTTGACCTCAAGCAGCTCGGGCAATTCGCCAAAAGTCCACGCGGTTAAACCGCTCAAGACCTGCGCGGGCGCTGCGGGCTTTTCCACGGCTACAGGCTGTTCGCGCTCCGCCGCGCGGCTCGTTTCGGGCTGCGGCGTTCCGGCATTCTGCGCCTTGGGCGCAAGTTTCAATCCGGCAAGCTGCGCGCCGAGCGAGCCCGGCGTCTGCGCCGCCTTGAAGGCCGCCTGCACCTGATCGCGCAAGCGCGCGCGCAGCTCCGGCAGATTGCGCGACATGCCGAGCACGCGGCCATGCTCATCAATCACGCGGAAATTCATGAAGCAATGCGGATTCAGATTTTCGAGCCGGAAGCTTTCCTGCGGCAACTTGAGCGAAACCTTGTCCTCGACAAACTTCTGCAGCGCGCGCACCAGGCCATCCTCGCGCGAGAACTCACCCGCATCGGCCGCCGCGATGAAGTCCTTCGCGCTCTGCCCGATCGGCTGCAAGCGGTGCCGATGTTTCTGCGGCACGGTCTTCAACAGCGCCGCGACCTTCTCTTCGAGCAAGCCCGGCACCAGCCATTCGCAACGCGCGAGCGGGATCTGGTTCAGCATCGCTAGCGGCACGCTGAGCGTTACGCCGTCTTCGGGGTCGTTCGGTTCGTGCAGATAAGCGAACTTGAGCTTTTGACCCAGCACCTCGAAACCCGCCGGGAATTTATCGCTGGACGCGCCTGCGGCCTCATGCCGCATCAACTGCTCGCGCACCAGATGCAAACACTTCCCGTTGCGCTTTTCTGCCGCTTTGCGCCAAGCCTCGAAGCCGCGCAGATCGACGACATCTTCGGGAATCTGCGCGTCATAAAAAGCATAGATCAACTGCTCGTCGACAAGCACGTCGGGCCGGCGCGTTTTATGTTCGAGCCGTTCGATCTCCGCCATCAAACGCCGGTTGTGCGTGAGGAAACCCATCTGCCGCAGGGCCGCCTCATCGATTTCGCCCTGCACCAAACCTTCGCGGATCAACAACTCGCGGCACAGCTTGGGATCGTGCTCGGCATACCCAACCGCGCGCCGCGGATACAGCGTGACGCCATGCAGCACGCCGCGCTCCCAGGCGCGCACTGCGCCGAAGCGCTTTTCCCAATGCGGCTCATAAACGCTGCGCCGAACCAGATGCGCGCCGACCTCTTCGACCCACTCGGGCTCGATCCTGGCAATGCAGCGCGCATAAAGCCGCGAGGTGTCGATGAGTTCCGCGGCCATCAGCCACTTGCCCGCATTTTTCTTCAGATACGAGCCCGGATGCGGCCAGAACTTGATCCCGCGCGCGCCAAGGTAGGAGCCGGCCGCCGGCCCCGCCGCATCCTCGACCTTGCAGCCGATATGCCCGAGCAAACCCGCCAACAGCGCTTTATGGATCGCCTCATACGCGGCGGGCAGTTCGCTTTCCTTCCAGCCATGCTCAGCGCACAGCGTATGCAACTGGGCGTGAATATCGCGCCACTCGCGCATCCGCAGCCAATTGAGGAAATGCTGTTTGCACCAGGCTTTCTGCTTCGATGAGGACTCGTGTTTCCAGATCTGGTCGAACACGCGCCACAGGTTCCAGTACCAAAGGAATTCGCTCTTCGGCTCGTCCTTCGCGTGCTCGGGCGCGGCGCGGAACTTCGCATGCGCCTGATCCGCAGCGCCGCTCTGCTCCTGCGGCCGCTCGCGCGGGTCCTGCACCGAAAGCGCGGCGGCGATGACGAGCACTTCGCACAGCGCGCCGCGATCGCGCGCGGCGAGAATCATGCGGCCGATCTTCGGGTCCAGCGGCAGCTTCGCGAGTTCGCGCCCAACAGCGGTCAGTTCGTTCGTGTCATCCGTCGCACCCAATTCGTTGAGGAGCTGATAGCCATCCGCGATCATGCGCGGCAGCGGCGGTTCGAGGAACGGAAATTCTTCGACCGCGCTCAGGCGCAGGGACTTCATGCGCAAAATCACGCCTGCGAGCGAGGAGCGCAGAATTTCGGGGTCGGTATGCGCCGGCCTGCGGGCGAAGTCCTCTTCGGCGTAAAGCCGGATGCAAATGCCGTTCTGCACGCGGCCGCAGCGGCCCGCGCGCTGCTTCGCCGCCGACTGCGCGATCTTTTCGATCTGCAACAGCTCGACCTTGTTGCGATGCGAATAACGGTTGACGCGCGCCAGCCCGGTGTCGACGACATAGCGGATGCCCGGCACCGTCAGCGAGGTTTCGGCCACGTTCGTCGACAACACCACGCGGCGGCCGTTCGAGCGCGAAAACACGCGCGTCTGCTCCGCCGCGGTCTGGCGCGCGAACAAAGGCAGAATCTCAGCGCCCGGCGGATGGTTCTTGCGCAGCGCCTCGGCGGCCTCGCGAATCTCGCGCTCGCCGGGAAGGAACACGAGCACATCGCCCGGCCCTTCGCGCTGCAGCTCCGCCACGGCGTCGCAAATCGCCTCGTATAAATCACGGTTCGGATTCGCATTGCGGCCTTTCGGCTCCGCGACGCGCACGCCCGCGCGGACGAGCGGCTTCTCGCTTTCGCTCTCATCCTCGATCGGCCTGTAGCGCAACTCGATCGGATACAGCCGCCCCGACACTTCGATGACCGGCGCGGGTTTGCCGTCGGCGGCAAAGTGATTCGCAAAACGTTCGGCATCAAGCGTCGCCGAAGTCACGATGACTTTCAGATCCGGCCGCTGCGGCAAAAGCTGTTTCAAATAGCCGAGCAGGAAATCGATATTGAGGCTGCGCTCGTGCGCCTCGTCGATAATCAACGTGTCATACGCCGCGAGCAGCGGATCGCCCTGCGTTTCCGCCAGCAGGATGCCGTCGGTCATCAGCTTGATGTAGCTCTCGCGCTGCGTGTGATCGGTAAAGCGCACTTTGTAGCCGACCAGCGTGCCGAGTTCGCTGTGCAGTTCTTCCGCGATGCGGTCCGCCGTCGCCCGCGCGGCAAGACGCCGCGGCTGCGTATGCCCGATCAAACCCGCTTCGCCGCGGCCGAGTTCGAGACAGATCTTCGGTAACTGCGTCGTCTTGCCCGAGCCGGTTTCACCGCAAACGATGACGACCTGATGCGCGCGGATCGCCTCGGCAATCTCCGCCCGCCGCCCGCTGACCGGAAGCGCTTCGGGGAAATCCGGTTTGGGCAAGTTCGCGCGCCGCGCCGCGCGCGCCGCAATCGAAGCCTCGAATTTCGCGCGCAAGGTTTCGGGCAAATCTGCAAGCGCGGCTGCTCGCCGCGGCAGTTCGCGTAATGCGCGGCGCAAACGCGGGCGGTCGGAGGAAAGAACAAGGTCGATTAATTGGGGCTGGGACATTAAAAACCGAGGGGAGTCAAAGTGCACAATTTTGTGATTTTACCGCCGTGGATGTCGCCACTCGCGCTTGTGCCTGCATATGGCGAATGGCCGAAAGCCGTTCGCCTTTGCTACGACAAAACAATTTTTTACGCTTTTGTCCGTGTGCACAATATTCCACATGCATGGACATGAAGGGTGTTGTACAGTCGCTCATTGCATGCTTTCAGCATTTTCCCGTGCAGCCCATGGCCAAGACTGGCAGGGTAAGCCACTGTTCGACTCACAGGCGTCACGATGTCCTCTTCCCCAACCCCTGCCGCATTCAACAGGCATCTTGACTATCTCGACGGGTGGCGGGGACTTGCAATCGTATTCCTATTGATCGGCCACTTTTTCCATCCACCCGGCATTAATTTCGGCTCGGTAGGCGTCAGCTTCTTCTTCGTGCTGTCCGGTTACCTCATGGGACAGTTGCTGTTTGTCAAAAACACAAAAATTCCCGTTTTCTACCGGCGTCGAATTTCAAGAATTATTCCAGCTCATCTGTGTTTCATCCTCTGCATTTGTATTTACTTTCTTATTTCCGCTCAGCAGATCAACTGGAATGAAACCGTCGCTGCGCTATTTTTTTTCAACAACTATGCAACCGGCGAGCTGGAACGCAACGTAATGCCATTCGGCCATATTTGGTCGCTTTCGGTTGAAGAGCACAGCTATATTTTGTTGTCACTTGTAGCGATTGTCGTGCGGACGAGCCGGATTCCCGCAAAACGGCTCGTCGCTGCTTTCACGTTTTTCTTCTCGGCAATGGGTTTTTGGTACTGGACACAGTACAACGGCAGAGAGCTTGATTTCGGCCACTGGTTGAGAACGGAAGTTTCCGCTTATGGCATATTCATTTCGGTTCTATTAATGCTGGCATTCTTGACCCGGAAAATTCCCGTGCAGTCCGCCTTGATATATCCGGTGCTCATAGGTGCGGGCATCATGTCGCATTGGTGGTCAATTCCGAAACCCATTCAAACGACGCTTGGAGTTGGCCTGTTCGCGTTCGCGCTTAATCTCCTGGCGGCGGCGCCCCAGTCAATCAAGAATCTACTCTCAATCAAGCCTTTACGGATGATGGGGCAGTGGTCGTTTTCAATCTATCTTTGGCAGCAGCCGTTTTATCTCGCCGCAAGCAAAGGCCTTTTACCGATACCAATAGCACTTTTCCTGGCAATGGCTTGCGCCCTTGCGTCTTTTCACTTGGTCGAACAACCTGTCCGGAACTATTTAAACAAAGTCTGGGGGCGCGACCGCTCCATAAAATTACAATCACGTAGTCCGGCAACGGGATAATAGTCTTCGCTCTGTTTTCCGCCTTTCAAATGCACCAGGGCATGAGCCGGATCGGCGGTAATATTCGAACAGATCCGCTGTGGCAGTGCGACGCTTCAGTAAAACACCAGAAAGTCCATTGGCACTTCAATTTCAAACGGAACGAATACGTACCATCTTCAATCTCGGCCGCAGAAAAGGGATACCCCAGTTTCTGAGCGTGGATTCCCAGCGGTCGGCCATGCCATCGATCATGACGACGAAATGGCGCTCGTCGGTCCACTCGATACTTTTGAGCCAGCAACTACAGTAAGGCGCGCCGATGCGCCGTTCGCTCAATATGCGCGTGAGGCTTGAGTCGATAAGGGTGAAGGAAACCGCTTCTTCAAAGGGACAGTCATAGTCGGTCACGATCAGATACCCGGCGATCGTCTCGAATTGATGCAGGAGCTGATAGCCGGATACTTTTAACGAGCTTGCCCGAGAGTCAAAATATAAGGGCGTCCGCAGCGGCCAGCTTGCATAGTCGCCCGAATGCGCCGCGAGAGAAAAGCGCTCGATCGCCTTCATTCAACTCAAGCGACGCAAAGCGGCAATTTGGAATCAGGCTTTCCGGCCAATGCGCAAGGTCAGCGCCCAACTAACTTCACGGACACTTTGCGGATGTCCCCAAAGCGACGTCAGCTCACGCGCGACAGCCTGCGTCGGATCGTCGCCATGCATTGCGATATAGCGCCCCGTCGCCGACCAGCTCTGTAGATAGCCGAGCAATTGCGCGAGCGTCCAGCCGACACTCAAGGTATAGGGCGGCGCGGGAATTTCGGTGAACGGAAAGTCGAGTTCAGTGTATTGCGTATCGACATGCCGCCGTTCGGGTGTCCAATAGGCTCCCAGGGTCTGGGTACGAAACTCTTGCACGACGGCGTCGACTTCCGTGCCTTCGACTTCGACATTGCTATAGGTCCATGCCGCGATCACGCCCTTGGGCGCCAGCACCCGGCGCGCTTCGGCATAAAAAGCATCGAGCGGGAACCAGTGCAAGGACTGCGCGCAGGTGATCAAATCGACGCTGTCGTCCGCCAAGCCGCTCGCTGCGACCGACCCGACGCGCCATTCGATTTTGGGATGCGCCGGCGCGGCGGCGATCAGGCACTCGCTCATATCGCTTCCGACCACATGCTCGAAATACTCGGCTAGATCAAACGCCGCCTGCCCGCTACCGCAGCCGGCATCCCACGCCAGCTTACGCTGCGGCACATAGGCGAGCAGATAGTCGTAAAGCGAACGCGGATAGCGCGGCCGGAACAGCGCATAGTCGCGCGCCAGTGGGGAGAAAAGATCGTCTGAGTCGGGCACAAGCAAGGGATGAGCCATAGGATTTCTCGCTATTTCCATGTGTGCATTGTCGCGTAGCACAAAACTCCTGGCCTGACCGCAATCAAATCGGGACATGCGATCGAAACCAAGCGGATTTTCATCGGAACCTAGTTTGGCATTATGAATCGACTGCTTGGCAAAGAAACAACAGCTTGAATAGAATCGTAGAACCTGTTCAGAATCTGTCGCGAGAGGCGGTCAGCGGGGCGAAGAGCAGCGCAGGAACCGGAGTTTATGAGTGATAAATGAGGATTCCGAGCAGCGCATGAGCCCCGATCACAGCCTCGC
>WQYQ01000016.1 GCA_009781175.1 Betaproteobacteria bacterium
CCTGGCTGGAGAAGAACCGGCGGCTGTGGAAGAACTGCGAGCGAAAGCTCAACACCAGCTTGCAGTTCATCCATCTGGCATTCTTGGGGTTATTGCTCAGGAGATCGTAAACGGGCTCTAAGAGTGCGCATGATAAGAAGTCGGCCCCCTGTGCGACCAATCCCAATCGGCATATTTAACATTTGTTAACCCGGCCACCCCCTGACGCGTGCCGATGGCTTCGTCACAAAAGCCGGAATAGCGGCGCCTAAAAGTGTGTCGAACCCAGGAAAGCAGCCCGAAATACCCGCATCGAAAACATCAAAGGGCGCTTGCGCAACGAATACCTGAACGCTCAATGTCACCCATGTCCGCCTTCTATTGACAAGCGCGTTTCCCAATGGGAGATTGGACCGAATCCCCACTTTCGGGGAACTGGAACGAGGAGCGGAAAGTGAAACGTTACCTGTCGATCGCGTTGATCGCGCTGTTCACCATTTTGGTTCTGATGTTCATGGGGCAAAACCTCGAATTGGTGACGGTGAGCTTTCTTTCGATACATCTGACGCTGCGCCTCGGGCTGCTCGTCATTCTGGTTTACATCGTGGGCATGCTTACGGGCAGCGTCCTGTGGTCGCTGCTGCTGAACGCCGCGCAGCATGTGAAACCTAAAACGTGAGCCGCACAGCGAAGCCGAAGGCGCGCACCGAGGTCCGCATCGACCTCGCGCTGCAAGGCGGCGGGTCGCACGGCGCTTTTACCTGGGGCGTACTCGACCGCCTGTTCGAAGAGCCATGGCTGCGTGTGGAAGCGGTTTCCGGCACCTCGGCGGGCGCGATGAATGCGGCCGCCCTCGCGCACGGCTGGAGGGAAGGCGGTGCTCAAGGCGCACGCGAAGCGCTCGATCGCTTCTGGCGCCAGGTGGCGCAGGCAGCGGTCTTCAGTCCGTTGCAGCGCTCACCGATAGACCGGCTAATGGGCCGCTGGTCGTTGGGACAGTCGCCAGCCTATGTGGCGATGGATCTTGTTTCACGCGTGTTCTCGCCCTACGACCTCAATCCCTTCGGACTCCATCCGCTACAGGACATTCTCGCGAAAGTCATCGACTTCGATCGGCTGGCCGCATCGCCCGTGAAGGTCTTCGTCACCGCAACAAATGTGCGCACCGGGCGCGGGCGCGTTTTCCGCAGCGCGGAAATCACGCCCGACGTGCTGCTCGCGTCAGCCTGTCTGCCCACGCTGTTCCAGGCCGTCGAAATCGATGGCGAACCCTATTGGGACGGCGGCTTCACCGGCAACCCGACGATCACCCCGCTGGTGCGCGAAAGCGACGCGGACGACGTCATCCTGGTGCAGATCAATCCGCTCGAACGCACGGAAACGCCACGCAGCGCCGCCGAGATTCTCAACCGGATGAACGAGGTGTCCTTCAACGCGCCGCTGATGAAGGAACTGCGCATGATCGCGCTGCTGCGCCAAGTGGCCGACCCCGGCAACGGCGAGGGTTCGCGCTGGGCCAGCATGCGCATGCACCGCATCATGACCGACGAGCTTTCCCACCTCGACGCCTCGTCCAAGCTCAACGCCGAATGGGCCTTCCTCTCGCTGCTACGCGACGAGGGCCGGCGCGCCGCCGACACCTTCCTCAAGACGCACGGCGAGGACCTCGGCCAGCACTCCACGCTTGATCTGCTCCCGCTACTCGATCCCCCCTGAAGCGCACGCCATGATCCATCTCGCCAGCATTATCATCTCCCTGGGCCTGCTGATCTGGCTGGCGTACCGGGGCTGGAGCATCCTGCTCTTAGCACCGCTGTGCGCGCTGCTCGCCGCCGCACTGGCCGGGCAGCCGCTGCTCGCACACTGGACCCAGACATTCATGGGCAGCGCGGCGGGCTTCGTGGCGCAGTTCTTCCCGATTTTTCTACTTGGCGCGCTGTTCGGCAAGCTCATGGAAGCCAGCGGCGCCGTCGAAGCGATCGCGCAGGGGCTCATCGGACGCCTCGGCACGCAGCGCGCGATGCTCGCGATCGTGCTCGCCGGCGCGCTGGTCACTTACGGCGGGGTAAGCCTGTTCGTGGCTTTCTTCGTGCTCGCGCCGATGGGCCACGCGCTGTTCAAGGCCGCCAACATTCCGCATCGCCTGATGCCGGCGGCGATCGCGCTGGGCACCTCGACCTTCACAATGACCGCGATGCCCGGCACGCCCGCGATCCAGAACGCAATCCCGATGCCCTTCTTCGGCACCAACCCCTTCGCGGCGCCGGGCCTGGGCCTGATCGCTTCGGCCGTCATGCTCGGCTGCGGGCTGGCGTGGCTGCACCGCGCGCAATCGCGTGCGCGCGCGGCCGGCGAAGGCTATAGCTACGTGGGCGGACACGCCGAGCAGAGCGCCGCCGAGAGCGATCTCATCCGCGAGCGCGCGGTCGCCTCACGCGAATTCGACCCCAACGAAATCGCGCGCGGCGCACACGCGCCGAATAAGCCATCGGCCATGATGGCCGCCTTGCCGCTGATTACCGTGGTGGCAGTCAACCTGCTGATGTCCTTCATCGTGCTGCCACGCCTAGATGCCGACTACCTCGCGCAACCGCGCTGGGGCGCGACATCGCTCGGCGCCGTCAGCGGCGTCTGGTCGGTCATCGTCGCGCTGGCCGCCGCGATCGTGGTGCTGTTGTGCACCGCATGGCGGCGCCTGCCGAGCCTGCGCGAGACGATGGACGCCGGCGCCAACGCCGCTGTGCTGCCGATGCTCAGCGTGGCGAGCCTAGTCGGCTTCGGCGCGGTAATCGCGGCATTACCGAGCTTCGAGATCGTCAAACAGTGGGTGCTGGGCATCGAGGGCGGCCCGCTCGTCTCGCTGGCCGTCGCGACCAACACCCTCGCCGCGCTGACCGGATCGGCCTCGGGCGGACTGACGATCGCGCTCGACGCACTCGCGCCGACCTACATGCAGCTCGCGCATTCCGTCGGCATCGACCCCGGCCTGATGCACCGCGTCGCGGTCATCGGCGCGGGCACGCTCGACAGCCTGCCACACAACGGCGCGGTGGTCACATTGCTCGCAGTCTGCGGCACCGACCACCGCAGCAGCTACGGCGACATTGTGATGACGGCGGTAGCCGGGCCGCTGATTGCGCTGGTTGTGGTAATTGCGCTGGGCGGGATGTTCGGAGCGTTTTAGTTGGGGTGAGCACAGCGAACCCCAACGTTTCAGAGGCAGATAAGCAATTACAGGCAGCAAATTGGCGGTAAAGATGAATGATGGTTTTTCTATTCTGAACCATTGATGTGTTGGGGTTCGCAAGCTCACCCCGATCTACCGCACTGCGGCCTTGTCCAGCAGCCGATGCTGGCTTGTCCGGTCCGGCCCGCTCTAGGCGTATTCCGAAATCAATGCGGGCGCGCTGTCCCCGACTTCCGGAACGGTCGTCCCGCTGGCTTCATAGGTCCCATCAGCGACCAATGGCTGATTGCCGGAAAGATTGTCTTCTGCCTTGTGGATGGTGTCGTCGAGATCTTCAACGGCTTTTCTTGCGTCTTTGATCTCTCTCTCTTCGGTTTTGTTAGTCGCTTTTTTCACCAGTGCCAGCAGAAACTTGAGCTTTTGCGACAGATCTTTGACCAGCTCGAAAAACTTTCGATCGCCATCATTGCCTGCCGATGTCTTGACATCCACGGTTCCCGTTTTGCGCTTTTCGTTGCTTTCGTTTGGCGGGTTCGGGGAAGCGCCGGTCGCCTCATTTTCTTCTTCGACTTCACTGCCCGGGGTCGCTGCCTCGTCGTCGGCGGCAGCCAGCGCCTGCTCGATTTCGGCAGCCGAAACGGCTGGCGCGTTTTCGGCTGCTGCCGTCTCAGCCGCCGCTACTTCGGCCGCGGCAGCCGTGGCCACCGCCGTGGCCGCGTCGTCAGTTGCCGTGGAACCGGCTTGGCCGGCGACAGTGGGGTTCACTGAAACGTTCAACATCCCGCCGGGCGCCGGACTGGGTAGCTGCTTGTATTCAGCGACAATGTCTTTCAACTCGCGGGCCAATTGCCGCAACACGCGGGGGCTGATGCTGCCGGCGGGAAGCTTCATCAGGGCTTCCAACTGGGATTTGATTTGCGCCAGACGTTGCCCCAACGCGCCCTTGCGCGCATCGGAGGCGCTTTGCGCTTGCTGGGTAAAACTTGGCGCCAGAGTTTTTATTTTCTCTTGCTCTTTTTTTTCGTTTGTTTTCGCTCCTTCTGTCGGGCTGCCGCTCTTGGCGTTTTGATATTTGCCGTTGCGCGATATCGAATTGGCCAACAAAGAGGTATTTATGCCATAAGTCTTCATGCTGTCTACCTCCTTTCCATTTTCGTTGGCGGATTCATCTTTCTTTATCGGAAAATTTTACCGATTATTGAGCCGCGTATCAGACCGCCTGCGGCGCCTCGGCCGAGTCGCCATCAAAGAGCGAGAGAGAAAATTTTCAATGTAAGGGGTGCGATTCTTCAGGACGCCGAAACACAATAAAGCAACTTTGCTGGGCTGGACGGTTACTATTCAGTACGAGGGAAATCAGATTCTCTGCGTATCTCGTCCTTGTGCTACGAAGCCTCTCTGAAGCACAATTCAAGAAACCGCTGGGCGGCCCGCGAAGCCGCGCCCGCATGCGGAACGAGAATAGAAAAACGCCGCGCGAGCGGTTCCGGCCCAATTCTGAACACACGCAGCGCGTCGTCCTCGTGACGCATCGACATGGCCGATACGAAGCCGACGCCCATACCCGCGCGCACCGCCTCCTTCACACCTTCCACCCCCGCGATTTCCAGCGCGATGCGCATCGGTACGTCCGCGCGGGCGAACGCCTGCTCCACGATCTGGCGCACGCCCGAACCGTCTTCGCGCAGCACGAGCGGGTAGTCGCCGAGCGCGGCAAGCGGAACGCGGGCGTCCGGCGTAGGCGCACTCCCGGCAAGCGGATGTGAACGCGGCGCGATGGCGACGATCTCGTCATCGCTCCACGGATGCACGGCCGTGCCGGGCGGCAACGAGGCGCCGGGCGGCCCTTCGATCAGCGCGATGTCGAGCGCGCCAAGCATGCCGACCACATCGGATGTGTTGCCGCTCGCCGTTTCGAGCTTCACGCCCGGAAAGCGCTGATGAAACGCCGCGACGAGATACGGCAGCAGATAGCTTACGGGCGTCGTGCTTGCGCCGATGCGCAGCGTCCCACGCTCCAGCCCGCGCAACGCGTCGCGGAAGGCGCACGCGTCACGCCAGCTATCACGCAAGCGCGCCGCATAGGCGGCCAGTTGCTCGCCAGTAGGCGTAAGGCGCACGCCGCGGCCATCGCGCAGATAGAGCGGTTCGCCGAACTCTTCCTGCAACAACCGCAATTGGCCCGAAACCGCCGGCTGCGACAAATGAAGCGCCTGCGCGGCCCGGCTGATGTTGCGGTGCTCGGCGACAGCGGCGAAAGTTATCAGTTGCTCCGGGGTCATGATCGAAAAATATCGGATTAACTTATATTTTATGTCGTAAATAACGATTTTTCATATCGATATATCCAAATTAGCATTAGCGCATTCCTTCGTTGTTTGACCCCGGGTTCTCCATGTCCGCCTCACCGTCCGCGACCGCCGTGCATCAATCCTCCTTCACCCGCGGCCAGCTCAACGGCATCCTGTTCGTCGCGCTCTTCGCCGCCGCCGTCACCGAACTCGCCGCGCTCCCCGCCATCGCCGGACTCGGCTTGAGTCCGCTCATCGTCGGCATCGCCGCCGGAGCGGTTTACGGCAATACCCTGCACGGCGGAATGCCCGAAAGCTGGGCCGCCGGCATCCACTTTTCCGCGCGCAAGCTGTTGCGCATCGCCGTTGCGTTTTTCGGCCTGCGCGTGAGCCTTCAGGAGATCGCCCAAGTGGGCCTGCCGGGGCTCACCGTATCGGTCTCGATCGTCGTAAGCACGCTGCTGATCGGCGCCTGGGCCGGCATGAAGCTTATGAAGCTCGACCGCGACACCGCGATCCTGACCGCCGCCGGCAGCGCGATCTGCGGCGCGGCCGCCGTGTTGGCCTTCGAATCGACACTGCAATCGAAGCCCCACAAGAGCGCGATGGCCGTCGGCAGCGTGGTGCTGTTCGGCACGCTCTCGATGTTCCTCTACCCGGTGCTCTATCGCGCCGGATGGCTCCCTCTCGACACGCTCGGCGCCGGGCTCTTCTTCGGCGGCACGATCCACGAAGTCGCGCAGGTCGTCGGCGCGGCGGCCAATGTGAGCCCCGAGGCCATGCATATCGCGACCATCGTCAAGATGACCCGCGTGATGCTGCTCGCGCCAGTGCTGCTTATGCTCGGCGTGTGGCTCAATCGCAAGGCGCGCGGCGACGGCACCCGGCGCGCGCGCAAGATCGCAGTCCCGTGGTTCGCGCTCGGTTTCCTTGCCCTTGCCGTCGTGAACTCGCTGCACATCTTGCCCGCCCCCGCTGCGCAGACGGTCAACACGCTCGACACCTTCGCGCTCACGATGGCGATGACGGCGCTTGGCATCGAGACGCGGATTTCACAAATCCGCGAAGCCGGCCCGCGCGCGCTGGCCACGGGCCTCATCATCTACGTTTGGCTGATCGGCGGCGGGCTTGCGATCACCTGGGTTGTCGAACGGGTGCTCGGTTGACGACAAGATGCGTCGCGTGCATGAACGTAGCATCTCGATCTTCGGAGGTGTCAGCCTGTTCATAATCTTGCCGCGTGTGTGGCAACTGAGTGTAAGCCCCGCTCATAGCCTCGCAGCAAGACTATGAACAGGCTCTCACAGAATCAAATAAGTCGTCGCCCCAACTCAATGGAACAAAAGGGAAGATCAAGCGGTCTGTTTGCCATCGGATGCCGTTCCGTGGCCTCAGGCCGCCGAACATCCATCACGAAGGAGATTCTTCATGTCAACAGACTCTCCATTCAGCCCATCTCGTCGTGCCGCATTGAAATGTCTTGCCTATGGCGGAGCGGGAACCGTGTTTGTCCTGGCCGGCGGGATTCCAACGCCGGTGGCTCTGGCGCAGGCCGCCGCAACGAAGACGCTCCCCGGCGTCCCTCTGTTTTTACAGATCAGCGACACGCATATCGGTTTCAACAAGGAAGCCAACCCGGATGTTGCGGGCACGCTCAGGCAGACGATCGATTACATCAACGCCATGCCGGTCAAACCAGCGCTGACACTGCATACCGGCGACATCACGCACCTTTCCAGGCCGGAAGAATTCGACCTAGCGACCGCGCTGCTGTCGGGTCTGAATATTTCCGAATTGCATACCGTGCCCGGCGAGCACGATGTCATCGACGGACCGGGGTCGGAATATTTCAAACTTTTTGGCCGGGCTTCGGACGCTCAGGGTTATTACAGTTTCGACTATCAAGGCGTGCACTTCATCGCTCTGGTCAATGTCATGCATTTCAAACCAAACGGCCTGGGCAGCCTGGGTGAGGAACAAATCGCATGGCTGGCAAACGATTTGAAAGCACGTTCGGCGAGCACTCCAATCGTCGTTTTCTCGCATATGCCGCTATGGACGATCTACGCGCCCTGGGGCTGGGGAACGGAAGACGCGGACCAGGCGATAAATCATCTGAAACGTTTCGCTTCGGTGACGGTATTGAATGGTCATATCCACCAGATCGTGTCGAAGGTCGAAGGCCATATCACCTTCCATACGGCGCGTTCGACGGCTTATCCGCAACCCGCGGCCGGTGACGGCCCCGGGCCGGGGCCTTTGAGCGTGCCGCGCGAATCGCTACCAAAAATGCTCGGCATCACCCGCATCGAGATCGTGCCGCATCCGCTTCAGGCAAAACTCACGGATACGACATTGGGTTAAGGCTTGCGCAGGGAAAATAACATGTCGATTTCCGTGTTGCGCCGCGTGTTGGCTATTGTGCTTGGGGCCGGGATTTTCACGGTAGCACCGGCTCACAACACGGCGGCGCAAACACAGGAAACCAGCGTAATCACCATTAAGGATTTCAAGTTTTCCCCCGCGTCGTTGACGATCAAGGCCGGCTCATCGAAGCGTTGGACCAGAGCGGATAACCGAGCTGCGTCCAAGAGCATTTACCCAGCGGTTCAATACCGCGCTGGCGGTAGTCCCGCCGGACATGCAACAATTCGGCGCTTTACGTCTTATTTGGACGCCCGCCTCCAAGCCTGGATTTCAAGATCATGTCCGAACCCTCTCCGATCGCGCGGGAAGTCGCGCGACGCCGCACTTTTGCGATCATTTCCCACCCCGACGCGGGCAAGACCACGCTGACCGAGAAATTGCTGCTTTTCGCCGGCGCGATCCATATCGCGGGCTCGGTCAAGGCGCGCAAAGCGAGCCGCCATGCCACCTCGGATTGGATGGAAATCGAAAAGCAGCGCGGTATCTCGGTCGCCTCCTCGGTAATGCAGATGGAGTATCGCGGCTGCGTCATCAATCTGCTCGACACGCCCGGCCACCAGGATTTTTCGGAAGACACCTACCGCGTGCTGACCGCGGTCGACGCAGCGCTGATGGTCATCGACGGCGCGAACGGCGTGGAGTCGCAAACGCTGCGCCTGCTCGAAGTCTGCCGTGCGCGCAATACGCCGATCATCACCTTCATCAACAAATTCGACCGCGAAGTGCAGGAGCCGCTTGCGCTGATCGATGAGATCGAACGCACGCTCGGCATGCCCGCTGTGCCTTTCACCTGGCCGGTTGGGATGGGCAAAGGTTTTGCCGGCGTGTTCGATATTCCACGCGACCGGATGCGCGTTTTCCGCGCCGGCGAGGAGCGCGTATCGGGCGAGGAGGAATCAATAGCCGGCCGCGACAATCCGGAAATCGCCGCGCGCTTCGGCACGCGTTGGGAACATGCGAAGCACGACATCGAACTCGTCGAGATCGCCGCGCCCGCCTTCGAGCGCGAAACGTTTCTGGCGGGAAAACAAACGCCGGTTTTTTTCGGCTCCGCGATCAACAATTTCGGCGTGCAGGAAGTGCTCGATGCGCTCGTCGACATGGCCCCCCCGCCGGGCAAACGCGTCGCGATTCAGCGCGAAGTCGCGACGGACGAGCCGAAGTTTTCCGGCGTGGTTTTCAAAATCCAGGCCAATATGGACCCCGCGCACCGCGACCGCGTGGCCTTTGTGCGCATTTGTTCAGGCCGTTTCGAACGCGGCATGCGCGTGAAGATTTCGCGCAACGGCAAGGAACTGCGCACCAATAACGTAGTGAGCTTTCTCTCGCAAAGCCGCGAGATCGTCGATGAAGCCTTTCCGGGCGACATCATCGGCATTCCGAACCACGGCCTGCTCCAGCTCGGCGACACGCTCACCGAAGGCGAAACGCTCCAATTCACCGGGCTCCCGTTCTTTGCCCCCGAACTTTTCCAAACCGTGGAAGTCGCCGATCCGCTGCGCAGCAAGCAATTGCGCACCGGACTCGCGCAACTCGGCGAAGAAGGCGCGATTCAGGTTTTCCGTCCGCATGCGGGCAGCATGTTGCTGCTTGGCGCAGTGGGGGTGCTGCAATTCGAAGTCGTTCAACACCGTTTGAAAACCGAATACGGCGTCGATGCCCGGCTGGGCAACACCAATTACCGGCTGGCGCGCTGGGTGACATGCGAAGATCCGCGCGAACTCAAGCGCTTCATCGACGCGAACACTAACCGGATCGCCTACGATGTGGTCGACGCGCCGACCTTCCTTGCCAGCCATAGCGCGGAGTTGCAGGTCGCGGCCGAACGTTTCAAGGACATTCGCTTCCATGCGCTGCGCGAACATGCCGGGCTGGTGTTTCAAGCAAAGCTTTGAGTCTGAGGCGAACATCGCCACCACAACTAAAAAGGGCCAATTGGCCCTTTCTGCTTTTCCTTTACTACAATGGATGCGAGTCTATTTTTTTCGCGTCGCTGCGGCTTCCGGTTTTAGCATCTTCGACGCTTGTTTTTATTCAAGGAAAATCATGCAGATTAAAAAACTATTCGCAATGACCGTTTTAAGTGTTTTTGCATCCCTATGTCAGGCGGAACCGCCGAGCGAGGCATCGGTCAATACCTTGCTCGACATTACAAAAATCAAATCCATCGTCGACAAAATGCCTGCCACTATGGAGCAACCCATGCGCATCATGCTGCGGCAAGCGGCTGCCGATCAAAACCTCTCTCCCGAGCAAAAACAAACACTCGACGCCACAGCCCAAAAATTCTTGCAAATCATCGGTGAAGAATTTTCCTGGGAAGAGCTCAAGCCAATCTACATTCAGATCTATATGGAGACTTTCACGCAAGAAGAAATAGACAGCTTGATTGCGTTTTACCAAACGCCAACCGGCAGCGCATTGGTCGACAAAATGCCGCTCATTATGCAGAAAGCAAGCACATTGGTTTTGGAAAAATACAGACCACTCATGCAAAAATTCAACGAGGCAATTCGGCAGGCGCTTACCGAACAGAAAAAGTAATTCACTCGGAATTGGAACGCGGTCTCACACGGAAAAGATGGCCGCGACACAAAATCCGTTGCGAGAAGCCGCGCATCGCCCCAAACCGAAGCTTGGGGTGACGCGCCACGCACTTGTGCTCAACGAAGCGAGACAACGCGGCATGCCCCCGGCCGCGAAAACGATGAGCGCCTTAGCAGCAGCCGCAACCGCCACTTCCGGCGGATTCTCCGCATCCCGCTCCGCTCTGAAGACGGATTTTGAAGTCGATGACAATATTGCCGGGGTCGCGCTCCACATAGTTCACTTCAACCTGCGGTCCGTAACGATGTTGAATCTGTTGCAGCAAAGGCAAAGGATCGTGATCGTTCATGAAGCGCATGACATCGCCATCGCCAAGCGATTCCAGCGCGCCGAATATGGCGGCATGGCGGAAACGCTTGGAAATAGCGCGCGCATCGAAGGGGAAAACGCCATTTTCGGCAACTGCATCCTGGCTACAAGACATGCTCAAAACTCCATCCAAAACGGGAAAGAAAGAACTTGCAAAACGAAGATGGATTAAACATAACTCTTTCTGAGAACGCAAACGTCCGTACCGTTATTTTTTCCAAAAAATGAGACGGTTTACGGATGGTCCACAAGCCGAACAGCAAGGAGGTACTCGTGCCGACACAGGCTCCTCGGAAACTCGATGCAAGGCGAGCGGCGTTTTTTCTCGATTTCGACGGCACCTTGGTCCCTTTCGATGCCCCGGACGTGAAAAAACCGCGCGTGGATGACGGATTGCGCTCACTACTGGCCGAATTGCACGAATGCACAGGTGGCGCGCTCGCGCTCATCAGCGGCCGCACGATCGAAACCATCGACGATCTCTTTGAACCGATGCGTCTGGCCGTGGCGGGCGAGCATGGCGCGGAATGGCGTTTGACGCCGGATGGCGAGCACAGCCACATCGAAATGCCAAGCGGTCTGAATGCTGCCCTGGCCGCATGCGAAGCTTGGGTGAAGCAAAACCCCGGCACACGTTTCGAAAGAAAAAAACTCTCGATGGTGCTGCACTTTCATCGCCATCCCGAGCTGCGCGATTCGGCCGCGGCCGTCGCGCAAGCAGTTTGTCTCCCCGGCCGCGGCATCAAGATGCTGCACGCACGCGGTATGGTCGAAATCAAACCGAGCGCCGCAAGCAAGGGCCATGCGGTCGAACGGTTTATGCGCAACAGCCCTTATGCCGGGCGTAAGCCGGTTTTCCTGGGAGACGATGTAACCGACGAGGACGGTTTTTTCGCCGCCAATGCGCTCGGGGGTATTTCGGTCAAAATCGGGCCTGGGACCTCCCATGCGCACTATCGACTCCCGGATCACGATGCGGTACGCGAATGGCTCGAATCCTGTCTTGACTGAAACAAGACAAACAGAAAAAAGCGAACTACTCTTTTAACTAAGGCAGGAATAAATTCATCAAAAGGAGACAACACCATGCCAAACCGTCCAATCAAACATATCCTCAAAGATCGCGAGCTGATCGCCGCATTGCCCGATACGCTGGTATGTGAGGCCGCGCAGCAAATGCGTGCAGCGCACGTCGGTGCCTTGGCGGTGGTGGAAGAGGGCTCGCTCATTGGGATCTTTACCGAACGCGATGCGTTGAACCGCATCGTCGCCGAAGGGCTTTCCCCCGCGGGTCTCACGCTCAAGGAGGTCATGACTTCCAGGCCGACAGCTCTCGATGCAAACAGTCCGTTCGATCATGCGCTGCATTTGATGTTTGAGAACGACTGCCATCATGTTCCGGTTCTCGAGAACGGCCACCCGGTCGGGATCGTCTCGGCGCGTGAAGCCTTTGGGCTCGAAGTGCTGCAATTCGAACGCGAGTTGGAACAGCGCGAGGACATCAGCCAAATTCTGTGAACGCTGAGTCGGAACGTCTAAACGTTTGGAGGGGCGACATCACGACGCTAGCAGTCGATGCGATCGTGAATGCCGCTAACAATAGCCTGCTTGGCGGAGGCGGTGTCGACGGCGCAATCCATCGCGCGGCAGGCCCTGCCCTGCTCGACTATTGCAGAACGCTCGGCGGCTGCCCAACCGGCGAAGCCCGCCTTACGCCGGGCTTTCGCCTTACCGCCCGCTACATCCTGCACACGGTGGGGCCGGTCTGGCGCACAGGCGAAAATGGCGAGGCGGCTTTGCTCGCCGCCTGTTACAAAAACTGCATCGCTCTGGCGCTTGCTCTCGATCTAAAGACGCTCGCTTTTCCTGCCATCAGCTGCGGGGTGTACGGCTATCCGCCCGATGTTGCGGCCAGGATTGCGGTGCGTGAGTGCAAAGCGGGTTTGGCTGCGCATTCGCGTATCGAGCGGATTACGCTTGTTGCGTTCGACGAGGAAATGGAAGCCGTTTTGCGCGCCGCGTTAAATAACTGACTTCGCTATCCGTCTCTGAGGTGCCCCAATATCGGATGCAGCATTGCCGCGCCCATACGCTTGCTGCGCTTGCCGTTCCAGCCCGTATGCGAATCGGGCGCATCGGCGTTGTCCTTGAAAGGCATTTCCAAGGTCATCGAAACACAGCCGAAACGGTCGGCAACCCACTTCGAGGCGAGTTGGAGCAATTCATTTTTGAAGCGGTCATCGGTGTAGCCGTGGCGCCGCTGGAAATCGGGCGAGACGACGGCAAGGGTATTGAGAAAACGCCCTTGCCGCATCGTGTTCAACTCCCCGTATCCAGGCACCATCTGCGAGCCGTCGATGAAAACATACGGCAGCGCCTCATCTCCGTGAATATCGAGGAAAAGATCCACGCCTGTGGCTTCCATCGCATTCCGCACGCACAGCACTTCCGGACTGCGTTGGAGCGAAGGCGCATGCCATTCCCGATTCAGGTTTACGCCGACGGCATTGGAGCGCAGATTGCCAAGCACGGAACCATCTGGATTGATATTCGGAACAATGGTGATGCATGCAAGCCTGCGGACTTCGCGCGCAACTGGCTCAGCCGCGTCGAGCAAGCGCTCGATCAAGCCTTCCGCGAACCATTCCGCCATCGCTTCGCCCGGATGCTGGCGGCACACGATCCAGACATTGCGCCGGCCCTTGCTGCGTTCGCCAAATTGAAGCGCATCAATCGGCCTGCCCTGCACGCTTGAGCCTAGATTGCGCAAGCTCACACCGGGCCGGATCCCGGCACGCCCGATCAGGGCCTGATGCCGCTCGTAGGAATAAGGCTCGAAATAGGCAATCCAAACCGTATCGTGCTTGGCATTGAAGGAAAAAGTCAGCGTTCGGCCGTCATATCTGCAATTTGGAATGCGGAACCAATGTTCGCGGTCGTAACTCATGCAGGCCTGATAACCAGGCCAACCATCGGGATAGCTGCTTTCGCTCGCATTTTCGATACGAAAAACAGGCGCAAGCCCACGCATGCCGGACACGCGGAAATAGAACCACTGGCGAAAATCGCCCACATTATCGTCACGCAAGCGCAGACGGATATTCGCCGGATCGCTGGGGTCGATGATGATAATTGCGCCGCCATCGAAATTGCTGCTGATCTGGAGCATCAAATTCCCTCGGAGATTCAATCCGCCTGACGGCGAAAAATCCAGTTGTTATTCTCCGATGCCGCGGGATCAAAGACATAGCCCAAACCATCGAAGTCTTTGAAATTTTCGACATCCTCGACCTGTTGCTCGATGGCATAACGCGCCATCGCCCCACGCGCGCGTTTCGCATTGAAACTGATGATCTTGTATCGCCCATCCCGCCAATCCTGGAATTGCATCGTCACAATGCGCGCCCGCAGCGTATCGGTATGTACGGCACGGAAGTATTCTTCGGAAGCGAGATTCACGACGACCTGCGTATCGGGATTTCCTTTTTGCTCAGCCAGCCTGCGATTGATGGCCTTGGCAAGCGTGTCGCCCCAATAGGCGTAGAGATTTTTGTTGCCCGCCACGGCAAGCCGAGTCCCCATTTCAAGCCGATAGGGCCGAATCAAATCGAGCGGCCGCAACAAACCATAAAGACCGGACAGGATGCCCAGATGCGTCTGCGCATAGCCTTCCAATTGCCCAGGGTCGAGCGATTTCGCATCCAGCCCATCGTAAACATCGCCATCGAAAGCCAATACCGCCTGCTTTGCCTCGGGAGCCGTATGCGCCGGACGCCATTCGGCATAACGCACGAAATTGAGCGCGGCGAGCTTGTCGGAAAGATCCATCAAGGCAGAGATTTCCTGCGGCGAATAAGCCTGCAAGACCTTGATCAGGGTTTCCGCGCGCTTGACGAACTCGGGCTGCGTCGCCATCGCAAGATGAGGCGGCGTTGTAAAATTCAAACTCTTTGCGGGAGAAAGCAGAATCAGCATAACGGGCCATTACATGGAACAGCCCGCATGATAAGAAGGAAAGGTTTCCCAACCCTGACCAATTTGACACAGAACGCTAAGTCTTCTCATAAGATGAGGCATGATTTTGACTCCAGATGCGACAAACGCCCTACGGAAATTCCTGGTTTCGCGGGAAATTGATCGGGGTCGGCTCGGAACCTGTTCAGAGTCTGTCGCGAGAGTCCGCGACGCCACGAATTTAAGGCGCCAGTGGCGCTCATAAGGCTTATCCTATGAATAGGTTCTCAGGCTCGCCGAACAGGTTGCATAAGTCCTAAGCGTCGTTTCGCAGTGATGGATAGCCCTTTACCTATAAAAATTTGTGTCCACTCATCCCATGTCGAACCATTCCCTGCTTGCCCGCTCGCTTGCAAACGTTTGGCACCCCTGCACTCAGATGAAACAGCATGAGCGCTTGCCGCTCGTGCCGATCGCCCGTGGCCAAGGCTTATGGCTGTACGATTTTGAAGGCCGACGCTATTTCGATGCGATCAGTTCGTGGTGGGTGAATCTCTTTGGCCACGCCAATCCGCGTATCGGTAATGCCATCCGTGCCCAACTGGATCGGCTCGAACACGTCATGCTGGCCGGTTTTACGCATCGTCCGGTCATCGAGCTTTCCGAGCGCCTGTCCGCAATGACCGGCGGCGCGCTGGGGCATGCGTTCTATGCCTCCGATGGCGCCAGCGCAACCGAAATCGCGCTCAAAATGAGCGCGCATTACTGGCGCAACTCGGGCCATCCCGAAAAATCCCGTTTTCTCTGCATTGAGGGCAGCTACCACGGCGAGACGGCCGGCGCGCTTTCGGTGACCGATATCGCCTTGTTCCGTGAAGCCTACGCACCGCTGATCAAGTTTTCCACGACCGTTCCCACACCCGATGCCCGTCGCGGCCCAACGCCGCAGGAAGCCGCCGCGCGTGCCGCCGATGCGTTGCATGCGATCGTCGCCGAAGAAGCCGCGCAGATCGCGGCGATCATCATTGAGCCGCTCGTGCAATGCGCCAACGGCATGGTCATGTACGACGCCGAATACCTACGGCGCGTGCGTACAATTTGCGACCGCTACAAAATCCATATGATTGCGGACGAAATCGCGGTCGGCTGTGGCCGTTCGGGACATTTCTTCGCCTGCGAACATGCCGACGTACTGCCCGACTTCCTATGCTTGTCGAAAGGAATTTCAGGCGGCTATTTACCGCTATCTCTCGTATTGAGCAGCGACGAAATTTTCGAAGCTTTCTACGACGACGACACCACACGCGGCTTCCTGCACTCGCATTCCTACACGGGCAATCCGCTCGCGTGCACGGCCGCGCTCGCCACGCTCGACATCTTCGAGCGCGACAATGTGCTTGAACGCAACCGCGAACGCGCCACGCAACTCTCCGAGATCGCCGAGCCGCTGCGCCGGCATCCACGCATCGAACATTTCCGCCAGACCGGCATGATCTGGGCCTTCGATGTGAAAACCGAAGATCCCGACTTCGCACGCAAACTTTTCTCCAGCGGGCTTGAGCACGAGCTTCTGCTGCGTCCGATCGGGCGCACGGTGTATTGGATGCCACCTTATCTCTTTGATGGCGACGACGCGGCGTTCCTTGTTCAACGCACCGGCGACGCGCTTGAGGCCGTATTCGCCGCGGAATAACTTCGGAGATTTACGACGATTCGAGAGGGGCAGGAAGTCAGCTTACGGCTTTGCCGTCCCGCTTGGCGATTTCCCGGCGCAGGTGTTTCAACGACGGTGTCACGATCGCGATGAAATAGGCTTCGCGCAGGCGCCGCTGGGCCGTGGCGGTACGTAGATAGCCGCGGGCTCCCTGGTGCAGCATGGCCGCATTGGCCGCGCGCAGCGCCAACTCGCCGCCGGCCAGACGAATGCGCAGGATTTCGCCGTGCAGTGGCGGAAGTTCAGCGGCGGACGGGTTGGTGTCGAGCCGAGCGGCCAGGCGGAAAACCTCCTGTTCGGCGCCGGCCAAGGTCGCGCGCAGTTCGTCGGCTTGGTCGGTTTCGTAGGCATTGATGTGGACGTGGGTTCTGCCGACGCTTTCCACCAGGCGTACGCAGTCGCGAATCAGGCCGATGCCCATGCCCAGTTGGGCGAGGAACATGCCGGGCTGAATGCGGGCCAGATAGGCGGCCGAATGTTCGGGTGGGGCGAGCACTTCGCTGTCGGGGATGAATACCTGGCGGAACTGGCAGGCCAGGGTGCGAGTGCCTTCGAGGGCAGTGAAATGCGCCGCGTCGACCAACTTGAAGCCTTCCTGGTTGCAGCGGGTGATGAAGAATACTAGGCGTCCGTCGTCTTCGACCGGGCAGCCGGTGACGAAAATATGCTCGGTGCCGAGGTTCGAAACCCAGGGTAGCGTGCCGTTGATTGCGTAGCCGCCTTCGACGCGGCGAGCGGTAAGCAAGTGGCGTTCGATTGCGCAATCCGATTTGCAGGTGTTGGACAAGCCGGTGCCGCCAAGTTGCGAGCCGTTGGCGAGGCGGGGCAGCCAAGCCCGTTTGGCGGTGTCGTTGTCGGAAAGCTGGATGTAACGGGCGCATGCCGTCTGGCACCAGTGAATAAAGGCGGTCGAGAGGCAGGTTTCCCCGATCTGGGCCATGGTTGCGATGGTTTCGCCGAGGCCCTTGCCACTGCCGCCGAATTCCGGCGCAATGACGTCGGCAAAACCACCCTGTGCCCCGATGGCGCGCAGGAAGAGTTCGGGGTAATGGGCTTCGAGGTCGATGGCGGCAACACGCGGCGCCAACTCGTGGGCAATCAGGGATTTCAGATCCGTGGTGGTGGCGGACATGGTGAGGACATGGTGATTTACTCCGGAAAGATCAGTCGCCGCTCCAGCGGCGGTGGACAAGACGGGCAAGAGTGTCAAGCAGGAAGCCGAGCAGGCCGATGAACAGGATTGCGGCCATCAACTCGCCGTAGGCCATGCGGTCGCGGGTGTCGAGGATGAAGTAGCCCAGCCCGGCATTGACGCCAAGCATTTCGGCGGGCACCAGCACCACCCAGATCAGGCCGATGGCCAGCCGGATGCCGGTGAGCAGATGCGTGGCGATGGCCGGCGCGGTGACGTGCCAGAGACGTTCGCGGCGGTTGGCGCCGAGGCTGTCGGCAAGCGTCAGCCAGAGCGGGTCGATGGCCTGGATGCCGGCCGCGACGTTGAGCATGAGGGGCCAGACGGCGGCGAAGGCAAGCAGAAAAACGACCGGCGCTTCGCCGATGCCGAGCGCCATGACGGCGATCGGCATCCACGCCAGCGGCGAGATCATGCGCAGGAACTGAAAGGCGATCGAACTCAGGCGGTTGAAAGCCGGCCAACTACCGACCAACAGGCCGAGCGGAATGCCGACGGCCAGCGCGATGGCGAGTCCGAAGACGACGCGCAGCAAGCTGGCTTGGGCGTGTTGCCAGATTTCCGGCCCGGCGGCCAAGTTGAGCACGGCGCGGGCTGCCACCTCTGGCGCGAAGCGCGCGGCCATCGGCGAATCGCGCCCCAGGTCGTGCACGGCCAGCCACCACAGGGCGACGATCAGCGTAAGGCCGAGCGTCGGCCAGAGGATGCGATCGAAGAGACGGCGCAACGGCTCCATGCTAGGCGGCAATGGTTTCGGAGCGGGTGAATGTCTCGGGCAGGCCGAAGGCTTTCAGCCCGCCGAGCGCGGCGATGGATTGCTTGACGAAACGCTCGTCAACCAGGTCGCGCGCAGCGAAAACCGGGTCGAGACTGGCAAGGAATCGGTTGTCGCCTTCGACCTGCGTGGCCTTCAAGAGCTTGACCAGTTGCTCGGTGTACGACGGGAAGGGATAGGGCTGGTACCCAATGCGTTCGTCCTGCCATTGCGGGTGGCGGATGACGCCTTCCTGGACGTACTGCTGCTGGCGCGCGGCGTTGGGCACCAGCACGCGCTCGAGCACGCCGGGCGCAAAAGGCGTGTATTTACCTGGCGCGTCCTTGGAGAGCAACTGCGCGCCTTCCTTGCGGTTGTCGCACAGCCAATGCTGGGCATTGACCACGGCATTGACCACTTTCTGCGACCACTCCGGGCGATCCTTCAGGTCGCGCTCGTGCATGGTAACGACGCAGCAGGCATGGGAGCGCCAGACGTCGCCGGTAAAGCGCAGCACGCGGCCGATGCCGTTGGTTTCGGCGGCGGCGTTGAAAGGCTCGGCGACGCTGAAGCCCGCAATGGCACCGTTGACCAGTGCCGGGCCCATGTCCGGCGGCGCCATGACGGACACCGCAACCTCGTTCGGCTTGAGGCTGCCGGACGGCTTGGTGACGACGGTGAGGCCGTTCTCGCGCAGCAGATGCTGGAGCACGACGTTGTGGATCGAGTACCAGAAAGGCACGACGACCTTTTTGCCGCCAAGATCCTTGACGTCGCGGATGTCCGGCGCGACGGTCAGCGCCGAGCCGGATGTGTGATTCCAGGCCACGACCTTGGCCGGGAAATGGCTGCCGTAGCGCGCCCAGACGGTCATCGGCGCGAGCAGGTGCACGAGGTTGACTTGGCCGGCCATGAAGGCTTCGACAATCTGCGCCCAGGAGCGGAACAGTTTCGGCGCCTCGACCTCCAGCCCCTGCGCCTCGAACAGTTTGCACGCGTGGGCGATAAGCAGCGGCGAGGCGTCGGTCAACGGCAGGTAGCCGATGCGCACCGGGTCGTTTGGGTTGGCGGCGGACGCCAACGCGGGCATCGCGGCGGCGCCGGTGAGCAGTGCGGATAGGCGCAGGAAATCGCGGCGCGAGCGCAACGGATCGTCGTTCAGGCGGGAAAGCCATTTGTCGGTCATGGGGAGTCCTTGCAAAGCTCCTAGATCATGGGGTACCAGGCAGCGGCCACCGGATGCGAGAGTGAATAGAGGATGTCCTCGCGCATCGCGTTCAATTGCGGCGAGCGGTGCTGGCGCGGCGCCTTGCCGTCTGGGCGCCATTCGCCGACGATGCGCGCGGGTTCACCGGCTTGGCGACTGGCGAGCAGCAGCACACGATCGCCGATGCGCAGCGCCTCGTCGATGTCGTGCGTGACCAGCAGGGCGGCGCTTTGCTGCTGGTGGGCGAGCTCGACCAGCAAGTCCTGCATCGACTCGCGGGTGACTGCGTCAAGACCCGAAAAAGGCTCGTCGAGGTAGATGATCTCCGGACCACGCGCCAGGGCGCGAGCCAGCGCCACGCGCTGGGCCATGCCGCCGGACAGCGCCCCCGGCTTCTTCCTGGCGTGCTCGGTCAAGCCGACCAACGCCAACGCACGACCGATGCGCGCCGCGCGCGCGGTCTTGCCTTCTGGTGGACGGCACGCGAAATCGAGGCCGAAACCGGCGTTCTCGGCGACGCTCAGCCAAGGCAGCAAGGCGGGCGATGGGAACACCACGCTCGCGCGCGCCGAATGCTTTTCCGCCTTCTCGCCGTGGACCTCGAGGCTTCCGGCGCTCGGCTCGGCCAGCCCGGCAAGCAGTCGCAAGAGCGTCGATTTGCCGCAGCCGGAAGCGCCGATCAGGCAGACGATTTCGCGCCGCTCGATCGAAAAATCGACGTCGGCAAAGATTGGCGCATCTCCATAGGAAAACGCCAGTTGGCGAGCGGCCAGCAGGACGTTTTCGCCGTTCATGCTCAAGTCTGTGCTTGCCAGCGGTAGGCCGCCAGTTCCGGATTGAGTTCGGTATCGGCGAGCACGTTGCTGAAGTTGCACAACGTCGCCAACGCCACGCCGAGGATGACTTCGATGACCTGCTGCTCGCCGTAGCCGGCGGCCTTGAACGCAGCGAGTTCGGCCTCGCTGACGGCGCCCTTACTGCGGATGAGGGCGCGCGTGAACGCGGCCAGTGCTTCCAGTTTGGCATCGGGCAGCGTGGTCTGCTGGCGCACGCCTTCGACCAGGTCTTCCGGCAACTTGCCCTGCTTGTAGGCGATGGCCGTGTGCCCGGCAACGCAGAAACTGCAACGGTGATTGACGGCGGCGGTAATCTGCACGACCTCCCGCTCGGCCAGCGAGAAACTGCCTCGGCTGTTAATCTCCGTGACGGTCAGATAGGTTTCGATCGCCGTCGGCGCGTTGGCGAGGACGCCAAGCAAGTTGGGAATGAAGCCGTTTTTCGCCTTGGCTTTTTCCAGGTAAGGGCGGCTGGCGGCTGGCGCGGATTCGATGTTTTGGACAGTAATGCGAGACATGACAAACTCCTCACGATGCGGAGTGGAATTGTCGAAGGGCGGCAGCGAATGCTCAATGCGCGAACGTCGCTGTTTCTTGCTCGAAAATCTTCAGTTATTGCTTGCGCGGCACAAACTGCCCGGCAGGCGTCCGGTGACTTTCTTGAAAGCGCGCGAGAAGGCAGCGTCCGACTGATAGCCGACCTTTTCCGCTGCTCGCGACAAAGACATGCCGCGTCCGATCCATTGCCCGGCCAGGGTCATGCGAACGCGGGTCAGGAAGTTGCCGGGCGAGGTGCCGGCCACCTGCGAGAAATGCTTGTGGAAATTGGCCCGCGACATGTGATTGAAGCCGGCCATGCGTTCGATCGTCCAGTCGTGCGCCGGATCGTCGAGGATGGCGGCAAGCAGCGACGCGAACTCTCGCCGCGCGAGGACGGCCCACAGGCCGCAGGCTACCTCTTGGCCGAGGCACAGGTGGCGGATGGCATAGAAGAAAAGCAGATCGACCAGGCGGGCAGTGAGCGGTGACGGCTCGTTGCCCTCCTGGCGCGCCTCGGCCAGGATCAGATCGAAAATCGGGCGGCTTTCGCGCAGGCTGTCGTCATCGCGGGCGATGAGGACGTGGTCGGGGAACGGACCAAGAAAATGCTCGCGCAGCGGCGTGCGAAAGGCGAAGAACCCGCAGGCGAGCGCAGAGCCTTCGTCGCTGTCGCCGCCGACAGGCCGCATCGGGCGGCGCGGCGCCTGGGCGGCCTCGCGCACATCAGCATGCGGACTGAGCAGATGGGGAACATCGCGCAGGAAAAAGACCGCATCGCCGGCGCGTAGCGGCAGGCGGGCGTTGCTTTGCGGCAGATGCAGCCAGCAATCGCCGGCCAGCACGACATGAAAACTAGCATCCGCGAGACCGCTGGTCGATGTCTGCCAGGAGCCGCAGTAACGGCCAAGGTGAAACAGAGTGGTTTGCAGTTCCAGACTATCGAGCAGCCAATGGATCAGACGGTCTTGAGATTGCGCCATGAAACGACCTCGCGTGAAAACTCATGGGGCCGATGTTAAGAAGCGCGATCGCCAACGCCTACGAGGCGATGAGCATATCTTTCGAAGGAATTGGCATATATTTTTTGGTGGGTGCCGTCGCGCCGGATGTAAATCACTCTCAAATCGCATGCGGAAACAGATTTCGCCGCAAACTCCAACACCGAAGCCTAGTTCGGACGACGCGAACACCCTGGCGCCGTGCATGCGCTATTTCGAAGAAAACCTTGCCGCGCTGGAGGCCCACCTACGCGCGCCGCTACTCGGTGTAGTGCCCTACTACCAGGGCGGTCCGGCCGAGGCCGCCACCGTTATTCGACTACCGCAGCGGTTATAATTAGTTTCTTCGCCAGCCTCGGCGTTCTTTCTCAGGTTTACTACTTCATGAAGCGTTCCCGTCTCGGTCGCCGCAGCAACCTTTCCCGCGATGCGGAGCAACTTGTCTGGCTAGCCACGGGCTTGGCCGAATCGGGCAGCCGCACCGAAGACCGCTTCTGGGAAAACCGCCTGATCGATCTGACCGAAAAAATCCTCGAAAGCGGCGACGAAGAAGTGCTCGAAAGCGCGCTCGATCATCTGCATGCCGCCGCGCCGCGCGCCTACGATGAACTGGCCGACATGATCGAATCACGCGCCGAAGCGGGCTCCGCAGCGAACGCCGACACCGAAGAGCTGCTCATCGCGGCCCCGATCCTCGCGTGGTCGCGCTTCCAGATTCCCGCCAACACGATTCCGGCCGCGCAGCTCGCAACCCTGCGCGTGCAACTGCAGGCGCATGTGCTGGCCAAGGATGTCCAATTCGGCCTGGCGGACTATTTGTTCAGCCCCGACCAGCTACCCCAGGGATATTGCGAAACCCGTCGCTTTGGCGCGACCCTCGGCCAAGCCGCCGAGCAGGATCAGAACCTTCGCGTCATCACGGAAGGCATGCCGGAAACGGCGCGCTTTTTATCCGACGTGCGCTATCTGCTCGCCACGGTCGTCGCCAAACGCGGCGCACCGCTGTTCCGCTGGCAGGAAGCCGACGGCAGCAGGGAGCAGGCGCTCAACCAATGGCGCGCGCAGGGCGGCGCCGTTATCGCGACCCTGATGCCCGGCTGCGCATTCGAAGTCGTGCTGCCCGAAGCGTACTTCGCCGCGAGCCGTGAGGCGGATCGCGTCTCGCGCCCTTACTCGATTCTCGCCTCGGTGGCTTTCCTGACGACCACACTCGAATGCCCGCCGGGCGATCTGCGCGCGATCGTCGCCCCTTTCTACGAAAAGCAGATCGAAGAATATCGAATCGGCTTCGCACAGAAGAACTCCGATCAAATCGTGCACGGCGTCGTCTGGCCCCTGCTCGGCGCGGAAGACGAAACCAGCGAAGCCACGCATCAAATCGAAACCGCGCTGCGCGAATCGGGCATCGGCAATGTGCTGCAACTCGATACGCGTTTCCCGCTCGAATACTGTGACGACTGCGGCGCCCCGCTTTACCCTTCCCCCGATGGCGAAGCGGTGCACGCCGAATTGCCCGAAGAAAAAGCCGAGGCGGTGCCCCGTCATCTGCATTGAGAACCTGTTTAGAATCTGTCGCGAGAGGCTGTCAGCGGGGCGAAGAGCAGCGCAGGAACCGGAGTTTATAAGTGATAAATGAGGATTCCGAGCAGCGCATGAGCCCCGATCACTGCCTCGCAGCAAGATTATGAACAGGTTCGGAAAAAGCTGGGAGGTGTGTGCATGAGCCGCAAGATTGAGAAATCCGAGCAGGCATGGCGCGAGCAATTGACTCCCGAGCAATACCATGTCGCCCGCGAAAAAGGCACCGAGCGCGCCTTTACCGGCGAGTACTGGAACGTGTGGGACGACGGAACCTATCACTGCATCGGCTGCGGCGCTGAACTGTTCCGCTCTCAAGACAAATTCGACGCGGGCTGCGGCTGGCCGAGTTTTTCGACGAGCTGCGCGCCGCAGAACATCGAAACCCACGAGGACCACGGCTTCGGCATGCTGCGCACTGAAGTCGTTTGCCATCAGTGCGGCGCCCACCTCGGCCATGTTTTCACGGACGGCCCGCAGCCGACGGGCTTGCGCTACTGCATCAACTCGGCCTCGCTCAAACTCGAACCCGATTTGGAATAGCGCAGACTGCTCGTCGCACGGATATTTTTCAGTCCGGCGCCGGCTCCGCTGCACTTTGCGCCTCGCCCGAAACCCAGGGCGAATGCCAATAGCGTTGCGCCACCTCGCGCCAGCGTATCCATGTCGTCTGGTTCGGGCGCACCTGCCAGCGGATCGCGCCATCACGGTCGCTGCGCAGGATTTCAGCCCCCGCGACGCGATAACGCTCCAATACATCAGCATGCGGATGGCCGAAGCGGCTGCGGTAGCCGACGGGGATCAACACTTGCTGCGGCGAAATCGCCGCGATGAAGGCTTCGCTCGACGAAGAATGCGAACCGTGATGCGGCGCGATCACCACCGTCTCATGCCGCAACAGCCCCGCTGCAAGCAGCGCCTGTTCGGCTTTCACCGGAATGTCCGCCGTCAGCAGCACACTCACATCGGCGGCGGAAACGCGCACCACGCAGGAAGTCGCATTGCCGTCGCGCGTAATTGCCGCCGCCGCGGCGGGATGGAGCACTTCGAAACGCACGCCGTCCCAATCCCAGGTTTCACCGCGCTGGCAATCGCGCTGCGTTACAGCGATGCGGCGCAAGGGGCTGTTGTCCGGCAAGGCGCCCATCAGCCATTGGCTTCCCACATCGGCCAGCACGCTTTGCGCGTCGCCCGAGTGGTCGGAATCCTGATGACTCACGATCAAGCCGTCGAGGCGGCGCACGCCCTCGCCGCGCAGATAAGGAACGATAATCCGCTGCCCCGCGTCGCTTTGTTGCCCATAGCTCGGGCCGGTGTCGAAAAGCAGATCGTGGCGCGCGGTGCGCACATGCGCCGCCAGCCCCTGCCCCACGTCGAGCAGCGTCAGATCGAAGCCGCCTTCGGGCGGCCGTGGCGCTTGCCAGAAAACCAGCGGCAGGATCAAAGCCAGACCAACCATGCGCCCCGGTACGCCGCGCGGCAAAAGCAGGCAGACAGCACCGATCAGCGCGGCCACGCTCAGCGCCATCGGCGGTTCGGCCTGCTGCCACACGGCCCAAGCGGGCGCGGCAAGCAGATCGAGCAGGCGCGCGAGCCAGGCGAAGATCATGTCGGCAAGCTGCGCCAGGGGCGCGAAACCCGTCAGGGCAAACAGCAAAACCAGGGGCAGCACGAGAAAGGTCACGCACGGAATCGCCACCGCATTCGCGAGCGGCGCGACGAGCGAAACCTGCCCGGTCAGCGCAACCAACAGCGGCATCAGGCCGATGCCGACCGCCCACTGCGCGCGGAACCAGCCGCGCCAGGCCGCCTCCCCGCGCTTTGCTCCCGCCGCATAGAGCAGCAGCGCCACCGCGCCGAACGAGAGCCAGAAGCCGCGCCCGAACACCGCCCACGGGTCCCACAGCAATACGAGCAGGAGCGCCAGCGCGAGCGAGGATGAAGCCGCGATCTGCCGGCTCGTCACGATAGCCCAGGCGACGACGCCGAGCATGATTAGGGAACGCTGCGCTGGCACGCCCCAGCCGGCCAGGGCGCAGTAGACCAGCGCCGCCGCGAAGCCGATCAGGGCCGCGACGCGCTGCGCCGGAATTCTCGCCGCACACGCGGGAACGCGCCGCCATAAACCGCCCGCCAAGGCGCCCGCGAGCATCGACCACACGACGATATGCACGCCCGAGATCGAAATCAGATGCACCACGCCGCTGCGGATGAAAAGCGTCCATTGCTCGGCGGGCACGCTGCGTTGGTCGCCGACGGCCAAGGCCACGAGCACCGCGCGCCAGGGCGAATCGGGCAGGACGGCGGCGAAATCGGCGCGCACCGCTTCGCGCCGCAGTTCGACCCAATCGTTCAAATCCTGCGGCCCCGGATCGAGCAGCAAGGGCGGCGTGGCCTGCCGCACATAACCGCTCGCGCCGAGCCCTTCGCCCAAAAGGTAGGCTTCGTAGTCAGAGCCGTGCGGATTAAGCGATCCGTGCGGACGCTTGAGGCGCACAGAGAATCGCCAGCGCTCGCCCGCATGCAGTTCCGGCAGTGGATGTTTGTTGTCGCGATACCAGACCAGCGCGAGCCGCGCCGGCGCGCCTTGCGGCGCTTGTTCAACCGCGAACGGAAAGCTCAGGCCGCGTTCGACGGCCTGCGGCATCGCGTCGACTTTTCCGGTAACGAGCAGATCCTGGCCTTCCAACGCCGGAGACAGGCGATCGGCGAGCCGCGCCTCGGCGCGCAGTGCGGCCAGGACGAACCCGGCGCAGACACAGGCCAGGCACGCGGCGGCCAACCGCCAGCGGTAGGCGCGCCCCCGGATCAGATAGGCCAGCATGCACACGCCGAACGCGCCGACAGCCCACAAGGCGCGCGGCGTCGGCAATGTAGATTGCACTTGCAGAGCTGCCGTGCCGAGCGCGAAGGCGAGGCTGAGCGGAACGATTGGGGTCAGCATGTCCGCGCAAATCCCGCGCGCAATATCGCGGCTTTAGGTTGCGTGCAGCCTGCCGTCACGCAGTTCATAACTACGCCCGGCGCGGGCGGCAAGCTGCGGATCGTGCGTCACGATCACGACCGCCGTGCCGATCTTTTCGCGCAGGGAGAGCATCAGTTCGAACACCGTTTCGGCCGTCTGCCGATCGAGGTTGCCGGTCGGTTCGTCGGCCAGAACGCAGGCCGGCTCGGTCACCAGGGCGCGCGCGATTGCGGCGCGCTGGCGTTCGCCGCCCGAAAGCTCGCCGGGGCCATGCTCCAGGCGATGCCCCAGGCCGACGGCCGTGAGGATTTCGCTGGCCTTGGCGCAAGCCTCTTCGCGCGCCATGCGCCGGATAATCAAGGGCATCGCCACATTTTCGAGCGCCGAGAATTCCGGCAGCAGATGGTGAAATTGGTAGACAAAGCCGAGCGAACGGTTGCGCAGCCGGCCCCGCTCCGCTTCGGAAAGCGCCGAGAAATCCTGTCCCATCAATTGCACGCTGCCTGCGCTCGGCGTATCGAGGCCACCGAGCAGATGCAGCAGCGTACTTTTGCCCGAACCCGAAGCGCCGACGATGGCGACGCTTTCACCTTTCCCGATCGAGAACTCGACATCGGCCAGAACCTTGACCGCGAACTCCCCGCGCCCATATTGGCGTCCCAGCCCTGTGCAGGCGAGCACGGCGTCATTCATAGCGCAAAGCCTCCGCGGGATTCACGCGCGACGCGCGCCAGCTCGGGTAGAGCGTAGCCAAAACCGTCGTCACGAAGGCCAGCACCGTGATCGTGATGACATCGCTCCACAGCAGTTCCGAAGGCAATTCGGAAATGAAGTAAACATCCTTGGCGAGGAATTTCATGCCGAGCGCATGTTCGATCGCCGGCACCACGACATCGATATTCGCCGCCAGCGCGACGCCGCCGGTCACGCCGATGGCGAGTCCGATCAGGCCGAGCAGCGCGCCCTGCACGACGAAGATCGACATGATCGAACCCGGCGCAGCGCCCAGCGTGCGCAGGATCGCGATGTCCGCGCGTTTGTCCTGCACTGCCATCACGAGCGTGGAAACGATATTGAAAGCCGCCACGGCGACGATCAGCGACAGGATGACGAACATCACCTTCTTTTCCATTTGCACGGCGCGGAAGAAATTCGCATGGCTGCGCGTCCAATCGTCGACGCTGATGCTCTCATCGTACTGCCGGTTCAAGTCGCGCGCGACGCGCGGCGCGGCGTAAGGGTCCTTGAGTTCCAGGCGCACGCCGGAAACGCCGTCGCCCATGCGGTAAAGCGTTTGCGCATCGCGCATATGAATCAGCGCGAGCCCCACGTCGTATTCATACATGCCGATTTCGAAAATACCGACAACCGTGAATTGCTTGAGCCGCGGCAGAATCGCCGCGGGCGTCACCATCCCCGTCGGCGCGATCAGCGTCACTTTTTCCCCTGGCATCGCATGCAGGGCGCGCGCAAGCTCGATGCCGAGGATGACGCCGAACTCGCCGGGCCGCAGATCATCGAGCTTGCCGTACTTCATATGCGCCGAAAAATCGGCCACGCGGTCCTCTTCCGCCGGCAGGATTCCGCGTATGACGCTCCCGCGCACCGCATCGCCAAGCGCCAGCATGGCCTGCTGCTGCACATAGGGCGCGGCGGCGCGCACCTCCGGGTTGGCGAGCGCGGTCTTCGCCGCGCCTTGCCAGTCGGCAAGATCGCCGTCATAGGAAATCACCTGCGCATGCGCGGCGACGCCGAGAATACGCGTGCGCAGTTCGCGCTGGAAACCGTTCATCACGGAAAGCACGACGATCAGCGCCGCCACGCCGAGCGCGATCCCCAGCATCGAGACCGAGGAAATGAAGGAAATGAAGCGGTTCCCGCCCGCTGCGCGGCGGCGGGCGCGCACGTAGCGCAGCCCTATCAAGAGTTCGAATTTCATGTCGGCACGCATGTTACACTCCGCCGCCCCAAACGCGGGAACCCATTGATCGGCCACACAAAATGCATGTGCGAGTGATTCTGCCGGGACTGCTTTGGCCCGCCCCCGAAACGGCGCCGGCCCTTACCGGAAACGAACTACCTTCCCTGCTGTGGCTGCTCGGCCGCGCGGAACGCACGGCCTGCGCCCCCGCCGGCCCGGCGCAAGCCTTCGCCCAGGCGCTGGGCCTGCCCCCCGCCAGCGCCGCCGCGGCGCTGCGCCGCGCGGGCGAAGCCGACGGCCATTTGCCCGCCCCCGGCGAACACTGGCTCTGCGCCGACCCGGTCACGCTGCGCTTCATGCGCGATCAGCTCGTGCTCGATGACGCCTCCGCGATCGGGCTTGCCGAAGCGGAAATCGACGCCCTGCAAACCTGCCTGAAACCGCTGTTCGCCGAAGTCGGCGCATTCGAGCTTTGCCATCCGCAGCGCGGCTATCTGCGGCTCAAAGCCGCGCCGGACGCCCAGTTTTCCCCGCTCGACGATGTTGCTGGAAGACCTGTCGCCCTCTTCCTGCCCGAAGGCAATGCGGCGCTGCGCTGGGGCCGCATCCTCAACGCCTTGCAGATCGATTTGCACGAGCTGGAATTCAACCGCCAGCGCGAAACCGAACAGCGCCCACAGGTGAACAGCCTTTGGTTCTGGGGCGAAGGCAAACCCGTCCCATCAGCGGAAACAACACAGACAAGCGTATTGACCGATTCCTTGCTTGGCCGCGGCGCGGCGCGGCTCGCCGGCTGCACGCCGCAGCCACTTGAAGACTGCGCGAATCTACCCATGAACGCGGCGTCGACGCTGATTCTCGACGAAAGCCTGCACCGCCCCGCGCTATTCCGGGATATGACGGCTTGGCGCGAAGCACTCACACGCTGCGAGGCGCGGCTGTTTACGCCGCTTGCACAAGCCTTGCGGGATGGACGGATCGAGCAACTCGACATCGAAGCGCCCAGGGAGCGGGAAAACGGCGCGGTATTCCACATCAAACCGCGCCGTTGGGCTTTCTGGCTGCGGCCCGCCGCGCCTGAGATTTTGTTCGCCAAATCCTGACCACGAGTCGAGCGCTAACCACGCCATTTATGGCGGGGTTAGCGAGACAAGCGTTACGAGCGCCGCAGGCGCCCCCCGATCCATGACGAAGAAGCCCCAAGCTTTATTCATGAGATTTCTTCCGCAACGGCGACGCGTTCTCGATCCCCTTTAAGGCTTTACGCCAACAAATCAAGCCTGAAAATATATCGGCAACCGCTTTTGTCTTTCGTTTAAACAAGACAAATGCTCAAATCATGCTGTACGGAAAAACGCAGATTTGTTGCAGGCTGTTCCAGCAAATCCAAGATGAACGTAAGTCATTCCCAAGCGCTTGCACTCGGCCCACGTTCATCCCCCGCGCAATTGTTGCACCAAATGTGGAGGATTTTGCCCTTCAGTGCAGCAAGAGCAAGCCGTTAAAACCTCTCGAACATACTGAGGCTATTCAAGAAGAACGCTTGCAGCACCAAATAACCTGCATTGTGAAATAGCCACAGAGCCAATTCACTTTTCCGTTTGTGGCAGTAAAGAATCAAACGCTTTCAAACAGGCTGTGGCCTGTGTTTTTGCATCACCGATAACCACGAGTCGAGCGCAAATCCAGCCTTATGGCGGGGTCAGCAAGACAAGCGTTATTGGCGCCGAAGGCGCCCCGGTTCATGGCGAAGAAGCCCCAAGTTTCAGATTGGGGAGATTCACAAGGCTTTTCAATCGGGCAACCCCAAATCGCGCATAGCGCGAAAGTATAAGAGGAGTGACACATGAAGCATTTCGCTCGCTGCGGCGTCCTGGCTCTTGCCCTGTCGGGCGTGAGCCAATTGGCTTGTGCCATCGATCAATTGGAATTCCACGGCTACCTGCGTGCCGGTATCGGTCTGAATGGCGCGGGCGGCGGCCAGGTCTGTTTCGGCCTTGCCGGCGCAGACGCCAAGTACCGCCTCGGCAACGAGTGCGACTACTCCATCGAACCCACATTTACCGGACGCATCGCCTCACCCGCGGATAACTCCTCCTGGGGCATTACCTTGATGCCAAAGGTTTATCGCACCTTCGCGAATGGCAGCGCGAACGCCGACTCTTTCGGCGATGAGTTGCCCGTCAGCATGGGACAGATTTATCTGTTTGGGGAAAACCTGCCGCAGTTACTGAATGGCCGCCTGTGGGGCGGGCGCCGTTACTATGATCGTCTGCAAACGAATATCAACGACCACTACCTTGAGGTCGAGGACGGTGACGGCGTCGGCATTGAAGACATGAACCTCGGCTTTGGCAAGTGGAGCGTGGCTTGGTTGATGAATCCGAATAACGACAGGCCGCTCGTCAACAACATGCCGGCTCCAAGTAGCTCGGTGAATAAAAAGCCCTATCGAGTCACTACGCGCCTGACCGGCATCAAAACCATCGACGAGGGCGCGCTGCAAATCTGGGCCGGTTTTTATGGCCAAAGCGTGAGCGACGATGTTTCGACAACGCCACCCACCCCGGTCAACAAGGACCCATCGATGTGGCGTCTCGCCGCCTATCACACCATCAATGGCGTCCTGAAGGGCAGCAATATGGTTGGGATGAAAGTCGAAAACAGCGAGGTGCATAAACTGTGGCGCGTCGTGCTCTATCAAACCGCATTCGTCGACTCGATCGCCACGAGCTTCGATTTCACAACCCAATATCGCAGCAAAAAGGACCGTCTAACCACAGGTGACGACTGGCTCAAGAACGATTGGTTCACAATTGGCGGGCGCAGCGACACGCGGATTTCGGGCCCCTTCCGCTTCCTGATTGAATACGGACATGACCAAGTCAAACCTCAAAGCGGTTCATGGCTGCGTTTGGATAAGCTGACGCTTGCGGGCGCGATAAGCGCCGGCCCGGATGCCAGTTCGCGCCCGACCTTCCGCGTGTTCTACACCTATGCGAAATGGAACGAAGCGGCCCGCCAGGACGCGGTAAACGGCGTGTATAACCTCGCGATCAACCAGAACCGCGACGGCACAAATACGCTGCGTCAAGTTTACGGCGATTCAACTTCAGGTTCGAGCTTTGGCGTCCAGGCCGAGGCTTGGTGGTAACAACCCGCGCTATGCATTTGAAATTTTTGCAAGCCAGACAAATGTCTGGCTTTTTTACGGCAGCGCTTCTTTCAATACGCTGCGGGAGCGGAAACTGTGCGAAGGCGGCAGTGGATGCGGAGCCCCGGCGGCGCCCCAAAGCCTATCGATCACTGCGCCGACCTGCCGCGTATCGCCACTGCACCAGAATTGCGTCACGCGCGGGGGCTGCGTCCCATCTGCAAGGAGCCTCGATGCGCACAGCCGCCGCTCAAGTTGCCGGGCAACGGCGGCTCCGGTATCGATAACCTTCACGGCGGGGCCGACGATCGCCTCGATCGCGGGCCGGAGGAATACGTAATGCGTGCAGCCGAGCACGATCACATCCGCGCCGGCCGCCAGCAGCGGCGCCAGATGAACCTGAAGCAGATCGCGCGCCGTCGGCGTATCGAGTTCGCCGTGTTCGACCAGTTCGACCAGACCGACCCCCGGCTGCGTGACGACTCTGACATCCTGGCCAAAGCTATCGAGCAAAGCGGCGAATTTCGCGCTCGCCAATGTGCCCACCGTCGCAAGCACGCCCACCGTGCCGCTTTGCGTCGCCGCCGTCGCGGGTTTCACCGCGGGCTCCATGCCGATCACCGGCAGATCGGGCCACGCTTCGCGCATCGCCTTGACGCCGGCCGCTGTCGCGGTATTGCAGGCGACGACAAGGGCCTTGGCATTCCGCGCAAGCAAAAAAGCGCCCAGTTCGAGCGAGCGCGCCGAAATCTCTTCGATCGGCCGCTCGCCATAAGGCGCATAGCCGGAGTCCGCGCAGTAGAGCAGAGATTCCGCAGGCAGACGCGCACGAATTTCGCGCAGCACCGAAAGCCCGCCGACGCCGGAATCGAAAACGCCAATGGGTTGCAGATCAGGAGCACTCATCCCGCGCAGACTGATTTGAATTGACTATGCAGCTTCGACATCACTCCCCGCTCAACTCCACAAGCTTTGCAAGCGTGTTGTAGACACGCGTCGTCGCCGACACTTTCAGCTTTCGCTCGATGAACGCATTGTTGAGTTTTGAATCGCTGTATCGGGTTGCGCACACTATATAAGCAATATCGCCGATCACTTCTATTTTGTCGGGCGCATATCCAGGCGCCAAAAAGTTTTGCAGCAAAACAGCATCCGGCCTTGCGGCGAGAAACGTGAAGTAAAGCTTTCCCGTATCCGCGCTTTTGAAAGGATTTTGCTGTAACGCATGCTTGAAATATGCAGGTGATCTTGCAAACACGACGAGATCGCCGCCGAATTTATTTTTTATGACTTCATGCACCAGACGCTCGGTGGCGCTCTGCTCCAATCCGGTAGAAGCAAGAACATTGCCGCTCTGGATATAGGTTCTGACGTTCTCCAGGCCCGCCTCTTCCAAGGCGACGCGCAGCAGCGCCATGGGTACTTTGTTCTTCCCTGTAGGGGTAACGCCCCGCAGCAGGATGATTTGTTTTTTCATAACGATGCAAGCCTCCCCGCGCCATGCCGCGCCAGCGCCCATGCCACATGTTCGCGCACGAGCAGCGAAGGATCGTCAGCCCTCGCCCGCAAGGCTGTCAGTACCGCCGGCGTCGATGGCGCATTGCCCAGGGCGACCGCGATATTGCGCAGCCACCGTTCATGGCCGATCCGGTAGATCGCGCTGCCCGCCAGCTTGCGTTCAAACTCTTCCGCCGACCACGCAAAAAGTTCGACCAGACTCGCCGCATCCAGAGCATGACGCGGTGCGAAGTCCGGCTCCGCCGTGATGCGCGCGAAGCGATTCCACGGGCACACGAGTTGGCAATCGTCACAACCGTAAATCCGGTTTCCCAATAGCGAGCGCAGCGCCTCGGGAATCGTCTCTTTTAATTCGATCGTCAAATAGGAAATGCAGCGCCGCGCATCGACTTTATACGGCCCGATGATCGCCTGGGTCGGACATACATCGATGCAGGCCCGGCACTGGCCGCAATGCGCGCTGACCAGCGCGTCGGCGGGCAAGGCGAGATCGAGAAAGAGTTCGCCGAGGAAAAAATTCGATCCGCCCGAACGATCCAGCAACAGGGTGTGTTTGCCGCGCCAGCCGATGCCGCCGCGCTTGGCGAGTTCGACTTCCATCACCGGCGCCGAGTCGACGAACACGCGATGCCCGCGAGGACCGATCTCCCCAGCGATCCGCTCGGCCAGTTTTTGCAGGCGGTTGCGTAAAACCTTGTGATAGTCGCGCCCGAGCGCATAGCGCGAGATATAGGCCCGCTCGCCATCGGCAAGCTGTTGCCGCGCATCGGCCGCGCGCGGCCAATAATCCATGCGGACCGTGACCACCGACAGCGCGCCGGGGACCAATTCGGCCGGCCGGGCGCGTTTGGCGCCGTGGCGGGCCATATAATCCATCTCGCCGTGGCGGCCGGCCGCGAGCCAGGCTTCGAGCGCCTGCTCCGCATCCCCCAGATCGATGCCTGCAATGCCGACCGCCGAGAAACCCAATTCCCGCCCCCACGCCTTGATTTGCAAGGCGAGCGCGGCGCTATCGAGAGAAGCTTTGTGAGTCATTTCCTGCATGAACCCGATGATAGCCTGAGCCGCCCGCTCGCCGATGAAAGCGCAACGCGTGCGCTCGGCGCCGCGCTCGCGCCCGTCTTGGAAACCGGTTTGACGATTTACCTGCGCGGCGACCTGGGCGCCGGAAAAACAACTCTCGTGCGCGGGTTGCTGGAATCACTCGGTCACGCTGGACCTGTGCGCAGCCCAACCTATACTTTGATTGAACCTTATGTTATTTCTAAATTAAACTTGTATCACTTTGATTTTTATCGATTCACTGACCCACAAGAATTCCTCGATGCCGGACTTGAAGAATATTTCGCGGGCGATGGCGTGTGCCTGGTCGAATGGCCGGAGCAGGCGGACGGCTTCATCCCTGCCGCGGATATCGAGATCCATCTTGAAATCCAAGATGCGGGACGGCAAGCAACGCTCATCGCGCTCAACGAACGGGGCCGCCGATGTCTGAAACGAATCGCTCCGCCGCCACAATGAAAAACCGCCGCGAATTCCTGAAAACGGGCGGCGCGCTGATGACATTGCTCGTCTCGCGCGCCGGTTTCGCCCAGGAAACCAGCATTCTCGCCGTGCGCGTCTGGCCGGCGCAGGACTACACGCGCGTCACGCTCGAAGGGCGCAGCACGCTCAAATACACCCAGCAAATCGTCAAGAACCCGGAACGTCTCGTCGTCGACCTCGAAGGCGTCGAATTCAACAGCGTCATCCAGAGCCTGCCGAACAAAATCACCGAGTCGGATCCCTATATCAAGTTGATCCGCGCGGGCCGCAACCGGCCCGGCGTAGTGCGCCTCGTCATCGAGCTGAAAAACGAAGTGAAGCCCCAGGTTTTCACGCTTGAACCCGTTGGACAGTACGGCTACCGGCTCGTTCTGGATCTGTACCCGGCGGAACCTGCCGACCCTCTGCTCGCCTTGATCGAAAAGCCCGATCCGATCGATGCCGCCAGCGGCCAGACGAGCCCGCCCGACCCCTTGGCGCGCACGCTCGACGATATCAATGCAAAAGACATCGCCAAGGCGAATTCCGACGACAATCGCGCCAAGGACGAGCCTGCCCTCGTGGCCAAGGACAAGACGCGCGGGAAAGCCAAGGTCACGCGCCTGCTGACGGTCGCGATCGATCCCGGCCACGGTGGCGAAGACCCGGGCGCGGTGGGGAATCGCGGCACCTATGAAAAGCATGTCACGATCGCTGTCGCGCGCCGCCTCAAAGCAAAAATCGATGCCGATCCGCTGATGCGTTCGATGCTCACGCGCGACGGCGATTTCTTCGTCCCGCTTCAGCAGCGCGTAAGCAAAGCGCGCGCGGTGCAAGCCGACCTGTTTGTTTCGATTCATGCCGATGCTTTCGTCAAACCCGACGCCCACGGCAGTTCGGTCTTCGTGCTCTCCGAAAAAGGCGCATCGAGCACGGCCGCGCGCCTGCTCGCCCAGCACGAAAACGCAGCGGATCTGGTCGGCGGCGTCAATTTCGCTGTCAAGGATGCCGTGCTCGCGAAAACCCTGCTCGATCTCTCGCAAACCGCGACGAAGCAGGACAGCATGAAGCTCGCCAAGGCTGTGCTCGGCGAAATGGGCGGCATCAACCGCCTTCACAAAGGGGAAGTGGAACAGGCCGGATTCGCCGTGCTCAAAGCGCCCGACATTCCTTCCATCCTCGTCGAAACTGCCTTCATTTCGAACCCGGAAGAGGAACAGCGCCTGAAAGACGAGGCGTACCAGGACAAAATGGCCGACGCGATCCTGCGCGGCATTAAACGCTATTTCGCCAAGAATCCACCCGCGCAGCAGCGCATCAAGCTTGCCTTGGGCGATCAGTAAAAACGTAGCCCGTGCAACTACACGTTTAGCATTACGCTTGAGCCAAACCGATCCCGAGTCTGATTGCCGCGGCCGCATTGCGCACAGCGGACAGGCTGCGGCCTACTCACCGTTCATCAGATCGATATCCGATCCCTTGTGGCAGGCAGCGCAGTCAGTCAGCGACTTGACGCGGCCTTTCATCACCACGCGCATGGCGCCCTGATGCTTCTCGGTAAACCAGGGTGCCGTGGTAATGCGTGGCATATCGTCGGGACTCGCGTATTTTCGGTTGGTGGCGCTGTTCTTTTGCAGAAAGTCACTGATCTCCTTACGCCGCTTGGGATCGAGCGCAACGTTAGCACCAAAATGATGCTCAAGATCCGCCATCAGCGCCAGCCAGTCGTCGGCGACCATCAGCCCCGGCGGAAAGGCAACATGACAGGCACCGCATTCACTGCGGTAAGCAGCGCTATCCAGGGAAATCCAAGAGTCGTTACGTGCCGCCATCAAGGCTGGCAGCGCTGCCAGGACGGCAGCCAAGCGCCACCACCCGCGCGGGGCGATGGCGTCGGCTCGATGAGGGCTACTTCTTGGGCGGCGGCAGAGACGACATGTAGTCGGCAAGTGCTTCAAGATCGGCCTCACGATACGGTTTGACAACCTTCACCATATCAGGGTTTGAGTTGCCGCGGTCGCCATCACGGATGTAGTGAAGCTCGCGCAGCAGGTAGCGATAGTGCTGGGCAGCGACCATGGGATAGAACTTCTGCGCGTCACCCTCGCCGTTGTTACCGTGGCATTGCACACAGTCGCGCTCAAATAAGGTCTTGCCCGCTTGAATCGCGGTCCCCGGCCCACGTCCCACCTTGTCCTCCACGATCGGCAGGGCAGACACATAGGCGGCGATATCCGCCATGTTCTCTGGCTTTGCCAGATGATCCTCGACATACTCCTCCATCTTCGGGTTATTGCGCAGCCCCGAGCGGATATCGGTCATCTGTTTGAGCAGGACGGAGGCATGCTGACCGGCAAGACGCGGATAGGCGCCGCTGCTCTTGCCCATGGCATCGCTACGGTGGCAGCCCTGGCATGGAACGAAAGCGGCAGCACCACGCTCGGGGTCACCCTTGGTTTCCAGCACCTTGGTCAACTCGGCACTCTTTTCGTTCCAGGTCTGGCTAGTCTGCGCCTGTGCCGCCAACGGCAATACAGCAATCGAGGCAATCGCAACAATGGATATCAGAATTTTTTTCACAGATTTCTCCTGCCTTCGCGGCACGCTAATCAATCACCCACACCCGCCAAATACTGGGCAACCTCCTCCATCTCCTCGTCGGTCATACGCTTGGCTGTGACGCGCATGAAACGGTTCGGGTCGTTGGAGCGCTCGCCGGTGGCGAAGTTTTTCAACTGCGACTTAATGTAATCGATCTGCTGATTAGCGAGTTTCGGATAAGTGTAATTTTGGAGGCCACTCGCACCCTCCGAGCCAGCGCCTTTCGGCTGATGGCAACCGATGCACGCGGGGACCCCCGTTTCGTCGTTACCTTGATTGTAGAGTACCTTCCCAGCACTGGCCGCCATGCGGTTTGTCGATGTGCCGCGCGCCCGCTTCTGTTTGCTGAAATACGCGGCGAGCGGCTGCACGTCCTCCGGCTTGAGCTGCGCGGCAATGGGACTCATCATATCGTTCTTGCGCTTGCCGGACATGAAGTCGTTCAACTGCTTGACGATGTAGTTTTCCTGCAAGCCAGCGAGCGTCGGAAACATCGGGGCAAGACTGTTGCCATCCGCGCCGTGACAGGCGGCGCAGACGGTAGCAGCGGTGGTCTGGGCGTCCTGGGCATGCGCCAGACCGGCCATTCCGAAACCCAGCAACAAGGCGGCAAGCCTAGCGGTCATTCCAATTCGATATCCCCGCGGCGTTGCGGACAGGGATTTGAATTCAGCGATTTTCAATTTCGTATCCTCCCGGCAAAGCCTGGCTTAGAGTTTGTACTGTAGGAAGAAGCCGATCACATTGATGTGATAGTTGGCAGGGCCGAAATCGGCCGGCGTGTAACCAGCGTAGCCGTTTGTTACTCCGTAGGGACCCGACAAGTAGTCATAGTGCCAATCCTGAGTGCGGAAGTTCTCGTAGCGATACATGAAGCGAGCGGTAAGCCACTTGTTGATGTCCTTGACGATGTTGAATTCGATGCTCTGCATCGTCGTGGTCATGTCGGGGTAGTCGCCGGATTGGGCCAGGGTCGCCTGCTGCGCGGCCGTCAGCGCCGCGCCGCCATTGGCCCAGTACTGATGATCAATCGACGTCTTGCCGCGCATGTAGTTGTAGGTCAACCCCATTTTGGCCCAGCCAAAGTCCTGCATCGCCGACAGCCCAAACACGTCGGTCGTGGTCGTGGTGTCGACCACGACGTCGGCGGAGGGATCGCGGGAATTGTTGAGCCAGCAGTCGACATTGCTTGAAACCAGGGCGCCGCAAATTCCCTGCACGTAGGTCAGCAAGGTGGCCGCGCTAAAAGCCGCGTTGTTGGCATTGCTGTAGCCATAGTTTTCAATGCTGCGCTGTTTGCCATTCTGGCGCGAATAGTAGGCGGTGATCTGGGTACCGAACGCGGGCTGGTAGGTCGCATCGAGGTTGACACTGTCCTGATCGTCCTTCTCCAGGCCGAAGTTGTTGGCCGGATACTTGATCCGCTTCATTTGCAGGCTCAGGCCAAGGTCGAGATCCTCACGTGCGGCGTAGTTCAGCCGGCCGTTGAAGATCGCCTGGTTGCGGTCGGCTTGGTCGATCTTCATGAAACCGCCGCTGTTGGCCTGGCCCCCGCTCCCGTTGTTGCCGAGAATCGCAGTCTGAAGCTGCGCGAGGGTATAAGTGCCGCCACCGGGAAGAGCGATGGTTCCGGCTCCACCGGGGGTGGCATTGGCGGTATTGATCATCCATTGCAAGGCGGAGCGGCTATACGGCAAGCCGTTGAGCGTCATGAAACTGGCCAGCGGACGGGTGGTCACAAGCGGATCGTAGAAACTGCCGCGTTTCCGGTCACCCTCCAGGGAAGCCCGCAGAGTGAGGGAATCGATGCCAAGATCGCGGTTGACATAGCTCGCCTTGATCTTGTCTTCCCAGGTCTTGTCGCGCTCGCGGTAGGTGTGCGAGTAATCCTCGCGCTCCAGCGCCAGATCGACCGATTGCGTGTTGCTGAAGGAGTACTGGCTCGAAAGCGTGTAATTGGTCTGTCTGTCGCTACGCGGCGGTGAGAAATAGCTCGGTCCCGCTCCGGTAAAACCGGCCAGCGTGTTGCTGGCTGGAGTACTGAAAGCGACTGCCGTGTTGAAGAAGCCGCTGAATGGAACGCCGAATGAGGTGGCGTTAGCGCCGCCCAAAAGCGGGTTTGCCGCATAGAAAGTCGGCGATTTGTTTTTGTCCTCGTAGCGGCGGAAGCCCGCCCTGACCGTCAGATCGTCGCGGGGGTCCATTGACCAGCCGAGGTTATACAGCCTGGAGTCGACACGCAGATCGGAGTCGCAACGCGACATTGGACAACCGTTGACGCCGTTCCAGTCCGCCGCTGTGCCCAGGCCGGCACCCATTGCCGTACCGTTGGCCAGGAAGCTGGGATCGAGCGGCATGCGCAGCGAGTCGTTGTTGCGCGAAGAAGTCCAGGAGAAGCCGCCGGTGAGCTTGCTGTTCCAGAAATCAAAGCGCTGCGAACCATCGCCCTTGAGGCTGATTGCCGTGTTATCCGGCGGCAAGGTATAGGTATAGGTGAAGATGTTGGCCAGCGCGGTAACCGGGTACGCCCCCACATCCGCGGTGGTGGAATTACGCACGTACAGCTGTTTGATGTCGTTCTGGAAGAGCGACAGCGAGGCGCGCAGATTGACCGCCGTCTTATCCTTGAAATACTGCACCCCGGTCAGGAAGTCCGAGGTTTTGTAGTCGATCGGCTCGACGCCCTCGACGCCCATGAAGCCGTAGGGGCGCGCGCCCTCTCTTTTCTCCTGGGTGGCGCTGGCATAAACCTTCCATGCTTCACTCAGCGTGAAGTCCACCCGCATCCCGGCTTTCTTGCGAATCAGGGCAACTTCCTGATCCGCCGGCAAACCCAGTGTAATGGGGTTCTGCGCGATGGCCGGGTTGACCGCAGCGCTGCCGTAGGCCGGATTCAGCGTCTCGTAGGCTCGACCGTTAAGGGTGCTGAGGTTGGGATTGAAAATCGGCTTGAACGTGTCGGAAAAAACGTGCGGCGTTTCGTTATAGAAAGCCCGCACGCGCCAACTGTTGTAACGGCCCGCCTGGAGATCGTAGAACTGGTCGTTCTGGCCGACGCCGCCGCCGGTTGCGCGGACGAAATAGGCGTCATCCGGCTTGTCGGCCTCGAGATCGAAATAGTTCAGCTTCAAACCCGTGCTCAGATCCTTGTATTCGCGGAATTTCGAATATTTCGCATCGGGGCTCCAGCCAAGAAGGCCGAACTCGGTAATACCGGAAAAAATCCAGCCGCTTTCGGTTTTCTTCGCATCCTCATTGGAACGGTCGATCGGGATGCCGTGAAGCTGTCCGGTGGGCGTACGGCGCACGGTATCGTAGCCATCTTCGGCCGACGCCTGCGGAACCGTGGGGCGTCCGGGCAAGTTCAGCGCATTGCCCATCACGGTATCGACCCCGACCGCGGAATCGCCGAAGGCAGACTGAGCATAAGCCACGCTGGCACCGTATTGCGCAAACAGGGCGCCGATGCAAATGGCAAGCAGTTTCTTTTGCGGCAGACTCATCCCATTCTTCTCCCTGAACGGAAACGGGGGCTTTTCTGTTTTCCTGGCATTCATCTCCATCCTCCTCTCGATCAGCGGCGGAAGCGCATGCCATCGGGGGCGTTGCTACCGTGAATCTGGGCATGACAGTTTTGGCAGGAACGGCCAATCAACTGAACCGGAGCAGCCGCTCCATTCGGGTTGCGGAAGGTGTGTCCCATGCCGCCTGTCAGGTTGTGGCAGTTCTGGCACAGCATCGGACGCGACACGCGCAGCAGCTTGTCGTTGTTCGAGCCATGCTGTTCATGGCAATTCAGACAGTTCTCGCGCACCGGCGCATGTTCCCAGAGGAAGGGGCCACGCTTTTCCGCGTGACACTGGTAGCAAAGCTCGTTGGTAGTGTCGGCCTTGAGCAGACGCTTGTTGGAGCTGCCGTGTGGGTTATGGCAATCCACGCAGGACATCTTGCCTTCCGGCAGCGGCATATGCGACCGCTTGCGGAACTCCATCCGCTGCTGCTGGTGGCAGGTCTGGCAGGTGTCGGTGATGCTTGTTTTCTTCAGCAGGTTGTTCGCCGAGAAACGCGCCATCGGATTGTGGCAGTCAGAACAGGCAAGCTGGTTTTTCTGGTGAATCGAACCGCTCCAGTACATACGCTGCCCGCCGTCGTGGCAGTTCAGACACTGGGCGTTCATCTTCGGGACCGGCGTGCCCCATTCCTTGGAGAAGCCGATGATCTTAGTCCTGTCCTTGGTGTCGGCCGCATGCAGTGAACCAGGGCCGTGACAGGCCTCGCAGACCATCTTTTCGACATCGTTACGCGGATTTTCGCGGAAAATCTTGGCGTGCTGAGTGTGCCCGAACAGGTTCTTTTCCGTGTCGTGACAGTCGGTGCAGACCTTTTCGCCGACATAGCGGGCATTAATCATCGGGTCATCCGCAGCCTGCGCTGGAGCATTCAATGCCAGCCCTAGCAGGATAACGCTGCCTAGCGCAGCGCAAACCCTAAAAAATGAGTGTTTCTTCGCCATGCGTGTTTGCCTCCCCAGGCCCAGATAGCGGGCATCCAGCTCGTTGATTCGTGTATCAGAGACTGGCAACGGCAAGGCGGATGGCTCGGGAAACAGCGGCAGGCGTACTCAACCGAGTACCAGCTGCGCCCGTTCCGTCCCTCCTCCTTATCAACTGCGTGTCTGTGCCGGATTCGTTTCCGGTCAGCTTTGTTTTGTCAAACTCTGATACTTACGTTACAAATACGCCGTCACAATACCAAGCCTTTCTTAGGGGCAAATGAGCAAACGCAATGAAGCGTTAATATTTCTTAGCAAAAGATTACAAAGCCACGCGCATGACCGGCGGTATAAGGGCCGGCGAAGTTGGCGGTATCCCCACAAAGGAGAAAAATGCAGTTATTGCTCGTTGAAGATGACACCTTGCTCGGCGACGGCCTGCGGGCCGCGCTTGATCGGGCCGGATTCGGTGTCACGTGGGTGCGGGACGGGAAAAGCGCCTTGAATATCATTGGCAGCGGAGATTTCGCCACCATGGTGCTCGATATCGGATTGCCCGCGATGAGCGGAATGGACGTGCTGAGCGCGGTTCGCGCAAGCGGTAACGATTTGCCGATCCTGGTGCTGACGGCGCGCGATTCGACGCGCGATAAGGTGATGGTTTTTGAGCGTGGCGCCGATGACTACGTGCTCAAAACGGTGGACATGGAGGAGCTGGTCGCCCGTCTGCGCGCCTTGATCCGCCGCTCCGGGCGCGCCAACGGCGTGCTCAAGGCCGGTGAGCTGACGCTTGATCTAACGACGCACACCGCGATCAAGGACGGCAAGCCGATTGCGCTGTCGGCCCGGGAGGCGGTCGTCCTGCGCGCGCTACTCGAACGGGCCGGACGGATCATTACGCGCGGCCAGCTCGCCGAGGTACTGTATGGTTGGGGCAAATCAGTCGAAAGCAATGCCATCGAGGTGCACATTCACAACCTGCGCAACAAGCTCGGCAGCGAAACCGTTAAGACGGTACGCGGCATCGGCTACACCATACCCAAGCCGTCGCAATGAAGCCGATCCGGCGCATGTCGCTGAGCGGCCGGCTAATGGCGATTCTGATCGGCACCAGCCTCGTCTACTGGGCGATCGTCGTCGTGATCATGATCAACGACAGCGTTAATGAAGCCTACGAACTGTTCGACGCTCATCTTGCCCGGACGGCAATCGCGTTGCTGCGGATTGACGACGGTCCTGCCATTCATGGCGGGCTCAACGAGATAACCGTTACTGGCGCTAAAGGGGCCCCCGATTCGTGGCGAAGAAACCCCAAGCTTCAGCTTGGGGCGATCCACAACCCCAACGCCGCCGAGCCGCTCAGCATGTCCGGCCATGCCGAAATCCCAGGCAACGCGGGAACAGCCAGCGACTGGCCTCAGCGTGCCCCACATAGCCCACCTTTGAAAGTCGGCGCCCTGGCAGATCCGAGGCGTTCCATGTACGCCAGATACGAACAGGATTTCGAATATCAAATCTGGAACCGTGACGGCAAGCTGCTGCTGCGTTCGACCGACGCGCCCGCCACGCTTCTGACGGAACGCGACGGTTTTTCCGAAATGTCCGACAGCAAGGGCAAGGATTGGCGGATGTACAGCGTATGGAGCCCGCAAGGCAGCGTGCGCGTCGTCGTGGCCGAGGCAATCGACCGCCGCACCAGCCTATTGCGCGGCATCGCGCTCAATCTCGTCAAACCGATGGTGCTCGGCTTGCCGGTGCTGTTACTCCTGCTGTGGTACTCGATCCGACGCGGCCTGAGCCCGCTGCGCGCGCTCGCGCAGGAAATTTCCCAGCGGCGCGTCGCCAGTTTGACGCCGGTCGATCCCGGTTCGTCGCCCGATGAGATTCGGCCCATCATCCTGGCGCTCAACAAGCTGTTGAAAAGAGTCGAGGACGCAGTGGAGCACGAACGCAGCTTCACCGCCAACGCCGCCCATGAACTGCGCACGCCGCTGGCGGCGATTCGGGCGCATCTGGCGGCGGCACGCGCCGCCAGTGGATCGGAGGAAAGAGAGCGCAGCCTGGATAAGGTGCAACGCAGCCTCGAACGCGGCATCCGTCTAGTTGACCAGTTGCTCACGCTGGCGCGGCTAGACCCCGAACAGACGATACCGCATACCGAGGTTCTAGATATCGGCAACCTGCTCGAATCGATCTGCGCCGAACTAGCGCCGCTGGCCTTGCAGCGCGACCAGCTCATGGAGCTGAACGTAGCGCCCAAGCTGCCAAGAATTTCCGGCAATGCCGGCATGCTGGCAATGCTGTTCACCAACCTGATCGACAACGCTATCCGCTATACCGGGGGCGGCGGTGGTGTGAACATCGACGCCTACCGCGACGGCGACGCGGAGGTCTGCATCGAAGTGAGTGACGACGGACCTGGAATTCCCGTAGCCGACCGCGCCCGGGTATTCGAACGCTTCACCCGCCTGGAGGATCAGAGCAAACCGGGTACCGGCCTGGGGCTGGCCATATGCCGGCGGGTGGTCGAACTGCACGGCGCGAAAATCGATCTGGCGGATGGACGCGACGGCCGGGGGCTGTCGGTACTCGTGCGCTTCCCGGCAGTGGCGCCGAAGGCGTCCCAAACTCCTGGCGAATAAGAGCCAGCCAACTCTGAACCTGTTCAGAATCTGTCGCGAGAGGCTGTCAGCAGCGCATGAGCCCCAGCATTCGACATGTAGTCATTCTGCGCGAAGTCGCAGAATCCATTTGTCCCCCGATAGTGGATTCTGCGACTGCGCTTCGCTCCGCGCAGAATGACCGCAAGTAGAACGGACCTCATGGGCGGCGAAGACGCCCCAAACTCGTGACGTTATAGCTTCTCGCGACAAACTCTAAACAGGCTCTCAGCGATAGCGTGCAAAAGTTTTGTCGAGGTAGGGCTGCGTATCGGTCAGCAGAAATTCGCGAAACGCCTCCGCCGCGGGCGCGAGCTTTTTGCTGTTCATGTTGACAAGGTACCAGTTGCGCAAGACGGGCGTGCCGATCACGTCGAGCAGGCCGACTTCGCCGGTGCGCAGTTCCAGTTCCAGCGAATGCAACGACAGCAGGCTGATGCCCATGCCAGCCATGATCGCCTGTTTGACGGTTTCGTTGCTGCCTAGCGTCATCATTCTTTTGGGCGTGAACAGGTGCTGCTTGAACATCGCCTCCATGACTAGGCGCGTGCCCGAGCCGGATTCGCGCATGAGAAATGTATCCTCGCGCAATTCATGGAAATCGATCTCGCGCGCCCCCACGAATCGATGTGATTTATGCGCCGCCAGCACATGCGGATTCTCAGCGATCGCCACGGCCTGCGCGTCGAACTTTTCCGGCGGCTGGCCCATGACGGCGAAGTCAATCTCGTTGTCGCGCAACGCCTTGATGAGCGTTTCACGGTTGCCGACGAGAAACTGGACGTCCACCTGCGGATGGCGTTCGGTGAACTGGGCGAGCAACTTCGGCGCAAAATACTTCGCCGTGGTGACGAGACCGACCATGGTGCGCCCGCTGCGCAGCCCCTTGAGCGAATCGAGCACCTGCTCGGCATCCTGCAACTCGCCGATCACGCGCGCGGCATGGTGGCGGAACAGTTCGCCGGCATGGGTGAGCGTGAGCTTTTTGCCGACCCGCTCGAACAGCGGCAGGCCGACGACCTCTTCAAGCTGATGGATCTGCATCGAGATCGCCGGCTGCGTCAGGTGCAGCGACTCGGCCGCGCGCGCAAAGCTCATCTGCCGCGCCGCTTCGAGAAACACGGTGAGCTGACGCAAGCTCAGGTGCCGCAGCATGGATGACATTGAAGTGCGCTCCGTCATAAATACAGACACACACACATCATAAGCAATTACTTAAGTTGCACAAAGAATATCTGAATATTACTTTTGTTTGCCTTGCCTTACTCTGCACACACACTTCAGGAGGCAGAGGCAACCATGAGCGAAGCGACAAACGAGATCAAGAGTTCGACCCAACGTTACAAATCGGGCGTACTCAAGTACCGGCAGATGGGCTATTGGCAGCCCGATTACGAGCCGAAACCCACCGACATTCTGGCGCTGTTCCGCATCACACCGCAGGAAGGCGTACCGCCCGAGGAGGCCGCCGCCGCGGTCGCCGGCGAATCGTCCACCGCCACCTGGACCGTGGTGTGGACCGACCGTTTGACCGCCTGCGAGATGTATCGCGCCAAGGCGTACCGCGTCGATCCGGTGCCGAACAACCCAGGGCAGTACTTCGCGTATATCGCGTATGACCTGTCGCTGTTCGAGGAAGGCTCGATCACCAACGTCGCCGCCTCGATCATCGGCAACGTGTTCAGCTTCAAGCCGATCAAGGCCGCGCGGCTGGAGGACATGCAGTTCCCGGTCGCGTATGTAAAGACCTTCCGCGGCCCGCCGACCGGCATCGTGGTCGAGCGCGAACGCCTCGACAAATTCGGCCGCCCGCTGCTCGGCGCGACGACCAAGCCCAAGCTCGGCCTGTCGGGCCGCAACTACGGCCGCGTGGTCTATGAAGGCTTGAAGGGCGGTCTGGACTTCATGAAGGACGACGAGAACATCAACTCGCAGCCCTTCATGCACTGGCGTGACCGCTTTCTGTTCGTGATGGATGCGGTCAACAAAGCCAGCGCCGCCACCGGCGAGGTCAAGGGCAGCTACCTCAACGTCACCGCCGGCACGGTCGAGGAAATGTACCGCCGCGCCGAATTCGCCAAGGAACTCGGCAGCGCCATCATCATGATCGATCTGGTCGTCGGCTACAGCGGCATCCAGTCGCTTTCAAACTGGTGCCGCGACAACGACATGCTGCTACACCTGCACCGCGCCGGCCACGGCACCTACACGCGACAGAAGAACCACGGCGTGAGCTTCCGCGTCATAGCCAAGTGGATGCGCCTGACGGGTGTCGATCACATCCATGCCGGCACGGCGGTCGGCAAGCTTGAAGGCGATCCGCTCACGGTGCAGGGCTACTACAACATCTGCCGCGATACGCATACACGGATCGATCTGCCGCGCGGCATCTTCTTCGAACAGGACTGGGGCGCGCTGCGCAAGGTCATGCCGGTGGCTTCGGGCGGCATCCACGCCGGCCAGATGCACCAGTTGCTCGACCTGTTCGGCGACGATGTGGTGATGCAGTTCGGCGGCGGCACCATCGGCCACCCGATGGGCATCCAGGCCGGCGCGACCGCCAACCGCGTCGCGCTCGAAGCGATGGTGTTGGCGCGCAACGAAGGCCGCGACATCAAGAACGAAGGGCCGGAGATTCTTAAGGAGGCGGCCAAATGGTGCAGCCCGCTCAAGGCGGCGCTGGATACCTGGGGTGATGTAACGTTCAACTACACCTCCACCGACACCAGCGACTTCGTTCCGACCGCTACCGCAGTGTGATTGTCTGAAAGGATCCATATCATGCGTATTACTCAAGGCACATTCTCGTTTTTGCCAGACCTGACGGACAAGCAGATCGCGGCGCAAGTCAAATACGCGCTCGACCAAGGCTGGGCGATTTCGGTCGAATACACCGACGACCCGCACCCGCGCAATACTTACTGGGAAATGTTCGGCAACCCGATGTTCGACCTGCGCGATCCGGCCGGCGTGCTCCAGGAAATCAACGAGTGCCGCAAGACGTTTCCGAACTACTACGTGCGAGTCATGGCGTTCGACTCAACACATCAGGTCGAATCCATCGTTCTGAGCTTCATCGTCCAGCGTCCGAAGGACGAGCCGGGCTTCCGCCAGGTGCGCGAGGAAATCGACGGCCGCAAGATGCGTTACACGACGCAGGGCTACGCGGTTGTGGCCAAGCCCGAAGGCGCGCGTTACTAAGAGCATGACTGCCGCCACGCCTACTCCAACCGGCGAAACCAGCGATCTCGCTCTCCTCTACCGGGAGAGCGGGATTGCCGAGGTGCTCGATCAGCTCGACCGCGAGCTGATCGGCTTGCTGCCTGTCAAGTCACGCATCCGCGAAATCGCTGCGCTGCTGCTGGTGGACAAGGCGCGTGCGGCGGTCGGCCTATCGGCCGGCGCGCCGAGCCTGCACATGAGCTTCACCGGCAATCCCGGCACCGGCAAAACGACGGTGGCGCTGCGCATGGCCGACATCCTGCACCGCCTCGGCTATACGCGCAGCAACCACGTGGTCGCGGTCACGCGCGACGATCTGGTCGGCCAGTACATCGGCCACACCGCGCCGAAGACCAAGGAAATGCTCAAGAAGGCCATGGGCGGCGTGCTCTTCATCGACGAAGCGTATTACCTGCATCGTCCCGAGAACGAGCGCGACTACGGCCAGGAATCGATCGAGATCCTGCTGCAAGTGATGGAAAACCAGCGCGACGATCTCGTCGTGATCCTCGCCGGTTACAAAGACCGCATGGATACGTTCTTCCAGAGCAACCCGGGCATGGCCTCGCGCATCGCGCACCATGTCGAATTCCCGGATTACACGCCGGAAGAACTGCTCCAAATCGCCGAATTGATGGTGCGCCAGATGGACTACCGCTTCGATGCGGAAAGCCTGCAGGCGATGCGCGAGTACATCGTGCTGCGCATCGAGCAGGCGCATTTCGCCAATGCGCGTTCGATCCGCAACGCGCTCGACCGCGCGCGGCTGCGCCAGGCGGCGCGCATCTTCGCCGAGGCCACGCAGACGCCGTTCGTGGTGCCGACCAAGGATCAGCTCACGCTGCTGGATGAGCGCGACATCCGCGCGAGCCGCGTCTTCCGCGGCGGTTTCATCGGCAATACGTCATCGCAACACTGAGGGATTCATCATGCACACCCGCCGCACCACGCTGTCGAAATTTCTGATCGAACAACTCAAGAATTCACCGGACGGCCAGGCGCTCGCTGCGTTGCTGGTCGACGTCTCCGCCGCGATCAAGGCGATCAGCGCGGCCGCCGGCAAGGGCGCGCTCGAAGGCAACGTGGGTTCGCTTGAGACGGTGAACGTGCAGGAAGAAGTGCAGAAACCGCTCGATGTGCTGACCAACCAGATCATGCTGCATCACTGCGATTGGGGCGGCCTCGTCGCCGGCATGGCTTCCGAGGAGATGGAAAAGCCTTACGACATCCCCAACGAATACGCGCGCGGGTGTCATCTCCTGATATTCGATCCGCTCGACGGCTCGTCCAATATCGACTTCAACGTCGCGGTCGGCACGATTTTCTCGGTGCTCAAGCACAACAAGGACACGCCGCCGACCGAAGCCGATTACCTCCAGCCAGGCAATCGCCAGGTCGCGGCCGGCTATGCGATCTACGGGCCGGCGACCCTGCTGGTCCTCACGGTCGGCCAGGGCACGCACGGCTTCACGCTCGACCGCGAAGTCGGCAATTTCGTGCTGACGCACCCGAATCTGCGCATCCCCGAGGAGACCGACCAGTTCGCGATCAACGCCTCGAACGAACGTTTCTGGGAACCGCCGATCCAGCGTTACGTCGAGGAATGCCGCGCCGGCAAGACCGGCCCGCGCGAGCGTGATTTCAATATGCGCTGGATCGCCTCGATGGTCGCCGACGTGCATCGCATCCTGCTGCGCGGCGGGGTGTTCACGTATCCGCGCGACAGTAAATCAAGCAAGAGCGGACGCTTGCGCCTGCTGTACGAAGCCAGCCCGATGGCGATGCTCGTCGAACAGGCCGGCGGCGCGGCATCGACGGGACGCGGCCGCCTGCTCGACGAGCCGCCGCAGGCGCTGCATCAGCGCGTTCCGGTCGTGCTCGGCTCGAAGAGTGAAGTCGAGCGCATCGAACGCTATCACCGCGAATTCGACGCGGGCACGGACAAGCCGTTCGTCTCGCCGCTGTTCAACGAACGCTCGCTGTTCCGCAAGGAAGCCCGATAAGAACGATTTTCACCACATTAGCCCATTAAAAAAAACGCTCAGCCAAGGGGGGACAAGCATGTCGACCAAACATCCAGTCATCGCGATCACGGGTTCTTCGGGCGCCGGCACGACGACCATCATGTCGAGCTTCATCAATATTTTCCGGCGCGAGAATCTGAATGCCTTTCTCGTCGAGGGCGATGCCTTTCACCGCTTCGACCGCATGGAAATGCGCCAGAAGATGGAAGAAGCGGAAGCCGCGGGCAACCGGCACTTCAGCCACTTCGGTCCCGAGGCGAATCTGTTCCGCGAACTCGAAGAGCTGTTCCGTAGTTACAGCGAAACCGGCACGGGCCGCTCGCGCAAATATCTGCACGATACGGCGGAGGCCGCACCGTATAAGCAGAAAGCGGGAACGTTCACGCCGTGGGAGGACGTGCCTCAGGGCTCCGATCTGCTGTTCTACGAAGGTCTGCATGGCTGCGCCGCGGACGGCGACGTCGACATTTCACGCCATGTCGATCTGCGCGTCGGCGTGGTGCCAATCATCAATCTCGAATGGATTCAGAAACTGCATCGTGACCAGAAGCTGCGCGGCTATTCGCAGGAAGCGGTGACCGACACCATCCTGCGCCGCATGCCTGATTACGTGAACCATATCTGTCCGCAGTTCGCGCGCACGCATGTCAACTTCCAGCGCGTGCCCACCGTGGACACCTCCAATCCGTTCATCTCACGCGACATTCCGACGGCGGACGAGAGCTTCATCGTGATCCGTTTCGCCAATCCGAAAGGCATCGATTTCCCGTATCTGTTGAGCATGCTGCACGACTCGTTCATGAGCCGCTCCAACACGATAGTCGCGCCGGGCGGAAAAATGGGCGTGGCGATGGAATTGATCTTCACGCCGCTGATCCTGCAACTGATGGACCGCAAACGCCGCGCCGGCTGAACGGCCACCGCCACGATCGATAACGGAGATGCGATAAAAAATGAATGCAAAAACGAGCGAAGTCACCCAGCAGGATCTGACCAACGCGATCCGCTTCCTGGCCGCCGACGCAGTGCAGGCCGCAAATTCCGGCCACCCCGGTGCGCCGATGGGCATGGCCGAAATCGCGCTCGTGCTGTGGCGCAAGCACCTCAAGCACAACCCCGGCAATCCGCAGTGGCCCAACCGCGACCGCTTCGTGCTCTCGAACGGCCACGGCTCGATGCTGCTCTACGCGCTGCTGCACCTGACCGGCTACGACCTGCCGATCGACGAACTCAAGCGCTTCCGCCAATTGCACAGCAAGACGCCGGGCCACCCGGAATACGGCATGACGCCCGGCGTCGAAACGACGACCGGCCCGCTCGGCCAGGGTCTCGCCAACGCCGTCGGCATGGCGCTGGCCGAAGCCCTGCTTGCGCGTGAGTTCAACCGCGACGGGCACACGATCGTCGATCACCACAGCTACGTTTTCCTCGGCGACGGCTGCCTCATGGAAGGCATCAGCCATGAGGTCGCCTCGCTCGCGGGCACGCTCAAGCTCGGCAAGCTGATCTGCTTCTACGACGACAACGGCATTTCGATCGACGGCCATGTCGAACACTGGTTCGCCGACGATACGCCGCGCCGCTTCGAAGCCTACGGCTGGCATGTGGTGCGCGCTGTCGACGGCCACGACCCCGCCGCAATCGAGCGCGCGCTGGCCGAGGCCCAATCGGTCACGGGGAAACCGAGCCTGATCTGCTGCAAGACCGTCATCGGCAAGGGCGCGCCGACCAAGGCCGGCACGCACGACGTGCATGGCGCGGCGCTCGGCCCGGACGAAATCGCCGCCGCGCGCGCCGAACTCAAATGGCCGCATGCGCCCTTCGTCATCCCGGATGCGGTCTACGCAAGCTGGAACGCACGTGAGGAAGGCGCGCAGCGCGAAACGCAATGGCAGCGCACCTTCGACGCCTATGCAGCAGCCTACCCCGAACTCGCCGCTGAATTCCGCCGCCGCATCGCTGGAGAATTGCCGCAAGGCTGGCAAGAATTCGTGCAGAAAAATCTCGCCGAAGTGCAGCAGGCCGCCGCGACGATCGCCACGCGCAAGGCTTCGCAGAACGCGCTGAACCTGCTCCAGCCGAAGCTGCCGGAACTGCTCGGCGGATCGGCCGACCTCACGGGCTCCAATCTGACGAATTTCCAGAACGCGGTCGCGGTGCGCGCCGGCGAAACCGGCCCCAACGGCGGCAACCACATCAATTACGGTGTGCGTGAGTTTGGCATGAGCGCGATCATGAACGGCACCGCGCTGCATGGCGGCTACATCCCCTACGGCGGCACCTTCCTCACGTTTTCGGACTACAGCCGCAACGCAATCCGCATGGCCGCGCTGATGCGCCTGCGCGTGATCTTCGTGCTGACCCACGATTCGATCGGCCTCGGCGAGGACGGCCCGACGCATCAGCCGATCGAGCATGTCGCCAGCCTGCGCCTGATTCCGAACGTGCGCGTGCAGCGGCCCTGCGACGCCACCGAAACGCTCGCGGCCTGGACCGGCGCGCTCGACCACCACGACGGCCCGACCTGCCTGATTCTCTCGCGCCAGAACCTGCCCACGATTCCACGCACGCCGGAACAAGTCGCGCAGATCGCGCGCGGCGGCTATGTGCTGGCCGATGCCGAGGGCGGACGGCCCGACGCCATCGTCATCGCGACCGGTTCGGAAGTGGCGATTGCAATGCAGGCGCGCGCGACGCTGGCGAGCGAAGGCGTTCGCGTACGCGTCGTGTCGATGCCCTCGATTGAAATTTTCGACCAACAGAGCGCCGACTACCGCGCCAGCGTGTTGCCGGAAGGCATGCCGTGCATCGCCATTGAAGCCGGCGTCACCGCGTCCTGGCGTCACCTCGTCGGCGCGCGGGGCCGCGTCATCGGCATCGAACGTTTCGGCGAATCCGCGCCGGCCGACAAGCTGTTTGAACTATTCGGCATCACCGCGGCGAACATCGTCGCGCAGGCGCGCGAACTCATCGCCGGCAAGGCGAAGTAACGGAATCAGCGCCGAGCCACTTGCATTGAACACATAGGGAGAATTCCAATGGCCTTCATCAGTCTGCGCCAACTGCTCGACCACGCCGCCGAGCATGGCTACGGCGTGCCCGCCTTCAACGTCAACAACCTCGAACAGATCCAGGCGATCATGCTGGCCGCGCAGGAGACCAACAGCCCGGTCATCCTGCAAGCGTCGGCCGGCGCGCGCAAATACGCCGGCGAGGCGTACCTGCGCCACATGGTGCTCGCCGCGGTCGAAGCGAACCCGGACATTCCGCTCGTGCTGCATCAGGATCACGGCGCTTCGCCGGGCGTCTGCCAAGCGTCCCTGGTTTCCGGCTTCACCTCGGTCATGATGGACGGCTCGCTGCTCGAAGATCAGAAAACCCCGGCCAGCTACGAATACAACGTCGACATCACGCGCTTCGTCACGCGCATGGCGCACCCGGTCGGCGCTTCGGTCGAGGGCGAACTGGGCTGTCTCGGTTCACTCGAAACCGGCATGGCCGGGGAAGAGGACGGCGTCGGCGCCGAAGGCAAGCTCGACCATTCGCAACTGCTCACCGATCCCGACCAGGCCAAGGATTTCGTCGAAAGAACCCAGGTCGACGCGCTGGCGATCGCCATCGGCACCTCGCACGGAGCCTATAAATTCACGCGCAAACCGACCGGAGAAATCCTCGCCATCGACCGCATCCGCGCGATCCACGAGAAGATTCCGAACACGCATCTGGTCATGCACGGCTCCAGTTCGGTGCCGCAGGAATGGCTCGCGATCATTCGCGAATTCGGCGGCGACATCAAGGAAACCTACGGCGTGCCGGTCGAGGAAATCCAGCGCGGCATCAAGAACGGCGTGCGCAAAGTTAACATCGACACCGACATCCGCTTGGCGATGACGGGCGCGATGCGCCGAAGCTTCGCCGAGGACCGCAGCGAATTCGATCCGCGCAAAGCGCTCAAGGCGGCCACCGCCGCCGCGAAAGACATCTGCAAAGCGCGCTTCGTCGAGTTCGGCTGCGCAGGACAGGCCGCGAAGATCAAACCCCTGCCGCTTGAACAAATGGCGAAACGCTACAAGTAATTGTTGGCCCGCATAGAGCGGGGCCTGCGCTCGGCTCACGCTCAACGCCATTCCGCATCATTTCATAGGCCCTGCTTCATCGGGCCTTTTTCCATTCAGGGAACAGGTTTTCACCATCCAAGGCCTGGGCTAGGCGCCGCTGTTCCGGCGGAACACGGAACTTACCGTCAGTAAATCACCCCAAGCTGAAGCTTGGAGCTTCTTCGCCATGAGCTTGCTCTCGACTCATGGTCATCAATCCGTCATCGGCCTGTCACGCGCCTGTCGCCCCACGTGGTAAAACTAATGCGACTTCGACTACCCGATCGGAAATCCGACCTATGCGAAATTCGTCGATACTTCATCCGTCGTCTGCGCTGCCTGAATCCCCCGCTCTTCGCCCGACGCATGCCGCGGAACCCGCCGCAGAGGCAAACCGCCTGCTGATTACCTGGGCGCGCAACGCAAGCGAACTGCGTGAAGCGCAACGGCTGCGCTATCAGATTTTCGGTGAAGAAATGGGCGCCCGCCTGAGCGGCCCGGCCGGCATCGACGTCGATCCTTTCGACGAGTGGTGCGACCATCTGCTGATCCGCGATCCCGATACGCTGAACGTTGTCGGCACCTATCGCATCCTGCCGCCACATCAAGCCAACCGCTTCGGACGGCTGTACTCCGAAAGCGAATTCGATATTTCGCGCCTGACGCATCTGCGCGCGAAAATGGTCGAAGTCGGCCGTTCCTGCGTGCACCCGGATTACCGCAACGGCCAGGTGATTCTGTCGCTATGGAGCGGGCTCGCCGTCTATATGCAACAGCACGGCTATGAGACCATGCTTGGCTGCGCCAGCGTCGCGATGATGGACGGCGGTCATTATGCAGCGGACCTCTACCGCTCCCTGCGCGCCGCTGAGCTGGCTGCGCCCGAATATCGCGCATTCCCGCATACCCCGCTGCCGGTCGACGAACTGCAAACCGGCGCAGTTGTCGCACCGCCGCCGCTCATCAAAGGTTATCTGCGGATCGGCGCGAAAATCTGCGGCGCACCCGCCTGGGACCCCGATTTCAATACCGCGGACTTCCTTACGCTGTTTCGCCTGTCGGAAATCAATAAGCGTTACGCGCGCCATTTCCTCGGCAACATATAAGAAGCCCGCCCCAAACGGGGTGATGTGATCTCCGGCAGCGGCTTGACCAAAAGCCAACGATGATGCTATTACCTTCAGCCATCGAGTGCTTCACCTGCGCGCGACCCAATCGGAACACCACACAGCATCAATTGGAATACCCGCGCGCGACCGTCGGAATCCACACCTTTTACAGGAGAGCTGCAATGAGTGATCTCGTCGTAATTGCGTTTCCCACCGAAGCGAAAGCGGAAGAAGTCCGCCAAAAGCTGCTGTCAATGCAGAAAGAGTATCTGCTCGAACTTGGCGACGCGGTGATCGCCGTGAAGGATGACAAAGGCACCGTCAAGCTGAACCAGCTTATCAATACCACTACGGTTGGTGCGGTTTCAGGAACCTTCTGGGGCGCGCTGATCGGCCTGATCTTCCTGATGCCGCTTGTCGGCGCCGCCGTGGGCGCCGCCTCCGGCGCCATAGGCGGCGCTTTGACGGACGTCGGCATCAACGACAAATGGATGAAGGAAACTGCTGCCAGCATTCAGCCGGGCGGAGCAGCGCTATTCGTGCTGATCCGCAAGCTCACGACGGACAAAGTACTGGAGGGGCTCCAAGGTGAGGGAGGCACGGTGATGAAAACCTCATTCGACCATACCAAGGAAGCGGCGCTGCGCGCGGCTCTGGCCGGCGTCGAAACAGCGGTGTCCGATTCTTCCCATACTTGATTTGCCGGCGGCCATCCAGCAAGAAAAAAACCAGAACCCTTGATAACGCTGGGAGTTCTGGCTTTCTTTGGACTTGCTTGGACTGCTATCTGGTGCCGGGACGGGACTCAAACAATCTATGCAAACTCGCATGGTTGCGTGGCTTCTATTTTTTCTCATTTCTTGATGCCCCCAAAATGCCCCCAAAACAACCCGGATGTAACTGGATGTATTCGGACTAATCTGGATAGGTTTGCACGTATTCCTCGCTCACTCTTCAAACACGGCGGTCGGCAACCCACGGCGTTTGAGTTCCTCGATAAGCGCTTCGCCGGACAGGCTCACCTCAACCGGTGGCGTTGCGATGCCGTCACCGGTCACCTCAACCGCTTGCTGTGGTTTCCCGAAGCCTCTATCGAGCAACGCATTTGCCGCACTTATACGGGCCGCAGGCGGTGCACTTTCGTCGTTCATGATGTCCGCCAGCACCGCGACGGCTCCGGGTCCGTGCGGGCTTGCAAGTGCCTTGATTTCGCGGGTTGCTATGTTGGCCGTTCCGGCTTTGCGGCCCCCGGTTTTCTTTCCAATCGCCATCTATTTACCTCTAAAGTAGATCAGGGTTTCTCTCTCACCGGCGCGCAATCCGGCTCGCCCCAGGAAATACGCACGGGCTTCGGCGTCGCGCCGGCAAGCTGCCAGCACTTCGGCGATGATTTCCGGTGTACGCTCGCCGATAGCATCAAGCCAAGCGCACACCTCGGCCTCTTCACGCGACAGCCCGCCATCAAACTCCAGGATTGCCGCCCGTTCCTCGAAGGCTTCGCGGTCAATCTCGTTCATGTGTTTTTTCGGTGGGACAAGTGGGACGGGTGGGACAACCGCATGAATACTGGGTTTGCAGCGTCCCACCTTGTTTTGTCCGGGGTGGGACACTTCCGCCCGCTCCGCCTGCTTTTCGGCCAAGGGGGCATAGGCTTGTCCCACCGTGTCCCCCCTGTTTTTTATATCGGTGGGACGGCTCAAAGCCGCGTGGTTACTGGCTGTCCCCTGTGTCCCACTTGTCCCACCGTTTTTTGATAGTAAAGCGAAATTGAGCCGCATCATTCGCCCTCCCACATGCGCCCAGCGAAAATGTAACAGCGCGTCGGGCCAAGGCCGGGAAGGCGCGGCTTCTGTGCGGTCTTGCCGTCCTTGCCCGGTTGCAGCCATCCGGCCTCGATCAGTACCGCCGTTGCCGTCTTGGCGTCGAAGCCTTGGCAAACTTCCCGCCTGAAGGCTTCCGGCAAAACAAGGAATTCCCGCTCGCCGTTGCCCCCGGTACGGTAGAAACCTGCCCGATTGATGATTCGCTGGTCAGTGGTTGCCATCACATCTTCAAACCGGCTTGCACCGTGCGCTTCGAAGAAGGCTCGCACCTGTGACAGCATGGCGCGCTCTTCCCGGTTGCCAGCGCCGCCGAATGCTTCCAGCCAAGCATCAAGGCATTTCCGCGCCGCGTTGATCGCTTCGCCTTTCGGCCAGCCGGTCTGGCCGTAATGGGTCGCTAGTTCCCCGGCTACGGCCACCAAGGCAAATCGCCGAGCCACCCGCAGCACCTGCCCAGCGGCATCGGTGGGGGCGGCTTCTTCCACGAATTGCCGGGAGCCATCCGCGATGAAGTCCGCCAGCTTGGGCCGATCCGCCACGATGCGCCGAAGCCATTCAACACCCGCCGCCCCGTGATAGCGGGTGGCAGCGTCTTTCACCGCCAGGGACAGCGCCGCCGGGCTAGGTTGATCGTGCAACGTTTCGAAAATGCCCATGCCCGCCCCTGCATCGGCTTCAATGTCGGCAAGGCGGACCTCCTGCCCGGCGTTCGCTTTCCGGCCTGCCCTCGCCATCAAAGCGGTAAGTGATTCTTCACCGGCGGACAGAAACAGCAACCGCCAGCGGGCTGATTGCCGGGCCGGGCCGGTACGTGACGCACGGGCCTTGCCTTGCCCATTCGCCAGCAAATAGGCAGATTCCCCGGCTTCCTTGGGGTCTATTTGGCTCAACTCGTCCAGAATCAGCAAGCCGTCGTTATGAAGCGCCGCCAGCCCTTCAAGCCCGTTTGCCGTTGCGCGCCATAGTCTCGGGTAGGCGGAAGGATTTCCCCAAACGGAAGCCGCCGCTTTCAGGGCCGTGGTCTTGCCGGACGATGAACCGCCGCGCAGGTGAAAGCCTCCTGAATCCTCGCCCGCCACATCGGCCAGCGGACCGGCAAAGGCTACAGACAAGGCAAACACCAAGCGGGAATTTCCCGCCGCCAACGCGGCCACGGAATCGCGCCATTTTTCCGCCGTCCCAGCTACCGCAAAGGCCGGTTCGACGGCGTGCGCGTTCTGGAATACGATGATTTCATCATCCTGCCCGATGGATTCCGCTGGGGTTACATACACCGCGCCATGCCAGCCCAGGCGCTCAACACAGCGCGCCCGGGCTTCTACCGGCCAGACTTGCAGGAAAGTCGTTAGCAGATCACGCGCCGCCTTACCGGGAGCAATCGACAAGCCCAGCCGGGCCAGTTCCCGCCGCACGTCTGAGCCATCGCCCTGCAACAGTTCAAGAGGCATCGCCCATTGGTGCCGCACGTGGTCATCATCGCGCCACTCCAACAGCCGCCCCCATTCACCGCTCTTGGCGTCACGGGTCTTTGCCACCACGGACAGCGGGGAACAAATCCAACGCGGCGGTTGCTCGTTTCCGTCTTTGTCGGTGCCGATGAAGAACACGCCATGCGGGGTAATCTCAAAGCGCCCGCCGCCGTAGTTGCAGGCTACAGAATCGCCCCCAGGCTTGGTTTCTTCGCCGGGTTGATGCTCTGCCACGCCGGGGGCTGATTCGTTACTTGGCGGCGCTTTCTGGGTGACCGTTGCCCCATTCAACGCGGCATCAATACAGCGCTTCACGGCTTCCAGCCCTTGCGCTTGGTGCAGGTCGTTGAAGTCGGTCGCGCCCTCGGGGCGATCCGCGCCGAAGTCGGGAACAGCCACAGCGCCGCCGATCAGGCGTGCGGCTTCACGGGCCTTGGTCAGGCCGGGGTTGCCTTCGGTGCGGTAGTCGTCGTCTGCGCAGATCACGATAGGCAGATCGGGAAACTTCTCCCGCAAGGCGCGTGCAACAGCTTCCAGATTCCCCGCATTGAAGGCCACGGCTACCGGCAAGTCCGTTGCCTCATGAATGCTTGCGCCGGTTGCGAAGCCCTCGCAAATGCAGAGCGCCGCCGCATCGGCCAGCTTGCCCAATGCGCAGTAGCAGCCCGCCACGCGCCCGCCCGTCAGGAACTTCTTGGTTCCGTCCGCGGCGATAAATTGCAGGGAATGCAGCGTGCCGCCCGCATCCCGCATCGGGATTACCAGGGCGTCACCGTGAAGCCGTGCGATGTGCGCGCCGATACCCTTGCGGGTCAGATAAGCATGGCCGGTGCAGGGATAGGCTTCCGCCCACAGCAGGCCAGCGCGTTCCCGTGCCTCGGCATGGCGCTTGTCCTCATCCGCCTTGCGTGCGCGCTGCATGTCGGCCACTTGGCGACGGTACGCGGCCCGCTCTGCCGGTGAAAGCGTTCGGCTTGTATCCGTGCGCCACGTCTGCGAAAAGCCGGTGCGCCAGCAGCCGAACGCGCCGGCCGGGATGTTTCCGGCATGGAAGACGTACCAGCCGGAATCATCGCCTCGCTTGCCGTTACTGGAGAAACGATGAAGCTTGCCATCGTCCTCAATTGCCTCGGGCGAAGTCAGGCCAGCCGCCTCAATGGCATCGCGGAACATGTCCGCAGAATGCGCGGGGGTCATGTCGACCACCCGCTCAGATCGATGCAATCAGCTTGCGAATATCTTCAACACGCCAAGCGGTAGTCGACGGGCCAAGCTTCACGGGCTTGGGAAAGCGGCCATCTTTTACGCCATCCCACCATGTGGCAGCGGATACCGGGATGATTGGCGGTATGCCTTTTTTTGGGTCGCCGATGATTTGCTTGACGCGCAGAAAGCCAGTTACAGGAAGAGTTTGCATATCCGTCTCCGATCAAATGCGGCCCGATGTGGCCGTGTCGGATACGAAATATATGCATCAAAAAGCAGTGTGTGAATACACCCTACCGGTATCTGCTGTCACCTACCGGTAGGTGACAGAGAAACTATCCTTTTTTGTGGTCTTGCAGGCCGGTGGTTGCGTCCGGCGTATTCCTCAGCGCATGCCTTGCGGAACCGATTGACTTAAAGCCCGCGTCTTTCCATTCTTGCTCTGCGCAATCGTCGCGGGAGTCGTATTCGCCAGACGCCCATAGCTTTTGTATTTTCTCGATTCTTGGCTGTTGTTCTTTTTTTTCATTCGCATGCTTTGCATTTCCTCCTGCTCTTGCTGTGCTGCTCTTGTTTTCTTCAATTGCAGATGAATTCGACAGGAGAAACGCTTGATTTATGACTTCAATTCTTTGGGCGGAATCTTGCTCACGTTGTTTTTTGTATTGCTCAATCTCTTTCCCTTTCAATTCGCCATTTAGCCCGTTCCTTTCTATTATTTCCGCCATGAAATCCGATATTGCAATCAATTCCTCATGCTCTTTTTGAAGAAATAAGCATGCGTTTTTGCATTCGTGCGCAATAACAAACCAATTCCAAGCAAGCTTCAAAAGCTCATCGCGTTTATTCTTGGAAAGCTCTTCCTTAAATTCGTCGAATGTCATCCCGCGCCCCTTTCGCGCTCGCCCTTGAATAAGGAGCCGCGCCAGCCGGGTAAGGGTGTCCCGGTTTTCGCCCCGTCGGGCTAGGCGCGGCAAAACTCAGATCATGCCGTTATGAACCGTTATGAACCGCTATGAACTGAGCATCCGGCTTTTGCCGCCGCCCGCGCGCAGAACAGGTCGGGATTGCGGAGCCTGTATTCCGCCGCATCGGCCACCGTCACCAGCGCGCTGGCGTGACGCATCGATTCCGCCAAAAAAAACAGCAATATCGCTACATCCCTGGGTTGTTGAAAGCTTCCAACCGGCGCGTGTCCGGCGCCAGGCGTGTCGAAAATGACAAGGCATCCGATGCCTTCGATCACTTCTTCAAGATTCTGCATGTTCTGTATGGCGTATTCGGACGCGCCAGCAAACCATTCAAGCTCTGAAGGCGTCAGCCGATCGGCGGTACGTTCCCAAAGCGCTTGCACAACGTTTGCGATGTTTGCCATGCCGCTGATTGCGGGCTGTGTGGGGGTGGATTGCGCGGACGTGCGCAGAGTGGTTTCAGTCATGGCTTGACTCCTGGTAACGGTTTTGAACCGCCGTCCCGACGCCAATCGGGGTGGGCGGACACATGCGGGTTGGCGTACCGGAACCAGGGCCGGCGCAGCCGAAGCTGCCCCGCACGGCCCGCCCATAAAGGAGCCATGCTGCGGACGCAAAAAAACCGCACAGCGGCGGTTGTCCGCCTGGTAATCCGGGACGCCAATCCTGACCGCCGTTGTCGCGGCAGTGAGCGCAGTATTGCTCAGAATCACGGTAGGCGCAATGGCATAACTTGACTTTTATATATACGTATATACAATACCCCCGTGATCTACGAATGGGACGAAACCAAGCGCGCGGCCAATCTGGAAAAACACGGATTGGATTTCGTCGACGCCTGTCTGGTGCTTGAAAGCGAGTACGCCTTGATCGTGGATAGCCCACGTCGGGGCGAAGTGCGCCAGCAAGCGTTCGCCTACGTGTTCGAGGTGCTGGCCGTGTTGTCGGTGGCGTTCGTGCCGGGCGAAGAGCGCTGCCGCATCGTGAGTTTTCGCCCGGCCAAGCGAGAAGAACGGAGGATTTACCATGACTGGCTCGAAAATCACGACCATGACCGCAGATGAAATGCGCGCGGCGGTTGAGCGCGGCGAAAGCCGTACCGACTGGCAGCGCGTGCGCCGCACGCTGGCGGACGATCCGACGGCGATTGAAGACAACCGCAAGATTGGCGCGCTGATTGCCAAGCGCGGGCGTCCCGTGCAAGGCGAGGCGAAAATGGCGATTTCCCTTCGGCTGCCGGTTTCAGTATTGGAAGCCTGGAAAGCGACCGGACCGGGCTGGCAAACGCGCATGGTGGAGGATTTGTCCCGTCACGCACCACGGTGAAAGCGCGGTACACCATGAACGAGAACGCTATTACGCAAACTGCTGATCTTGACGATCTCGACGAAGCGCCACCGCTGAGGGCTGAAAATTTCGCTCACGCTGTGCATCGGTTCGGCCTCGTGCCACATCGAAAGAGGTCAAATGCTATGCGTGAAGAGTACGATTTTTCCCAGGCCAAACCCGCCGCCGATGTGCCGCATCCGGCGAAGCTGCAAGCCACGGCGGCGGTTGTAGCGTGTAACGGATTCAAAGGTAACGTAGCTTATGCCAATGACGTATCCGCCACGCACAAACCCGCACCAGCACTGAATTGTAGCGGCGTAGCGGATAAAAGGGGGGTGTCTAGGGAGAGTGAAGAAGTAGAGGAGATTTCCTCAAATTGAGGGAGCCCCCGCCGTGCGCAGCGGTATTACGTCCGCGCCTTGCTTCAATTGCTCCAGGTAATCGGCCCATACCTGCATCATTTCCCGGCGTTCCTTGAGGAACTTCGTCCGGTTGTATGCCTCCCCCAGGGCGTCCGGGACTTTGTGCGCCAATTGATGCTCGATTACTTCCGGCTTGAAGTGCAGTTCTTCATGCAGGATCGTCCGCGCCATCGCCCGGAAGCCGTGGCCGGTAATTTCTGTCTTGGTGTTGTAACCCATGCGCCGAAGTGCGGCATTCACCGCAGCGTCTGACATGGGCTTTTGCGGGTCACGTCCCGAAAACACATAACGCCGGTTTCCCGTCAGCGCGTGCAGTTCGCGCAGGATCGCCACCGCTTGTGAGGCGAGGGGGACAAGGTGTTCTGTTTTCGTCTTAGTGACCAGATACCGCCATTCGGCCTTGTCCAGATCGAAGCCGGACCATTCGGCCTTGCGTAGCTCGCCGGGCCGAACAAAGAACATAGGGGCGAGCAGCAGCGCGCAACGCACTACGAACGTACCCCGGAAGCCGTCAATAGCGCGCAGGAGTTCCGCCGCTTCCTTGGGCGTTGTGACTGCGGGCATATGCTCAGTTCTCGCAGGCGGAATAGCGCCGCGCAGATCGGGGCAAGGGTCGCGTTCGGCGCGGCCTGTCGCTACCGCGTAACGGAAAGCCCGGCTGATTTCGCTACGTACCTTGTGCGCCGTGTAACGCGCGCCGCGCTCATCGATCCGCCGCAGAACGGTTAGCACATCGACCGCGCTGATTTCGGCAATGGGCTTTGCCCCCAGCCAGGGGAACACATCGTTTTCCATCCGAGCCAGTGTCTTGATGTACTGCGCAGGTTCCACGGTGTCGCGCCGGGATTCGAGCCATTCCAAAGCCACAGCCTCAAAGCTGTTGGCGCTGGCGATCTTGATAGCGGCCTTTTGCGCTTGCTTGGCCGCGCCGGGGTCTTTGCCGCCGGACAACATGTCTTTGGCTTCTTTGCGCCGTGCTCGGGCTTCCTTGAGGCTTACGTCGGGGTATGCCCCAAAGGAAAGCCGCTTTTCCTTGCCCCCAAAGCGGTATTTCATCCGCCACAGCTTTCCGCCTGCCGGGGATACCTCAATGTACAGCCCGCCACCGTCAAAGAACCTTACGGGTTTGTCTTGGGGCTTGGCGTTCCTGATTGTCACGTCGGACAGTTTGTCGGCCTGTTTCATGGGGCATCCTTAAAATGCCCCCGAGCATTTGGAGCATGCCCCCGAGTATGCCCCCAATTGAGGGTAGATGCCAGTGAATCAAGCCGGACGGCGCTGGACAAGAAAAAAGCCAGAATCCTTGATAACGCTGGGAGTTCTGGCTTTCTTTGGACTTGCTTGGACTGCTATCTGGTGCTCGGGACGGGACTCGAACCCGTACGGCCAAAGGCCAGTGGATTTTAAGTCCACAATGTCTACCGATTTCATCACCCGAGCCGGCAGAGGCGAGATTGTAACCCGACTCAAGGCTCTCTTACGGCCTTGAATAAAATGTCCCGCCAGATTGAAAAAGAAGAGCGTCTACGACGCTCTTCTTTTCCTGGAACACAGCACCAGCTCACATCTTGCTGATCATTGCGTCGCCAAATGCGGAGCAGGAAACTTCCTTGGCACCTTCCATCAGGCGGGCAAAGTCGTAGGTTACGGTCTTGGCGTTAATCGCACCTTCCATGCCCTTGATCACGAGGTCAGCAGCTTCTTTCCAGCCAAGGTGGCGCAGCATCATTTCTGCCGACAGGATCAACGAACCCGGATTCACCTTGTCCTGGCCGGCGTACTTTGGCGCGGTGCCATGGGTGGCTTCGAAACAGGCGTACTGGTCGGAGATGTTCGCGCCCGGGGCGATACCAATACCGCCAACCTGAGCCGCCAGCGCGTCGGAGATGTAGTCACCGTTCAGGTTCAGCGTCGCGATGACGTCGTATTCGGCCGGGCGCAGCAGGATCTGCTGTAGGAAGGCGTCGGCGATCGCATCCTTGACGATGATTTCGCGCCCCGTTTTCGGGTTCTTGAACTTGCACCACGGGCCGCCATCGATTTCCATCGCGCCGAACTCGTTCTTTGCCAGCGCGTAGCCGAAATCGCGGAAAGCGCCTTCGGTGAACTTCATGATGTTGCCCTTGTGTACCAGCGTCACGCTCTTGCGGTCGTTGTCGATCGCATACTTGATTGCGGCGCGCACGAGACGCTCGGTGCCTTCCTTCGAAACCGGCTTGATACCGATACCCGAAGTTGCCGGAAAGCGGATTTTCTTGACGCCCATTTCGTTTTGCAGGAAAGCGATGACCTTTTTGGCCTGCTCCGATTCGGCCTGCCATTCGATACCGGCGTAAATATCTTCGGTGTTCTCACGGTAGATCACCATATCGACAAGCTCTGGACGCTTCAGCGGCGAAGGTACGCCGTTGAAGTAGCGCACCGGACGGACGCACTGGTAGAGGTCTAGTTCCTGACGCAGCGCGACGTTGAGCGAACGGATGCCGCCGCCGACGGGCGTTGTCATCGGCCCTTTGATCGAAACCGAATAGTCTTTCAAGGCTTGGAAGGTTTCGGCCGGCAGCCACTGATCCGGGCCATAGAGACCGACGGATTTTTCACCGGCATAGACTTCCATCCAGTGGATTTTCTTTTTACCGCCATAGGCTTTCTCGACCGCGGCGTCGATCACCTTGATCATGACGGGCGTGATATCCACGCCGATGCCGTCGCCCTCGATAAATGGAATGATCGGATTATCGGGAACCGTCTGACCGGGTACGATCTTCTGGCCGCCAGCGGGAACCTTGATCAAAGATTGGGCGCTCATGGCAAATGCTTCCTCAAGAATTGTTGGTTTGAATAAGTCCGATAATATGTGGGACAGAGCGATAAGCTTGTATGTCCCGCCCCCTCCCCGGCCGTTCCTGAACGGTAACAGCCACACGCGCTACGAGGCAGTGACAAGCAATATGACTGCCCTGAGCTTTTTATTATTGCGCATTTCACGCTCCCGCGGCAAAACGCCGCCAGGGCGATTTGCCGCGGGAGCGCTCGCAAAGCATGCGCTTCATGCGCTGCTTCCCTGACAGCGCTTACGCCATTAGACTATTCATGATGCGGTGCAATAGCTCGAAAATCGAGAATAACGAGGGGGAGAAAAAACATAATGATCTATCTGAGCAAGGAAGATTCGCTTGCGCATTCGATCGCGCAGGCTTTGGTAGACGGATTCAATCGCCACTACCGGATCTTCAGCGAAACCAGCCGGCGCGCCAAGCAGCGCTTCGAAGCCGCGGACTGGCAAGGCGAACTTAAAGCGGTGCACGAGCGGGTGCAGTTCTACGGCGATCGCGTTGGCGAAACCGTGCAGCGCCTGCACGCGGAATTCAATGTCGAAAGGCTTGACGACCGGACCTGGCAGCAAGTCAAACTTTTCTTTATCGACTTGCTGATCAACCATAAACAGCCGGAACTGGCCGAAACCTTTTTCAATTCGGTCTGCTGCAAGATCCTGCATCGCAACTACTTCCACAACGATTATATTTTCGCCCGGCCCGCCATTTCGACCGAATACATCCAAAGCTATCCGCCCACGTACACCAGCTACTATCCCTATGAAGACGGAATGCGCGCGACGGTCCGGCAAATCATTCAGGATTTCGACTGGCAGGTCCCTTTCGAAAATCTCGAGCGCGATATCGTCCATGTGCTGAAAGCCACCAAGGCTCACCTCGATGGATGGCCCGTGCGCGAGGTGAACAGCCAAATCCAGGTGCTCTACTCGCCGTTCTATCGCAACAAAACCGCATACGTCATTGGCAAAGCGATCAATGGCTATCACGAGATACCGTTCACGGTCGTCATTCGGCACAACGCCAACGGGCGGCTTTATATCGACACGATTCTGCTCGAACCCTGGCGCATTTCGCTGTTGTTCTCGCTCTCGCGTGCCTACTTCATGGTGGACATGCAAGTTCCGTCAGGCTACGTCCAGTTCCTGCGCTCGATCATGCCGACCAAGAATCGTTCCGAGCTTTACACGATGCTGGGCCTCGGCAAGCAGGGAAAAACGATGTTCTTCCGGGATTTTCTGGCTCATCTGATCCACTCGAACGATCAATTCATCATCGCGCCCGGCATCCGCGGCATGGTGATGGCCGTATTCACACTGCCGTCTTATCCCTACGTCTTCAAGGTCATCAAGGATCAGACAAAAATCCAGAAGGACATGGAGCAGGCGACAGTCAGGCGCAAATACCAGATGGTCAAGCAGGTCGACCGCGTCGGCCGGATGGCCGATACGCTGGAGTTTTCCCATGCGGCCTTTCCGCTGCACCGGATGCATCCCGACCTGCTGCGCGAACTACAAGAGGTCTGCGCCGACAGCGTCGAGCTCGATGGGGATTCACTCGTCATCAAACACCTATACATCGAACGCCGCCTCACGCCGCTCAACATTTTCCTTGAGCATGCGGACGAAACCGAAACCGAACATGCCGTGCAGGAATACGGCAACGCCATTCGGGAAATGGCGCAGGCGAACGTCTTCCCCGGCGACATGCTGTGGAAAAACTTCGGCGTTACGCGCTACGGCCGCGTGGTGTTCTACGACTACGACGAAATCGAGTTCATGACCGACTGCAATTTCCGCCGCATCCCGCCCGCGCCGAACGAAGAAGTCGAAATGAGCGGCGAGATCTGGTATCCGGTCGAGCGCAACGACGTTTTTCCAGAAGAATTCCGCACCTTCCTGCTTGGATTCACAAAAGTCCGCAAGGCTTTCCTCAAATACCACCCGGACCTGCTCGGCCCGGAATTCTGGCAGGAAGCGCAACGCAAAATCCGCGAGGGTTACGTCGAGGACTTCTACCCTTACCCGCAGCAACTGCGCTTCAAATATCTGTTTGGCGCGAAAACGGCAAAAGCCCCGGACGAAGAGGAAGCGCTCTTCGCCGAGGCTGAGGACTGAAACTTTTTATGCCGGCGGGAATGCCTTTTTTAGGGCATCCCCGCCGAAAGCCCCGTCTAGGCTTCGAGTTTCGCGAGAATCTCGCGGCCAACTTGGCCGGCCGCGATTTCGCGCAAGGCCGTCACGGCAAACTTATTCTTCGGATTCTCGATCATCGGAGAATGGCCGCGTGCGAGCTGGCGCGCGCGAATTGCGGCGGCAAGCGTCATCTCGAAACGGTTGGGAATATTCTTCAGGCAGTCTTCGATCGTAATGCGTGCCATCTAAGCCCCTCTAACACTTTCAAAAATTCAACCGCGAACACGCTGGGAACGCTGCCATTGCAGGCGGCGCCAGTCTTCTTCGCAGTCGCTGTCACAAAATTTCTGTCCTTCACTAACGGGCTCGCCGCAAAAGTGGCAAACCCCCGTAGCCGCAAGCGATGGCTCCTTATGCTGGAGCGAAAGCCGCAGATTCAGTTCGGTTTCCTGTTGAGCAAGATCGGCCTCATCCATGTCCGCTGCATCTCCATCGCATAGAACGCGGCATAGCCGCAAAGGGGCGCGACTGTACCAGCTTTTCAAGCGCTTGTCCCGGTTGCGCGCGGGGAATCTCACCCCGCTATGGGAGAATAGCGACATCCCCTTCAAAACAAAGGCCCGATGAAACCGATCGCTCCGATTCTCAAATTCATCGCCGCTCATCCGGAAGAACGCTCTACCGACGCGTTGCTGCAAATCATTCGAGCCCTACGACCGCGTAAGCTTGAACCACCCGACGCGGTTGCGCAACGTATCCGCGCGCTCATCGCTTTACTGCATACGCGCCCTAATCTGGCCAAAGGACTCCACCGTTACGTCGGCGGAGTCTTCTCGCGCCGCTTGCAGCGCACGCTCTTCGCCGATCTCGGCATTCTCGCCAACGAAAGCGTCGCGGGCGCGATTTTGCGCCGGCTGATCGCCAAGTTGCTGCCGCCCGCTTACGACGAAACCTATCTGCGCGATCTCTTCGCAGCCTTGCTGCATGAAGCCGGCGACCATGCCTGGTTGCAGGATGTGCCCGAAGCGCTGATCGTTGAACTCATGGAGGCCATTGGTTTCGGGCACAGCGCCGATACGCACAGCCGGCATTCCGTCAACGAAATGCTCGAAGCGCTGCGCATCCTGTCACTGCGGCTTGCCGCGATCGGCGTCGAACCGGATTTTCTGCGTTACGACCCGGATGCCGCTTCACGCGAATCGCCATTTGTCACCCAGGCCGAGGAAATCCAAGCGTTCATCGGCGAAGCGCAAAGCGCGATGACGAGCAAGACTTCGACCTGGCCCGACGGACGGCATCTCGACGTTCTGCTCGATCAATGCGAAGACCATTTGCGCCGCATCCGTCAGCGCGCCCAGCATGGCGGCGCTTCGATTACGCTCACCTATGAAAACTTCCGCGCCATGCAGATCGTCAGCCGCATGCGGCAATTGATCGAGCTGACCGCGCAGCGCAACACCGCCGAACAGATCAGGGAAACAGTCCGCTTCTTCCGCGAGATGATGGCCCACGAAGCGAAAAAGAACAGCATTCGCGCGCTCCTGCGCCAGGTCACCGATCTCATGGCGCTCGAAGTCACCGAGCATGCGAGCCGCACCGGCGAACACTATGTAACGAACTCGCGCCGCGGCTACTACACCATGTTCCGTGCCGCCTCGGGCGCGGGCGTCATCGTCGCCTTCATGGCCTTGTTCAAGCTCTTTATCGCCAAGGCCAAACTGCCACCGCTGTGGGAAGCACTCGGTTTCAGCCTCAATTACGGGCTCGGTTTTGTCGTCGTGCACCTCTTCCACTTCACGATCGCGACCAAGCAGCCCGCGATGACGGCGGCAGTGATCGCGGCCAGCCTGGAAGAAGGCAACGGACGCAAACCCCCGCTCGAAAAGCTCGCCAAGCTCGTTGTCGATGTATTGCGCACGCAGTTCGTCGCGATCCTTGGCAATGTGCTGCTCGCCTTCATCACCTGTCTTGGCATCGGCGCGCTGTGGACGTGGCTCTTCGGCGCGCCGCAGGTCGACGTCGTTAAAGCGCAGCATCTGCTCCACGACATCGATCCGATTCACAGCCTCGCCGTTCCGCATGCGGCCATCGCCGGCGTTTGTCTGTATCTCTCGGGCCTGATCTCGGGCTATTACGACAACAAATGCGTTTACGGACGAATTCCGCAACGCGTGCGGCAACTGGGCTGGGTGCGCGGGCTCTTCGGCGAGAAAGGCAGCGAACGGATTGCCCACTATCTGGAAAACAACCTCGGCGCTCTGGCCGGTAATTTCCTTTTCGGCTGCATGCTCGGCAGCATGGGCACGCTCGGCTTTATTCTCGGCCTGCCGCTCGACATCCGTCACGTTACGTTCGCCGCAGCGAATTTCGCCTATGCCTTGGTGGCGCTGAAATTCAACGTCCCCTGGCAAATCCTCGCATCGGGCGCGGCCGGGGTTCTGCTGATCGGCGCAACCAACCTCGTCGTCAGCTTCTCGCTGGCCTTGCAGACCGCGCTCAAATCGCGCCAGGTCCGTTTCTCGCACAGCAAACGGCTTTTCGGCATGGTTGTCCGGCGCTTCGTCCAGCGGCCTTTAGAATTCATTTTTCCGCCGCCGCAGAGCAAACCAGATTCAGAACCTGTTCAGAATCTGTCGCGAGAGGCTGTCAGCGGGGCGAAGAGCAGCGCAGGAACCGGAGTTTATAAGTGATAAATGAGGATTCCGAGCAGCGCATGAGCCCCGATCACAGCCTCGCA
>WQYQ01000017.1 GCA_009781175.1 Betaproteobacteria bacterium
AAAACTCGAAGCGATCCGCTGTCTCAAGCGTTATATCGCGCGGGAGGTCTACGCTGTAATCCGGCAGCGCAACCTCCAGATCAGGCAGGTTCAAATTACCTCTTGACCTTTAGAAGGGCGTCATGGGGTCGGACAGGCTCCCGGTCGCGGGTTTTAACGTGTCCAATTCGTTTCAGAAAGCTGCCGAAAACTTCCCCTTGCTGGTTACCCCGATCCCTGCGGACGTTCTACTAAAGGTTGAGCAATACAAGTCCGGGTTGGTACAGGAGGCGGCGGCTACGCAGACCGAAGGTGAGACCGAGAATTCCGCCATGCGGCTTCTTTTCGACTCCACAGCGTTGCTAACCGCGCCGCGCCGCTTTGAGCCACTACGCTTCCTAGAAAAGACCAAAGCAGGCGATGTGCTGAGCGTATGGGTCAGCGAACCGTCGCTACAAGGCTTGAGCGGCGATCTACTGAAAGAGCGGATGGTGGAGTTGGATCTACTCAAGGATGACTCGCTCGTGCTGCCCGAGACGGTAGGCCTGCGCAACTGCCTAGATAAGCAGGCGGGGGACTTCACAGACTTCACTGAGACCTGGGAGGTACTCGGCGAGGTGCTCGCGCATTCACGTACCGAGGATCAGAGTTTCCACGAGATCGAATCCGAGCGCGGCTTTCTGGATTTCCTGGCGCGATTCCTTAAGGCATCGTTCTATCGCGCGCATGATGAAGTGGACAAGGAATTGACCGTGGTTGACGCTCAGTTCTTTCAAAAATCAGTCGAAACTCTGCTGCACACTTCATATCACGTACATCATCTGTTTCATGCGACAAAATATGTAGCACTGACTTGGTCGGAGTATTTCGCCATCAAGTTCCTGTGGTGGTATGCCCCAGATACTCTGCTGGCGATCGCCGAAGCCCAGGTGGCTAGTATGCCAACAGAGTCCCAAGGATCGAACGCAGTGCGGCTGTCCCTGTTGAGTCAGATCATTGGCGACATTTCGCTATCGATACAGTTCGATATCAGCGAGGCTCAACGAGACCGTCTTGTTCATAGCAGCAATGGCTTACTTCAATGGATGGGGCTGAACGCAATCGAACGGCAGTTGGAAGAACCAGGGGGGCTCACAGCCGTGCTACAGCTTATGGACGCCTTTGCCAACCCGGAGCGAGTGCGTGCCTTAGGCTGGATGGTTCACCGGGCGGCGAGAAATTCAAATAAAGTTGAAATCTATAAAGGCTTGGTCGCGGCGTTGCATGAAACCCTGCCGGCGACTATCCCTGCCGAAGAGTTGAAGCGCCTGGTTAATTCCATGCGAGGTCATATGTGGCAACTGGCTTGGGCCGAGCCGTGGTTGTTCCAGGATGTTGTCTTTCCCTTGTTGCAGAGTAACCGCGCAATCACCGACGATGCTTGCGGAATTTGGATGCAGGAGTTGGTTTGCATGCTGGAGCCACAGCCGACAGACCAACCGAGGTTGTTTAAGCGAGAGCGCGAGGGGCAGACGACTAACATCACTGCGTTCCTCTTTGCCTACAGTAACTCCGAGCGGCAACAAGTCAGCCTAAGGTCGATGCAGAACATCCTGAAGCAACAGCAACGGATCGTGCTACAGCCCCTTGCCAGTACCTCGAACTGGAACCGGTGGGACGACGCGCTCACTGTCTCGCTGTGGATACTGGTCTTCGCCAGATGGGGTGAGTTCTATCTGCGCCAGCGCGACATGACCGATCACGAGTTGGAACGGCTGTCGCGGGACGCCCGAGGGCTGGCCATGGTCAGGCCGATGGGTGAGTGGCGCTCGGAAGGCACTGGTCAGCAAAGTGATCTCGCTGCGTTTCTCGATCAAGTGGAGGAGCTTTCAGTCGCAAACGATGAGCTGAAAAGCAGCCTTCAATAAACCGGGCTATTTGGCCCGGTTGTTTTTATCTGCTCAGTGTGTGTTTCAAGACATACCAACCAGTGCCAGATGCCGAATCACTCCCACTCAATCGTCGCCAGCGGTTTGCCCGAAACGTCGTAGACCACGCGGTTGATGCCGTGGACTTCGTTGATGATTCGGTTCGATACGCGGCCGAGCAGATCGTAAGGCAGATGCGCCCAGTGCGCGGTCATGAAGTCCTGCGTTTGTACGGCGCGCAATGCGACAACGTAGTCATACGTCCTGCCGTCGCCCATTACGCCCACACTCTTGACCGGGAGAAAGACGATAAACCGCGATGCTACCGGCTCTGGAAATCGCGCATGACCTCGACCAGTTTTTCGACGGCGGCTAGCTGCATGCCATTATAGAGCGAGGCACGAATGCCGCCGATACTGCGGTGACCACTCAGTCCGCTCAAGCCGGCCCGCGCCGCCATTTCGATGAAGCGATAATGCAATTCCGGCGTCGGTAGCCTGAAAGTGACATTCATGGTCGAGCGGTCCGGCCGCGCGGCATGGGCTTGGTAGAAGCCGCCGCTGTCGTCGATCTGCCGGTACAGCAGATCGGCCTTGGCGGCATTAATACGCCCCATCGCGGTCAGTCCGCCAATCTCGCCGCGCAACCAGCGCGTGACGAGCAGCACAACATAGATCGCGAACACCGGCGGCGTATTAAGGATTGACGATGCCTTGATCTGCTCGTGGTAGTCGAGGAATCCTGGCAGCACACCCGGCGCCGGCGCATCCTTCAATAGTTCGTCCTTCATCACTACCACGGTGACCCCTGCGGGGCCGATGTTCTTCTGCGCATGCGCGTAGATCAACGAAAACTTCGAGAAATCGCCGGGAGCGGACAGAAAGTCGGACGACATGTCACAGATGCGCGGCACGTCGTCGCGTCCCAGCACGCGGTGGAACTGCAAGCCTTCCACGGTTTCGTTCGAGACGTAATGGAGGTATGGCGCGTCGGGCGCGAAGGCCAGTTCGTTGTCGGCGGGCAGGCGGTCATAGCCATGCGGTTCGCCGCTCCAGAGTACGCGCACCAGCCCTTCGCGCCGGGCTTCCGGCAGCGCCTTGCCGCTCCAGTAGCCAGTGTGCAGATATTCAGCCGGATTCGCGCGACCGGCCAGCAGCGCCATGGGCACCATGGTGAACTGTTGCGTGGCGCCACCTTGCAGGAACAGGACGTGATAGTTGTCTGGCAGGCCCAGCAGACTGCGCACGTTGTCTTGCAGCTCGGCCACCACCGATGCGAACCAATCCGAACGATGGCTGATTCCCAGAATGGACAAGCCAGCGCCGGGCGCCTCGCGGATGGCCTCCTGCGCTTGCCGCAACACGGTGTCGGGCAGAACGCCGGGGCCGCCCGAGAAATTCAGGCGGTTACGCTCGTCGATGGATACGGTTTCAATGCTTTCCATGCTTCATTCAGTTTGGCAATGTCTGCCGCGCTTTCAGGCGGCAGAATAATTCTTCAACGGCGCGACGGACCTTCGCCATGGTTTCCTGCTTGTGCGGAAACATGTCCGGCGGGTCCATCGCATGGATGACCATGACATGGTCCACCTCGAAGATCAGCAACTCGCCCGCGGGACTTTCGGCGCAATCAATCGCGACATAGTCCAGCCCGCAGCGCGTGGCTACGGCTTCGAGGGCGGCCCGGTGGCGGCGCGCAAAGGCATCGAACTCCGCCATGAACGCGGCCTCTTCCTTGCGCTTGCCTTCATCGACCAACATGCCGGCGTTGACGTAGTGGATCATCCAATGCGACGAAATCGCCATGTGGCAGGCGAAGGGCTCGCCCGCGACGAGCGCGACGCGGTACTTGCGGAATAGCCCGTCGGCGCTGCGGTAGTCGATGAAGCGCGACAAATAGAAATCCAGACCCGACGCCGCGTCCAAGTACGGCAGGATGGCCGCAGCGTCGTCGATTTTTTCAAGATCGCGCCCTGCCTGTGAGCCGACCGGTCGCAGGATGATGGGGAAACGGCAATCGGGCGCCATGTCCGCCAGCGCCGCCCGACCGTGCGCGACGGCCTCCAGGCGATGCCGGTCCACCAGATGGGTAAGCGGCATCAGTACGCCTGGCGCATCCCGCAGCAGGAGGCTGGCGGCATGGCGTTCGACATTCGGGATACATGAGGGCCGGTTGACAACTGGCCGGTCCCAATCGGCCAGGATTTGCTCCAGCGCGCGCAGAACCGGACGGTTGGCGGCGCTGTCCGACATCCCCACCAGCAATGCGTCATGCGGCGGAATCTCAACCGGCAGCGGCTGGTCCGGCGAGGCGTAATACAAGACCAGATCGATGCACGTGGTTTCCAGCAGGCAATCGAGCGGCGTGTTTTCGGCCAGATCACCAGGCGCCACCAGCATGAGCACACGGCAGCGCGCGGGCTGCTCGTTTGCCGGCAGATCAAACTGCCGTGCCAGCAACAGCCCTTGCTCCTGAATGTTCAACCCCAGTTGGCGCTCGCCTACGCAAAAAAAGGCGGTGGCCAGGTTCATCCAGAGCGCGGCGTTGTCGTAGTCCTCGCCGGCCCGCGCCAACAGGGATTGAGCGACGAAGCGCAGATCGCCGTACTCGATGCTGAGCCGCAGGAAGGGCGCAAGCCCGAGAAACATCTTGTCCGCGTGGTTGATGATCATCTGGCCCAACTCGGCAGTCTGAACACCCTGCATTTTTCCTTCCTCACTGACTTCCACCGCCGTATAGCACAGCACTTGATCGAACAACGCGATATGGCGCCAAACGGTACCAGCCATTGCCAGACATCCAATCACTCCCACTCAATCGTCGCTGGCGGTTTGCCCGAAACGTCGTAGACCACGCGATTGATGCCGCGGACTTCGTTGATGATCCGGTTCGATACACGGCCAAGCAGATCGTAAGGCAGATGCGCCCAGTGCGCGGTCATGAAGTCCTGTGTCTGTACGGCGCGTAATGCGACAACATAGTCATATGTCCTGCCGTCGCCCATTACGCCCACGCTTTTGACCGGGAGAAAAACGGTGAAAGCTTGGCTTGTGAGTTCGTACCAGCTTTTGCCCGATGTTTCGTCGATTGTTTTGTGCAGTTCTTCGATGAAAATCGCATCGGCGCGGCGCAGTAAATCCGCATACTCGCGCTTTACTTCGCCAAGAATCCGCACGCCAAGGCCAGGGCCTGGGAACGGGTGGCGATAGACCATGTTGTGCGGCAAGCCGAGCGCCATACCGAGCGTGCGCACTTCGTCCTTGAACAAATCGCGCAAGGGTTCGAGCAGTTTCAGATGCAAGGTATCGGGCAAGCCGCCGACATTGTGATGGCTCTTGATTGTCGTCGCTTTCTTTGTTTTCGCGCCGCCGGATTCGATAACGTCCGGGTAAATTGTGCCTTGGGCCAGCCATTTCGCATTGGTGAGCTTGGCCGATTCAGTCTGAAAGACTTCGACAAATTCTTTGCCGATGATTTTGCGCTTGGCTTCGGGGTCGGTGACTCCGGCAAGCTTGGCCATGAACTGTTCGCTCGCATCCACATGAACGATTTTCACGCCCATGTTGCGCGCGAACATGTCCATGACCATTTCGGCTTCATTGAGACGCAACAGGCCATGATCGACGAATACGCAGGTCAATTGTGTGCCGATCGCGCGATGCAGCAGCGCTGCGGCAACCGATGAGTCGACGCCGCCCGAAAGCCCAAGGATCACCTCTTCGTCACCGACCTGTTCACGAATTTTTGCGACCGCTTCGGCAATATAGTCGCCCATGACCCAGTCGGCTTTTGCGCCGCAGATCTCGCGCACGAAGCGTTGGAGTATTTCCGCGCCTTGCAGCGTGTGAGTGACTTCGGGATGGAACTGAAGCGCATAGAAACGGCGCGTTTCGTCGGCCATACCCGCAATCGGACAGCTTGGCGTCGAAGCCATTACTTTGAAGCCGGGAGGTAATTCGGCAACTTTATCGCCGTGGCTCATCCAGGCTTTGAGCATGCCCTGCCCGTCGACGGTGCGGAAATCCTCAATGCCATTGAGCAGTTTGGTGTGGCCGTGGGCGCGAACTTCGGCATAGCCGAATTCGCGTAATTTGCCTGCTTCAACTTTGCCGCCGAGCTGTTGCGCCATTGTCTGCATGCCGTAGCAGATGCCGAGCACCGGAACGCCGAGTTCGAAAACCGCCTGTGGCGCTTTGTCCGTTGCTTCCTCGTAGGCCGACATATGACTGCCGGAGAGGATGACGCCCTTTGCGCCGAAGCTGCGCACAAAATCATCCGTCACATCGCAAGAGTGGATTTCGCAATAGACATTTGCCTCACGCACCCGGCGCGCGATCAACTGGGTAACTTGGGAACCGAAATCGAGAATCAGAATCTTGTCGTGCATGGCAATGTTTCAAGGCAAATATGGTCTATCGAACGCGCAAGGGGCAAGGCTCATATGCCTTACCCCTTGCTCTCAACGCATTGGATTCAAAACCGATTAGTCGACGTGATAGTTTGGCGCTTCTTTGGTGATCTGCACATCGTGAACATGGGACTCGCGCATGCCGGCGGATGTGATCTCAACGAATTCGGCGCGTTCGCGCATCTCCGCGACCGACGAACAACCGACGTAACCCATCGAAGAGCGGACGCCTCCCATCAGTTGATGGATGACCGCGACTACCGCCCCCTTGTAGGGCACGCGGCCTTCGATGCCTTCCGGAACGAGTTTGTCCGCGTTGTCGTTCTCTTGGAAATAGCGGTCGCTTGAACCTTGCTGCATCGCGCCAAGCGAGCCCATGCCGCGGTAGCTCTTATAGGAGCGTCCTTGGTAGAGCACCGTTTCGCCAGGTGCTTCTTCGGTGCCGGCAAACAAGCCGCCAAGCATGACACAGGAAGCGCCTGCCGCAATCGCTTTTGCGATATCGCCCGAAAAACGGATTCCACCGTCGGCGATCAAGGGAACTCCGGAGTCTTTGAGCGCCGTCGCAACGCTGTCGATCGCGGTAATCTGCGGAACACCTACGCCCGCCACGATCCGCGTTGTACAGATCGAGCCAGGGCCAATGCCGACTTTAACGCTGTCGGCCCCATGATCGGCCAAAGCCTTTGCCGCATCGCCAGTTGCGATGTTGCCACCGATGACTTGTACCTGAGGGAAGGTGTTCTTGACCCATTTGATGCGGTCGAGAACGCCTTGGGAATGCCCGTGCGCGGTATCGACGATCAAAACATCGACGCCCGCCTCGACGAGCAGTTCCGCGCGTTCTTCCGTGCCTTCGCCGACACCGATCGCGGCGCCAACACGCAAGCGGCCGTGTTCATCCTTGGCGGCGAACGGGTATTCGCTGGATTTCAGAATATCCTTGACGGTCATGAGACCGCACAACTCACCCGCATCGTTCAGCACCAGGACGCGCTCAAGGCGGTGCTTGTGCATCAGAGCCTTGCCCTCCTCCACGCTCGCCCCTTCCTTGACGTACACAAGGCGTTCGTAGGGGGTCATGATGGCCGAGACCGGGTGGTCGAACTGCGTTTCGAAGCGCAGATCGCGGTTGGTGACGATGCCAACGACTTTACGCCCTTCAACAACGGGTAAACCGGAGATGCGATGTTGGCGCGTAAGCGCCAGCACTTCCCGGACGCTCATGTCGGGAGGAATGGTGATCGGGTCTTTCAAGACCCCGGATTCAAACCGTTTGACCTTGGCAACTTCCTGCGCCTGTTGTTTCGGCGTCAAATTTTTGTGCACGATGCCGATGCCGCCTTCCTGTGCGAGTGCAATCGCAAGGCGAGCCTCGGTTACAGTATCCATCGCGGCGGAAACCAGAGGAATATTGAGGCGGATGCTGCGCGTTAGCTGTGTTGACAGGCTGACATCGCGCGGGAGAACAGTCGAATGGGCGGGGACGAGAAGGACGTCGTCGAACGTCAGAGCTTTCCTGACGAGTCGCATAGTTGTCATCCTTTCGGGCAAATAAGTATTATACAGATTCGCCGGACGACCCGGCAAATCAAGGATTTTGGGAGCTTCCTCATGCCCCGGCTGTTGCCACTTGCTTTAGTGCTGTTACTCGCCACGCCCGCGATCGCTGGCGATATTTATACCTGGAAAGATAAGGACGGCCGGGTTCAGTATTCCGATATGCCACCGTCGGGTGTTGATGCGCGGTCGATCAAAACTCAGCCTTCCTTTGGCGGGGATTCTGACTCCTCCTGGAAGGAGAAAGACCGGGCTTTCGAAGAGCGCCAAAAAGCGCGCACCGATGCGGCTAAAAAAAGCGCGGACGAGGCTAATGTGGCTGCTGCGCAAAAACAGCGCTGCGACGAGCAAAAAGCGCGCTTGGAGAGTTTCCAGATCGGCGGACGTTTGGCCAAAATGGAAAACGGTCAACGCGTTATAATTCCAGATGAAGAACGCTTGGCTGAAATCGAAAGAATGAAAAGCGAGATCGAGAAGAACTGCAAGTAAGGAAAAACGGAGCCGCGTTGAGCGGCTTCATTTTTTCAGACTTCTCCAGCTGCTCCGCCGCCTTTCTTGGTCGCTTTACCCTCCTCGGCCCGGCGACGTCTGACTTCTTTGGGATCTGCCTGCAACGGCCGGTAGATTTCCACGCGATCCTGATCGCGCAGCAGCGTAGCGGGGTTGCACAGCTTGCCGTAAATTCCAAAACGTCCGTTTTTTGAATCGATTTCCGGATACTTCTGCATCAGCCCGGAAACCTCCAGGGCTTGCTGTAGGGAGCAGCCGTGCGGCAATTTCAAACGGATCAAATCCGCCTTATGCGGCAAAGCATAGACGACTTCGATATTGAGCGAATCCTTGCTATCGGTTTGAGCCATAAACCTGCTCCGCGCGTTTTACGAACGCATCGACGAAAGTGTTTGCAATATGGTGGAACACCGGCCCGACCGCTTTTTCGATCAGCTTGCTCGAAAACTCATAGAGCAAACGAAACTCTATCTTGCAAGCCGTCGCGCCGAGCGCCCGGAAAATCCACTCCCCTTCGAGCCGCTTGAAAGGCCCTTCGACAAGGCGGATCGTCATTCGCTCCGGGAAGGTTTTTGCGTTCTCGGTCGCGAAATGCGATTTGATGCCGTGGTAGTTGATATGCAGCCGCGCCGCGGTGCGAACTTCATCGCGACCGAGCACTTCGGCGCCGCCGCACCAGGGCAAGAATTTCGGATAGTCCTCGACCTGATCGACAAGTTTGAATATTTGGGCGGGCGTAAACTCAATCAAAACGCGCTTGGAAACTTCAGCCATAGAGCTGGCAGCCGGTCGTGTTGCTAGAATTTAGTATTTTAGCGGCTCCCCAAGGAGTTTTCGCGTATGAGCATCATCGACAACCGCAAAGCCACCCACGATTATTTCATTGAAGAGCGTTTCGAAGCCGGCATGGCGCTGGAGGGCTGGGAGGTGAAAGCGATTCGCGCCGGCCGCGCGCAGATCAAGGAAGCCTACGTCATCGTTCGCGATGCGGAGATGTTCGTCATCGGCATGCACATCAGCCCCCTGCTGTCCGCCTCGACGCATATCAAACCCGATCCGACACGCACACGCAAACTGCTGCTGCACAGCGAAGAGATCAACAAGCTGATCGGCAAAGTCGAGCGCGCCGGCTATACCCTTGTCCCGCTCGATCTGCATTACAGCAAGGGCCGGATCAAGCTGGCGATTGGTTTGGGTAAAGGCAAGAAGCTCTATGACAAACGCGAAAGCGAAAAGCAGAAGGATTGGGACCGGGAAAAGCAGCGCCTGATGCGCAGTAAGGTTTGAAGCTTAAGCGCTTGAAATAAAAATGGCGGGATTGCTTCCCGCCATTTTTATTGAGCAAAGCCAGATCAAGCCTTGCGATGCTCGGCAAGCCGCATCCAGGTGTCGATCACGGTGTCCGGGTTCAGGGAAATCGATTGAATCCCTTGATCCATCAGCCATTCGGCAAAATCCGGATGGTCCGACGGCCCCTGCCCGCAGATGCCGACATACTTGCCGGCTGCATTGGCTTCGTCGATGGCCATTTTCAAAAGCTTCTTGACGGCCGGATCGCGCTCGTCGAAAGCATGCGCGACGAGACCGGAATCGCGGTCGAGGCCCAGGCTCAACTGTGTCAGATCATTCGAGCCGATCGAGAAACCATCGAAGTATTCGAGGAACTCCTTGGCGAGCAAGGCGTTCGACGGAATCTCGCACATCATGATTAGCTTCAGCCCGTTCTCGCCACGGCGCAGCCCGTTCTCGGCCAGTAAATCGACGACTGCGGCCGCTTCGCCCGTGGTGCGCACAAAGGGAACCATCAGTTGCACGTTCGTGAGCCCCATGTCGTCACGCACGCGGCGCATCGCGATGCATTCAAGTTCGAAGCACTCGCGGAAGCTGTGCGCAATGTAGCGTGAGGCCCCGCGGAAGCCGAGCATTGGGTTTTCTTCCTCGGGCTCGTAGATTTCGCCGCCGAGCAGCTTGCGGTATTCGTTCGACTTGAAGTCGGACAGCCGCACGATAACGGGCTTTGGCCAGAACGAGGCGGCAATCGTCGCGACGCCTTCGGCAAGCTTTTCGATGAAGAATTGACGCGGCGTTGGATAGCCCCGTGCGCGGCGCTGGACCTCCTCGCGCAGACTCGCCGGCACGTGGTCAACATCCAGAATCGCTTTCGGATGAATTCCGATCATATTATTGATGACGAATTCCAGGCGCGCCAAGCCAACGCCCGCATTCGGAATCTGCGAAAACTCGAAGGCAAGCTCCGGGTTGCCGACGTTCATCATCACCTTGAGCGGCAAATCGGGCAGATGTCCCATGTCGCGCGTGACGATTTCAAAGTCGAGGCGGCCACGATAGACATGCCCTGTATCGCCTTCCGCGCAGCATACCGTCACCGAATCGCCTTCGGTCAGGACTTCGGTTGCGTCGCCGCAGCCGACGATCGCCGGGATGCCGAGTTCGCGCGCGATGATCGCCGCATGGCAGGTGCGCCCGCCGCGATTGGTTACGATCGCCGCGGCGCGCTTCATGACCGGCTCCCAGTTCGGATCGGTCATGTCGGTGACAAGAATGTCGCCCTCCTGGACGCGGCTCATCTGTGAAGCGTCGCCCACAATGCGCACGGCTCCCGCGCCGATTTTCTGGCCAATCGCCCGCCCGGAGCACAGCACTTTGCTGTGTTGCTTCATGCGGTATTTTTCGACGACCGAGGCCGACGCCTGTGACTGCACGGTTTCCGGGCGCGCTTGCAGGACGTAAATTTTCCCGTCGCGGCCGTCCTTGCCCCACTCGATATCCATTGGGCGGCCATAGTGCTTCTCGATAATCAAGGCAAAGCGCGCAAGCTCCAGAACGTCGGCATCCTTGATCGAGAACTGGTGACGATCGGCTTCCCCGACATCCTCGGTGCGTACCGAGCGGCCCACTTCGCGTTTGTCCGCGAAAACCATCTTGATGAGTTTCGAGCCGAGCGCGCGACGAATGATCGCCGGTTTGCCGGCTTCGAGCATCTGTTTGTGGACATAGAACTCGTCCGGGTTGACCGCCCCCTGAACGACAGTTTCACCCAACCCGTATGAGGCGGTGATAAAGACCGCATCCTTGAAGCCGGATTCGGTATCCAGCGTAAACATCACGCCCGACGCACCCAGGTCGGAACGTACCATGCGCTGCACGCCGGCCGACAAAGCGACTTCCGCATGCACGAAGCCTTTATGCACGCGATAGGCGATCGCGCGGTCGTTATACAGCGATGCGAAAACCTCCTTCATCGCATGCAGGATATTTTCGAAGCCTTCCACATTGAGGAAAGTTTCCTGCTGTCCCGCAAACGAAGCGTCGGGCAAATCTTCCGCCGTCGCTGAAGAGCGAACCGCGAATGAACCCTCCCCTATCGCGATCTGTTCGTAGTGGCGCTTAATCTCAACTTCGAGCTGGGGTGGAAAAGGCGTAGCGACGATCCAGGCGCGAATCTGCGTGCCGATACGCGCGAGCGCTTCAACGTCATCGACATCGAGCGTATCGAGTGCGGCATTGATCCGGCCCGCCAAACCCTCGTGGGCGAGAAATTCACGAAAGGCATCGGCGGTGGTCGCGAATCCCCCCGGCACGCGCACACCTGTAGCAGCTAATTGACTGATCATTTCGCCGAGCGACGCATTTTTACCGCCGACCTGTGCAACATCGGTCATGCGCAACTCTTCGAAAGGAATTACGTAACGTGTCATGGCAAAATCCCCTCGTGAAGCATTTTCATAGAAATAAAGGCGCTATTCTAAGGAGCATTGCCGCATCACCGCATTGCAGCTATCCCTGATAGAACCTGTTCATAGAACGGACGATAAATTGAACAATTCCCACACCAATCGCCTTCAACGCAGCGTGTTCTATGTGTCGGACGGCACCGGAATCACCGCGGAAACGCTTGGCCACAGCCTGTTGTCGCAATTTCCGGACTTGCGTTGCCGCCATATTCGAATGCCGTTCATCGACTCCGAAGAAAAGGCGAAAGATACTGTTTTTCGCATCAATGATATCGGTCATCGCAGCCGACTTCGCCCGATTGTTTTCTCTACTTTGGTGAATCAGGTCCTCAGCGACATTCTACGGCTCGCCGATGCGCATTTTGTCGACTTGTTTCAGACTTTCGTTGAACCTCTTGAGCAAGAACTCGGGCAAAAATCGGCGCATACGGTTGGCAGTTCGCATGGCATGTCGGATTCGACGAGCTATACGCAGCGGATGGATGCGATCAATTTCACGCTTTCGCACGACGACGGCGTTTCGCATGAAAACCTCGAAAACGCCGATGTGATTCTCGTCGGCGTTTCGCGCTCGGGTAAAACGCCGACGAGTCTTTATCTCGCCATGCAGTTTGGCGTGCGTGCCGCGAACTATCCATTGATTCCTGAAGATTTCGAACGCAACCGCCTGCCGCAAGAGCTTTCACGGCACCGGAACAAACTATTCGGCTTGAACATCACGCCCGAACGGCTTTCTCAGATTCGCCAGGAACGCCGACCGAATAGCGTTTATGCTTCGCTCGATAATTGCCGCTACGAAATCGATGCCGCGCAGCGTCTGATGCGCCGGGAAGGCATTCCATTCCTCGATTCCACCTCGCGCTCGATCGAAGAAATCTCGGCGAAAATCATGCAGGAAGTGCGCCTCGACAAGAGCGGATTTTGATTTTTCAGACGCTGATTCGAAGATTTTGCCAGCGCTTACGAGCCAGACTGCGCAATACAGAGGAAGCGCGAGCGGGACGCGCGCCCCGCTCCATCGCCTCATTTCACATCACACAACAAACGTGCCTTGCCACACGTTTTGTAGGCTGCTCAGGTCAGGGGAGCAACGCAGGAGCGCTTGCGATTCACGATCAACGGATGCGATCGCGCTCGCAATATCTTTCAAACCGCTGCCCGTCGAGATCAGGGCTACGCGCTCGCCTTGTTCGATCTGGCCGCTCGCGACGGCACATACAAGCCCCGCATAGGCCGCCGCCGCAGCTGGTTCGGCAAACACGCCACTGCCGCGCGCCAACGTTGGGATCGCTTCCAGGATTTCGTCATCGCTGACTCGGATGAAAGCGCCGCCGGTAGAACGAACCGCCGCCATGGCCTTCAGGCGATCTTGCGGCAGCCCCGCCATCAAACTATCGGCAATGCCATGCGTGTGGATAGGCGGGGCGGTGTAGACGTCCGCGCCAGTTTTCCAAGCCTGGTACAGATAATCGCTGCCCTCGGCTTGCACGCCGAACAGTTTCGGCATCTGTTCGATCCAACCCAAGGCCAGCATATCCTGCAAGCCCTTATGCACCGCGCCCAGAATACAGCCGTCGCCTGCACCGACGATGATGCTGTCCACCACATCGCCGGCCTGGGCAACCTGTTCCATGATTTCATAAACGACGGTTTTCTTCCCTTCGGTCATGTAAGGATTGAAACCGGTGCTGCGGTTGTACCATCCGAAATACCGGCTCGCCTCCAGGCATAGATCGAAAGCCTGATCGTAGGAGCCGTCGACGAGCACGGTAATCGCTCCAAATACCCGCAATTGCGCAATCTTGGCCGGAAGAATGGAGGCCGGCACAAAAATGACCGGTTTCATTCCCAGACCCGCGCTCATCCCGGCCAAGGCGGCCGCGGCGTTGCCGGTGCTGGCGGTCGTAATTGTGTCGAACCCGGCCGAAAGGGCCATCGCCACGGCCAGCGCGCTGGCCCGGTCTTTTAGCGATCCGGTAGGTTGCCGCCCTTCATCCTTGACCCATAGCCGTTGGAGCCCCAAGGCGCCCGCGAGGCCCGGCACATCGTACAAGGGTGTCGCACCGACATGGGGCAAGGGCAGACACGTATTGTCCCGCAGCGGCAATAGCGCGCTATAGCGCCACATGCCCGCTCCATCCAGTCTGTGTGGATTCCGCTCGATATTCGCTCGGATCCGAGCGTAGTCATAGACGACATCCAGAATTCCTTCGTCGCCATGATGCGGACAGACATAGCCGACCCGGCCGGACGGGTAAAGCTTGCCGCAGACCAGGCAACGCAAACCGACCACATGCTCAGGAAGCTTCACCGCGGGACCTGTTTCCGTCATCGAGTCAAAGTTCAATAGGCCCATTTAGTCTTAGTCCGCCAGCGCCATGATTGCTTCGACTGCGACTTGGGTCGAACGCGGCAGTGCGGCCGCGCCTACAACCGCCCGCGCCGGATAAGGCGCTACGAAGCGCTGCTCCATAATCTGATTGATCAGCGGGAAATTCGCCAGGTCGGTCAGATAGACAGTGAGTTTGACGATACGGTTCAAATCGCCGCCAGCGCTGGATGCCACGGCGCTGAGGTTGTCAAACACCTGCCGGATTTCCATCTCAATGCCGCCTTCGGCCACCGTCATCGTCTGCGGAACCAGGGGTGCCTGGGCGGAAAGATAGACGGTGTTTCCGGCGCGAATGGCTTGCGAATACGTACCGATGGCTTTCGGTGCCTGATCCGTGTGAATAGCGACTTTCTTCATGAAACATTCCTTGCTTAATCAATTGAGTAACAGATGGAAGCGAGCTATGCCGCGTAGACTTGCGTGCTTGCGGCTGTGCTTGGACTGGTATGAAAACGCTGCGGCGACAGATTGGACGGTGTGACTCCGAATGCCGCCAGATTGGCGGGCAGATGATTGTCGAGCATCAGACTCTTGCAGCACAGCGCCATCGCGGGCGCGGTTTGAATGCCGTAGCCGCCCTGCCCCGCGAGCCAGAAAAAGCCCTCCGCATCCGGCGCCCAGCCCGCCACCGGCGTGCGGTCCGCGCTGAAGGTGCGCAATCCCGCCCATTTGCTGAGAATGCGCTTGACCGGCAGAGTCGTCATGCGCTCGACACGGTCGGCGATCACCGCCACGTCGTATTCTTCCGGCGCGACGTCGCACGCTTCCACGGGCGTCTCATCGCAGGGCGATGCGAGCAGGCAGCCGGCATCCGGTTTCACATAAAAGGATTCCGCAATGTCGCCGAAATACGGCCAGCGCGCCGTCTCATCGGGCGCATCGAACGTGATGGCCGTGCGCCGCAGCGGCGTCAAACCGATCGGCCTGACGCCGGCCGCCTCGGCTACCGCGTCGCACCATGCGCCGGCGGCATTGACCAGATAGGGCGTCTCGATCGTTCCCGTCGTGGTTTGCACATGCCAGATACCCTGGCGACGGCGTGCGCTAATCAATCCGGTGTCGACCCGCAGAACGCCGCCGCAGCGCCGGAAACCACGCAGAAAACCTTGATGGATCGCATTGACGTCGAGATCCTGCGCATCGGGCTCCCATGCGCCCGCCACCCATATCTCCCGCCGCAGGCAAGGCAGCAGCTTGTGCAGATCGCCGGCATCCAGCCATTTGGCCGTCTTGACCATTTGGGAAACGGTGTCGAAATGCGCCGACAATTTGGGCAGGCTGGCTTCCGTCGCCATGAACAATGCGCCGCGCGGCTGCACCAATGGCGTGTCGGAAAAACCTTCGGGCGGGTTCTCGTAGAACGCGCGGCTGCCGAGCGTCAGCGCGCGCACCGTTGCGCCGCCATAGGTTTCGAGGAAGATCGCCGCCGAGCGTCCGGTCGAGTGATAGTCGGGATGCGCTTCCCGCTCCAACAAGATGACATCGCCCTGCAAAGCCAGCTCGTATGCCGCCGACGCGCCGGCGATTCCAGCCCCGACAACGAGGAAATCACATTTCTTAATCATGAAAAATTGTCCAGTATTGCGAGGAATGTAGGTTTCTAGCGGCACTCATCGGGTAGCGGGGACTACACGGCGCCACGGCAGCTCTCCGAACAGCAGCCAGTCGGCCGCCACCCCCAAGGCCAAACCCCAAAAGGCGGCCCCAATGCCGAAGAACGAGACCCCCGATGCAGTCACCAAAAATGTGATCAACGCGGGCTCACGCTTACGTTCGTTGGAGAGCGCCAGGCCAAGCCCATTGGCGAGTGAACTGAACAAGGCCAGGCCTGCCAGCGAGGCGATCAGCGCACTGGGCAAGGACGAGAACAGGCCCGCGATCGTGGCACCGAAGGAACCAATCAGCAGATAAAACGCCGCGCATGACACACCCGCGATATAGCGCCGTCCCGCTTGCGGATGCGCTTCCTCGCCGGTACAGATAGCTGCTGTAATCGCCGCCAGATTGATGCCGTGCGCCCCGAATGGTGCGAGCAGCAGCGATACCAGCCCAGTGGTAGTGATCAACGGATTGATCGGTGTGGCATAACCGAAGGTGCGCAACACGGCAATGCCCGGGGCGTTTTGTGATGCCATCGTGACAAAGCAGAGCGGTATTCCCAGACCAATGATGGCCGGAAGCGAAAGCTGCGGCGACGTCCAGACCGGGATCGCCAGCGAGGCGGAGAAATGCTCAAAATTCAGTTTCCCCAGGCCGGAAGCCACGGCGAATGCGACCGCGAGCGTGGCAACGATCGCATAGCGCGGCCACCAGCGCCGCCCGATCAGATACACCACCACCATCGGCAATACCAGGGCCGGCAGTTGTTCGAGCGAGGAAAACACGCCAATGCCAAAACGGAACAAGATACCCGCCAGCATTGCGGCGATCACGCCGACAGGTAACCGCTCCATGATGCGCGAAAAAAGACCGGTTACACCTAGTAGCGTAATCAGCAGCGCCGAAAACAAGTACGCCCCCACCGCTTCGGCATAACTGTACTGTGCCAGGCTGGTGACCAGCAGCGCGGCGCCGGGAGTGGACCAGGCCGTGATGACAGGGGCGCGGTAGCGGATGCTGAGATACATACCTGTGATACCGCTGCCAATCGAGATCGCCCAAATCCAGGACGAAAGCTGGGCAGGCGTCAAGTGGCCTCCCTGAGCTGCCTGGAACACAATGACCAAGGGGCCGGCATACGAGACGATGACCGCAATCAGCCCGGTGACGAGAGCGGACGCGGAAAAGTCCTGCATGAAGGATTTCAAGTGGCTCATAGGCGAGATCTAACAACGAGAGAATGGGCGCCCTGCCCGGCCCGTCTCAGGCAACATAGGGCGTCGGAAAAAAGTCGGGGATGGCGTGCAATTGCGCTGGATCGAGCGACTCGAGAATGGCGCGCGCCACGGCCAAGTCGAGCACGCCCATGCCGAAAGGAGAAAAGATGCGCGCCCGCATGTGATCCGGCTTGAACCAGCCGCGAATCAACGCGGCGGCATTGCCGGCGACAAAGTCACGCGTGCCGACTATTTGTTCCGTCAGATGCAGGGATGTTTGCGCCTTGAGGCAATGATCGACATCGTCGACAACGTTTTGCGCGGCGAGAATCACCTCGGGAGCCAGATCACGCAGCGACAGGTGCAGGACTGTCGGCGCATGGCGGAACCACTCCGGATCGAGCACATAAGGCGTGCCAGCCGAAGTGGCGAACAGCACGAGGTCCGACTGTGGAATTGCGTCGGCCAATTGCGCAAGGCCCGTCTCCACGCCCAGCTTGGTTCTGCATTTATCGGCAAACCGGCTGGCGCGCGCAGGCGAGGTATCGACCAGACTCATGTGCGAGATCGTCCAGCCGAGTTTCCGCAGCAATTCTATGCTTTGGTAAGCGATCAAGCCGCAACCGACTACGGTGAGATGTCGGATCTGATTTGGCGTCGGGTGCAGATGGCGTGCTCCCACCACGGCCGCCGCAGCCGTGCGCGCGGCGCTGATAACTGAACCTTCGAGGCAGGCGCGCGGATATCCGGTCTGGCGGTCATTGACGATCAACACGGCAGAGGCGCGGTCCAATCCGGCACCGATGTTGGCCGGGAAGCTGGAGATCCATTTGATGCCGGCCAGGGGCGTGTCGTCTTCGAGCGAAGCCGGCAAGGCGATGATGCGATTGGTTTGGTCATGCGGAAAGCGTAGAAAATAACTGTCCGGATTGATTGCTTTTTTATCGGAGTGCAGCAAATAGGTTTGTTCGACCAGTTCGACAAGATCGCCAGGATGCTTGAGAAGCCAGTCCTTGATTTGCGAGGCGCCGATGACGTGAAAATCAGGAATCGACATGAAGCTGTTGTCCAAGGAAGGATGAAATTTGTGATACGTGCCGGCGTTCAAGCGTGAGCAGGCTCCAGCGCGGCTTCCGCGCGTCCCGGTAACGTATGCTCGAGTCCGGGGAAATGTTGTTCCACCCACTGCAGGTTGTAGACCGTGTCGATGTAGCGATCGCCCATGTCGGGCGATATCGCCACCACGCAAGCGTCGGAAGGAATCAGGTGGGCCATTTTGGCGACGCCCGCCAGGACCGTTCCGCTCGAACCGCCAAGGAATAGACCACGCCGCGCTTGGCGGTGACACATCTCGACCGTCAGGCGTTCATCGATCATGAGAATGTCGTCGTAGTCCGAATAGGTGCGGATGGCCGGCGGGTGGCTGGTGCCGAGGCCGGGAATATGCCGCTTGCCCGCGGGAAAGCCGAACGTGACGGATCCGACGCTGTCGACAGCAATGATTCGAGTTTCAGGCGAGTGTTGGCGCAGATAGCGGCTCACCCCCCCGAGCGTGCCCGTAGTGCCCGAGCCGACGAAGACATAATCCGGCAGCGGAAACTGGCGTAGAATTTCAGGTCCCGTCGAAAAATAATGCGCTTCGACGTTATGGAGGTTTTCGTATTGGTTGGTCCACACCAAGCGGGGGTCGTTCTGCATCATGGATTTAATCAAGGCGATGCGGCTACCCAGGAAACCGCCGTTATCGTCACGGTTACGCACCGTAATGAGCGTGGCGCCATAGGCCTGAATCAATTTGGCTGTCTGCGGCGAGATATTGGGGTCCGTGACGCAGATGAAGGGATAGCGTTTGACCGCGCACACCATGGCAAGCGCCAAACCGAGATTGCCCGACGAACTCTCGATGACCGACATTCCCGGCCTGAGTACGCCCTCAAACTCCAAACGATTAAGCATGCGCAATGCGGACTTGATTTTGATTGACCCGGTCAGGGACAGCCCTTCAAGCTTGAGAAACAGCTTGCAATGGGAGAGCAGTTCCGGAATTTCGAGAAAGATGTCGCCGAAGACCAAGTCAAGAGGACTTTTGTAAATCATAGGGACTGTGCTCACTCATCAAAGAATAGGAATCGTGCATTTCTCAGACCTTCAATAAATGACATGGTAATGTTCCAAAAATCGAAGCAGAGATACAGACGGTAGCGATTTTCGCGATACAGAGCGCCCCTTGGAGACCAGTCCATGACGATGGATGAAAAGCCTTCCATCTTCCGATACCAAGAAATTGCCGCGCGATTAACGTCGCAGATCGATGCCGGCGTTTTGCAGCCCAATGAGCGCTTGCCGTCGGTACGCAAACTCATGCGGCGGGAACACATCAGCCTGACGACTGCCACACGTGTTTTGCACGTGCTGGAACAGAACGGTCGCGCCTATGTGCGTCCCCGTTCCGGTTATTTTGTGCGTTCGCGCAGTTCGGACGCTGCGTGGGCCACACTCCCGGCAGTGACGGAAAAGGCATTCGACGGCGTACCGGTTGCGATCAACGATCTCGTGGTCGATATGCTGGAGAAGTCGGCGACGGGCGATATCCTGCCGCTTGGCTCGGCCGTGCTGGATAGCATCCTTATTCCGCAAAGCCAGTTGAGCCGGATTCTGATCGCGACGGCCAAGCGCGGCGCAGCTGAGAGCGCTTGTTACACCTCGCCGCCGGGGTTGTTCGAACTGCGCTGCGGCATAGCCCGCATCATGGGGGACCGTGGCGTACTGTGCGGGCCAGACGATATCGTCATCACTGCCGGCGACAGTGCGGCGATCGAGTGCACCCTGCGCATCGTGGCACGCCCCGGCGACAGCATCGTCATCGAAACGCCGACTTACTTCGGTATCCTGCAGGCGATCGAGACCGCCGGAATGAAGGCGATTGAAATCACGACGGACCCCCTCACGGGCATCGATGTAGATGAGTTGGAGCGCGCTGTCAATTCCCAGCACAGGATTGCCTGCGTGCTGCTCAATCCAACCCTGCAGAATCCGCTTGGCTACACCATGCCGACCCTGCACCGCAAACGGGTCGTCGAACTATTGGCCCGGGCCGGCATCCCGCTGATCGAAGACGACGTGTTTCACGATCTGTATGCGGGCCGCACCCAGGTCGATACGCTCAAGAGTTACGACAAGAATGGCATGGTGCTGTATTGCTCCTCATTTTCGAAAGTCCTCACGCCTGGATATCGCATTGGCTGGTGCCTGCCGGGCCGCTTTCTGCGCAAAATGATGAAGGACTTTCTCGGGCGCAATATCTCGATCAGCCGCCTGCCGCAACAGGTGTTATCGGAATTTCTGCGCAAAAATTATTATGAGCAACATACAGCTAGGCTGCGCGTTTTGTTTGCGGAACAAGCGCAGAAGGTGGCGGCACTCGTCAAACAACACTTCCCGCTTGGCACTCGGGTCAGCCAGCCGACTGGAGGCTTCATCTACTGGATCGAACTGGCTGATCCGGTCGACATGGCTTCCTTGTACGCCAGAGCGCTGAGCGAAGGTGTGTCGATCGCGCCCGGCTCGGTCTTTTATGCCTCGGGCCGTTGCAATAACGCTTTCCGAATCTGCATAGGGCGAAAGTGGACAGCGCGCGTCGAGCAGGCGATCGCCAATCTCGGCAAATTGTGCCGACGGCTCAGCACGCGTAGCCGTCGGGAAACAGTTTCAGCTTAGAACCGCTAACAAAATCCTGCATGCTGCGTTGCGCTCACTTGCCGTACTTATTTGTACTGTCTGCGTTTCGCGCGCCTTGCCTGCACCGCTTCGCTGGATTTTGTTAGCGGTTCTTAGTTGGCCTTCAAGTCCCCAATGAGACCGGAGCCATTGCTGAACGGCGTGGCAACTCCGGTCGCCCGAACAGGCTCAGACAGCAGCCAATAAAGCGTCGAACGCCTTGTCGAAGAGGGCAAGCCCTTCGGTTTGCAGGTCCGCGCCGACCTGATTGATGTCGATGCCCAATGCAGCGACCTCCGCCAAAACCTGTTTTGCTTCGGCGGCAGTGGAGGCCAGAGTGTTGGCGGCCTGGCCATGATCGCGGAAGGCGGCAAGCGTCGCCTCCGGCACAGTATTGACCGTGTGCGGACCGATCAAGCGTTCGACATAGAGAACATCCGAATAAGCTGGGTTTTTCGTGCCGGTGCTCGCCCACAGCAACCATTGCGTCTGCGCACCCATTTGAGCGAGATCGCTGAACTCATTGCCTGTTGCGGACCAGCGCGCCTGCCATTCGGCATAAACCGCCTGTGCTGAAGCGATCGCTACTTTGCCCTGCAAAGAACTGGGCAATATCGGATCGAGTTTGCTATCGACGCGTGAAACGAAAACGCTCGCGACGGAACGAATCCGCGCGATGGGTAGATTCTGTCGCACGCGATCATGCAGGCCCGCGATATAAGCCTGAGCAACCGCTTCGACATGCGCAGGCGAAAACATCAGCGTTACGTTGACATTGATACCTTCGGCGATCGCATGGCGAATTGCGCCAAGACCGGCTGCGGTCGCGGGAATTTTAATCATTGCATTGGGACGATCGATGGCTGCCCACAGCCGTTTCGCGGCGCTAAGCGTGCCCCCCATATCGTGCGAAAGACGTGGTGATACTTCGAAACTCACGAAGCCTTTATTTCCGCCAGAAGTATCGTAAAGCGGCAACAAAGCATCGCAAGCTGCTTGAATATCTGGAACCGCAAGCGCTTCAAAACGCGCCTCGGGATCAGTCAAATCCGATGGCAGTGCAGCGCGGGCAGCAATATAGGCAGGATCTTTGGCGAATGCTTGCTGAAAAATCGCTGGATTGGACGTCACGCCGGCAATGCCGTCTTCCGCGACTAAACGCGCCAATTCGCCAGATGCGATGAGTTGACGCGAAATCGAATCAAGCCAAATCTGTTGCCCAAGTTCACTGACTGCCTTTACAGGACTCATGCTTTCTCCCGAACTATTTATTTCCAAGCGCAGGAATGAACTTTAACGGTTCAGCTCCTTGGCTGGAACAGGAAATTTAGAATGGAAATAAAAAGAAAACGGCCATATCTCTTTTGAAGATACGGCCGTTGCAATGAATAAGTGAAAAATCAGCGCTATTTAATCTGTTCGAGAAGCAGTTGCAGCATCTTGTTTGCCGCGTCGCTCTTATCAACGTTACCGGACTTATCCAACACTCGGACGGTCGAGGCTTTGTCATCGCCTTTAACGAGAACTTTGAACGGTTCGCCGGTTTTTTCCTGCGCCTGATCGTTACGCTTACCCCAGAACTTGAGTCTGGAGAACCAGCTTGCGTCCTCTTTCTTATCGCTCTTCGCAGCGACGGCCCGAACATCGTACACACCCGCAGTCCTGTCACGATCTTCGACGATGAAACCCGCACGATCCAGCGCTAAACCGATCTGGCGCCAGGATTGATCGAAGCCCTCGACAAAACTTAATTGCATCCCACCATCGGAGGCGGATTCGAAACGAGCTTTATCGGATGAGGCTGCATTCGCAATTAGATCATGCGCGCTCTTTTCTTCGACGCCGAGCGCGAGCATCAAGCGGCGCAGCATTTCAGCTTCCAAACCCGGATCGGGTTTGCGCCAGACCCAGCTGGAGCTGTCTTTTTGCGGGCTTAGCTCTTCCTCCAGGCCGCGATGACTGATGTAGATTTCAACCGTGTCCGGCGCCGTACCTGGCTCAAGACGAGTCCGATAACGATCTTTCTCCGGCGAGGTATAGAGGCCATCAAAAGTCTTACCCAGCGCTTCGCGGATGAAGTCTTGTTTAATCGCAGCCCGATTTTCCAGCCAGTCGGTTTCCATGACGCCAATTTCAGGCCGATCGATAACCAGCGTAAATCCGTTATCGAGCCAGAATTGGCGTACGCGTGGCCAAAGTTGTGCGGGGTTCCCCGGTACGATGAGCCAACGTTCATTGCCGGCGCGCCCGATACTCATCTTGCCGACCTCCGGCAAGACGCCGCTTGTTTGAGCACTCGCCGCAGGCTTGTCCTGCGCCCCTTTCTGGTAATCGGACAATGTCGCCGCCGAGCTTTCGCCTTCGACGTAGTAACGATCATCGCGTCCCGGCCGAGTCAGGTCAGGTGGTACTTCAAGGGTGCTGGGGCGTTGTGTCGCGCCCGATTTGTAATCGACCTTGCCTAGCTCGGACACGCTCTTATTAGTAATCGTACAGGCAGCCAATGCGAGCGAAAGGCAACACAGGGCCGCGAACTTCGGTCTATGCATCGAGATCCTCTTTAGGCCTGGATACCGGCCTGACGCATTGCGTCGAGCAGGGTTTTTGAATGAATGTCGGAAAGTGGCGTCAGCGGCAGCCGAATACCCGCGCCGATCCGCCCCATGCGATTCAGGATCCATTTCGTCGGGATCGGGTTCGGCTCACAGAACAGATGACGATGCAGGCCAGCAAGGCGCCCATTGAGCGCACGCGCGGAAACCAAATCACCCTTGGCGGCCGCGATGCACATTTCATGCATCTCACGCGGCGCCACGTTGGCCGTCACGGAAATAACGCCGTGCCCGCCGAGCAACAGGAAAGCCAGGGCAGTCAAATCGTCGCCGGTATACAGCGCAAAATCTTTCGGCGCGCGCAATGTCAAATCGAGCGCCCGGTCGATCTGGCCGGTCGCGTCTTTGATTCCGACGATGTTTGGTACTTCCGCCAGACGCAGCGCAGTATCGTTTGCGAGATCGGCGCCGGTGCGGGCGGGCACGTTGTACAGGATCAAGGGCAGATCGACAGCTTCCGCGATCGCCCGAAAGTGCCGATACAGACCTTCCTGCGTCGGTTTGTTGTAATACGGAACAACCGACAAAGCGCCTTGAGCGCCTGCTTCCTTGGCGAAGCGGGTCAGTTCGATTGCTTCGGAGGTCGAGTTCGCCCCCGTGCCCGCGATGATCGGAAGACGTCCGTTGGCATGCTCCACGGCGGTTCGGATCAGCTTGCCGTGTTCCTCAACATCGACAGTCGGCGACTCGCCGGTCGTACCGACGACCACAATGCCATCGGTCCCCGACTCTATATGCCAGTCGATCAAGCTCCGCAAGCGCGGAAAATCAAGACTGCCATCGTCAAGCATCGGTGTGACGATGGCGACAATCGAACCCGTAATCATGCTTACATCGCCGGTTAGAAAATGAAGGAAGGCATTCTACTACCGCATTGCTCAAACACCGTAGAACCTGCGCATAATCTTGCCGCGAGTCTACGACCAAGGCTCTCAGCGCCGCCCACGGCCTCTCGCGGGCAGATTCTGAACAAGTTCTTAGAGGTCTGCCAGCACCTTGATATGCGCAACCGCGCTACGGGCCAAGGAAGACAGCGCATAGCCCCCTTCGAGCATCGAAACGATACGCCCTTTGCACTCCGCCTCCGCGAACTCCCGCAGCTTGAGCGTTGCAAACGCATAGTCGGCTTCGACAAGGCCGCAAGATGCCATGTCATCTTCATAGTGTCCATCGAATCCCGCCGAAATAAACAGAAGTTCGGGTTGGAACTCGCGCAGAACCGGCAGCCAAGTGTTAGTCACGATTTCGCGAAAGGCGTCGCCACGCAGCCCGGCGGCAACCGGGACATTGCGCATATTCGGCGCGGGATCGTCTGCGCCACAATAGGGATAAAACGGGTGCTGGAAGAAACCCGTCATGAGAACCCTTTCGTTACCCTTGAAGATATTTTCGGTACCGTTACCGTGATGAACATCGAAATCGACGATTGCGACGCGTTCCAGCTTATGTGCGCTCAATGCATGTTTTGCCGCGACAGCAATATTGTTGAAAAAACAAAAACCCATCGCCTGCGCCCGCTCGGCATGATGGCCCGGCGGACGCACCGCACAAAAAGCATTGATTACTTCACCACGCATTACGAGATCGGTCGCGTAAACTCCGGCTCCCGCCGCGCGCAGGGCCGCGCGCAGCGTATGCGGACACATCGCGGTGTCGGGATCGAGATGCCGGATTCCTTTCTCGGGCACCGCGCCGAACAGATCATCGATATATTGCTGTGGATGCGCGCGCGCGAGCTGTTCAACAGTTGCCTGTGGCGCATCGTAGAAGCTGAGGAAAGAATCGATCCCCGAAGCGATCAAACGATCTTGAATCGCCGAAAGCCGATCCGGGCTTTCTGGGTGCATTCCCCCCATGTTGTGCATCCAGCAATCGGGATGCGATATGAATGCGGTGGTGCTCATAGAACTCCTCGCGTTCGGCGTCGCGGTAATCAGACGCTTATTTTGCTTATTCGATGGACCGAAAGCCTCGATCCTTCCCCCTCGCGTTATTATCCTCCGGTCTCGCAAAGGAACAAACATGTCAATTTCTGAGGCGAGCCGTGAAGCGGCTGCAATCGCAGCCCGAATCGGCCAAGTCGTACTCGGCAAATCCGAACAGGTCCGGTTAGCTGTCGCCTGTCTGTTGGCGCGCGGCCATTTGCTCATCGAAGATGTGCCAGGCGTAGGCAAAACAACGCTCGCGCATGCGCTGGCGGACAGTTGCGGACTGCAATGGCGCCGCATGCAATTTACGAGCGATCTTCTACCCGGAGATTTACTTGGTGTTTCAATTTGGGACGCTGCGAGCGCGAGTTTCAGCTTCCGCCCAGGCCCGGTTTTTTCGGAAGTCCTGCTTGCGGACGAAATCAACCGCGCACCGCCGAAATCACAAAGCGCGCTGCTTGAGGCAATGGAAGAGCGGCGTGTTTCGGTCGATGGCCATACGCATACCTTGCCCGAACTGTTTTTCGTCATCGCCACGCAGAACCCGACCCACCATGCGGGCACTTTCGATCTGCCCGAATCGCAGCTCGACCGTTTTCTGATGCGGCTTGCACTCGGCTATCCGCCGGAGGATGCCGAAGTTGCATTGCTCTGCGGTGAGGGCGGACGCACGGTGCCTGTCAAACCAGTCATTGATCGCACTACCCTGGTTCGCCTCCAGACCATATGCGCGAACATCTATGTTTCGGAGCCGGTTGCACGCTATGTGCGCCGTTTGTTGGCCACCACGCGCGAGCATGCGCAGATCGAACTCGGGTTAAGCCCTCGCGCAGGCTTGGCCTTGCTTGCGGCCGCGCGTGCGATTGCCTTGATCGAAGGACGCGACTTCGTGGTGCACGAAGATGTTCAAACGGCCTGGGAACCTGTCGTTGCTCACCGCCTGACTGGGCGTGATGGTCGTCCTTTGCCCGCGGGCGTGCTGGGTCAGCTCTTGCGCGGTACGGCGCTGGACTGAAACCGCAAACGTGAACAAACGCTGGCGTTTAAATCTGCAAGAGCGCATAGAGCGCTGGATGCTGCGCGTACGCCCGCCCGAAGCCTTGCCGATTACGCTGCCGCAGCGGCGGGTCTATGTATTACCGACCGGCGTCGGCCTCAGTTTCGGTGCGTTGCTGATCGCAATGCTGCTCACCAGTTTGAATTACACGCTCTCGCTCGGTTTCGCGCTGACATTCATTCTCGTCGGTGTCGGCCATCTTGCCCTGCTTGGCGCACATCGCAATCTGCTTGGGATGAGCCTGATGGATGGCCGCGTAGACGCTGTTTTCTCGGGTGAACCGGTTGCGCTGCAGCTCTATTTTGCCGACACCACCGGGCGTGCCCGTAATGCAATAGAACTGGTCCCGCACGACGGCGAAGCGCAACGCTTCGATATTCCTCCCAATGGACGCACTTGTGCGACGGTTTTCTTACCTCCGCTTCCACGTGGGCGTTATCGCGCAGGACGCATCAAGATCGAAACCCGTTATCCGCTCGGTTTAATTCGAGCCTGGAGCTATCTGGAGCCGGATATTTCTTTCTGGATTTACCCCAAACCGGAACTGCATCCGCCGCCCCACCTTAGCGTCACAGGTGGTCAACAAGGCCGGAAATCCTCAGTGCCGGGCTCTGAAAGTTTCGATTCTCTGCGCCCCTACCGCCCCGGCGATCCCTTGCGCCGGATTGCATGGACACGTCTTGCGCGTGGCGGCCCTTTGGTCACCAAGGAATTTCGCAGTGAAGCGGGCAAAATGCGCATGCTGCGCTGGGACGACTGCTCAGGGCTCGAGATGGAAGCCCGCCTGTCGCGCCTCTGCGCCTGGATGCTCGCCGCGCATCAAAACGGCGAGCCCTGGGGTTTAGCGCTGCCTGGCAAAACGCTTCCACTTGGCGAAGGCACCGCACACCTGCGCAAGGGACTCGAAACCTTGGCTGCTTTGGGGGCCAATCGTGATTAGGCTCAACGCACTCGATCCCACTGCGGCAAAATGGGTCCTGGGCGCCGCCGTGCTGACCGCGCTTCCGCTGTTGTTTCATCTCGATCCCTTGGTTGCGGTGGCAGCGGCGATACCGCTTCTGTGGCAGGCCGTGCGCTTATATCGGCACCGCAGTCATACCCCGGTAAACCGCATATTGCTCATTTTGCTCACGGGGATTGCCGCCGCAGTGACGATTTGGCGTTATGGCAGCTTGTTTGGCAGAGTCGCCGGCTTGGCGCTCCTTGCAATGCTGCTTGGCCTTAAGCTCGTCGAAAGCCGCTCGCAGCGCGATGCGCATATTGCCGTCCAACTCTGCTTTTTTCTCCAACTTGGCTATTTTCTCGTCGAACAAAACGGATTGACGGCAGTGTTCGCCTTCTCCGCCTGTGGGCTTGCGCTTGCCGCGCTCCAGCGCATCGAGCAGCCCGCTCTCGCGCTTCGGCCCGCCATGCGCGGCTCTTTGCGTCTGTTACTCATCGCGACGCCCCTTGCGCTCGTGCTGTTCATCCTTTTCCCGCGCATCGAACGCCCTCTTTGGGGTTTGCCTGCCGATGCCCAGGCCGCCACAACTGGCTTGTCCGACTCGATGGCCCCAGGATCGATCGCTGCGCTATCCCAATCCAATGAAATCGCTTTCCGCGCTGATTTCACAGGCCCGGTTCCCGATCGGCACGAACGCTATTTCCGCGGTCCGGTGCTGAGCGATTTCGATGGCCTCACCTGGCGTCCATCGAGGGGAGGCAGCATACGCCTGAGCGCAAACCAGCTACCGGCACCGAATTTACGCTACACACTGACCTTGGAACCGCACCAACAACAGTGGTTGCTCGGGCTGGAACATGCGATTCCAGGACAGGACCAATCGATCGACAACAACGGTGTGCTGCGTAGCATCCGCCCGATCAACAATCGCTTGCGCACGACGATTCAAATTCATCTCTCCAGTGGCGTTTGGCAATACAGTACGCCTGGAGATTTGCGACGCAATCTTGCTTTGCCCGCGGGTTTCAACCCGCGCACCCTCGCTTTGGGCAAACAGATTGCGGAAGCGAATCCGACGCCCTCCGCGCGCCTTAGTGCGGCGCTCGATGTGCTACGGCACAACCAATTCGTCTACACGCTGACGCCGCCTGTGCTTGGCCGCGACACGGCGGACGAATTCTTATTCCAGACGCGTCAGGGTTTTTGCGAACACTTTGCTGGGAGCTTCGTCATTTTGATGCGTGCGGCGGGTGTATCGGCGCATGTGGTGACAGGCTATCAAGGCGGCGAGGTCAATCCGATCGATGGCAGTCTCGTGGTACGCCAGTCGGATGCCCACGCCTGGGCTGAAGTGTGGGTACCCGAAAAGGGCTGGCTCCGCATCGACCCTACCGCGATTGCGGCCCCGCGGCGAATCGACGCAGGCATTACCGCAGCGCTGGCATCGAACGCCAATCTCCCCTTTTTGGTCAGGACCGATTCGGCATGGCTGCGCGCCTTGCGCGACCGTGGAGAAGCGCTCTCTCACGCCTGGAATACTTGGGTGCTCGGCTACAATTTCGACCGGCAACGGAACTTGATGCGTTATTTGGGACTAGACCCGAGGAATTGGCAGATTCTGATTGCCCTGCTGATCGGTTTCGCCGCCGTGTGGCAACTGGCAGTTTGGCTGCTGCCGCAGTGGCGCCACAGACCCGTCTCCGCGACCGACCGCGCTTGGCGCCGCCTCCAGAACCACTTGGCAAAGCGGGGTTTCACACAAGGTTTATCGGAGGGGGCACTTAGCTTTATCGAAAGAGTAGGCTTGGCGCGGAGCGAATGGTCGGTTTCGCTGCATGCGCTGGCCGAGCGCTATATTCACCTTAAATACGCCCGCCCCATGCCAAACCATGCGGCCCAAACCCTCGAACTTGAACGTGCGATCAAAGAATGGATTTCAAAAAATTAAGCGTTACGCTGGCAGTTTTTCATTTCACGGCCTATTCGCTTATCTCCTATGCCGGCGATGAATCGAGCTACTTCGGATCTCGCGCCGAAGTTCAGCAGTTCGCGCACGAGCTTGCCGAACGCGAAGGGCTCGACGAAAACGACATCAAGACCGCGCTTTCGAGCGCCAGGTATCTGCCCAGCGTCATCAAGGCAATTCTCCCGCCCGCCTCGCCAAACGTGAAGTCTTGGACGCGCTATCGTGCGCGCTATCTCGATCGCACACGCATTGCCGCCGGAGTGGATTTCTGGCGCGAAAACGCAGCATGGCTCAAACGCGCGGAGAATGATTTTGGCGTACCCGCCGAAATCATCGTCGCAATCATTGGCGTCGAAACGATTTATGGCCGCCATACCGGGAACTATCAAACCTTGTCGGCTCTGGCGACTTTAGCCTTCGATTACCCGCCGCGCGCGGAGTTGTTCCGCACGGAGCTGGGCGAAGTCTTTTTGCTTGCGCGTGAGCAAAAACGTCCAGTCACCGACTTCAAAGGATCGTATGCGGGAGCAATCGGCCTACCGCAATTTTTGCCGAGCAGCATCCGGCGTTATGCGGTGGACTATGACGGCGACGGAAAGATCGACATCGAAACCAGTCCGGCGGATGCGATCGGCAGCGTTGCCAATTTTTTGAACCGGCACGGTTGGAAAAGCGGCGAACCTATCGCAGTTCCTGCTCGGGTATTCGACCCGCAGCGTGCAGCGGCTGCGATTGCGGCGGGAATCGTGCCGCAATTCAACACCGAAGCTTTCCAGCAACTCGGCATCTCTGCGGATATACCTGTCGCGCCGGACCTTCCCGCGGCCTTAATCGATCTCGTGACGCCGAATGCGCCAACCGAATATTGGCTCGGCTACAACAACTTCTATGTAATTACGCGCTACAACCGTTCGAGTTTCTATGCGATGGCGGTGTATCAGCTTGCGACCGCAATCATGTTGGAGCGCAACAAACGCCTTGGAACGCAATGATTACAGCAACACGTCGCGCGAAACACCGCGCCGTTTGAGGATGCGGCGCAAGTGAGCAAGCGCTTCAAGCTGGATCTGACGCACGCGTTCGCGCGTGAGTCCAAGCTGCGAGGCAAGCTCTTCAAGCGTTCGAACATCACATTCGTCAAGCCCATAACGGCTTTGAATCACCATGCGCTGCTTGTCGGTCAATTGGCTGATCCAATGGCGAATCAGATGTTCGATCTCCGCGTTCTGGATGCTCTCTTCGGGCCCATCCGACTGATCGTCGGCCAGGGATTCGCCGATCGAAAGATTCGGATCGATATCGAGCGGCGCATCGAGCGAAGCCGTATGCTCATTTAAAGCAAGGATCTGGCGCACATCTTCGATAGGCCGTTGCAGCCGTTCGGCAACGTCTTCAAGACTTGAGCCGCCGCATGTCGACTCTAAAGAGCGCTGAGCGCGCAGCACTTGATTCAATTCCTTGACCACATGAACCGGCAAACGGATCGTGCGCGACTGATTCATGATTGCGCGCTCGATATTCTGCCGGATCCACCAAGTCGCGTAGGTCGAAAATCGAAAACCCCGTTCGGGGTCGAATTTTTCGAGTGCGTGAATCAGGCCAAGATTACCTTCTTCGACAAGATCGAGCAGTGGAATGCCGCGATTCATATAATGTTTGGCGATATTCACAACCAGGCGCAGGTTGTGTTCGATCATTTTCTGGCGTGCAAGGAAATCGCCTTGTCGGACCAGGCGGGCAAGTCCGACTTCTTCTTCTGCCGTGAGTAAAGGATTGATGCCGATTTCGTTGAGGTAGATCTGCGTGACGTCGCTGAGAAATTCATTCTCGGGCGGCGCGGGAGGCGGCTCAACGCCAAACGCCTCGATCTCGGGCGGGAAATCCGGCTCTTTTTCGTCTTCGTCATCGAAACAAGCCGGATCATACATACCTACCTCCTATCGTTTAGGCAGATACTTCAAAGGATCAACTGGTTTTCCCTGGCGTCGGATTTCGAAATGCAGCTTAGGCCGGTCCGCGTCGCTTTCACCCAAAAGGGCAATTTGCTGCCCTTTCTTTACTGACTGTCCTTCTTGCACCAAAATCTTTTGATTATGGGCATATGCACTCAAGTAATTGGAATTGTGTTTGATAATGACCAAATTCCCATAACCGCGCAAGCCAGATCCTACGTACACCACTTTCCCTGCCCCGGCAGCCGTTACCGTTTCCCCTAGCTGACCAGCAATATCCACACCTTTGTTGCTTGACTCACTAAAGGAGGACAACACCTTCCCTCCCGTCGGCCAAGCCCATTCCACCTCATCATCGCCTTTCGCGTCGACAGGCTTCGCGGCAGTAGGTTCAGTTTTCGTTTCCGATGTTGTTTTATTTTCCGGTTTCGCGGCTAGACGTAGAGCCTCATCGGTCTTCTGGGCCGTTGCAAACGCTTGATCCGAATAAGGCTGCTTGCCGCCGCGAGGCTCGCGCCGCACGCCGTCATCAGGTTTCGTTGCGGTAGCACTGGAAGTTGTACCTGACTTCGGTTCGAGCGGACGAGATTCGATCCCCTGACCGCTCCCCGCCACCGCTTTGGATGTGCTGCCATCGGGCGGTCTTACCCGCAATTCTTGGCCAACCAGAATCAAATTCGGGTTGTCGAGCCCATTCCAACTAACGATGTCTCGCCAATCCTGTCCATTCTCAAGCGCGATATTAAAAAGCGTATCGCCCTTCTTGACAATGTAGTAGCCAGGCCGGGCGACCACAGGCGCCGATTCGACACCCTCGTTTTTAGTAACGCCGGCTGCTCCTCGTCCTTCAACAGGCGCCTTGCTTGTGCTCGCACAAGCGGCCAAGATCAGCAGCACCGTCAACGATGCAGCGGAGCGCAAGATAGACTGTATCCCCTTCATTCTGTTCCCGTGAGTAGCGGTACGAAGCGAACCGCATCGTACCGCGTTTCTTTAAAACCGCCTGTAGCTTGTCGCTCGATCAACACCAATATTTGTTCCGTATTGCCAAGAGGCAACACCAAACGCCCTCCAGGAGCCAATTGATCGAGCCATATTTTAGAAACCTGGACTGCCGCCGCCGCTACGATAATCGTATCGAAAGGCGCCGCCTCAGGAAGGCCCAGACTGCCATCGGCATATTTCAAACGCACATTCGGTAAACGCAAAGGGCGCAAATTATTCTTGGCACGCTCAAGCAAACCACGAATCCGCTCAATCGCGTAAACCTCTTGCGCCATGCAAGATAAAACCGCCGCCTGATAACCGCAGCCCGCGCCGACTTCGAGTGTTTTCCCAAGCTCGCGTCCTTGTCCGCAAAGCTCGATCATCCGCGCAACGATAAAGGGTTGCGAGATCGTCTGCTGAAAGCCCAAGGGAAGCGCCGTATCCTCATAAGCCCGGCTGGCAAGGGCTTCCTGAACGAAGAGATGGCGCGGAATTTGGTTCATCGCCGTAAGCACGCGCTCATTCCGAATGCCTTGCGCACGCAGACCTTCGACCATCCTCGCCCGGGCGCGGACAGCATTTGCGGCATTCGTCCTCGAAGTCGTCATGAGCTCAACCAATCCGCGATTTCAGACAAGCGGCCGCTATGCGTAAGATCGACTTGCAGCGGTGTAACCGACACACATTTGTCGGCGACCGCATGAAAATCCGTTCCTTCCCCAGCGTCCGCTGCCGCTCCCGCGGCGCCCACCCAATACACTGTATCCCCGCGAGGGTTCGTCGCCCGCACAACAGGCTCAGCCGTATGCCTGCGTCCCAGACGAGTCGTGCGCCAACCGCACAATTCATCGAGGGGGATATCGGGCACATTCAGATTGAGCAAGAAAGGCTGTCGCAGCGGGCGAGTGATGACGCGTTCGACGAACTGGCAAGCAAGCTCTCCAGCCGTTTTGAAATGACTTCCCTCGCGCCCCACGAGCGATACTGCAATGGCAGGAATGCCAAGCAGATAACCTTCCATCGCCGCGGCGACGGTGCCCGAATAAATCGTATCATCGCCCATGTTGGCACCATGATTGATGCCGGACAGGACCAGATCGGGACGTTTGTCGAGCAAACCCGTCACCGCAAGGTGAACGCAATCGGTTGGCGTGCCATTGACGAACTGAAACCCGTTCGCCGCACGGCGGACAAATAAAGGACGATCTAAGGTCAAAGAATGCGACGCACCACTGCGATCACGCTCGGGTGCGACGACATGGACTTCGGCAATTCGCGCGAGTGAATCCGCCAGAGCGGCGATTCCGGGAGCGAAATAGCCGTCGTCGTTGCTTAGCAGGATTCGCATCGGACAACGCTCGTCAGATCGGGATTCGGTTGAGAGAGCGGTAGGGAAATTTGGTCGGGGCGGCGGGATTCGAACTCGCGACCCCTTGCACCCCATGCAAGTGCGCTACCAGGCTGCGCTACGCCCCGACACAAGCAGCCATTATAGCAGCTATTATGAAAACTGCTGCCGTTTATGATGCCTTTAAGAGCGTCAACACATCTAAAAGTTCGGCGCGAATTGCGCCCATCAAAGCTTTTGAGCGTTCTTGGCGCTCTGCCTCGTCATGCGACATCTCCGCGATTTCCTCGAGACGATGACGCGCGCCATTGATGGTGAAACCGTCTTGATAGAGCAATTCACGGATCCGGCGTACCAAAAGCACTTCATGATGCTGGTAATAACGCCGATTGCCGCGGCGTTTAACCGGCTTGAGTTGAGTAAATTCCTGCTCCCAATATCTGAGCACATGCGGTTTTACTCCGCACAAATCGCTGACCTCGCCAATCGTGAAATAGCGCTTGGGAGGGATCGGCGGAAGCTCGCTTGAGTCAGGCGGCGCGTTGTGAGGCGACATTTGCACTGTTGTTGTTCAGTTTTTCAACGGCGGATTTGAGCTTCTGACTCGCATGGAAAGTCACGACCCGCCTTGCGGTGATAGGTATTTCTTCGCCGGTTTTGGGATTTCGTCCAGGCCTCTGGGGCTTGTCGCGCAATTGGAAATTACCGAAACCCGACAATTTGACCGTATCGCCATGTTCCAGTGCATTACGAATTTCGTCAAAGAAAGCGTCGACCATTTCTTTGGCTTCACGCTTATTCAAGCCGACTTTTTCGAAAAGAAAATCGGCGAGTTCTGCTTTCGTCAGCGTCATTGACACGTCATCAACTCCTCAGTTGAGCGCCCAGCCGTTCGCCAACGCGAGCCACCAGCGTTGCAATCGCAACATCCACTTCGGCATCCTCCAGCGTTCGGTCAGTATGTTGGAAGCGCACCCTGAAGGCAACACTCTTGCTCTCTTCCGCGATACCTTTCCCTTGGTAAACGTCAAATATATCAATTGCCTGGACGATATCCAGGGGCACACTTTCAAACGTTGCAAGAATTTCTGCAACAGGTATGGCAGCTTTCACCACCAGCGCGATATCGCGCATGACGGGCGGAAACTTTGACGGTGTCACAAAGACAGGCAAAGACTGTTCAAGCGCGACGTCCAACTCCAATTCGAACGCTACCGGCGCTGTTCCCAATTCGTAGCGCTGCACCCAATTAGGGTGAAGCTCGCCGATCCAACCGACCGCCCGGCCTGCACAAACAACTTCCGCAGCACGCCCCGGATGCAAGGCGGGATGATTGATCCGCCGAAATTCAATCCGTTTGCCTTCCAGCAAGGATTCGAGGTCGGCTTTGACATCATAAAAATCGACCTTGCGCGCATCGAGGCCCCATTGCTCCGGCTCTGCCATCCCCCATGCCAACACGGCTAAACGCTGCGGTTGGTCATAGCCTTCGACAGGTCGGCCATTTTTATTTTTTTCAAAACAACGGCCGATTTCGAACAGACGAACACGCGTAGCGCGCCGGCGCTGATTGGCCGAAAGCGTGCCGACAAGACCGCCCAACAGGCTTGAGCGCATCACCGAAAGCTGGCTTGCGATCGGATTGGCGAGACGAATCGGATCAGTGTTTCCACAGAAATCCCGCTCCCAGGCTTCTTCGACGAAAGCGTAATTGATGACTTCCTGGTACTCGCGCGCGGCAAGTTCGCGCCGCAGTCTTACAACGCTGCGCCGCTCTTCCGGCAAGGGCAGCATTTCAAGCGCCCCCTGCGGCAGGCTGTCGGGAATCGCCTCATAGCCATGTATCCGGGCGATCTCTTCGATCAGATCCTCTTCGATATTCAGATCGAAGCGATACGAAGCGGGTTCAACGAAAACACGTTCGCCTTCGATGGCTACAGGCATCCCAAGCCGGCCCAAAATGTCGGCGACTTGCGCCGCAGTAAACGGGATGCCGATAACTTGCGCGGCGCGTGCAACACGCACGCCCAAGCGCGACCGTTTCGGCAGCGCATCGCGCACAACCGCCTCGCACACCGGGCCGGCTCCGCCGCCGCAGATCGAAATAATCAGTTCAGTGGCGCGCTCAATGGCGCGGCCGGCAAGTTCGAAATCGACGCCGCGTTCAAAACGGTGCGAAGCATCGGAAGCAAAGCCATAAGCGCGCGCCCGGCCGACGACCGCATCGGGCTGGAAGAATGCGCTCTCAAGGAAAACCTCACGTGTTGCGTCGGTAACGCTGCTTGCATCGCCGCCCATTACGCCGGCGAGTGCAAGCGGACCGGCATCATCGGCAATCAACAGGGTGCGCGTATCGGGCTTGACTTCATCGCCATTCAGCAGCACGAGCGAATCGCCCTCGCGCGCCCAGCGCACACGCACCGAGCCCGTGAGTTTTGCATTGTCGAAAGCATGCAGCGGTTGCCCAAGTTCGAGCATCACATAATTTGTGACGTCAACGATCGCGCTGATCGAACGCAGGCCGCAGCGCTCAAGTCGGCGCACCATCCATTCCGGCGTCGGCTTCGTCGGGTCGACATCACGCAGCACGCGCCCCAAATAGCGCGGACAACCGTCTGGCGCTTCGAGCACGATTTCCCGGGTGACGTCATGCGTCGCGGCTGCCGGTTTGATTTCCGGCTGCTTGAGCGGCGAACCCGTCAATGCCGCAACTTCCCGCGCAACGCCAAGCAGCGAAAGACAATCGGGACGATTCGGCGTGAGCTTGATTGTGAACAAGGTGTCGTTCAGCGCAAGCGCTTCCCGAATGTCCATGCCGACAACCGCATCGTCCGCAAGTGCAAGCAAACCTTCGTGCGAATCGGATATGCCGAGTTCTCTCTCAGAACACAGCATGCCGAAAGACTCAACATTGCGCAGCTTGGCCGCCTTGATCCGAAAATCGCCGGGCAAGACCGCGCCGACTTTCGCGCACGGTACTTTCATGCCTGCCGCGGCATTCGGCGCGCCGCAGACGATTTGCAGCAGCTCACCGGCGCCGGCATCAACCTTGCACACACGCAGTCGATCGGCGTTCGGATGCTGCATTGCTTCCACGATCCGCGCGACAACGACGCCGGAGAATGCGGGCGCAACCGGCACGGCTTCTTCGACTTCAAGGCCGGCCATCGTGAGTAAATGACTCAGAGCTACGGAATCGAGCGCAGGATCGACAAAACTACGCAACCAGTTTTCGGAGAACTGCATGGCTTACCTGAATTGGCTGAGAAAACGCAGATCGTTTTCGAAGAAAAGACGTAAATCGTCGACACCGTAACGCAGCATCGTGAGGCGATCCAAGCCCATGCCGAATGCAAAGCCGGTGTAACGCTCCGGGTCGATACCGCCATGGCGCAGCACATTCGGGTGCACCACGCCGCAGCCGGCGATTTCGAGCCACTTACCTTTGTTCGGGCCGCTCATGAACGCGAAATCGATTTCAGCCGAAGGTTCGGTAAAGGGGAAGAAAGAGGGACGGAAACGCAACTGAAGCTCATCGGTTTCGAAGAAACGGCGCAGAAATTCGGCAACGACACCTTTCAGATCTACGAAGCTGACTCGCTCGCCAACCCAGAGACCTTCAATCTGATGGAACATCGGCGAATGGGTCGCATCGTAATCCACGCGATAGACGCGGCCCGGCGCGATGATCCGAATCTCGGGCATCGTCGCCAGATCTTTATAGCGCTCGACATGCTGGTGCATATAGCGCACTTGCACCGGGCTCGTATGCGTGCGCAGCAAAACCTTGTCGGCATCCTGCAAATAGAAGGTGTCGTGCATCGAGCGCGCGGGATGATTTTCCGGCGTGTTCAGCGCAGTGAAGTTGTACCAATCGCTCTCGATCTCGGGGCCATCGGCGACCGCGAAACCAATTGAGGCGAAGAGTTGCTCGATACGCTCAAGCGTGCGCGTCACCGGATGCAGACCACCGTGGCCGCGACCGCGGCCCGGCAAGGTCACATCGAGCGCTTCGGCGGCGAGCTGCGCCTCAAGCGCAGCTTGGCGCAACGCATCGCGCCGCGCTTCGAGCGCCTGCTCAACGGCTGCTTTGGCGCGATTGATCGCGGCCCCCGCTTCGCGGCGCGCCTCCGGCTCCATTTTTCCGAGCCCTTTAAGCAATTCACTCAGCGAACCGCTCTTGCCGAGATATTGCGCCTTGGCCTGTTCGAGGCTATTGGCGTCGCGCGCAGCCTCAAAATCTGCAATGGCCTGAGAAACCAGCTTTTCCAATTGATCCACGAACACACTTCCGCGAAGACAAGGAAAAAAAAAGGAGGCCAGGCCTCCTTTTCTTCAGCTACGCAAACTTACGCAGCGAGTTGGGCCTTGGCCTGGTTCGCAATCGCCGCAAAAGCGGGCTTGTCGAACACAGCCAGATCGGCCAGCACTTTACGATCGATGTCGATCGAAGCCTTTTTCAGGCCATTCATGAATTTGCTGTACGGCATGCCCAATTCACGCGCCGCAGCGTTGATACGTGCAATCCACAAGGCGCGGAACTGACGCTTGCGCTGACGACGGTCGCGATAAGCGTATTGTCCGGCCTTCATCACCGCCTGTTTGGCGATGCGGTAGACGTTCTTGCGGCGGCCGCGATAACCCTTGGCCTGATCGAGTACTTTTTTGTGACGGGCGCGTGCCGTAACACCACGTTTGACGCGGGACATCTGGTTCCTCCTGGATTATGCGTAAGGCAACATTGAACGGACTTGTGCGACGTCCGAATCATGGACCGATTCCATACCACGCAGATGACGCTTCACCTTCGTGGTCTTCTTGGTCAGGATGTGGCGCTTGAACGCCTGGGAACGCTTGATGCTGCCGCTGGAGCGGACCTTGAAGCGCTTCTTGGCGCCGCTCTTGGTTTTCATTTTGGGCATGAAACATACTCCATACTGTTTAGTCGATGACTGAAGGTGGCCCGACTACACGGGCGCTTTCTGTACCTCAAGCCACTTATTTTTGTACGAACTTACGTTCGCACTATTTCGAATATCGAAACCGATACCCTGAAATCCGGTTATTAATGCTTTTTCTTTGTTGGCGCCAGAACCATCACCATCTGACGACCTTCGAGCTTCGGAAATTGCTCTACCACCCCAAAGGCTTCAAGATCAGACTTAACCCGCTCCAACTGCCGCACACCGAATTCCTGGTGCGCCATTTCACGGCCGCGGAAGCGTAGTGTCACTTTGACTTTGTCCCCTTCTTCGAGGAAACGCGTCATGTTGCGCAGCTTGATCTGGTAATCGTTTTCGTCCGTACCCGGACGAAACTTTACTTCCTTGACCTGGATCTGCTTCTGTTTGAGCTTGGCTTCGTGCGCTTTCTTGGCTTCTTGATACTTGAATTTGCCGTAATCCATCAAACGACAAACTGGCGGTTTGGCCTGCGGCGCGATTTCTACGAGATCAACTCCGGCTTCTTCCGCCATGAAGAGCGCTTGCCGCGTCGGCACAATCCCAATGGGTTCGCCTTCAATACCGACCAAGCGCACTTCGGGAACGCCGATTTCCCCATTCAGACGCAGCGACGACTTTTCTTGAGCGATGGTGATTTTCTCCGAAAATAAAAAATCAAGCCGTGCCGCTACGGGCAGCAATCTCGGAACGCCAGCGCTTGATAAGCTCTTCAAGCGACATCTGGCCTAGATCCTGACCACCCCTCGCGCGCACGGCCACCACACCGGCCGCCTTTTCCTTCTCTCCGACGACCAGCTGATACGGCAGCTTTTGCAAGCTATGCTCGCGGATTTTATAGGTAATTTTCTCGCTCCGCAAATCCGCTTCAACCCTGAAGCCCGCATCAACCAAGGATTGCGTGATTTCCCCGGCATAATCGGCCTGGTGCTCGGAGATATTCATGACTACCGCATGAATCGGAGCCAGCCACAGCGGGAAATTGCCCGAGAAGTTCTCGATCAGGATACCGATAAAGCGCTCAAGCGAACCGAGGATTGCGCGGTGCAGCATGACCGGACGACGGCGTGAATTGTCTTCGGCGACATACTCGGCGTGGAGCCGTTCCGGCAGCACAAAATCAAGTTGCAAGGTGCCACACTGCCAGGAGCGGCCAAGCGCGTCCTTGATGTGATACTCGATTTTGGGGCCATAGAAAGCGCCTTCGCCCGGCAGTTCTTCCCAGCTCTTGCCCGAAGCTTGCAGCGCGGCGCGCAGACCATTTTCGGCTTTATCCCAAACATCGTCGCCGCCGGCGCGTTTGTCAGGCCGCAATGCGAGCTTGACGGCGACATCATGGAAGCCAAAGTCTTTGTAAACGCTCATTAGCAGTGCGTCGAACGTCTTCGCTTCGCCCTCGATCTGATCTTCCGTGCAGAAGATATGCGCGTCGTCCTGTACAAAACCGCGCACGCGCATTAAGCCATGCAACGCGCCCGAAGGCTCGTTGCGATGGCATGAGCCGAACTCGGCGAGCCGCATCGGTAAATCGCGGTACGAACGCAGGGCATGATTGAAAATTTGTACATGGCCTGGGCAATTCATCGGCTTAATGGCGTAATCGTGCTTTTCCGACTCGGTTGTGAACATCACTTCACGGTAGTTTTCCCAGTGGCCCGAGCGCTCCCAAAGCACCCGATCCATCACCATCGGCGTGCGTACCTCGTCATAGCCCGAGTGATTAAGGCGCGCCCGGATGTATTGCTCGACCTGCTGCCAGAGCGTCCAGCCCTTCGGATGCCAGAACACCATGCCGGGCGCTTCGTCCTGCAAGTGGAAAAGATCCAGCGTTTTTGCGAGACGGCGGTGATCGCGCTTTTCCGCTTCTTCGAGCATATGCAGATAGGCGTCAAGCTCTTCTTTCTTCGCCCAAGCCGTGCCATAGATGCGTTGAAGCTGTTGATTCTTCGCATCGCCGCGCCAGTAAGCGCCGGCCACTTTCATCAGCTTGAAGTGCTTCAGCTTCCCCGTCGAAGGCACATGCGGGCCGCGACAGAGGTCGACGAAATCGCCTTCGCGATACAGCGAAATCGTTTCGCCCGCGGGAATGTCGCCGATGATTTCAGATTTATAAAGCTCGCCGATCGATTTGAAGAACTCGATGGCCGCGTCGCGATCCCAATCCTCCCGCGCAACTGGAAAATCCTTTTTCGCCAACTCGGCCATACGCTGTTCGATTTTCGTCAAATCTTCAGGTGTGAAAGGACGGGAATAGGCAAAGTCGTAATAGAAGCCATTTTCGATGACGGGACCAATCGTCACCTGGGCTTCGGGGAAAAGCTGTTTGACGGCGTAAGCCAGAAGATGCGCCATTGAATGGCGGACAATTTCAAGACCGTCGGCATCTTTATCCGTAACGATTGCGAGATCGCTGTCGCGTTCGATGCGATAGGAGGTGTCGACCAAACGCCCGTCCACTTTTCCAGCCAGAGCGGCCTTCGCCAAACCGGAGCCGATGCTGGTGGCAGCTTCAGCCACTGTCGGCGGGGCGTCGAAAGAGCGAATGGAGCCGTCGGGCAAGCGGATATTGGGCATTTTGAATCTCCGGATTACGGACGAAAAAAAAGTGCGGACGAGCCGCACTTTTTCTTTATTGCTAGAAGCAAAGCGAACTCGATTACGATTTTATAAAACCGCAGCCGTAGTTCGGAAAAACATTTTGCTCCCCTTCAGAATTTGGTAGGCGCGATTGGACTCGAACCAACGACCCCCACCATGTCAAGGTGGTGCTCTAACCAGCTGAGCTACGCGCCTGAAGAGCTAGCTATTATAGACCGATACATTGGTAAGTCAAAGACTTTTTCCACGCTTCGCCTTTAGGGACGCCAATCCTGTAAAAAGCGCACAGTTCCAGGGATTGTCATTTGCGCTAATTGTTGGCGCAAGAAACCTTCTTCCGCGACTCTGCTTTGAACGTCTAATTGCCCTTGGGCCTGAAGCATGCGCAGGAAGATCAGATAAGTCGTTAAAGCGCGCTGTTCGCATGTGATCTGTAAATCTACTACATGTTCTTCTGCGCACAAACGCCAGGCATGCGCTGCTTCCGGCTCGCTCTGAGCCGGATATCCCATGAGTTGCGCAAGCACCGGCAGCCGAGAAGGCATATTTGGAGCTTCGAGCTGCCGTTCAAGATCAAACAGAGGGATTTCCGTTCGTAGCGCTTCAGCAGAACCGAAGCAGGGAGCCCGCGCTTTTTCAGTGAGATTCCAGTGAATACCGCCCTCAATATTCAACAGCATCCCACGGCAGAGAAAAAGCGGGCGAATGCGATCAAGCGCGTCCCACGCGACGATCTGGGGCTCGCAGCGTTTAACCGTGTCGCACACGGCTTGCAGCAAAGCGGCCTCTTCACCAACAAACGAAAAGACCTCAAAACGCTCCGGTGTCCGCAAAACACAAGATACGACCTGTATTTGCTGCAAATGAAAGGGCAGATGGTCGTTGCCGCTTTGTGCGCGTTGCCGTTGGAATGCGTATTCGGCAACTTCGTTATCCGAGAGCGTGGCATCCAGCGCGAAGAGACGCCGAATCCGGTTGATGTCCGGAATCGTCTCTACGCTCAGAACAAGAGTTGCAGACATACCGTCTACGCGGGGAAAACGCCGGTCGAAAGATAGCGATCACCACGATCGCAGACAATCGAAACGATCACTGCGTTTTCGAGTGTTTCTGCGATGCGCAGCGCAACCGCCATGGCGCCGCCGGAAGAAATCCCGGCAAAGACGCCCTCCTCGCGTGCAAGCCGGCGCGTCATTTCCTCTGCATCAGCCTGTGTCACGCTTTCGATGCGGTCGACGCGTTGCCGCTCGAAAATCCGCGGCAGATATTCCTCGGGCCATTTGCGGATACCTGGAATCTGCGAACCGTCCTCCGGCTGACAACCGACGATTTGTATCGCCGGATTTTTTTCCTTGAGGAACTGGGATATACCCATGATCGTTCCGGTCGTTCCCATGCTGCTGACCAAATGGGTGATCCGGCCGCCGGTCTGTTCCCAAATTTCAGGCCCGGTTCCTTCGTAATGAGCAAGCGGGTTATCCGGGTTTGCAAATTGGTCGAGAATGACGCCTCGTCCTTCATCGCGCATTTGTTCGGCGACATCACGAGCCATTTCCATTCCGCCCTGGCGCGGCGTCAGAACCAATTCGGCGCCAAACGCCCGCATCGTTTGGCGGCGCTCGGTACTCTGGTTCTCCGGCATCACAAGAATCATCCGATAGCCGCGCATCGAGGCCGCCATCGCCAATGCAATCCCCGTATTGCCGCTCGTTGCTTCGATCAGGCAATCACCGGGTTTAATGTCGCCACGCGCCTCGGCGCGCTGGATCATCGATAGCGCGGGACGATCCTTGACCGAGCCGGCGGGATTATTGCCTTCCAATTTGGCGAGAATCACGTTGCCGCGGCCAGCGACGATACGCTTCAAACGGACAAGCGGCGTATGACCGACACAGTCTTCCAGCGTCTTGAACTCGAAATCCCCCTTCATTACTGAGCCCGTTCGATCAATGTCGCCACATATTTCGAAACCCCACTCGCAACATCATGGAAAGCGTGCTCATAGCCAGCGGCGCGCAGTAGCGAGAGATCCGCTTCGGTAAAACTCTGGTATTTACCCTTCAGCGCGTCAGGGAACGGAATGTATTCAATTATCCCGGCGTTGCGCAGCGCATCCAAGGACAAGGCAGTTTCGCTTTTCGCGGCGCGGCACGCATTGATCGTCGCGACGGCGACATCGTTGAAACTCTGCGCCTTGCCCGTGCCAAGGTTGAAAATACCCGACAGGCCGGGGTTTTCAAGGAAATAAAGATTCGTGCGCACGATGTCTTCGACGAAAACAAAATCGCGCCGCTGCTCGCCGTTCCCGTATCCGTCGATGCCTTCGAACAAACGGACTTTGCCATGCTCGCGGTATTGGTTGAAGAAATGGTAGGCAACCGAAGCCATGCGGCCTTTGTGCTGTTCGTTCGGTCCATACACGTTGAAGTAACGGAAGCCCGCGATCTGAGTCCCCGGATCGTTCAGCGTCCGCCGTATGACTTGATCGAAGAGATACTTCGAGTACGCATAAACATTCAGCGGCGCTTCGAATTCCGGCGCTTCGCGGAAAACTTTTCCGCCGCCATAGACCGACGCGGACGAGGCATAGAGAAACTGCGCCTCCTGGTCCAGACAAAAGCGCAGCAACTCCAGCGAATAGCGGTAGTTATTCTCCATCATGTATTGGCCGTCCTGCTCCATCGTGTCGGAACAAGCGCCTTGATGGAGAATGGCTTCAACCGAGTCGTCGAGTTCGCCGGCCTCGATCATTTCCAGGAAAACCTTTTTATCGAGGTAATCCGCGATTTCGCATCCGACAAGATTTTTGAATTTGTCGCCGCGCGTCAGGTTGTCGACGGCGATGATGTTGTCGATGCCCTGGGCGTTGAGCCCAGCCACGATGTTCGATCCGATGAAGCCGGCCGCGCCGGTTACCACGTAATAACGCGCCATCGCACTTCTCCTCAATCTGGAATCTTGATTTCGTCCAAGCTTACGGCGGCGGCGCCAAGCTTGCCAACGACGATTCCCGCTGCATGATTGGCCCAGCGCATCGCATCCACCATCGATGAGCCCGCCGCCAACATGACGGCAAGCGTTGCGATGACCGTATCGCCGGCGCCCGAAACGTCATAAACCTCGCGCGCGCGCGTCGCTTCGTGCGTCACGCCGTCGGCGCGAAAGAGCGTCATCCCCTCCTCCGAGCGCGTCACGAGCAACGCCTCCAGCTCAAGCTCTTCACGCAAGGACTGAGCGCGCCGAATCAAGTCCGCCTCGTCTTTCCACTTGCCGACGACCTGTTGCAGTTCCGAACGGTTCGGCGTCAGCAGGGTCGCGCCGCGGTAACGGCTGTAGTCATAGCCTTTCGGATCGACGAGCACAGGCTTGTCTTCTGCGCGCGCGAGCGAAATCATCTCCGCCACATGCGTGAGGCCGCCTTTTCCATAATCGGACAGCACGACAACATCGCTGTTTGGGAGCCGCTGACGGTAATCGGAAAAGGTAGCCTGCAATGCCTCATGGGTCGGCCAGGTTTCGAAATCGATCCGCAAGAGCTGCTGCTGGCGGCCGATTACACGCAATTTGATCGTTGTTGACAAGGCTTCGTCGGCTCGCAATGAAGCATCAACCTCATACTGTTTCAACAAACGCCTGAGCGCTTGAGCCGGTTCGTCCGGCCCGACCACCGAAAGTAAAGCGCTCGCGGCGCCCAGACTCGCCGCATTGCATGCAACGTTTGCGGCCCCGCCGGGGCGTTCTTCACAGCGCTCAACCTTGACGACGGGAACCGGCGCTTCGGGCGAAATTCGGCTGACATCCCCGAACCAGTAACGGTCCAGCATGACATCGCCAACAATCAGTACGCGTGCGCAACGCGTATCGGGCAAAGCAGGTAAATGACGCATCAGGGACGGCCGATCGGTTGATATTCGATGCCGAAACTGCGCGGCAATTTCGGATCGTAGAGATTGCGCCCATCGAAAATCACCGGCGTTTTAAGAAGCGTTTTGATCCGCTCGAAATCCGGGCTGCGAAACTCTTTCCACTCGGTCACGATTACAAGCGCATCGGCCTGTTCAAGCGCGTCGACCGGGCTGCTCGCATAACTGAGCCGCGCGTCTGAGCCAAAAATTCGCTGCGCTTCCTGCATTGCGACCGGATCGTAAGCGCGAATCGTCGCGCCGCGTTTGAAAAGTTCTTCGACAACCACACGGCTTGTCGCTTCACGCATGTCGTCGGTATTCGGCTTGAACGCCAGCCCCCACAGCGCGAAACATTTGCCTTTGAGGTTTTCGCCGAAGCGTTTCACGATCTTGTCGACAAGCACCCGCTTCTGTGTGTCGTTCGCTACTTCGACCGCCTCTAAAACCTTAAGCCCCTGGCCAGCATCCGCCGCGGTTTTGATCAAAGCTTTCACGTCCTTGGGAAAGCAGGACCCGCCGTAACCACAGCCCGCATAAAGAAAGTGGTAGCCGATACGCGGGTCCGAACCAATCCCTTGGCGCACAAGCTCAATATCTGCGCCGAGCTGTTCCGCGAGCAGGGCCAGCTCGTTCATGAAAGAAATCCGCGTTGCGAGCATTGCATTCGCCGCATATTTCGTCAGTTCGGCCGAGCGCAAGTCCATCACGACAAGCTTATGGTGATTACGCTGGAACGGCGCATAAAGCGCGCGCATCAAGTAAATTGCGCGCTCGTCCTCGGCGCCGATGACGATACGGTCGGGCTTCATGAAATCTTCGACAGCGGCGCCTTCCTTCAAAAACTCCGGATTGGAAACCACCGAATATTCGATGTTTACGCCGCGCGCCTGCAACTCTTCGGCAATCGCAGCATGCACCTTATCCGCCGTACCGACAGGAACCGTGCTCTTGTCGACGATGACCTTATAATCATTTATCAGGCGGCCGATATTCCGTGCGGCGGCCAGCACGTATTGCAAATCAGCCGAGCCATCTTCATCCGGCGGCGTGCCGACCGCAATCATTTGGATTGTCCCGAAACGCACCGCTTCTTCAACCTCGGTCGTAAAGTGCAAGCGTCCCGCGGCCACATTGCGCGCAACAATATGCTCGATCCCTGGTTCGTGAATCGGGACGCCGCCCTCCTTCAAGATCTGGATTTTGTTTGGATCAAGGTCCAGACACAGCACGTCGTTGCCCATCTCAGCCAGACAGGCTCCGGATACCAATCCCACATAACCCGTTCCGATGACGGTGATTTTCATTGCAAACTTTCCTTCAGGCGACCCATGTCAGCACACTTTAAGGTGTCAGATCGAATTCTTCGGTACGGCGCGGCGGATAGGTTTCCCAGCCGCCGCATGCCGGGCATCGCCAATAGAACTGGCGCGCCTTGAAGCCGCAATCCTCACAGCGGTAGCGCGCCACGCGTCGCGTATGGGTATGAATCAAACCCTTGATTAATTCAATATCCTGGCGTTGTTCAGGGCTTGCCGTCAGCACAGCCGCTTCGAGCAATTTATCCAGCCCCAATACGGTCGGATTCCGACGCAGTTCCTCACGCACCAGCGCATAAGCCGCCTGCGGGCCGTCACGCTCAAGCTCCCATTGAAACACCGCATCGAGCAAATCGAGCGAGGGGTAGCGTTCAAAATAAGAATGCAATAACTGGACGCCCGAGGCTTGGTCGTCAAGACGACGGAAGGCTTCCATCATCCGCTCGGCCACCATTGCGATGTAGATCGGATTCTGCCGCTCGATCTGCTGCCAAGCCTCCAACGCTCCGCGCGCATCGCCTTTTGCCAGCCGCAGATCGCCTAGAATGATGCTGGCTCTCACGCTCTGCCGATTGACAGCGAAAGCGCGCTCCAATTGCTTTTCGGATTCGTCGAAATGCCCGCGCGCCAGCGCATCGAGCGCCAGTTCGCAATGGAAGTTGGCGATCTCGCGCAGCATCAGCGTGCTATCCGTATTCGGTAAAGATTTGGCAACCTCAATGGCTTTTTGCCAATCTTTTTCCTGCTGATAAAGTTCAAGCAACTGCTTCAGGGCAACTTGCCGCAGCCCCGTTTCGCGCAGTTTTACGAAAACGGCTTCCGCGCGATCGAGCAACCCCGCCTTGAGGAAATCCTGGCCAAGCTCGGAAAGCGCTTGGGCGCGCTGCTCGGCATTCAAATCGTCCCGATCGACCAAGGTTTGATGCATGCGGATCGCGCGGTCGATCTCGCCGCGCCGGCGAAACAAATTACCCAGCGCAAAATGCAATTCGACCGTTTGAGGATCGATCTTGACCGCTTCGAGAAAGGCGTCGATCGCCTTGTCGGGCTGTTCGTTCAGAAGAAAATTCAAACCCGCGAGATAAGAACGCGGCAGGGCGCGCGATTCGCGCACGAGGTGACGAATATCGATGCGGGCGGCAAGCCATCCCAAACCAAACGCTATCGGCAGCGCAAGAAGCCAGACCGGAGTGAATTCAAAGTCCATGAATCATTATTCGATTGAGCGGGGATAGTCCACCGGGCTGGGACGCTCACGCACGCCAGGCGCTTCCGTGGGAGGTGCCGCCTCTTTAAGACGTTGGATCTCGCGCCGCTGATGCAGAAGATTGATCACGGCCGCGGTTACGCCAAGCAAAAGCCCTGCGGCAAACGCAAACAGAATGACCACGATCAGAGGCAGACGCCATTCCGATTCGAAGAAAAAATGCAGGGTCACGATCGCATCATTCTTTAGCGCGAAGCCAAGCAGAATGAAGAACACCAGCCCTCGCAGGAACCAGACCAATACTCGCATGATTAGATTATCCAGTAGGCGCAGACAAAAAAGAAGGCGGCTTGCGCCGCCTCCCTCTTTTCGTTTCTATTTATGAACCCACCACGTCGTCTACCCGTTCGCGCAACTCCTTACCGGCCTTGAAATGCGGCACCCATTTCTGGGGAACCGACACCTTGTCGCCGGATTTCGGATTGCGTCCCGTCCGGGGCGGACGATAGCTCAACGCAAAACTGCCGAAACCCCGGATTTCGATGCGATCCCCCTGCCCAAGGGACGTGGTCATCGCATCGAGAATCACCTTCACGGCGTAGTCGGCATCCTTCACGCCAAGCTGCGGAAAACGCTGGGCCAGACGCTCTATCAACTCCGACTTCGTCATGACGGCACGGGCTTAGTGCTGCGGATTGTTGAGCTTGGCTTTCAGCAGCGCACCCAAATTGGTGGTGCCGGAAGCCGCATTGGTGTCGGAAGCCAGTCTGCTCATGGCTTCGTTCTGCTCAGCTTGATCCTTCGCCTTGATCGAAAGGTTGATCGAACGGGTCTTGCGATCCAGGTTGATGATCATCGCTTCAACGTTATCGCCAACCTTCAGAAGCTGCGACAGGTCGTCAACACGATCGCGCGAGTATTCGGAGGCACGCAGATAGCCTTCGATATCCTCACCCATCGAAATGACGGCGCCACGCGCATCGACCGTTTTCACCGCGCCGCGCACAACGCTGTTCTTGTCGTGAGTCGCGATGAAATTGGTGAAGGGATCACCTTCGAGCTGCTTGATGCCGAGCGAAATGCGCTCTTTCTCGACATCGATCGAGAGCACGACGGCCTCGACTTCATCGCCCTTCTTGAAGTTGCGGATCGCCTCTTCGCCCGTTGCGGACCAGGACAGGTCGGACAAGTGGACCAAGCCGTCGATTCCGCCAGCCAAGCCAATGAACACGCCAAAGTCGGTAATCGACTTGATCGCGCCACGGACACGGTCGCCCTTCTTGTAGTTCTGGCTGAAATCGTCCCACGGGTTCGCCATGCACTGCTTCATGCCGAGCGAGATCCGGCGGCGGTCTTCGTCGATTTCCAAAATCATCACTTCGACTTCGTCGCCGAGCTGAACGACTTTGGTCGGATGGATGTTCTTGTTGGTCCAATCCATTTCGGAGACGTGCACCAAACCCTCGATGCCCTGCTCGACTTCAACGAAAGCGCCGTAATCGGTGATGTTCGTGACCTTGCCGAACAGACGCGTGCCCGCCGGGTAACGGCGCGCGATACCCACCCACGGATCTTCGCCGAGCTGCTTCAAGCCCAGGGAGACGCGGTTCTTCTCGGCATCGAACTTAAGAACCTTGGCGGAAACTTCGTCACCGACCTGAACCACTTCGGTCGGATGACGGACACGCCGCCATGCCAGATCGGTGATGTGCAGCAGACCATCGATACCGCCCAGGTCGACGAACGCACCGTAATCGGTGATGTTCTTGACGATACCCTTGACGATCGTGCCTTCCTGCAGCGACGAGAGCAGCTTCTCGCGCTCTTCACCCATGGAAGCCTCAAGCACGGCACGGCGCGACACAACAACGTTGTTGCGCTTACGGTCGAGCTTGATGACCTTGAATTCGAATTCCTTGCCTTCGTAAGGCGTGGTGTCCTTGACCGGACGCATATCGACCAGGGAACCCGGCAGGAATGCGCGGATACCGTGGGTCATGACGGTCAGGCCACCCTTGACCTTGCCGGTGACGACGCCCTTGACCAGCGAACCGTCGTTCAATGCACCTTCAAGGAAGTTCCAGGCAGCGATACGCTTGGCCTTGTCGCGCGACAGACGGGTTTCGCCGAAACCATCTTCGAGCGCTTCGATGGCGACCTGAATGTAATCGCCCGGTTGCACTTCCACTTCGCCACGATCATTGCGGAATTCGTCGATCGAGACATAGCTTTCGGATTTCAATCCGGCATTGACGACGACGAAGTTTTGATCGATGCGCATGACTTCGGCGGTGATAACTTCACCGATGCGCATTTCCTGGCGGCCGAGACTTTCTTCAAAAAGCGCGGCAAAGCTTTCTTCCTGGACGGGAACAGATGTAGACATAGATAAAAAGGACCTGTTGCCATGTAACCCCATGGCGGGCAAAAAGAAAAATCACCCGGTCCGCATCCTCATGAGGCTGCGGCCGGAACCGGGACCATCCGAGAGCTATTGGAGCTTGCGCGCCTGGGCTTCGTGGAGCACGAAAGTGACGGCTTCGTCGATCGAAAGCGTCGTTGTGTCCAGGAGGATGGAGTCTTCACAGGGCTTCAGCGGAGCGATCGCACGCTGCATATCGCGCGCATCCCGTTCCCGAAGGTCTTGCAAAAGATTGGCAAGATTAGCAGGCAAACCCTTTTCAATCAACTGCTTATAACGTCTTTGCGCACGTGATTCGACACTCGCGGTGAGAAATATCTTCAAGGGCGCATCGGGGAAGACAACCGCCCCCATATCGCGCCCATCCGCCACCAACCCGGGCGGCATGCGAAATGCCCGCTGACGCGCCAGCAGCGCGGCTCTCACCTCTTTGAGAACCGCGAGCTTCGAAGCGGCAAGTCCCGTTGCTTCCTGGCGCAAATCGAACGAAACCTCGCGCTCCGCAAGAAATACGCTCTCCTCGCCGAAACGCACGTCCAGCTTATCGGCAAGGCGAGTCAGTCCGGCCTCATCCTCCAAAGCAACACCGGCCTCGTCCGCGGCCAGAGCCAGCAAGCGATAAATCGCCCCCGAATCGAGCATATGCCAACCCAAGGCTTTCGCCACCAGTGTCGCCACAGTGCCTTTGCCCGAAGCGGTCGGGCCATCGACTGCAATCACGGGTGCATTCATGCGCGGTCTTTCCAGTTCCAGCGTTGCAACAACTCGGGATCATGCACAGGCCACAACGACATTTACATTACCTCAAGCGTCGAAATACCGAGCAGACCAAGACCGGTTTTGAGCGTGCGCGCCGTCAAGCTACAAAGTTGCAGCCGGCTTGCGCGCAACGCCCCTTCGCTCTTGAGCACCGGGCAGTTTTCGTAAAAACGGCTGAACACGACGGCAAGCTCAAATAAATACGCGCAAAGATGATGCGGCGCCGTATCGCGCGCGACAAGGTTCAATGTGTCGGCGAACCGCAATAACTGGAGCGCAAGCACTTGCTCGGCGCGTTCATGCAGTTGCAAGGATGCGTTTGCATCGAATTCGCCCGCATCGCGCAACACCTTCGCTGCACGCGTATAGGCATACTGCAGATAGGGTGCGGTGTTGCCGTCGAAGGCGAGCATTGAGGCCCATGAAAATACATAGTCGCTCGTGCGGTTCTTTGAGAGGTCTGCATACTTGACCGCGCCGACGCCGACCGCGCGCGCGATTTCCCAGCGCGTTTCCTCGGCGAGTTCCGGGTTCTTTTCGGAGACGAGGACGAAAGCGCGTTCGACTGCCTCCTCAAGCAACTCAGCCAGTTTTACGGTGCCGCCCGAGCGGGTTTTGAACGGCTTGTTGTCTTCGCCAAGCATGACGCCAAAGCCGACGTGTTCGAGCGCAACGCTGTCGTCGGCATAGCCGGCTTTACGCGAAAGCGTAAATAGTTGTTGAAAGTGCAAACCCTGACGCTGGTCGACGACATACAGTACTCGTTTCGCCTTGAGCGTATCGACACGGTAGCGCACGGCGGCCAAATCGGTTGTCGCATACAAATAACCGCCATCCTGCTTTCGCACGATATAGGCTTGCGCTTCGCCGTCTTTATTCTTGAACTCGTCGAGAAACACGACCTGGGCGCCTTCACTCGTCACGGCAAGACCCTTGGCCTGCAAGTCGGCGACAATGCCCGGCAAGGCCGCGTTATAGGCGCTTTCGCCGCGCAGATCGGCGCGCGTCAATCCCACTCCGAGCGTTTTATAAACCGCTTCGCAGTGGTGCATCGAAACTTCGAGAAACCGCCGCCACAACGCATTGACTTGTGCGTCGCCGCCTTGCAGCTTGACGACGTATTCACGCGCCGTATTGGCAAAAGCGGGATCGTCGTCCATCCGCTGCTTGGCGCGGCGATAGAAATCCTCAAGATCGCCAAGCGCCATATCGGCATCAACGCCCTTTTCCACTTCAACCAGAAAGGCTGTCAGCATCCCGAACTGCGTGCCCCAGTCGCCGATATGGTTCTGCGCGATCACCTCATGACCGAGGAAGCGCAATACGCGGACGAGCGCATCGCCGATGATCGTCGAGCGCAAGTGGCCGACATGCATTTCCTTGGCGAGATTCGGCGAGGAATAATCGATGACGACACGTTGTGCGGACGGATATGGCACGCCGAGACTTTCCTGCACCAAGGCCGCCGCCGCGCGCCGCGCCAGAAAAGCCGGATCGAGCGTGATGTTGATAAAACCGGGACCGGCAATCTCGACCTTGCTCGCGATGCCCGAAAGGTCGAGCTTGGTGACGAGCTGCTGCGCAAGCTCACGCGGATTCTGCTTGCGCGCCTTGGCCGCACCCATCACGCCATTGGCTTGATAGTCGCCGAATTCGGGCCGCGCCGCGGGCGTAATCAGCGCCGGAGCATCCGTGCAGCCAATTGCCGCGAATGCGGCCGTCACACGGGTGTCGAGAAATTGGTGGAGCGTTTGTTCCTGAGTCATATCACTTCAAAAAGCTGATTGCGGATTGCGCAATCAAGCTTGTTATCTTTTACAAACCGATGCAAACGCATCGAAATATCCCAGAAATGTCTTGGCGGTGCATTTCGGGTCGTTGATTCGGACCGGAACACCGCCGAGACTCACGAGCGAGAAACACATCGCCATGCGGTGATCGTCGTAGGTATCGATCGCGGTCATCGGCTTAAGCGCCGCACATGGATGCACGCGCAGCCAGTCGTCGCCCTCTTCGACAATCGCGCCGACTTTACGCAGTTCGGCGGACATCGCCGCGATCCGGTCGGTTTCTTTGACGCGCCAGCTCGCAATATTGCGCAGCGTGCAGGGGCCGTCCGCAAACAAGGCAACAACGGCCAATGTCATGGCCGCATCAGGAATATGGTTGAAATCGCGCTCGAATGCACGCAATTTGCCCGATTTTGGCGCAGCCGCCTCGATCCAGTTTTCACCCAATGTAATCCTGGCCCCCATCGCTTCCAGCGCCTCGGCGAATTTCACATCGCCTTGGATACTTGTCCGCCCCACTCCTTCCACACGCACCGGCCCGCCGCCGATTGCTCCGGCCGCGAGGAAATACGAAGCGGAAGAAGCGTCGCCTTCAACATGAATGCCGCCCGGGCTGCGATAGCCAGAACCTGGCACACTAAAGCGCGACCAGCCCTCGCGCTGCACGACGACGCCAAAACGCGCCATCAGATTCAGCGTGATTTCGATATAGGGTTTGGAAATCAGCTCCCCAACGACTTCGATCGTGGTTGCGACGCCCGCGGTCGGCAATGCCATCAACAACGCGGTCAGAAACTGGCTCGAAACATCGCCGCGAACCTTCACGCTGCCGCCGGGTTTTATCTGCGCGGGCTTGATTTCCAGCGGTGGATAGCCGGGTTCGCCAAGGTAGCCGATATCAGCGCCCAGCTCGCGCAGGGCATCGACGAGATCGCCGATTGGTCGTTCATGCATGCGCGGCACACCTGAAAGCCTGTAATGCCCGCTTGCGAGCGCAAGCGCGGCCGTCAAAGGCCGGAACGCCGTGCCCGCGTTGCCGAGAAAAAGATCGGCCTGTTTGACAGGGAAACGCCCACCGCCGCCCTGCACTGCCCAAGCATCCGCACCCAGCGATTCCGGCGACAGGCCCAGAGCATTCAAGGCGTCGAGCATCCGCGCAGTATCGTCGGAAGCGAGCAGATCGTGGATTTCGGTGCGGCCGGAAGCCAAGGCCGCCAGCAGCAAGGTCCGGTTGGATATGCTTTTCGAGCCGGGAAGCCGGACAGTTCCCTCTGCACGCACGGCCGGCGCAAGATCGAGATATTCCACGCCGGGCCTCAAGCGTTGAATTGGCCGGCCAGCCAAGCATTGCGCGCATTGCGCGCTTCGTCGAAAAGCGTTTCGAGCGATTCTCCATCGCCCTGGACGAGCAAAGCGCGCACCCAGGCCAGCTCCGTCAAATAAGCATCGAGTTCGGCAAGAATGGCGTGACGATTGGAAACGCAGATGTCGCGCCACATTTCGGGATGGCTGCTCGCGATGCGCGTGAAATCCCGGAAACCGCTCGCGGCGAAGCTGAATAGTTGTTCGGCATTGGCGCGTCCGGCGACGTCATGGACCAAGGCATAAGCCAACAGATGCGGCAGATGGCTGACCGCGGCGAACACGCGGTCATGCTCCTGTGGCGACATGATGTGCAGAACGCCGCCCGTCGCGGCCCAGGCGGCGGAAACGCGTGCGATAGCCTCCGGGCTGTTTTCCTCCAAGGGCGTCAGCACCACTTTGCGCCCCACGCACAAATCGGCGCGCGCCGCATCAGGGCCACTGTGTTCCGCGCCGGCAATCGGATGCGCGGGAACGATCTGGGTGAGGTGTTCTTGCAGATGGGTATATATCGCTTCGATCACATCGCGTTTGGTGCTGCCGGCATCGGTCACCAATGTGCCCGGCCCTAAATGGGGCTTCATCGCCTGCAAGGCGGCGGCCGTCTGACCAACGGGCATCGCGAGCAAAACCAGGTCAGCGCCGGCGAGCGCGTCGGCCCAATCCTGCGCGATGCTATCGATAATTTTTAATTCCTTGGCGCGTTGCAGCGTTGCTTGAGTGCGCCCGAGGCCGACGATTTCTTCGGCCAGCCCTTTCTGCTTGAGCGCGAGCGCAAACGAGCCGCCGATCAGCCCGACGCCGCAGATGACAACGCGCCTGAACGCTTTCATGCAGCGCGCCCCAATGTCTGTTTCAGCGCGGCGAGGAAACGTTCGTTCTCTTCGGGCAAGCCGATCGTCACCCGCAGCCATTCGGGCATTTGGTAATTGCCAAGCGGACGCACGATAACGCCTTGTTCAAGCAGTTTGCGATTGACCGCTGCCGTATCCGCAACGCGGAAAGTCAGAAAGTTGCCCGATGACGGAATGAATTCCAAGCCCAGCGCATTCAAGCCGGCGATGAGTTGCGCCTTGCCTGCGTGATTCACCGCATGGCTGCGCGAGAGGAATTCCGCATCGCCCAATGCGGCTTCCGCCGCCGCGAGCGCGACGTTATTGACATTGAACGGTTCGCGCACGCGGTTCAGCAGATCGGCCACGGCGGGATTGGCGAGCGCGTATCCGGCGCGCAAACCGCCTAGTCCGTAGATCTTCGAAAAGGTTCGAATAATGACGAGGTTCGGATATTTCGCCAGCCAGGCAACGGCGTCATAGCGTTGCTCGGGATCGAGGTATTCGTTATAAGCCTCGTCGAGCACGATCAGCACATCGCTCGGCGCGGCATCGAGGAAGGCTTCGATTTCGGAGCCCGGCAAAAAATTGCCCGTCGGATTGTTCGGGTTGGCGATGAAAACAAGCCGCGTATCGGAACGGATGGCCGTCAGCATTCCGGGCAGATCATGTCCGAAATTCCGTGCCAACACTTCAATGCCTTGCGCGCCCACGCTTTTGACTGCCAACGGATAAACCGCAAAAGCATATTGCGAATATATCGCCGAGGTTTGGGCATGCAGGAAAGCACGCGCGCAAAGATCGAGTAAATCGTTTGAGCCATTGCCCAGCACAATTTGATCTTGTGCGACACCGAACTTGCGCGTCAGCGCGGTCTTCAAGGCAAAACCGTTGCCGTCGGGATAACGATGGGCTTCTTTGAGCGCTTTCTGCGCGGCTTCAAGCGCTTTCGGGCTTGCGCCGAGCGGATTTTCATTCGAAGCCAGCTTCACGACTTCCTCTTCGCGCAGGCCCATTTCGCGTGCAAGTTCAGAAATCGGTTTGCCCGGAATGTAGGGCGAAATGGCGCGAATATATTCGGGAGCGCGTTGAGCGATACTCATGAAACTGTCCTCTTAGAGAGCGGCGACTGGGTAAGAGCCTAATACCTTCAAGAATGCGGCGCGGTCTTGCAAATCGGTCAGCGCCTGAGCGAGCGACGGATCGCTGCGATTGCCTTCGACATCGACATAAAACACGTATTCCCACAGCCCGGTTTTTGAGGGCCGCGATTCCAGCTTGCTCATGCTGACGCCGTACTTTGCGAAAGATTCGAGCAGATGAAAAACCGCGCCGGGCCGATTGGGCGCTGAACAGACCAGCGATGTCTTATCGCGGCCGCTGGGGCCTGCATCATGGCGGCCGATGACGAGAAAGCGCGTGGTGTTGTTCGGATCATCCTCGATGTCGGAAGCAAGCTGCGCAAGACCGTATAACTGGCCGGCAGCCTCGCCCGCAATGGCGGCCGTTTCGGGGTCTTGCGCAGCCATGCGCGCCGCTTCGGCATTGCTTGCCACAGACACGCGCGGGGCCGCCGCCAGATGACGCGCCAGCCAGTCCTGGCATTGCGCGAGCGACTGCGAATGCGAGTAGATCCGCTTGATCTGATCGAGCGAACTTGCCTGAGTCAATAAATGCTGGCGAATGCGAAGTTTTACTTCGCCGCAGATCCGCGCAGGACTTGCGAGCAGCAGGTCGAGCGTGCGCCCCACCGCGCCTTCGGTTGAGTTTTCCACCGGCACGATGCCATATGCGACACCGCCCGCTTCGACCGCGTGAAAGACTTCGTCGATCGAGCTTTGCGGCTGGAAATCCGGCGCGCCGCCGAAATGCTTGCGCGCTGCGGATTCGGAGAAGGTTCCTTCCGGGCCGAGATAGGCGATTTTCATCGGCTGTTCGAGCGCCAGACAGCAGGACATGATTTCGCGGAAGATCCGCTGCACCGCTTCACCCGATAATGGCCCGGGATTCAATTCGGCGATTTTGCGCAAAACCTGCGCTTCGCGTTCCGGCCGATAAATGGGGCCGCGCTTGATTTCGCCAATCCTTTTCGCGCAGCTCGCGCGCTGGCTGAGACGTTCGAGAATTTCCCGATCCAGCCGGTCGATGTCTCCCCGCAGACGGGGCAGTTCTTCTTCGCTCACGCGGATACCTCAAGCATGTTCTTTTTCGAATTCGCACAAATAGTCGACCAGCGCGTGCACGCCTTCGATCGGCATTGCGTTAAAGATCGAAGCCCGCATTCCGCCTACCGATTTATGCCCCTTGAGCTGCAACAGCCCGCGCGCCTTGGCGCCTTCGAGAAAGGTTTCGTTCAAGGATTCATCGCGCAAAAAGAACGGTACGTTCATACGCGAACGCACGCAGTGCTTGACGTGATTGACGTACAGCTTGCTTGAATCCAGGGTTTCGTAGAGCAGATGGGCTTTTGCGATATTGCGTTTTTCCATCTCGGCTAAACCGCCCTGGCGCTTGAGCCATTGGAAAATCAGCCCGGCGATATAAATCGCATAAGTAGGCGGCGTGTTGTACATCGAATGGTTTTCGGCCACGGTTCGATAATGAAACGCGCTCGGGCATAAAGGATGCGCCTGGTCGAGCAGATCGCGGCGGACAATGACAATCGTCAGGCCAGCCGGACCGATATTCTTCTGGGCTCCGGCATAAATCAAGCCAAAACGCGATACGTCAATCGGCCGTGAAAGAATATGCGAAGACATGTCAACGACAAGCGGCACATTGCCAACGCCCAAAGCATCCAACTCCGGCCATGCAAAGTATTCCACCCCGTCGATGGTCTCGTTACCGCATAAATGCAGATAGGCGGCATCGGAACGCAAACGCCACTCCGACACGGGCGGGATACTGGTGTATTTGCCTTGCTTGACCGTTTCGTCACGGCTGCTTGCCGCAACGCGAACATCGCCATAGCGCTGCGCCTCTTTAATTGATTTAACCGACCAGGAGCCGGTTTCAATAAAGTCGACGCGGTTATTCTTGCCCAGCAGGTTGAGGGGGACGATCGCATTTTCGGCAATCGCGCCGCCCTGCATGAACAGCACTGCGTAATCGGCCGGTACGACGAGTAGCTCACGTAAATCCGCTTCGGCCTGCTCGATGATTGAGCCAAATTCTTTGCCGCGGTGGCTCATCTCCATGACCGACATTCCGCAGCCATGCCAATCGAGCATTTCTTCCGCAGCCTGCATCAGCACTTCAGCCGACAATGCAGCCGGACCCGCGGAGAAATTCCATGCACGACTCATTCACCACCCTCCTCGACCTGGGCGTCATCGGCGCCCTCGCCATTTTCGCCCTGTAATTCTACGTCTTCGCTTTCGACGATCTTTTCGATACTTGCGAGCTTCGCGCCATCGTCCAGATTGATCAACGTCACGCCTTGTGCCGAACGCGAGGTCTCGCGGATGGTATCGACATGCGTGCGAATCAGTACGCCGTTATCGGCAATCAACATGACTTGATCGCTCGGATCGGTCAGCACCGCACCGACAAGCTTGCCGTTGCGCTCGGAGGTCTGGATCGCGATCATGCCCTTCGTGCCGCGGCCATGCAGCGTGTATTCACCTATCGGCGTGCGCTTGCCGTAGCCATTTTCGGTTGCGGTCAGCACATACTGCGCATCGCCCTTGGCGACGAGCATGCAGATCACCGTTTGACTGTCTTCAAGCATCATCCCGCGCACGCCGCGCGCGGTACGGCCCATCGGGCGTACATCGGTCTCGTCGAAACGCACTGCCTTGCCCGCATCGGAGAACAGCATCACCTGCGAATCGCCGTCGGTGATCGCCACGCCGATCAAGTAATCGCTCTCATCCAGACCAACCGCGATGATGCCGGCCTTGCGCGGGTTCGAAAAATCAGTCAGCGGTGTTTTCTTGACCGTGCCGAGCGAGGTCGCCATGAAGACGAAATGCTTCTCGTCGAACTCCTTGATCGGCAGCACCGCGGTAATTTTTTCGCCTTCGGCGAGCGGGAACAGATTCACGATCGGCTTGCCACGCGAGGTCCGCGTGCCTTCAGGCACTTCGTACACCTTGAGCCAATACACGCGGCCGCGATTCGAGAAGCACAAGATATAGTCGTGTGTATTGGCGACGAAAAGCTGGTCGACCCAATCGTCTTCCTTCATTGCGGCGGCCTGTTTGCCACGCCCGCCACGCTTCTGTGAGCGGTAGTCGGCGAGCGGCTGGCGCTTGAAGTAGCCGGTATGCGAAAGCGTGACCACCATATCCTGCGGGGCGATCAGGTCTTCGATGTTAATATCGGCCGCATGCAGCACGATTTCGGAGCGGCGGCCATCGCCAAACTGAGTTTTGATCGCCGCCAACTCTTCGCCGATGATCTTCGTTACACGCTCGGGGCGCGCAAGAATGTCGAGCAAATCGGCAATGATCGCCATCACTTCCTTGTACTCGGAAACGATCTTGTCTTGTTCAAGCCCGGTCAAGCGTTGCAGGCGCATTTCGAGGATCGCCTGCGCCTGAGCATCGGACAGGCGATAGCCTTGCGCCGAGAGGCCGAATTCCGGCAGCAAACCTTCTGGCCGGTAAGCATCGGACTCCGCGCGCAACAGCATTTCCTCGACGACCGGCGAGCGCCAGATGCGCGACATCAATTCGGTTTTGGCCACTGGCGGCGTCGGTGCCGCTTTAATCAGGGCGATGATCTCGTCGACATTCGACAACGCAACCGCTAAACCTTCGAGGATATGGCCTCGCTCACGCGCTTTGCGCAGCTCGAAAATCGTGCGCCGGGTGACGACTTCGCGCCGATGCGCGAGGAAGCATTCGATGACCTGCTTGAGATTCAAAAGGCGCGGCTTGCCATCCACCAGCGCCACCATATTCATGCCGAAGCTGTCTTGAAGCTGGGTCTGTTTGAACAGATTGTTCAGAACGACTTCCGGCATTTCGCCGCGCTTGAGTTCGATGACGATCCGCATGCCGTCCTTGTCGGATTCATCGCGGATTTCGCTGATGCCTTCGATGCGTTTTTCGTTGACCAGCTCGGCAATCTTTTCAAGCAGTGTGCGTTTATTGACTTGATAGGGAATCTCGTCGACGACGATCGACTGGCGATGGCCTTTTTCGAGATCCTCGAAGTGCGTGCGCGCGCGCATCATCACGCGGCCGCGGCCGGTACGATAGCCTTCGTGAACGCCATGCAGGCCGTAGATCAGCCCTGCAGTGGGGAAGTCCGGCGCAGGCACGAGCTTGATCAATTCGTCGATCGAAATTTCCGGGTCAGCCAATAGCGTGAGACAGGCGTCGATGACTTCGCCGAGGTTATGCGGTGGAATATTCGTCGCCATGCCCACCGCGATACCGGAACTACCGTTGATAAGCAGATTGGGAATACGCGCCGGCAGAATCAGCGGCTCTTTTTCCGAATTATCGTAGTTGGGACCGAAGTCGACGGTTTCCTTGTCGATATCGGCGAGCAATTCGTGCGCGATCCGCGCCAGGCGCACTTCGGTGTAACGCATTGCCGCCGCGCTATCGCCATCGATCGAGCCGAAATTGCCTTGGCCGTCGACGAGCATGTAGCGCAGCGAAAAATTCTGCGCCATCCGCACGATCGTGTCGTAGACCGACTGGTCGCCGTGCGGATGATATTTACCGATCACATCGCCAACGATACGCGCGGATTTTTTGTAAGCGCGATTCCAATCGTTACCGAGTTCATGCATCGCGAACAATACACGCCGGTGCACCGGCTTCAAGCCATCGCGAACATCGGGGAGCGCCCGACCTACGATCACGCTCATCGCGTAATCGAGGTAGGAATGTCGCATCTCGTCTTCAAGACTAATCGGTAGCGTTTCTTTGGCGAAAGATTCCATGGGCGCGAGCAGCAGTCAGGGAGACGCCGAAGCGTCGAAAGCTTAATATTTTAGCATGCGCGCGGTTCGCGCTCTGAACATACCTGCAAGGCAAAAACGCGCAACGCGACCGGCTGTTAAGATCGCGCAACATCGCAATGGAGAACTCGCATGTCCAGTCGGCAGCCCGTCGACCTGATTATTCAGCCCCGCTGGATCATCCCCGTCGAGCCTTACGGCCAGACTTTGGAAGATCATTCAGTCGTGGTTAACGCAGGACGAATTCTTGTCCTCTGCCCAAGACATGAAGCCATCACGCGTTTCACCCCCGCCGAGCATGTGATCCTCGACGAACATGTCCTGATTCCCGGCCTCGTCAATCTGCACACCCATGCGGCGATGACGCTAATGCGCGGCATTGCCGACGACCTGCCATTGATGCGCTGGCTGCACGAAGCGATTTGGCCAATCGAACAACAGTTTGTATCCCCCGAATTCGTCCGCGATGGTACCGCTTTGGCGGCCGCCGAAATGCTGCTCGGCGGCATTACATGCGCCAACGACATGTATTTCTACCCCGACGCAGCCGCCACCGCTTTTGCCGAAGCGGGTATGCGAGCGGTTATTGGCATATTCGTCGTCGACTTCCCTAGTGATTATGCAAGCAACTGCGACGATTACATCGAAAAGGGACTCTCGATACGCGATAGCTGGCGCGGCCATCCACTTCTGGAGTTCAGCTTTGCCCCCCACGCGCCCTATACCGTTCCCGACACGGGCTTTCGGCGCATTATCCAACTCGCCCATGAGCTGGATGCTCCCGTCCACCTCCATCTCCACGAAACACACGAAGAAATTCGTGCCAGTCTCGAGCAGCACGGCAAACGTCCGCTTGCGCACCTCGCCGGACTAGGTCTTCTCGAAACCGATCTCATCGTGGCTCATGCGATCCATCTTCAAGCGGACGAAATTGCAATACTTGCCAAGAACAACGCCAGTGTGGCGCACTGTCCAAGCTCGAACATGAAACTTGCAAGCGGAATCGCACCCACAGTGGCGATGCTTGAACAAGGTCTGCGAGTCGGCCTGGGAACTGACGGTGCGGCCAGTAATAACCGGCTCGACCTATTTGAAGAAATGCGCCAAGCGGGTCTCCTCGCCAAAGTGGCCAGCGGCCGCGCAGAGGCCTTTCCCGCCCATGCACTATTACGTGCAGCAACGCTTGGCGGAGCGGCAGCCTTACGCCTGGACGACCAAATCGGCTCGATTACCGCGGGGAAAGCCGCCGATCTGGTTGCAATACGCTTAGACGATCTGCCAATCATTCCCGTATTCAACCCCGCAGGACATATCCCCTATGTAGCGGATCGGCGCTGCGTTTCGGACGTCTGGGTTGCCGGAAAACAACGTGTGCGACAACATGTCCCGTTGCAGACACACAACAAAGAATTGCTGCAACGCATACGTGTGTGGCAAAATCGTCTGAAAACACTGGCCACTGGCCAATAAGCGCTTGCGTAGCAATATTGCAACGTCGTTACCAGCGCAACCATGGGGAACCTCGGGCCGTCTCGGTTCGCAAAAAAATCATTGCAACGAGGAGAATATGAAACAAGGTCACAAACTCGCACTCGTGGCTATCGTTGCAGCGCTGGGCTTGTCCCCGCTCGCGAATGCCCAGCAAGCTGAAGAAATTAAAATCAGTCCTAGCGTAAAAGTTGTTCCTTACGCGATCGATGCACGCAACGTCGTCGTCCGTAGCGGTGCCGGCCTGTGCTGGCGTACCGGTTACTGGACGAAAGAGCTGGCAGCCAGCACCCTTGTCGAAGGCAGCAACCTCCCGGTTGGCTGTTATTGCGATAAGGATCTGATGCCCGCTGGCGCTTGCGAGCCGCCCAAGCCAGCCGTAGCACCTGCTCCGGCACCCGCTCCGGCACCGGCACCCGCTCCAACGCCAGCACAAGAGAAGATCACGCTTAACGCTGATGCGTTGTTTGACTTCGACAAGGCTACGCTGCGTAGCGAGGGCAAGAACACTCTGACCGAGTTCGCTGGCAAGGCTAAAGAACTCGCGATCGAAGTGATCATTGCTGTTGGTCATACCGACCGCATCGGCAGCGCTAAGTACAACCAGGCTCTCTCCGAGCGCCGCGCAGCTGCGGTCAAGGAATTCCTGGTCGGCCAAGGCATCGATCCGAACCGTGTTTACACAGAAGGCAAGGGCAAATCCAGCCCTGTGTCTGATTGTAAGAAGATGGGCAAGGAAAACCGCCACAACAAGAAGCTGATCGAGTGTCTGCAACCCGATCGCCGCGTGGAAATCGAAGTCATCGGCACCAAGTAATTCGCCGGGATTTCCCGCTAAAAAGCCTCACTCTTCGAGTGGGGCTTTTTTTTCGCCTGTAAGGCACGGACAATCTCGTTCACTACAAAGCAAAATAGCCCAAAGCGCCATGGAAACAACAAGCCTCAATGCCGATCCGGCCGAACTTCACAAATTCAGCGAACTGGCTCACCACTGGTGGGACCCGGAATCTGAATTCCGTCCGTTGCATGAAATCAACCCCCTGCGGCTCGACTGGATCAACCGGCAGACTAAGCTCCAAGGTAAGCATGTGATCGATATCGGCTGCGGCGGTGGCATTTTGTCTGAAGGCATGGCCTCGCACGGCGCTCAGGTCACCGGAATCGATTTATCCGAAAAAGCGCTCGGCGTCGCTCGCCTCCATCTCTACGAAAGCGAGTTGCAAGTCGATTACCAAAAAATTTCCGCAGAAGAAATAGCAGCAGATCGACCAAATTCATTTGACGTTGTCACCTGCATGGAAATGCTCGAACATGTCCCTGACCCGGCCAGTACCATTGCGGCCTGCGCACAACTTGCCAAGCCGGGTGGCATGGTTTTCTTTTCGACGCTGAACCGCAACCCCAAGGCTTACCTGCTGGCAGTCGTGGGTGCCGAATATATCCTCAGAATGTTGCCGCGCGGAACCCATGAATATTCGCGCTTCATGAAACCTTCCGAACTCAGCCGTCATGCCCGTGATGCGGGGCTCATCGTCGAAGAACTGATCGGAATGAGCTACAACCCATTGACTCGACGCTACCGGCTCGGAAACGATATTGGTGTCAACTATCTGGTCCGCTGCAGAAAGCCCGCATGAGAATGATTGAATACGTGCTGTTTGATCTTGACGGCACATTGGCTGATACGGCGCTCGATCTCGGCGCGGCGTTGAACCGGGTACGTCAAGAGGAAGGTCTGGAGCCTATTCCTCTCGCACAGACACGCCCCGTTACCTCGCAAGGCGTGCGCGCTTTGTTGAGAGTCGGATTTGACCTTCGTCCCGAAGACGACGCCTATCAATCGATGAACCAGCGCGTTCTCGCCCACTATGCCGCGGGGATCTGCAAAGACACTCGCCTCTTCGATGGAATCGAAGCCCTTCTTGGCGAGCTAGACGCCCGCCATATCAAATGGGGCATCGTCACAAACAAGCACACCCGTTTTACAACGCCTTTAATTGCCGCTTTGGGGCTCGATCAAAGAGCTGCCGTAATCGTGAGCGGCGATACCGTTGCGCGCGCGAAACCCTTTCCCGATCCCTTACTTCACGCCTGTGAAACAGCCGGCATTCCGTCTGAGAACAGCGTTTACATCGGAGACGACCAACGTGACATTCAAGCTGGCCGTGCTGCCAATATGGCTACAATTGCCGCGGCCTGGGGCTATATTGGCCAAAATGAAGCCATCGAAACCTGGGGGGCAAATGTCACAGTTTCTCAGCCGTCTTTCTTACTCAAGGCCCTCGAAAATCTGGGACTGAGGTAAAATTGAATCCTTAGGCTGGGCTTGAAAATCCACCTGACCGCCTAATATAAGTTTTATGGGGGCGACCTGGTTTCGACGTGGGTTGCGAAGCAGCTTGGTGCATACCGAGGTCCAGTCACCTCGTAAATCAGCTGGAAAACTATACTCGCCAACGACGAGTCTTTCGCTCTGGCCGCTTAAGGCCTAGGCCGCTGCACTGATTGTTCACTGGATCAGGCTGGGAAACCGGCAGCAGCGTCATTCACAGTGAATCGGTATGCGCCGGGTTACTTGGCGCAAACCTAAATCCAAGGTGACTCGCTGTCGGTCGGCCTGCCATTCGGCTAAATCGGCGGTTAAATCCAAATTGGATGGCTAAGTATGTAGATCCGGTTGTAGAGAGCTTACGGACGCGGGTTCGATTCCCGCCGCCTCCACCATAAACCAATACTCAGTAGTTCGAATTAGTTCACAAAGCCAGACGCCTATTAGGTTTCTGGCTTTTTTATTGCCTCTATTAGTTCGTTATAGTTCGCTTCCATTCGCATAAGTTAGGGGGCATACTCGGGGGCATGCTC
>WQYQ01000018.1 GCA_009781175.1 Betaproteobacteria bacterium
AGTCGATCGGAGTGTGGGTCAGGTCGCCCGGAACGCTCTACGGCACCAGAGCTTTCCTGAAAGCCTGCGTTGAAAAGCGCAAACGATCCGGAAACATCTGGCGCCCATATTCTTACTGTCTGAGTGATGACGTCGGGCGCGGCGTCGGTTTGCTCTTCGCCACATTTACAGCCTTCCCGAGACGAGCCTTTCCGCGAAAATCAGCGTTGCCATAAGCCGAAAGGCGATGGGTTTCGCCAAAGGCTCTACCCATTCACCGTGCTTGTTTTCTTAAAACCATACCAAGACCACCTTGCTGAACAAGGCTGCCGTCTTTCTGAATTTTTAAAATATCAGTTTTTTCGGTTTTTCCATTTTTATCCATGAGTTTGAGATATTCTCCATCGATGGAGTAGGAAAATTCTCCTTGCTCACTTCCCATTATATAAAAAGTAGCCTTCCTTCCTTGAAATTTAACCGTTACGTTCGGAGGGAAATCAGCCTGATAGGTCCCACTGAGTGTTTTTCCACATGCTGTAAGTGCGAAAGAAAGAATGGCAAGGCCCAGTAGCCAAAAGACGCGGCTCGGCCACTGGGTGAAGAAAGAGCATGGTGCGATATTCATGATTTTCCTTTTAATGAGCTGAATGGAAACGGCAAGGTCGATGCTTGATGCATCCAGAGCGGGAAATTTGCTTTTATCTATTTCTCTGCGCTTGCACACATTTTCATGAAAAGATCATTCGCCATGAAATTGTTTTGAGGAACTCCGTTGATTTCGAATGCTCGATACTCAAAGGTGTTTTTTTCTTTGTTTACGATGAATTGAACAACGGCTTTCACGGGTTTGGAGTTGAGTGTGATGTTGCCACTCAGATTCACAAACTTCGCCCCTTTATCAGAGACTCCAGAATCCCATGATGGCTTCTCCATGAAGCCCTTTGCCATCTGATTGACTGTTGCGGTCTGGCATATACCCAACTTGCCATCTTTAACTATGGATACAGTGCTGTCTGAGCAAGCGGCCAGAACCACGGCAACGACTGCTAGGTCAATGGCATTGATAATGGAATGAAGAATTCGATGATGCATAAGTCCCTCCATATGCGGGGCAAACAAATAATGCTCTGATCGCCACGAATAGAACGATTCTCTCCACAGCGATCAGTGGGCGCAGCTTCAGGCACTACCGACTACCGAGCATCATGCCAATATTCATTACAAGCAGAACAGTTCCAGCAATTGCTACAAATAGCTTCTGATTCTGCGAGAATTCCTTAATTTCTCCTTTTTGCAGCATGTAAACATTGCCGGCGAGTGCAATTATAATTGCGGCAGGGGTGATAAATAGAAAAAACAGAACGACAAACACCCTCTTCCGAAACCATGGAACTTGGTTATATGAGGTATAGACTTGCGATTCGGAGGAGCCGGAAAAATTGGAAATTGATGTATTTTTTCCAGATGAACTTCCAAGTGCTAAATACACACCTATTGCAGCGCCTTCTCGAATATCAAAATCAACCCACATTCCCCTGCTTGGTTGAGTGTTATCCTTCCACTCGGAACCGGCAAATGTATATCTTGAGCCGTCTGGGGTTGATATCACTCCTTCATTTTTTTGAATTTCGAAATTGAGAATTTGACCTTTCATTATATTTTCCTTTTCTGTAGCAATTAAAAATCTGTATATCTTGCTTGTTTCTAAAAACAGGGATATCGAATACAACAAAATAACTTGTGCACTCCCTGTCATCAGTGGAATTGCTTCGTATTCGATAATGTGTTTTGCGTCTCCTTTTTCAAATCAGCGAACAGGAACTGCGCCGCTTGCGCATCGTTCTCAACCTGCGCGTTCACCTTGTGCACCGCACCGTTTTTCTGCATCCAAGGCGCTCCGGCATACCCGATAGATGAGAGCCCCCAAAAGGCCATTGCGCAGCAACGCCATTAAGCGCTCGCGGCGAATGTGAACAGGCGCTGTCGAATCCCCCATCAGTGCCCATACCGCGTGTCACGGATCGGCATATGCCATCCCCCAGGAGTTGGCGTAATCGGGCCAGTGGACGCCACCGCCCAGGCGTCTCGAAGCCGCGACCACTTGGACACCCTGCGGGGCTTGGTCGAACAACACCTGGGCTTCCCCCGAGGCACCGCACCTGACGCCATGCGGGTTGTCGAGCCGCCAGCACTGCCAAATTCCGACCGTCATCCGACCTCCTGGGAGGTTCATCTTGTCTCCGATGCACAGGGCGGGCCGAACATCGCAACCATCTGTGTCGTTCCGGGCACATTCGCTTGTTCGATCTGCCGCCCGTTGCCCGCGCAACCAGTGATAGCCACAGTCGCAGCAACGATGGCCGGGATGAGTGACAAGTGGTTCATGAATCTGCCCCCTTTTATTTATATGAATTAGTGTTTATATGAATCAGAGCATAACACCTAAAGTGCTGCCTTATGGCAGGCGACTTGGCGGAACGGTTTGGAAAGTGCGTACGGCAACTGCGTACTGATGCCGGACTCAGTCAAGTTGTGTTTGGCGAGCGGTGTGGCTTCTATCAAACCTATCTCAGCCGCATCGAGCGGGGGCAGGCGAACCCGACGCTCAACGCGATGGAGGTCATTGCCAACGCGCTCGGCCTGACCGTCTTTGATCTGTTTGATCTAATGCGGGCAGAACCGGCAAAGGAAAACGGGCAGCAAGCGTAGCGAGGGCGAGCTTGCGAAACCCATGCTGCAGGTGATTGCCACGGGGCTACGAAGGCTGACCTGCAAGACCCACGATCGGGCGTGAATTCAATTCGGGAGCGCGGGCGTCTCGCCCGCATCTGCCGTTGCGTCTGTGCCGATGTTCATTGCGGGCGAGACGCCCGCGCTCCCGAAAACAAGCGGCAGGGAAAGACTTTGAAAGGGGTGTCCCTCAAACCCTGTACCCAAACCTGCTAAACGGCATCGCCCGCAGGCGCTCGCCGGTGGCGGCGAAGATGGCGTTGGCGATGGCCGGCGCCATGGCGGGCAGGGCCGGTTCGCCCATGCCGGTGGGCGGGAAGTCGGATTCGACGAAATAGACCTCGACGGCGGCGGGCGCGAAGGGGATGCGCAGGATCGGATAAGCGCCGAAATTGTGTTCCCGGACGCGGCCATTTTCGATGTTGATCTGCTGCGCCAGCGCCATTGAAAAAGCGTCCACGCAAGCGCCCTGGGCTTGCGATTCGGCGCCCGCCAGTTCCACCACCTGCCCGACATCGACCGCCACCACCACGCGGTGGATGGTGATGCGCTTGTTGGCGTCCACGCTCAGTTCCACCGCCTGCGCGGCGTGGCCGGCGTGGGAATAGCACCAGGCCAAGCCCAGGCCGCGCCCCTTGGGCAGGGATTTGCCCCAGCCCGTTTTTTCAGCGCACAGCTTGATGACGCCAACGGCGCGCTCGGGATCGAAGTTCACGTCCTTGCTCTTGGGCGCGAGTTCCGGCACCTCGCGGCGCACGGCGTCGATCAAGAATTCCACATGGTCGCGCCCCGCCGCCAGCGCGAGTTCGTGCATGAAGCCCTGCTGGGCGAAGACCTGCGCGTTATCGCCGGGGGCGCGCCAGGGGCCGGTGGGGGTTTTCAGATCCATCAGCGTCAGGCCGCGGCGCAGGTTGGGCGCTTTGCACGAATAGGCCAGAAAGCGCGAATAGTCCGCGCCCGCCGCCGGGTTCTTGCCGTCGGCGGTGAAGGTGATGAAGTGCTCCTGCCAGGCGTCGAGCCGGCCTTGCGGGTCGATCGCGCCCTTGAACTGGTGGTAGCCGGCGGGGCGCAGGAAGTCGTGGGCGAAGTCGTCCTCACGCGACCATTGCAGCTTGACAGGCCCTTTGACCCGGCGCGCGATGGCCGCCGCCTCGCACATGTAGTCGTTAATCAACCGCCGCCCAAAGCCGTTGCCAACGCGGGTCTGGTGCACCACCACCTTGTCTTCGGGCAGGCCGAGCAGCGCGGCCACCTGGCTCAAGCCACGGTTCGGCTGCTGGGTGGGGGCCCACAGTTCCATCACGCCGTCATGCCACCAGGCGGTGGCGTTCTGCGGCTCCATGTTGGCGTGGGCGACGAAGGGGTATTCGTAATAGGCATCAACGATCTTGGCGGCGCTGGCGAAGGCGCGCTCCACGTTGCCCACGTCGCGGTCAGGGGCCGGAAATGGGCCGGCGGCGTACTGTTTGGCGCGGGCCGCGAGTTCGCTGGAAGAATCCCTGGACGCGCCGCTTTCGTCCCACACCACGTTGAGCTTGTCCTGCACCTCGAACGCAGCCCAGGTGTTGCGGGCGATGATGGCGACGCCGGGCATGACCTCGGTGAGCCGGCCGTTGCCTTCGACCACGAAGGCGTCGATCACGCCGGGTTGCGCCTTGATCTCGTCCAGATTGGCCGACTTGACCTTGCCGCCCGCCGCCGGGCACTTGGTGAAGCTGGCGTAGACCATGCCGGGCAGCCGCACATCGATGCCGAACAGGGGCTGTCCACACACGATCTTCGCGTCGTCCACGCCACGAAAACGCCGGCCCAGCAGGCGGTATTGCCCGCGCGTCTTCAGCTTGAGCGTGGCCGCATCGGGCGCCGGCAGCTTAGCCGCCGCCGCTGCCAGCGAGCCGTAGGTGGCGCTTTTGCCGCTGGCGGCGTGGGTCAGCACGGAATCCCTGGTCGTGATCTCCGCCGGGTTCACGCCCCATTGCTGCGCGGCGGCGGCAATCAGCATCGCCTTGGCGGCAGCGCCGGCCTGGCGCAGTTGATCCCAGGCGCGCGGAATCGTCGTCGATCCGCCCGCGCCCTGGTAGCCGTACACCTTGGCGTCGATCGGCGCCTGCTCCACCACCGTGCGGCTCCAGTCGGCATCCATTTCCTCGGCGATGATGAGGCCCAGCGCGGTCTTGATGCCCTGCCCGATTTCAGGCGCTTTGGAATAAACGGTGACGGTGTTGTCGGGAGCCACGCGCACGAAGGCGTTCATGGCCGGCGACTGGCTCGCCGCGCCTGCCGCCTGCGGTGTCTCAGAATCAGCGCGAGCGCCGCCGGGCAGGTAAAAGCCCAGCGCCAGGCCCGCGCCGGCCAGCTTGAGAAAACCGCGCCGGTCGAGCGGCAAGGCGCTGGACGACGGGCTGCGCGCTGTGTGCATCCATTCGCGGATGCTGGCGTCGGATTCGGCGAACAGGGAGACGGTGCTGGACGACATGGCGCGCTCCTTCTTACTTCGCAGCGTTCTTGATGGCCTGGCGCAGGCGCACATAGGTTCCGCAGCGGCACAGCGCGCCCGCCATGGCGGCGTCGATGTCGGCGTCGTTGGGGTTGGGCGTGTGGTTCAGCAGCGCGGTGGCCGTCATGATCTGGCCGGCCTGGCAATAGCCGCACTGCGCCACCTTGGCATCCACCCAGGCTTGCTGAACCTTGGCGCCGGTGGGCGTGTCGCCGATCGCCTCGATGGTGGTGACGGCCCGCTTGCCGACCGAACCGACACTCACCATACAGGAATGCTCCGCCTTGCCGTCCAGATGCACCGTGCAAGCGCCGCAACGGCCAATGCCGCAGCCGTATTTGGCGCCGGTCAGGCCAATCATATCGCGCAAAACCCACAGCAACGGCATGTCGTCAGGCGCATCCACGGTGTGCGACTGACCGTTGATTTGAAGCGTGATCATCGTTTATTCACTCCGCTGAAATTTTTGGAGCAGTCTGGCTTCAAAGCATAGCGCCATTGGTTGATTTTGACGACGCTATCGCGCTCCGGATTCGGAGCCATCGAGCGCGCTGGTGACTCTGGGGAACTCGATGGCTCGCATCCGTCACGGCAAAGTCTTTTCAACTCAGACCACTCAAGGACTTCGAACGCAGCGTCACATCAGGAAGATTACGCACGGCTTTCACCGCATCGACCAGCGTCTTTTTTTCGGCGGCAGTCAGTGTTTTCAAGTCACCGTCACCGAAATAAACCAACGCTTTCAGGCTTTCGCTCGGTTGGAAATTCGGCCCGTAAAGCAGGCGCGCGGATGCGATTCCGTGTGACAAACTCACTCCGGAATTAACCATCGCAGCGACATCGCGATAGTCCTTGGCCTCGGCGCGTTGGAGCACGACTTTGACCTTGGCCGCCATCAGATCTTCAAAAGAAGCCACCTGCAAAACACCATCATCGGTGAAATCCGGCTCTCCCACTCGTCCGAAGGCAATCGTGCCGAAAAAGGAGACTTTGACGTGCTCCCTTTCGGCGTCGCCGTAGGGGACAAGCACAACCCAAGTGTTGTCGCGATCCTGGAGCGTTGTGGACTGCTCCATAAACGGAAAAGCCGCTTTGATTGCTTCACGATCAAGCGGCTTTTCAGAAAAGAAATCGAAATCGACCGAATCACGATGTCCCAGCCGCAGTGCAATGGCAGTGCCGCCATACAGCGTAAACCCCAGATTCGGCGCGTTACTGAGTTCCGGCCACAGGCGTTTTTGGGCAGGAGGCAATATGTCCACGCGGGGCTTGAATTTGCGAGTCATGCAAATCTCCGCACAGGCAAAGCCGGAACGTGATCCACACTCGACAGGCCAAGGCGGTAATGCCAGTACGCCCAGGAGCGTTCATTGAACCAACCCGCTTCTGCATGCATCAAGACTTCGCGAAGCGCCTCATCACCAACCTGCGCGACAAGCGACTGAACATCGGAGTAGTCGCCGATGTTCATCACTTGGGCGATCACCCGCTCAGGCATGGCTATAGCTTCTTCTGGCGTTTTCCACCAGATGTACTTGCTGGCAAGCGGCTTCAAGGCTTCTGGACTGATCCGGATCATGCGAGCATCTCTTCAACGCGCTTTTACGGTTTTTGATAAGTGAATTTTATGCCCTCGCAACCGAGATCGCGACACGCTTTTACGCATAGCCGTATTTCAGAGCTTCCCGACAGGCTCTGGCGATTCGCCCGAAATCTTCTCGTGTTTTTGACCAGAAGCCAAACCGCTTTCCTCGTGTCGTCCTAGATTTAAAGAAGTCACCCTGAGTCTGAGCACGCGATTCGAGGTGAGTCACCCGACCGCGGCATAGTCAACCGAGGGCCTCCATGGACGCTAAAAGCTCTATCACTTTCACCCTGAACGGCAAGCAGACGACGCTCGAAGCCGATGACGACCGCACGCTGCTTTGGGTCTTGCGCACCGATCTCGAACTCACCGGCGCCAGGTATGGCTGCGGCGAAGGCCCCTGCGGCGCATGCACCGTGCTGCTCGACGAGCGCCCGGTGCGCGCCTGCCGCACGCCACTGTGGCAGGTCGCCGGCAAATCGGTGATGACGGTCGAGGGACTCGCGCAGGACGGCAAGCTGCATCCGCTCCAACAGGCGTTCATCGACCACGGCGCCTTCCAGTGCGGTTACTGCACCTCGGCGATGCTGCTGACCGCCTGGGCGCTGCTCGCCGAGAACCCGAAGCCGTCGCGCCCCCAGATCGTCGCGGCGATGGACCATGTGCTGTGCCGCTGCGGCGCGCATCAGCGGATTCTCGCGGCGGTCGAAGCGGTTGCCGCACAGGCATCGAGGAGGCCGTCATGAACCAGCCCGTAATGCCCGGCCGCCGGGAGTTTTTCCTCAAGATGGGCGGCGGCATTGTGATGATCCTCGCCGCCGACGCGCCAGCGTTCGCCCAACAACGGCGTCCCTACCCGGAGGATTTGAACGCCTATCTCGTGATTGCCCGGGACGGACGGATCACTGTGTTTTCCGGCAAGGTCGAAATGGGCCAGGGCATATTGACCTCGCAGGCGCAGATGGTCGCCGAAGAGCTTGACGTCGACCTCGACCGGATCGACATGGTGCTCGGCGACACCGACCGCTGCCCGTGGGACATGGGCACCTTCGGCTCGCTGACCACGCGCATGTTCGGCCCGGCCTTGCGCGCGGCGGCCGCGCAGGCGCGGTTGACCCTGCTCGATCTGGCCGCGCACAAGCTCGACGTCACGCCCGACCGGCTCCAGGTCAGCAACGGGGTGATTTCGGTCAGCGGCGACGCCGCGCGCAAAGTGAGTTACGCCGAACTCTCGCAGGGCGCGCGGATCGCACACGTCGTGCCGCAGAAGGCTGTGCTGCGCGCGGCGAAGGACTTCAAGCGAATGGGCCAGTCGCCGCGCCGGCTCGACGCCGTTGAGAAAGTCACTGGCGGCGCGAAGTACACCGCCGACATGCGGCTCCCCGGCATGCTTTACGCGCGCATTCTGCGCCCGCCGGCGCACGGCGCAAAGCTCATCGAAGCCGACACGCGCGCGGCCGAGGCGCTGCCCGGCGTCACCGTCGTGCGCGAAAGCGAACTCATCGCCGTGCTGCATGCCGACCCAGAAGCGGCGAGCAAGGCGCTCGCCCGCGTGCGCGCGCGCTGGGAAAATCCGCCCACGACGAAGCAAACGCCGGAGAACATCTTCGATCACATCCTCGCCGCGAAAGGCGAGCCTCGCGTGATCCAGGAGCGCGGCGATCCCGGCGCGGCGAAGCCCGCGAAACCGCTCAGCGCCGAGTATCGCAAGGGCTACGTCGCCCATGCGCCAATCGAGCCCCACGCGGCGCTCGCCGAGATGCACGACGGCAAGCTCACGGTATGGGCCTCGACGCAGACGCCGTTCCCGGTTCAGGAGCAGATCGCGCAGCGCCTCAAACTCGATCCGAAACAAGTGCGCGTACGCGTGCCCTACATCGGCGGCGGCTTCGGCGGCAAGAGCGCGTCCGAGCAGGCAATTGAAGCGGCCGTGCTCGCCGTGCGCACTGGCAAGCCAGTGCAGGTCGCGCGCACGCGCGAGGAAGAATTCTTCCTCGACACCTTCGACCCGGCCTGCGTCGTGCAAATCGCCTCCGGCCTGGATGCGCAAGGCCATATCAGCCATTGGGACTACACGGTGCACGCGGCCGGAGAACGCGGCGCGGAACTGCTCTACGACGTCGCCGACGTGCGCATGCGCTCGGTCGGGCGCGGCTATTACGAATCGACCGCCGCGGCGGACAGCGTGCATCCGTTCGCGATCGGCCCTTGGCGCGCGCCGGGCGCGAACATGAACATCTTCGCGATCGAATCGCATATCGACACGCTCGCCGCGCTCGCCGGCAGCGACCCGCTCGAATTCCGGCTCCAGCACATGCGCAATCCGCGCATGCGGCGCGTGTTGCAGGCCGCCGCTTCGGCCTTCGGCTGGAAAGCCGCCGCAGCGCCGAGCCGACGCGGTTTCGGCATCGCCTGCGGCATGGATGCGGGAACCTGTGTGGCGGTCTGCGCCCACGTCTCGGTCGACGTGGAAAGCGGCGAGATCCGCGTGCGGCGTCTCGTCTGCGCCCAGGACATGGGCATCGTGGTCAACCCGGAAGGCGCAAAGATGCAGATCGAAGGCTGCCTGACGATGGGGCTCGGTTACGCGCTCAGCGAAGAACTGCGCTTCGCGGGTGGCCGCGTGCTCGACCGCAACTTCGACAGCTACCCGCTGCCGCGCTTCCGCGGACTGCCGAAAATCGAATCGGTGCTGATCGAGGACGACACAATCGCGCCGCAGGGCGGCGGCGAGCCGGGGATCGTGTGCACCGGCGCGGTTATCGCCAATGCGGTGTTCGACGCAAGCGGCGCACGGCTGCTGCAACTGCCGATGAAACCCGAGCGGGTGCGGGCGGCTCTGGCGGCGCTGGCGTCGGCATAAATGGCGGAACTTGCGCTCGCCCCGTGGTCAAACTCTCCAGGTTGCTGTGGAGATCCTACAGCGACGATCACGCGCCTCGCCTACCTGTGAGGCGCAAAACGGGAGAAGGCAATGTTCACGGCTAATATCCCCGATGGCGAAGACCTCATCGGCACAGCACGCTTCTACGCGGAGAGACCACCCTTGGTCTGTGATTTCGGTCAGGATTCCGTGTACGCAACCGAAACCCATCCGGAAGGTTTGCGTTATGGAGAAACGCCGCATGCGCCGGGCACGGAGCCCCACCACGCGCCAGACCCTAACGAGGCCGCGCACAACGAACCGGGTGTGATTTCAATCGGATGAGTGATTTTCCCCGGCAGCAAAGCTGCCGAGAAAGCTTGCGCATCGAACAGCCTCGCATGCCTGCGTAGTCACGCACACCAGAATGCGACGATCAAAATATGCCTACCGTCAGGGTGGAGATGTGCGGGCTTATGCAATCACAAGACGCACACCTGATCTCAACTTGGCGCAGCTTCAACGGCCTGCTTCAAATTCTGTAATATCAGAGCCCAGGTGAAATTGTTGAACCCGAAGAACGGGCTGATATCGCTGTAGTTGGTTTGATGGAAATCCACCACGCACATCGTCTCCGCCCCTCCCATCCATGTGGGCGCTTTACGGGCGGACAGATCGAACATGATGTGCGTCCCGGGCCACCCAAAGGCTGGGCTGCTTTGGGGATGCATGCTGACGCACTCCCATTCGATCCGTTTGTCCGGCAGCTGCTTGACGACGCGGAGTTTGACTACACCATGTTCGGGACCTGGATTGTGCTCCAGCACTAAACCTTCATCCGTCTGAACCGGCGTTTGTTTATCCCACCAAGTGCCGATGGCCTCTGCGGAAGTAAGTGCCGCATAGACTTTCTCAACTGGTGCATTGACCCAAACCTGGTGATAAATCGTTGCCATCGTGAAAGCTCCCCCAGTGTAAAAACCGCTGCGATCTTTACGAGCTGAAACCAGCCTCGCCAACCCGATACGGGTGGGATTATGCCCGGCGCAGCCGAAACGTGCGCCGGGTTATTTCAAGAGACTCACACGCTTCCGCGTGGGAAAACTTCTGCAAACGCTTACAGCAACCAAGCCGGCGATCTTTTCTCCAAAAAGGCGGCGACACCATCTTTGGCCTCATCGGTCGCCCGTTGGCGCGCGATGCGCTGGGCGGTTTCTTCCCGCACGGCGGCATCGATCGGCCGGCCGTCTATTGCCGCGACCAACTCTTTCGCCGCGCGCTGGGCTTTTGGTCCGCACGTGAGCAAAACCTCGGCCAGTGCAGCCACACAGGCATCGAGCTGATCGGCCGGCACCACATCGCCAACCACACCGATCTGTAGCGCGCGCGCGGCGGGAATCCGCTCCGCGCTTTGGAAATAGCGCAGCGCGTGGCGCGGGCCGATGGCGCGCAAGACGTAGGGGCTAATCACTGCCGGGATGATGCCGAATTTGGCTTCCGACATGCCAAAAAACGCATCGTCCGAAGCCACCGCCATATCGCAAGCCACGGCAAGACCCGTGCCGCCGCCCGGCGCGGCGCCATGAACGCGCGCGATCGTCGGTTTGGACATTTCCGCCAAGGTGCGCAGCATGTCCGCAAAGCTGCGCGCGTCGGCCAGATTTTCCGCTTCACTTTTCTCCGCGGCGCGGCGCATCCAGTTCAAGTCGGCGCCTGCGGAAAAGTGTTTTCCCCTACCGGCGAGAACGACGACCCGGACTTCCGGATCGCTATCGAGCTCACCACAGGCAGTGGCGAGCTCTTGAATCAGTTGCTCGTTGAATGCGTTGAAAACATCCGGGCGATTCATCCAAATCGTTGCAAGCTTGCCCGCGCGCTGGATTTCCAGCGTTTCATAGCGACCGCTCATCTTTTTTTCCTCAGCGATGCCGGAAATCCGGCTTACGTTTTTCGAGAAAGGCAGCCATGCCTTCCTTCTGATCTTCGAGCGCAAAAGCCGAATGGAAGGTACGCCGCTCGAACAGCAAGCCTTCGTTCAAAGAGCTTTCAAAGGCGCGATTGATCGACTCCTTGATCATCATGGCAACCGGCAGCGAGAAACTGGCAATCGTGCGCGCGGCGCTCAGCGTTTCTTCGAGCAAGCGATCGGCCGGCACAACGCGTGCGACCAGCCCCGCGCGCTCGGCTTCCTCGGCGTTCATCATGCGGCCCGTCAGGCACAGATCCATCGCCTTCGCTTTACCGACAGCGCGCGGCAAACGTTGCGTGCCGCCCGCGCCCGGCAGGGTGCCGAGCTTGATTTCAGGCTGGCCGAAACGCGCCGTATCGGCAGCGAAAATCATGTCGCACATCATCGCGACTTCGCATCCACCGCCGAGAGCAAAACCCGCGACGGCCGCGATGATCGGTTTGCGCGCGGTCTTGATGCGCTCCCAGTTGCGCGTAATGAAGTCAGTTTTGTAGGCATCCATGTAACTGAATTCGTTCATCACGCCAATGTCGGCGCCCGCGGCGAAGGCTTTTTCGTTGCCGGTCAAAACAATGCAACCGATCGCCTCATTTGCCTCGAAGGCATCGATCGCCGCCGCCAAAGCGTCCATGACATCGCCATTAAGGGCATTGAGCACTTCCGGGCGGTTGAAACGAATCAAGCCTACACGGTCCTGGATTTCGGTAATCAGCACACTGCTCATTTTTTCTTGCTCCATTCGGCCGCCCTCAGGCGGCCGCGTCATCAGTAGATTATTCGACGATCTGCCAAGTGCCGTTCTTCACTTCAAGCATGCGGAAGGCCGTCAGATCAAGACCCATATGATCGGTTGCGGACATGTTTACCTTACCGCCGGTGCCGATATATCCCTTGGTTGCTTCGAGCGCATCGCGCACCTTGGCTTTATCGGTACTGCCGGCCCGCTTGATCGCATCCACCACCAGCATCAAGCCGTCGTAGGCGTGCCCGCCGAAAGCCGAGACATCGGTTTTCCACTTGTCCTGAAAAGCCTTGTTATAGGCCACGACAACTGGCTTCTGCGGATCGTTGGCGGGCAGTTTATCCGCCACAAGCAAAGCCGCCGCGGGCAGACGCACGCCTTCGGCCGCCGGGCCCGCAAGCTTGATGAACTCTTCCGAAGCCACGCCGTGCGACTGATAGAGCGGCAGCGTGATGCCGAGCTGTTTGTAGTTTTTCGTCACGATGGCCGGACCCTGACCGAGACCAAACACGAACACCGCCTGCACTCCCGGGGTATTCTTGATTTTGGTCAGCTGCGGGCTCATGTCCGTATCTTTCGGCCCGTAGGTTTCATTGGCCACCAGGGTGATACCGTACTTGCCAGCGACCGCCTCGGTTTCTTTCTTACCCGACTGGCCGAAGCCGCTCGTCTCGGACAGGAGCGCAACCTTCGTGATGCCGCGCTTCTTCATGTCGGTGAAAACTTTTTCGGCCGCCATGCGGTCGGTATGCGGTGTTTTGAAAACCCACTTTTTCACCGGCTCGACGATCACGACCGCGCCCGCCAAAGAGACGAACGGCATATTCGCCTTTGCGACCAGGGGGGCCATCGACATCGTGGCGCCGGACGTCGTGCCGCCGATGATCACATCCACCTTATCGTCATCGATCAAGCGTTTGCCGAAGCTGTTCGCCTTATTGGCATCGCTGCCATCGTCGTAGTACACGAGTTGCAGCGGACGTCCGAGCACCCCACCCTTCTTGTTGATGTCCTCGACATACATCTGGAGCGTTTTCAGCTCCGGGTCGCCGAGGAATGCGGCGGGCCCCGTCACTGACAGAACCGAGCCGATCTTGATCGGCTCCGCAGCCGTCGCGGCCAACTGACAGCCAAGCGCCACTGCGGCGCCGGCCAGCATATTTTTGATCATCTTATTCATATGTTGTCTCCCCTCCTTTAGGTATTGTGCGTTAAACGCGCTCTATGATTATCGCGATGCCCTGTCCGACGCCGATACACATCGTACAGAGGGCGTAGCGCCCGTTGCGGCGAGCCAATTCGTACATCGCCGTCGTGACGAGCCGCGCGCCGCTCATGCCAAGCGGATGGCCCATCGCAATCGCGCCGCCATTCGGATTGACACGCGCCTCATCATCGGCAAGTCCGAGATTCCGTGTCACGGCGAGCGCCTGCGCGGCAAATGCCTCATTCAACTCGATCACATCCATCTGATCGAGCGTCAGCCCTGCTTTGGCGAGGACTTTACGCGTTGCGGGCGCCGGGCCGAAACCCATGATCCGCGGCGCCACGCCCGCCGTCGCCATCGCAACGACACGCGCCTTGGGCGTCAGGCCATGACGCGCGGCGGCATCGGAGGAAGCCAGCAGCAATGCGCAAGCACCATCGTTGACGCCGGAAGCGTTACCCGCCGTCACCGTCAATTCGGGGCCGTTGACCCCCTTGAGCTTCGCCAGCGCTTCCAGCGTCGTTTCGGGCCGAGGATGCTCGTCGGTATCGAAAACGATCGGATCGCCTTTCTTGCGCGGGACATGTACCGGGACCAATTCATCCTTGAAACGCCCCGCGGCGTTTGCCGCCGCCCAACGCTGCTGCGAACGCAAAGCGAGGGCATCCTGATCCGCACGCCCGATGCCGAACTCCGCCGCAACGTTATCGGCCGTCTGCGGCATCGAATGCGTCTCGTGCAGTTTCTTCATCAGCGGATTGATGAAACGCCAGCCGATTGTCGTGTCGAAAATCTCGGCGTTGCGCGAGAAGGCGGTTTCCGCCTTGCCCATCACAAAAGGCGCACGCGACATGCTCTCCACGCCGCCGGCAATCATCAACTCGGTTTCGCCGGCTTTGATCGAACGTGCGGCAAGGCCGACCGCATCCATCCCCGAGCCACACAGACGGTTGACCGTCGTGCCCGGCACCTCGACCGGCAAGCCGGCGAGCAGACCGCTCATGCGTGCGACGTTACGGTTGTCTTCGCCGGCCTGGTTGGCGCAGCCGTAGATGATGTCCTCTACCGCAGTCCAGTCGACATTGGCGTTGCGCGCCATCAAAGCCTTGAGCGGAACCGCGCCGAGGTCATCGGCGCGAACGCTCGCGAGCGTCCCACCGTAGCGGCCGATCGGCGTGCGAATCGCATCACAGATAAAAGCTTCCGTCATGATCGGCATCCTCACACTTGTTTCGGACGGTTATCCACCACCCGCACGGCCTTGCCGGTTTGTGTGCGTGGCAGGGTACCGAAATCCATGATGGAGATCTTGGTCGACACACCGATGTTCGTCTTGATGTGGTGCTGCAAGACCTTGCTGATCTCGACAAGCGTCGCCTTGCCAGTGGATTCGGAAATCTCGCGCTGTAGTTCGCAGCGAATTTCCATGTCGTCCATGTGCCCGTCGCGCGTCAGCACGATTTGATAATTGCCCGTGAGACGTGGATCGCGCAGGATTTGCTCTTCGATCTGAGTCGGGAATACATTGACGCCGCGGATAATCATCATGTCGTCCGAACGGCCGCTGATCTTGTCGATACGCCGGAACGAACGCGAAGTCGGCGCCAACAAACTTGTCAGATCGCGTGTCCGATAACGAATGACCGGCATCCCTTCCTTCGTGAGAGAAGTGAACACGAGCTCGCCCTTCTCCCCGTCAGCCACCACTTCACCCGTTTGCGGATTGATGATTTCGGGATAGAAATGATCTTCCCAGATCACCGGGCCATCCTTGGACTCGATGCACTCACAGGCAACGCCCGGCCCCATCACTTCGGACAGGCCGTAAATATCGATCGCGTCGATGCCAAGTTTGCCTTCGATTTCCGTGCGCATGCCCTTGCCCCAGGGCTCCGCACCAAAGATGCCGATCTTGAGAGAAATCTCTTCGGGCTTGATGCCAAGCCGTTCGAACTCCTCGGCGATCACGAGCGAATAAGACGGCGTGACCATGATGATCGACGGTTTGAAATCCTGGATCAGATGAACCTGTCTTTCGGTCTGGCCACCCGAGATCGGCACCACCGAACAACCGGCGCGCTCGGCGCCATAGTGCGCGCCCAAGCCGCCTGTAAACAGCCCGTAGCCATAGGCCACATGACAGATATCACCAGGGCGACCACCTGCCGCGCGGATCGAGCGCGCCACAACATCGGCCCAGGTGTCGATATCCTTCTTCGTATAACCGACTACCGTCGGTTGTCCGGTCGTACCCGAAGAGGCATGGATACGCGAAATCTGCGTGCGCGGCACAGCGAACAGTCCAAACGGATAGTTCTCGCGCAGATCGGCCTTGGTGGTGAACGGAAACTTGGCCAGATCAGCGAGCGTTTTCAGATCGTCGGGATGGACACCCTTCTGCTCGAATTTCTTGCGATAGTGCGGAACGTTTTCGTATGCATGGCGCAGCGTCCACTTGAGTCGTTCAAGTTGCAGCGCTTGGATTTCATCGCGACTCGCGGTTTCGATGTGCTCCAGATCCCCAGCTTCAGGACGTTTTACAGGCATGATTATCTCCAATTCTAAACATAGCCTCGGGCCGCTTTAGTTTTGTGCAGCCAGGCCGGCGATGACATCGCCGGAAATCCGATAACTTTTACCGCGAAACAGCGCGATGATTTTGCCCGCTCCGTCTTGTACGGTTACGTCATACACGCCGGTGCGGCCGGCCGCGGAGCGTTCGACCGCCGTGGCGGTCAGGGTATCGCCTTCTTTGCCCGGCGCGAGGTAGTCGATAGTGCACGCGGAAGCCACCGTATTGCGGTTGTAGCTGTTGCAAGCATAGGCAAAAGCCGTGTCGGCGAGCGAGAAGATCAAGCCGCCATGACAGATATGATGACCGTTAACCATGTCGCTGCGCACCGGCATCGAAAGCACGGCAGAGCCTGGGCAGACGCTGTCGATACGCATGCCGAGCGCTTGCGCGGCGCGATCGCGCGACCACATTGCGGCAGTCACGTTTTCGGCAAGGGTCTGAGCCTCAATGGGAGTCATTGATTCAGTGTTCATGAAACGCCTTTCCGGCAAAAACCTTTTGTTGAATCAAAGGGGAAATGCGGTAGCGGTCCTCACCATAGAACTGCGCAAGATTCGCCAGCACTTCCCGAATCACGGGCAAACCCACCGCATCGGCCCAAGCGAGCGGACCACACGGATAGTTAACACCCAGCCGCATCGCCGCGTCCGCACCCTCTGCGCTGCACACGCTTTGATTCACCGCATCCGCCGCTTCGTTGGCGAGCATCGCCACGGTGCGCATCACGGCCAAGCCTGGCACATCCGCAAATCGTGCGACTTCGATTCCGAGCGCTTGCAGCAAACCGACGACGGCCGCGACGGCGGAGTCGGCACAGCCGAGCGCCGCGCTGAGCGCAATCCGCGTGGCCTTGGCATAGTCGAGCGCAAGGTCGATGAGCAACGTATTCGCGATTCCGTTCGCCGCCGCGCGCTGTGTTGCGCTGCGTCCATCGGTCAGGAACAGCACGGCATCGTCTATTTGGGCTATACGTCCGTCCGTCGCCTCGCCACGCACATGCTGAATATTTTTTTCGCGCAGCCGCTCGGATAGCGCGCGCGCCAGGGCCGATTCGCCATGCACGACAATGGCCGCAGGCAAAGGCTGCGGCGCCTCGCTGCGCGCCTGCGGCGGGACGGCTCCGTCACGGTAAGCATAGAAACCGCGTCCGCTCTTGCGACCGAAGAAGCCCGCATCGACAAGTTCTTGCTGAATCAGCGACGGCGTAAAACGCGGATCGTTATAGAACGCGCTCCAGACCGAGCGCGTCACCGCGAAGTTCACGTCGTGACCGATCATGTCCATCAACTCGAACGGCCCCATGCGGAAGCCACCGGCTTCGCGCATCACAGCGTCCAGGGTGGCGCAGTCGGCGGCGCCTTCGCCGAGCAGCCGCAGCGCTTCGGCGTAATACGGCCGCGCAACACGGTTGACGATGAAACCCGGCGTCGAGCGCGTATGCACCGGCGTCTTGCCCCAGGCCGCAGCCGTTGCGAACAAGATATCCGCCACGCGCGGCTCGGTCGCAAGACCCGATACGATTTCGACCAAGGCCATCAGCGGAGCCGGGTTGAAGAAATGCAAGCCGGCCAGCCGTTCGGGACGCTGCAAAGCGGAACCGATTGCGGTGACGGAAATCGAGGAGGTATTCGTGCCGAACAGGCAGTCGTCCCCGACGATTTCCTCCAGCGCGCAGAACAACTGCTGCTTCGCATCGAGACGTTCGACGATCGCTTCGACGACGAGCGCGGCATCGGCCAGATCGCTCAGAGCCTCCACCGCGACAAGGCGCGCACCGGCTGCTTGAGCGGCTTCCGGTGTGAGCTTGCCTTTCGCGGCAAGCTTGTCGAACTGGCCACGGATGCCCGCCACCGCTTGCGCCGCGGCGCCGGCTCGGTTATCGAACAGTTTGACCGGATGCCCGGCGGCGGCCGCGATCTGCGCGATCCCGGCGCCCATCGCGCCGGTTCCGATCAGCGCAATCACCGCGGAGTTTGGCAGTGCTTTACTCACCATCATTCTCCGGTAAATTTGGGCGCGCGTTTTTCGAGGAAGGCTGAAACGCCTTCAACATAATCGGCGCTGCGTCCGAGTTCGCGCATGAAGCCAGCTTCCATCGAAAGCTGTTCTTCGAGCGTGTGCGACGGCGCCGCCTGCATGGCCTGACGCGTGCGCACGAGCGCCTTGGTCGGCATCGCCGCAAGTTGCTTGGCAAGCCCGTCGACCGTGCTGGCGAATTCGGCATCTTCGACCGCGGCCCAGATCAGCCCCCACTCGGCCGCTTTTTCCGCAGGCAGCTTTTCCGCAAGCATTGCCAGACCCATCGCGCGCGCCATGCCGACGCGCTGCGGCAAAACCCAGGAGCCGCCGGTGTCGGGAATCAGACCGACTTTAGAAAATGCCTGTAGGAAAGAGGCCGATTTGCTCGCAACGACAAGATCGCAGGCCAGCGCCAAGCTGGCGCCCGCGCCAGCGGCCATGCCATTGACCGCCGCGAGTGTCGGCACGCGCAAATTGGCCAGGCGCATGATCAAAGGCTTGTAATGGCGCTCGACAACATCGCCGAGATCAGGCGGCGTCTGGCCGGGCGTGAAGCGGACTTCCGCATCGGCAAGATCCTGCCCGGCGCAGAAGCCGCGCCCGGCACCAGTCAGTACCAGCACGCGCACGCCGCGGTCACCTTGAATTCGATCCAGCGCCTCGCGCAGTTCGCCATGCATCGCGGCATTGAAACTGTTCATCTTGTCGGGCCGGTTCAGCGTGATGCGGGCAACGCCGGCTTCGACTTCGAAACGAATATTCTGAAAATCCATAATTGGCCTCACACGTGGTAGCGGCGTTGCACGACGCGGAAGCGATTCGCGACGAAGGCGGAATCGGTATACGACGCGTTGGCAGCCGGATTACCACCCGTTCCATGATAATCGGAGAACGCTGCGGATTGATTGACGTAGACACCGCTCGTCAAGTTGATCGAGAGCGCGACTTTCGCATTCCAGCTCGCCTCGGTCATCGCATCGATTACTTCCTGGCGCGTCGAGTAGACGCCTACCGTCAGCGCGCCATGTTGCGCGACGATACGTTCCGACAGGGCGATGCCCGCGGCCGTATCGGCCACTTTCACGATGAAGCTGATCGGGCCGAAACGCTCTTCCATATAGGCTTTTTCGTCGGCGGCATCGCAGGTGAGCAATACTGGCGTGCGCACAAGCGCTTTCGGGAAAGCCGGGTTTTCGAGTTTGGTTGAAGCCAGGACGACCTTGCCGAGTGCGCCGCTGTTCGCGATATCGGTCCGTTCCGCCGTATCCGCCGATTGAATCGCGCCGAGCACTGCGTGGGCGACTTCGGGCTTACTGAGAAAACGTTCGATGGCCTTGCTCAAATCCGCACAAACTTCGTCGTAGGACTTGTACCCCTCGTCGGTATCGATACCGCCCGCCGGGACGAAGATCGCCTGCGATGTCGTGCACATCTGGCCGGAATAAAGCGAGAGCGTGAAGGCGAGGTTGCCGAGCATCGCTTTGTAGGCGTTCGTCGAGTCGATCACGATGTTGTTCACACCGGCCAACTCGGCGTAGACCTGCGCTTGTTTGCAGTTATCGACGAGCCATTGGCCGAAAGTATTGCCGCCCGTGAAATCGACCGACTTGACCGCCGGATGCGTTGCCAAGGCTTGTGTCGTGCTGCGCTTGTCGGCCACGCACAGCGTAACCAGATCGGGGCTGAGACCATTTTCGGCGAGCACGCTACGGATGATGCGCACGGTGATCGCCGCCGGCAGAATCGCATTGCTGTGCGGCTTGATGATGACCGCATTGCCGGTTGCCAGCGCGGCAAACAGGCCGGGGTAGGTATTCCAAGTCGGGAACGTGCCGCAGCCGATCACGAGGCCGACGCCACGTCCGACGATTTGGTAGCGCTTCTTCATGACGAGCGCGGGGTTCTTGCCCTGCGGCTTTTCCCAGTGCGCTTCGGCGGGAATGAAGGACTGCTCGCGCCAGGCGTAGGCGACTGATTCCAGAGCGCGGTCCTGTGCATGCGGTGCGCCAGCCTGGAAAGCCATCATCCAGCCTTGGCCGGTTGTCATCATGACGGCGTGCGCGATTTCGAAACTTTGCTTGTTCAGGCGATCCAGAATTTCGAGACAAACTCCGGTACGTCCGGCCGCGCCAAGCGCCTGCCAGCCCTTCATCGCCACGAGACCGGCCTGGATCAGCGCATCCGGTTCGCACACCGGGTAGCGCACATCGAATGCCACACCATAGGGCGACGTTTCTCCGCCATGCCAACCCGTCAGCCCAGGCTGACCAAGTTCAAACTGCTTACCCAAATGCGCTTCAAAAGCGCGCTTTCCGTCTTCCAGCGCGGTTTCGCCATAGATCTTCGGACTTGGCATTTCGGGATAGGCCGACCAATAGCCGCGGGTGGCTATCGCGTTCAATGCACCTTCAAGAACTGTACGGTGCTTTTCCAACAAGGGATGCGTCATTTGATGTCTCCGGCCGGATTGACTTTTTTGAGATAAACAGCACAAACATTTAGATCGCTTAGAAATAAAAGTATCAGATAACCCACTCGACAAGCAAGCAATTACTTTTTAAAAAATGCATTTCCGTATCAGAAATCATTTAATAATCAATAAGTTAACTTGGTTTTTATCAAAAAATATCTAAAAACCTAGCATCTTCGACTTAAAAATCATCAGCTCGCACGAATAATTCGATACATTTTCGCTAGACAAAAAATTTTTTATGTATCACTATATACAACTTGCATCCGACATGGGCTTTTCCACATGCCCCGGATACTATCAGCCCAAATCAAGGAGGAGTTATGTCTAGCCACAAGGAACGTTTTGCTGACAAGATGGAATTGCCGCCCGCGACCCCGCAGCCCAATATCTATCCGTTGTCGTGGAATACAAAGACGAAGAAGCTGCAAGAAGTCTGGGAAGCCGCTCTGCGCGAGAACTGGGACCCGGAAAAGCTGCCCTGGGACACGCTCGACGTCGACAGCTATTCCTGGGAAGAGCGTGAGTCGATCGCCTACTGGTGGACGCTGCTGTCGGTGTTCGACGCCTCGGCGCCGCCCGTCTTCGCTGAGGCCCTGATCAAGACTTACGAGGTGCATGAAGAAGACCCCGTGCGCAAGTGTTTCTTCTCGGTCACGCGCGACGAGCAGAACCACGAAATCATGTGCGGTCTGGCCATCACCAAGCTGCTCGGCCATCCCGATCCGCTGACCTATCAGCCCAAGACGGAACTCGGCAAGCGTCTGCAGAAGAACGCCCATTGGCTCTACTTCAATGGCGGCCGCTACTGGACCGGCTACAAGCAGGCCGTGCCGAAGTACGACCTGGCCGTACTGTTCACCTCATTCCTGATGGGTGAAATCGCCGCCGCGACGATCTTCAAGCAGATGTTCGACAACACGCGTGAGGCCGTCTTCAAGGAAGGCTTCAAGAACATCGGCCGCGACGAAGGGCGCCATATGGCGATCTGCATGGCAGTGATGGAGCGCGACTACCCCGGCCTCAAGGAAGAGATGAAAGCGGTCGTCACGAAACAGATCCGTGCCGGCTACCTGTTCCTGTCGGCTGTGCTGTTCGAACCGCCGATGGAATTCTGGGACCTGCCCGAGGACTTCATTGCCAACCAGCGCGAAGCGGAAGAAGTCGCACGCGGCGCAGGTTTCGGCATCCCGACCTATGAAGCCAAACGCGAAAACTGGCGCAAGGCGATCCTCAACCTGAAAGGCGTTGTGGAAAAATATAACATCGAGTTCCCGGCGATTCCCGAAGTCGGCATCACGGGCAAGGAGATCAGCGACATCGATATGGAAGACATCATCCCCGTCTTCTGATTTTTGATCGCTATCATGCAGACTGCGGACTTCCGGCTTTTTGGAAGTCCGCTTAGAACCTGTTCAGAATCTGTAGCGAGAGGCTGTAACGCCACGAGTTTGGGGCGTCTTCGCCACCCAATAACACTGTCGTGCTTACGCTCGACTTGTTATCAGTGCAGAAACCGAAATTTTAAATGAGGATTCCGAGCAGCGCATGAGCCCCGATCACGCTCGGTTGTCACACTCGCAGTAAGATTATGGACAGGTTTCTAAAGGCCGCTCACAAAACTCCGCACTACGGCGCTGGGTTTTGTGAGTGGCTATTTAGTATTCGGAATACACACAAATCCACAAAGGAAAGTTCATGACTCGCATCGTCATCCAGCCTTCCGGCAAGTCGGTCGAGTGCGCCTCTGGCGACACTGTGCTGATGGCCCTCGAAAAAGCAGGTTATGCCCTGCCCAACAACTGCCGCGCTGGCGCTTGCGGCGAATGCAAGGTCAAAGTCACGGCAGGCCAATTCGATCAGGGCATGGTGCTGGACATGGCCCTCTCGCAAGAGGAACGCCATCAGGGTTACGGCCTCATGTGCATGGCCAAACCGATCTCGGAAGAGCTGGAGATCGAATGGGGCGCCGCGGATGCGAAACCCAAACTCTTCCCGCCACGCGAAAATGCGCTCTTCGTCGTGATCGATAAACGCCCGATCGCGGAGCGCGTTGTCGAGTTGCGTCTGCGCCCGGTCGGGCAGCCGATCCGCTACTGGCCTGGCCAATATGTCACGCTTGGCGATCCGCGCGCCGGCATTCCCGCACGCGCTTATTCTATTTCGGACGCACCGCGGCCCGATGGCGAACTCGTGCTCCAAGTCGCGCGCGCCGAAGGCGGCGTAACGAGCCAATGGGTTCACGACCGCTTACGCATCGGCGAAAGCGTCAAGCTTTCCGGCGCCTATGGCACCTTCATCGGCGATCCCTCGATCGACACACCGATTCTGTGCCTTGCCGCCGGAACGGGACTCGCGCCGATCCTTTCTCTGGCCGAGGCCGCCCTGCGCAGAGGCTATCGCCGCCCGGTAACCTTAATCTTCTCGGCACGCACGCAAGCCGATGTGTACAGCGAAGGCATGATGGCTTGGTGGCGCACCAAGCATCGCAACTTCGACTATAAGATCACGCTGACGCGCGAAACCCAGGAAGGCTACCTCAACGGCCGGATCGATGCGATTTTGCCGGGACTATTCCCCGATCTTTCGAAACATTCGGTTTTTGCGGCGGGCAGTCCGGAATTCGTCACTACTTGTGTGAATACAGTCAAGGCGCTCGGCGCCAAGCCGGAATGGCTCTTTACTGAAGGCTTCTTCGCACAGCAGCAACCGCAGGTTCCAGACGCCGAACACCTCCTTTCGGTCTAGCCTTGAAGAGGGAGCGCATGGATCCACGCTGTAAAGATCCCACCGAAGCCGTTAGACTGCTCAGTTTTTATGCGCAGCTCTCCGACGTAAAGTGCAGCTCCCAATCCAACAACGCTTAGACGATTTTCGACAACAGGGCCGTGTGCAAGCCGGCTCTTTGATCATTTCTGTTTTCGGTGACGTAATCGTGCCGCGCGGCAGCCGGATCTGGCTCGGCAGCTTGATTCGCCTGCTCGAACCGCTCGACCTCAACGAGCGCCTTATCCGCACCTCGGTGTTCCGTCTCGCCAAGGAAGAATGGCTGCGCACCGAACCCGCGGGACGGCGCACGGATTACTTACTCACGGCATCGGGACAACGACGCTTCGAAGAAGCCTCGCGCCACATCTACGCCTCAAGTGCCCCGCTGTGGGATCGCCGCTGGCGGCTCATCATCGCGGCCGGGAATCTGACACCAAAACAGCGCGAGAGATTACGCCTCGCCCTGTTTTGGCAAGGCTTCGGCGTACTCGGCAACGATTGCTTCGTCCATCCCAGTGCGGATCTCACCGCGGCCTTTGACGCGCTGATCGCCGAAGGGCTTGCCGACACGCTCGACAAACTCAAACCTCTATTCGCCGCCGATGCGCAACTTGGTGGCGCGGCGAGCGATATCGAAATGGTCAACGCCGCCTGGAACCTCGAACGACTCGCCGATACGTACGCAGAATTCGTCGAGCGCTATCAACCGGCACTGGATCAGCTGCGTAGTGACGATAGCGTCGACGACGAAAGTGCGTTTCTGCTGCGCATTCTTCTGATTCACGATTATCGCCGCCTGCTGTTACGCGACCCGGAACTTCCCGATGTTCTTCTGCCCGCGAACTGGCCAGGCCAGAAAGCCTGCCTGCTCTGCAAAGAACTCTATCGGCGCCTGCTGCCGCCATCGGAACGCCATCTCAATCAGCACTTCCAGCTCGCAAGCGGCGAAACGCCTACGGCATCCCCCGCACTTTACGAACGCTTCCGCACGGCAGACCCTTTGATCGCGGCTTGAATGCAAGCCCCGCGATTGATGGCGGGCTCACTTTGAATTTGTGGCGCGGAACCCTCAACCTTCAGGTTGAAGTGACTCACGGATCTTGTTTAAGAATTTTTCTTCAGATCAACAAGGGGGACCATATCACTAATCTGAAGTTGAATCCGTGCCCGATCCGGCTCCACTGCCGACAACGGAGCCACCTCTTCCAGCGTTGCGAGACAACGGCGCGTCAAATCCTGATAACAAGCCGTCCCCTGCGTTTTCCAGCGAATTTCTTCCGCGCTAAGTTCACGCACTATTTTCGCTGGGACACCCGCAACCAACACGCGCGCGGGAATTTCCGCTCCGGCCTTGACGAATGAGGAAGCCGCGACAATCGACGCCTCGCCAATCACCGCGTTATCCATCACAACCGCATTCATACCCACGAGCGCATTGCGCCCGATTCGGCAGCCGTGCAACACGGCGCCATGCCCGATATGTCCATCGGCCTCGACCACCGTATCGGTTCCCGGGAAGCCGTGCATCACGCATGTATCCTGCAAATTCGCGCCGGCTTCGAGAATCAGGCGCCCGAAATCCCCGCGCAAGCTCGCACAGGGGCCGACATAGCATCCCGGGCCGACGATCACATCGCCAATCAAAACCGCAGACGGATGCACAAAAGCAGTTGGATCGACAACAGGCACGATCCCATCGATCGCATAGACACGCAAATTTCCAGACATCCCCTCGCTCCTCCAAGTTACATACAATAAGAACCTATTATCTTTTAACGCCTCATCTCAAGCACTCAATCATGCACGAAGAACTCGAAGGGAAGCACGGTGTTCAATCCATGGAAGTGGGCATCGGCCTTCTCAAAGCCATGGCCGATGGCGGAAGCGCCATGATGCTCAAGGACATCGCCGCTGCCGCGGGAATGCCGCCGTCGAAAGCGCACCGTTATCTGGTCAGCCTGATTCGTAGTGGCCTGGTCGAGCAAGACCCGCACTCTTCTCGTTACGCGCTTGGCCCCTTCGCGCTCAATCTCGGTCTAGTCGCGCTCGATCGCATCGACCGCATCCGCCTCGGCTTATCCGCCATCACCCATCTGCGCGATGAAATCAACGAAACCACGGCACTCGCGGTCTGGAGCCTGAACGGCCCCGTCGTCGTGCGCTGGGAACGCCCGCATCGTCCGATTACCGTTAACGTCAGTACCGGCACAGTGCGCGGTCTCCTCACCTCCGCAGCAGGCCGGGTTTTTTCCGCCTGGCAACCTGAAAACCAGATTGCGCCGCTACTCGAACAAGAAATCAAAGACGGGAAAGCGCCGCCCGAAATCGAAACCTTGGACGCAGCCCTGGCCTTGCTTGCCAATGTCAGGGCTCAAGGCGTGGCAATTATTTCAGGCGACTATGTGATACGTGGCGTCGAAGCTGCCGCCGCGCCCGTTTTCAATTTCAAAAACGAACTCTCACTCGCGCTCGTCATCATCGGAGTCGAAGGTGTGATCGACATGGAGCCCAACGGCGCCACTATCAACGCCTTGAAAAACGCCGCGCTCGCGCTATCCAAACGGCTCGGCTGGAGACCCGACACAGGCATCGTCGACAACTGAACGCAAAATCCTTCTCGCCGCCCCCAAAAAACTGCGCACAAAAGTACACCGCTAAAAATAAATCAGTATCGAAAGCGCCAAACCTCACGTCACAGCAGTGTGGATCTGCATTGATCACGCTCACTGATGCACGCCACCCAAACATGATACTAATGACAAAGGGAAATATTCCTTTTGTATCGTTTAAGACATTTAAAACAAGTTCCCTAATATAGAATGTCGCCTATTATTCGGTCTTTTGGCCGGCGTTCTGACACAGGAGGCCCTATGCAACACTCATCCCTCAAGTCCACATCGAGCCGAGGTGCGTGATGCTGGCGCAACTTCTCCAGTTCCTTTTCTCCGGCCTCACCGTCGGCGCGACCTACGCCCTCGCGGCACTCGGTTTCACCCTGATCTACAACGCCAGCAACGTCATCAACTTCGCCCAGGGCGAATTCATCATGCTCGGCGGCATGCTCGCGGTGTTTTTCACGCAATCCGGTTTGCCGACACCCGCCGCGTTGGCACTCGCGATCCTGCTTCCGGCGCTGGTCGGAGTCCTCGTCGAAAAGCTCGCGATCGAACCCGCCAAGGGCGCGGAAACCGTAACGCTGATCATCATCACCATCGGCGCTTCGCTCGTGATCCGGGGACTGGTCCAAGTCTGGCTCGGCAAAGGCACGTTCAGCCTGCCCGCATTTTCCGGCGACACGCCGATCGAAATCTTCGGCGCGACCCTGCTGCCGCAAAGTTTATGGGTACTCGGCGCGACTGCCTGCGTTGTTGCCGCACTGTGGTACTTCTTCAACCGTACGCTGAGCGGTAAGGCGATGCTGGCGACGTCTTACAACCAGCTCGCCGCGCAATTGGTCGGTATCAATACCAACGGTGTGCTGTTCATCAGCTTCGCGCTCTCCGCGGCGCTTGGTGCGCTCGGCGGTATTCTGATTACGCCGATCACGCTGACCTCCTATGAAGTCGGCATCATGCTCGGGCTGAAAGGCTTCGTCGCCGCCGTGGTCGGCGGGCTCGGCAACGGGCTTGGCGCCGTCGTCGGAGGCTTGCTCGTCGGCATCCTCGAAGCCTTCGGCGCGGGCTACATCTCCTCAGCCTACAAGGACGCGATTCCTTTCGTCCTGATTCTGCTGATTCTCTTTTTCATGCCGCGGGGCCTGTTCGGCGCCCGCGTCACGGATCGGGTGTAACCATGTTCAAACGCGCCTACTTCGGCCTCTATCTCGTCATCGTCGTGCTCGCGGTCCTGCCGTTCGTCGTGCCGAACAGCTTCTATCTCGATCTTGCGACCCGCATGGCGATCAACGCCATCATCGTGCTCGGGCTCAATCTGCTGATCGGCTTCGCGGGCCAGATCAGCCTCGGGCATGCCGGTTTCCTCGGCATCGGCGCCTATGCGTCCGCCATTCTGCCGACCCACTTCGGCTGGCATCCGCTGCTCGCCATGGGGGCGGGCGCGGCGCTCACTGGCCTGCTCGCGGCCGTTCTCGCGCGGCCGATTTTCAAGCTCAAGGGCCAGTACCTCGCGATGGCCACCCTGGGCCTGGGCATCATCATCAGCATCGCCGTGCGCAACGAAGCCGACTGGACCGGCGGCCCGGACGGCATGCCCGTGCCCGCATTCGGCCTTCTCGGCTTCGAACTGAGCAACGACAAACAGTGGTACTGGGTCGTCGCCGTCCTGCTTGCGATCAGCACCTGGGCCACGCTGAACCTGATCGACTCACCTTTCGGCCGCGCCTTGCGCGCGCTGCATGGCTCCGAAGTCGCCTCCAGCGTCGTCGGCGTCAACGTCGTCCGCTACAAGGTCGCGATCTTCGTTCTCTCGGCCGTTTTCGCCAGCCTCATGGGCAGCGTTACCGCGCATTACGTCGGCTTCGTCACGCCCAATCTGGCCGATTTCGGGCATTCGATCGAACTCGTGACGATGGTCGTCATCGGCGGCATGGCATCCGTGTACGGCTCCTTGATCGGCGCCGTGCTGCTCACCGCCCTGCCACAAGCGCTCGCGACCTTCGAGGGCTGGGAAACCGTGGCCTTCGGCGCGATTCTGATGGTCTGCATGATCTTCCTGCCCAAGGGCCTGGTTCCAACGCTCGCGGCCCGCTTTGGGAAAGGGGGCTGAGATGAGCCTGCTCGACGTCAAGCAACTCTCGATTCACTTCGGCGGCGTCAAGGCCGTGCAGGAAGTCAGCTTCAGCATCGATGCGGGAATCGTCTATTCGGTCATCGGCCCGAACGGCGCGGGAAAAACCACGCTGTTCAACCTGATTACCGGCGTGTACAAGCCCACGCACGGCGAGATCTGCCTCGATGGCGAATCGATCGTCGGCAAATCGCCGAACGAACTCGCCCGCCGCGGCATGGCGCGCACCTTCCAGAACCTGCAAGTCTGCATGAACATGAGCGCGCTCGAAAACGTGATGGTCGGCGCGCATCTGCGCCTCGACCGCAACCTGATCAAAGCCGCGCTACGCTTGCCCAGCCTTGCCCGGCGCGACGCCGAACTGCGCGAGGAAGCCGCCGGATTGATGCGCCATGTCGGCCTTGAACAATACATCGATGCGCGCGCCGACAGCATGCCCTACGGCGCGCTCAAACGGCTCGAAATCGGCCGCGCGCTGGCGATGAAGCCGCGCCTGATTTTTCTCGACGAACCCGCAGCCGGACTGAATCCGAAGGAAACCATCGAGGTCGACGAGCTGGTGCGCAAGATCGCCGCTTCGGGCATCACCGTCGTCCTCGTCGAACATGACATGAAGATGGTGATGAATCTGTCCGACCGGATTCTGGTGCTCGACTACGGCAAGAAGCTCGCCGAAGGCACGAGCGAAGAAGTGCGCCGCAACCCGGACGTGATCGCAGCCTATCTCGGCGCCCACGCCTAAGAGAGAAAAACATGGAAGCACTCCGCATCATCCAGGACGAGCATCGCAATCTGTGGCGCATTGTCATCACGCTCGACAAACTGCTCGCAGACAGCGTGTCGGACGCCACGATCGACGTCGCTTTTTTCAATTCGGTGTTCGACTACCTCGAACATTTCGTCGACAAGGCGCACCACCCCAAGGAGGACGATTACCTCTTCCGCCTCCTGCGCCTGCGCAGTACCGCGGCAAATGCCGCGCTCGACCATCTTGAGGCCGAGCATCGAGCCATGCCAGAAGCGCTCGCGGCCTTGCGCGCGAAGCTCGCGCTGGCCGCCGCCGACAAGATGAACACTCACGCATTCCTCGTTGCGCTGGGCGCCTACGTCGGCACCCTGAAAGAACATGTCCGCATCGAAGAGCGCGATGTTTTCCCGCTCGCTCAGCAGGTGCTCACGCCCGCCGATTGGGCGGAAATCGACCCCGCCTTTCTCGACAACTCGGACCCGCTGTTCGGCAGCCAGGCGCGCGCCGAATTCCGCGAACTCTTCCACCACGTCGCGACATTGGCACCGGTATCGGTTGGGCTCGGCGCCCACAGCGCGGGGGAGCTGCCGCCGGCAGTACCGCCGCAAAATATCACGCACGAAGTCCTGCTCAGCGTCAGCGATCTGGAAAGCGCTTACGGCCGCATCAAGGCGCTCAAAGGCATTTCGCTCGAAGTGCGGCGCGGCGAAACCGTTGCGCTCGTCGGCGCCAACGGCGCGGGCAAAACCACTTTCCTACGCACGCTCTCGGGCGTACAGCCGATGAGCGCCGGCAAGATCGTCTTCGAGGGCGAAGACATCTCACGCCTGCGCGCCGACATGCGCATGCGCCGCGGCATCTGCCAATCGCCCGAAGGCCGCCAGGTATTCGGTCCGCTCTCGATTGAAGACAATCTGCGGCTCGGCGCGTACACGCAGCCCAAGACGCAGGTCGAGGGAGATCTCGAAAAGATCTTCACGATGTTTCCGATCCTCAAGGAAAAACGCAAGCTGCCCGCCGGCACGCTTTCCGGCGGGCAGCAGCAGATGCTGGCGATCGGCCGCGCGCTGATGGGCCGGCCCAAACTCTTGCTGCTTGACGAACCCTCGATGGGTCTCGCGCCCCTGCTCGTCGAAGAAGTCTTCAACGTCGTCAAAGCGCTCAAGGCGCAAGGCATGACGATTCTGCTCGTCGAGCAGAACGCCTTCTCCGCGCTCGCGATCGCCGATCGCGGCTATGTGCTCGAAACCGGCACCATTACGCTGACAGGCAGCGGGCGCGAGCTGATCGAGGATGAACAAGTACGCGCGGCCTATCTCGGGATGTAATTCCATTTCTCTATCGATCGATTACTTTGTCGGCTTTGCTTGCCGTGCTCCAGCACTGTCTGCGCTTTGCCTTCGCGTACTCGATCGATATAGAAACGGAAAAGGCACAGCAAGATCGCGCACAGGCTCGCGCCATCTGTAACGCGCCGGGAAAGTTAGAATTACGGGTTCTTTCCTTGCCGCAACGCGCAAGACAATGACCTCGGATCAGCACCCATGAGCCTGCCCGCCCATCAGCTTGAATTACTCTCCCCCGCGCGCAACGCCGAAATCAGCCGCGAAGCGATCCTGCACGGTGCGGATGCGGTCTACATCGGCGGCCCAGGCTTCGGCGCACGGCACAACGCGAGCAACGAGGTCGGCGAAATCGCGCGGCTCGTCGAATTCGCGCACCGTTTCCGCGCGCGCATTTTCGTTACGCTGAATACGATTCTGCATGACGCGGAGCTGGAGCCCGCGCGCAAGCTCGTGCATGAACTCTGGGACGTGGGCGTCGACGCGCTCATCGTGCAGGACATGGGTTTGCTCGAACTCGACATCCCACCGATCGAGCTGCACGCCTCCACGCAGTGCGATATCCGCAGCGTCGCGAAAGCAAAGTTCCTCGCCGAATCCGGCTTCTCGCAACTAGTGCTCGCGCGGGAACTCACGCTGGAGGAAATCGTCGCCGTGCGCGCCGCGCTTCCGGCCGGCACGGTCATCGAATACTTCATCCACGGCGCGCTGTGCGTCGCATTCTCCGGCCAGTGCAACATCAGCCATGCGCACACCGGGCGCAGCGCCAACCGCGGCGACTGCTCGCAAGCCTGCCGGCTGCCCTACACGCTCCAGGACGCCCAAGGCCGTATCGTCGCCTTCGAAAAACACCTGCTCTCGATGAAGGACAACAATCAAAGCGCGAACCTCGCCGCATTGATCGACGCTGGCGTACGCAGTTTCAAGATCGAGGGCCGTTATAAGGACATGGGCTTCGTCAAGAACATCACCGGTCATTACCGCCGCCTGTTCGACGAGATCCTTGAAGCGCGACCCGAACTGGCTCGCTCGTCGAGCGGCCGCACGCAGCTTTTGTTCACCCCGAACCCGGACAAGACTTTCCACCGCGGCGCGACCGATTATTTCGCCAACGGCCGCCGGCCCGACATCGGCGCTTTCGACACGCCGACCTTCGTCGGCCTGCCGCTCGGAGCCGTCACGCGCATCGAGCGCGAGTATTTCGAACTCGAAACACAGGAGGCGCTCGCCAACGGCGATGGTCTCAACTACATGCACAAACGCGAAGTCGTCGGCGTGCAGGCGAACCGTGCGGAACGAATCGGAACCGGCGCGCGCTGGCGCGTGTGGCCGAACGAGCCCGTCGCAAGTCTTCCGGGCCTGAAACCGGGCGTGGCGATCAGCCGCAACCGCGATCATGTCTGGGAACAGGCTCTGTTGAAAAAATCGTCCGAGCGCCGTATCTCGATCTGGGCGCGGTTTTGCGAAACCGAAACGGGCTTCACGCTCAAGCTCGACGATGAAGACGGCTTCTCGGCCAGCGCTTCCGTCGCCTGCGAAAAGCAGGCCGCACAGAATGTCGAAAAGGCCGAAGCGAGCCTACGCGAGCATCTGTCCAAATTCGGCGCGAGCGATTTCGCCTTGCAGGAACTCACGTTCTCCTGTTCGCAAGCGTGGTTCATCCCCGTTTCGCTTGCGAATGGATTGCGCCGCGAGGCGAGCGACGAACTCATGCGCGCGCGTCTGGACGGCTGGCAACGGTCCTTGCGCCGCGCGGCCGTGGAGCCGCCCGCGCCTTACCCCGAAGCCGCGCTGAGCTTCCTCGCCAATGTCTACAATCAGGCCGCGCGCGACTTTTACACCCGGCATGGCGTCGAACTGATCGCCGCCGCTTACGAAGCACATGAGGAAGCCGACGAAGCGCCCTTGATGATTACCAAGCACTGCCTGCGCTTCTCGTTCAAGCTCTGCCCGAAACAGGCCAAAGGCGTCCAGGGCGTGCAAGGCCAGGTGCGCGCCGAACCGATGACGCTGATTAACGGCAACGAACGCTTCACGCTCAAGTTCGATTGCAGAGCATGCGAAATGCAAGTGATCGGCAAGATCAAGAAACACATCCTGCAAAGTCCGCCGCCGTCCAGCGTACCGATACCGTCGACAATCGGCTTGTACCGGAAGAAAGCCGATCGGACGCCGGCCTCCTCCGCCGCCGAATGAATTTAACGCTCTACATCAAACCATGTCTCATTCCATCCCCAACGTCCTGACCATCGCCGGCATCGACCCCTCGGGCGGCGCGGGCATTTATGCGGACATCAAAACCTTCTCGGCGCTCGGCGCCTACGGCTGCGGCGTCGTCGCCGCGCTGACCGCGCAAAATACCCAGGCCGTAACCGGCGTGTATACGCCGCCGCTCGATTTTCTGCGCCTGCAGATCGACACGCTGTTCGCCGATGTGCGCATCGATGCGGTCAAACTCGGCATGCTCGGCACGACCGGGATCGTCGCAACGGTTGCCGACCGGCTCGCGCATTTCGCGGCGAAAAATGTCGTGCTCGATCCGGTCATGGTCGCCAAGAGCGGTGACGATTTGCTTTCGAGCAGCGCCGTGGCCATGTTGCGCGAAGCCCTGCTGCCGCGCGCATTCATGATTACGCCGAATCTGCCCGAAGCGGGCGTACTGCTTGAACAGCGCGCGCCCGAGAGCCTGAAGGAGATGTATCGCGCCGCCGAGCGGCTGCGCAATCTGCTGCCGGTTTCGAGCGAGCGCTGGGTCTTGCTCAAAGGCGGACATCTGCCAGGCGATGAACTGGTCGATCTGCTCTTCGACGGCGATCGGATGATCGAACTGCCCACGCCGCGCATCAACACGAAAAACACTCACGGCACGGGCTGCACCCTGTCGTCCGCGGTTGCCGCGCTCCTGCCGCAGCGCGCGCAGGCGCTGCATCCCGTGGAAACCGCCGTGCGCGAAGCGCGCGCCTGGCTGCTCGCTGCGATTGCGGCGGCGGACCGGCTCGATGTCGGCCAAGGCCACGGGCCGGTACATCATTTTCATGCGCTCTGGCGACAATAAATGCCTGCAAACGCTAAGATTGATCGTTTGCACTGCCTGAACATGCCGCCATGCTTATCGACAACCCAGCCGAAACCTATACGCGCCGCAATGTCGAGCACTGGTGCGCGGCGAGCGAGCTGCGCAAAGGGATTCCCTATGTGAGGCGCGTGGCGGAGCTTGTCATCACGCCGCGGCGCATCACCGCCGAGGTCCAGGGGACCGCGCGCCTGCCTTATGCGGTGCAGATCGACTTTCAGCGCGGCTACTCGGGTCAATGGTTCCCTTCGATGGAGTGCTCATGCCCCGTCGGCTTCGGCTGCAAACATGCGGCGGCGACATTGCTCGCGGCCCTGGAAGCGCGCAACGACCCGGACCGGCTCAATCCGCAAGTGCTCGCCTGGGTCGAAGCGCTGCGCGATGTGGGAAAAGCAATCAAACCCAAGTCGCGCGCGAAAAACGAAGCCCTGTTCTATCTCTTGCAATGGGATGCGCAGCAACAGCAAGTCCTCGTCGGTTTCCGCAAGGGACGCCGCGACCCGGACGGCGCTCCTGCCCGCTCGGCGAGCGATTGGCAAAATATCGAGCGCGCGCTGCTCACCGCGCCGTCCTTCACCGATGCCAGCGACACGGACGCCTTGCGTCTGCTGTGGAGCCAACGCCCCAAGGGCCGCGACTGGGCGCCGATTCCAATCACCGAACGCGCGCCCGAGACAACGCTGCGCGCGCTGCTCGCCACCGAGCGCGCATTTTTGTTACGCGATCACATACCCATTACGTTGCACGAAGGCGCCGCGCGTGAAGCGCATTTGATCTGGCGGCCCGACACGGCAAACCGGCTGCGCGCCACGCTCGACGCGGGCAAACCGGATTTGCACATTATTCCCGGCGCGCCGGCCTGGTATCTGGATGCCGACGCCGCATGCATCGGGCCACTCATCTGCGACATTGCGCCGCCCGTGCTGCGCCATCTGTTGTGCTTGCCACCGCTCGGCCGGCGCGATCGCACGCTCGTCGCGAGCGCGATGCGCGAACTACTGCCGCAGTTGCCCGCGCCAAGCGAAGATGCGGAACTGCGCCTACGCGAAATCGGCGGCACGCCGCAAGCGATACTCAGGCTCGGCACCCTGCCGGTGTGGGCCGTGCGGCACTACCGCAACTACGGCAACCGCTATGACATCGGCGCATTCGACTATGCCCTGCCGCGTTTCCGCTACGGCGAAATCGAGGTAACGCCCAAGGACAAACGGGAGTTCGTCTCTCTGCCAAGCGGGGAGACCGTGCGTTTGCGGCACGACGTCGACGCGGAAGCCGCTGCGCTTGCCCGTTTGATCAAGGCGGGTCTGGCGCCGCTGCCCGCCCAGGCGCTCGAACCGCGCGATGCGCGCGCGCAGCCCGAAGCGGCCTGGGGGCTCGCCAGCGAGGAAGATTGGCCCACCTTCGTCGAACACGAAGTCAAAACGCTGGCGCGCGAAGGTTGGAGCGTGACGATTCCGCCGGGCTTTCGCCATCGCCGCCTCAGCGTCGACGCCTGGCATGCGGAAGTCGAGGAGCGCGGCAACGGCTGGTTCGAACTCGATCTCGGGATTACCGTCGAAGGCCGCCGTCTGGCGCTGCCGCCGCTGCTCGCCGAACTCTTCGCGCGCGATCCGCGCTGGCTCGACACGCAACGTCTCGACCGGATCGACGCCGACGAAACGGTGGATCTGCATCTGCCCGAAGGCGACATGCTGCGCGTCGGCGCCGAGCGGATCAAGCCGCTCGCCCGCACGCTCATCGATCTGTTCGACCGCAAAACCGACGGTCCCTTGCGCTTGCCGGCGCTCGATGCGCAGCGCCTGGAAATTTTTTCCGACCCGCAGCGCTGGCAATTCCACGGCCCTGAAAGCCTGCATGCGCTCGCAACGCGTCTGCGCAACGCGGGGCAACCGCAGGCGGCCAATACGCCGCAAGGTTTCGCGCTCGAACTGCGCGGCTACCAGCGCGAAGGGCTGGGCTGGCTGCAATATCTGCGGGAAAACGCGCTCGCCGGCATTCTTGCCGACGATATGGGGCTCGGCAAAACCGCGCAGGCGCTCGCGCACCTGTTGATCGAAAAGCAGGCCGGCCGCGCCGACCGTCCCTCGTTGATCGTGCTGCCGACCTCGCTCGTTTTCAACTGGCGACGCGAAGCGGCACTCTGCACGCCGGCCTTGCGCGTGCTCGCCTTGCACGGCCCGAACCGCGCCGCGCGCTTCGACGAAATTTCCGCGCACGATATCGTTCTGACGACCTATCCGCTCGTCTGGCGCGATGCCGAAATTCTGCAAAACCACGCGTGGCATTTTTTGATTCTCGATGAAGCGCAAACAGTCAAGAACGCCGCCAGCAAGGCCGCCGGCACTCTGCGCACGCTGAATGCGCGGCATCGGCTCTGCATCACCGGCACGCCGCTGGAAAACCACCTCGGCGAATTGTGGGCGCAGTTCGATTTTCTGCTGCCGGGCTTTCTCGGCAGCCAGCGCGATTTCGCCAAACATTGGCGCACGCCCATCGAAAAACACGGCGACACCTTGCGGCGCGAGCTGCTCGCGCGCCGGCTCAAACCGTTCATCCTGCGCCGGCGCAAGGAAGACGTCGCCCGCGAGCTGCCGCCGAAAACCCTGGTGCTGCGTTCGGTCGCTTTCGACACGCAACAACGCGACCTTTACGAAACCGTGCGCGCCACCGTGGACGCCGCCGTGCAGCGCGAGATTGCCGCCAAGGGTTTCCACCGCAGCCAGATTGCGATTCTCGACGCGCTACTGAAGCTGCGCCAGGTCTGTTGCGATCCACGCCTGCTCGCCGCACAGAGCGCACAGCGCGTGAAACAATCGGCCAAGCTCGAACTGCTGATGGAAATGCTGCCGGAACTCATCGCCGAAGGCCGCCGCATTCTATTGTTCTCGCAATTCACCGGCATGCTCGATCTGATTGAGGCGGAAGTGGAACGCGCCGGGCTCGATTTCGTGCGTCTCGACGGCGGCACGCGCGAGCGTGAAATTCCGGTGCGCCGCTTTCAGAACGGCGAAGCACCGCTGTTTCTAATCAGCCTCAAAGCCGGCGGCGTCGGGCTGAATCTCACCGCCGCCGATACGGTGATTCATTTCGATCCCTGGTGGAATCCCGCTGCGGAAAATCAGGCCACCGACCGCGCGCACCGCATCGGCCAAACGCGCAATGTGTTCGTCTACAAACTCATCGTCGCGGGCAGTATCGAAGAGCGCATTCTTGCCTTGCAGGATAAGAAAGCCAGACTCGCCGCCGAGATTTTGAACGATGCCCAGAATACGGCGCAGCAATTTTCAGAGACCGATCTCGCAGCGCTGCTCGCACCACTGCCCGACTAAACGCCGCAAATAAAACGCCCGCGTTGCCGTGCAGACAAGCGATGCGCAATACGGCATGAATATCCCCTGCGGAGTCACCCCAAACGGGGGATGGAATTTCCCACCACGAATTTGAGGCCCCCATAAAGTTTCACCTCCCTGCCCTTGTTATTTACGAGTTCGACCAATGGGCAAAATATATATGGAAAATTGTTAAATCCACCCAAGCCGGCTCGTCTTTTGCTTGGAAGTTAAATTAATTTATACGCAGAGATATAGACCAAAATTAGTGTCATAAGGCATAGCGATTAAGGATGACCTCGACATACAATTGATTGCTTATGCCGTGTTTGCTTTGGCGTTTAACTAACAACAAAAAACGCATGCGCAGCCCGCAACTTAAGCCGCCGCACAAACGAGGGTCACTCGCATGCATACCGGTGATTCAAAATGCTTGACAGTCGACTGAGATTCAAGCCTCCGATTGCACTTGTCATTGTGATCGGCTTGCTCACTGCCTCCACGCTTGCATTGATCGCAGTTGCGGTCTGGCTTGGATATGAAGTCAAAACCGATGCCGCCTGCCTGAACATCGCCACACAACAACGGGCGCTACTGCAACAGATCGTCCTTGACGCAACGCGCCTCAACACACTTCCGCAAGGCCCCGCGCACGATACGACGCGCATTTTTAAACTCCTACACACTGCTGAAATCCCGCAAGGCTTCATGCGCGATGCGACGCGGGAAGAATTACTCGCCAACGTCCACCTGTTCGATGACAACATCACCACCCTGCGCCTCGGCGGGCAGAAAGATGTCCAGAACCATCTCATCGATAGCACCGCGCGCGAACTGCTGCAAACCCTCGCGCAGACATGGGCGCCCGTGCTCACCGCCACGATACCGTTGAGGAGTGAGGACTCCTTCGCCAACGTCGAGGCATTCAAACGCACACTGAGTGGACAAGACCAGCGTTTGTTCGACTCCACCAACCGCCTGACGAGCCGGCTCACAAACGATGTGTGGGATCACTCGGATCGCGTCCAAACCGCTCTGGTACTTGGACAGACGCTCGCATTCCTGACAACGCTCACCCTGCTCGGTGCGCTGTTCTACTACTACCGCACTGGCGCATTAGCCAGCAAGCGCATCCAGAATCTGCTTGAAGCGATCTCGGCGGGGGTCTGTCTGATTGACAACCGCAACCGCATCGTTTTAGCCAATCAAACCGCCGGATCAATCCTCGGATGGAGTTCCAACGCACTCGAAGGCCAGGTCGTTCCCGGTCTGGAAAAAGAGGGGTTGTTGGAACATCAGACGCCGGCAGGCCAACAAATCCATATCCAGATCTCTCACGGCCCCCTGCCCGCTCCAGACCGGCTGACCGTCCTCACCCTGCACGACATCACCGAACACATCAAACACGCGGAAACGCTGCGCACCCTGGCCGATCATGACCCGCTGACCGGCTTGCCCAATCGCCGCCTGTTCGAAGACCGCTTCGGGGTTGCCGTCGCGCAAGCAACGCGCGTGCGCCAACATGTCGGTATCGCATTGCTGGATCTCGACAATTTCAAATCGATCAACGACAGCCTAGGCCATGCCGTCGGCGACCGCGTGCTTCAGGCCGTTTCACAGCGCCTTGCCGCTTGCGCGCGCGGCGGCGATACGATTGCGCGCATCGGCGGCGATGAGTTCGTGTGCATTTTCACTGCCATCGGCGGCCGCGAGCATCTGGCGGCGCTCGGGCAGCGTTTGCTCAACAACCTCGCACAACCGCTGGAGTATGACGGCCGCTTCCTGCCCTTGCCCGTCAGTATTGGTTTGGCGATTTATCCCGACGATGCAGAAGAGGTCGGTCACCTGTTGGCGCGCGCGGATGCCGCGATGTACCAGGCCAAACAGCAAGGCGGCAACGCAACACGCTTCAGTTCGGCGAACTAGCTCGCATACACTATTGCTTTTCGTCCGGCCGACCATTTCCGATGAGCCCGTCGCACCCCACGCTGAGTCTTCTCGAAACCCGCATTCTCGGTGTCCTGGTCGAGAAAGAGCTGACCGTACCCGATACTTACCCGCTGTCACTCAACGCGCTGACCGCTGGCTGCAATCAAAAAAGCAACCGCGATCCAGTCATCGACGCCAGCGAAACGGACGTGCTCGACGCGCTCGATCGATTGCGCAGCTTGAGCCTTGTCATCGAGTCGCTTGGCAGCCGCGTCACACGTTATGCGCAGAACATCGGACGTGTGCTGCAGATTCCCTCGCAGGCGGTCGCCCTGCTGACCACGCTGATGCTGCGCGGTCCGCAAACGATTGCGGAACTGCGCGCCAATAGCGAACGCCTGCATCGTTTCGCCGACGCCTCCTCCGTCGAAGCCTTCCTCACCGAACTGGCGGAACGCAGCAGCGGCGCGCTCGTGGTGGAACTTCCACGCATGCCCGGCGCGCGCGAAACACGCTGGACGCATCTGCTGTCGGGCATGCCCGAAATCACCGCGCCGCCTCTTTCCGTCGCAGCGCCAGGTGGTGACACGGCGCTTGCCGCTCGCGTTGCGGCGCTCGAAAACGAAATTGCCGAGTTGCGTGCGGAATTGCAGACGCTGTACGAACGTCTGGACGCATTGGACAAATAGCACTTCATGGAATGCCGCGCGGGATGTGCCGCCTGCTGCATCGCGCCTTCGATTTCATCGACGATCCCCGGCATGCCGCACGGCAAACCGGCGGGCATTTCCTGCGTTCAGCTCGACTCGGCTTTGCGCTGCAAATTGTTCAACGACCCGCGCCGGCCGGATGTCTGCAAAAGCCTGCAAGCATCGCGCGAAATGTGCGGGAGCAACCGCGCCGAGGCGATACTGTTTCTAAGCCGTCTTGAACGACTCACGCGTTGACAAAGCTCAGCGTCGCCGTAGAGCAATATGCTCGCCGAGCATCCCCGGGATCGATTGGCTGAGTGGATTGTTTTCGTCGCTCCCGACGCACAGACGCACAACCCCAAGCAAAAACGCATAGGTATCGCGCGCCAGCGACGCGGGCTTCAGCCCGGCCCGTAATAAACCTTTTTCGGCCGCCGCCGTGTAAGCTTCGAGCAAGCGCTCTTCGATCTGATGCGTTTTGCACACGATCTGCTGCAAGGTCGCGCCGAACTCGCCGGTGTATTCGCATTTGAAGAACATCACTTCGAAGGTCTGGCGTATCGCCGGATCGGTTTTCAGCAAATCGATATGCATACGCAGAAATTCTTCGATCACGACAAGCGGATCTTTACTTCCGCTCGAATCGCGCAATTGCGCGTCGAAACGCTCAATGATCGGCATCGCGATATCGTCGCGCAGCGCCAAAAAGATTTCGGCCTTATTCGCGAAGTGCCAATAAATCGCCCCGCGCGAAACGCCGGCTGCCTCCGCGATCTGTTCGAGCGAGGTATGACTGACCCCGCGTTCGGCAAAGACGCTGCGTGCCGCATCGATGATGAGGCGCCGCGTCTGCTCGGTTTCTGCTTTGGTTTTTCGTGCCATAATATTTTTTATTATACATACACGCATGTATAATAAATTCGTTCATATCTACGTATATATAGATACTCGCGTACAGGGGCGTGCGGCTGGCACGCCCCTGTACGTTCCAGAAATGCCCAGGAGTCCTCCGGATGACACGCCCAAATTCGCTACTCGGATGGCACTTTGCCGCGCCCTCCCTCCCCCTCGCAGCGCTTGCAGCACTCGCCCTCGCCGCCTGTTCCGGCAAAGAACAAGCCGGCGGACCGCCCCCGAACCAGGCCATGCCCGTCACCGTCATCACGGCGCAGCCAGGCCAGGCGCCGATCTTCGTTGAAGCAGTCGGGCAAACGGAAGGCGCCAAAGAGGTCGAGGTTCGCGCGCAGGTTGGCGGATTGCTGATGAAGCGCTTTTATCAGGAAGGCGCAGCCGTCAAAGCCGGCCAGTCGATGTTTGAAATCGACCGCGCCCCGCTTGAAGCAGCGCTCGCGAATGCGCGCGCCGCCGTAACCCAGGCCCAGGCGCGCGTCGATCAGGCCGAGCGCGAATACAACCGCTTGAAGGGCCTCGTCGCCGAAGACGCCGCGAGCCGCAAGGATTTCGACGACGCGACCTCCGAGTCGCAGCTCGCACATGCCGCGCTCGAAGCCGCGCGGGCGCAAGCCAAGACCGCCGAGCTGAACCTGGGCTATGCCAGCGTGACCGCCCCGGTTTCCGGCATCAGTGGCCGCGCCCAAAAAACCGAAGGCAACCTGATCACGATCGCGGACAGCCTGCTGACCACTGTCGTTCAAACCGATCCGATCAAGGTCCGCTTCGCACTCAGCGATCTCGACGCGGCAGCGATTCCAGGCGGCCAGTTCAATGCGCGCAAGGTCACAAGCGTGGGAATCGTCCTGCCTAACGGCACGACCTACGCCCAAAAGGGCGCCCTCGATTTTGCCGCGACGCAGATCGATCCCAAACTTGGTACGCGCGAACTGCGCGCCGCCTTCCCCAACCCGAATATCGAGGTGCTGCCGGGCCAGTTCGTCAAGGTTCGCCTGGAAGTCGGCACGCGTGACGGTGTATTCCGCGTTCCGCAAGGGGTGGTGATTCAGTCCGACCAAGGCTTCGTGGTGATGACCGTGGGCGAAGGCGACAAGGTCGCGCCGCGCCCGGTACAGGTCGGGCCGTGGGAGGGCAAGGACTGGATCATCACCGGCGGCCTCAAGGCCGGCGACCGGGTCATCGTCGACAATCTGATCAAGCTGCGCCCCGGCATGCCGGTCAAGCCGATGCCGCCGGGCGCCGCGCCTGACGGTGGTTCCGCAAGCGCGCCGGCCGCCGACGCGAAGAAGCAGGGTTGAGGAAGGACTGAGCCATGTTTTCACAGTTCTTCATCCGACGGCCGATCTTCGCCACGGTACTCTCGATCATTATCGTCATCGCGGGCCTCGTGGCCTCGCGCGTGCTGCCGATCGCTCAATATCCTGAAATCGCCCCGCCGACGGTCCAGATTTCGGCAACCTATCCGGGCGCTTCGGCCGAAACGCTCGCACGCACGGTGGCCGCGCCGATCGAAGACCAGCTCAACGGCGTCGAGGGCCTGATCTACTACACATCGAGCGCAAGTTCCGCCGGCACGCTGTCGATCACCGCGACCTTCGAGATCGGCACCAACGCCGACATGGCCTCGGTCAACATCAACAACCGCCTGCAATCGGTCATGGCGCGCCTGCCCGACATCGTGCGCCAGAACGGCGTTACGGTGCAGAAGCGCTCGACCGACATTCTGCTCGTGCTCGGGCTACAGGCGAAGGACAACAAGCATGATGTGATCTACCTGTCGAACTACGCCTCGATCAACATCGTCAACGATCTCAAGCGGGTTCCGGGTGTCGGCGATGTCACGATCTTCGGCGCGCAGGACTACTCGATGCGGGTCTGGCTCAAGCCCGACCGCATGGCGCAGCTCGGCGTCACCACGACCGATGTATCGAACGCAATCGCTGCTCAGAACGTGCAATTCGCGGCGGGCAAGATCGGCGCGACGCCATCGGAGCCGGGCCAGCAACTCGTCTATACGGTGACCGCGCGCGGACGTCTGCTCGAACCGGAGGAGTTCGGCAACATCATGGTGCGCGGCGACAGCAAAAGCGGCATCCTGCGCCTGAGGGACATCGCCCGCATCGAACTCGGGGCGCAGAACTATGATGCCTTTACCCGCCTCGACGGCAACCCCTCGGTCGGCATGGCGGTATTCCTGCAAACCGGCGCTAACGCGCTCGACACCGCGAAGGCGGTCAAGAGCTGGATGGACGACTATTCGAAACGCTTCCCGGAGGGCGTTTCCTACTTCGTCCCGTATGACACCTCGGCCTTCGTGCAGTCGTCGATCGAGGAAGTCATCCACACGCTGCTCGAAGCGGCCGCGCTCGTTGTCATCGTCGTGTATCTGTTCCTGCAAAGCTGGCGCGCTACGCTGATTCCGATGCTGGCGGTGCCGGTATCGCTGATCGGCACTTTTGCCGGCCTGTGGCTGTTCGGCTTCTCGATCAACACGCTGACGCTATTCGCGATGGTGTTGTCGATCGGTATCGTCGTCGACGACGCGATCGTGGTGCTGGAGAACGTCGAACGCCTGATGAGCGAGGAAGGTCTGCCACCGCGCAAGGCGGCACAGAAAGCCATGCGCGAGGTTTCGACCGCAATCGTGGCGATCGTGCTCGTGCTCTGCTCGGTGTTCGTCCCGGTGGCCTTCCTCGGCGGCATCGCGGGCCAGCTTTACAAGCAATTCGCGGTCACGATCGCGGTTTCGGTCGTGATCTCCGGCCTCGTCGCGCTAACGCTCACCCCGGCGCTCTGCGCGATCATCCTGCGCGAGCAGGACAGCCAGCCGCGCCGCTTCTTCAAATGGTTCAACGCGGGCGTGACGAACGCGACGCACGGCTACACCAATATCGTCGGCAGAATGCTGCATCACCGCGTCGCTTCGGCTTTCGTGTTCATCGCGGTAATCGGACTCGGCGTGTGGCTGATCCAGAAAATCCCCGGCAGCTTCGTGCCGGTTGAGGACCAGGGCGCGGTCATCGCCGCGGTCATGCTACCCGACGGCGCGAGCCTTGAACGCACCACGGCTACCGGCGAGAACGTGCGCCTCGCGATCAGCCAGAATCCGGCGATCGAACATATCTTCGTGGTCAATGGCTTCGATCTGATCGGCGGCGGCAACAAAACCAACAGCGCCACGATCTTCGTGCGGCTGAAGGACTGGAAGGAGCGCACGCAAAGCTCGGACGACATCGTCAAGGCGATCTTCGGTGCCGGCATGATGCAGAAGGACGGCATGGCGATCGCCTTCAACCCGCCGTCGATCCGCGGCCTCGGCACCGCGGGCGGTTTCGAAGCCTACGTGCAGAGCCGCGGCAACGACGATCCGAAGAAGCTCAACGAGGTCATGGTCCAGTTCATTGACGCGCTCAAGGCACGCAAGGAACTCACCGGCATCAACACCTTCTTCCGCCCGACTTCGCCGCAGCTGCATGTCGAAGTCAACGAAGAGAAGGCGCAGTCGCTCAACGTGCCGATCAATGCGGTATTCGACAGCCTGCAAAGCATGATGGGCTCGCTCTACATCAACGATTTCAACAAGTTCGGCCGCACCTATCGCGTCCAGATTCAGGCCGATTCGCCCTACCGCATGAAACCCGAAGACCTCGGCCGCGTATGGGTCCGCTCGGATGACGGCAACATGATTCCGCTCTCCGCATTGATCCGCGTAGAGCGCTCGACCGGCGCCGAAACGCTCGACCGCTATAACGGCTTCCTCGCCGCCAAGATACTCGGCAACACGGTGCCCGGCGTAAGCTCGGGCGACGGCATCAAGGCCGTCGAGGAAGTCGCCAGCGCAGTCCTGCCGGACGGCTACGACCTGGCCTGGACCGGCCAGGCGTTCCAGGAAAAGCGCACCAGTTCCGCGTCGACCAACGCTTTCGTCTTCGCAATCATCATGGTGTTCCTGATCCTCGCGGCGCAGTTCGAGCGCTGGTCGCTGCCGCTCGCGGTCGTCATGGCCGTGCCGTTCGCCCTGCTCGGCGCGCTGGTCGCGATCATGTTCCGCGGCTTCCCGAACGACATCTACTTTCAGATCGGCCTCGTAACCCTGATCGGCCTCGCAGCGAAGAACGCGATCCTGATCGTGGAATTCGCCGAACAGCAGATGGAGCACGGCAAGGACGTGTTCGAGGCCGCGCTCGAAGGCGCACGGCTGCGCCTGCGTCCGATCGTGATGACCTCGCTCGCCTTCGTGCTCGGCGTCGTCCCGCTCGTCATCGCCACCGGCGCCGGCGCGGCAGCTCGCCGTTCGATGGGCACTGGCGTATTCGGCGGCATGCTGGCCGCGACCTTCGTCGCCACGCTGTTCATCCCGATCTTCTTCACTTGGCTTGCAGGGAAGAAAGCGCGTCACCACGATGATGACGAAGCCCCCGCGAGCGGAGAAAAAGCATGACGACCCGTCTCTCCCCAATCCTTGCCGCACTCGCGCTCGCTCTGGCCGGCTGCGCGGTCGGCCCCGATTATGTGCGCCCCGGCAGCACGCTGCCGGACGCCTATCGCGAAACCGCCGCCGACATGCAGGCCGCCACAATCGATCAGCAGTGGTGGCGTGCCTTCAACGACGAGGAACTCAACGCACTCGTCAACAAAGCGCTGCAAGATTCGACCGACATCCGCATCGCCATCGCGCGCGTCGAACAAGCCGACGCCGTCGCACGGCAAGCCGGTGCAACGCTCTTCCCGGAAGTGTTCGCCGACGCCAACGCGTCGCGCTACCGGGTCAGCGCGCTGGCCGCCAATGCGCCGGCAGCGGGTTTGCCCTTGATTTACAACAACTCCCAGCTCGCGGCATCCACATCCTACGAACTGGACTTCTGGGGCAGACTGCGCCGCACACGCGAATCCGCGCTCGCGCTGGCCGAGGCAAGCCGCTATTCGCGCGACACCGTGCGCCTAACGCTGGCGGGCAGCGTGGTCAGCACCTATATCAGCCTGCGCGGCAACGACGCCCAAATCGCGGCGACACGCGACACGCTCAAAACACGCGAAGAGGCTTACACGATTGCCAAGCACCGCTATGAGCTGGGCAGCGCCTCGCGGCTCGACCTCGAACAGGCCGACAACAGCCGCGCCACGGCCGCCGCCCAACTCTCCGTGCTCCAGCAGGCGCGCGCGCTGGACGCCAATCTGCTCGCGCAACTGATCGGCGTTCCGAACCTCGTCGTCGGCGGCAGTGATGGCGACCTGTCCAAACTGCCGCTCCCGCCCGTGCCGCCGGTCGGGCTGCCATCGGCGCTGCTCGACGCACGCCCCGATGTGCGCGCGAGCGAAGCGCAGCTCGCCTCGGCCAACGCCAATATCGGCGTCGCCAAGGCCGCGCTGTTTCCGAGCATATCCCTCACCGGCGCTTTCGGCGTCCAGAGCCAGGATCTATCCGACCTGTTCAAGGGCGGCTCGCGCATCTGGTCGGTCGGCGGGCTGATCGACTTGCCGCTTTTCGATGCCGGCCGCCGCAGCGCGCAACTCGACCAGGCGACCGCGATTCAGAAAGAAGCCGTCGAGCAATATCGCAAGACGGCCGAAAATGCCTACAGGGAAGTTCGCGATGCGCTCGTCGGCGTGACACAAAACGAAGAAACCGAGCGCCAGTACGAACGCGCGCTGACCGCCGCACGCAATGCCGAACGCATCGCGCGCGCACGCTACGAAGCGGGCTCCGCCGCCTTCCTCGAACTGCTCGACGCGCAGCGCAGCACCAACGACGCACAGGTGCAATTCATCCGCGCACGCCAGAACCGGCTTGCCGCCTCCGTGGATCTGTACAAAGCGCTTGGCGGCGGCTGGAAAGCAAGCATCGACTGAAGCGCTTTTTCACGCTTATCAAGAAATCGGGCTCCCGCGGGAGCCCGATTTGTTTCCGCAAACCCTGCTCGGCTGTAAAAAGGCGAAAATAGGCGTTATCCTGCGCCAACTTATCAATTAGAAATGATCCATGCGCTCCGGAATCTCTTCGACGCCGAGCTAGCCGAAACGCTCGCCAAGGCCGCACAGCCTGTCAGCGCCCCCACTGGTGCGCAGCTCTTCGCGCCCGGCGCGCCATGCCGGCAGTTTCTGCTTCTGCTCGACGGCGTCGTGCGGGTGCAAGCGCTCGCGAGCAACGGCCGCGAAATCGTGCTCTATCGCATCTACCCAGGCGGCAGTTGCGTGGTAACAACCTCCTGCTTGCTCGGCGGCCTTGCCTACCCCGCCACGGGGATCGCCGAAACGCCAATCCAGGCCGCGGCCCTGCCGACTCCGACCTTCGAACGCCTGCTCGCCGAATCGCCCGCCTTCCGCAATTTCGTTTTCAGCGCTTATGCAACGCGCCTGACCGATCTCGTCGCGCGCATCGAAGAAGTTGCACTTGAGCGTATCGACGCCCGGCTGGCGCGTTTGCTGCTGCGGCTCGCGCCGCCAACCAGCAATATTATCGAGCGCACTCACCAGGATCTCGCCGCTGATCTCGGCAGTGCGCGCGAAGTCGTCAGCCGCCAACTCAAAACCTTCGAACAATCCGGCTGGGTCGAACTGCAACGCGGGCGCATCCATCTGCTCGACCGGGATGCGCTTGAAACCCTGGTCGCGGATTGAGCACTCTGTGACTTAGTCACTGATCGCCGCCGCGCGCCGGCTTAACCTGCTGGCGCCTCAATCCACAAAGGGAGCTTCCCCATGAGCTACAAAAACGTCGGAACCGCCGACAAAATCATCCGCGTTATTCTCGGCCTCGGCCTCATCTCACTGGTTTTCGTCGGCCCCCAAACGCCTTGGGGATGGCTTGGCGTGATCCCGCTCTTCACGGCCGGAATGTCCTTCTGCCCGCTCTACCGGCTGCTCGGAATTCGGACCTGCAAGCTCAAAAACTAAAAGCGCCGCACGGAAGCCGGAAGCTCAATTCCCGTCTCACGCCCAAGCACCCTCGCTTGGGCGTTGTATTTGCGGGGTTTGTCCACCTGAACCAGCGGGCGGAGCGGGCTTGACGCGCCGCGCCCTATCACCTGTCCTTGACTTCGAATTGCAGGTAATCGGATAGCCGCTTGTCCTCGGTCACCTCGTCGTGGGGGACCAGCAGATAGCGCCACGGTTTGCTCTTCACCTCAAAGGCATGTTCACTCGCGTGCCGGCGCCAGCGCGAGGCCGCCGCAGCCTTGGCAAGGACCTCAGCAGAGGCCATGTCCGCCCGCGCCTTGGTTTCGACCATCAGGATCATGGCCTCCAGTTCGGCCACGAAGTCCGGGATGTATTCAGGCTGCTCGCCGCCCAGCTTGTAATAAATCTGGAACTGCCCCTTGGCGGGCTTGAACCATTTCAAGGCATCGCGTTCCAGCAACAAGGCAAATCGCCGCTCGGTATCCGAATCGAACTTTTGCAGCGGGTACAGGCAACGGCTGAAGCCGCCGAACAGCATTTGCTTGATACGCCCAAGGTCCGCAACGGTTTCGCGCAAGTTGTGTACGGGCTGGTCGGCCGCCGCCGTGTAGTTACAGGGCTTGAGTGCGGTGAAACCACGACTGACCTGGGCTTCATAGCCGCCGGCCTTTTCCCAGAAGTGCTCCATCATTTCGGCGTGAATCAACCGGGCAAGCGCCTTGCCGTGGGTATCCAGAACTTCGTGCAACTCGCTGTCCGAATAGTTCTGCTGCCGGTAGTGTTCAACGGCCTGGCCTGCAAGGTCGTACAGCAAAGCGGACTGTGTGAAGTAGTCGATATCATCGAAGTCCATCAAGTTCTTAACGATGTAGTCCTCGAACCGTTCCTCCCGCAGCCCGCTTTCACGGTTCAGGGTGAATTGCTCGCTGGTGCGCAGCGTCTGGCCGACGATTTCGCGCTGCCCCGGCTGGAAGTTGGGCAACATTCCCAGGCGGAACGGATGAAAGCCCGTTGTGACTTCACCAATAGGAACGACCGTGATGCACGGGATGTCGATGCTCTGCCGCACCAGCACTTCGGTGGTCTTGGCGACCACGGCGGGCAAATCCAGCGGCGGCGCTTGGCTGTCCGCATCTTGCAGCAGTTGCCCTTGCAGCGGCCTCAAACGTTGCGCCACTTCGGCCAGGATGCTTTGCTGAAGTGCGGGCTGCAACAAGGCGGCGCGGGTCGGCGCTTGCTCGGGTTTGGCCTCGTAGGTGGCGATGACTTGCATCACGACGTGGGCAGCCTTGAATTCAGCTTCGGAAGCAAAAACAGGCGCGGTCTGCGCGCCAATCTGTCGGTCTCCCGCATCCGCAGTTTCCAGCGCCGGGGGAACGTGCGGCGCATTACCGTCATGCAGATCCAACTGCGTCCACACATTGGGCGCTACCTGCACGCTGACCTTACGTTCCTCGTCCCCCGGCGCGTCCAGAATCAACTGCTTCAGGCGGATCGGCGAATCGCCGCGATTGGCCTCATCGACGATCTCCTGAAACTTGTCGTGCGCCACGATGTTCAGCCGGTCCACCGCCGCCACCCCAGTGCGCTTGCCGTAGGGCAGGCGCAGGCCACGGCCAATCGACTGCTCGATCAGCGTGCGCGCATTGGCGGCGCGCAGCGGCACGATGGTGTAGAGGTTGGTTACGTCCCAGCCTTCTTTCAGCATGTTGACGTGAATGACGATCTCGGTCGGCTCGTCCGGGCTTTCTACGTTCAGCAGCGCCTCGATCATCTTTTCTTCTTCCGCGCCGGTGCGGCTGGAATCGACCTGAATCACCTTGCCTGCGTAACGCCCCTCGTAAAACGCCGTCGATTCAATCAGCGCCTTCAACGCCGCCGCGTGCGTGGTATCGCGCGCAATCACCAGAATGAACGGCTTGACCGGCTTCACTCCGTTTTCGCGCGCATAGGTCAGCAGATCCACCTTGGTGGCCTCGTGCAGACGCACGCCGTCTTCCAGCTTGATCTTCTCGACATCTTCCGCGCTGTGGTTGCTGGCCTTGAAGTTGCGCTGCGTCACCACCGCCGGCTCTTTGACGAAGCCGTCCTCCATCGCCCGCGCCAGCGGGTAGTCCTCCACCACATTTTTGAACGCTACCGGCCCCTTGGCCGATTCCACGAACGGCGTGGCCGTGACTTCCAGGCCAAACAGGGGACTCAATTCGTTGATCGCCCGCATCCCGGCCTGAGCGCGGTAGCGGTGCGACTCGTCCATCAGCAGCACCAGGTCGGGCAGATTTGCCAGATGGTTGAAATAGCTGTCGCCCAGCACCTCGCGCATCCGCTTGATGCGCGGCTCCTTGCCGCCGCGCACCTCGGCATTGATCTTTGAAATATTGAAGATGTTGATGCGCACGTCACGGGCAAAGCCCTGCGGCGCATCGTCCACCGTAGCCCCGGTCTGGTCGTAGTTGTCACCGGTGATGATCAACGGCGGCTGTTGCGCGAACTCGGCAATGCCCTTGAACACATATTTGGGCGTATTGCGCGTGAAGTCCGCAATCAGCTTGTTGTAAATCGTCAGGTTCGGCGCCAGCACGAAGAAATTGTTGATGCCGTGCGCCAGATGCAGGTACGCGATGAAAGCGCCCATCAGCCGCGTTTTGCCCACGCCCGTCGCCAGCGCGAAGCAGAGCGACGGAAACTCGCGCTCGAAGTCGTCAAGTGTCGAAAACCCGGCCTTCAGCGTGGAAAGAACCGCCGAAACATCGCGTTCGTGCGTCAGCATTTCCGGCGCGGCATCAATGGCCTGCGCCAGCTTTTGCAACGATTCCGCCTGCGGCGGACGCAGCGACAAGCGCCCGATGATGTGGTTCTGGACACGAGAACTCATGGGTTGCCCTTCTTCGACTGCACCGCCTTGTCAGCTTTCGGCAGGGTTTTTCTGCCCTTTTCGATTTGCTTGACTGGCTGCGCAATGGCTGCCTCGAAATCCTGCTCAACCCGCGAAGGCAGGGCAGCCAGCGTCTTCTGTTGATACGCCAGGTATGCTGCTTCCGCCTTGGCCTGTGCGGCTTGCGCCGACACCTTGCCCGCATGAGTCAGGATGTCCTTGCGCGTCATGCGCAAGAAATTGTCCAGTTCTGTAGCCCAGTCGCGCATCGTCATCGGCTGGTGAGCTTGTGCCTGCAATTCGGCCACCTCGATGTATGCGGTGACGATGCGGTTCAGCGTTTCCAGTTCGTCTTCGTTCAAGTAATTCTTGGCGATGCTCACGTCGGCCTTGCGCACCGGCCCGCCTTCGGAAGCCGCAGTCCAACTGGTGAGCCCCATATTCGGTTGAACGGCATCGGCGCGAAGCGCGATCAACTCCGCTGCTGTGTGACCGTGTGCGGCCCAGTGCATCTTGTTCTGCACGGTCGCAAAGAACTGTTGCGAGGTTTCCGTGCTCGGGTCGTAATCGATGCTGGTAGCGTAAATGTCCAGTACCTTGCGCCAGAAAACCTTTTCCGAAGAACGGATGTCGCGGATGCGCGCCAGCAGTTCCTCGAAATAGACACCGTCCCGGCCCGCTTTGAAGCGTTCGTCATCCAGCAAAAATCCCTTGCTCAGGTAATCCTTTAACTGCTCCGTTGCCCAACGCCGGAATTGCGCACCCCGGTGCGAACGCACCCGGTAGCCGAGATGCAGGATCACCTCCAGGCTGTAGTGATCGACCAGCCTTTCCACGTCCCGTGCGGCTTCTCGGGCAACTATTCGGAATTTCCTAATAGTTCGATCTGCTGCCAGCTCACCGTCCTGATACAGCACGCGCAAGTGCCCATTGATGGTGGGTACGCTCACCTGATACAACTCGGCAAGCTGCCGTTGCGTCATCCAGACCGTATCACCCTGAATCCGCAACTGAACGCGCGTTTGGGCATCCTCAGTCTGGTAGAGCAGGAATTCGCCTTGTCCAACAGTTTGTTGAACAACCTTGCCGCCCTTTACGGCAGGTTTCTTGACCATCACGCATCCTCCCCGCCATCGCCAAACAGATCAGGCGTCGGCGCTGCCTTTCTCCCTCTCCCCTTGCGGGAGAGGGCTGGGGAGAGGGGGGCTTGCGGTTCAGGTTCCGCCATCGGCAGATTCGCGACATTCAGGCTGTAATCGTCGTGCCCCCATTCGCAACGCGCCAGCACCATTTTCGGGATTTTCTTCAGCGTCAGATTCGGCCAGCGCTCTGCTGCCTGGGCTGCCGTTACGCCGCGAAACGCCGCGCAGCAGATCAGCAGGCTGCGCCCTTCCCCTCTCCCGCCTGCGGGAGAGGGGTCAGGGGAGAGGGCAACTTCATCCGACAGCGCCTGCAACTGCTCGGCGGAAAGCGTCTGCGTGGTCACGTAGATGAAATCGCGCTCGCTCGAATGGCCGTGCCGCCACCAGCGGGTTTCGGATGGCGCGTAGACAAAACCTTCCAGCTTCGCCAGCGCCTCAGCCAGTTGCGCGGCGTTGTACTCGGGGTTAATGACCGGGTTGCCCCAGCGGTCGTTGACGATCAGCGTCGGCGCAAGCCGGTAGTAACGGAACCCTCCGCCGCCCTGCCAGTTGACCGCTTCGGTAATGCCGCCCTTGTCCTCGCCATCGATCACTTTTTTCAGGCGCGGAATGATGTGCGTGTGGCAGTGCTCGCCCAGTTCCACCATGATCCAGCGGCGACCCATCTTGTGTGCAACCGCGCCAGTGGTGCCGGAACCGGCGAAGGAGTCTAAAACGAGGTCGTTGGGGTTGGTTGCTAGTGTTAGCACTCGCTCAAGAAGGCGCTCGGGTTTGGGCGTACTAAAAACATCTGCCCCGAAAAGAGTAACAATCTCTTTTTTTGCATCTTGTGTGTGTCCAACTTCTTCATAAGGCCAAATGGTTTGCGGAACCACTCCCTGCTTCACATCAGTAAGGAACCGTTTTAGTTGCGGCGTTGAATCTCTGTCTTTTCCCCACCAAATTCGATTATCTGCGTCAAGTTCATTCAGCTTTTCTTTAGAGATAGACCAATACCTACCTTTAGGTGGTCCACCAATTATTCGACCGGAAGGGCATTCAACTGAGTAAATTCCAAGGCTGTACGGATTGCGTGCTGATAAATCACTTGTTTTCCAGACGCCACGAGGATCGGCATCTGGATTTTTATATGCCTTGTCTTGCTTTTCAGAACGAGGCATTAGATTGGGTTTCCAATTGCTCTCAGACTTTGCATAGATAAATACATAATCGTGGTCAACGGAAATATGCTTTGCGCTAGATTTCGGCGCGTAATTCTTTCTCCAAACCACGGTTGCAATGAAGTTTGCCCGCCCAAACACCTCATCGCACAACACCTTCAAATAATGTGCTTCATTGTCATCAATCGTGATCCACAACGAACCATCTTCCGAAAGCAACCGTTTGATAATCTCTAATCGATCCCGCATCAACCCCAGCCAGATCGAATGCTCCAGCCCATCGTCGTAATGCGTAAACGCGCTGCCTGTATTGTACGGCGGGTCGATGAACACACACTTCACCTTCCCCGAAAACTCCTGCTCCAACGCCTTCAACGCCAACAAGTTGTCTCCGAAAATTAGCCGATTATCAAAAATATCCCTATCCGTCACGCGATGCGTGGCGTGATACAACCTCTCCGCATCTTCAAGCAGAATCCGCGCCTCCAACTTAGGCCGCTTCTCCTTGCCAATCCAAGTGAGTTCGAGTTTTTGTTTTGTCATTAGAAAGTCCAACCCTGCTGATGCATGAACCCTTCAAGATCAACGCATGGAATCTTGAAGTGCTGGCATACATTGGGAATCTTTGCAGCGTTAGGCTTGGGAGCGAGTGCTTGTGAAAGGCGAAACCAACCTTCTTCCGTGACTACCGTGCCACCCTTTGCCCTCGCACAAGCAATGACAAACGGGTCGGCCACAGGCGTTCCTTTCAGCCGTTGTTGCGCACCTATCAACCCTTGAAAGTGCCGAATCCTGAATATTTCGGCTACGAACTGAAGTTCTGAAGATGCAGGCGTCGTGAAAATTGTTTTGTGCCTCTTCGCCCAATTCAATACTTCGTCGCTAATCGCCTGCCTTTCCAATTCGTTGAATACTTCGCGAGTTGAAATTAAATTTCCCGTTTGCACCAAACTGTCAATATCTGACCATATCTTCTTGAAGACGCGGGGATAAAAATGCTGTAAGGCGCGGATAGAGCTGGTGTCGAACACATAAATCATGTGCTTGCTCCTTGCAGAATTCGCTCCTCAAAACCCGCATAACTCTTGGGTTTGATGCCTAGAAAATCTGCCGCTTGCTCCAGAGAGATTTGTTGACGGTAGTGTCGGGATACGACCTCCTTTGCAAAACGGTCGCTGATGTAGGTACCTTGGGTCAGATAGTAATTGCCCTGACCTTTCGACTGTTTTTTCTGCTGCGCCCAAAATTTTGCTTTTTCTTCGTAGAATTTCTGGCCAACTCGTTTTTGATCGAGGAAGCGACGCAAGACCGCTTCCCGACTAACGCCATAGCGAGATGCAATGGCGGCAAAAAACTCTTCGGATGCTTTTTCAAGATAGGGCGGGGTCGAAGCTGTTTGCTGCCTGAAATCCTCTTCGGGAATCAAAATCTCGGCGGCCAGTGCGTTACAGAATATCTCTAATTCCTTTTCCGGTTTAGCAAGGCGTTCAACATAATCGAATTCGAATTTACTCAATCCATTTACGCGAATAAGCAAGTGTGCCAATTCATGCAGCAAACTGAAAGTTTGCCGCGTTTTAGTTGTACTGTTATTCAGATAAATTAGGGGAAACTGCTCATCTGTGAGGCAGAATCCTGAAATATCTTTTTGTTTGAAAGAAGCCTTAAAAACGAAAATACCGCACTCTTCGATGGCCCTACGCCATGCCTTGAATGCGGTTTCACTATCTTTCCAACTGGCTTGTTGTTCCATCCCAATTTTCAGGATATCGCGAATATTTTTCGCCTGTTCCTGAATCACTTGCCCGCGCGTCAATTCAACCTGTTCCCAAATCGTTTGTAGTGACGGATTGCGATCATTAAAAATGTCTTTTAATGCCAATTGATAAGCGTGAGCCTTACGGATGTGCAAATAAGTATCACGTGCAAGTGAGTGCATATCCGTATCGGGCAAAGTACGAAATTCACGCTGTGGCATTTCTTCCTGTGGTGGCTCGGGCAGAAAGAAGACAGCCAAGGGGCGCTTATAAATCTCATAAGCTAATTTCTCAAGTTGTGCATAGGTCGGCGCAGCATCGCCCCGTTCCCAAGCTGCAATCTCTTCTGGCTTACGCTTGAGCGTTTGAGCAACATCGTCTATCCCAAGCCCGACGGAAGTTCTGGCCCAAAGGAAGAGTGCTGGCTGCACACCAGTGACCATTTCCTTACTCATGTTAATTTCCAGTCAATAGTAAACAACGCTCACTCCTTCGCCCACTGCTCAATATGTGTATTGCGCGAATCTTAATTTTATTCTGCCGCACAAATAGCTCACGCCATAGTTTGGGCTGTTTTTTCTAAGTTCGGACTTTTGTTTGGTGCTCATCCCCGTACCTCTTGCTGTTGCGCCAGCCGTTGCAAGGCCAGATCGCGTTCGCGTTCCAGTTCGCGTTTCAGTTCTTCTTCACTCGGCAGATAGGGAAGATATTTGGCAGCGAACAGTTGTTGCTGTTCGGCCAGTACGGAATAACGCACCACGGCTTCGCTCTTTTCGCTGCACAGCACTAGGCCGATGGTGGGATTGTCGTCCGCACCCCTGATTTGTTCGTCGTAAAGCCGCACATAGGTGTCCATCTGCCCCATGTCTTGATGCGTCAACTTGCCCAGCTTCAAGTCCACCAGCAAAAAGCATTTGAGCTTGTAGTTGTAGAACACCAAGTCTATGTAGAAATCTGCATCGGAAAATCTGACGCGCTGCTGCCGCGCGACAAAGGCAAAACCTCGCCCCAGTTCCAGCAGGAAGTCTTGCAGGTTGTCCATGATGGTCTGTTCCAGATCTTCTTCCAGAAAACGGTTGGCGTTCAGGTTCAGAAAGTCCAGTACATAGGGGTCGCGCAGGAAGTCCTTGCGGGTTTCGGCGAGCGGGGCGGTATGTTGCGCGGCTTCCGCTTCCACCAGTGCTTTGTCTTTGCTGCTCAACAGGCGCTCGTAATACAGCACGCCAATTTGCCGCTCCAAGGCGCGGCTGCTCCAGTTCTGGCTGATGGCTTCGCGCAGATACCATTCGCGGGCGGATGGGTTTTCCACTCGCGCCAGCGCGTTGTAGTGCGTCCAACTCAATTCGAGAGGCAGTGCCTCTCGAATTGGAAAAGCCTGATAGAAGCGGCGCATGTTGCGCAGGTTGCTGGCGTCAAAACCCTTGCCGAGCAGTTCCGTGAGCCGGGCGGATAGCTCGGCCAGTTGCCGTTGACCGTAGGCGGCGCGCGCCTGCCCCTGCTGCTCGTGTTCCACGATCAGGCGGCCAATTTCCCAATAACTCGCCACCATCGCCTGATTGACGCTCTGGCGCACATGGCTGCGGGCTTGTTGGACGACTTCGGCAATCTGACCGATCAGCGTGGTCAGGGATGCGGCTTCGGGAATATCGGGTTTTCGTTTAGTGTTCATTATTTGTTTTTTTACCCAGCAATCGGTTTGCCAGCGCCGGCAAAGTGATGCTCCGGCGGATTTCCCGATTGTTGACAAGAACTTATCGCTCGCCCGATGGTCTGCTCAAAGCGCCGCCACTGGCTGTAGCCCAGTAGGGATTGCAGGTCGCGGGCGCTCCAGCATTCCGCGCCGTGCGCAAGGTGAGTCGAAGATTTTGTGGTTCGCATTTTTTATGCGCCCATATGAGATTCGCGCTGGACGCTCAAGGCGCGGAACGATCATCACTCGGCGGCGCGGCTTCAGCGCGCGCAGAAGACGGCGGGGTCTTGGCCAGCGTGCGTCGCGCCACCGCCAGCCGCCGTTGCAGCGAAACTTCCACCAGGTCTATTTCGGCTACCAGACGGCGCAGCGCCGCGTCATTGATACGACCCGCCTGGCGCTCGGCGTACATCGTTGTGCGCTCGATGCGCAGACATTTCAGGTGCAGCTCCAAGGTCACCGCATAGCGCTGGCGGCGCTGGCGCAAAGCCTCGGGCGACTGCGCCTCGGACACGGCCGCATCGCCATCGTCGCCGTCGTCGAGCAAATCGATGCGGCGGCGGTAATCCTGCGTCAGACGGCCGACCGCCTCCTGATACTGCACCAGCCATTGCGGGTCGGCACGCTCGCGTTCTTTCTTCGCAAGCGCCATGCCGGCAACGGCTGCTCGGCAGGCGGCCAGGCGTGCCAGGCGTTCTTCGTGTTCATCGGGCAGTTCAGCGAGCCGAGGCAGGCGCTTGAGTAGGAGCGGCAGAGCGATGCTGCCCACGATCAGCGTGCACAAAATCGTGCCCGCGGCGAGAAAAATCAGCAGATCGCGTTCCGGGAATGGGCGTTTGCCGCCCGCCAGCAACGGAATGGAAAGCGCGCCCGCGAGCGTCACCGCGCCACGGATGCCCGCGAACGTGCTGATGCCGCTGATGAGCCATGTGACGCGCCGGTGCAGCCGGGTTCCGCGGCCAAGCGTATCCTGATTCGACGATTGTCCTGTCAGTTGCCCGATCACCAGCGCGCCGAGACGCCGGCCTTGCAGACCAAGCGCGAACCACAGCCAGCGCAGCCCCAGCAGCGCGCCCGAAAGCGCCGCCACATAAGCGGTGAGCCGCCAGATGCTGATCTCGTTCGCGTCCAGCATGGCGACGACGATCGAGGGCAGTTGCAGGCCCAGCAGCAGGAAGATCGCGCCGTTGAAAGCGGACTCGATCATGGTCCAGGTACCCGCCGATTGCAGGCGCTCGTCCACGAAGTCACCGCGTTCCAGATCGGCGAAATTAGTGGTGACGCCCGCCGCTACTGCGGCCAGAATTCCCGATGCGCCGATGCGCTCGCCTAACAGATAGGCCGCGAAGGGCAGCAACAGCATCAACAGCACCACCTGCGTGGCCGCGATGTCGCCAAGCCGGCGCGTAACCCTCGCGCGCAGCAGCGCGTAGCCCCAGCCGAGCGCCGCGCCCACGGCCAGCCCCGCCAGCGCGACCCACAGAAAATCAGCCACGGCGTGTTTCCAGGAGAACGTGCCGGTGACGGTCGCAGCCACCGCGAATTTGAGCGCCACCAGACCCGAAGCGTCATTGAGCAGGGATTCGCCTTCGAGCACGCTCATGGTCTTGCCTGGCATACCCAGGTTGCGCGTGATGGCCGACACCGCCACCGCGTCGGTGGGCGAAACCACGGCCGCCAGCGCGAACGCCACCGGCAGCGGCAGCGCGGGAATGAACCAATGGATCAACATCCCCAGCCCTAGCACCGTAAACAGCACCAGCCCCAGCGCCAGCCGCAACACAGGCCGCCAGAGCGCGAAGAATTCGCGCTTCGGGATGCGCCAGCCGTCGGCGAACAGCAGCGGCGGGATGAACAGCAGCAGGAACAATTCCGGATCGAAGGCGATATGCAGCCCATGCTGCGGCCACGACAGGGCCGCGCCGATGACGATCTGAATCAGCGGCAACGGGATAGCCGGCAGATAGCGCGCGGCAATGCCAGTAACCGCGCCGAGCATCAGCACCAGCAGGACGATTTCGACGGTATGCACGAAGTCAATTATGGCATGGAGCCGTAAGACGCCTCTCGCCCCTTGGAGCGATTCACCGCCCGTCAACGGAGAAGGCGCGAGCTTCCCATCAAAAACTCGTCAACAGCCCGCGCGCATTGCCGCCCCTCGCCCACGCGGGCCGATCGGCCCGCGTTCTCCACCACTCGCCCCCTGGGGCGATCCGCCACCGGTTAACGGGGCAAGAGCGAAACTCCCATCAAAAACTTGTCAACAGCCCGCGCACATTGGCGACCTTCGCCAACGCGGGCCAGTCGGCCCGCGTTCCACCACTCGCCCCCTGGGGCGATCCGCCACCGATTAACGAGGCAGGAGTGAGCTTCCCATCAAGAACTCATCGACGGCTCGTGCACACTGACGACCCTCGCGGATTGCCCACACCACCAGCGATTGCCCGCGCCGCATATCGCCCGCGGCAAAGACTTTGTCGACATTGGTTTTGTAGCACCCAGCGCCATCCGTCGCGGCCTTGGCGTTGCCGCGCGGATCTTTGTCGACGCCGAACGCATCGAGTGCGCTGCCAACCGGGTTTACGAAACCCATCGCGAGGAACACGAGGTCGGCGGGTATTTCCTTTTCGCTGCCCGGTACTTCAACCATCTTCATCTGGCCGGTCTTGGCGTCCTTCTGCCACTCAACGCGCGCGGTGACGATTGACTTCACTTTGCCGTTCGCGCCGCGGAATTCCTTGGTCGTGATCGACCAATCGCGCTGGCAGCCTTCTTCATGCGAGGACGAGGTACGCAGTTTCAGCGGCCAGTACGGCCAAGTCAGCGTCTTGTTTTCGGTTTCGGGCGGTTGCGGTAGCAGCTCGAACTGCGTCACGCTCTTCGCGCCCTGCCGGTTCGAGGTGCCGACGCAGTCAGAGCCCGTATCGCCGCCGCCGATGACGACGACATGCTTGCCGGCGGCGAGGATCTGACCTTTGACTTTATCGCCCGCGACGACGCGGTTTTGCTGCGGCAAAAACTCCAGCGCAAAGTACACGCCGTCGAGTTCGCGTCCGGGGGCCGGCAGATCGCGCGGCGTTTCGGAGCCGCCCGCGAGCACCACGGCGTCGAATTCGGCCTTGATCTGTTCGGGGTCGATGGTCCGCTTGGCATCGCTGGCCACGCCTTTCGGCAGGCCGCCCTTGCCGATGTAAACACCGGTCTTGAACACGACGCCTTCGGATTTCATCTGCTCCATGCGGCGGTCGATATGCGTTTTTTCGAGCTTGAAATCGGGGATGCCGTAACGCAGCAGACCGCCGATGCGCGAGTTCTTTTCGAACACGGTGACAGCGTGACCCGCGCGCGCAAGCTGCTGCGCGGCCGCGAGCCCCGCCGGGCCGGAGCCGACGACCGCGACTTTTTTGCCGCTCGGCCGCAGCGGCGGCTGCGGCGTCACCCAGCCGTTTTCCCACGCCTTGTCGATGATCGCGTGCTCGATCGATTTGATGCCGACTGCATCCGCGTTGATGTTCAGCGTACACGCCGCCTCGCACGGCGCGGGGCAGATGCGGCCGGTGAACTCAGGGAAGTTGTTTGTCGAGTGCAGCACATCGATCGCGCCGCGCCAGTCCTGGCGGAAAACGAGATCGTTGAAGTCCGGGATGATGTTGTTGACCGGACAGCCGTTATTGCAGAACGGAATGCCGCAGTCCATGCAACGCGCGCCCTGGATGCGCGCTTCCTCGTCGCTCAGATGCATGACGAATTCGCGGTAGTGCTGTTTTCGCTTCTCGGGCGTCTCGTAAGTTTCGGCGAGACGTTCGTATTCCATGAAGCCGGTGACCTTACCCATTTTTTCTACTCCCTTACTTGGCCGCCGCGGCCACCGGGGCCTCGTTGGCGGAGGCCGACATTTCCTTGAGCGCGCGCCGGTATTCCTTCGGCATGACCTTGACGAAGAAGCCGCGCAACTCGTTCCACTTCTCGATCAGCATCTTTGCGCGGGTGCTGCCGGTATAACGGAAGTGCGCTTCAACCATGCGTTTGAGGATCGCCTCATCGGTTTCGCTCTGGCCGCCACGGGTGACGCTATGCCACAAGGCGCGCTCGACTTTAGCCTCCTGTTCGGCGCTCGGCAACAGCGCTTCGAGGTCGACCATCGCGAGGTTGCACTTTTTCGCGAACGCGCCGTCCGGGTCGTAGACATAAGCCACGCCGCCCGACATGCCGGCGGCGAAGTTGCGCCCGGTTTCGCCGAGCACCACGATCGTGCCGCCCGTCATGTATTCGCAGCCATGATCGCCGACACCTTCGACAACCGCCGCCGCGCCGGAATTGCGCACCGCGAAGCGCTCGCCGCCGACGCCGTTGAAGAAGGCTTCGCCGCCGGTCGCACCGTAAAGCACGGTGTTGCCGACGATGATGTGGTCGGGGCCAAAGCCGCGGAAGTCGTTCGGCGAACGCACGATCACGCGCCCGCCCGCAAGCCCTTTGCCAACGTAGTCGTTGCCCTCGCCGACGAGATCGAGCGTAACGCCGTGTGCGAGGAAAGCGCCGAAGCTCTGCCCAGCGGTGCCGGAAAGCTGAATGTGGATCGTGTCGTCGGGCAGGCCGTCATGGCCGAAACGCCGCGCCACCTCGCCCGAGAGCATCGCGCCGACCGAGCGGTTGACATTGCGGATCGGCGACATGAAGGACACACGCTCGCCACGCTCAAGCGCCGGCTTGGCCTGCTCGATGAGCTTGTGGTCGAGCGCGCGTTCGAGCATGTGGTCCTGCGTGTCCGCGTGGCGGCGCGCAACGCTTGCCGGCGCTGCGGGCTGATGGAAGATCTTCGTGAAATCGAGCCCCTGCGCTTTCCAGTGCGCAATCGCCTTCTTTTTGTCGAGCAGATCGGAACGGCCGATCAGATCCTCGAACTTGCGCAGGCCGAGCTGGGCCATGATTTCGCGCACTTCCTCGGCGATGAAGAAGAAGAAGTTGACGACATGTTCGGGACGCCCGGAGAACTTCTTGCGCAGCTCAGGGTCCTGCGTCGCGACGCCAACCGGGCAGGTATTCAGATGGCATTTGCGCATCATGATGCAGCCTTCGACGACGAGCGGCGCGGTCGCGAAACCAAACTCGTCAGCGCCGAGCAAAGCGCCGATCACAACGTCGCGGCCGGTTTTCATCTGGCCGTCGGCCTGCACGACGATGCGGCCGCGCAGACCGTTGAGCACCAGCGTCTGCTGCGTTTCGGCCAAGCCGAGTTCCCACGGCGAGCCGGCGTGCTTGATCGACGAGAGCGGCGAAGCGCCCGTTCCGCCGTCATGCCCGGCGATCACGACATGGTCGGCCTTGCACTTCGAGACGCCCGCCGCAATCGTGCCGACGCCGACTTCGGACACGAGCTTGACCGAAATGCTGGCGCGCGGGTTGGCGTTCTTGAGGTCGTGGATCAGTTGCGCGAGATCCTCGATCGAATAGATGTCATGGTGCGGCGGCGGCGAAATCAGGCCGACGCCCGGCACCGAGAAGCGCAGCTTGGCGATGTATTCGGACACCTTGTGGCCGGGCAACTGGCCGCCCTCGCCGGGCTTCGCGCCCTGCGCCATCTTGATCTGGATCTGGTCGGCGGAAACGAGGTATTCGGCCGTCACGCCGAAACGGCCCGAGGCGACCTGCTTGATCTTCGAGCGCAGCGAATCGCCTTCCTGCAATTCAATGTCGCGTTCGATGCGGTCCGCGCCGATGATGCCTGCAAGGGTTTCGCCCTTCTTGATGAAGATGCCCTTCATCTCTTTGGCATAGCGCGCTTCATCCTCGCCGCCTTCGCCGGTGTTCGACTTGCCGCCGATGCGGTTCATCGCGATCGCGAGCGTGGAGTGCGCTTCGGTCGAGATCGAGCCGAGCGACATCGCGCCGGTGGCGAAGCGCTTGACGATTTCCTTCGCCGGCTCCACTTCGTCGAGCGGGATCGCCTTGCCCGGATCGAGCTTGAATTCGAACAGGCCGCGCAAGGTCATGTGGCGCTGGCTTTGATCGTTGATGATCTGGGCGTATTCCTTGTAATTCTGGAAGCTGTTCGAGCGCGTGGAATGCTGCAGCTTGGCGATCGCATCGGGCGTCCACATGTGCTCTTCGCCGCGCATGCGGAAGGCATATTCGCCGCCCGCGTCGAGCGCGTTAGCGAGCACCGGATCAACACCGAAGGCGTCCGCATGCAAGCGCAATGCTTCCTCGGCGACTTCGAAGATGCCGATGCCTTCGACATTCGAGGCGGTGCCGCTGAAGTACTGGTTGACCAGTTCGGAGTTGAGGCCGATCGCTTCGAAAATCTGCGCGCCGCAATAGGACATATAGGTCGAAATGCCCATCTTGGACATGACCTTGTTGAGCCCCTTGCCGATCGCCTTGACGAAGTTCTTGACTGCCTTCTCCGGCCCCATGTCGGCGGGCATGCCCTTGGCGAGTTCGCGCAAGGTTTCCATCGCCAGGTAGGGATGCACCGCTTCCGCGCCATAACCGGCGAGCAGCGCGAAATGGTGCACTTCACGCGCCGAGCCGGTTTCGACGACGAGGCCGGTCGAGGTGCGCAGACCGCGCCGCACCAAATGCAGATGAATCGCGGAGGTGGCGAGCAGCGCCGGAATCGCGACGTTCTGCGCGTCCATCTTGCGGTCCGACACGATCAGCACCGTGTAGCCCGAGCGCACCGCGTCCTCGGCTTCGGCGCAGAGCGAGGCGATGCGCGCTTCGATGCCGTCGCGGCCCCACGCGATCGGGTAGCAGATGTTCAGCTCGTAGGACTTGAACTTGTTGTCGGTGTACTTCTCGATCTCGCGCAGCTTCGCCATGTCCTTGAAGTCCAGCACGGGCTGAGAGACTTCGAGGCGCATCGGCGGGTTGATGTTGTTCAGATCGAGCAGGTTCGGCTTCGGCCCGATGAAGGACACGAGCGACATCACCATCTGCTCGCGGATCGGATCGATCGGCGGGTTCGTGACCTGGGCGAACAACTGCTTGAAATAGTTGTAGAGCGGCTTGTGCTTGTTGGACATGACCGCCAGCGGCGAATCGTTGCCCATCGAACCGATCGCCTCCTCGCCCGCCAAGGCCATCGGGGCCATGAGGAATTTGACGTCTTCCTGCGTGTAGGCGAACGCCTGCTGGCGATCGAGCAAGGACGCAAGCGCCTCCTGCTGCGGCTCGGGGCCGTCAACCTGATCGAGCTTGACCTGGATGCGCTTGATCCATTCGCGGTACGGCTTGGAATTCGCGAGCGAATCCTTGAGTTCCTTATCGTCGATGATGCGGCCGGCTTCCATGTCGATCAGGAACATCTTGCCCGGCTGGAGACGCCATTTCTTGACGATCTTGCTTTCGGGAATCGGCAGCACGCCGGACTCGGACGCCATCACGACGAGATCGTCGTCGGTCACGATATAGCGCGCCGGACGCAGGCCGTTGCGGTCGAGCGTCGCGCCGATCTGGCGGCCGTCGGTGAAAGCGATCGCGGCCGGACCGTCCCACGGCTCCATCATCGCGGCATGGTATTCATAGAACGCGCGGCGGTGCTCATCCATCAGCGTATGCTGCTCCCAGGCTTCGGGGATCATCATCATCGCCGCCTGGGCGAGCGGGTAGCCGGCCATCATCAGCAGTTCGAGGCAGTTGTCGAAGGTCGCCGTGTCCGACTGGCCTTCGTAGACGATCGGATAAAGCTTCCGCAGATCCTCGCCGAGCACCGCCGACTTCATCACGCCTTCGCGCGCGCGCAGCCAGTTGAAGTTGCCCTTGACCGTGTTGATCTCGCCGTTGTGCGCGACCAGGCGGTACGGATGCGCGAGCGGCCATTCGGGGAAAGTGTTGGTCGAGAAACGCTGGTGCACCAAGGCGAGCGCCGAAACGCAGCGCGAATCGGCGAGGTCTTTGTAATACACGCCGACCTGGTTCGCGAGCAGCAGGCCCTTATAGACGATCGTGCGCGCCGACATCGACGGCACGAAATATTCCTTGCCATGCTTGAGCCCGAGCTTCTGGATCGCGTGGCTCGCGGTCTTGCGGATCACATAGAGCTTGCGTTCGAGCGCTTCGGTCACCATCACATCGGGGCCGCGGCCGATGAAGATCTGGCGGATCACCGGCTCCTTCTCGCGCACCGTCGGCGACATCGGCATGTCGCGGTTGACCGGCACGTCGCGCCAACCAAGCACAACCTGCCCTTCGGCGCGCACCGCGCGTTCGAGTTCCTGCTCGCAAGCCAGACGCGAAGCATGTTCCTTCGGCAGGAAGATCATCCCGACGCCATACTCGCCGACTTGCGGCAGCTTGACGCCCTGCGCCGCCATCTCTTCACGATAAAGCTGGTCCGGCAACTGGATCAGAATGCCCGCGCCGTCGCCCATCAGCGGATCGGCCCCCACCGCGCCGCGATGATCGAGGTTTTCCAGGATCTTGAGACCGTTGCCGACAATCTCATGGCTTTTTTGCCCCTTGATGTGAGCGACAAAGCCCACGCCACAGGCATCGTGTTCGTTGGAGGGGTCGTAGAGACCCTGTCTCGCTTCCATATTCTGACTCCCGATGCAGCGCAACACAGCGCCGAAAGCCGGCGCTTCTGGCCGGAACGACCGAACTATAGGGCGGCGCAACATACTGCGGCAAGCAAAATAAAACAGGGTCAGAGTTCATTTTTAATCAAATATAAATTAAGCTAACGATTAATTGGGGACATATTAAATAAATATCAAAGTTTATTGAGACCGCTGGGCTGCGTCCTGCTTAATTGAGTGTGGTAGTCACTAGCCACTAGCGACCGCTAGTTGCGCATGGCTTCGCTGGCTGCCTTGCTTAGTGCAAACTCCTGATGCCGCCGCCGAATCGATCACAAACCGGGCAAGGGATTGCGCCGGACGACATCACAAGTTTCCGTTCTGGACACATCCCGCGCCAGTATCAGCACCGTGGAAAAATCAAAGGCTGCTGCGTTTCATCCCTTATTCACGCTCGCACCAGCGAGCCCGCGCCAAACCTGCCTGGGTTCGCCGCGAAATCCGGCGCATGAAAGCTTTCATGCCGAGCGAAAGCGCGCGCAAGCTTGCCGACGCTTTTAATCGTCGTTTCGCTGCGCGTGGCATGACGGTTGGGAAAAGTACAGTGGCCGACTGGCTGCGCGCGGATCGCTATCTCATCTTGCAACTGCGCCGCGACATCAAACGGCGCATGCCTCGCCCCACGCCGAAGAATGCTGTGTGGGGCTTGGACTTGACTGGCAAGGCGGAC
>WQYQ01000019.1 GCA_009781175.1 Betaproteobacteria bacterium
CCACGCCGGCATCCATCAGCGCCTGGTATTCCACTTCCGTGTCGCTGTAGCCGGTGAGATAACGCCGGCCGGTCAGCGCGAGGATCTGGTCGCCGATGAGCTGCTGCTCGGTAAAACCGTCGCCGTAGCGCTTGAGGCTGCGTTCGGGGTCACGCCCCAGTTGCACGAGGAAGTAGTCGCTGCCGATGAAGGTTTTGTAGCTCGTGAAGCGCGGGTCGGTTTCGACCAGGTACTGGGCATCGGGCTGCGCGTGCAGGCTGAACAGGCCCGATTGCGGCAGCACCAGTGATGGGGCTTGGGTCAGGATCGTTGCGCCGTTGGCGGTGACGGGTTGCAAGGCGCCCGGCGTGTTGCCCGTGCGGGCGGTGGCGACGCCGTTGCCATAGGGGTTGGCGCGGGCGCCGACGGTGGTGTTGGTGAGCGCGCCGGCATAAACCTGCAAGGCGCCGCCCGCGCTGATGATGCCGCCGATCTGGCCGATCGCGACGGGGGCCAGGATCACCGGGGCTTGGGTAACCTGGCGTACATCGAGGCTCGGGTCTTCGTTCCAGGCGTAGGTCGATACGATGTCTTCACGCACATAGCGGTTGAGCACCGCGGCGGTGTTGATGACTTGCAGCGTGCCGTATTGGCCGGCGCTGACTTCGGCGAAGGAGGCGCCGGCAAGGATCAGGTCGGTGCCGGCGGAAATCGTGCCGTAGGCGTTCGTGAGCGTATCGCTGATGTTGAGGTTCATCGCGCCGCCCGAAATGATCCGCGGCGCGAATGCGCTGGGGTTGAGTTCCTTGTCCTCGTCGACGGTGGTGGTGATCTGGCGCGAGCGTTCCGAAAGCTGGTTGCTCCCGGAGCCCTGAATCGGATCATATTCGCTGGCCGGATCGAAGTTGATGTTCGGATCGTAACCGTCCCAGTAGCTGACGGTGAGCGTGCCGCCGGCCGTGTCCGTGCTCTGGCTGCTGTAGTAGAGCGTCGCCGGGGTGCCGTTGTCGAGGTACACGAGTTTGTGCGTGCCTTGCGCGTCCGGCGTGTCCGAGATCACATCGGCGAGCGCTATCGTCTTGGTCCACTGCTGATGGTAGTCGCCATAGCCGCCGCCACAGGCAAAGCCGTTGTAGCCGTTGCCCCATAGGTAATCGCGCGCGCAGTTGTAGTATTTCTCGCGCTTGGTCAGGGTTTCGGTGGTGACCGAGGTGGTTTCGGTGGCGATGACCGGGGTTTCACGCGTGTTGCTCAGTGTCAGCGCGCTCAGGTAGAGGTCGCCGCGCGCTTCGATGAGCGCCGAATCGTTGATGATCGCGCCGGTGTGGTCGATCAGGGTGCCGCTGGCATCGGTTGCGCTGCTTGCGGCGATGGCGATGTCGCCGAGGCTGTAGAGGGTCGCGCCGTCGCGGTTGACGAGCGTTTGTTTGACCCACAGGTAACTGCCTTCGGTCGAGGCGATGACGGCGGCCGCGCCGGTGTTGTTCAGCGTGCCGACTTCGGTGGTGATAAAGCCGCCGATGATCGCGCCGGTGTTGGACAGGACGTTTGCGGAGAGGCCGATTGTGTCGCCTTCGATGCGGCCGGCGTTGTCGATTGTGCCGGTGCCGTTTGCGCCGCCGGGCGTTTGCAAATAGGTGTCGCCCGCCGCGATGCGCGCGCCGGCGGTGTTGGAAATGTTGGCGGCTTCAAGCACGAGCGCGCCGGGTAGGCTCCAGTCGCTGGTGTTGGTGAAGTTGCCGGTGGTGGCGAAATCGAGCAGCCGGTTGGCGCCGAGGAGGCTCGCCGCGCTTTGCGTGAAGTCGCTTTGCAGGCGGATATGCGCATCGCGTTGCGCGCTGAGACTGCCGTCGGCCGTGAGCTGCGCGGCGTTGAGCGTTAGATCGCGGTCGCTTGCGATGATGCCGGCGGTATTGGTGAGTACGCCGGTGTTGATGGCGATATCCGCGCTGCTGCCGGTAACGGTGGCGATGCTGCCGTGCGTGTTGTCGAGGCTGCCGGCATCGAGCGCGAGCTGGCCCGCGCTTTGGATCGCGCCCGCCATATTGTCGAGCGTGGCGGTGCTGGCGAGCGTCAAAGCGCCGTTGGTGGCGAGGATGCCGCCGTGGTTGTCGATCTGCCCGACCCGCAGCGTGAGCGCGCCGCCCGCGAAAATGCCGCCGGTCGCGCCGGCGTTGGTGTTGGTGAGCGCCTGGCCCTGGGTGTCGAGCGTGAGTGCGCCGCCCGCTTGCAGCGCGCCGGTGTCGTTGTAGAGGGCGTGCGTTGTGGCGTTCAGCGTGTCGTTCGCGGCGATGATGCCCGCAGCGCTGTTGTCCAGGGTGGCGGCGGAAAGCGCGACTTCGCCGCCCGCGATGGCGCCGCTGCGGTTGCTCAGGTTACCCGTGGCGAGCGTGAGCAGGTCGGCGGCGAGCAACAGCCCGCCGTCGTTGTTCAGCGTTCGGCCCTGGGTATCGAGCGCGAGGTTCGCCGCGCTTTGAATCACGCCTTGGGTATTGTCGAGCGCCTGGGTGTTGAGCGTGGCGCCGGTTGCGCCACTGATCAGCCCGCCACGGTTGCTGCTCGTGCCGCTTTGCAGGGTGAGGCTTCCCGCGATGGCGGCGAGGGTGCCGCCGTCGTTCGTGAGTGCTCCGCTGCGCAGATCGAGCGCTTGCGCGCCGACCGCGATTCCGTTGGTGTTGTCAATCAGCTGCGTGGCGCTGAGTTGCAGGCGTGCGTTGGAAAGCAGCGTGCCGCCTTGATTGAGGAGCGCGCTGGCCGAGAGTGTCATGTCGCCGGCGGCCAGCCATTCGCCCGCGGTGTTTGCGATTTGTCCCTGCGCTGTGGCGGTGAATAGGCCGCCGGCTGCCGCATACATGCCGTTGCCGTTCAGATCGCCATTGCTGGCGCTCAGCTTGAGATCGCTCGCGGCGATGAGTTCGCCGCCGGTAAATGCGAGCGTGCCCGCTTGCAGCGTGAGTGCGCCGAGCGCTTGCCACTCGCCCGCAACGTTTGTGATTTGCCCCTGTGCCGTGGCGGTGAATAGGCCGCCGGCTGTCGCGCGCATGCCGTTGCCGCTCAGATCGCCGTTGCTGGCGATCAGCTTGAGATCGCTCGCGGCGACGAGTTCGCTGCCGGTAAATTCGAGCGCGCCTGCTTGCAGTGTGAGTGCGCCGAGCGCTTGCCATTCGCCCGCTTGGTCGGTGATCTTGGTGGCCTGAGCTTGCACCGCGCCCGCGCTGGCGATGGTGCCGCGGTTTTCGAGCTCGCCCGCGCTGGTCAGCGTCAGTGTGTCGGCACTGCGCTGAACGATGCTGCCGCTGTTGGCGATGCTGCCGGCGCTGAGCGCTACGTGTCCTTGCGCATCGAGTTCGCCTTGCTGTGCGAGTTGCCCGCCGGCGCCGATACGCACCGCGCCTTCAGCCACGGTTTGGCCCGTCAGCGTGGCATTGCCGGCCGCGTCGATGGCGATGTCCTGCTTGGCGTAGCTGTCCTTGAGCGTCAGATCGCCGTTGGCCGTGAGGATCAGGTTTCCTTGCAGCGCGGCGATGCGTCCGGTGCTGTTGACGCCCAGACCTTGTTCGGTGGCGATCATGTAGATTTGATTGGCATACATGCCGCCGAGATTTTTGATGTCGATCGCGAAGCGCGGCGCGGCGTCGGAGCCGGACTGCGGGGTGTTCTGCAAGCTGGCGTAGAGGACTTGGTTGGCCCCGGCCAAGGCGTTGAGGTTCTGCGCCCAGACTTCGCCTTCGAGCACGAGGCCGCGCGCGATCAAGTCGAGCTGTTCGATGTTACTGGCGTTGAGCCCGCTGGCGCCGACGGTGATTTGCCCACGGTTGACATCGAAGCCTGTGAGCGAGCCGTTCGGGCCGAATTGCGGCGTGCCGGTGGTGAGCGTGCCGCGTCCGGTGTTGATGAACCCGCAGCCGTCGCACAGGATGCCGTTCGGGTTGGCGATCACGATGTCGGCGCGCTGGCCCGCGACTTCGAGCGTGCCACGCAGTTCGGACGCGTTGCGCGATACGACTTCGTTGAGGATGATGCGCGCGGGCGTCGGCCCGAGCTGCGGATTGGCGCCGATCCAGCCGCCGAGCTGGGTTTGGGTGGTCGTCGAGCTGTTGTTGAGGATCAGGCCGTTATTGTTGACGTTGAACTGATCGTATTGATTGCGCGACACGCCGGCGGCCGAAGGCGGTGCGATATGCGCGATCGGTACGCCGTTTTGTGCCGCGTCGAGCAGCGTGCGCTGGCCGGCCGGGGCGTTGGGGCTCGGTGTGATCGGCAAATTTTGGGCCCACACGCTCGCCATACTCAGCGCAAGAGCCGCGCCGGCGAGCAATCCGCGCGGCGCTTTCCTGCGGCGGGGCTTTTCTCCGCGCGCGGCGCCGCAAATCGCGGACGCCGTTTCGGGGATAGCCATGAGTGCGCCGCGGGAGCGGTTGAAGACGAGGCGATGGCATTGACGGTTCATAACGGATCGGACCTTGTTCGTATCGTTGGTGTCGAAGCGGCGTGAAGCCCGGCTTCAGAAGGCGTAAGTCGCGGCGAGATAAGGGTTCCAGCGCTGGGTTTTGAAGTTGTCCGGCTTGGCGAGCGGGGTGGCGAGCGCAATGTCGAACTGGAGCGATTTCCACTGCGCTCGGGTGCCGATAACCATGCCGGCAAGCTTGTTGCCGACGAGGTATTGGGCGCTTGGCCCCCACACGCGGCCGATGTCGGCGCCGAGGTACGCCGAACAATCGATCCCGGCGACCTGCGGCAAAGGCGTGGCGAGTTCGTTGCGGACGAAGTAGCCGCTTTCGGCGAGCAGAACGTTGTCGCCATCGAAACCGCGCACGCTCGCACGGCCGCCGATCGAGAATTGGTCGACCGAGCTTGTCGCGTCGCTCGTTTGCTGGCCGCGCAGAATGGCCGAGTAGCGCCAGGGTATCTGAGCGACGCGGAAGCTTTGGTTAAAGCTCGCGCTGAACGTCCAGATGCGCGGGCGCAGGGTGATGCCGCCCGCGCCGTCGGTGGGCAGATCGTCCTGCGCACGGAACCAGTCCGCGCCACGCCGGTAGCCGAGTTCGTATTCGAGACCGCCGTTACCGATGAGATGCTTGCCGTTTACGCCCGCTTCGATATTCGTGGTGCGGCGGCGCTGCACGATGAGCTCTACGTCGTCGAGGTAGCTGTGCGCGCGGCGTGTCGACAAGGCCGCATAGAAGCCGAGCTTGGATGATGCGCTGCGCCAGGCGGTGTATTGCCAGCGTCCTTCGGCGGTGTCGCTGTCGCCGCTTGAAAGAAAGCGCACGGTTGTGCCTTGAACATATTGCGCAAAGCGGTTGTGGCTGGCTGAAATGCTGAATGTGCTGTAGCCGAAGGGAATGCTGTAAGCAAGCGAGGCGCTTTGGCTGCGGTGGCTCGCATTGGGCCGTTCGGCATTCGTGTTGCCGGAAATGTTGAAAACATCGTTGAGGCCGAGCGGGTTGTCGAATGCGCCGTAAGCGGAAAGTACCGTGCGGCCGACGTTCATCGAGCCGGAATTATCGAGCGTGATGCCGCCGCGCAGGCGCTCGCGCAAGCTGGCAGCGCGCCGTTCGATCAGGACTACGCTGGTATCCGGCTCGGCGCCAGGCTCTATCCGCGTTGCAACCTCCTGGCTCGGCAGGCGTTTCATTTGCTCGACGCCTTGTTCGAGATCGCGAATATTGAGTAGTGCGCCGGAATGCGTCGGGAATGCGTTCCACCATGTGCCCCAGGCTGCGTCGGGCTTGGCGTCTTGGCCCGGTTCGACCATGCGCAGCGCGGCGATGCGGCCGGTGTGCAGAACCACCCGCAGCGTGCCGTCTTTCAAATTCTGCGCGGGCAGGCTGACGCGTGTGGTGGCGTAGCCTTGCGTAATCAGCGCTTCGTCGAGGGCCGCGGCGATCTGCCGCACGCCCTGAACGCCGACGCACTGATCGGAAAACGGTGCAAACGATGCGTGCAGCCAGGCGAAGCGCCAGGCGTCGGGCCCCTCGATGAGCAAGTCGCTGATCAAGAAGCAGGGCGATTCGGCGGGCAGTTGGGTGTTGGCCGTAAGCGGTGCGGCTGGATGCAGCTCGTCCGCTTTGGGCTCGATGCTTTGCTGCTGCTCGCGCGTGCGCTCTTCCTGGCGGCGCAGACCTTCCTGGGCGGCTTGTTCGAGGTTTTGGACTTGCGCGAGAACGCTTGGGCTGTTGCTTAACGCCAGCGCGAGCAAGACGCCGAGCCGGATTGGATAGACGCGGGAGATTCGCTCAATGCATATCTTGAAATTTGCGCGCGCTATGGCATGGAGAAACAGAGGTTTCATTAAAAGCGAATCCGCGTGTTGATTGGACCTCGCTTTTTAATGTTTCTCCGGCTTTGCTATGTGTAATTATTTATCTATACGTTTGGTTTATTTATCATTTTTAACAAATAAATAGATTTTTAACTTCTCTTTATACGGGGATTCCCCTATACTGCAAGCCTGTTCGGAATTGCTTGGCATAGTCAATTTTGAACGGACTCCCCCAGCCCCAACGCAAAAACAAAAACTCCCCTCACATGGCGACGCAAGTCGCCATTTTTTTGTGATGCCCGCCGCCGGATTGCGGCATCCTGAATTGGGCGGCGCGGGTAAAATCGGGCGGGTTCAACCTTCAAGGCAGCCGAAATGTCGTATTTCCGTCCGCTTGCGCTCGAACACGCGAGCCGCTTGATCAATCATGGTCCAACGCTGCTTGTGACGAGCGCATTCGGCGCGCGCCGCAACGTCATGGCGGCCGCGTGGTCGATGCCGGTCGAATTCACGCCGCCGCGCATTGCCATCGTCATCGACAAACGCACTCTCACGCGCGAGCTGATGACCGCGAGTGGCGCCTTTGGAATTTGCCTGCCCGGCAGCGCGGCGGTGAATCTGACCTATGCGGTCGGCAGCGTCAGCGGGCGCGAGCAGGATAAGTTCGAGCGTTACGGCATCGCGTCGATTACCAGCCCGATGCTCGGCGTGCCCTTGATTGAAACGGATTGCGCGGCCTGGATGGAATGCCGGCTGATCCGCGAACCGCACACCGAGGAAGCCTACGATACCTGCTTCGGCGAAGTTCTCGCGGCTGCTGCCGATACGCGCGTGTTCGCCGACGGCCGCTGGCGGTTTGACGATTCGAACACCGAACTGCACACGATTCACCACCTTGGCGGCGGCAGTTTCGTGCGCTCATCAAATCCGATCTCGGCCGAGCCTTTGTAATTCAGGGTGTAGGTTGGGGGCCATTATTCCCAGGGGCCACCCCAGAGGTCGGAATTATCAGGCGGTCTTGACCTCGTTAAGCAGTTCGGGGTGACGGTCCAGCACCTTGAGCAGTTTCACCAAAGCCAGCGGTGGCTTGGTCTTGCCGTTCTCGTAGCGCGAGAAAGCATTGATGCCGCCGCCGAAAATTTCGGCGGCCTCGCGTTGTCCGAGGTCGAGCTTCTTGCGCACATTGACGATAAAGGCGGGGTCAACGATGGCCGCGTTAACTTGTTTGGAAAAAGCATTCATTTCTTTCATGATGCGATTCGACTCCGCCGCATCATGAACAGACTCAGCACAAGCGGGGCAAAAATCGCCTGTCACAGCCGTGATGATGGTGGTCTCACCCTTATAGGTGTAAGGCATGTCGCGGGTATCATGGATCAGTTCCGCCGCTCCGCAAACAGGACATTTCATGTTCATAGCTCCTTGAAGGACACGATCAGCACGTCATCGATGACCGTCAACTTCAGGTACACGTCGCCCGCCCGTGTGCTGGGGCGGTATACGTCTTGCCATACCGTGTGATCGGCGTGGGTGGTCATGCTCTTGTAAAAATCCGCTGGTGTGAGTGCCATTACCACGTTCAGCATATCGGGAAACTCAAGCCCTAACTTGTTTGCACCAGCCAGAGCCACGTAAGTGGTACGCGCCTTGCCTGCCTCCACCAAGACTTTGACAACGGGCAGTTTGTAATGAGGTATTCGTTTCTCCATAGGACCAATCTAACCTATTTGGTTATAATTGGCAAGTTGGTTAGAGGTGGGATTTTCGGCGGTTCCGGCTTACCCCGGCTTTTGACCACGAGTCGAGTGCAAGCTCCGCCATTGATGGCGGGGTCAGCGAGACAAGCGTTATCGGCGCCGAAGGCGCCTCCAATTTGTGGCGGGGAAGCCCCAACTTTCAAGTTGGGGTGACTCACTTCCGGGGCGGCCCTTTCCTACAACGGGCTGGGAGCAAGCGCGATTATCGCGATCGCGACGATCGCAAGCGCGATCGCGGCGCGGTTGATCCAGGAAAGCCGTTCGCCGAAACCGATTGCTCCGACCAAAGTACCGAGCGCCACGACGCCGATGTTCATGCTCGCGAACACGACCGCCGGCTGGCCGGGCAGCGCGCGGTGGGCGGACACATAAAAAATGATATTGCCGAAGTTAAGCGCACCGAGCAGCAGGCCGGCCGCAAGGTTGCGCAGGTTCAAGCGTGCCGTGCCGCGCCAGGCGCGCAGAGCCTGCCAAACCGCCATGCCGATGAACGCGAGTGCGAAACTGATTTGAAGCGAGGCCGCGAACGGCGTGCCGGCCGCGGCGATCTGCTTGAGCATCACGTCGACCGCGGCGAAACCGGCCCATACCGTGAGCAGCGCCGGCAGCGCGCCGCCGCTTTCCTCGGTCCGCTCGCCGCCGGGGCGCGCCAGGATGCCGAGCACCGCGAGCAGGCCGAGCGCGATCCCGCTGAGTTTGAGTGCGCCCGCGCGCTCGCCGAACACAAAGAAGGCCGCGAGCAGCGAGAGCAGCAGCGAAAGCCGCTGCGCGATATCGGTCCGCACGATGCCGGCGCGCCGCACACTCGCCGCCAGCACGAGGAACAGCGAGGGCAGCACGGCCGCCAGCCCGAGCAGTGCGAACCACGGCGCGCCCGGCTGCGTGAGGCTCGTCAGCGGCGGCCGCAGCAGCAGTGCGCAGAGCACGGCGGCGGCAAGGTAGTTCCAAGTGATCGCCTGGGCGACGTCGACAGCGCGCCGGCGCGCGATTTTGAGTAGGATGGAGACGAGCACGCTGCAAACAGCGCTGAGCAGGACGAAGAGCATTGGGCCGCGCAAAGTTTCTATTGTGCCGCAAGGCTTGGAACCAGCGCCGTGAATCGCCTCAAACTGAAGCTTGAGGCTTCTTCGCCACGCATCGGGGGCGCCTTTGGCGCCAATAACGCTTGTCTCGCTGACCCCGCCATGAATGACAGGGCTTGCGCTCGACGTATGGTCATTCTGCGCGAAGTCGCAGAATCCATCTTTCCTCAGCTAGTGGATTCTGCGACTGCGCTTTGCTCCGCGCAGAATGACCGCGATCTCGCGATAGATTCTGAATAGATACCGGACCGCATGCGCGCTCTGGCCGCCGCAATCCTTGGCGCGGATCAGCGCGCGGAAAGCGTGGAACGTGCAATCTCGTCGATAATTAACCAATCCAACCTATTGCGCCATGTTTCCGAATTCAGTTGGGCGGGTTGCGCGCCCGGCAGGAGAAATCCCGATGAAGTACCACTGCGTTTTTTTCTTGCTTGCATTGGCCGGCTGCGGCGCCAACAACGACGGCATCTTGCCCGGCTACGTCGAGGTGGATCTCGTGCGGGTGGCTGCGCCGTATGCGGGCCGTCTGGTCGAATTGTCGGTCGTGAAGGGGGCCGAGGTTAAGCCGGGCGCGCAGCTGTTCGCGCTCGATCGCGATAGCGAAATCGCCGCGCGTGACCAAGCCGCCGCCAATCTCGCGCAAAGCGAAGCGCAGGCGCGGGACTTGTCGAAAGGCAAACGGGAAGACGAAATCGCCGCCGTCGCCGCTCAGGTGGACGCGGCGCGCGCGGTGCTCAATCTCGCGGAAAACGACCTTGTGCGGCAACGGAGCCTTGCCGCCGCGCAGTTTGTCAGCCCCTCCGGGCTCGATGCGCAGATCGAAAAAGTCCGCAGCGGCAAAGCCCAGCTCGCCGAGGCCGAAGCGCAACTGCGCGTCGCGCATCTGGCGGCGCGCAATGAGCAACGCACGGCGGCGGCCGCCGCGAGCAAGGCGGCGCAAGCCGCGCTGGCGCAGAGCGCCTGGGTGCTCGCGCAGAAGCGGGTTGCGGCTCCAGTTGCGGCGCGTGTCGATGACACGCTTTACCGTGTCGGCGAATGGGTGCCGGCCGGCTCGCCGGTGGTGAACCTGTTGCCGCCCGGCAATATCAAGCTGCGCTTTTATGTGCCGCAGGCGCGTCTGCCCGAAGTGCGCCAGGGCGACATCGTTAAAGTGTCGTGCGACGGCTGCGGCGCGCCGCGCGATGCGCGCGTGGCCTTCATCGCCGGGCAGGCCGAGTTCACCCCGCCGGTTATTTACAGTCAGGAAAACCGTGCCAAGCTGGTGTTCCTCGTCGAGGCGTATCCGCTCGATCCGCAGGGTTTGCGTCCCGGTCAGCCGGTCGATGTGCGGCTGGGAGCGGCGCAGTGAGCGCTGCCGCCACCCTCTCCCCCAGCCGGCTCCGCCCCCCTCGCTGCGCTCTCCCCGCAAGCGGGCGAGGGGAGCAGAAGCCCCTCTCCCACTGGTGGGAGAGGGGTTGGGGAGAGGGGAGGCCGTATCGCTCGCAAGCGAAGATGGCCTCTGCCCGGATGCGCAGAGGCCCATGTTTCTGGGGAGTTGGCAGCGCGCGGGGCCGGAGGCTTGTTCAATGAGCGAAACCAGCGCCCCGGCCGTCGACGTGCAGGATCTGACCAAGCGCTATGGCGATAAAACGGTCGTCGACCACCTCTCGATGCGGGTCGAACAGGGCGAGGTTTTCGGTTTTCTCGGCCCGAACGGCAGCGGCAAGACGACGACGATCCGCATGATGTGCGGCCTGCTCACGCCCGATGGCGGCAGCGGCCACACGCTGGGCTACGACATTCTGCGCGAATCGGCCGCGATCAAGCGCGAGGTCGGCTATATGACGCAGCGCTTCGGGCTTTACGAGGATCTGACGATCCGCGAGAACCTCGACTTCATCGCGCGCGTGTACCGCATGGACCGGCGCGCCGCGCGAATCGTCGGCGCCATCGAACGCCTCGGCCTACAAGACCGCGCCAAACAGCTTGCCGGCAGCCTTTCGGGCGGCTGGAAGCAACGTCTCGCACTCGCCGCCTGCATGCTGCACGAACCGCGTCTGCTACTGCTCGACGAGCCGACCGCGGGCGTCGACCCGAAGGCGCGGCGCGATTTTTGGGAAGAGATTCACAAGCTCGCCGCCGCCGGCATCACGGTGCTTGTCTCGACGCACTATATGGACGAGGCCGAACGCTGTCACCGCCTGGGCTACATCGCCTACGGGCGCTTGCTGACGCTCGGCACGCCCGCCGAGCTGATCGCGGCGAGCGGCTTTAAAACCTGGCGCGTCGGCGGGCCCGACGTGAATGCGCTCGCGCACGAACTCGAAGGTAAACCGGGCGTCGATCTGCTCACGCGCTTCGGCAATAACCTGCATGTGAGCGGCACCGATGGCGCGAAACTCGCAGCGGCGATCGCCCCGTTCCGGCGGCGCGCGGATCTGCGCTGGGAGCAGTCCGATGTGCAGCTCGAAGACGTTTTCATCCAGCTCATGAGCCAATCGCGCGACAACTTCGCGGGGAGCGACAAACATGCGTGAGCACAGGCCATTGTGGCGACACAGCGCCAAGCTTCGGCTTGAAACGGCCGAGCGTTTCTCTTTCGCGCGCCTGTATGCGGTGATGCTCAAGGAATTCATCCAGCTCATGCGCGACCGTTTGACCTTCGCGATGATGGTCGGCATTCCGATCATGCAACTCGCGCTGTTCGGCTATGCGATCAACGGCGATCCGAAGCATTTGCCGACGGTCGTCGTCGCGCACGAACAAAGCCCTTTCACGCGCAGCATCGTCAGCGGCCTGGTGAATAGCGGCTATTTCGATGTGATTTCGACGAGCGCGCGCGATAGCGACGCCGACACCATGCTTGCCCAAGGCAGCGTGCAATTCGCGGTCACGATTCCGGCCGATTTCTCGCGCCGCTTGCTGCGTGGCGAACGGCCGCAACTGCTGATCGCCGCCGACGCGACCGACCCTTCCGCCACGGGCAACGCCATCGCCGCCGTGCAGCAGCTCGCCAACACCGTGCTGCGCTACGATTTGACGGGGCCGCTCGCCAAGCTCGCACCGGACCAACCGCCGTTCGATCTCGTGATCCAGCGCCGCTACAACCCGGACGGGATCACCTCCTACAACGTTGTGCCGGGCCTGATGGGCGTGATCCTGACGATGACGATGATAATGATGACCGCGCTTGGCATCACGCGCGAAGTCGAGCGCGGCACGATGGAAAACCTGCTCGCCACGCCGGTGCGCCCACTCGAAGTGATGGTCGGCAAGATCCTGCCCTACATCGTCATCGGTGGCGTGCAGGTCTGCGTCATCCTGGGCGTGGCGCGGCTGTTGTTCAATGTGCCATTCGTCGGCAATCCCGCGCTTTTGATTCTCGGCGTGATGATCTTCATCAGCGCGAATCTGTTCGTTGGCATCACGGTTTCCACGGTTGCGCGCAATCAGATGCAGGCGATGCAGATGACGTTTTTCTTCTTCCTGCCCTCGATGCTGCTTTCGGGCTTCATGTTCCCGTTCCGCGGCATGCCGCCCTGGGCGCAGACGATCGGCGAGGTGCTGCCGCTGACGCACTTCCTGCGTATCGCGCGCGGCGTCATGCTCAAGGGCAACGGCATCGCCGACCTGTGGCCGCATCTGTGGCCCCTGCTGATTTTCATTGCCGTCGTATTGGTCATCGGACTCAAGCGTTTCCGTCGCACGCTGGATTAATGGGGTCATGGGGTAAAATAAAACCCCCGTCATAGGGTTGATAGACATGTTGCTGGATCAACTTCACGTTCACAGGAACCAGATCGCCGCGTTGGGTGAGCAATATGGTGCGCGGCGGATTCGTGTGTTCGGATCGGTGGCGCGGGGTGAGGAACGCCCCGACAGCGATGTGGATTTTCTGGTTGATTTTGATCGCGGCTACGATCTTTTCCGGCAGCGCCTGCCGCTCGCGAGACAGTTGTCGGAGTTACTGGGGCGGCGAGTCGATCTGATTCCTGAGCATGAACTGAATGAGCATCTGCGTGAAGATGTTTTGCTGGAATCTGTGGAGCTATGAGTAAGTCTTGGTAGCCTTACGGCAAACATATTCTGGATGCCATTGCCAGGATCAGGCGCATTCAGGAGCGCGGCGACATCGCCCAAGACGACATTCTCTATGATGCCGCGTTACGTAATTTGCAAACGTTGTCTGAGGCTACGCAACTTCTGCCCTCGGAGGAAAAAGCGCGTTACCCAGAGGTTCCGTGGCGTGATATCAGCGGCTTTCGCAATATCCTTGCGCACAACTATCTTGGAAACATCGACCCTGTAACCGTTGTTGGTGTAATTGAACGTCATCTTGGTTCGCTGGAGGCGTGTGTTCGAGACATGCTTGGTGCTGCACCGGAATGATTCGGTGCTCAATTCAATTCAAGGCTAAGTTTTAGAAACTGTCGTCACGAGATTTTGAGCCAAAAGTAAAGCAGCGAATTGGTACGGCAGCCAAGAGCGAATCAATGCGTTTTGCATAACGACTGACAATGCCTCGTCATTGTTCGATATGTTTCCGTTCCGCGGCATGCCGGTCTGGGCGCAAACCATCGGCGAGGCGCTGCCGCTGATGCACTTCCTGCGCATCGCGCGCGGCGTCATGTTCAAGGGCAATGACATCGCCGATTTGTGGCCGCATCTGTGGCCCCTGCTGATCTTCATCGCTGTCGTATTGGTCATCGGACTCAAGCGTTTCCGTCGCACGCTCGACTGATTTGCGCACGCTTATACCTGGGCGCATGCGATCATTGCCACGCACAATCCGCACCCGCGGAAGAAAGGCGCTTGCGATGGAAAACCGCTTCCCCCAACATGATTTACCGCGCATCCTGCTCTCGGTGCTGCTGATCGGGCTGATGATCGTCGGCAGCCTGTGGGTGCTGCGGCCGTTTCTGCCGGCGCTGATCTGGGCCGCGATGATTGTCGTTGCCACCTGGCCGATGCTGCGCGCGCTCGAAAACCGCCTGCGCGGCCGGCGCTGGCTGGCGTGCGGCATCATGGTGCTCACGATGCTGCTGCTGATCATCGTGCCCTTGGGCGCGGCGGTTACGACATTGGTGGAGTCGGCCGATAGCGTCAAAGAGCATGTCGACGCTTTCATGCACAACCCCTTGCCCGGTCCGCCCGAATGGGTGCACACGATTCCGTTCGCCGGTGAACGCGCCGCATTCGAATGGCGGAAGCTCAGCGACGCGGGCACCGAAGGTTTGCACACCCGGCTTCTGCCCTTCACGGGCAAAGCGTTGGAATGGCTGTTCGCGCGGGCTAGCAACGCCGGCTTATTGACGCTGCACTTTTTCCTGACGTTGGCGATGACGGCGATTCTGTATATGCACGGCGAAGCCGCCGCTCGCAGCGTGATCCGTTTCGCGCGCCGGCTCGCCGCGCAACGCGGCGAAAACACGGTGCGCCTCGCGGGACAAGCGATCCGCGCGGTTGCCTTGGGGATCATCGTCACCGCGGCGGTACAGTCGGTGCTCGGCGGCCTCGCGCTGCTGATCTGCGGCGTGCCCGGCGCGGGCCTGCTGACCGCCTTGATGTTCATGCTGTGCATCGCGCAGATCGGCCCGCTGATCGTGCTTGCCCCAGCCGTCGGCTGGCTCTTCTGGCAAGGTGATACGGCCTGGGCGATTGCGCTGCTCGTCTTCACGCTCATCATCGGCTCGTTCGACAGCGTGATGCGGCCGCTTTTAATCAAGCGTGGCGCTGATCTGCCGTTATTGCTGATTCTCGCCGGCGTGATCGGCGGATTGCTCGGCTTCGGTTTCGTCGGCCTCTTCGTCGGGCCGGTGCTGCTTGCGGTGTCGTATACCTTGCTCGACGCGTGGATGGCCGAGCAGGATCAGGCGGCGGAGCCGTTGCAAGAGTGATTATTGTGCCGAATTCCCGGCTCGGTTTTTGAGTATCAGGTTGGTATGCAAAGCGGCGCAAAAGGGTGTGAACTCGCAAGGGTAATCCCCAGCGTTTTTAACGGGGAGTTTTACCCTTTAATGCACTTCAATCTTTAATCATCAAAGGGAAAACACATGAAGACGACTGGACTCGCGATTGCATTGGCCTGTGCTTTGAGCGCCTGTGGCGGCGGCGGTGGAGGTGACGGCGGGGTGTCCCCGGCGAGCGCATCCATTGCCGCGTGTTATACCGCCGCCAAAGACGTCAGTTTTGCGTCGGAGGACGAGGAAGGCGTTTCAAAAACCAGTATCACGCATGACACGTTCGACGGTCAGGCGGCCACGCTTCAAACGACGTACATCTCTTTCACAAGCCCAACAGGACAAATCACCAACCGTTCTGAAACCACATACTGGAACGTTACGGCCAGTGGTGTAATGAATCTTGGCTGGGTCACGGTTACCGAGGCCGTAGACAACACGAGGACTGTCGATATAAACGGAGTCCCTACTCCCCTCACCTATACATACACTGGTATCTCGACGCCCGACCCAGCGCCCGTCATCCCTCTGAACATGCAGCCTGGTCAGAGCATCGATCAGCAATACACCCTCCATGGCGTTATCAATACGGTGACCAACAACGGGCTCGACAGTCCAGGCCAAGAGACCCAACTCAGCTACGCCAACCATTACACATTCGTCGGATTCGAGACCGTCACGCTGGCGGGCAAGACATTCTCCAATGTCTGCCATTTCAAGATCCAGACGCTGACTCTTGACGGGACAGAACAGCCCGCGACGAATTATGACGAGGAATGGGCCGCGCCTGGGTATGGGCCCATCAAGGCGAGCTACCGTGACGCCGCCGGTAATGACCATATCGTGATGCAGTATGCTGGCAACCTCTAAACGCTCTTGTGTCGCGCAGCCCGCGTAGAACTAAGTGCGCCGGGTTGCGCCCATTTCATTCCTGCGAGCTTATTGCGTAGATGAAGCTCGATGGCATTTGCGACACGCAGATAGAACGCTTGACCACCATGGTATTTGGAGTTGCGACCAATGTCGGTTAACAGTCCCTCGCAGGAAACGCTGAACAGTTACGAGCTTAGCGCGCAAAAATTCGCGGAGAATGCCGTGATTGTCCCCGAAGCCTCTGCATGGCTCTCCAGCGTCGTTCGCGATCTCAAATTTGATGCAAGCATTCTCGACATCGGAAGCGGTGCAGGTAATGACGCCGAAGCTTTACGTAAATTGGGTTATACCGTGCAGTGCTCCGACGCAGCGCGTTCGTTCCTGCCTATTCTTGAGGCGAAGGGATTCGCGCCCATCCATTTCAATATACTCTCCGACGACTTGATGACGCGCTTTGACGTCGTAATTGCAAACGCGGTGCTGCACCATTTTGACGACGACGAATTTGAATACGCGCTCAGAAAGATTCGAACGCTGCTGATACCCGAAGGGCGTTTTGGCTTTGCATTGAAGGCCGGGGAGGGTTGCGAGTGGAGCAGTCATAAACTGGGCATCAACCGCTACTATCGATATAGAAATAAGGCCGTTGTCGATGCAGCACTGCAAAAGGCTGGTTACTGTCGTTGCGACGTCCGTGAAGTGATTACAAAGCGGCAGCATCCGCTTTGGCTATTCGCCGTCGCTCACAATGTTTAATTTAGGATGAATGGGGCAGCCCACGCAGGTCAGGGTGGGCTTGCGAACTCCACGCCATCATCGTTCCTCGACGTGATGACAAACGCTTGTCTAATCCTTCATCGTGTCGCTTTTCGCCTACCCGATGGTCGCGCCTTGTTCAAGGACCTCGACGCCCAGTTCGACGCTTGCCCGACTGGCCTTGTCGGGCGCAACGGCATCGGCAAGAGCGTGCTCGCTAAAATTCTTGCCGGCCTCATCGAGCCGAGCGCGGGCAGTTGTGCACGCCCGGGTCGCGTGCGCTATCTCGCGCAACAGATCGCCACGACCGATTACCGCTGCGTGGCCGATGTCGCTGGTGTGCAGGGCGTGCTCGATGCGCTCGCACGCATCGAAGCGGGCAGCACGGCGCACGAGGATTTTGACCGCGTTGGCGATGCCTGGGACATGCGACAGCGCCTGCACAACGAACTCGCGCAAAACGGCCTCGGTCATCTTGCGGCGGAAGATCCGGCAGCGCGGCTTTCGGGCGGTGAATGCACGCGCGTCGCGCTGCTCGGCGCATTTCTCGCCGAGCCCGATTTCCTGATCCTCGACGAGCCGACGAACCATCTCGACCGCCCCAATCGCCTTGCGTTGTTCGAACAACTCGCGCGCTGGCGCGGTGGCCTGATCGTCGTCAGTCACGACCGCGAATTGCTCGAACGCATGGAGCGCATCGTCGAACTCTCATCGCTTGGCCTGCGCAGCTACGGTGGCGGTTATTCGTTCTACGCCGAACAAAAGGCACTCGAACGCGAGAATGCGATCGCCGACCTTGAACGCGCCAAACTCGAACGAAAGCGCGGCGAGCAGACCTTGCGCGAACAACGCGAACGGCAGGAACGCCGCCAAGCCAGCGGCCGCCGCGAAAGGCGCGAAGGTAACCAGGCGAAGATTGTGCTCAACGCCATGAGAGAACGCAGCGAAGACAGCGGCGGCAAGTTGCGCCAGCAGCAGGCGGCGACGCGCGAGGAGCTATCGCAAAAGGTGCGTGAAGCGGCAGGGCGTATCGAAGAGGCGACCGAGCGCCTGCTCTTCGCGCCGGGCGGCGAACTGGCACCGGGCAAGCGCGTGCTGAGCCTGCAAGGATTGCGTCTGCCGTTTGGCAGCCACGCTGATTATCCGATCGAACTTGAACTCGCCGGCCCGCGCCGGGTTGCGCTGCGCGGTCCCAATGGCTGCGGCAAATCGACGCTGCTGCGCGTGATCGCCGGCGAAATCGCGCCTGCGGCGGGACGTTGCGAAGTGCGCGTGCGCACGGCCTACCTCGACCAGCAGGCCGCACGGCTCGATCCCGCGCGCAGTCTGCTCGAACAGTTCGCCGTGGCGAATCCGCAAATCGCGGAAGGCGAGTTGCGCACCTGGCTCGCGCTGCTCGGCCTCGGCGTGGCCGAAGTGACGCGCCCGTCCGGCAAACTCTCCGGTGGCGAACGGCTGAAGGCCGCGTTGGCGCTCGAACTTTATGCGGAAACCCCGGCGCAGCTCCTGCTGCTTGATGAACCGAGCAACCACCTCGACCTTGTTTCGCTCGAAGCGCTGGAAGCGATGCTGCGGGAATATCGCGGCGCGCTGCTCGTGGTCTCGCACGACGAGCGTTTTTTGGCGCGGCTTAATCTCGACGCCAGCCTCACCGCGAATGACGGCGGCTGGCGTTTTGACGCCGGCGTGGCTGAAAAAGCTCTTTGAGCTTTATACGAAAATGACAGTAGCCAAGAAAACGGCAACAAAGCAGAAAGTGTGAATGCTTGGTGCGCTTATTTTTAACATGAAGCGTTTTTCATGTTAAAAATTTGATATTTTTCTAACGTTATGGCGCGTTCATGTGCCATTTCGGTTTGAATTTGGACATGAGCGGAGTGTTTTCCATGACTTTGCAGTCCAGCTACCCCATCCCCGAGCTTCCTCCGTTGGGCGTGGATTTTCAGACGCCGGAGCTGCTCAAGGCGCTGGTATCGGCGCATCGCTATCTGGCGGAACTCAAAGGCTGCGCCGTGAGTATTCCCAATCAGGACATTCTGATCAACACCTTGGTCTTGCAGGAGGCCAAGGCCAGTTCGGAGGTGGAAAGTTACGTCACCACACAGGACGAACTGTTCCAAGCCGACTTGCATATTGCGCAATGGGTGTCGCCGGCCGCCAAGGAAGTGTCGCGTTACCGCGAGGCGCTAACGCATGGGTTCGAGCGTATGCGTCGGCAGCAGGGGATTCTGGGTAATGGCACGCTGATCGCGCTGTTTCAACTGCTCAAAAACAGCGGCGAGATTTTTCGCTCCGGCGGCGGCACGGTGCTCAAGAACGAAAAAACCGGGGCCACGGTTTTCGTGCCGCCGCAGGATGGCGCGCAGGTGCAGGTTCATATGCAGGCGCTGGAGCGGTTCATCAATGATGACACGGCGTGCGAGTTGGACCCGATCATCAATATGGCGCTGCTCCACCACCAGTTCGAGAGCATCCACCCGTTCAGCGACGGCAATGGCCGGATCGGACGGATTTTGTGCGTGCTGTATCTGGTGCGGACGGGCTTGCTGGATACGCCGTTACTGTACCTGTCGCGTTACATCAACCGGCACAAGGGTGACTATTACCGCCTGCTGCAAGCGGTACGCGATACGTCGGACGATCCTGTCGCCAACGCGGCGAGCTGGCGGGCGTGGGTGCTGTTCATGCTGAACGCGGTGGGGCAAACTGCCCGGCAAGCCGTGCAATTGGTCGGCGGCATGCGCGATCTGATGGCCGAAACAAAACGCCGCATGCGCGCGGAGTTGCCCAAGCTGTATTCGCAGGATTTGCTTAACAACCTGTTCCGCCACCCTTATACGCGCATCGAATTCGTGCAGCGCGACTTGAACATCACGCGGCAGACGGCAGCGCGCTATCTGCGCCAACTGGCGCAAGTGGAGTTGGTGCGGGAACATAGCCAGGGCAAGCATTTGTATTTCATCAATGAGCCGCTGGTGCAATTACTGGTGCAGGGTGAGCGGGAATGAATGTCCACAATTTTCAATGCATGACGGCGGCTGGCGCGTCGACGTCGACGCGGAGGCGTAACGCTCAAGCGGGTGCGAGGATCTGCCACGCTACCTAGCCTACGGCCCTGCAAGCCCAATGCCCCCGGATGGGGTGATTACAAGTTAGAATTGCAAAACATTGTCACTGCTGGATTGTGGTGGGGAAGCGCTGTGAAATTCAGCCGCTGTCGCGCAACCGTAAAGCCGGGTCACCGCCCCTTTCTTCTGTGAACTAACCGCCTCCGCGAAAGGGGCAGAAAGGTTCAATCATGAAAAGCCAATGGCTCGCCGCGCTTTGCGTAGGCGTTATGTCCCTAGCATCAGTCCACGCCGCTCCGATTCTGTCTGCGGGCTCGGATACCTCCATCACGAAACTGACCTCTTCTTCGGGGTACACCACGTTCGGGGGGTTGATGAAAGACGGCGATACCTTGTATTTCGGAAATTTCAGGACGATACGAAGCTATAACCTGACAACAGGGACAAACGGCGTCTATGCCTCCATTCCCGGGAATAACGACACCAAGGGTTTGGCGAAGGTCGATGGAAATATCTACATTGCGTATGACACGGGCGGTTTCCCTACCTACGCATCCGTTCTGTCGGCTGTTTCACCAACCGGTTACAGCGAAGTGCTGAAAAGCAGCAGCGGCGTCGACAGTTATTCCATTTACGATGCCGTCGTTTATGGCGGATATTATTATTTCACCGTCAATCCCGGAGTTAACGGTGACCTTCAAGGAACCAAAATCTATCGCCTTGACCTCAATGATCCGTCCGATCCGTTCATGGTTGCCGACATCGGCGGGTCGTCGGGTGGATTGGCTTTCGATGGCGATGGAAATCTCTATTACGCCTCGCAGAACAGCGGAGAGGGAATTCTCCGATTCGATGCGGCGGATGTTCTTGCAGGAGGACTTTCCGTGGCGGATGGCGTGACCGTGGCGGATGTCACCGCCAGCAATCTCGGGTTTCTTTCAGACGGTGAATTGCTTGCCGAAACGATCGATGGGCAAACGCTTGCGTCCTATGATCTCGCGACTGGGATATGGAACGATATCGCGTCTACGACGGGTTATGAGTACATGGGTAAATTCGTTGTCGACGGAAACGATATCTATCTGACATCGACGGATTACCTGACTTATAGCAGCTCGCTTTACATGCTTACGCTGCCCTCATCGTCATTTGTTCCGGAGCCATCCGGGATTCTGATGGCTCTGTCTGGCTTGGCGCTTTTGGGTTTTTACCGCAGACCCAGCCGTTTCGGCAGATCGTAAAGATTGAGTCCGTGTAGGTCAGGGTGAGCTTGCGAACCCCGACGTTTCGGAGCATGGAACCGTTGATGCGTTGGGGTTCGCAAGCTCACCCGCAACCTACGATATTTCGACACGCTGCTTGAGCGAGGCGGCCTCTTGCGCAAGGTAACTCTCCGTCATGGAGCGGAACATGCGGCCCATGACGCCTCCAAGGAGGCCATTGAATGAAAACCGCAGGGTCACTCTTGAGGCGGTCGAAGAGTGCTGAGCTATGTCGTGTTCGGCGAGCATGACAAGGCCGGGTGAGCGTGCAACCCATACGAAACGGCCCGTTTCCGCGAGTTCCGTGACAACCCAAGTGGCCGGCCGGAGTTTGGGTTGGTGGACCACAAAGCGAGAACCGACGCTCAAGCGTTCGCCATCGAGCGGCTCGACCTTCAAAACGGTAGGCAACCATTCGGGCCATTTGGCGACGTCCGACAGTGCGCGCCAGACTGAGTCTGGGTCCGCGTTGATAGAAGTGGAGGCTTCGTAGGTTGGCATGTGGGGCCTGACTAGATGATGGGGCGTTCTGCACCGCCAACTGCCGCGCCGCGGCGGCGGCGCGCGCAGGCCATGGTAGTGTAATCGCCGGCCCAGCCTGTAGGTTGCGGTTGAGCGCAGCGCAACCCAATCTACGAGTCGACGCGGCAGTGTAACGTTCAAATAGGCGCGAAAACCTGCTCCACACTGCCCAGCGCCACGCGCGTCGACAGCGCATTCAATGCGATCTTGTGCAGTATCTCGCTCACCGTAGTGCTCGCATCGGTGAGCACTGTGACCTTGGCGTAAGCATCCGCCTGGCGCGATAAGGCGGTATGGGTGACGCAGTTGTGGGTCATCATGCCGCACAGAATCAGTTCATCGACTGCGAGTTTTTGCAGCGTGTCGTGCAGCGTGGTGTGTTCGAAGCTGTCGGCGTATTGCTTGACGATGACCGGCGCATCGGGCGCCGCTGCGGCGATGCGCGGATGAATTTTCACTCCTTGCGTGCCCGGATTGAAAAACGGCGCGCTGCCTTGCGATACATCAGCCACATGCTGCACGAGGACGACCGGAATGTCTCTGGCGTGCGCCGCGGCGATGGCTTTCTCGGCTGTTGCCAAAGTGGCTTCGGTATTCCATTGCGGGAAAGCACCTGCGGGGAAATAGTCGTTTTGCAGGTCGATCACGATCAGGGCTGGCTTGCTCATCTACGGCTCCATTCAGTGATAAGGACGGAATCTATTTTGCGGGATGGGGCCGCCTGCGGCGATTGGCCCGAGTGACCAATAACGCTAAGATTGGGCCAGTTTCCTCCACACCATTCCGATTCCATGACGACCCAATACACGGTGGCCGTGGTCGCATTCGATCGCATCAGTCCGTTCCATTTGTCGGTTCCCTGCGTGGTCTTTGGTGAAGCGCTATCCGAGAGTAATCCGTTCGAGGTGCTGGTTTGTGCCGCCGAACCGGAACCCTTGCGCACCACGGCGGGCTTTGCGCTGACGGGGCTCGCGTCGCTCAACGCATTGCGCCGGGCGCACGCGGTTGTGGTGCCGAGCTGGCGCGACGTGTCCGAGCGGCCGCCCGAACGGCTCTTGCGCGCGCTGCGCGCCGCGCATGCCCGTGGCGCGCAGATCGTTGGTTTATGCCTGGGTGCCTATGTGCTTGCGGAAGCTGGGCTGCTCGATGGCCGGCGCGCGACCACGCACTGGGCCTATGCCGCGGCGCTGGCCGAACGCTATCCCTCGGTCGATGTCGCGCCCGACGTGCTCTATGTCGAACACGGCCAGGTGCTGACATCGGCGGGTACGGCGGCCGGCCTGGATGCGTGTCTGCATCTGCTGCGTCAGTGGCTCGGGGCCGAGGCCGCCAATCGCGCCGCGCGCCGTCTCGTGGTGTCGCCGCATCGTGCGGGCGGTCAGGCGCAGTTCATCGAGCAACCGCTTCCGAACACGGTGGGCGGAACGCGTTTAAGTCGCTTGATCGAATCGGTGCGGCAGCGCCTGCATGAGTCTCACGATCTGGATAGCCTGGCGGCGGAGGCCAGCATGAGCCGCCGCAGCTTTACGCGCCATTTCAAGGCGCTGACCGGAACGAGTGTGCACGCCTGGCTGCTCGCGGAGCGGCTGGCGTTGTCGCAGCGGCTGCTGGAAAAGACCGACCAGCCCGTCGAGCGAGTCGCCGAACTGGCGGGGTTCGGATCGGTCGTGTCGCTGCGTTACCACTTTCGCCGGACTTTCGGTGTTGCGCCGATGGCGTGGCGCAGGAGCTTTGGCGTTTGATCCACGGTTAAAGCAGCACGCGTTCGATCCCGCCGTTATTGGCGCTTTCGACGTAGCGTTCCATCCAGTCCTCGCCGAGCAGATGCCGGGCCATTTCGATCACGATGTAATCGGCGTCGAGCCCTTGCACATCGTCTTTGTAACGTTGTAGACCTTGCAGGCAGGCGGGGCAGGAGGTCAGGATCTTCACCGCGCCATCGAAGCCGTCGGCGCGCAGTTTATCCGCGCCCTTTTTCATCTCTTCTTCCTTGCGGAAGCGGACCTGCGTCGAGATGTCGGGCCGTGCGATGGCGAAGGTGCCGGCTTCGCCGCAGCAGCGGTCGTTCTTCTCGATTTGGATGTGGTCGGCGGTTTGCACGAGCGCATTCACGGTTTTCAGTGGGTCTTGCTGCTTCAGCGGGCTGTGGCAGGGGTCGTGGTACATGTAGCGCACGCCTTTTACGCCTTCGAGCTTGAGACTTTTTTCGAGCAGGAATTCGTGGATGTCGATGAGTCGGCAGCCGGGGAAGATCTTCTCGAATTGGTACAGCATGAGCTGGTCGTAGCAGGTGCCGCACGAGACGACGACGGTCTTGATGTCGAGATAGTTCAGCGTGTTCGCCACGCGGTGAAAGAGCACCCGGTTGTCGGTCGTGATCTTGTCGGCCTTGTCGTAATCGCCCGAGCCGCGCTGCGGATAGCCGCAGCACAGGTAGCCGGGCGGCAGCACGGTCTGTACGCCGACGTGGTAGAGCATCGCCTGCGTGGCGAGCCCGACCTGCGAGAAGAGCCGTTCCGAGCCGCAGCCGGGGAAGTAGAACACCGCTTCGGTATCCGGCCGCGTGGTGCGCGGATCGCGGATCACCGGCACCACGGAGGCGTCCTCGATGTCGAGCAGCGCGCGCGCCGTGCGGTTCGGCAGCTTGCCCGGCATCTTCTTGTTCACGAAGTGGATCACCTGCGCCTTGAGCGGCGGCTTGCCGGTCGTGGCCGGCGGCTGCTTGGTGGTTTCCTTGGCGAGCGGCTTGAGCAGATCGACGCCGAGGCGCTGCGCCTTGTAGGCCCATTCGATGCTGGTCTTGCGCAGGAACTTGATCGTTTGCGGGTTCTTGGTGTTGAGGAACCACATCGCGATCTTCTTGGCCGGGCTGTTGGTCTGCTGGCCCATCTTGCGCAGCAGATTGCGCATGTTCATCGACACATCGCCGAAGTCGATATCGACCGGGCAGGGCGTGACGCATTTGTGGCAGACCGTGCAATGGTCGGCCACGTCCTCGAATTCTTCCCAGTGGCGGATCGAAACGCCGCGCCGTGTCTGCTCTTCGTAGAGGAACGCCTCGATTAGGAGCGAAGTGGCGAGGATCTTGTTGCGCGGCGAGTAGAGCAGATTCGCGCGCGGCACATGCGTGGCGCAGACCGGCTTGCACTTGCCGCAGCGCAGGCAGTCCTTGACCGAATCGGCGATCGAGCCGATGTCGCTCTGCTGCATGATCAGCGATTCGTGGCCCATGAGGCCGAAGCTCGGCGTATAGGCGCGCGCGAGGTCGCCGCCGGGCATCAGCTTGCCCTTGTTGAAGCGGCCCTCGGGGTCGATCTTCTGCTTGTACTCGCGGAACGGCGCGAGTTCGGTTTCCGAGAGGAATTCGAGCTTGGTGATGCCGATGCCATGTTCGCCGGAGATCACGCCATCGAGCCCGCGCGCGAGCGCCATGATGCGCGCGACGGTGTGGTTGGCCTCGCGCAGCATTGCGTAATCGTCCGAGTTGACCGGCAGGTTCGTATGCACATTGCCGTCGCCGGCGTGCATATGCAGCGCGACGAAAACACGGCTGCGCAGCACTTCCTGCTGGATCGCCTCGAAGCGCTTGCGCACCGGGTCGAAGAACTTGCCGTCGAAGATGTCGTCGAGCGGTTCCTGCAACTCGGTTTTCCACGATACGCGCACGGAATAATCCTGCACGCGGTGGAACAGCGTCGGCGCGGCGGCCTTGTTGCTGAGCGGCCCGGCCACGATGCCGAGCGCCGCGAAGTTCGCCTCGGCCTCGCCGAGCGGCAGATCGAGGTGGTCGTAGATCCACTGCCAGCGCGCGCGCACCTCCGCAATCGTTTCGAGCGCATGCGCGCGGCGCTCGCCGATCAGTTCCTCGGCGGTGACCGTCGCCTCGCCGCGGTTCAGCGGCAGTTCGCCGTCGAGGAACGCGCTCAGCGCGTCGGCCATGCGCAGCTTGTTGCGGATCGAAAGCTCGATGTTGAAGCGCTCGATGCCGTCGCAATAATCGCCCATGCGGTCGAGTGGAATGACGACGTCCTCGTTGATCTTGAACGCGTTGGTGTGGCGCGCGATCGCCGCGGTGCGCGAGCGGTCGAGCCAGAACTTCTTGCGCATCTCGGGCGAGACGGCGATGAAGCCTTCCGCGCCGCGCGCGTTGCACAGGCGCACGACTTCGGAGGTCGCAAGCATCACGGCGTTTTCGTCGTCGCCTACGATGTCGCCGATCAGCACCATCTTCGGCCGGCCGTGGCGCTTGGCCTTGGGCGCGTAGCCGACGGCCTTCACATAGCGTTCGTCGAGGTGTTCCAGGCCGGCAAGCTGCACGCCGCCCGGCTGCGTATCGAGGTAGTTCTTGATTTCGACGATCGCCGGCACAGCCTCGCGCACCTGGCCGTAGAACTCCAGGCAGACCGTGCGCGTGTGCGCCGGCAGGCGGTGCAGAATCCAGCACGCCGAAGTGATGATGCCGTCCGTACCCTCTTTCTGCACACCCGGAATACCGCCGAGAAACTTATCGGTGACGTCTTTGCCGAGCCCGGTTTTGCGGAAGCGCGCGCCGGGCAATTCGATGATTTCCTCGCCGAGCGGGCGCTTGCCCGAGGCGTCGAAACGCTTGAGCCGGAAGCGCACGCGTTCTTGGTCGTGAATCTTGCCGAGATTGTGTTCGAGCCGTTCGACGACAAGCCAGTTGCCGTCCGGGGTGACCATCTTCCACCACGCGAGGTTGTCGAGCGCCGTGCCCCACAGCACGGCCTTCTTACCGCCCGCGTTCATCGCGATGTTGCCGCCGACGCAGGACGCGTCGGCCGAGGTCGGATCGCAGGCGAACACGCGCCCGGCCGCCTCGGCGGCTTCCATTACGTGACGCGTGACGACGCCCGCGCCGGTCGTGATCGTGGCGTAGGGCTTCTCCACGCCGGGCAGAAGCTGTTCTTCAACCTTGCCGAGCGCGGTCAGCTTTTCGGTATTGATAACGGCGGAGAGCGGCGAGAGTGGCACCGCGCCGCCCGTGTAGCCGGTGCCGCCGCCGCGCGGGATGATCGTCAGCCCAAGCTCGATGCAGCCGCGCACGAGATGGCCGATTTCCTCCTCGCTATCCGGGTACAGCACCACGAATGGATATTCGACGCGCCAGTCGGTCGCGTCGGTCACATGCGAAACGCGCGCCATGCCGTTGAACGCGATGTTGTCGCGGCGGGTGTGGCGCGAGAGCAGTTTCAGCGTCTGCTTGCGCAGGTCGTAAGTGGCCTCGAAATGTCGCTGGAACGCATCGACCGCCTTATTCGCGGCGGCAATGAGCAGTGCGACTTTCGCGGCGCGCGCGTGGTCCTCGTTTTCGGACGAGGCGCGGCGCTTCTCAACTTCGTCGAGCCGGTGGCGCAGCGCGGCGATCAAGGCATTGCGGCGTTCGCGGTTGGCGATCAGGTCGTCTTCGAGGTAGGGGTTGCGCTGCACGACCCAGATGTCGCCGAGCACTTCATACAGCATGCGCGCGGAACGGCCGGTGACGCGTTCGGCGCGCAGCGATTCGAGCGCGGACCAAGCCTCCTCGCCGAGCAGGCGAATCACGATCTCGCGGTCGGAGAACGAAGTGTAGTTGTACGGAATCTCGCGCAAACGATTGGGGGGCGGAGTTTCGCGAATGAATTCTGGGGCGACTTGCATCGTGCTTCCTGATTGTGTGCGGCAACTGCTTGGGGAACCTGCCATTTTACCGGCCACGGCGAGCGAATGCAGCAAGGTGAGCTTGCCCCGGCGCCATCAACTTGGATGGCTGTGAGATAGAGAGAGTTCGGCTTCGTCATTCCCTACTCTTTTATGCGATCGCCACGCCAATGTGACAAAGCCCGTAAAATTACCGGACTCGGCGGCGCAGAACATTTTGAGTTGACGCAGTTCCATGGCTGACGGTCTCCACTGATTGCATTTTTTGATGGATTTCAAAGATGCCGACGCTCGCACCTGTTGGAAAAATTACTACGATTGACGCTCTATTTGCGGGGGGTATCGGCATTCTTGGCGAGGAGGGCCACCGCAGCGGTATTTTCAAGAACCGGATCGAGACCGTGGTGCGGGTGCTTGCCGACGGTATTGTTGGCGATGAGCAGGTCGATCGGCGGGTGCATGGCGGGCCGGAGAAAGCGGTGCACCATTTCGCAGCCGAGAACTACGCCAGGCTTGCGGCGGCTTTCCCGCAGGTTGCCAATGCGTTGGTTCCTGGCAGCCTTGGCGAGAACGTTTCGACGCACGGCATGAATGAGCGCAGCGTGCATATTGGCGACATCTACCGGGCCGGCAGCGTGACGTTGCAGGTGTCGCAACCGCGTAGCCCTTGCTGGAAGATCAATCATCGCTTCGCCGTGGATGGCATGTCACTCCATGTCGCCAAGGAACGTATTACCGGCTGGTACTACCGGGTCATCGAAGCGGGCGTGATCGGGCCTGGCGACTCGATGGTACTGCTTGAGCGCACCACGGACAGGTTCTCGATCGATGCGTTTTGGGTGGTGCAGTCCGCGCATGCGCCGCCGATCGATGACATGGAGGCCCTGATTGCAGTCGATGGGCTGGCCGCGGACTGGAAGCGGCGTCTGACCGAACGCGTGCGCTGGATTCGCGAATACCGCACCACTTGAGCTCTCGCGCTTGAAGGCGTTGGTGCGGCGCGACAGCCGTTTCATCGTTTGCTTGCCAGGTCTCCGCGTCGAGCAGGCGAATGACGAAGCGAATGCAGCCAGGAAGCGCGGCAGTGATCGGAGCGGCACCGAATTTGATCGCCCGCGCGCCGGAAACAGCCTGGATCGGGCGCATACTCGGCCGCGCCGGGAAGCAAACCATCCAAGCAAAAACAAGGAGTTCGTCATGACACAACCCATACTTTCCCTGAATGACGGATCACAGATCCCGCAACTCGGATTCGGCACCTGGCAGGCCGCCGAAGAAAAAGCCCCCGCTGCCGTTTCCGCCGCGCTCGTGGCGGGCTATCGCTTGATCGACACGGCTTCCATTTACGGCAACGAGGCGGGCGTCGGCGAAGGGATACGCCTCTCGGGCGTGCCGCGCGCAGACATCTGCGTGGCCACCAAGTTATGGAACAACCATCAGGGATACGATGAGACGCTACGCGCCTGTGACGCAAGCCTGCGGCGGCTGCGGCTCGATTACGTTGATCTCTATCTGATCCATTGGCCGATGCCGCGCCTGGGCCGCTATCTCGATAGTTGGCGCGCGCTGATCGCGCTGAAAAAAGAAGGGCGCGCGCGCTCGATCGGCGTCTCCAATTTCCAGATTCCGCATCTGCAACGCCTGCTCGACGAAACCGGGGTGCTTCCATCGGTCAACCAGATCGAACTGCATCCGTATTTTCAGCAGCGCCTCCTGCGCGAGTTTCATGCCCTGCATGGAATCGTCACCGAGTCCTGGAGCCCGCTTGGGCAGGGCGGCGCTTTGCTGCGTGATGAACAGGTCCTGCGCATTGCGCGGAAACATCAAAAAACAGCGGCGCAAATCGTGCTGCGCTGGCATCTCGACTGCGGCTTGGTCGCGATTCCGAAATCGGTTCATCCCGAGCGTATCCGCGAAAATTTCCAGATTTTCGATTTCCGGCTCGACGCCGAGGATATGGCCCTGCTCGACGGCCTCGACAACCCGCAAGGACGTATCGGCCCCAATCCTGACACGGCGGACTTTTAAAATGCACGAAGAAGAAAAACCCGTGGCGCTGATGGCGGCCGAGGTCGCACCGCGAAGCAAGCCCTCCAACTACCCGGAACCGTTCGCGAGCCGGATGAAGGGCCGGGAAAAGCGCCCACTCGGCGATGCGTTCGGCCTGACGAATTTCGGCGTCAATCTCACCACACTCCAGCCGGGCGCAATTTCCGCGCTGCGCCACCGGCATACCCGGCAGGATGAATTCATCTACATCCTCGCCGGCGCGCCAACGCTGATTACCTGCGCCGGAGAAACCCAACTGGCCCCAGGCATGTGCGCGGGCTTCAAGGCCAATGAAGGCGATGCGCACCACCTCGTCAATCGTACTGATGCAAGCGTGACCTATCTCGAAATCGGCGACCGGGTGGCCGGCGACGAAGGTTTCTACCCTGATGACGATCTGGAGGCGTACCGGGAAGGCGGCGCCTGGCGCTTCAGGCACAAAAACGGCGAGCCTTATTAGTAGGGTCCCACCCTCCACAACTCACCCAGAGGGGGAGGGAACAAGAACCTACGTCACCGGCCTTGTTCAGGCCGTGCGCATACTTCCCGTTTCTACATACCGCTGATGCCATGACAGAGCCTCGGGCAATAGGTGCGGCGTGTGTTTGCCGTAGCTGTCGCGGCAGGCGCGGTCGAAATAGTCGTTCAGCATGTCGCGGTAATCGGGGTGCGCACAATGGTCGATGACTTGGCGCGCGCGCTGTTTTGGGCTCAAGCCGCGCAAATCGGCCAGGCCCTGCTCGGTGACGAGCACGGTCACGTCGTGCTCGGTGTGATCCACGTGGCTGACCATCGGCACGATGCAGCTGATCTTGCCGTTCTTGGCGGTGCTGGGCGTGAGGAAGAACGAGATGTAGGCGTTGCGCGCAAAGTCGCCCGAGCCGCCGATGCCATTCTGGATGCGGCTGGCCATCAGGTGCGTGGAGTTCACGTTGCCATACAGGTCGGCCTCGATCATGCCATTCATCGTCAGGCAGCCCAGGCGGCGTATCAATTCGGGGTGGTTGGAGATTTCCTGCGGCCGCAGGATGATGCGCTCGCGGTAGAAATCAATGTTGTCGAGGAAATCCTGCATCCCTTCAGGACTCAGCGAGAACGACGTCGCCGAGGCCATGCGCAGCACGCCGCTCTTGAGCAGATCCATCATGCCGTCCTGAATCACCTCGGTGTAGGCCGTCAGGTCCCGGAACGGGCTGTTGCCCAAGCCGGCCATCACCGCGTTGGCGATGTTGCCCACGCCCGACTGCAAGGGCAGCAGGTTCTTGGGCAGGCGGCCCTGGGTCACTTCGTTGTTCAGGAAATCGAGAACGTGCCCGGCAATGCGCTGCGATGTGGCGTCGGGCGGCGTGAAGGCGGAGTTGCGGTCGGGCGCATCGGTCTCGACGATGGCGACGATTTTGTCGGGGTCGCAATAGAAGGTGGTTTCGCCGATGCGGTCGTCCGGACGCACCAATGGAATCGGCTTGCGATGGGGCGGCAGCGCGGTGCCGTAGTAGATGTCGTGCATGCCCAGCAGTTTTTCGGACTGCTGGCGGTTGACTTCAAGGATCACCCGCTTGGCTTCGGAAATCCAGGTCTTGTTGTTGCCGACCGATGATGAGGGCACCAGCCGCCCGTCAGGCAGGATGCCCGCGACTTCAATCACCGCCACGTCCAGTTGGCCGTAAAAGCCGAACCAGGTGTTCTGCGCCACGTGGCTCAGGTGCATGTCCAGATAGTCCAGCTCGCCGGCGTTGATGCGATCACGCAGCACCGGGTCGGACTGGTAGGGCATGCGCATACCGATGCCGTTGACCCGCGCCAGCACGCCATCGAGCTCCGGGGCGGTTGACGCGCCCGTGAGCACGCGGATCTGAAACGGCTTGCCTTCGGCGCGTGCGGCTTCCATGCGTTTGGCCAGCGCCAGGGGAATCGCCTTGGGATAGCCGGCCCCCGTGAAGCCGCTCATGCCCACGGTCATTTCGTGTTGGATCAAAGCTGCCGCCTGCTCCGCACTCATGACGCGCTGACGCAGGTTTTCGGCTTGAATTCGGGTGCTCATTGCTGATGTTCCTCTAATGTAAAAGCGACGATTGGCAACTCTCAAGGCCACCTTCTCGTCAACGAGAGGCGCAAAGACTATAGATGCCGTCGCCGATCTGCATGATGCGCCGCAACTGCGCATCAAAAACTTTGCGGCAAGGTTGCTGCTTCAAGGCGGGGCTGTAGGTTGCGGGTGAGCTTGCGAACCTCAACGTTTGGCCTTAGAGCTTATCCTTAAACTATCGATCCGAGCCGCATTGTGCGCGGTGACGGAGCGATATCTTGAGCAGTAAACGTGTCCAATCATGGATGGTAACTGATCAATTCTGGCAGCGGGTAGAACCGTTGGTCCCGCAGCCAGTGCGCTCACCGGACAAGCAGTACGCCCGCCAGACTGGTGTTCGAGGCCATTGTCATTGTGTATGTGTTGCGCACCGGCTGCCAGTGGAAAGCTCTGCCCCGCGAGCGTTTTGGCAGCGCCAGTGCGATTCATCAGCGCTTTCTCCAATGGGAACAAGCTGGTTTCTTTGAAACGCTGTGGCGCGCAGGGCTGGCCGAGCATGAGCAGATGGAAGGCATCGCTTGGCGATGGCAAAGCATTGATGGGGCGATGATGAAAGCTCCGCTTGCCAAAGAAGCCCTCGGAGCCAACCCGACGGATCGGGGGAAAAAAGGCAGCAAGCGGCACCTGTTGGTGGACGCTCGTGGCATCCCGTTGTCGCTCATCGTGACCGCAGCCAATGTCAATGATGGCTGACGGCTTGATGAGGTGCTCAGTGCCATTCTGATCAAACTCAAAAATCCAGTGCATCGGCGCAACAAGCATCTGTGTGCTGACGCGGGCTACCGAAGTGCCGAGAACCTGCGGATCATCAAAGCACACGGCTACGTTGCCCACGTTGTCGATCGTCGCAAGGAAGCTGAGGCCAAACGGCGAAATCCCAGCAAGAAAGCCCGGCGTTGGATTGTGGAGGTCTGTCAGAGCTGGTTCAATCGTTTCCGTAAGCTGCTCGTATGCAGCAGGAAGCGCGGCGGTGATCGGAGCAGCACCGAATTTGATCGCCCGCGCGCCGGAAACAGCCCGGATCGGGCGCATACTCGGTCGTGTGACTGCTAAGAACCTGTTCAGAGTCTGTCGCGAGAGACTGTAACGCCACGAGTTTGGGGTGCCCATAAGGGGTTTGTCTCGTTTGCGCTTGGCTCGTGGTCATTCTGCGCGGAGCGAAGCGCAGTCGCAGAATCCACACAACAACAATTTTTAGTCGGAGAAGGGTCAATGAAAGACCAAAAGCTGATTCGGGCGATTGAACGATTGATCGATGCGGGGTGCAACTATCGGATCGATGAACTGAAAGAGATTTACGCGCCCGACCTCGTGATACACATCCTTCAGGAAGATTCATCCCTGATGACCTTTGATTACGAGAAGAATCTGGATTTCTTTCGTTCCTTGCGAGACTCCGACGCTCCCCCGCTAGATTCAACAGCGCACTTCAATTTGGCGGAGGTTCAGAACGATATTGGCTTTGTAGTTGTCACGAGAACAATGAATCTTGGGGCAGGCCCAAAGAAGATTGTTTTCAACCTGATGCTTAGAGAGGGGACGGAAGGGTGGCAGGTATTTCGGGAGCAAGCGGTAATTGCTGGTGAAGCCTAACTATTGGGTCCCCATGTCGTCATTGGCCAATGTTCAACAACAATTTTAATCGGAGAAAAATCGATATGAAACGAATCCTGTTCGCCAGCTTCCTCGCTCTGAACGTTTGCATCGCAAATGCGGGCGACTTCACCCTTACGAGCACGGCTTTCGCCAGCGGCAAGCTTGGTCAAGCTCAGTTCGCCAACGGCTTCGGCTGCACGGGCGGCAATGCTTCGCCCGATATGAGCTGGTCCAATTCGCCGGCCGGAACAAAAAGCTATGTCGTGACGCTCTACGATCCCGATGCGCCGACAGGCTCGGGCTGGTGGCATTGGGCCGTCATGAATCTGCCCGCGACGACTACCGGCCTGCCCGCGGGAGTTTCGTCCGCGCAATTACCCGCTGGCGCGCGCGAAATCAACACCGATACGGGCGCGCCGGGCTTTACCGGCGCTTGTCCTCCGGCTGGGGAAGTGCATCGCTACATCCTGACGGTCTATGCGCTGGGTGTGGAGCGGCTCGATCTTCCGCCCAACGCCACGCCCGCCATGCTCGGCTTCACGATACGCAACTCCATACTTGGTCGCGCCAGCCTGACGGCGCATGGGTCGCGCTAGAGCGGTTTTGGTTCATTCCCTCTCCCCCAACCGGCTCCGCCCCCCTCGCTGCGCTCTCCCCGCAAGCAGGCGAGGGGAGCGTCTTCCCCTCTCCCACTTGTGGGAGAGGGTGCCCAGAAGGGGCGGGAGAGGGAAAGCGAAGCGTATACATTTGAATCAAAAATGCTCTAGTGGCGTACATTGCATGAATGGATAACACGATCATCGCCCGCCCAGGCGTCGGCAGCACGGGGCGCATCCTGCAATGCCAAGCGTTGAGAATGGCGCATATTTTCAACGAGCAGCCGCTGTTAATCATCATTCAAAACGGCGAAAAACACCTCGCCTGGGCGGGCGGCGAATGCGTGTTGCGCGCGGGTCAGGCAGTGGCCCTTGCGGGCGGGCAGCGTTTCGACGCCACAAACCGCCCCGGCCCGAACGGGCAATATGAAGCGTTCTGGTTTGCATGGGATTCCGCATTGCTCGATGCCACGCCGGATGCGGGTAGCGCCCCGATCCGCGATCTGCTCGCGATTCGTCCGCCAGATCGAACATTTGAAATCGCATGCCAACAAGCGCAAGAGGCGATCCGCGAAACCGACACCGTTCCCGCCGCCGTGGCGCGTCATCGCATGCGGGAATTGCTGGTCTGGATCGAACATTTCGGCGGCCATTTCGCGGCGGCGACTTCCCCTTCGCTGATGCGCCGCGTGTGGGGGCTGCTCGGCAGCGATCCAGGGCGGAATTGGAATACCGATGCGGTCGCGCGGGCCATGGCAATGAGCGAGGCGACGCTACGCCGCCGCCTTGCCACCGAAGGCGCGAAGCTCTCCGAACTGCTCGCCGATCTGCGCATGACGCGAGCCTTGTCCTTGCTCCAATCGACCAGCCTGCCGATCAACCAGATCGCGCTCGAAGTCGGCTACGAATCCGCCTCGCGCTTTGCCATACGTTTTCGCAAGCGTTTCGGTTTTGCACCGACCGCAATTCGTGGCGATCGCGCTGTTTTACGCAGTTCGAAAGAACATGCTCCAGACCGCGCGCGAATCGAAGCCAACCTCTATGCAAAGCCGAATTGAAAGGCAAGTCCGACTCAAGTACGCTGAAAAGCCTAAAACGTTGGGTTTTGCTACATCCCTCTCAATCTACGCGCTAGTTATTTAAGGATTCACATGGAACCGTCACGAGCCATTGTGGCAATGCTGATCGTCTGCGCGCTTATTTTTGGATCAATTATTGGAATACCTTATTTGGCAACCAGGCTCACCCAACCTGCATGGGCAACATTCAAATAACTGGTTTGGTTTATCGTGCTTGCATTCGCTCTTGGCGTATTTCTTCCAATATTTGTCAGCGTTCCTATCGCATTCGCCATCACAATAGCTCAGCACAAAAAACGTGTTGCTCGATATGAAAATTTTGCCGCTGAAAATAATGTGAATGCAAACAATAAGCACATAGAAAAAGCTCAACAAAATCAAGAATAATATGCCAAATTATTTTCAATAAAACAAGTTTGCGGGAAATCAGCCTGCGCCGCTAAAGCACTATGTCGAAAACATCTAAGCGTCCGGAAATCGTGCCTCCTACGCCCGAAGAAGATACCGCCATCGTCGCTGCGGCATTGGCCGACCCTGATGCGCAACCGTTGACCGATACGCAACTGAAGGCAATGACGCCGATGCGCTCATTGAAGGCGAAGGGCAGGCCGAAATCCATGACAGATATAGACGCCTTATTTAAAAGCCGAAAAATAAAGATCGGACAGCTTCTTCCTTTCGGGTTTTCCGAGAGCGGGAACGTATATACCTATTCCACCAATTTGCTTGACGGTCAATTTGAAATGAGAGTGACCGTCACAAAAAAAGAAAAGCATCGGCGGACGTGATCGACAGCGCTTCAAAAGAACACTACGTGCTTCACCGCGTTCCCGATGCGCAGGGCGCATTTGTCGGAAAGGTTCGGGAAGAATATGAGGGCGTACTCACCAGGATTGCCGCTGCCTGCTTTGAACCCGATGTATTCAAAAGCGAAGCTGCAAAGCAGGTTATTCAGTACGTCAGGGAAAAATATCAGGACGAACTTCAATTCCTGTGGCAACGCTTTCCCAACAACGCAATTTTCCGGCGGCAGGATAATGAAAAATGGTACGCCGCATTATTGGTCTTGCAAAAGAGCAAATTGGGACTGGACGAAGAGGGTTTGGTCGATATTATTGATTTGCGAATCAGGCCGGAAGAGTTGGACGATTTAGTGGATGGAAAGAAATACTTTCCGGGCTATCACATGAACAAAACGCACTGGTTCACGATGTGCCTCGATGGCTCCGTTCCCATAGAGGAAATATTTCGCCGGATCGATGAGAGCTTCGCGCTGGCGACAAAGTAACGGCCGTTGTTGTTCAAGATTTTGGCTATTTGAAATAAGCGGGAGCTGAAATGTTGGGCTTCGCTACGCTCAGCCCAACCTACATACTAAATCAATACAGTCAGAAGATCTGATTAGATTAAAATCTATTACGGATGTATTTCACTCTATTCTCACGATACTGTAAGGATAGAGTGAATTTGATATACGTTAATTACAGTTGCGAAGAGCTTGAAAATCAAAATCCGATAGTTTTACCCAGCCGACGACTTTGCCAGCAACACTATCCGGATTCGGTAAATCATAATCTGGCACAGTAACAAGTTGAACAAAGCCGCCATCCGCTTCGGCTTTAATGCTAAATGATGAAAAAGCTGTCATTTCGTGTTTAGGTGCGGATGCACTGGGGTTGTCGAAGATATAGATGGTGCGTGTATATACGAGACGCCCATTGGCTCCGAATTTGGTTTTAGGGTAAACACACTGACCAACGTTTTTAGATACTTTAGTGCGCTTTAGATAGTCTTGCTTGGCATCTTTCCAGGCTTGCAGATCTTCTTTATCAGGATCTCGTGAATTGCCGACACAAGCGGCACTAAAATTACTACCTTTCGCGGTAACGTAATATGGGTCGCTCTGAAGAGCCTCCATTGCGCAGTTATATGCTTCTTTATAACCAGGGCTATTTTTATTCACGGCAGCAGCCTGAGCCATTGAAATAGAAGCGACAGACAGGACTGCGATAACGAAAATCTTTTTCATAATGAATCTCCAAAGTTGAATCGAGGACTGGATCAGGGCGCTGGAGACATCTCTTGACTTTATCCACGCCACACCGAACTTGAAAGAGGTTTCACTTCTTCATGTACTTGACGGTAATCGTGCCGGCCAGCTTGTTCTTGCCAATCTCATAGTCGGGATTGAAGGTGGCAAGGTTGTGCACTCCGATTCCGATAGCTACGGCCCATCCCACAGGGGCGGTTGGGCCGAAGCAGGTGGCTACCAACGAGCCCGAACGGTACTCGGTATAGACCCGGCATTTCAGGCCCTGCTTTTCGAGCCGCCCTTCGATCTTTTCAACGACGGCACCAACATTGGAAACGGCAACGACCTGAAATGCCTCGTGGTTCCTTGCTAAGGTGTCGAGCCTTTCGATGGTCAATTCATCGGCGGTAAATTTCTGAATATCAATCGACATCATTTGTCCTTGGAATGGTTGATTAGCGTATTCGTCTAACGAATCAGACTAGCTGGGCAATGCTTGCCCAGTGATTCGTCCCTGGTTTTTCATCCATTTGCCGTAGACGGCAAAGGCCACGGCCATCAGAACGCCGGCCACGAAAGCCAGCGCAAAAGCCGCCAGGAACTCCAACGGAGAGGGAAACAACATGGAAACCTCCTTTCAAGAAAGACACGGGTGCCACGCAAGACCGCACCCTCACACCTACCCGGCAGGCCCCTTCCACACCTCGACACACCGGCAGAAGACCCAATCCAGCCGTAGGATTTGCGTCAAATTGTCGTATATATACGTCAATATTTGGCGAATCTATAGCGTCGTGAATCAGTCTTCAGACTGCGATGCTGCGCGGATGACAACATCCCGGAAACCGCCGCAAGCCCGCAGCGCTCCGATCACCGCCGCGCTGGGCCAGCGCATCAAGCAATGCCGGCATGCCGCCGACAAATCACAGGAAACGCTTGCCTTTGAAGCGCAGGTCGATCGCACCTACATCTCGGCGATCGAGCGCGGTTTAGCCAACCCTTCGGTGGAAACGCTGGCGAACATCTGTCATTGCCTGGGTGTGACGCTCTCCGAACTCTTTGCCCCGCTGGACAAGATTTCTCTCAAACCCACCGGCACCCGGCGCGCGAACACCGCCGAGCCCCCTCAGATCCCGCGTAGCCGCTTGCGCTAGGTTTTGGGTGAAGACAAACGGCGAATCGACACAACCGCCCGCCGCACGCTTTCCGTATCATGCGTGCATCGCATAGCCGGGTTCCGATGTTGTCTTCTTCCTCTTCAAACCGTCCGGCGCTTGTGGCGCTTGTCTTCATCACGCTGATCTGGAGCTACAACTGGATCGTGATGAAGCAGGTTCTGCGCTACAGCGGGCCGTTCGATTTCTGTGTGCTGCGCTATGGACTCGGTTGCGTCGTGCTGTTTGCTGCGTTGCTGGCGCGCGGCGAATCGCTGCGTCCGCCGCCGTTGCTGCCCACGATCCTGATCGGCCTGACGCAGACGCTGGGATTCCAGGCGCTGGCGCAATGGGCGCTGGTCGGCGGCGGAGCGGGCAAGACCGCGCTGCTGGCTTATACGATGCCGTTCTGGGTTGTGCCGTTCGCATGGTTCGTGCTCGGCGAACGGCCTGCGCCGCGCGTGTGGTACGGCCTCGCCTTGGCGGCATGCGGGCTTGTGCTGGTGCTCGAACCCTGGCGCGGCGTCGGCAATCTGCGCGATTCGCTGCTCGCGATTGGTGCTGGCGCGTGCTGGGCGATCGGAATCGTGCTTTCCAAGCGGCTGTTTCTGCGCGGCGGCGTGCGCGCGCTGTCGCTGACGGCGTGGCAAATGCTGTTCGGCGCGCTCGGCCTGCTCGTCGTGGCGCTGTCGACCCATTCGCGGTCGATCGAGTGGTCGGGTTTCTTCATCGGCGCGCTTGCCTATAACGCGATACTGGCCACGGGCTTGGCCTGGCTGATGTGGTCGTATGTCGTGGCGCGCCTGCCGACGGATATTGCCGGCCTCGCCAGCCTCGTAATTCCGATTGCGGGTATCGGCTTCGCCTGGGCGCTGCTCGGCGAACGCCCTTCGCCGTTAGAAGGGCTGGGCATTTTGCTGATCGGCATTGCGCTGGCGGTTGTGACGCTGCGCTGGCCGCTTAGGGTTTTGCGCGAGCCTGCTGCGGTTTCCCGCTAGAGCGGTTTTGGTTCAAGTGCATACGGATGATGCCCGATTTCGGTTGCGGGCGGCAGGATGCCGCCCCTACGAGTAATCATGGCCTTTCGGGCAATTGGATTTGCCAATGGTTTGTAGGGGCAACCCTTGTGGTTGCCTGGTTTTCATGGACGGACGTGAGATCATGGGTGGGTGCGAGATCGCGGACGGGCACAAGGCCCGCCACTACGGGCGCGGTTTCGTTGGGCGTTGACCGTAGGGGCGGCATTTTGCCGCCCGCCGCTGTACAGGATTGAACCAAAATCGTTCTATCTAATAAGATGATTCGCCCATTTCCGCAAGGAGCCCGCGATGTTCTCCGCCGACACTTTCACTTTCCTGCGCGAGCTGCAAAACCACAATCGACGCGAATGGTTCGAAGCGAATAAATCGCGTTACGAGGCGCTAGTGCGTGAGCCGGCGCTGGACTTCATCGAGGCGATGGCCCCGGCGCTGGCTAAATTCGCGCCGCAGTTTCGCGCCGACGCGCGCAAGATGGGCGGTTCCTTGATGCGGGTGTACCGCGACACCCGTTTTGCCCGTAATAAGACGCCCTACAAAACCAATATCGGCATCCAGTTCCGGCATACGCTGGGCAAGGATGTGCATGCGCCCGGTTTCTATGTGCATATCGCCGACGACGAAGAAGGCTGCTTTTTCGCCGCCGGCTGCTGGCGTCCGGAAGCTGACGCGCTCTGGAAGATCCGTCAGGCCGTCGCCGACAAGCCCGAGAAGTGGCTGGCCGTGCGTGACGACAAGAAATTCACCCGGCACTGGACGCTTGGCGGCGACAGCCTTCAGCGCCCCCCGCGCGGTTTTGCCGCCGATCACGTCGCTATTGATGATCTGCGGCGCAAGGATTTCATCGCGCTGGCTTCGTTGTCGGCGGAGGAGGTTACTACGCGGGATTTCGCCAAGCTGGCCGGGCGGCGCTTTGCCGAAACCGCCCCGCTGATGAGCTTTTTGTGCGGGGCCTTGGGGGTGGCGTACTGAATCTCTAGCCCCGCCATAACTGGCGGGGCTAGAGAGACTCGTGGTCAAACCACAGCTTGAGCCCGCTTACCGCGCGTAATCAGCGCGTAATACAGCAGCGGGATGACCACCAGCGTCAGCACGGTGCTGACCAGAATGCCGAAGATCAGCGAGATCGCGAGGCCGTTGAAGATCGGGTCGTCGAGGATGAAGAACGCGCCGGCCATCGCCGCGATGGCGGTCAGGACGATGGGCTGGGCGCGCACCGCGCAGGCGTCGATGACCGCTTGTTCGGGCGTGTCGCCGCGCGCGATGAGGTGGTTGATGAAGTCGACGAGCAGGATCGAGTTGCGCACGATGATGCCGGCGAGCGCGATCATGCCGATCATCGAAGTCGCGGTGAATTGCGCGCCGAGCAGCGCATGTCCGGGCATCACGCCGATTACGGTCAGCGGGATCGGGGCCATGATGACGAGCGGAACCGCATAGCTGCGGAAATACGCCACCACGAGCAGGTAGATCAGCACCATGCCCATTGCGTAGGCGAGCCCCATGTCGCGGAAGGTTTCGTAAGTGATCTGCCATTCGCCGTCCCACTTGATGCCGAAGCCGGTGATGTCCGGCGGCTGGCGGATGAAGAATTGCGCGATCTGTTGGCCCTCGATGTGGTTGTCCGAAACTTGCCCGACCAGATCGAACATGCCGTAGAGCGGGCTGTCGACAACGCCGCTTTCGTCGCCCATCACGTAAACCACGGGCAGCAGATCCTTGTGCATGATGACGCCGTCCCAGCCGGTTTCGCGCACCTGCACGAGTTCGGACAGCGGCACCAGTTGCCCATTAGCGCCATGCACGCTGAGCGCGAGCAGGCGCGTGAGCGTGGTTTGGTCCGATGGCGGCAGGCGCAGGCGGATCGGGCGCGGATACCGCGCGCTGTCATCGACCATGTAGGTGGCGTCGTACCCTTGCAGGCCCGCGGCGATGGTTTCGGCAATCACCGATTGCGGCACGCCCAGGCGCGCCGCGCGCACGCGGTCGATCACGAGCACCTCGCGCCGCGCATCGGCTGCTTCGACGCTGGTATCGACATCGACGATGCCTTCTGTGGCGAGGAAGCGCTGTTCGAGCGCGCGCCCGATTTGGCGGCTGCGCGCATAGTCGGGGCCGTAGATCTCGGCGACGATCGGCGAGAGCACCGGCGGTCCCGGCGGCACTTCGACGACCTTGACCGAAGCGCCATGTCGGTGTCCGATGGCTTCGAGTTCGGGACGCAGCGCCACCGCGATGTCATGGCTCTTGCGATGCCGCTCGCGGCGGTCGACGAAGTTAACCTGCAAATCGCCCACATTCGCGCCGCTGCGCAGGTAGTACTGGCGCACCAGACCGTTGAAGTTGATCGGCGCGGCGGTCCCGGCGTAGCCCTGGTAGTCGCGCACTTCCGCGACCCGGTCGAGCACCGCGGCGAGTTCCGTAAGCAGCGCGTTGGTGTCTTCCAGCGTGCGCCCTTCGGGCAGATCCACCACGATCTGCAATTCGGACTTGTTGTCGAACGGCAGCATCTTGAGGATCACGAGCTTGAACACCGCCAAGCTTGCCGCCAGCACCACGAACGCGGCCATGCTGGCGAACAGCAGACGCCGCCGCCTCGCGCCCGAGCCCGGCGCGAGGAACGGCCCCATCAGCCGTGTGAACAGGCCATGCAGACGCGCGGCCATGCTGCCCGCCGGGTGTCCATGTCCGTCAGTCGCGTCATGCGGCGTGTGTTCGGGGATATGCCGCGAGAGCAGCTTGACCGACAGCCACGGTGTGACCACGAACGCGACCATCAGCGAGAGCAGCATGCCGACCGAGGCGTTGATTGGGATCGGCCGCATGTACGGCCCCATCAGGCCGCTGACGAAGGCCATCGGCATCAGCGCGGCGATCACGGTGAAAGTGGCGAGAATCGTCGGGCCGCCGACCTCGTCGACCGCCGGCGGAATCGCCTCGCGCAGCGATTTGCCGCCTTGCGCCATGTGGCGGTGGATGTTCTCGACCACCACGATGGCGTCGTCGACGAGGATGCCGATCGAGAAGATCAGCGCGAACAGCGATACGCGGTTGATCGTGAAGCCCATCGCCCACGATGCGAACAGCGTGAGGAACAGCGTCAGAATCACCGCCGAGCCGATCACCACCGCCTCGCGGCGGCCGAGCGCGAAGAGCACCAGCAGCACCACCGCGCCGGTCGCGAACGCGAGCTTCTTCAAGAGCATTTGCGCTTTGTCGCTGGCGGTCAGGCCGTAATCGCGCGTGACTTGCACCTGAACGCCCTCTGGAATGACCTCGCCGCGCAGCGTTTCGATGCGCTGCAACACCGCCTGCGTGATGTCCGAGGCGTTGCTGCCGGGCTTCTTGGCGATCGCGATAGTCACCGCCGGGGCCGTACCGCCCGCGGGGCCGGCGCGGCCGGGCGGCGCGCCGTGCCAGACATAGGTCGAAGGCGTGTCCGCCGCATCCTGGATGTCGGCCACATCGGTCAGCCGCACCGGCTGGCCGTTGCGCAAGCCGAGCACGAGGTTGGCCACGTCGTCGCGGTCGGCGAGGAAACGGCCCGAAGTAATCTGTGTTACGCCGTCTGCGCCGACGCGCTCGCCGGCCTGACGCGCCAGGTTGGCCGCCTGCAACGCGCCGGCCAGATCGGACACCGACAGGCCATGTCCGGCCAAGCGCGCCGGGTCCAGATTCACCATCACCGTGCGCGCCGGAGCGCCGATCGTGTAAATATCGCGCGTGCCCGGAATGCGCTTGAGTTCGGTTTCCAGCGTGTGCGCGACTTCGCCGAGGTCGACCGAGCCGCGTTGCGCGTCGTCGGTCCATAGCGTCAGTGCCATGACCGGTACGTCATCGATGCCCTTGGGTTTGATGATCGGCTGACCGACGCCGAGGCCCTGCGGCATCCAGTCCTGATTGGAGAACACCTTGTCGTACAGCCGCACCAGCGCCGGCTGGCGCTTGACGCCGACCTCGAATTCGACCGTCAGAATCGCCATGCCCGGACGGCTGACCGAATAGGTGTGTTTGATTTCCTCGATTTCAGAGAGCTTCTGTTCGAGCGGGAAGCTGACCATCTGTTCGACCTGGCGTGCATCCGCGCCCGGAAACGGCACGATCACGTTGGCCATGGTCACGTCGATCTGCGGTTCTTCCTCGCGCGGCGTGATAGCGATCGCGATGAAGCCGAGCAGTATCCCCACGAGCGCGAGGATCGGCGTGAGCGGGTTGTTCTGAAAGTTGCGCGCAATGCGCCCGGACAAGCCCAGGCGGGGAGCGCCGTCGGCGGCGGCCATATTATTGTCAGCTTCCACTTTGCCGCGCCTTCGCCAGAGCTTGTGCGGTGGCCACGGGGTCGACCGCAATCGCTTCGCCGGGCTGCAAGCCCGCGATCACCTCGACCTCTTTGCCAAATTGCTCGCCGAGGCGCAACTGGCGCAGCGACAGGCGTTCTTCCGCCAGCACATAGACGGCGTTCAATTCGCCGCGCCGCACCAGCGCCGAGGCTGGGATGCGCGGCAGCGCGCCGCCTTTGGTGGCCGGGAAGCGCACTTTCACGCTCGCGCCCGGCATCGGCACGGGGTCGAGGCGCGGCAACTGCACGCGCACCTTGACGCTGTGCGTGGCCGGATCGGCGCTCGGAAACACCATCACCTTGTCGATATTCACCGTGCGCCCATCGTCGAACACAAGCTGCGCCTGCGGCTGCGCGCGAATCGCCGCCGCGTCCGACTGCGGCACGCTGACGTCGATGCGCAACGCATCGGGCGAGAACACCGTCATCAGGGTTTGCCCCGAGATCAGGTTGCCGCCGAACACCACGCTTTCGCCCGGCTCCACGTTGCGCGCAGAGACGATGCCGGCGAACGGCGCGCGCACCGTCGTGTAATCCGCCTGCCGGGCGGCATTGCTGACCTGCGCGCGCGCTGCATCGCGCGCGGCGATCGCCGAGTCGCGCGTCGCGCGGGCTTGATCGAGCTGGAGTTTCGAGATGAACTGTTGATCGGCCAGCGCTACATAGCGGCGCCAGGTATTTTCCGCCTCCACGAGCGCGGCCTCGGCGACCTGTAGTTGCGCGCGCGCGCTGTCGAGGCCGGCTTGCTGTTCCACCGCGGTCATGCGCAGCAGCACCGCGCCGGCGGCTACCTTGTCGCCGACGTCGTAATTCACCTCGACCACCCGGGCGCTGGTCTGTGCCGACAGGGTGGCCTGCCGCACCGCCTCGACAACGCCATCCCAAGCGCGTCCGCTACCGGCTCCCGCGGCGGGAACCTTCAGGGTTTGGATATCTTTGATGCTTTGCTGCTCGGGCGGCGGTTTGGCATTCCCGCCGCACCCGGCCAATACGCCGGCCAGCAGCGCCGCGACAAGCATTTTTGGATCGATTCTCATCGGCGATGGCTCACTTGAAAGCACAACCGCTGGCGATGCCGAGCTTGCGGAACAAAACGGCCACCGGACAAAAGCCGGTGACGCTGGCTTGCAGTAGGTTGAGACCGATGAAGACGGTGAACAGCAGCCACCACGGCGAGACGAAATACACCAGCGCGGCGCTAAGCAAAACCATCACACCGGCGAACGCCATCACGGCACGGTCAAGATTCATCGCAGTATCTCCCAAATTGGATGTTGTTTATTATATTATTCTAAATTAGAAATTACTTATATCATAGAGGAATGCTTCACAATGCTTACCGCCAACGACTTGGTGGCTTCGGCCCGGAGCCGAATCCATGAAATCTCCCCCGCCGAATTGCAAACATGGAATGCGCGCGATTTCGTGTTGATCGACGTGCGTGAACCGGACGAGTACGCGGCCGGACATATCCCCGGCGCCATCAATCTGCCGCGCGGTGTGCTTGAGTTCCGCATCGAATCCCATCCGGCCTTAGCCGGCGCAGCCAATCCTGCGCAGGCGGATCGCTCCCGCTCGCTCGTGCTGTACTGCCTGACCAGCGGCCGCGCGGCCCTGGCCGCCGACAGCCTGCAGCAGCTCGGCTTCGCCAAGGTGCACTCGCTGGCCGGCGGCTTTACGGCGTGGCGCGCCGCGGGCCTGCCCGTTGCCGACGCGGCATGAGCAGGCCGATCCGATGACTGCCAAGAGCGTCCTCGTCCGTATTAACCCCGACGCGGTGCGTTCCCACTCCAGCGAAGCCGCGCACCTGCTCAAAGCGCTCGCCAACGAAAAGCGCCTGCTGATCCTGTGCCTGCTCGCGGAGGGCGAGCGCTCGGTCGGCGAACTCAACGCGCTGCTCGACCTGAGCCAGTCGGCGCTGTCGCAGCACTTGGCGATCCTGCGCGAAGAGGGCATGGTCGATACGCGGCGCGAAGCGCAGACCATCCATTACTCGCTGGCGTCGGGGCCCGCTTTCGAGGTGATCCAGACCTTGCACAGCATTTACTGTGCTCCCCGCCAGAACTAACAGAGGAAAACCATGATTAACCCATTCAAAGCGCTGTTCGGCAGCGCGGGCGAACAGATCGACGTCCAGGACGCGGCGCGCCGGCTCGAAGCCGGCGCGGTCATGATCGATGTGCGCGAAGCCAACGAATACGCCGGCGGCCATGCGCCAGCGGCGCTGCACCTGCCGCTGAGCTTGATCCGCGCTCAGGGCGGGGCCGCCGTCGATGCGCTGAACCTGCCCGGGGAAACCGCCGAGATCCTGCTGATCTGCCAGGGCGGCATGCGCTCCGGCGCGGCGCAGGCAGTCCTGGCGCGCGACACGCAGCGGCGCTATATCAACGTCGCCGGCGGCATGGGGGCCTGGATCTCTCGCGGGCTGCCTGTGTCACGATAAGAACCTGTTCATAATCTTGCTGCGATCCCGTGATCGGGGCTCATGCGCTGCTCGGAATCCTCATTTATCACTCATAAATTCCGGTTCCTGCGCTGCTCTTCACCCCGCTGACGGGCTCTCGCGACAGATTCTGAATAGGTTCGAAGGGCTGCGCGCCGTTCGCTCCACCCGCAAACATTATATTGAATAATATATTGTCGTTCGGTAAAGTGTTTGCGGAGGAACCATGAACGACATCCATCCCCCGCTCGAACCGGAATCGATGCAGGCCGTCGCCGCGCAGGCTTGCCCGCTACTCAAAGTGCTTGCCAACCCGGACCGGCTGCTGCTGATGTGCCAGCTCTCGCTCGGCGAATTGAGCGTCAGCAATCTGGAAGAGCGTCTCGGCATCCGCCAGCCAACCTTGTCGCAGCAGCTCGGCGTGCTGCGCGAGGCGGGCCTCGTCGCTACGCGGCGCGACGGAAAAAACATCCATTATTCGGTCGCGAACCCCGCGGCGCTCGCGGTGATGACGGTGCTGTATCAACAGTTCTGCGCCGGCGCGCCGAAAACATAAGGTTTGCCGTATCCGAGCCGATAGAATCGGCAAATCCCACACAAAGCGGTATCTCGCAATGGCTACCCTGATTCCGAGTTACGCCAGTTGCGCCGGCCGGATGACTCCCGGTGAACGGCGTTTCGCGCAGCGGCTGGAAAGCAAGCTGGAAGAGGACTACCTCTGTTGGTACGACGTTCCGATCGGCGTCGATAACGCGCACCCGGACTTCATTGTGCTGCACCCGCGGCGCGGCCTGCTGATCCTCGAAGTCAAGGATTGGAAACCCGCGACGCTGCAGACGATCAACCCTAGCGAAGCGACGATTCTCACTGAGCGCGGACTCAAGCATGTCATTAACCCGCTTGAACAGGCGCGCCAGTATGCGCACGCGGTCGTGCGCGTGCTTGAAGGCGATCCGAAGCTGTGTTTCACCAGCGGCCGTGAGCAGGGCCGGCTGCGTTTTCCGTGGTCGTATGGGGTGGTGCTGACGAACATCACACGCAAGAATTTCGACGAATCAGGCATCGCCGAAGCCATCGAACCGGGCCGCGCGATCTGCCAGGACGAAATGCTTGAGACGGTCGATGTGGAAGCCTTCCAGCAACGCCTGTGGGAAATGTTCCGTGTACGTTTTCCTGGCGCGCTGCATCTGCCGCAGCTCGACCGCATCCGCTGGTTGCTTTTCCCCGAAGTTCGCATTCCGGCGCAGCCCGGCCTTTTCGACGGCGAAGCCGAAGACCTTGCTGCGTCCGTGCAAATTCCCGACCTGATGCGCGTGATGGATTTGCAGCAAGAACAACTCGCACGCAGTCTCGGCGACGGACATCGCGTAATTCATGGCGTTGCCGGTTCGGGCAAGACGATGATCCTTGGCTACCGTGCCGAACAGCTCGCGCGCGCATCAAGCAAGCCAGTGCTCGTGCTCTGCTACAACAAGACGCTGGCCGTGCGGCTGCAGCACTGGATGCAAGCCAAGGGCGTGGCCGACAAGGTCAATGTGCTGAATTTCCATGCCTGGTGCCGACGCCAGCTCGTTGCCTACAACGTCGATCTGCCGCACAACGCCGATACGAGCGCACTGATGGACGAGATGGTCCAGCGCGTGATCGATGCCTGTTCGCGCGGGCAAATTCCGGGCGCACAGTACGCAGCGGTTTTAATCGACGAAGGGCACGACTTCCGCCCCGAATGGTTCAAACTTGTCGTGCAGATGGTGGACCCGCGCAGCGACTCGCTGCTCGTGCTGTACGACGATGCGCAGTCGATTTACGATGCACGGCTCACGCGCGGCTTTTCGTTCAAGGGTGTCGGTATCCAGGCGCAAGGCCGCACCACGATTCTCAAGCTCAATTACCGCAATACGTGCGAAATCCTTGACTTCGCCGCGCGCTTCGCGCAGCGCTGCATCGAGGCGGCCGATGCTGACGACGACGGCATTCCGCGCCTCAGCCCGATCTCCGCCGGTCGCCACGGAGAAGCGCCTATCATCGTGCGCCTGCCTTCCCTGACGGAAGAAGGTTCCTGGATCGCGGCGCGCCTGCACGACGAACACGAACGCGGTATGCCGTGGCGTGATATGGCGATCCTGTACCGCCACTACGACCCAACTTGCAAAGCGATCCGCGCGCAGCTCAAGAAAGTGCAGATTCCGACCACATGGAAAGACGATATTCGGTTTGATGACGCACAGGACACCGTGCGTCTGCTGCCGTTCCATTCGAGCAAGGGGCTGGAGTTCCCGCTCGTTATCGTTGCCGACGCGCCGCAGTCGGAGCCCAGCCAGCCATTCGACGAGGAAGAAGCGCGGCTGCTGTATGTGGCGATGACGCGGGCGACGGATAAACTCGTCCTCACAAGCAACGAAGCCTCAATACACTGAGTTTGCCTTTGCTCGGGTCACGGCTCAATCAGTAAAAGCGCACAGCCGTATCGAAGCGCCAAGTCCGGCGGATTTCAACCACGTCGTACTGACGCGCCAGCGCCGGCGGGAAGGCCGGGTAAGGCATATGGCTTTGCACGATGCGGCGTATCGCTTCATCGACCTCCGCCACGCCGCTTGATACAACGAAATTCACCGACTCGATCGACCCGTCGCTGCGGATGGCCACCGTCACCATGGGATCGGTATGCGGCCGCTGCGCCAATTGACGGACCGTTTCGGGCGACGTGTTGAGTTGGATTCTCCGCGCCCACGCTTCGGCGTATTGGACGAGTTCAACGTTCGGATCGGAGCGCCCCCATAGTCTGACCCGGCGTGCGGTGCTCAGTGAGAAAGGAAGGTTGTTCGAAGACGGGGGAGTGGCCGCTTCACGCTGGGCGGCTTCCGCGTCGAGCTGGCGTCCCATGGCGCGCCGCCGCGCTTCCCGTCTTTCTTCCTCCTCACGCTTTGCCTGAAGGCGTGAAGTCTCCTGGCGCGCCGCTTCGGCGCGAGCCGCTTCTTGACGAGCATTCTCCTGACGCTGCCCTTCCAACTTTGCCGCCGCCAATCGTTCGGCCTCACGACGTTCGCCCTCCAGCCGCGCAGCCTCGGCGCGAGCGCTTTCCTGACGCGCGGCTTCCTGGCGTTCCGCTTCCTGTTTGGCCGCCGCCTGCCGCGCCACCTCGCGGCGTTCAGCTTCGAGCCGCGCAGTCTCGGCGCGCGCCGCTTCCTGACGCGCTTCCTCCTGATGCTGCGCTTCCAGCTTTGCTGCGGCTACGCGAGCGACTTCTTGGCGCTCAGCCTCTAGCCGCGCCGCTTCAGCACGCGCGGTTTCCTGGCGGGCCTCCTCCTGGCGCTGCGCCTCCAGCTTCGCCGTCCCTAAGCGCGCGGTTTCACGGCGTTCAGCTTCGAGCCGTGCAGCCTCGGCGCGCGCCGCTGCCTGAGCTTCCTCCTGGTGCTGTGCTTCCAGCTTTGCCGCGGCCAATCGCTCCGCCGCTTGGCGTTCAGCTTTCAGTCGTGCGGCTTCGGCACGCGCCGCTTCCTGGCGAGCCTCCTCTTGGCGCTGCGCTTCCTGTTGCGCCGCCAGCCGCGCGGTTTCCAGCAGATCGGCTTGCCGCTGCGCCTCGCGCTCCGCAGGGTCAGGTTTGCTTGCTTCAGTGGCTTGCGGTTGTTGTGTTTCCGGTTCGGCTTGCTTCTGTGCGGGTTTCTCGCTACCCCGAGGCGTCGGCGCGATGTCTGGGGTCACGGCGCTCGGCGCGAGCGTGCTGCCGGGCTTCGGTTCTGGAGGGGGTGGCGGCACGACGAACGCGGGATCGTCGGATTTTTCCAGGGCAATCACCGCCACCTGGGGAATCGGCGTGGGCGCGGCGCTGCTGCGTGCGCTGCGCGAAGCCGTTTCTATAGGCGTCGCATGAGTCGGGACACTTGTTTCCGGCGCAGCCTTTGCCGCCACGATCGCCACTGTGGGATGGCTCGGGCTTGGGAGCGAGGGTTTGGGCGGTGTCTGGACCGGCCGAGCGGCAACGTTTGACGCCTGCGGCGGTTCCTTGGCCGGCGCTGGCGTCGGCTGCGCGGTTGCGACCCGCACTGGCCTGAGCGTGGCGTGCAGACTGGGCGCTTCAATCGAGCGTTGCTTCCAGGGGAGAGTCAGGCCCGGAAGAAGCCCAAGCCCCTCGCCGCCAGAGAAGGTCATGCTCAGCAACAGCAGGTGAAACAGCAGGGAAAACAGGAATGAAAGGCTTAACCGCCTGTCTTCAGCGCGTTTTTGCTTGAAGCGCGCGCGTTTTTCGGTCCGCTTCACGGGATTCTTTGATCGCCGTGTTTGCTTGGCCTTGATCCGATCTAACCGCTCCTCAAGCTCAGAGCGGCGCTTGGCGGCTCCGTTTCGGCTGAGAGACGCAGGAGCTATTTTCGGGCGGTTGGATGTGGGCACGATTGAATGGAAAACGCTTTAGCGTTGATGCGCGTCAGTTCAGCAACCGGCTACAGCCGGCAGCTTTGGCCGAAGAATCGAAACGGAAAGAAACGCATTGTGCCAAAGGTCTGCTCAGGCCCGGAAGTGCATCTTGCCGCAGCTTGAGAGCGGAAATTGAGAAAAATCGATGGATCGGGATTGAGATAAATTTTCCGGAGCTGAAAAAATGGGCGAAACGATCAACATCAACAACTACTTAGCCAAGACCGCCGTAGCGAACGGTTTGGACCTGACCGGCCTGCAATTGCCGGACTGCGAGCTTGACCCGGAAAAAATCAAGGTCGTCATGATTAGCGAAGCGCCGCCGCAAAATCCGGACGACGGTTTTTACAGCACGGCCACCGACCCGGATTACATGCGCACGACGCTTGGTTTGTTTGCTGCCGCGGGGGTTCGGGCCGAAAGCATGCGCGACATCCTGGACATGGGGATTTACATCACCACCGCCGTAAAAACCCCGAAAACCGGTTATGCGGTCGACGCGAAGCTTATCAAGGCGCATCTGCCGATTCTTGAAGCCGAGCTTGCGCTGTTCCCGAATCTCAGCGTCATCATGCTGATGGGGGACGTGGCAAAAAAGGCAGTCAACCTGATCGTCAAAGCAAAGACCAAGAAAAACGTCATCCCGGCGGAGTCGACTTATAAGATCCGTCAGAATGAATATTACTGGGGCGACGTCCGCGTATTTCCGTCCTACATCATGACCGGCGGGAGCATTCTGATCGAAAAATTCAAGCGCAACGCGATCGCGGACGATATGCGCAGGATGATTAAGGCGATGGGATGACTCCGCATGAGTTGATGGTGAACCGCCCCAGCCTGACGTTTGATAGCAGCGATATGGTGACGACGTGCCGAGGTTCGCAGACTCACCCCCGACCTATGCGGGCTAACGCCAGCGTTAACAGGTGGCTGCCAGCGGAGCTGGTAGACGTCCTGTTGAACAACCAGTTAGGCTGATGAGCAAAGGCAGTGACTTGCTTTTCATATATGTGGAAATTTAAGTCGGGCCATATCGCAGAACAAAAAAAGTCGAAGTTGTTTTGTCTAAAAGGCCGAAATCTAAATATTGCAGATGCCAGCTTAGCTTCATGGCCTTGATGACCTCATGAGGTACAGTCTGGAAAATTTCTGCCCGCCCGGCCAAGCTATCAAGTTTTGGATCAAGTTCGTATACGATTCGTGCATATTCCATTGCCAACTGGCTATGAAAAAGCGCATGCCCCGATGTGGTTATTGGGCTTTGTATATATACGGCTCCGGGCTTGCGGTCAATAGAATTTCTGCGCTCATAAATTCTCCAAAGGCGGCTGCGTTCGGCAGTTATGAGTTGGGTTGCATGATCTGAGATTTCAAAGACAGAGTGATCAAAAAGGCTGATTGCATGGAAATGATCTCGTGTCACTTGAGCAAAAAGCACCTCATCTGTACGTTTTGCATGCCCCGCTTTTTCAATGATTTGACTTAAATGCAAATGGTGATAGCCCATCGCATTAAGGAAGAAGTCTTTGTCTTCCCATCGATCAGTAGATGGATCAGGGTTAGATGAGTTAGGGGTGAAGCCATTCTTAAATACACGCAGGGATAGGTGGGGGTTTATATTTTCACCGGCACGAACCTTTTGAAGGAGCGCATTTATGTCGGTTGACAATGCTTTCCACCGAGGGTCTGAGGTCAATGTTGGCTCAATAATTACTGTGCGCGGTTTATGGGGCACCAGCCTAAAAGCCCAATTTATGTAATCAATGAATATGGAGCCAAGCGATTTGGCTTCAAGTATTGCTAGTGTTTGGCGATCATTAGGAAACTTTGGAATGGTCCTAGCAAGGGTGCTTCGAAGTTGCTTCACCCTCTTTGACTCGGGCGCAGCCCTGTCGATTGCCTTGGTATTCATGAAAGCCGAACGAATTCAACGGACGCGTGCCACAGGCGCGAGGTCTGCTGGAATGATGGGTTGGGGCTCTTCTCAGCGAACAAGCTCGAATACCTTCTTATTGCTGGCTCTTTTATGCAAACGCTGCACTGCTGCGTCGTATTCGGACTGATCAAGTACGTTATTTTGAAGTAGATAATCGAGGTGCCTCATCTAAAGAACATTGAGTTCCTCGTTGGATGCATCAATTGGTGTTCGGAATGATTCAATCCGTTTACGGAGCACCTCCACGAAGACATCTACCGCCGAACTCGATGGTTTGCTTCTAAACAGTGAGAGCATGACGACCGCCGTATTGACATTGCGGAAATGCAGTGCATTGCTTGAAAGTCGTATTGTGTTGTAAAGGCACGCTAGGAAGATGCCTGTAAGTAGAAAAACTCCAAATAACTCTCCGGCTCCTTGGTTTTTCCAACCCGCAGAAAGCGCGGCAATCGTAAGGATAAAAGATATGAAGGTGATGACAACCCAACCGAATGGAATACTGCGGTTATATATTGGCGAAGGATCGATCAGATGCAATGGTAGCGTTTGCCGAGTAGACCGGAATAGCGTGTTGTGCTCCACCACAAGCTCCCTATTGCCATCAATGATGAATCGCAGCTTAGCGAAAGGGAAAGAACGCTGCTCTAGATTGATATTGTCCATAGGTTATCTCATCAGCACCAACGTTTGAGGTGAGAGGCGGGGACCGAAAGGAGCGAACCCAGCTTGCTAGGCGTCCTCTCGACCGAATTGTTAGGCATCGCGGTGCCTATTCAGTTTTTTGAATATCTACTTTTGCGCACTGAATGTTAGCCGCATCGTCGCTTGGTGAGCGAAACTCATTCGTCCAGTTGGCCTTCGAGTTCGGTGCTTCCTGCTCCTCTTCATATACGCAAAGACGCGAATTTACATCCATCGTTGTTTTGTTTCCCTGCATTGATTTGAAGGTGTATGTCTTGCCCGCTGCCGCATGGAACGTGAGCTTGAAAAATCCTCTGTAGATATAGCCATCGTACGAACCCACTTTTTTGTATGGTGCCGAGCGAAGATCCATCGTGTATTCACCTGGCAAGAGATAGATGCGCTTGCTATAAGAAAAGCGTTCCACTTTTCCGTTGATTGAATATACGGACACTGGCAGAACCTCATAGGTAGAAACAAAAACCTCAGCGGTTTCTGGTTTCGTTCTGGGTGGTCCTTCGTAATACTGGACAGATTGGCAGCCGGAAAATAGTAGCGACGAAGCGACGACAAGATAAAGTTGGAACGACTTCATTTGTGGACCCTTAAATTGCCTAACTAGAATTAGACGACCATCATCTTATGATGACTGGTCGAATAAGATGATTGAATTCGGCACAATCCCTGGAAAACACTGATTTCGCACCATTTAGGCAAACCTGAAATTTCGCGGATGGCATACCGGCATGATAGGTTTCGCTGCACTTTGCCCAGCCTACCGGGCTGATAGCCAAGCTAAACAGCCCGCCGTAGGCTGGTTCGGTTGAGCGGGAGATTAGGCATGTGTTTTCACACTTCCCCGATCTCCTCCAGCTCCGTGTGAATTTCCAGCCAGCGCAATTCCCCTTCCTCGATCATCACCGCTAATTCCGCCTGGCGTTTCAGCAGTGTCTGTAACTGGGTGCTGTCGGCTTTGTTGGCGTATAGCGCGGGATCGGCGAGGCGTTGGTCGAGTAGTTTCTTTTCGCCGTTCCAGCCTTCCAGCTTGCGTTCGAGCTGTTCGAGTTCCTTGGTCAGCGGGCGGCGGCGGTTGAGCTTAGTCTGGCGCTCGGCCTTTTCGTCGGCGCGCGCTTGCAGGCGGGCGGCTTTGTCCTGCTGGGCGGTTGTGTCGACGTTGACGGCGGCGGTGCGTGCACGGCGCGCGTCGAGCCAGGCGAGGTAGTCGTCGAGGTCGCCGTCGAAGGCTTCGACCTTGCCGTCGGCGACGAGCAGGAAGGCGTCGCACACGGTGCGCAGCAGCGCGCGGTCGTGCGAGACGAGCACCATGCTGCCTTCGTATTCGGCGAGCGCTTTGGTCAGGGCGTGGCGCATTTCGAGGTCGAGGTGGTTGGTCGGTTCGTCGAGCAGCATGAGGTTCGGCTGGCCGCGCACGAGCAGCGCGAGCGCAAGCCGCGCCTTTTCGCCGCCGGAGAACGGGCCGATCGGCGTGTCGGCCATGCCGCCGCGGAAATCGAAGCCGCCGAGGTAGTCGCGCAGCTCTTGTTCGCGCGTCTGCGGTTCGCGGCGGGTGAAGTGCGCAAGCGGCGATTCGTCGGGGCGCAGGTGTTCGAGCTGGTGCTGCGCGAAGTAGCCGACCGCGAGCCCTTTTGCTTCGATGCGCTCTCCGGCCAGCGGCGCGGCTTCGCCGGCGAGGAGTCGGATCAGCGTCGATTTGCCCGCGCCGTTCGGGCCGAGCAGGCCGATGCGCATGCCGGGCCGCAGCGTGAGCTTGACGCCTTCGAGCACGCGTTTGTCGCCATAACCCGCCGCAACGTTGTCGAGCACGAGCATCGGATCGGGCGCGCGCTGCGGCGCGGGGATCGTGAAGTCGAACGGGGTGTCGACATGCGCCGCGGCGATGCGCTCCATGCGGTCGAGCGCCTTGATGCGGCTTTGCGCCTGGCGGGCTTTCGTCGCCTTGGCGCGGAAGCGGTTGATGTAGCTTTCGAGGTGCGCGATTTCGCGTTGCTGGCGCTCGAACATCGCTTGCTGCTGCGCGAGCTGCGCGGCTTTCTGGCCTTCGAAATCGCTGTAGTTGCCGCTGTAGAGCGTGAGTTTTTGGTCGGCGAGATAGAGGATGTGGTCGACCGTGCCGTCGAGGAAGTCGCGGTCGTGCGAGATCAGCATCAGCGTACCGCGATAGCTGGCGAGCCACTTTTCGAGCCATATGACGGCGTCGAGGTCGAGGTGGTTCGTCGGTTCGTCGAGGAGCAGCAAATCCGAGCGGCACATCAGCGCCTGCGCGAGATTGAGCCGCATGCGCCAGCCGCCCGAGAACGAGGCGACCGGGCGCTCGATTTCGTCGGGCAGGAAACCGAGGCCGTCGAGCAGCGCCGCCGCGCGGGCGCGCGCGCCATAGCCGTCGATTTCCTGCAGGCGGGCGTGGAGTTCGCCGATTTTGTGGCCGTCATGCGCGGATTCGGCGGCCCGCAGATCGGCTTCGAGCTGGCGCAGCTCGGCATCGCCGTCGAGTGCGTATTCGATTGCGGGCGTGTCGAGCGCCGGCGTTTCCTGCGCGACATGCGCGATGGTCCACGCGGCGGGGATTTCGAGGTCGCCCGAATCCGCATGCAGCAGGCCGCGCAGCGCCGCGAACAGTGTCGACTTGCCGCTGCCGTTCGCGCCGACGAGACCGATCCGCCAGCCGGGATGGATTTGCAGGCTGGCGCTGTCGATCAGGCGTTTGGCGCCGCGCGCGAGGACGAGGTTGCGAAACAAAATCATGATGGCGCAGAGAAATCGAAAGTTTTCAATTGTAATGGGCCCGCTTGCGAGAAATCGGCTATCTTGTCCGCTCAATCCAATCCTCAACTCTTATGTGCCGCACATTTTTTCTATTCTTGCTGGCGCTTGCCGCGCCCCAGGTCTGGGCGCAAGAAGAAACCGCCACGCGCGATGAGGCCGACCTCGCCCGTGCGCAGGCATTGCGTGATCAGGCGAGCGCGGCCTATAGCCGGATCGATCATGACCGTAAAACGGGTGAAGCCGAGTGCGCGCGCAAAGTGCTGGTCAATCGCTGTCTGGATCGGCTGCGGGAAGATTTGAATCAACGCGAAAGCGCCGCGCGCAAGCTCAATGTTGAAGCGGGCAATCTCGAACGCGCGGTCAAAGCGCGCGGTGTCGCGGTGCGCGATGCGGAACGCGAAATCAAACGGCCGGAACGCGCTCAGGAACAAGCCGAGCAAGGCGCGAAATTCGAAGCTGAACAAGCAGAGAAGGAGCGCGATTTGGTGCATAAGCAAAGCGAGCATGACAAGGCCCTGACCGAAGGCCCGGAGCGCGCGCGAATCAATCAGGCCGAGCGCGCTTCCAAAGACGCGGCCCTGGCGCAAAAGCGCGTACAGGACGCACAAGCCGCGGCTAAGCGCGCGCAGCAAGCGCGCGAAGACGCAGCGCGCTATGCAGAGAAGCGCCGCAAGCTCGACGCCAAGAGGGCGGAAACGCCCTCGCCCGCTGCGTCGGCAGTACAGCCGAGCGTTCCACTCGCCGAATAAACTCAGACTCCCCCTGTAAAACATCAAGGGGCCCGATAGCTAGCAATGCGCGTTTTGATCGGGCCCGTTATACTTCCAGGATTTCCTGCACAAGCCCAAACAACTGATCTGGATTAGGGCGACATGGCTGTGTGTGTGCTAAAAAACAGCAGCGCTTTTTACCCGAAAAAGAAGCGTGAGCTTATATGGATGTTATCGGCCTGACATGAGAGGGGCCGGTTTATTGTTATCGATTTAAAGGAGATGTGTATGCGAACCCAAGCCTTGTATTTAAGCGTAGGCGCAATATTGCTTGCTGCGGGAGCTTCGACTTGGGCTGCGAAAACGTCGGATGAGCCGATTTCGCCGATTGAGCCGGCCGTTATAAAAAACCCGGCAATGGTTGAGCTGGGGAAAAAGCTTTTTTTCGATCCGCGTCTGTCAAAGTCCGGTTTCATTTCGTGTAATTCGTGCCATAACCTTTCGATGGGTGGTACGGATAATCTGAAGAGCTCGATTGGCGATCATTGGCAGCAAGGCCCAATCAATGCGCCAACGGTGTTGAACTCCAGCATGAGCCTGGCGCAGTTCTGGGATGGCCGCGCCAAGGATTTGAAAGCGCAAGCCGGTGGACCGATTGCCAACCCCGGCGAAATGGGGTTTACGCATGAGCTGGCGGTGAGTGTGCTCCAATCGATTCCGCAGTATGTGACTGAATTCCACAAGGTATTCGGCAAGGACAAGGTCGATATCGATCAAGTCACCGAAGCGATTGCCGCTTTTGAAGAAACGCTCGTTACGCCCGATTCGCGCTTCGACCAATGGCTCAAAGGCGATAAGAAGGCGCTGAACGAGAAAGAGCTGGCGGGCTATACGCTGTTCAAGAGTGCAGGCTGTGTGGCTTGCCATAATGGGCCGGCGGTCGGTGGCAACTCGTTCCAGAAGATGGGTCTGGTTGAGCCGTACAACGCCAAGAGCCCGGCAGAAGGCCGTAGCGCCGTGACGGGTAAAGATGCCGACCGTTTCAACTTCAAGGTACCATCGCTGCGCAATGTCGAGCTGACCTATCCGTACTTCCACGATGGCGAAGCCGCAACCTTGGAGCAGGCTGTCGATACGATGGGTCGTCTGCAACTCGGGCGTAAGTTTAACCCTGAGGAAAATTCGCAGATCGTCGCTTTCTTGAAGACGCTGACAGGCAAGCAGCCGGATATCAAGTTGCCGATTTTGCCGCCGTCGAACAACAACACGCCACGGCCGCAGCCTTTCTAATTGATACACGTAGCGCATTTCAAGTATTGCGGTACGCATGAAAAAGCCGCTCCGATGATTATCGGAGCGGCTTTTTCTTTGGGTAAGTGCAGCTAATTAACGCGGAAGATCCGCTACGGCAATTCCGAGCGCTTGCGCAATGCCGCGCCCATAAGCGGGGTCCGCTTTCATGCAATTGCCGATGTGACGCAACTGAATTTCCTTAGGCACGCCATTCATCGCGCGCGCGGTATTTTCAAACAAAACCTGCTGCTGCGCGGGCGTCATCAAACGGAATAGCGCGCCGGGCTGGGAGTAATAATCTTCATCCATACGGTGATTCCAATGATCGGCGGTGCCTTCGAGCGATAACGGCGGCTCGCGATAATCGGGCTGCTCCTGCCACTCGCCATAGCTGTTCGGCTCATAGCCGATGCGGCCGCCTTGATTGCCGTCGACGCGCATCATTCCATCGCGGTGATAACTGTGGAACGGGCAGCGTGGCGCGTTGACCGGGATATGGTTGTGATTGACGCCGAGCCGATAACGCTGTGCATCGCCGTAAGAGAATAAACGCGCCTGGAGCATTTTGTCCGGCGAAAAGCCGATGCCCGGCACGACGTTGGCCGGGTTGAATGCGGATTGCTCCACTTCGGCAAAGAAGTTCTCGGGGTTTTTGTTCAACTCCATGACACCGACTTCGATGAGCGGGTAATCCTTGTGCGGCCAGACCTTCGTCAAATCAAAGGGGTTGTACGGCGTCTTAGACGCATCCGCCTCGGGCATGATTTGAACCTTGAGCGTCCATTTCGGAAACTCGCCGCGCTCGATCGCTTCATACAAATCGCGCTGATGGCTTTCGCGATCTTTCCCGATGATGGCTTCGGCTTCCGCATCGGATAAGTTCACGATCCCCTGCTGGCATTTGAAATGGAACTTGACCCAGAAGCGTTCGTTCTTCGCATTGATGAAACTGAACGTATGGGAGCCGAAACCATGCATGCTGCGGTAACTGGCTGGAATCCCGCGTTCCGACATGACGATCGTTACCTGGTGCAGCGCCTCGGGTAAGGATGTCCAGAAATCCCAATTGTTCTGCGCGCTGCGCATATTCGTGCGCGGGTCACGTTTGACCGCATGGTTGAGATCCGGGAATTTGAGCGGGTCGCGCATGAAAAAGACCGGCGTATTGTTGCCGACCATATCCCAGTTGCCTTCTTCGGTATAAAACTTTACGGCGAAACCGCGAATATCGCGCTCCGCATCGGCCGCGCCGCGTTCGCCCGCAACGGTCGTAAAGCGCGCGAACAAATCGGTTTTCTTGCCGACTTTCGAAAAGATTTTCGCGCGTGTGTACTGCGTGATGTCATGCGTAACGGTAAAGGTTCCGTAAGCGCCCGAACCTTTTGCATGCATGCGCCGTTCGGGAATAACCTCGCGGTCGAAATGCGCGAGCTTCTCAAGCAGCCAAACATCCTGGAGAAGCGACGGCCCCCTTGGTCCGGCCGTCATCGTATTCTGGTTGTCAGGTACTGGCGCTCCGGCTGCCGTGGTAAGGGGAGGTTTTTTTGCCATGATGACTCTCCTGTTTTTTGTGTGATGTCCAAAACACCTTAGTCAGCCAATTCCGCGCCGTATTGGAGTAAAAGCGCTTTCAATATCGAGCGGTGGCAATGCGATTCAATCTCACAATAACACCCGACAGAGAAATTCGTCTGATGCGACAGTTTCGCCAGCAGTTCGAGCGCATGAGTCGCTTCCGGCTTGCCCATTTCAGCGCGGTATTTACGCGTAAATGCAGCCCATTGCTCCGGCGTGGACGCTTGCTGGGCAAGCTTCATGGTTTCAAGGCTTGGCGCGAGCGTTGGAAACCAAACGTCGTACCAATTGCGTGCAGAGAATTCCGACTTCGGAACGCCTCTTGGCGGGCGACGTACTGTGCCAATGCGCAAACCTTCATTCTCTGTGCGCTCAGAACCTAAGCGAACGATTCGGATGGCCATTGGGGTTCCTGGTTGTGCATGCAATACTTAATTTTAATTAACCACGTTTTCCTGACGACTTAAATAAAGCCTGCATAACCTGGTGTGGCAAGCAGTTTAATGTGCCTGGAGCATGGGCTTGACATGCCTTCTGGAATACTCGGCGAGAAACCTGAGCCGTTGTAAAAATTGCTCTATTTTCAAACTTAAATCGAAGACTGTGTGTCATTTTTAATCACACCGTATCCAGTGCCGGATAAAGTCTGCCTTGCATGGTGTGGAGTTTTTTCAATGACCGTCGTTGTCCATAGCGCTGGGCGAATGCTGCAAGCTTCACCGAGTAGCAATACGATTCCTCTTGTTATCGAACGCACATTCGATGTGTGTCCAGAATTGCTTTTCGACGCTTGGCTGAATCCGGAAACGCTTGGACTGTGGCTCTTCCGCACACTTGAAGGGAAACTGTTGACCGTTGAGGTCGATCCACGTGTCGGCGGTGCATTTCGCGTTGCCGAGCAGCGCGGCGGGGCGGTTGCCGATCGTATCGGTCATTACGTTGAAATCGATCGGCCGCGCCGTTTGGCTTTTTGGCTTTGCCTCGTGTCCGAGGCCGCCGCAACGCTTGTAACGCTCGATTTCGATGCGATCCCGGGACGCAGCAGACTGCGTTTGACGCACTATATCGATGCACAGTGGGCCGGCGGTTTGGAGCATACGCGCGAAGCTTGGACGCGCATCCTGGCGGGCCTCGCCGCAACGGTAATTTCGGAGCGCGATTTTTTTATCAGCCGTGTATTCGATGCGCCGCGTGAATTGGTTTTCAAAGCGTGGACGGATCCCCTGTGTGTGGCGCAATGGGGGGGAAGGCGGGGTTTTACGAATTCCGCCTGTGAAATCGACCTGCAACCCGGTGGGCATTACCGTTTAGTGATGCGCTCGCCGGATGGTGTCGACTGCCCGCTCAAAGGCCGCTTCAAAGAAATTCTGCAGCCTGAGCGGCTAGTCATGAGCTTGGATTGTTCGGAATATCCCAAGGCGTGGCACGACACGGTGTTTCCGCATCGCGACGACGATCCTAATCCGGCTGGCGTGATGATGCAGACGGTGCGTTGCGAGAAACTCGATGAAAAAACGCGGCTGTCGGTGCGTGTTCGGTTTGCCAGCACGCTGATTTGCGCTGCTATGCAGCACGCCGGGCTGCATCAAGGATGGAGCGCGAGTCTGGATCGCCTCGGCGTATTGCTGGCGCGGCTACAGTCGACCTGTTGAGGCTGGCCCGCGAGAATGAACCTCGCGGCGCAATCTGTGTCTGAAACAAGCCTCCTGTGCCTGTTATGAGGAGCCACATCATGCAGATTCAGGCTTATCTTTTCCTTGAAGGTCGTTGCGACGAAGCGATCGCGTTTTACGCTCAGGTGCTCGACGCCAAGCTGGAAATGCGGATGCAGTACGACGAAAGCCCCGGCGCGGAACAAGCCGGAATGATTCCGCCCGGGAGCGAGAAGAAAGTGATGCACGCGAGCATGCGTGTCGGCGACGCGGTGTTGATGCTTTCCGACGGTTTCTGCAAAGGGCCGCCAAATTTCGAAGGGTTCGCGCTTTCGCTGGATTTCTCTGATCAAGCCGAGGCGCAGCGCCGGTTTGATGCGCTGGCTGAAGACGGTACGATCAAAATGCCCTTGAGCCCGACCTTTTTCTCTCCCGCATTCGGCATGGTGGCCGACAAGTTCGGTGTGACCTGGATGCTTATCGTCTCTCCGCCGACGTAGACTTCTTTTCTTTGGGTAGGTGAGCGACCGGAACGGATGGTTTGATTCCATCCGCCCCAGTGCGGCACAAAATCAATTCACTTCAATCGCGATGCGGCGCGGTTGTGCGTGATCCTTTTTCGGAATGCGCAGCTTAAGCACGCCCTGTGTGAGTTCGGCGCTGACTTTTTCCGAATCGAGTTCGCGCGATAGCGTGAAGGCCCGCCGATAACGCGGCGCGTCGACTTCCGCATGAATCGCGCTCATGCCTTCCGGCAGCCCGAGATCCATTTCACCTTCGATCGTTAGTACATCCGCTTCGACCTGTAGGCTCAGCCGCTCTTTCGCAACGCCCGGCAGATCGGCATACAGCGTGATGCCGCTCGCATCCTCGATTACATCCACGGCGGGGATCAGCGCATCACGGAGGTCTTTTTCCTGCTTGGCGACGGTAGTGTTCGTATTGCTCATGCTGGCTCCTCCTCTTACTGGACGGCAATGCGGCGGGGTTGCGCGGCTTCGCGGCGAGCGACGCCGATATGCAGTAGGCCATCGCGATACTTGGCGCTGACGGCACTCGGGTCGATATCGTCCGGCAGGGAAACGACGCGGCGGAAACGGCCCGTGAAACGTTCGGCGATATGCGTCGTGGCCTGTTCATTATTCGGAACTACGATGTTGCGTTCGCCAGAAATCGTCAGCACACCTTTTTCGATTTGCACATCGATTGTCGCCGGATCAAGGCCGGGTGCAAAGACATAGATGTCGACCGCGCGTTCGCTGCTGCCTACATTGATCGGCGGAAAACCGCCACGCCCGCTGCCGCGGATGTTGGGGTTAGTGTCGAGCGATTGCCAAAACTCGCGTTGCAGGCGGTTGAGCTCGTTGAAAACGTCGCGTGGGAATACGGCTCGGTAAACCATCGTTTCCTCCTACTGGATGTTTGGGACGCGTTGGTGCCCCTTCGTTACCCAAGATAGGGGCCGAAGTATCGTACTTCAAGAACTTGAAATTTCGGGTATTGGCCTTATGTCGCCCCGTTTTTTCAAGCATTGATTTGCGCTTGGAAAATTTTTATCGGTATTTGATCCCGTTCAAGTATCACGCTGATGCTTGATGGCGTCGCAGCGATCCAAATGACAAATACATCAGCGCTATACTTAAATGCCATGTCAAACTCTGTTGTGCAACCCAATACCGTAATCGATACAGACGAAGCCTTGATGCTTGCTTTTGCGGCAGGCGACATGACGGCGTTCGATGAGCTTTATGCACGGCATCGGCATAATTTGTATGCCTTTCTTGCGCGCGAGATCCCGGCTGCATATCTCGATAATTTGTTTCAGGATATTTGGGTGCGTGTGATGCGCAGCCGTATGAGTTATCAAACCAAGGTTTCGTTTCGTGCCTGGTTGTTTCAGATCGCGCGCAATTTGATCATCGATTTAAGGCGCGAAAAATCGCTGCCGGTCGTGCGCGATCTGGCTTCTGCAAAAGATGACCGCGGATTGAGTGCTGACCCCGAAGGCGCCTCCAATTTGTGGCGAGGAAGTACCAACTTTCAAGTTGGGGTGACTCATGGCAATCCGGGGACAGACAAAACTTCCTGTCGGTCGGACCAGACGCTTGCCGCAAAACAGGAAATCTTGCCGTTCGAGCGAGCCCTGGCAAGCTTGCCGCCGCCTCAGCGTGAAACTTTTTTACTGCGCGAACACGCGGGACTATCGCTCGAAGAAATTGCGCGCCTGACGGGAGTCAATGCGGAAACCGCCAAAAGCCGTTTGCGCTACGCCCTCAATAAACTGATGGCCGCCCTGGGCGGGGTATGAAAAAGTCACTCATTCGCGATGCGCGGGAAGCGATCGTTTCCGAAGCATACCAAGCGCTGCCACAGCCCGAGCCCTCGGAACAGCTGGATGTCCGCATATGGGCACGCGTCGCCGATATTGTTGATACGGTAGAGACTGAAGAAGATGCCGCGATAATTCCAACCCCGCTTGTTCCATTCAGATGGCGCCGCTTCACCGCGCCAATGGCGTTGGCTGTAGGAGTGCTGTTGGCTTGCGCTGTCGGCTATTCATGGTTGCGTGGGAAGGGGTCTGCGCTTCCGGCAGCGGAAAATCGAACCTTGATTGCGGCTGAATCATCGGTGCGGGAGGATGCGGCCGTTCCCGAAGCGCCGCATGCCAATGCGGAGCCCGCAGCGGCCGACACCACGTCGCTATTACCTCAAGCACCCACGCACAATACAGCGGCGAAAATCGGTCGTGAGCTTCAGCGTGCCAGAGCCGCGCAGCTTATGCCGCAAAGGATGCCTCCACGCATGGAAATCGAGTCGGGGACGAATGCCGTGTCGCTTGATGCGGTGGCCTTCGAAAAAAGAGCCGTGCGTGAAAAACAAGCAGATGCGGCGTTTCGGACAAAGATCATCATTCCCGTGCAGTCTGCGCCCGTGCCGAATCGGCCTGAAAAGTTGGCGGAGACAAAGGCTGCCGCTTCGGCGCAGTTGGTTCTGGTGCGGGATCTATTGCGCGAGGGTCGGCGCAATGCGGCGAAGCAGGCATTCAAATCCTGGCGGACAACTTACCCGCAAGCCGCCGTACCGGATGACTTGCGCAACGTGGCCGCAGAGATCGAATCTCTTCCCGCGCTTCCGGAGGGGCCCGGCGAGAAGCGCGAGCCGTAAACGCCAACGGCCGTGTTTTTTGCGCCACGGCCGTTTGTTGATGAGGCTACTGAATGCGCAATTCGACGCACCGGGCTTCTTCCGGATCACCATTGCCTTGTGTATTGGCCGGCTTGCTCAAGCGTAGGCGGTGGGGGTCGATGCCGGCAAAGATCAGCACTTTGCGCACCGTGACCGCGCGTTGCAGCGCAAGCGCCTGGTTGTGCGCCAGATTGCCTGAAGCATCGTGGAAGCCGGAGATCAAAATAATCGTTTCGGGCCGCTCTTGCGCGGCGGTGACTACCGTTTCAAGCGCTTTGGAACCCGCCTCCGGCATTTCCGCTTGATCGGTGTCGAAATAAATCTTCACCAGCGCTTCGCCAACCGGCTCGGGCGCTGCGTCACCCGTTTGAATAAGCTCGGTAAGCGTATCCGCAGCGGCTTCCTGGCCAAGATTGGCTTCTCGAATCGCCAGCCCAATCACCAGCGCAATAACTAGGGCTAGTATGCCACCCACTGTGCCCAGTGCGATCTTCACACTGCCGTCGTCATCATCCATCGCATTGCCTCCAATACATAACCAATCCGTATCGCAGCGCATTGTACCTTTCCAGGCCGCATGCAGGCGCTTTGCTTAGAGCCCGTTTACGATCTCCTGAGCAATAACCCCAAGAATGCCAGATGGATGAACTGCAAGCTGGTGTTGAGCTTTCGCTCGCAGTTCTTCCACAGCCGCCGGTTCTTCTCCAGCCAGGC
>WQYQ01000020.1 GCA_009781175.1 Betaproteobacteria bacterium
GAGCATGCCCCCGAGTATGCCCCCTAACTTATGCGAATGGAAGCGAACTATAACGAACTAATAGAGGCAATAAAAAAGCCAGAAACCTAATAGGCGTCTGGCTTTGTGAACTAATTCGAACTATTGAGTATTGGTTTATGGTGGTGATGGGCAGAATCGAACTGCCGACCTATGGGTTATGAATCCATCGCTCTAACCGTCTGAGCTACATCACCACGCAGAACTAAAGAATATAGCCCGACAGGCCGGTGCGGTCAAGAGCGCTTCGGCTATAATCCAGCTTAAGTCCTTGTTTTTCTTTCATTGCCTGTTCCTATGGGCGAGAGGAATCCTATGCGTCGAATACTGTGTGTTTTGGCCGGTGTCTTATTCCTGCATGGCTCGCTATGGGCGGAAAACCTCAGGGTTTTTCCGGCGGATACCAAGCCAGCAAGCTTTGACGGGTTTGTCGATAACGGTGTGAAACTCGGGCGCCGCGTATGGATGCTGGCGCCGGGTTTGCAGATACGCGACCGCGCGAATTTGATCGTGGTTCCGGCGACCTTGAACGGCGTTGAAAACCTCCCCGTGCGTGTTCAGTTCGACACGCAGGGCGCGGTCTGGCGGATTTGGATTCTGACTCCCGAGGAAGCGGCAAAACGCTGAGTGATGCCATGAAAAAGTTGTACATCCGTACTTTCGGTTGCCAGATGAACGAGTACGACTCGGACAAGATGGCGGATGTGCTGGGTACGGACGAGGTGCTCGTCAAAACCGATAATCCGGAAGAGGCGGACGTGATCCTCTTCAACACCTGCTCGGTGCGCGAGAAGGCACAGGAAAAGGTGTTCCACGATCTCGGCCGGGTCAAGCATTTAAAGCAGGCGAATCCGAATCTGATCATCGGCGTCGGTGGCTGCGTGGCGAGCCAGGAAGGCGAAGGCATTGTCGCGCGCGCGCCGTATGTCGATGTGGTGTTTGGGCCGCAAACCTTGCATCGTCTGCCGCAGTTGATCGCCCAACGCCGTGAGAGTGGCCGCGCCCAGGTCGACATCAGTTTTCCCGCAATCGAGAAGTTCGATTCTCTGCCGCCGGCGCGGGTCGAGGGGGCGAGCGCCTTCGTGTCGATCATGGAAGGCTGTTCGAAATATTGCACATTCTGCATCGTGCCTTACACGCGCGGCGACGAGGTTTCGCGTCCGCTCGACGATGTGCTGGCTGAAATTGCGGGGCTGGCCGAGCAGGGCGTGAAGGAGGTGACGCTGCTCGGCCAGAACGTCAATGCCTGGCGCGGCGCGATGAGCAAGGCGGGGGAGGCGGACGCGGCGGTGTACGATTTCGCGTTCTTGCTCGAATGTGTGCACGAGATTCCCGGCATCGAACGCATCCGGTATACGACTTCGCACCCGCGCGAAATGACGGCGCGGGTTTTCGAAGCCTATGCGAAGCTGCCCAAACTCGTTTCGCAATTGCATTTGCCGGTGCAGAGCGGTTCTGACCGGGTATTGGCGGCGATGAAGCGCGGTTATTCGGTGCTCGAATTCAAATCGATCGTGCGTAAGCTGCGCGCTGCGCGGCCGGACTTGTCGCTGACATCCGACTTTATCGTCGGCTTCCCCGGCGAGACCGACGCCGATTTCGAAGCGACGATGAAGCTTATCGACGACATCGGTTTCGACGGTAGCTTCAGTTTCGTCTATAGCGCGCGGCCCGGCACGCCCGCCGCCGATATGACGGATGACACCCCGCAGGAGGTCAAACTTGCGCGGCTCGCGCGTTTGCAAAAACGTATTGATGAGCAATACGCCGCATGCAGTCAGGCGATGCTGGGTTCGGTGCAGCGCATTCTGGTTGAGGGGCCCTCGCGCAAGAGTCCCGATGAACTGGCCGGGCGCACCGACAATAATCGGATCGTCAATTTCTCCGGCCCGCCGCGTCTGATCGGCGAATTTGTTGACGTTAGGATCACTGCGGCGCTGCCGCATTCCTTGCGTGGCGAAGTGGTGATCGCGGCGTGATGCGTTTAAGGTTGCAGGGTTTAAACTTGTTCGCGTCGGCCGCGCATCTCCGCTGGCGAAAGGATTCCACGTTTGAAGCCCTATGAAATCACGCTCGTGCCGCTCGAAAACGAACGGCTTGCGAATCTGTGCGGCGTGCTCGATGAAAACATTCGTCAGATCGAAGCGGCGTATGACATTTCGATTTCCCGCCGCAACGATCACTTCGCGTTGAGCGGCGATGCCGCGCAGGCGCGTCTCGGCGCGCGCGCGTTACAGTTTTTCTATGAGCGCGCTGGCAAAGGCTTGACGGTCGACGACATTCAGCTTGGCCTCGTCGAGCTTGCGAACACCTCGCAAGCCGTGCAGTCCGCGGCGGGGCTTCTGACGCGCAAGGGCGATCTGCATGGCCGCACGCCGCGCCAGGTCGAATACATCCGGAATATCCAGGAACATGACATCACATTTGGCGTCGGTCCGGCCGGCACGGGTAAGACATACCTTGCGGTGGCCTGCGCCGTCGATGCGTTTGAGCGCGAACATGTCGAACGCATTGTTTTGACGCGTCCGGCGGTCGAGGCCGGCGAACGGCTCGGCTTTCTGCCGGGCGATCTGGCACAGAAAGTCGATCCCTATCTGCGGCCGCTCTACGATGCGCTGTACGATCTGATGGGCTTCGACCGCGTGGCCAAGCTTTTCGAACGTCATAGCATCGAAATCGCGCCGCTGGCTTTCATGCGCGGACGGACCTTGAACCGCAGCTTCATCATCCTCGACGAAGCGCAGAACACGACGCCCGAACAGATCAAAATGTTTTTAACGCGCATGGGCATCGGCGCGAAGGCCGTGATTACGGGCGATCTGACGCAAGTTGATCTGCCGCGCGGCCACAAGAGCGGACTCGCCGAGGCGACGCGCATCCTCGCCGATGTGCGCGGGATCGCGACGACCCGCTTCCAGAAAGAAGATGTCGTGCGCCATCCATTGGTCGCGCGGATTGTTGCCGCCTACGAAAAAGACGCCGCCGAGAAAGAATATGAAAACCATCACCGTACTGAACAGCAAGGGTAAGCCGCGCAACATCGAAGTCGCTTCGATCGAGATTCCGCTTGGCGAGGGGCGTCATCTGCGCATCGCATTCCCGCCAGAGGACATGGGCGACCTCGTTGTCGAAGCGCATGCCGAAAGCGGCATGCCCGTCATGCTCGTGCAACCCGGCGCGGCGAATCTTGCGACCTTGCATGTCCTCGCGGTGGCTCAAACCGCGCCGGCGCGGCAGTTCGATCTGGAATTGAGCATTCAGCGCGCCTTGGCCAAAAACGAAAAAGAGGGCTTGCCGAGCAAAGCGCAAGTGCGCAAATGGATTGCCGCCGCGCTCGGGGCCGACGCGGAAATCACCGTGCGTTTCGTAGGCGAGGATGAGGGGCGCGCCTTGAATGCCGAGTATTGCAATAAAGATTACGCGACGAACGTCCTGTCTTTCCCCTATGCGCAAGAACCGCTTGTGATGGGGGATCTTGTCGTTTGTTGGCCGGTTTTGCAGCGCGAGGCCGTTGAGCAAAACAAATCGCTTGAAGCGCATGCCGCGCATTTGATCGTGCATGGGGCGTTGCACCTGCAAGGCTGGGATCACGAGGACGCGGCCGCCGAGGAAATGGAAGACCGCGAGCGGGAAATTCTATCGGGCTTGGGCTATGCTGATCCATATAGCGTTGGAGGCTGACCAAGACAAAAAATGCTTGAGAACTTGTTTTTAAAGCAGGCTTGAGGCGAGACGTAAGGCGTGGGCAGGGTGAGGTCGGCGTGCAGCCGAATTCAGCCCTCACGCCTTACTTCTCACTGCCACACTTTCATGGAACCTTCCAGTAGTCGACCTAAACTGCTTGACCGAATTTCCGCGTTACTGACACGCGAGCCCGAAAGCCGCAGCGATTTGAATGACATGCTGCGGGCTGCTTACGCTCGTAACCTCTTCGATGCCGATGCGCTCGCGATCATGGAAGGCGCGCTCGATGTGTCCGGCATTCAGGTGCGCGATGTGATGATTCCGCGCGCGCAAATGGAGGTCGTCAGCGTCGAAGACCCGATCGAAAAAATCACCGAGTTCGCGATCCTGACGGCGCACTCCCGCTTTCCCGTGATCGGCGAGAGCAAGGACGATATTCTCGGCATCCTGCTGGCGAAAGATTTGCTGCGCTATTACGCGGGCAAAGAATTCGACCTGCGCGACATGCTGCGCCCGGCGGTGTTCATTCCCGAATCGAAGCGGCTCAATGTGCTGCTGCGGGAGTTCCGCGTCAGCCGCAACCACATGGCGATCGTCGTGGATGAATACGGCGGCGCGGCGGGGCTGGTGACGATCGAGGATGTGCTGGAGCAGATCGTCGGCGATATCGATGACGAATACGATTTCGACGAAGAGGCCGGCAACATCATCGCCGACCAGACGGGGCGCTACCGGGTTAAAGGCAAGACGGAAATTTCCGCCTTCAACCATGCCTTCGATGTCGAGTTCGAGGACGAGGAGTACGACACCGTTGGAGGCATGATCATCCACCTGCTCGGCAGACTGCCGAAACGTCACGAAATCGTCGAGCACGGCGGTTTCCGTTTTCAGGTGCTGCGCGCCGACAGCCGGCGAATTTACACCCTGCTGGTTGAGCGTTTACCGGCTGCGCACACGTCCGGCGCTTGATTCAGGCTGCGCTGAGGGCCGCCACTTCCTCTTGCTGCTGCAACGCCCACATTTGCGCATAGGCGCCCTGGCGTTCCAATAGCGCGGCATGCTGGCCGCGCTCGATGATCTGGCCGCCTTCGAGCACCAGAATTTCATCCGCGTTCATGACCGTCGACAGCCGGTGCGCGATCACGATCGCGGTGCGCCCGCGTGCGGCCGCTTCGAGTTGTGCCTGGATCGCTTTTTCCGTTTTCGAATCGAGCGCCGATGTGGCCTCGTCGAAAATCAGGATCGCAGGGTTTTTGAGCAAGGCGCGCGCGATGGCAACGCGCTGTTTTTCGCCGCCCGAAAGTTTCAGGCCACGTTCGCCGACGCGCGTCGCGTAGCCGTCGGGAAGTGTGCTGATGAAGTGGTGCAGTTGCGCCGCGCGGGCCGCGGCGACGACTTCGTCTTCGCTGGCTTCGGGGCGGCCGTATTGAATGTTGTAGCGGATCGTGTCGTTGAAAAGCACCGTATCCTGCGGAACGATGCCGATCGCCTGGCGCAGGCTTGCCTGGGTGAGCTTTCTGATGTCGGTGCCATTCAGCATCAAAGCGCCGCTGCTGACGTCGTAGAAGCGGTAGAGCAGGCGTGCGAGCGTCGACTTGCCTGAACCCGAATGGCCGACCACCGCGACCGTGTGGCCCGCTGGAACTTCGAAGTTCACATCGAAAAGGATCTGGCGCTGCGCTTCATAAGCGAAGCTCACATGCGCGAAATGCACGCTGAGCGGCCCGTGTGGGAGGGTAATTGCATCGGGAGCATCCTGCACTTCGCGATGCGTTTTGAGCAGGCCGAACATGCGTTCGATGTCGGTCAGCGCTTGCCGGATTTCGCGGTAAATCACGCCGAGAAAATTCAGCGGAATGTAAAGCTGAATCAGGAATGCGTTGACGAGAACGATGTCGCCCAGGCTCATGTGGCCGGATGCGACGCCGACTGTCGCGCGCCACATCATCGCGGTGACGCCGATGGAGATGATCAGCGCTTGCCCGATGTTCAGCGCGGAGAGCGAGTATTGGTTGCGGATCTGCGCCGCGATCCAGCGCTTGAGCTGCGTGTCGTAGCGTTGCGCTTCGAACTCTTCGTTGTTGAAGTATTTGACGGTCTCGTAATTGATCAGACTGTCGATGGCGCGCGCGTTGGCCGCCGAATCGAGTTCGTTGGCATGCCGGCGCAGCGCGGTACGCCAGTTGGTGACGGTGATCGTGAAGAAAATATAAACAATCAGCGTCGCCAGCGTGATCAACGCGAAGCTCGGTTCATATTTCTTGAGCAGGATGCCGATGACGAGCGCGATTTCGACGAGTGTCGGCAGGATGTTGTAGAGCGTGAAACTGATCAGCGAGCCGATCGAGCGTGTGCCGCGTTCGATATCGCGCGTCAGCCCGCCGGTTTGGCGCTCCAGATGGAAGCGCAACGACAAGGCGTGCAGGTGATGGAAGACTTCCAGGGAAATGTTGCGCACCGATTCCTGCGTGACACGCGCAAACACGATTTCGCGCAGTTCGGTAAACAGCGAGGTTGAAAAGCGCAGCGCGCCATAGGCGAGCAGCAATGCCGCCGGCACGACGATGAACGCTTGTTCGTGCGTAATCGTCAGGCTGTCGATCAATTGCTTGAAGACCAATGGCACGCCGACATTCGCCAACTTGGCGGCGATCACGCAGCCGAGCGCGAACAACACACGGCCGCGGTATTGCCAAAGGTAAGGGAGCAGGGAGCGGATGGTTTTCCAGTCGTGGCGGTCGCCGGTGGCGGGGACTGGATTGGGCAAGCTTGAATGATGTCGACGCATTGCGATATTGTAAGCGCCGGAGGGCTTGCCACGCAGGCGCGGCGAATTATTAAGCTTGTTGTCAGGCATCGGCTTCGGCGTTGACTTCAATCAGCTTGACCGTATGATTAAAACGAACGTTTGATCTATTGGGGTGCCGTGTGCGAGAAAGTTCGGTGCGGAAATTGGCGATCGAAACGGATACCCGGGATACGCGCGAGCGGATTCTCGAGGAGGCGGAAGCGCTGTTTGCCGAACATGGTTTTGACGGCGCTTCGATGCGGATGATCACCAGCCGGGCGGGCGTCAATCTGGCGGCGGCGAATTATCATTTCCGAACCAAGGAAGCCTTGTTCCAAGCCGTGTTTCAGCGCCGCATGGATCAACTCAACAGCGCGCGCGCCAAGGCGCTGGCCGAAATGGAAAACGAGGCGGCGGGCGGCGCATTGAAGCCAAGCCGGATTCTCGAAGGTTTTTTCGGCCCCGCGCTGGCGATGGCGACGGATACCGAGCATGGAGGGCACACCTTCATGCGCCTGCTGGGCCAGACCTATACCGAGCCGGCGCAATTCGTGCGCCGCTTCCTGGCGGAAGAATACGCGGATGTGATGCACCGCTACGCCGCCGCGCTCTACAAGGCGCTGCCCGGCGTGCCGGTGGCGGAAATCCTGTGGCGGCTGCATTTCATGATGGGCGCTGTGTCCTATGCGATTTCGGGCATCGATGCGCTCAAGCCCGTTATGCCCGGGCTGGACGACGATCCGGCCAAGCTCGGGCCACGCTTGATGGCTTTCCTCCTCGGCGGCTTGCGCGCGCCCCTGGCTGAATTCGCGCCTGCGCCAGCAGCGGCGTTTGAGCCGCGTCCCGTGTCTAGCATCAATGCCGCCAACCCTTAAAACATAAGGAGACTGCGAATGGCTTGGGTCTTGCTGTGCCTGCTCCCGCTCGGAGCGATTGCTTTAGCCTTCTGGCGCGCGCCGCTGCTTGTCTGGCTGCTCGCGGGCGTCATCTGGCTTGCGGGCATGTCGTGGCTGGAGTCCTGGCCAATGGCGCTGACGACAGTATTCGTCGGCGTCTACGCGGTCGTGCTCGGGTTTTTCCTGCTCGCTTCGTTGCGCCGGGCTCTGATTACGCGGCCATTCTTCAATCTCTACCGCAAGGTGTTGCCGGCGATGTCGGACACCGAGAAAACGGCGCTTGAAGCGGGCACGGTGTGGTGGGAGGGCGAACTGTTCGGCGGCCGCCCGAACTGGAAGCACATGCTCGATCTGCCCGAGCCGAAATTGACCGATGAAGAACAGAGCTTTCTCGATAACGAGACCGAGGAACTGTGCCGGCTCGTCAATGATTGGGAAACGACGCACATCCATAACGACATGCCGCCCGAAGTCTGGCAATACGTCAAGGACAAAGGCTTCCTCGGCATGATCATTCCGAAGGAATACGGCGGCAAGGGCTTCTCGGCGTTCGCGCACTCCGAAGTCGTCACCAAGCTCGCCACGCGCTCGTCGGTATCCGCGGTGAGCGTGATGGTGCCGAACTCGCTCGGGCCGGCGGAATTGCTGCTTCACTATGGGACCGACGAGCAGAAGCGCCACTATCTGCCGCGTCTCGCGCAGGGCTTGGAAATTCCGGCGTTCGCCTTGACGAGTCCGGTCGCGGGTTCCGACGCCGCTTCGATTCCAGACTGCGGCGTCGTCTGCAAAGGCATGTATCAGGGCAAGGAAGTGCTCGGCATGCGCGTCACCTGGGACAAGCGTTACATCACGCTCGGACCGGTCTGCAGCGTGCTCGGGCTGGCGTTCCGCATGCTCGATCCCGATCACCTGCTTGGCGATGTCGAGGACATCGGCATCACCTGCGCGCTGGTGCCCAATACCCATCCTGGCGTCAATACCAACCGGCGCCATTTGCCGCTCAACGCTGTGTTTCAGAACGGACCAACCTGGGGCAACGATGTCTTCATGCCGCTCGAATTCATCGTCGGCGGCCCCAAAATGGCCGGCCAGGGCTGGCGCATGCTGATGGAATGTCTCGCGGCGGGACGCTCGATTTCCCTGCCCGCTTCGAACACCGGCATGATGAAACTGATCGCCAGGGCGGTCGGCGCTTACGCGCGCGTGCGGGTGCAGTTCAAAACATCGATCGGAAAATTCGAAGGCATCGAAGAACCGCTTGCGCGCATCGGCGGCAATCTCTACATGTGCGATGCGGCGCGCAGGTTTACCGCGGGCGCGGTCGACCTCGGCGAGAAGCCTTCGGTGGTTTCGGCGATCGTCAAATACCATGTGACCGAGCGGGGGCGTCAGGCGGTTAACGACGGAATGGATATTCTCGGCGGCAAGGGGATTTGCCTTGGGCCGCAGAACTTCCTCGGACGCGCCTATCAGCAGGTGCCGATCGGGATTACTGTCGAGGGGGCCAACATCCTCACGCGCAGTCTGATTATCTTCGGCCAGGGCGCGGTCCGCTGCCATCCGTATGTGCTGCGCGAAATGCAGGCGGCGATGGACAGCGATGAGTCGCGCGGTCTGCGTGCTTTCGACACCGCCTTGTTCCGTCATATCGGTTTTACCCTCAGCAATGCCGTGCGCGCCTTCGTGCATGGTGTGACGGGCTCGCACTGGGTCCGGGCACCGAATGTGGCGAAGGAAGCGCGGCGCTATTACCAGCAGCTCACGCGTTTCTCGACGGCTTTCGCTTTCCTTGCCGATGCGGCGATGCTGACGATGGGCGGCGATCTGAAGCGCAAGGAGAAACTTTCTGCGCGCCTCGGCGATATTCTGTCGCTGATGTATCTCTGCTCGGCAACGCTGAAGCGCTATGAAGAGGATGGCCGTCCCGAAGTCGATGCGCCGCTGATGCATTGGGCGATCTGGGATGCGATGTTCAAGGCGCAGAACGCCTTCGAAGGAGTGATCTCCAACTTCCCGAACCGTTTCATCGCCGCCTTCCTGCAATTCTTGATCTTTCCGCTCGGGCGGCCCTATGTCGTGCCTTCCGACAAGCTTGGGCACGAGGTCGCCGGGCTGATGATTGCGCCGGGCGCGACGCGCGACCGGCTGACGGCGAACACCTTTGTCGATCACGGCAACGAAGAAGATCCCGTCGCAGTATTGGAACTCGCGCTCGACGCCACGATCAGCGCCGAGCGTGTCGAGGCGAAGATCCGGGCGGCGCAGAAGGCCGGAAAACTCAATGCACGTTTCTTGGAGGATCTTCCCGAACTGGCGCTCGCCGCGGGGGTGATCGATCGCGAAGAGGCCGAGCTGTTGAGCCGTCGCGATGCATTGCGCGCCAAGGTTGTGCACGTCGACGACTTCCCACAGGATTTCGGAATCGGTGATGCGCAGGCGCATGTTCGTCCGACGCAGCTTGCTGAAGCGAGTGCCGGGCGGGCTATCGCTGCCTGAAAATAGAATGGACACGGCGGCCGAGAACGAACATCGGCCGTGTTCAACGCAAGGGGTTTTCATGCAACAGGCGATCTACATCATTGATGGCGCACGCACGCCTTTCCTGAAAGCGCGCAATGCGCCCGGTCCCTTTGCCGCATCGGATTTGGCGACAGCCGCGGGGCGGGCCTTGCTCATGCGCCAGCCTTTCGCGCCCGAGCAACTCGACGAGGTGATTCTCGGCTGCGCCTCGCCCTCGCCGGATGAAATCAACATCGGCCGTGTCGTGGCCTTGCGCATGGGCTGCGGGAACAACGTGCCCGGCTGGACCGTGATGCGCAACTGCGCATCGGGCATGCAGGCAATCGATTCGGCGCTCAATAATATTCTCGCGGGCCGTTCCGGGCTTGTCCTGGCCGGCGGCGTCGACGCCCTTTCCCGCGCGCCATTGCTCTTCTCCGATGCGGTGGTGCGCTGGCTCGCGGGGTGGTACGCGACCAAAACCGCTGGGCAAAAACTGGCGGCGCTGCGCAAGTTCAAGCTGGGCTGTCTCGCGCCGGTCATCGGTTTGATGAAGGGGCTGACCGATCCGATCGTCGGGCAGTTGATGGGACAGACGGCCGAGAACCTTGCCTATCGGTTCGGCATCGACCGGCGTCAGATGGACGAATTCTCCGCGCGTAGCCACCAGCGTGTTTCGGCGGCGCAAAAGGCCGGGCATCTGGATGCCGAGATCGTCCCGCTGATCGACGTGCAAGGAAACGTCTATGCCGAAGACGACGGTGTGCGACACGATTCGACGGCCGACGGGCTCGCCAAGCTAAAACCGTTCTTCGACAAGAAATTCGGTAATGTGACGCCGGGCAACAGTTCGCAAATTACCGACGGGGCCGCGTGGCTCCTGCTGGCGTCGGAAGAGGCGGTGCGGAAACACAATCTGACGCCGCAGGCGAAAATCGTCGATACGCAGTGGGCGGGCCTGGCGCCGGAGCAGATGGGGCTCGGCCCGGTGCATGCGGCGACGCCGATTTTGCAGCGCCACGGTTTGGGGCTGAACGATCTCGACGCGTGGGAAATCAACGAAGCCTTTGCGGCGCAAGTGCTCGCCTGTCTCGCGGCCTGGAGGGACGAGGACTATTGCCGCAACGAACTCAAGCTCGAACATGCGCTCGGCGAACTGGATGAGGACCGGCTCAACCCTGATGGCGGCGCGGTCGCGCTGGGCCATCCGGTTGGCGCGTCCGGCGCGCGCATCGTTTTGCATTTGCTTGAAGTGCTCAAGCGCAAGCAGGCCAAGCGCGGGATGGCGGCGATCTGCATCGGCGGCGGGCAAGGCGGGGCAATGCTGATCGAGCGTGTGTAGTAGTTATTAAAAATATAGTGAATCGCATAAGAATTTAGACGCGAAGACGAGCCGTAGACAGTACAAGCAGTACGGCAAGGCGAAGTCGACAATGTATAAATTCTTATGCGGTTCACTATTGAAGGAGAGTTCTGGCATGCAGGGATTCAAGCATTGGCAAATCAAGCGCGATAGCGACGGCCTGGCCTGGGTGACGCTGGATGTTGCGGGGGCCTCCGCCAATACGCTCGGCCGTGAAGTGCTCGAAGAATTTTCCACAGTGCTCGACACCCTCGACCGCGAGCCGCCGAAAGGCGCGGTGATCCGTTCCGGCAAGAGCGCCGGTTTCATCGCCGGCGCGAATATCGAAGAATTCACAAAGCTTGCCAACCCAGCCGAGGCGCGCGCGATGGTTCGGCGCGGCTGGGATCTGTTCAGCCGGCTCGCCGCGGTCAAATATCCGACGCTCGCGCTGATCCGCGGCCATTGCATGGGCGGTGGGCTCGAACTCTCTCTCGCGTGTCGTTACCGGATCGCGATCGACGAGCCGGGCACCAAGCTGGCGTTGCCTGAAGTCATGCTCGGCATCGTGCCGGGCTGGGGCGGCATGCTGCGTTTGCCGCAGGTCGTCGGCCCCGCCGCCGCGCTGGACATGATGCTGACGGGGAAGAATATCGACGCCAAACGCGCGAAAAAAATGGGCCTCGCGGATGAGTGCGTGTCGGCGCGCGTGATGGATAACGCGGCGCGGATGGTGGTTCTATCGGGCCGTTCTCCGCGCGGCCTGCCTTTTGTGCAAAGCCTGATGAACGGCCCCCTGAAGAGTGTCGTGGCCAACGGGGCACGCAAGCAGGTCGCTCAACGCGCGCGCCGCGAACACTATCCGGCGCCTTACGCGATTATCGAAATTTGGGAGAAATACGGCGGCAATGCCTTGAACGTGCCGTCGGATAGCCCGGCCTCGCTCGACGCGATTTTCGGTTCCGCGACGACCAAGAATCTGGTGCGCGTGTTTTTCCTGCAAGACCGCCTCAAGGCGTTCGGCAAGGACAGCGATTTCGCGCCCAAGCATGTGCACATCATCGGCGCGGGCGTGATGGGGGGCGATATTGCCGCGGTGTGCGCGCTGCGCGGGATGACGGTGAGCTTGCAGGATCAAAGCGTCGAAAAGATTGCTCCGGCGGTCAAACGCGCCGCCGAGCTTTACGCCAAGCGCTTTCGCGGCGACCGCAAACAGGTTCGCTTCACGCTTGACCGGATCGTCGCCGACCCGCAAGGCGCCGGTTTGGCGCAGGCGGATGTCATTATCGAGGCGATTTTTGAAAACCTTGCGGCCAAGCAGGCGCTGTTCAAGGATGTCGAGGTGCGCGCCAAGGCCGACGCGGTGATCGCGACGAACACCTCCTCCCTGAAGCTGGAGGACATTGGCGCCGTGCTGCAAAACCCCGGCCGTCTAGTTGGTATTCACTTCTTCAATCCGGTGCCAAAAATGCCATTGGTGGAAGTGGTGACGGCAAACAACACCGATCAGAACGCCGCGCGCAAGGCGACCGCATTCGTGCGTAAGTTAGACAAACTGCCGTTGCCGGTGAAAAGTGCGCCGGGTTTTCTGGTCAATGCCGTGCTGGGGCCTTATCTGCTCGAAGCAATGCGCTGCATCGACGAAGGTTTGCCGCCCGAAACAATCGACGAAGCGGCGCTGGCTTTCGGTATGCCAATGGGGCCGATTGAGTTGGCCGATACCGTGGGTTTGGACATCGCGATGGCGGCGGGAAAAAGCTTGGCGGGGGACGTAGAGCCGCCGCGAAAGCTGACGGCCTTGATACAAGCGGGCCACTTCGGAAAAAAATCCACACAGGGCTTCTACTCCTGGGAAAATGGAAGACCGCACAAGGGGCCGGCGGCGCAGGCTCCGGCCGGCTTGGCCGACCGGCTGATCAAGCCTTTGCTCGATGCAACGCAGCGTTGCGTGACCGAGGGTGTGGTCGGGGATGCGGACCTTGCGGATGCGGGGGTTATTTTTGGAACCGGGTTTGCGCCTTTCACCGGTGGACCGATGAACTATCTCCAAAGACGTGCTTAAGAACAGGTTCTAAGGAAAAACGATGTCGGATGAATTTACGATGCTCCACGATTCGGACAGACAGCCCGCGCTGCGTTTGATGCCGATGCCGAAAGATGTCAATTTCTCGGGTGATGTATTTGGCGGCTGGATCATGGCCCATGTCGATGTGGCGGGAGCCGTCCCCGCCGCGCGCCGCGCCCAAGGCCGTATCGTCACCGTGGCGGTCAATTCCTTTTTGTTCAAGCAGCCCGTCAGCACGGGCGATTTGTTAAGTTTCTACGCTGATATCGTGAGGGTGGGGAAAACATCGATCACTGTCGATGTGCACGTCTATGCCGAGCGCAATCCGACCAAGCCGAAAGTGGTCAAGGTGACTGAGGCTCAGCTGACGTATGTGGCGGTCAACGCGGACGGAAGTAAACGCGAGTTGCCGCCCGAATGAATAAGAGCCGCTCACAAAACCGTGCATGCTGCGTTGCGCTCACTTGCCGTACGTTTTGTACTGTCTGCGTTTCGCGCGCCTTGCCTGCATCGCTTCGCTGGGTTTTGTGAGTGGCTCTAAGACGTTGAAAAACAGCCAGAAAAACTGGAGCAGCTAGGAGAGGAGATACTTGTAATGAAACAAAAACGAATTGCTTGCCTTGTTCTTTCCGCAATCGGTGCGACAACGGCGGGTTCGGCCTTTGCTTCCGGGTTTCAATTGCTGGAGCAAAGCGCTGCGGGGCTAGGGAGTGCTTTTGCGGGTTCCGGTGTCGTCACGGACGATCCGAGCGTCGGATTTTTCAATCCGGCGTCGATGCCTTTCATGGCGCAGCGGAACCAGATTTCCGCCGGCGTCGTGATGATCAAGCCGAACATGAAATTTGAAAACGGGAATAGTTCCGCGCCTCCGGGCATTACCAATGTCGGCGGCGATGTCGGCGATGCCGCGCCCTGGGCCGGGGTGCCAAATGTGCATGCGAGCTATGCCATCAACGACCAGATTTCGATTGGGTTCTCGGGGGGCGGTCCGTTCGGGCTGCGTACCAACTACGATCCGGAATGGCGCGGCCGTTTCCTAGCGGATAAATCGGATCTGAAAGCGAAAAACTTCAATCCGTCGATTGCCTATCGTTTCAACGATATGGTTTCGGTCGGCGCGGGTGTGAGCTATCAGACTTTCGATGCCGAGCTGACGCAGGCGGTGAATTTCAGTGCCGCGATGTGCGCAAATCCGAGCGTCGCGGCACTGTGCGGTGCAGGTTTGTTGAATAACAACGAAGGCTTTTCCTCGGTTAAAGGTTCTTCGAACGCCTGGGGCTGGAACATGGGGGTGACTTTGCAGCTTTCGCAGAGCACGCGTGTCGGGGCCAGCTACCGTTCGGCGATCAAACATCATTTGACTGGAGATGCGACTTTCTACTATCCGAATGTGACGCTGCCTTCTGCCGTTCCGGGAGGAAGCGTGATTGCGGGCGGGCTTAATCAGGCTATCCGTGCTGGATTGCCGAGTGGTCCTATATCGGTCGATGTGAAGTTGCCCGAGACCTGGATCATTTCGACCTTCCAGCAGCTTGATGAGAAATGGACTTTGCAGGGCGATATTTCCTGGACGGGTTGGTCCTCGTTGCAGTCGCTCGATATCTATCGCTCCAATGGGGCTCTGCTTTCAAGCACACCGTATAACTGGCGCGACACTTGGCGCATCGCGCTCGGCGGCTCCTACAAGCTGAACGACTCCTGGAAATTGCGTGCGGGCATCGCCTTCGATCAGTCGCCGGTGACCGACGACAACCGACATGCGCGCTTGCCGGATAACAACCGCAAGTGGCTGTCGATCGGAGCAAGGTGGCAAGCGACGCACGCGATCGCCCTTGATGCGGGTTATGCGCATTTGTTCATGTCGAAAACGCCGATCAATGAAACGACTGGAGTGGATTCCGGGGCGGGAACCCTGGTTGGCGAATACACCGGCTCGGTCGATATTGTTGGCCTACAGGTAAGCTACGCCTTCTAGGCCGCCGGCAATCATGTGCGCCGGGTGAAATCGCCCGGCGCTTTTCCTTTATCGCCCCGATTCTGATTGACGCGAGCCTGGGCGATACAGGGTTTAGCGATGTTTTCGTTCCCCGCGGGATTATTCCTCTATATCCGATTCGAAGGAGTCTTAGCGTGAGTAACTTCATCATCCGCAAGCTTGCGGTGCTCGGCGCGGGCGTGATGGGCGCGCAGATTGCGGCGCATTGCGCAAATGCCGAAGTGCCTGTTCTGCTGTTCGATTTGCCGACGAAGGAGGGTGATCCGAACGGCGTTGTCAAACGCGCGCTCGATGGCTTGAAGAAACTTGAGCCGAGCCCGCTTGCAACCGCCGACCGGGTGCAATACATCGAGGCCGCCAACTACGATCAAGATCTGGCCAAGCTTGCCGAATGCGATCTGATCATCGAGGCGATCGCGGAAAAAATGGAATGGAAGCTCGACCTCTATGCCAAGGTCGCACCGCATATCCGCGCTGATGCGATTTTTGCGACGAATACTTCGGGCCTCTCGATCAACAGGCTCGCCGAGGGCTGTCCGGCTTCACTGCGCCCGCGTTTCTGCGGCGTGCATTTCTTCAATCCGCCGCGTTACATGTCGCTGGTCGAGCTGATTGCCTGCAAGGGCACGCAGGCCGGGCTGCTCGACGATCTCGAAGCGTTTCTCACCACAACACTCGGCAAAAGTGTGGTGCGCGCGCTCGATACGCCGAACTTCGTTGCCAACCGCGTCGGGGTGTTTTCTATCCTTGCCGTCATGCACCACACACAGCGCATGGGGCTGGGCTTCGACGAAGTCGATGCGCTGACCGGCCCGCTGATCGGCCGTCCGAAATCGGCCACCTATCGCACGGCCGATGTCGTTGGCCTCGATACGCTGGTGCATGTCGTCAAGACGATGACCGACAATCTGCCCGGCGATCCCTGGCAGCGGTTCTATAGCGTGCCGCAATGGTTGCAGGCCCTGATCACGAAAGGTGCGCTGGGGCAGAAAACGCGCGCCGGGATTTTCCGCAAGGACGGCAAGCAGATCAAAGTGCTCGATCTTGCCGCGCAGGACTATCGCGATGCGAGCGGCAAGGCCGCCGATGAAATCGTCGCGATCCTGAAGAACAAGAATCCGGTCGAGAAGTTCGCCCAGTTGCGCGCTTCGAGCCATCCGCAGGCGCGCTTCCTGTGGGCGATTTTCCGCGATGTGTTCCACTACGTCGCCTACCATCTCGACGGCATTGCCAACAACGCGCGCGATATCGATTTCGCCATGCGCTGGGGTTTCGGCTGGACGCAAGGGCCGTTCGAAACCTGGCAGGCGGCGGGTTGGCAAGCGATTGCCGAGGCCGTGGCGGCGGATATCGCGGCGGGCGAGGCGATGGCCTCCGCACCGCTGCCGGCCTGGGTTTTCGAACGCAACGGTGTGCATGAGGCGGCGGGCTCGTATTCGGCTTCCGCGCAAACGCTTCAGGGGCGTTCCAGCCTTGCGGTTTATCGGCGCCAGCTTTTCCCCGAGCGCGTATTCGGCGAACAGGAAACGCAGGGCTCGACCGTGTGGGAAAACGCAGGCGTGCGCATGTGGACGACCGACGATGAGGAAGGCAAGCGCGTCCCGGTGCTGTCGTTCAAAAGCAAGATGTGCACGATTGGCGCCGAAGTGCTCGATGGCGTGCGGGAGGCGATCAAGCGCGCCGAGCGCGATTACCACGGTTTGGTGATCTGGCAGCCCAAACCGCCGTTCTCGGTCGGGGCGAATTTGCAGCAGTTCAAGCCCGCGCTGGAAGCCGACGATTTCGGCTTGCTGGAGGAAGCCGTCGCGAATTTCCAGGCGACTTCGATGGCGATCAAATATGCCAAGGTGCCTGTCGTTGCCGCCGTGGTGGGTATGGCCCTGGGCGGCGGCTGCGAATTTACGCTGCATGCGCCGCGTGCCGTTGCCGCGCTCGAAAGTTATATCGGTCTCGTGGAAGCCGGCGTCGGCTTGATTCCCGCCGGCGGCGGTTGCAAGGAGTTCGCGCTGCGCACGGCACAGGCCGCGGCGCGCACCGCGACGAACGATCCAATGGCTTTCCTGCAATCGGTTTTCATGACGATCGCGCTGGCCAAGGTTAGCCGGAGCGCCAAGGATGCCAAGGAAATCGGCTTTCTGAAGCAGGACGATATCGTCGTCTTCAATCCGGCCGAAGTGCTCTACGTGGCGCGCAAGAATGCGCTCGCGATGTACGAATCCGCTTGGCGTCCGTTGTTGCCGCCGGCGGGCATCGCGGTAGCGGGCCGCAATGGCATCGCGACGCTGGAAATGATGCTGCTCAATATGCGCGAAGGCGGAATGATTTCGCAGCACGATTACAAAGTCGCGCGCGCCGCCGCGGTGGCCTTATGCGGCGGTGAAATCGAAAGCGGGACGCTGGTTTCCGAACAATGGCTGCTCGATGTCGAACGCGCCCAGTTCGTCGAACTGCTCAAAACGCCGGAAACGCAGCAGCGCATCGCGCACATGCTCGAAATCGGCAAGCCGCTGCGTAACTGACACTCGCGCGCGAAGGAGAACTTATATGAACCGTCAAATTCAGGACGCCTACATCGTTGCCGCCACGCGCACGCCGGTGGCCAAGCGCCGCGGTGCTTTCAAAAACGTGCGGCCGGACGACATGCTGGCGCATGTGCTATCCGCCGTGGTGAAGCAAGTGCCCGCGTTCGATCTGGCCGAGATTGGCGATGTCGTCGTCGGCTGCGCGATGCCGGAGGCCGAGCAGGGCATGAACGTCGCCCGGATCGGCAGCTTGCTCGCAGGGCTGCCGAACAGTGTGCCGGGCATTACGGTCAACCGCTTCTGCGCCTCGGGGCTGAACGCGGTGGCCGATGCGGCGAACCGGATCATGCTTGGCGAGTGCGATATCGCCATCGGCGCGGGCACGGAGTCGATGACCGCCATGACGCAAATCATGGGCAACAAGGTTTCGCTCAACCCGGCGATATTCGAAAAGCACGAGAACCTCGCGATTGCCTATGGCATGGGCCTGACGGCCGAAAAGGTCGCGCAGCGCTACGGCGTTTCGCGTGAGGATCAGGACGCCTTCGCGGTCGCTTCGCATCAGAAGGCGTGCGCGGCGATTGCCGCAGGCAAATTCAAGGCCGAGATCACGCCTTATCTCGTGCGCGGGCATTTGCCCGATTTCGCGAGCAGCGCGGTGAGGATTGTCGAGCGCGTGTTCGATACCGACGAAGGCCCGCGCCCCGATTCCTCGCTCGAAGGCTTGGCCAAGCTCAAAACCGTGTTTGCCGCAAAGGGCAGCGTCACCGCGGGGAATTCTTCGCAAATGTCGGATGGCGCCGGAGCCGTGCTGCTGATGTCGGAAGCGGCATTGAAGCGGACGGGCGCGCGGCCGATCGCGCGTTTGCGCGGCTTTTCGGTTGCCGGCGTGCCGCCGGAGATCATGGGGATCGGCCCGATTGCCGCGATTCCGAAGGCGCTCAAGCATGCCGGCGTGAATCTGGCGGATGTCGATTGGATCGAACTCAATGAAGCGTTCGCCGCGCAGGCTCTGGCGGTGATGCGCGATCTGAAGCTCGACCCCGCGCGGGTCAATCCGCTCGGCGGCGCGATCGCATTGGGACACCCGCTCGGCGCGACCGGGGCGATCCGCGTGGCGACGCTGATGTCGGCGATGCAGCGCGGCGAAGCGAAACTCGGCATGGTGACGATGTGCATCGGCACGGGCATGGGGGCTGCCGGTTTGTTCGAAGTGGTTTGAGGCCGTCGATAAGTAAAAAGGGCGCGCAAACAAATGCGCGCCCTTGTCTTTTACGAATCGAGAAAACGTTTAGTTCGAATATTGGCTCGCACCGTTCTGGCCGACGGCCAAGTAGGTGCCCGAACCGAAAACGATGGCGTACAGGTCGGCGCTGGTTGCCGAAGCCACGAAGTTCCAGCTCACGCCGTCGGGGCTGACAAGGGTCGTACCGTTCTGACCGACGGCGATGAATTGGCTGCCGAACGTCGCGGCATACAGCGTTATGCTGGGGTCCAAGGCTAACGGCGTCCAGGTGACGAGATCGGGGCTCGTCATCAGCGTGCCCGCCGCGCCGACCCCCACAAAGGTATTGTTCCCGTAAGCGACGTCGTACAGGGTCGCGCCGGTGCCGCTGTTCTGCTTGGTCCAGGCATTTCCGTCCGGGCTGGTGAGCACGGTTCCATTGTCACCAACGGCGACGAAATCATCCCGGACATAGACCACCTTGCGCAGATTCTCCATAACTGGACTGGTGCGTGCGGACCAAGTGGTTCCATCGGTACTGTAAAGGATCGTGCCACCTTCGCCGACCGCGATATAGGTGCCGCCGAAAGCGGCGACGCTATTCAAATTTGCGCTCGTGCCGCTCGCATGCGGCGTCCAGGTCAGGGCGTCGGTGCTGCTCAGAAGCGTGCCCGCGTCGCCGACCGCAACCATGACCGTTGCATTGGAACCGAGCGTTACTCCGTTGAGGTTGGCGCTTGTTCCGGCATTGTCCGAGGCGGTCCAGTTTTGTCCATCGTCGCTGTAATAGATACCGCCGCCTGTGGTGACGGTTACGAAGTGACTAAGTCCGAACGTAACGGCATTCGCATTGGCGCCGTTTCCGATTATCGGATTTGCGACCCAGCTGCCACCCGCGGGACGCGGCGTCACGGAGATCGTTGCCGTGGTGGGCCCCGCGGGGCCGCTGCCGTTGCTGGCGTTCATGAAAAAGGAATAGATTTGGCCGTTCGCGAGGCCGGCGATGGCCCCTCCGTCGTAAACGTCCCGTATGAGCTGCGCCCCTGTGTAACTCAAATAATTGTCGCGATTGATTCCGGTGGCGGGTGCATAGAAGAGCCAATAGGTCATCCCCGGCTCCTGGGTGAAATGCAGGACGACCTGGCTGTCTCCCGGCGTGACCGAGAAGTTGGCGGGGGCTTCCGAGGGGGCTGATTTTTCCCCGCAGCCGGTCAGCAATACGAGGGCGGCAAGGGCCAATATGCGTAAGTGCTTGAACATCACAGAGCGTTTCCTCTCAAAACACTGGAGCCGCGCAATGCGGGAATCCGGATTGGCTGGCAACGGTTGAATCGGGTAGTGGATTGGATGGGTGAAAGTGCGGTTTATAAATCCAAACTCTCCAAGTTTAACGGTACGGGCGGAGGACTCCAAAAGCCTTGTCGGCACGCTTTGTAACGAAAGCGCACAAGAAGGGGTTTTTGTCTGCTATCGTTTTCTGTGGAGTTGTGGATCTTGCGGGACGCTGGTCGCGACACGGCAAGGAGATTGCGCATGAATATCAAAGACCTGCCTGCTCAGCATGGGCTCGAAATTCTATTCAATGCGCAGCGGCAGGCTTTTTCCGCCCAGCCGATGCCGGGTGCCGCGCTGCGCCGCGAATGGCTGGCGGCGCTGGCCGGGACGCTCAAAAGCAATGCGGTCGAAATCGCAGCCGCGATCGATACGGATTTCGGCGGACGTCCGCACGCGGAAACCCGCCTCCTTGAGCTATTTCCTGCCCTGGAAAGCATCTGTTATGCGCGCGCCCGGCTTGCGGCCTGGATGCGGCCGGAGCGGTGCCGCGATGCGCCTGATGCAGGAAGAAATTTTCGGGCCGATCCTGCCGCTCGTGCTCTATGCCTCGCTCGACGAGGCGGCGGCGTACATCAATGCGCGCGAACGGCCGCTGGCGCTTTATTTGTTTGACGCTCAAACGCGGTGCGCAACGGACTTCCTCGACAAAACCGCATCGGGCGGCGTGACGCTTAACGATTGCCTGCTGCATGCTGCGCAGGACGACTTGCCTTTCGGCGGCGTCGGCCCTTCGGGCATGGGGCGCTACCACGGCCATGCAGGCTTCCTGTGTTTTTCGCAGCAACGCGCGGTGTTCCGACAGCGCCGTTGGGCTGCTCAGTCTTTGCTCCATCCGCCCTATGGCGGGAAGTTGGCCGGATGGATTGAAAAAATCATGTTGCGCTGAGCAGGTTCTTAGGCTCCCCTGCGCACTGGGCGCCATCGTGTGCGGCCCCTTGTCGTCATGTTGTACAAGAAACAAAATACAAAAGCCAACTGTTGGGTTTCGCGACGCTCTACCCAACTTACGCGCTGAACTTCTGCACATGATTGAACGAAAACGGGGCAGTTGCTAAGATCGCTTGGTTATCTTCAGGCGGGTGACCACGGGTTGCCCGCCGCTCGATTTTCTCCCGGAAGCCCTTGTGCATCGCCTATTCGCTCCCCTCGCCCTGATTCTGTTCGGCATCGCTGTCGCCGGCGTACCGCACATCGGGCTTGCCGGCGCGGCGAGTGTCGATGTCAGTACGCAGGTCGGCCGGGTCATCGCCGGAATTTTGAGCTATGCGCGTTGGCCTAAGCCGGTCGAAACCTATCGTTTTTGCACCGTGGGCGAGGTGGTCTATCTGCACAATGGATGGAAAAGCCTGAGCCAGGCGATGAGCGATCCGGTCAGCGTGCGTAGTCTGACCGGCGACGAGTCGAGTTGGGTCGCGGATTGCGATGTGCTCTACATCGGCGGTGTGACACCGGCGCAGCGCAGCAGACTGCTTGCCGAGGCCGTCGGCAAGCCGGCCCTGACAATCAGCGAGGGTGACAGTGTGTGCGCGGAGCCCAGCATGTTCTGCTTGGCCGTGCAGGGCAACGAGGTCGGCTTGCTGGCCAACCTCGACGCAATCTCACGCAGCGGCGTCCGGATTAACCCAAGGGTGTTGCAGTTGATGCTTCGGAGGCAGGGCGGGGGATGAGCGGGATAACCAACGAGCCGGCCCAGGTGCCGACGCTGGAGAATGTGCTGCATCGCGCGAATCTGCGCGTCGTGCTGACTGCGGTACTGCTGGCCGGCGTCTCGCTGTTCGCGCTGAGCACGATCGCTCTACGGTTCTACATGCTGGACAATCTTGCGTTGTCGGCGCGCTCGGTGGCCTATGCAGTCGAGGCGGCGGTGGTCTTTGGCGACCGTGAGGCAGCGGCCGAGGCGCTGGAGCAGATGGTTGCCAATCGGCCGGTTTCCGTTGCCCACGTGTTCGACCGCGACGGCAATGAGCTTGCCCGCTGGCAGGCGAAAGAGAGCGAAGGCTGGGCGTCGCTGGAAAAACTGGTGGCAGGTATCTTTTTTGCTCGGCCGGCTATCGAGGCAATCCACCACGATGGGCACGAGATCGGTGTCGTGGAATTGCAGAGCTCGGGGCGCGATCTGGCGGCATTTGTAGTGGTCGCGCTGGTTTGCGGATTGATTACATTGATTCTGTGCGGTGTTGTCGCCTTGCGCCTGTCCCGGCGTACCAGCATGAAGATCGTCCAGCCCCTGCGCCACTTGGCGGCCGTCACGGCCGCGGCGAGGCGTGAACGGCGGTTCGGAGTGCGTGTCCAGCCGGCAGCGATCGCCGAACTACGCAGTCTCGGCGACGACTTTAATGAACTACTGGCCGAACTGGCCTCTTGGCATGAGCAAATGCGAAACCACAACGCAACGCTTGCTCATCAGGCCAATCACGATCCGCTGACCGGGCTGGCCAACCGCGCATATTTGGAGGCGCACCTCGGCCTGGTGCTGGAGACGATGCGCAACAACGGCGAACATGCCGCGCTGTTCTTCATCGACGCCGACCGCTTCAAGTTGATCAACGACGAACTGGGACATGAGGTCGGCGACTCCGTGCTGTGTGCCATCGCCAAGCGTTTGCGCGCCAAGGTCCGGGAAAGCGATTTCGTTGCCCGCCTAGGCGGCGATGAGTTCGCTGTGCTGTTGTCGCCGCTGGGCGATCTGTCGCAGGCTGGGCGGATCGCCGGCAGCATGCTGGAGAGCATGGCCGAGCCGGTCGAACTGCCGTCAGGCGCGGCGTTGAACGTATCATTGAGCATCGGCATCGCCTTCTTCCCGGATCATGCGACCGATGCGGCGGGCTTGCTGAAAAAGGCTGATGAAGCCATGTACGAGTCGAAACGCGCCGGTCGCGGCGTTTATTCTGTCGCCCCCTCATAGGGAGGGGGCGAATTGCATGTATCGAGGAGAGTATCTTGATGCGGAAACTGTGCTTGTTGTTTGGTCTGTGGGTGGCCGTGTTCAGTCTGTCGGGTTGTCAGACGGCGCCGGAGAAGAAGGACGGTCTGTCGGCGGAGCAGGTCGCGGCCCTCAAGCAGGAAGGCTTCGTCGAATCGGAAGGGAGCTGGGAGTTCAGCGCTTCGGATAAACTGCTGTTCGGGTCCAACGAAGCGACGCTGGTTCCGAATGCACGGGAAACAGTGGATCGTGTCGCCCGTTTGCTGGTCAAGCTGGCAATACCGGCGGTCCGTGTCGATGGTCATACCGATGCCACAGGCAGCGCCAGCTACAACGATCAGTTGTCCCTACGCCGGGCGCAAGCGGTGGCCGATGCCCTCATTGCCGCCGGCGTGCCGGCGGGCGGCGTTACGGTACGTGGTTTGGGCAGCCGGGCTCCGGTGGCCAGCAACCAAACGGCCGAGGGGCGCTCGCAGAACCGCCGCGTCGTGGTGGTCATTATTTCCGGCGGGTGACCACGGGTCGAGCGCAAGCCCCGCCATTGATGGCGGGGTGAGCGAGACAAGGCCGCAGGCCGCAGGACAGCCGAAGGCTGGTCCCGCGAAGCGGGATGCGGCGAAGCCGCACACAAATCTGAGTGGCGCCGCAGGCGCACCAAACTCGTGGCGAGGAAGCCCCAAGCTTCAGCTTGGGGTGACTCAAGGCAAAAAAGCCCGTGATTGGACACAGGGTTCTCAAATGAGAAAGCCGCGTTTAACGCGGCTTTCTTTTTCTTTAGAAGCGGCTCTCCGGCGCATGTGCCTGGAGCCATTGCTCCAGCATCATGCTGATCCAGACCATTTCGCCGTAATAGCCGGGGTGGGCCGGAAGATGCTCGGTGAGCAGGCGTTCGACGAAATCGCCGCGGAGGATGCCGCGCTCGACGAGGCCATGCACGGATTCGGTCGCGAGCTTCTTCAGCGCCGGGTCGGCCAGCGCCCACTGGCCAAACGGCAGGCCGAAACCATGTTTTTGCTTGGTAATGATTTCGTCGGGCAGAAAACCGCGTAAAGCCTCTTTGAAAAACCAGCGTAATTGCATGCCTTTGAGCTTCAACTCGGGGGGCAGGCGCAGCGAAAAATCGACGAGCTTGTCCGCCAGAAGCGGGAAACCGACGGCGAGGCCCGCTAATGAAGTCGTGCCGATCACTTTGGGCAAATCGTTGTCGGCCAGCGTGAAACGCCAGTCGAAACCAAGCTGGCGTTCGAGATCGTTCGAGGCTTGAACGCCATTCCATACGCTACGCTGCAATTGCATCGGGACGCGACAATCGGTCTGCCGGCTGAGCGCTTCGCTGAGTGTTGCATCGACGCCGAGGCGGAACAGCAAATTGTATTGTTCCGTGCGGTCGGGCAAAGGCGATTTGGCCTGTTCAACGTAGCTCTTGGCCTTTTTGAGGATCGGCACGCCCGCTGCCCATTGTCCTGCGGTCAGCGGCTCGATGAGTCCTGCGCGCACCAGGCTCGGCAGCATGTAATAGGCGTTGAAGATTCTCTGTTTGGCATAGCGCGTGTTGCCGCCAAAGAGTTCGTCGCCGCCATCGCCCGCGAGCAGTTTGGTGTAACCGTCCGCGGCCGCGAGCTTGGCCAGGCAAAAGGCCGGCAGGGCGGAAGAATTGCCGAAAGGCTGGTCGTAGTGAGCCGCCACGCTCGGAATGTTCGCGACGAGATCCGCCGCGGTGACGTAAAACTCGCGATGGTCAGCGCCGAAAGCCTTTGCGGCGATGCGGGCATAGGCCATTTCGTCGTAGCCCGCAGCGTCGAATCCGATCGAATAACAGCGCGCGCCTTTACCGCTGACTTCGCGCATCATGCCGACGACAGTTGAACTGTCCGTGCCGCCGGAAAGATAAGCCGCGACGCCCGGCTCGGCCATTTCCTCCGCGACGGATGCGCGCACGATATCGCGGAACTCTTGTTTGAGCGCCGATAGCTCTCTCGGCACGGCAGCGAAGCGCGGCTTCCACCAAGGGGCTACTTCTGCGCTTGCGCTATTCGAGTAAGCGAGCCGCTTGCCGGGCTCCAACCTTTGCACGCCTTGAAAAATGGTTCCCGGCGCGGGAATCATGTGGAAATACAAATAATTGAATATCGCTTGCGGATCGAGCGCGCGCGCGGCGCGCGGCAAGGTGTCGGCACGGTTGGAAAAGCTCAGCGTTTGATCACCCTGCGCCCAGCAGAAGTCATGCGTGTTGAAGCGGTCGCTCGCGAGGTGCAGTACGGGCTGGCTGAGGTCGAGCCAGAGCAGCGCGAAGCGACCTTGTAGGCTATTGAGCACTGCGTCTGGATTGCTGCGCAGATCGGGCCATAGCGCGGCGAGGCCGTGTGCCTGTACTGCGGTGCCTCGAATGCTCGGCCCACCTTGCAGAATAATGGCGCCTTCCGAGGTGATCGCATGGGATTGGTCCGGGCCGCTTGCTTCAAGCAGCAGGCCGGGGACTTCGATTTGCAGTGCTTGTCCAGTCGCGCTTGAGGCCGCGATATCGGCGCGGAATTGGGCTGCGTTGAAGTGGGCGGGCTCGAAGTAGCCACGGACTCGGTTGCGATCAGTGCTCAAACCAGTACCTCAAGCGGTTGCGGGTGGGACAAAAAATCGCGCGGACTGGCGCTGAAACCATACGCGCCGGATTGCAGAACGGCGATCAGGTCGCCCGGTTCCGCGTGAGGGAGATTCATGCGGTCGGCGAGCAGATCGAGCGGCGTGCACAGCGGGCCGACAACCGAGACATTCTCGTCGGCTTCCCGGTCCATGCGATTCGCAACCAGAACCGGATAGTTTTTGCGGATGACCTGGCCGAAGTTGCCCGAGGCAGAGAGGTGGTGATGCAGACCGCCGTCGGTAATCAGATAGGTATGCCCGCGCGAAACCTTGCGGTCGAGCACGCGACAGATGTAAACGCCCGCTTCGCCGACCAGATAGCGACCAAGCTCGATGGTGAGATGCGCGCCCGGAAGGCGCGTGCTCGCTTGTGCGACAAGCTCCGCGAGATTGGCGCCGATCGGGGCGAGGTCGAGCGCTTGCTCGCCCGGGAAATAGGGAATGCCGAACCCGCCGCCGAGATTGAGGCTTTTTACTGGCGTGGGCGCGTCCTGAGCGAGGCGCAGACACAATTCAAAACTCTTACGCTGAGCTTCGGCAATCGCTTCGGCGCGTAGGTTTTGCGAGCCTGCAAACAAGTGGAACCCTTCGAAGCCGAGCTGTTGCTGTTTGATTTCGGCAAGCAGCGCGGGAACGGCTTCCGCGTCGACGCCGAACTGTTTCGGGCCGCCGCCCATTTTCATGCCCGAGCTTTTCAGGTCGAAGTCTGGATTGACGCGCACCGCGACACGCGCCTGCCAGCCTGTGCGGGCCTGGATCTCCGCCAATAAGCGAACTTCGCGCGCTGATTCGATATTGATCAGCACGCCCGCCGCAACGGCTTGTTCGAGTTCACCCGCCGATTTGCCGGGGCCTGCGAAGCTGATTTCTTCCGGCGTCATTCCGGTATCGAGCGCGACGCGCAGTTCGCGGCCCGAGGCGACATCGAGCCCATCGACCAGTTGCGCAAGCGCTCCGACGACGGCCGGCATCGGGTTGGCCTTGATCGCGTAATGCAGGTGCAGCGTATCGGGCAAGACCGCGCGCAATGCCGCAACACGGGCCGCGAGGGCCGCGTGGTCATAGACATAAAACGGCGTCTGGCCGACGCGCGCGGCAAGGCGGCTCACCGGCATGCCGCCAATCAGTAGTTCGCCGTTTTCCGCTGGAAAAAAAGCGCGCGGACTGTGTTGAGGTGTCGTCATGTAATCAGCCGTCAAAAAAATCGATGTTATGCGTTGTGCATGACAGCAAATGGTTTCTTGGTTTTACGGGTGCCTGCGGGAAATTACGCCTTGCCTTCTTGCGCGGCGTATTGTTCCGCAAGCAGGCGACGATCGATTTTACCGTTCGGATTGCGCGGCAGAGGCCCAGGGCGCGCGACGACGGCGCTTGGAATCTGCCATGCGGCAAGATGGTTCTTGCAGGCGCTGAGCAAGGCCGAGGTATCGAGTTCCGCCCCATCCACGGGCGTGGCGACAAGCACGATGGCCTGCCCAAGCGCGGGGTGGTCGACGCCGAACGCGGCGCATTCACCGACCAGACGTGTCGCATACACGGCTTCTTCGACTTCGGTTGGGCTGACGCGATAGCCGGATGTCTTGATCATCTCGTCGCGGCGGCCGATGAAATAAAGGAAACCTTCCACATCGCGGCGCACCGTGTCGCCGGAAAACACCGCGATTTCCGGCAGCACCAGTCCGCCTTCGCGCACTCCCGCGGGCAAGGGTTTGAAGCGCTCCGCGGTTTTTTCCGGGTCGTTCCAGTAACCCATCGCGACGAGCGCACCGCGTTGGACGAGTTCACCAGGCTCGTCCGCCGCGCAGGGCGTGCCGTCTTCGCGCAGAACAAGCACCTCGGAATTCGGGATCGATTTGCCGATCGAGTCCGGGCGGCGGTCCGCTTCCTCCGGGGCGAGATAGGTCGCGCGGAAAGCTTCGGTAAGCCCATACATCAAGTAGGGACGCGTTTTCGGCAGGCGGGAGCGCAGTTGTTTGAGCGTTTCCAGCGGCATGCGGCCGCCGGTATTGGCGATGTAACGCAGATGCCCCGCGATTGAGCTTGGCCACTCGATTTGCGTGAGCTGAATCCACAACGGCGGCACCGCCGTCAGCCCGGTGACCTTTTCCCGCTCAAGCGCTTTGACGACATCGCGCGGCAATAGGTAGTTGAGCAGGACGACGCGGGCGCCGGTGTGGAAAGCGGTGGTGAGCTGAGAAAACCCCGCGTCGAAGGAGAGCGGGAGCGCCGCGAGCAGCGTGTCGTCGGGAGAGTTTTCGAGGTAGCTTGCGACGCTTTTCGCGCCGCTGACCATGTTCCGGTGCGACAGGACGACGCCTTTCGGGCGGCCGGTGCTGCCGGAGGTGTACAAGATCGCGGCCATGTCGGCATCGACGACGCGATGCCCCGGCCGCGGGCTCGTCTCCATGCACTGGGCCCAGTTGCTGAGCGTGTAGGCGGAATTTTGAGCCGCGTCGTTCGCCTGGCCGGTCAGTACGACATGGCCTAAATCGGGACACTTGGCGAGCTCTTCGACGAGCAATGCATGGCGTTCGGGGGAGGTCAGCAGAACGCGGACATTGCAGTCGCGCAGAATGTAGGCGACTTGTTCGGGTTTCAGCAGCGGATTGATCGGCACGAAAACCGCGCCGGCCGCCGCTGCGCCGAAGCTCCCGACGACTGTTTCCGGGCGCTTGTCGAGCCAGATCGCAACGCGTTCGCCGCGCTGGACGCCAAGTTCAATCAAGGCGCTGGCGAATGTCTCGATTTCCAGGGCCAAGGTCCCATAGGAAATTCGCAGTTGCCCGGCGATGCAGGCAATCCGTTCGGCGGCGCTATCGGCCTGAGCCAGGGGGAGGTGATGGAGTAAGGTGGTGGCGTTCATAAGCCAATAATATGCCAGCCTTCCGCTTTGCAAGCGTGAATTGCGCGGCAGTCGTAAGCGCTTCGCAGAATGATTCGCGTGCGAATTGCGCTATTGCGTGGCAAAGCCGTGCCGGGACAAGTCAAGGAAAGCGGCAAGCTACGGATTCTCGTGCGGAGAATCGTTGTTGTTCTGAAGGGTGTCACTCTGGGTTTTTTCGACACGCTGGATGCTGCCAACGCCCTGAGAGTCGTTGTTCTGAGGGGCGCTGTTTTGTGGTGGTGGAGGAAGGTCTTTCCAGGCGTGCATACGCTTTAATTTGTCGCGTAACCCCGGGAGCGGGAAATTCAATGCATAGGCTTTATGGGCATAGTCCAGCGCCCGGTCGTACTTTTTCAGGTCGAAGTAGGCCAAACCCAGGTTGTAGTAGAGATTCGGGTCCCCATCGGCAGTCGCTTCCGCGGCCTCGAACTTTTTAACCGCCTCGCTCGTGCGCCCAAGCTTCAACAGGTAGATGCCATACAGCATTTGCACAACGCCATCGTCCGGGCGAAAACGTTCTGCGCGGTCGAACCAGCATTCGACGGAATAGTGGGACCCTCGGGGTTTGGTCGTTTTTTCCTTGAATGAAAGATTCATCATCGCAAGTAGCGCGCGCGGATGATTCGGATACGCGCGTAGCGTGTAATCGATGTCTGGCCCGGCTGTAACGGAGGTATTTCCCTTTATTAAGCTTTCGACCGAAGGCGTGAAGTGGGCATTGTCGACAAGATCGCGCGTGTCCTGTGGTGTGACACGATAATCAAGCGGGCCAAACGCGTTTTTGAGCTCTCCACATCCCAAAACTCCCAGGTCATTTTGCGCCACGGCGACTCCTGAGAGCGCAAAAAGAAAAATTACTGTCCACTGCTTCATGTCCACTCACTCCAGCCCGCATCCTTGGCATTTGCCTGGGGTCTGGCAAAGCGGACGCTGCAAGATTTTATGTTACGCGATTCATGCGCCAATAATGCTGCTGTGCTATGGCGCGCTGTGAAGTCTTACATGCTCAAGGTGCTGAGCCATTCAAGCGTTGCCTGCTCCACTTTTCCGCGCCATTCGGCGCTGGAAAAGGTGTGGTTTGCTTCCGCCAGCTCGATGTGTGCCAGTAGGCTGTTTTCGATTGCGGCTTCTAAAGGAGGGGCAGACAAAGCCGAGCGAAATTCGGCGGCGGTCAGGTCGTTGCCCGAAAGGACCAGCAATACCCGGCCTTTGAATCCAATCAAGCCTTGCGCGAATCGTTCCGGCAAGGACGAGCTTGGATTTGTTTTGTTTGTTTGCTTGGCTGTCGCTAAATTCATTATGAATTCACGTATGCGAGCCAGCAAATTGACTCTACCGGAGAGGATCTTTTTCCAGAAATCCGGCGAAAAAATGCGCCGGCCATAGTAATCGCTCAAAAGAGCGGCGGCCGCGCCGGCTTCGGTTCTGATCCAGGGGTTCAAGAGCGCGAGGCCAGCCACTCTCGGATCGCCTGGGGCATAAAAGACGGCCGCGCTTGCGCCATCGCAGAGCCCCCATAGCGCTACTTTTTTGAGCGAGGGGGCTTGCGCATACAAGCAGTCGATCGCGGCGTGAATGTCATCTTGAACTTCGAGAAAGTTTCTTGGCTCGCCTTCCGAGTCGCCCATGCCGCGATAGTCGAAGCGCAGGCATGGATAGCCGGCGGCGGCTAGAGCGCGCGCCAGCAATACAAACTGCCGGTGGGCGCCGACACGGGTTTGCGGGCCGCCGACAACGATGACGACGCCAATTTCCGCATTTCCCGCGCCGGGATGAAACATCCCGCTGAGCGTTTGAGCGTGGCAGAGAAAGTCGACGGGCTGGACCCGTGCTTCCGGTGTCCGCGTCATGCCGTTTCCTCTGTGAACTTTTCAAGCAAGGCGACGATTTCTTTGGGCAATTCGGGAAGCTGTTCGATTTCCTGGGTTTGCCAGAATGCGGGGCCGCGGTGCAGCCGTATATCGAGTGAGTGTCCCGCTTCACGCAAACGGTTTGTCAGGGCTTCGACGGCGGGCGTTGCGGCGGGAGGATCGCTTGAAACGACTTCCAGCCACGCCAGTTGCGCGGGCAAGCTCATGTCGGCGGTTACTTGGGTGGCTTCAATGCCTGCCGCGAGAGCGGGAGACAGACTGTAGCCCGCGATTTCGACGTTCTCTCCCGCCGCGAGTTTCGCGCGCAGCGGGCGGGTATCGATGCGCGCGGCTTCGCTTGCGTTCAGATCCGCAGCAGCACCGAGGCGGAGAAATTGCATCAGCGCCTGTTTGCCGTTCGTGATCGGGCAGAACAAAAACAGTCCATCGGCTTTCAACCCGCTTGCCATCGCATTCGCTGCGAGCAATGCGCCAAGGCGCAGGCCGAGCAAGATCAGCGGCCCATCACTTTTTTCGCGCAGGAATCCAGCGAAGTCCGCGACATCCGCGAGCCAATCCGACCAGCTTGTACTAGAGAAGTCGCCTGCGCTTTCCCCACAGGCGGTCAAATCGCCTAGAAGCACGCTCCATCCCGCCGCGGCACAAGTGCGCGCGGTTTCGAGGCACAAGCGACGGGTTTTGTTGGCCTCTTCGGCAAATGGCGCCAGGATCAAGAGCCCGCCGCGCGGTTTGCGATTTGCGGGCGTCAAGAGCGTGCAGAAACGCGCCCCGCCTTCTTTCCGCTCCAGAAAGAAGCGTTGGGTTTCGAAGCTCACGCCCGATCAGGCCGAAAGCTTGGAGTCAATCAGTTGCACGAGATTGCCGAAGTTGGCGAAGGTCGATCCATCGATTTCGTCATCGTCGAATACAATGCCGAAGCGCTCTTCGATGGCGCCAATGACTCCAACGACGGCCATTGAATCAAGTTCCGGCAGCGCGCCCAGCAAGGGCGTGGCATCGGTGAAGGTACTGCTGCGTCCGCCAAGACTGAGCAATTCATCGAAAATCGTGGCGAGTTCTTTACGAATATCCAAGAGGTCCCCCGGAGAAAAAAGGCCAAGCTGCCGTCAAACACTTAACAGGGGTTCCGACAGCTAAGGTCATATTATAAGAGACGCAGCCCCCGCTTCATGTGACAAACTCCCAATCATTTTTTGGACTGAACCTCATTACCGCATGCGTCTATCAAAAAAACAGTCCTCACAAATGCCCCCGCGTTTGCCAGTGCTTTCCTGGCGCTATTTTCTAGGCCGAAAAAACAGCGCTCTGCCTTGCGTTCTCGATCATTGTCATGTTCTTCCCACGACCAGCGGCCGCGCAGCGATCGCTCTGGCACTGAGACTTGCCGGCTGCACGCCGGGGGCACGTGTTCTGGTGCCTACTTACCACTGTCCTACCATGGTGGCTCCTGCTGTTGCGCTGGGGGCTGAGCCTGTGTTTTATCCCATTGATGCGGTCGGCGAGGCTGCGTTCGATGCCTTGCCGCTGGAAGTCATCCGTAGCTGTCGCGCCATGATCGTGCCGCATTATTTCGGCATCCCACGTGATATGTCGCGCGTGCGTGCTTTCTGCGACGCGGAAGGGATCGTGTTGATCGAGGACTGCGCCCATGCTTTTTTTGGAACCGCGGCAGGTCGCCCGGTGGGCGGCTGGGGCGATTACGCGATCGCGAGCATGACCAAATTTTTCCCTGTTGGCGAGGGTGGCTGTCTGATCGGACGTTCCGCGGATGTCGAAGGCGTCAAGCTGGGAACGCGATCCGTTCAGGCGGGGCTGCGTATTCTTGCCGATGCTTTGGAGATGGCCTCCGCCCATGGGCGTTTGCCGGGGCTCAACACTTTGTTGGCGGGCGTGTTTCGCGCCAAAAGAATGGCTAGAGGGGGTGATGCCCCCGCGTCTATTTCCGCGCCGCCGGTGGCGCGGACTTTGGATCAGGCAATCCAAGCCGCGCAGCGTGATTTTGCGCAAGGGGCCTTGCCCTTTCGCCGTCTTACCCGCGTGGCGCACTTGCTTGTCGGCATGGGGTCGAAGGAACGTATCGTTCGGCAGCGTCAGAAAAACTACCGCTGGCTGGCCGGGCGTCTGTCGGGAATGCGTGGCGCCTATCCGCTGATGCCCGAGTGTCCCTCATCCGCGGCACCTTATGTTTTCCCGCTGTGGGTAAAAAAGCCGGACGAGGTGTACCAACTGGTGCGCCGCAGCGGCATTCCCGTTTTCCGCTGGGACGACCGTTGGCCGGATACGCCCAGGCTGGATGGCGATGCGGGCGATTTGTGGGCGCGTCACGTTTTCCAGATCGGTTGTCATCAGGATCTGACGCCTGAGGATCTCGAATGGATGGCGAAAACTTTGGAAGAATTAATCGATAACCAGGATCAAGCATGACGCGCCGATTGTTGATGGTCGCCTATCATTTTCCGCCCTTGGCGGGCAGCAGTGGAATTCAACGTACCCTGCGTTTCGTACAGCAACTCCCCAAGCATGGTTGGGAACCTATCGTTTTGAGCGCGAATCCGCGCGCCTACGAGCGGACGAATTCGGATCTGCTCGCGGAAGTGCCGGATACCGTTCATGTGGAGCGGGCTTTTGCGCTGAATACGGCGAAGCATCTCGCCCTCTTTGGGCGCTATCCGGCGGCATGGGCGCGTCCCGACCGCTGGCAAAGTTGGCGCTGGGGCGCGATTCCCAAGGGCATGGAATTGATTCGGCGTCTCAAACCCGATGCGATCTGGAGCACTTATCCGATCGCTACGGCGCATTTGATCGGTGCACAGCTTGCGCGCCGCAGCGGTTTGCCGTGGATTGCCGATTTCCGCGACCCGATGGCGCAGGATGGTTATCCGGCCGATCCTGCTACGTGGCGGAGTTACGATCAAATCGAAAGAGAGGCGGTTACGCGTGCCGTGAGTTCGGTGTTTACGACGCCTGGTGCGGCGGAAGAATATCAGCGGCGCTATCCCGCGTTCGCGGCGCGGATTCGTGTCATCGAGAACGGCTATGATGAGCCGAGCTTTGCCGGTCTGACAGGCGGCGGGGAGGTGCTGAATCCCGGGCGGATCACGATTTTACACAGCGGTATCGTCTACCCTTCCGAGCGCGACCCGCGCGCGCTTTTCGCGGCGCTTGGGCGCTTGAAGACGGCGGGCCTCATCAATGCCGCGGGTTTCGCGCTGCGTTTCCGGGCTTCCGCGCATGACGACATGCTCAAATCGTTCGCGGCCGAAAACGGGATCGGCGATCTGATCGAATTGATGCCACCCGTGCCTTACCGCGACGCGCTCGCCGAAATGATGCGCGCGGATGCGCTGCTCGTCATGCAAGGCAATAACTGCAACGAGCAGATTCCGGCCAAGGTCTACGAATATCTGCGCGCCGGCAGGCCGATCCTGGCATTGGCCGATCCCCCTGGCGATACGGCGAAACTCTTGGCGAACAATGGCATCAGCGGCGGTGTCGCGCTTGAAGACAGTGCGGCCGTAGAACTTGCGCTGAAGCGTTTCCTGGCTCAACTGGCACAGGGGGAAGCGCCTGCGTCCTTACTGGAAACCGCGCGGCGGCACTCGCGCGAGGCACGTACCAAGGAACTCGTGGCATTGCTTGAGCAGGTCCTCGCGCATGGCGTGGCGGGCCGGAAATAGTTCCTCGGCCTTTTAAGATATTTGAGCCTTACTTTCGGATGGAATAATGACAATTGCCTGGACCTTGTATCCCGCAGCACAGCTTTCACGGCTTTCCGCCAAATGGAATACGTTGAATGCTGAGTCTGGCAACCTGCCCTTTCTCGACACCGCTTTCTTGCTCCCCTTGCTTGAATGTTTTGGTTCGGGGGCGGAGCGGATCGCAATCGCCCAGCGTGGCGAAGATGCTGTCGCCGCCGCGATTCTGCTGCCGCTTGGGCGCGGCCGCTGGCATACCTTTCAGCCGTCTCAACTGCCGCTCGGCGCATGGATTGCCCGCCCGGGAGATTTGCCCGCAAATCTATTACCGGCCCTGATCCGGGCATTGCCGGGCATTACGCTGAGCGTCGGCCTGACTCAGCTTGATTCGCGTTTCGTCACGCCGCCGGAAAATGGTCCATTGATCGATCATTTAGACTACATCGAAACCGCATGGGTCGATATCGATACCGATTTCGAAACCTATTGGAATGGGCGTGGGAAAAATCTGCGCACGAATACGCGCAAGCAACGCAGCAAGCTTGAAAACGAAGGCATCCAACTCGCGTTGGATGTTTTAACCCGGCCCGAAGATATTGCGGCGGCCCTGGCCGAGTATGGCCGGCTCGAAGCTTCCGGCTGGAAAGTGGGGACGGGCACGGCCGTGGCGCCGGATAACGCGCAAGGCCGCTTCTATCGCGCAATGCTGGAAGCATTTTGCGCGCAGGGGCGGGGAGAGGTTTGGCGCTATCGTTTTGGCGATACGACGGTCGCGATGGATCTATGCATCGCGGCAGGCCGGACGCTCGTGATTCTCAAGACGGCGTTCGATTCCAACCATAAAACGACATCCCCCGCCACCTTGCTGCACCAGGATGCGTTCCGGCGAGTTTTCGAGTCCGGCAGCTATGACCGGATCGAGTTCTATGGCCGTGTCATGGAATGGCATACTCGCTGGACGGATCGGGCGCGCAAACTCTTTCATATCACGGCGTATCGCTGGGCCGTGATCAGCCAGGCGCGCGCGCTTGCGAAGCGCTTCCGCTCGCAGCAGGAAGCGCAGCCTGTGCTGAGCCAGGAATAAATTGCGGTTTGTCAGGCATGGGCGAGTTGTTCGAGCGCCGCAACCTGATCGAGAATCGGCTGCGGCACGGGAAGCGTGCCGTCGAGCATGGCGGTAATCAGTGCGGCATTGGCCGTGATTTTGCCGCTTTCGCCTGCCTCGCGTAACAGATCGCTGCCTTCCTCGCGCGCAAAAAGCTCAACCGGCTTTCCGGCGAAGAAACCCAGCAAACGTGGACGCCGCCGCGGATGGGCATAAGCCTCGCCTTCCGTGCCGCGCATGAGTAGCGCATGGCCCGCCTCCCGTTGTAGCTGCTCGCTCATGCGGTCGAAATATTCGGGGTGGGTCAGTGCCAGTACGCGGACGCTGCGGCCAGGGCAGGGGTCGAGCAGTTTGGCAAGCGTGTGGGCCGTGTTGCGTAGGCCGAGCCGCTGGCGCAGCGACAATAGTTTTGCCAAGCCGGGGTTCAATTTTTCCAATTGAATGCAGGCCAGTCCGTGCTTGCCGAGCTGTTCCGCCGCGGCGGCGGGATTGGCGCACGCCTCGACACCGAGCCGTGCGAGCAGTTCGAACGGGTTGCTCCGCTCAGCGAAGTCGTGGTGCCCTTGAATCAGCACGGGTACACCGCGGCGTGCGAGCAGGCTTGCAACAAGAGGCATCAGGTTCGCCTGTCTGCGCGCGCCGTTATAGCTTGGCAGCACAACACAGCGCGGCCCGTGAGGCACTTCAATGTGCGTGGTGCGCGCGTCCATCGCCTTTTTGAAGCCCGCGATTTCTTCGGCCGCTTCGCCTTTGATGCGCAGGCTGAGCAAGATCGCGCCAAGCTCCAGATCGGGCACTTGTCCATCGAGCATCTGGCCAAATAACGCTGCGGCCAAATTTTCGCTCAGCGGTTTGGCGCCCTTGGCGCCCCGTCCGATTTCCTTGATGATTGGGGCTAAGTCCATTGTGTATGCGCTTGTTGTGGTGGATTTCTGCGGGCAAGCATGCCGTATACGCATAGGTTTGCCAAAGTAGCGTGTGCTTGAACAACTTTCCGGGAGGAATTGAAATGCGGCGCCGAATGTTTCTTGCGGCATGCTTGCCACTCTTTTTAAGCGCATGCGCGCTGATGGCGCTTGGGCTTGAGAAGCCCGAAGTCCGCGTGGTGGGGCTCGATTTACAAGATGCGACGCTGTTTGAGCAAACCATCCGCATGAAATTGCGCGTCACGAATCCGAACGCACAGGATGTCGCGATCGATGGAATGCGTTTTGCGGTCGAAATCAATGGACAAGAATTCGCCAAGGGAATGACGGGCGAGTCCGTCGTGCTGCCGCGGCTCGGCGATGCGATCGTGACGGTCGATGCGCGCACCTCCTTGATCGAACTCTTGCGCCAGTTGCCGAAATTGAAGGACTCAAACGGCAAATTCGCTTACCGTGTGTATGGCGATATCGTAACGCGCGACTATGGCCGCTTGCCGTTCGACCGTAAAGGCGAACTATCGGCCGAAGAAATCGGCAACCGCCTGCTGCCGAAAGATTCTTCGACTCCGCCGGAGCGGCGAGGCTCGTTTTGACATTCGAGCCCTGGCCGAAACGGCAATGAGGCGCTGCTGGCTCGCGCAGAACGAAGCCGAACTGGCAGCGCAACAACCTATCGGCGCGTCCGAAATTATTTGACCTCCACAATACAAGCTGCCTTCCTCTCAAGTCATGGTGGCGAACCATGACGGAATGAAAGATACAAGGGCGGTGGCTTTCTTTACTCAAAGAAACCGTGCGATGAACGCGCCTTCGCAGTCCACGGGTAACTTGACCCGAACCTGATGTCCGCTGCCTGGCGCGATTTCGGTGGGCGTGCCGTCGGGTTTGTACATCGCCTCGATGGTCGTTTGATGGTTTCCGCGTGGATGAATGATTTCGACGCGGTTCCCAACGGCGAATCTGTTTTTCACAAGGACATCGGCGAGGCCATCGGCGCCGTAATGGGTGAGGTCGCCGACATATTGGCTGCGCTCTGATTCGGAATGGCCGCGCAAATAGTTCTGATATTCCTGGGTGTGGTGGCGCTCGTAGAAGCCGTCGGTGTAGCCGCGGCTGGCGAGTCCGTCGAGTTCGCCAAGCAGGCGCATGTCGAGCGGCCGGCCGGCGAGTGCGTCGTCAATCGCGCGGCGGTAGCTCTGGCAGGTGCGCGCGACGTAATAGGGCGATTTGGTGCGGCCTTCGATCTTGAGCGAGTCGACGCCGATTTCGATCAGCTTCGCGACATGCTCGATCGCGCGCAGGTCTTTCGAGTTCATCACATAGGTGCCGTGCTCGTCTTCTTCGATCGGCATCAACTGGCCGGGGCGCGTTTCCTCTTCAAGCAGGTAAACCTTGGCAGCGGGATTTTCGTTTTCCGCCGATGTGACGCAGCGAGCGTCGCCCGAGGCGTCGATTTCCGCCGGTTTGACGTCGTATTTCCAGCGGCATGAATTCGTGCAGGTGCCCTGGTTCGGATCGCGATGGTTGAAATAGCCCGAAAGCAGACAGCGGCCGGAATAGGCGACGCAGAGCGCGCCGTGCACGAAAACTTCGAGTTCCATGTTCGGGCAGGCATCGCGGATTTCGCGGATTTCGTCGAGCGAAAGTTCGCGCGACAAAATGATTCGCCGCACGCCGAGCTTGCCCCAGAAACGCACGGCGGCGTAATTGACGGTGTTTGCCTGAACGGACAAGTGCACCGGCATCTTCGGCCAGGTTTCGCGCACCATGTCGATCAAGCCGACATCGGCCATGATTAAGGCGTCCGGTTTGAGCGCGACGACCGGCGCCATGTCGGCGAGGTAGCTTCTGACTTTTGCGTTGTGTGGATAGACGTTGCTGACGAGGTAGAACTGTTTACCCAGCGCGTGTGCGCGGTCGATGCCGAGCTTGAGATTTTCGAGGCTGCCGAACTCGTTATTGCGCGCGCGCAGGCTGTAGCGCGGCTGGCCGGCATAAATAGCGTCCGCGCCGAAGGCGAACGCGGTTTCGAGCATCGCCAGCGAGCCGGCGGGGGCGAGGAGTTCTGGGCGGGTGTTCATGGCGATTCACAGAGCCGCTAACAAAACCCAGCGAAGCGGTGCAGGCAAGGCGCGCGAAACGCAGACAGTGCAAAACGCACGGCAAGTGAGCGCAACGCAGCATGCAGGGTTTTGTTAGTGGCTCTAAAACAGGGAAGGGGCTGGATGGTACAGGAGGGCCACCTTCCTGTCTGGTTCCTTATGCGCAGTGCGACGGATCTTTCGACATATCCCAGAACATGGCTTCGATCTTGTGCCCGTCGAGGTCGCGCACGAAGCAGCCATAATACGCCTCGCCGTAATGCGGCCGCCCGCCGGGCGCGCCGTCCGGGGCGGCCCCGGCGGCGATAGCCGCGGCATAAAAAGCGTCGACGGTTTCTTTGTCGGGTGCAATAAAGCCGAAATGCGTACCGTTGCCGACGTTGGCTGGCTTCCCGTCGATCGGTGCTTGAATCCAGAATTCTGGGAATTGCTTGCCGTAGGCAACAGCTTCCACGCCGGGAACTTCCAGCACGCGGCGCGCGCCGACCGTGGCCAATGCTTTGTCGTAGAAGGCGACGGCTTCCTTGAAGCGATTCGTGCCGATCGAGACGTGGGACATGATGCTTGGTATGTCGGTCATGCTGGTCTCCTTCCTATGAGCAGGTTCTACGTATTTTCCCAATAGTTCAGGCTTTGCTCTTCGCGGCCAACGAACATCAGCATCGGCGATGGCTTGCCGGCGCTTGCGGGACGTTCGGCAAGAACGGCGAAACTGCCCGCGTCGGGGTACTCCGCGACTTCGGGCGAGAGCCGGGTGCTGACGGCCAGGTAGCGCAATTCCACCGCGCCGGTGTTGATGATCTGATGCGCGGTTTCCCGGCCGCCAGCCGGGCAAGCGATGACATCGCCTTGGGTAATCGGGTAAACCTGTTCGCCGATCCGGATTTCGCCGCTGCCTTCGAGCACGAGGAACATTTCCTCGTTGGCAAGATGGGTGTGGTACGGGAAAGCGCGTTTGCCCGGCGCAATGGCGACGATGCCGTAGCCGAGTTTTTGCGCCCCGAGGCGTTGGCCGATGGACCCGGCTTTAGCCTCATAGCGTTCCGCCGCCTTGCCGGTTGGGGCCATGTGCGGCGGGCGCGGCAGGAGTTCTACGTCGGCGATATTGATGATTGGTTTGTGCACGGGATGCCTCGCTGATCGTGAATATAAGCGTGTTCAGAATAAGCCGTTTCCAGGCTGTTCTCAAACCGCCACCGCGCGGCATGTTCGGTCAATTGCTTGCCGAACAGCCACTCCTGCCACTGGACGAATCGCGCTACCAGGAGTGCAGCGCGCGCAGTTGTGGCGTTTTCTTCGACTGGTGCTCGGACATGCGCCATAACAGACGATCGAGCGCCTCGACCGCTTCGGCTACGTTCGGCCCTTTGTTGAGCATCACGCATTCTGCGCGCGCCGACATGGCGGCATCGGTCATCTCGCCGCGCGATGGCACGCCGGTCTTGATCAAACTTTCGAGCACCTGGGTCGCCCAGATTGCGGGAATGTGCGCGGCTTCGCACAGCCACAGTATCTCCTCCTGCATCTCGGCGAGACGCTCGAAGCCGATCTCGACCGCGAGATCGCCACGCGCGATCATTACCGCGAACGGTTGATGACCGGCCGCCGCGACGATGATTTCCGGAAGATTCGTGACCGCGAGCGGGGTTTCGATCTTGGCCACCAGCCCGAGCCGCTCCCAATCGGAACGGCGCTTGGCGAACTCGCCTTGCAGCAGATGGATGTCCGCCGCTTTCTCGACAAACGAGTAGCCGACCATATCGGCGTGGGCGACAACGAAATCGAGATCGGTCAAATCCTTTGCGGTGAGCGGACTCAAGCCCAGATCGGTATCGGGAAAATTGAGGCCCTTCTCCGGCTTGAGCTTGCCGCCGCCAACCTTGGCGCGACGAATCCGCAGCACCGCGCCGTCTTCAATCAGCGCCTCAACCACGCCGCCGAAACGGCCGTCGTCGACATAGACGCGATCGCCGACTTTGAGCCGTTCAATCACTGGCAGGCTGCAAGTGGCGCGAAACGGAAAATCGGCGTGATCGCCAAGCGCGTTCCGGCACAGCAGCAGACAATCGCCGGGATTGAGCGATGTGTTCTTGTCGGGATGGGCGACCTCAAGCGTGCGGCACTTTGGCCCTGCGATATCCATCAGAATCTTGATCGGATGATTTGCCGTCGCTTCCGCTATCCGCACATGGTCGATCATGGCCTGCCAAGCCCCTGCATCGTCATGAGCGCAATTGATGCGAACCACATTCATGCCGAGCTTGGCGAGTGCGATTAGTCCTGCGGGACTTTCCGCGGCCTCGCTCGCGAGCGTCACCATGATGTGCTCGCGCCGTCCATGAAGGGCGGGGCCGAACAATTTGGCGGTATTGGCGGCCAGCTTGCGTTCGCCGCGAAAGAATTGCTTGTGGGCCGGAAAGTCGAGGCTTGAGGCCGGCGTCAAGCCGAGAATGCCCTCAAGGGCCGTGGCGGTCGCATCCAGCGTCGCCAGCACGCGGCCTTCGAGGCGGCCCAAGGAAGACAGGCCATAGCTCATCAGATCGCGTTGCAGCGGGCGGATGTCATGGTGGCGCAGCACTTGGTAATGGGCCAGGTTCAAGGCCGAGGCGGCGAACGTCGGCCGTCGGATCGAATGCTGCCAGCGGTGATAGATCTTGTGCCCATCTTCCGCCACTTCCGTGCGCAATTGCGTAAGGCGTTTCAGAATCTGCGTCAAAGACGCTTTGCCGCGTGCGAGCGGCGAGTCGAGAGGTTCCACCGTGTCCGTCGTTTGGGTCATGGCACTGATACATCACAGAGGCTGACGAGTTCGGTGAGTGTAGTGGGCCATTATTACGCCTGCGTAACAATGACAATGGCTTGCATGCTTCCTGACAAAACAGTTAGCCGAAATAGTCGCTAACGATCGTGGAGCTATCGAGCGCGCATTGCTCGCGCTTTTTCCGGCAGCGCCCGGATTGCGTCCCGGTTGGTCCAGGAGAAACAAGCCTCCACGGCTTCTTCGAGCGGCAGCCAGCGCCATGCGCGGTGCTCCGTCGGCGATAGCTCCACAGATGTATCGCGCGCCACGCAGAGGCTGAAAACGTGTTCGGTGTTGTGCGTGACGCCGGGGGCGTAGCGGTGGCGCCAGAGATCGAGAAGTTCGAACTGTTGACTCATTTGCCAGTCGAGCAGATCATCCGGCGCCGCATGGATTCCGGTTTCCTCGAACACCTCGCGCAGCGCGGTTTCGGCAAGCGTTTCGTCGTCTTCCTGACTGCCGGTGACCGATTGCCAAAAGCCCGGGTGGCGCGCGCGTTCGATCAGCAGACATTCGAGCGTGGGGCTGTGAATGACGACGAGAACCGAAACTGGCCTTTTGTAATTCATTTCGCTTTCGGCAGCGCTTTGAGCGGCGCATGACCGTTCTCGAACAAAATGCAAAATGGGCGGCCTTCATCGCGCCAGAAGTCAGCGGCATCTTCGAGCACGCCGATCAGTGTCGCGTAGTCTTTGCCGAGTCGGGCGGCGATATCGGGCGCGGAGCGCAGCACGATCAGATAGCCGGGGGCGTCGAGCCAGGAAAGGTCCATGAGGCAATCGGCGAGCGCGTCCCAGTTCGCGCCGAACCATTCGGGAAAGCGCAGCGCCGAGGCGAAGCTTTCGAGGACAATGCCTTTATTAGCCGTGGCGAGTTCCATTGAAGCGGTGGTAAAGCGCAATGCATGGGCGGCATCGAGCGCGGCTTGGCTTTCGCTCGATTTACAGCGATAGACGCCCGCATGGGCGGGGTCTGTAACGCTGCTGGTTTGCCGAGGGATGGCATTCATCTGCGGATCTTTCTGAAACTGCGGTAGTGGTCGTCGCTGTAGTACCGCACGCCATCGCAAGCGGCAATGATGCGCCGCGCGCCGCGGTCGCCCGCGCCCGGCGTGGGGACGGTGTATTCGCGGTAACAGCCACGCGTGCGCGAGGGCAGGCGGGATTCCCGGTTTTGAAATACGACGCCATCCCTGCGGAAAGGAAAGAGGCCGCCTTGGTCGATCAAGGTCAGGGTAGTGCGGGCCTCGACCGGCAGGGCCTGGATTGGGATTTCGTCGGAATGCGAAAAGAGGTGAGTCACCCCAACTTGAAAGTTGGGGCTTCCTCGCCACAAGTTGGAGGGCGCGCTTTCAGCGCCAGTAACGCTTGTTTCGCTGACCCCGCCATGAATGGCGGGGTCTGTGCTCAACTCGTGGTCACCGCGGGCGTTTGCTGACAGCGCGCTCAGAACGAGGATGATACTGAGCAGAAGCCGGAAGAGCGGCGTAAGCACTGCGAAAACCCTTGAAGATAAGGTTTATACAGTGTAACAGGCGGGTATTCAGAATGAATGAATTGCGCTCAAGCTTCAGGCCGCAACGCGTTTTTTTGCCGGTTGTTGCTTGCTCAGGTTGTTGAAATAGGTGTGCAGCGGGCCGAGCTTGGTATTGCCGGGATCGAGCGTGCGCAGACGGCCGATAAGCTCGCGCGCCTGGGTCGCGTGGCGTTCGTTCCAGCCGCAGTGCTCGATGTATTTGAGTTGCGCGAGTGCGGCGTTGAACAGCACCAGCGTATTGCCGGGCATGCGCTGCGCGGCTTCGGCCATATGCTCGACGGCGCCGGAAAAATCGCCTTTTTGTGCGAGTTCGGCGCCCGTGGCCATCATGTTTTTGACTTCGGTGCGCTGGCGCGTGGCGATGACTTCGCCGAGTTCTCTTTGGCCGAGTTCGCCAAACATTTTCTGAATGTCCTGGGCTACCGCATCGTCCGAAGTGTTGCGCAGGATGTTCATGACGACATCGGTCGCCTGCTCTTCGAGCTTATGCGTGAGACAGGCGCGGGTGAGGTCTTTTTTCAGCGTCAGCGTCAGTTCCAGCGTGTCGTCGAATAGCCCGGCCGCGCGTTCGGCGGCTTCGGCGGCTTGATGTTCGTTACCCTTCTGGGCGTGCAGCAGGGCTTGCGAGAGGGATTTGCAGAGTTCCGCCTTCGGGCCGCGCATGCTGCGGTCGAGATCGCGGATTGCCGTTTCGGCGCGCTCGGTTGCGCCGGCCCCGAGCTGGGCTTTGACGAGGCGCAGATAGTCTTCCGGGTCGCGAAAGCCCGAATAGCGGGTTTGCTCGACCAGGTCGGTAAGTGTTTTCTCCGCATCCGCGCATTCGCCAAGCTCAAGTTCCAGTTCGCCGAGCCGGCGCAGACGACGCGTGACGTGCGGCGAAACTTTCGTTGCCTGAGCCAGCGCTTCGCGCGCGGCGGAAGGGTCGCCCTTGGCTTCCTGCGTGCGCGCCAACCAGTCGTAGCTATCGAGAAAAAACGCGTTGGCTTCAAGCAAGGCTTTGAGCTGAAGCTCGGCCTGCTCGAAGTTCTTGGTCAAGAACTGTGTCTTGGCGAGCCCGAGTTGTGCCCACGGGACCGGGCGTTCCCGCAGCACTTGGCTATACAGAGCCTGCGCCTCTGCAATCTGTCCGATCGAAACCAGCAATTCGGCACGTTGGCGTGTGAAGTCGAGTTCGTATTGCGGATATTTTTGCAGGCCCTCTTCACAAGCCGTGATCGCTTCAAGGATTTTGCCGTTTTCGATCAATTGCCACATCGGCGTGAAGGCGTCGCGCTTGCTCAGCGCGCGTTGGAGCCGCCGATGGAGGTTTTCCGTCGTGAAGGGTTTGAGGATGTAATCGTTGGGAACCAGTTCGGCGGTGCTGACGACGCGTTGCTGAGCCCCTTCGCTGGTGATCATGATGAAGAGCGTCGTGAGCGGAGCCAGTTGATGCTGCCGAATGTCTTCAAGCAGATGTTGGCCGGTTTGCTCGGCACCGAGGTTGTTTTCGCTCAGCACGATGTCGAAGCCGCCTTCTTTGAGCTTGCGCACGGCGGTCGTGGCGGACATCGCGCTTTGCACGCGCGTGATGCCGCACAGAGCGAGCATGCTGCGCAGTTGCGTCTGCATGTTGCTCTGATGTTCCACCACCAAAACGGAGAGTTCGTCGACTTTTCCCATGTCTCCCCGTTACTACGGCCTTGCTGGAGCAGAGTTGAGGCCGGGACTGAGACTGTTTTGGGTAAGCCGGTAAATAGTGGAAGAAGCCCCCGCGCAGGATAAGGCGCGGGGGCTGAGGCCGACTTAGTCCGCCGCGGGCTGCGGGTTGCGCAGACGGATGTGCAGCTCGCGCAACTGCTTCTCGTCGACGAGGCTCGGCGCCTGGGTGAGCAGACATTGCGCGCGCTGGGTTTTCGGGAAGGCGATCACGTCGCGGATCGACTCGGTGCCGGCGAGCAGCATCACGATGCGGTCCAGGCCGAAGGCGAGGCCACCGTGCGGCGGCGCGCCGTACTTGAGCGCGTCGAGCAGGAAGCCGAACTTGATGCGTGCTTCTTCTTCGCCGATGCCGATCGCGTCGAACACCTGCGACTGTACGTCCTCGCGGTGGATACGCACCGAGCCGCCGCCGACTTCGTAGCCGTTGAGCGCCAGGTCGTAAGCCTTGGCGAGGCACTTGCCCGGATCGCTGGCAAGCAGCGCGACATGTTCGTCCTTCGGCGAGGTGAACGGATGGTGGCAGGCGTTCCAGCGCTTTTCGTCCTCGTCGTACTCGAACATCGGGAAGTCGACGATCCACACCGGCGCCCAGGCCGCGCCCGAGAGGTGGCCTTTCTCGTGGCCGATCTTCTGGCGCAGAGCGCCGAGCGCGTCGTTGACCACCTTGGCGCGGTCGGCACCGAAGAAGATCAAGTCGCCGTCCTGCGCGCCGGAACGCTCGACGATGAGCTTGAGCACTTCGTCGGAGAGGTTCTTGACGATCGGCGACTGCATGCCGTCGCGGCCCTTGGCGATTTCGTTGAACTTGATGTAGGCCAGCCCGCGCGCGCCGTAGATGCCGACGAACTGGGTGTAGGCGTCGATTTCGCCGCGCGTGAGCGCGCTGCCGCCCGGAATCAGCAGACCCGCCACACGGCCGTCGGCCAGGTTCGCGGCGCCCGAGAAAACTTTGAATTCGGCCGTTTTCATCACGTCGGTGAGTTCGGTGAATTCGAGCGTGACGCGCAGGTCCGGCTTGTCGGAGCCGTATTTCGCCATCGCTTCGGCAAAGCTCATGCGCGGAAACGGGTTCGGCAGTTCGATGTTCGCGGCTTCCTTGAACACCGTGCGGAACAGGTCTTCCATGATCGCGGTGATTTCGGTCTCGTTCAGGAACGAGGTTTCGATATCGACCTGAGTAAACTCGGGCTGGCGCTCGGCGCGCAGATCCTCGTCGCGGAAGCACTTGGTAAGCTGGTAATAACGGTCGAAGCCCGACACCATCAGCATCTGTTTGAAGAGCTGCGGCGACTGCGGCAGAGCGAAGAAGTGGCCGTCGTGCACGCGGCTCGGCACGAGATAGTCGCGCGCGCCTTCGGGCGTGCTCTTGGTCAGCATCGGCGTTTCGATGTCGATGAAGCCGGCCTCGTCGAGGAAGCGGCGGAACGCGCGCGCGGTGCGGTAGCGCAGCATCATGATGTTCTGCATGTAGGGGCGGCGCAGATCCATGACACGGTGCGTCAGGCGCACGGTTTCCGAGAGGTTTTCGTCGTCGAGCGGAAACGGCGGTGTGACCGAGGGGTTCAGCACTTCGAGTTCATGACAGAGCACTTCGACTTCGCCGGAAACGAGATTGGGGTTTGTCGTGCCTTCGGGGCGGCGGCGCACTTTGCCGACGACCTTGAGGCAGAACTCGTTGCGGACCGATTCGGCGGTCTTGAAGGTTTCAGCGCGATCGGGATCGCAAACGACCTGAACCACACCTTCGCGGTCACGCAGGTCGATGAAGATGACGCCGCCGTGGTCGCGGCGGCGATGGGCCCAGCCCGTCAGGGTGACGATCTGGTCGAGATGGGCGGCGCTGACTTGTCCGCTGTAACAGGTACGCATCGGTAACTCCGGATTTCTTCCGTCTTGCCGTTAGGAAGCGGAATTTTGTTTCTTTCTTGTTTCCGCCGCAGGATGTCCGCTAACGGGGTGTTTCGGTACGGCTAAAATGGACAAATTGTTCAAATCGGGCGAGCCGCGGTCAACGCTTGTGCGGGGCAGCATTTCCGTCCGGCGCAATGACACCCATCGAGATGATGTATTTGAGTGCTTCGTCGACCGTCATATCGAGTTCGATAACCGCGTCCTTGCGCATCATCAGGAAAAAGCCGGAAGTCGGCAGTGGGGTCGTTGGCACATAGAGGCTCAGGTATTCGCTACCGAGGTGCGAAGTGATTTTCGTGCCGGGCGCGCCGGTTTGAAAGGCGATCGTCCAACTGCCCTGGCGCGGATACTCGATCAGCAAGGCTTTGCGAAAAGCCTGCCCATTGGGGGCGAATACGGTGTCGGAAACCTGTTTGACGCTGGAGTAGATCGAGTTGACGAACGGGATGCGTACGAGCAGACCTTCCCAAAAGCTGACGAGACGCTGGCCGAAGTAGTTGGCCGCGACAAGGCCGGTCAGCATCACGACAAGCAGCATCAGGAGGGCGCCGATGCCTGGAATATCCCACCCGATCAGCCTCTTCGGGCGCCATTCGAGCGGCAACAGCAGCAAGGACTGATCCAGGGTGCCGACGATCAGGCTTAAAACCCAGAGGGTGATCGTGAGCGGAACCCAGATCAGCAGGCCGGTGATGAAATATTTTTTGAACTGCATCGATTTAATGGCAGGCACAGGCGCCACCGCAGCCCGTGGGCTTGGCGGTTTCGGTTTTGGTCTCGCTTGCCGATTCGGATGATGCGCCGGCCGTGCTCGCGCCGCCTTTGAAATCGGTGGCGTACCAGCCGCTGCCTTTGAGTTGGAAACCTGCGGCGGTCAGTACCTTGACAAAGGTTTCCTTGCCGCATGAAGGGCAAGTGGTGAGCGGCGCATCGGAGATTTTTTGCAGGACATCTTTTTGATGCCCGCAGTCTGTGCAGCGGTATTCGTAAATCGGCATGGTTCGACTCCTGCGGGATAAGCGTACGAGTTTATCGCAACGCAACACGAAGCCCAAGGAATAGGCCGCGTAAATATGTTTGCGAAAGTCGAAAAATCAAGTGCTTAAAACCTGCTCATGAGCGCTGACACTGTCTCGCGGCAAGACTATGGGCAGGTTTTAGAATTGTGCGAGATATGTATTGGTAAGCGTTTCGCCCCAGAAAAGCGCTGCAATGCCCGCACCGGCAAGATAAGGGCCGAAAGGGATCGGGGTTTCGCGACCGTGACGTGCAAACAGCATGAGTCCGATGCCGATGATCGCGCCGATCGCCGAGGAGGCGAGAATCACGAAAGGTAAGAGCTTCCAGCCGAGCCAGGCGCCGATCGCGGCAAGCAGTTTGAAATCGCCATAGCCCATGCCTTCTTTGCCGGTCAGCAGTTTGAACGCCCAGAAAACGCTCCAGAGCGAAAGATAGCCGAGCGTGGCACCGATGACGGCTGTCGGCAGGTCGACGAAGAACGGGCGCAGATTCAGCAGGAGACCAAGCCATAGGAGCGGCTGCGTGATCGAGTCGGGCAGCAATTGGGTATCGAGGTCGATGAAGGTCAGCGCGAGCAGGGACCAACAGAAAACCATCGCCGCGAGCGCAGTCCAATTCGGGCCGAACTGCCAGGCGCATGCGCCGGCGAGCAGGCCGCCCGCCAGCTCGACGATCGGGTAGCGCGGGCTGATCCGGGCCTTGCAGTGCCCACAACGGCCGCCGAGGATTAAATAGGAGAGGAGTGGCAGGTTCTGCCATGCGGCAATACGGGTTCCGCAGTGCGGGCAGCGCGAGGCGGGGCGCGACAGGCTGATAGGCTCGAAGGCGGGCGCTTGTTCGCCGCGAAGTTCGGCGGCTTCGCGTTGCCAATCCTGTTCCATCATCTTGGGCAAACGATGAATCACGACATTGAGAAAGCTGCCGATGCATAAACCGAACAGGCCGGCGATCGTTATGAAAACAGGAAGGGCGAGGTCGAAATCATTCATGAAATGCAAAGCGGGCGTTTGTTGCAACGCCCGCTGGATTGGGTGAAATTGCGGATCAGACCACTTGGCCGAGTTTGAAGATTGGCAGATACATCGCGACGACCAAGCCGCCAACGACGGTGCCGAGGAATACGATGATCAGCGGTTCGAGCAGTTGAGAGAGCGCGTCGACCGCATCGTCGACCTCGCGTTCGAAAAAGTCCGCGACTTTCCCGAGCATCGAATCGAGCTGGCCGGACTCTTCGCCGATCCCGACCATTTGCAGCACCATCATGGGGAATACGTTCGCGTTCTGCATCGAAACCGTCAAGCTGATGCCGGTGCTGACATCGTTCTGAATTTGCTTCGTGGCGAGTTGGTAGACGCGGTTTCCCGCCGCGCCGCCAACTGAATCGAGCGCTTCGACCAACGGGACTCCCGCCGCAAACATCGTCGAAAGCGTGCGGGTCCAGCGCGCCACGGTGGCTTTTTGAATGATTTCCCCGATTACGGGGAATTTGAGCAGCAGACGGTCCATCGTAAACTGCATCTGTGGCGAGCGTTTGTAGGCCATCGATAGGCCGATGATTGCCACGGCTAGGCCGCCGAAAATCAGGTACCAGTAGGCCAGGAAGGCGTCGGAAAGCGCCATCACGAAAAGCGTTGGCGCGGGCAAGTCCGCGCCGAAGCTCGTGAAAACCGCTTTGAATTGCGGAATCACGAACAGCATCATGACCGCGACAACGCCGAGTGCCACGGTTACGACGGCGATCGGATAGAACAGGGCGCCCTTGATCTTGCTCTTGATCGCGAGCATTTTTTCGCGATACGTGGCAAGCCGCTCCAATAAGGCATCGAGCGCTCCGGATTGTTCGCCCGCGCCGACGAGGTTCGAATAGAGCGAATCGAACTGCACCGGATGTTTGCGGAAGGCTTGCGCCAGACTGCTGCCGGATTCGACGTCGGCGCGGATCTGATTCAGCATGCGCGACAGAGCTGGATTGCTGGAACCCTTGATGGCAATGTCGAACGCTTGCAGTAAGGGCACGCCGGAACGCAGCATGGTTGCCAACTGACGGGTAAAGATCGCGACATCCTTGTCTGTGACCTTGCCGCCGCGCGCGAAGCTGCGCTTCTTGACCTTGATTCCAGTAAGACCCTGGCGCCGCAGATTGGCTTGGACGATCGAGGCGCTGCCGGCGCGTATTTCGCCGCGGACGATTTTCCCCTGCTTGTCCTTGCCTTCCCAATTAAAGACACTGTCCTGGTTCGCGGCGGTGGCGGGTTTGCGTACTGCTTTTGGGCTTGCAGCCATCTGCATAGTCCTTCTGTCATTCGTTTGTCGTAGCCAAGACTTCGGCGAGCGAAGTAACACCCTGTTTGGCTTTAAGCAGTCCTGACTGGCGTAAATCCCGGATCCCCTGACGTTGCGCTTCCGCGGCGACGTCGATCGAGTTTCCGTTCGTCATGATGATTTGCGCCATTTCCTCACCTACAGGCATGACCTGATAGATTCCAACCCGTCCTTTGTAGCCCGAGCCCTTGCAGCGTTCGCAGCCGACCGGGCCGTAAGGCTCCCAGGAGCCGTCCAAATCTTCCTCGGTGTAGCCGGCCTGGAGCAGTGCCTCAAGCGGAACTTCGATCGGCCGCTTGCAAGTGCACAAACGCCGCGCGAGACGCTGCGCCGTGATCATGATCACCGACGACGCAATATTAAACGGCGCGACGCCCATATTCTTTAGCCGTTCCAGCGTGCCAGGCGCATCGTTCGTGTGCAGGGTGGACAAAACCAGGTGGCCGGTTTGTGCCGCCTTGATCGAAATTTCGGCCGTTTCCAGATCACGGATTTCGCCCACCATGATGATGTCCGGGTCTTGGCGCAGGAAGGATTTGAGCGCCGCGGAGAAGGTCAGCCCCGCTTTTTCGTTGACGTTGACCTGGTTGATGCCGGGCAGGTTGATTTCGGCGGGGTCTTCTGCCGTCGAAATATTGACGCCCGCTTTATTCAGCAGGTTCAGGCAGGTGTACAGCGAAACCGTTTTGCCCGAGCCGGTCGGCCCGGTCACGAGCACCATGCCGTAAGGCCGCTCAACCGCGTCGAGCAGCGCCTGGCGCTGATCCGGCTCATAGCCGAGCGCATCGATGCCGAGCATCGCCGAGCTTGGATCGAGAATACGCATCACGATCTTTTCGCCGTACAGACACGGCAGCGTGCTGACACGGAAATCGATCGCTTTGTTGGCCGACAGCTTGAGTTTCATGCGGCCGTCTTGCGGCACGCGCTTTTCAGAAATGTCGAGGCGCGAAATCACCTTGATCCGTGCGGCGATTTTTTCGCGTAATGCGAGCGGCGGCTGCGAGATTTCACGCAAGATGCCGTCGGTGCGGAAACGGATCCGGTAATACTTTTCGTAGGGCTCGAAGTGAATATCGGATGCGCCTTCATTGATCGCATCGACAAGAATTTTTTGAATGAATTTGACGATTGGGGCATCGTCGACATCGACTCCTCCTGTGTCGGTGTCGGAGCTATCGCTGACTTCGGCTACATCGCCAAGCTCGTCTTCGATATTCCCGGTCAGGTTCTTCAGTGTGTCGCCGGCGCTTTCGCCGAGTTTTTTCAATATCGGCAGCAGCTTGTCGATCTCGACGATGATTGGATCGACCGCCATGCCCGTTTGGAAACGGACTACATCGAGCGCGCGCAGATTGGTGGGGTCCGCGGTGCCGATCGTGATTTTATTGTTCTTCTTCGCGACCGGAATGATGTGATTGGCATCGATGAGCTTCCGATCGATCGCATCTTTCGGAATCTGGCTGTCGTCGAAAGCCGTCAAATCCAGCATCGGAAAGCCGAAGGTTTCGGCACAAAACTTGGCCAGGTCGCGTCCGCTGATCAGCCCGCGCTGCACGGCCTCCGCAGCAAATGGCAGTTCCGAGCTTTTGGCCTGCTCTGTAACCTCGATGGCTTGCGCTTCGCTCAAGCGATTGTGCTGCACCAGCGCTCGGGCCAGTCCGCTCAGCGGTATTTGTTGGGGGTCCGCAACCATGAAAATTGCAATTTTGAGAAAGTTACTATTTGGGGATCATGCCCCTGCATGGCCTTGCTTGTAAACCGGGACATCGGTTCCGGGCGGCCCCGGCATTTACTTTGTTGGACGAAAGATGCGCGCGGTGCGCACGCGGCGGTCCTGGGTTTGAATCACTTCGATCCGCACGCCGGCAATTTGGGTCGAAAGCCCCGACTCGGGAATGTCTTCGAGATGTTCGAGCAACAGGCCATTGAGGGTTTTGGGACCGTCGACCGGCAGATCGAGACCGAGGCAGCGATTGAGTTCGCGCAGGTTTTGCCCGCCATCGACGAGCACCGAACCCTCTTTGCTCCAGCTTAGGCTGGTATGTTCCCCCGGCGTGCCGGTCGTGAATTTTCCGATCAGCTCTTCGATGATGTCTTCGACGGTGAGCAAGCCAAGCACTTCGCCATATTCGTCGACGACGAGCCCAAGCCGCTGATGATTTTCCTGGAAGAACTGTAATTGCGAATAGATTGGCGTGTTGACGGGAATAAAGTATGGCTTGGCGAGTAATTCGCGCAAATGCGCGTGGTCGATTTCCTGATCGACGAGCGCGGTGACGACCCGGCGCAAATGGAGAATGCCGACGATATTGTTCGGATCGTTTTCGTACACCGGAACACGGGTGTGATACGCCGTTGCAAGACGACTCAAAATTTCTTCCGTCGTATCGGCGAGATCAATCGTTTCCATATTCCCGCGCGGCATCATGATGTCTTCGACGGTAATGGCCTCCAGTTCGAATAGATTGAGCAAAATCGAACGGCGCTTGGGCGGAATGAAATGTCCTGCTTCAAGCACGAGGCTGCGCAGTTCTTCCAGGGTCAGGCGATTGGCGTTTTCGTCGGTGTCCGGCTTGATTCTGAGCAGAGCGAGCAAGCCCGACACGAACAGATTGATGAATGCGACGATAAAGTGCAGCGAGCGTAATAGCGGTGTAAGGATATAGGCCGCCACTGGCGCGATGCGGTCGGCGTAACTGGCGCCGATGACCTTTGGGGTGATCTCGGAAAACACGAGCAGCAGGAAGGTGACGAGCAGCGTTCCGGCGCCAAGCGCCCATTTGTCGTGACCGAACAGTTGGATTGTGATCACGCTGACGAGTGTTGCGGCCGCGGCGTTGGTCAGGTTGCTGAACAGGGACACGATGCCGAGCAGGCGCTCGGTTTGACCGAGTAAATCCAAGGCCAGCCTTGCCCCGCGGTTGCTTGGGGCGGCCGATTTCAAGCGGTAGCGGTTGGCGGCCATCATGGCCGTTTCCGCCATCGAGAAGCCACCCGAAAGAATCAGCAGGATCGCGAGCAGCCCGAGTTGCAGGCTTAAAGGGATTTCGGTCAAGACAGTTCGATGCGAAAAGACGGACGGACAGTATCCCGATCAGCTTTCAGGCATGTCAAGCCGTATGGTGAGCACACTGCCGCCACCAGTTTTAACCGGGTTTGCCTAGAATCACTTCGAGCACGAAACGGGTGCCGATATAGGCCAGCAGTAGGAAAATAAAGCCGGCAAGCGTGAGGTGCAAAGCGCGTTTGCCACGCCAACCCCATACCATTCGCCCGAATAGCAAGGTGCCGAATACCGCCCAGGCGGCGAGAGCGAAGATCGTCTTGTGGCTGAAACTCAGGGGTTTGCCGAAGAGCGCTTCGGAAAACAAAATGCCCGATCCGACGGTGAGCGTTAGCAGAACGAAGCCACCGCCGACGAGCCTGAAAAGCAGATTTTCGAGCACCAGAAGCGGCGGCAGCGCGGCCAGGGCTCGGGTCAGGCGGGCGCTATGCAATTGGCGTTCCGCCGCGACCATCATCACCGCATGCAGCGCGGCAAGCGTGAGCAAGCTGTAAGCGAGCATCGCAACGATGAAATGAATACGGAATACGGCCGATCCGGTATCCGGCAGTTCGTGTTGTTCGGGGAACAGCAGCGGCAACAGCGTGGAGATTGCGGCCACCGGCATCGCAAGCGCCTGCAAGCCTTGGATTGGCGTGAAGAAAGATTCCAGCCAGTAGAAGGCCATTGCCAGCCAAAGCGTCATGGACAGGGCGATCGAGAAACCGAAATGCAGTCCGCGACTGCCGTCCAGATCGCCGGCCAGCGTGAAGCCATGCAGCACCACGGCAAGCAATAAACCGGCGCGGGCCAGGTTGCGTTGCATGGGGTGCGCCTCATCGCCGGCCAGCCGCCAAGCCGCAGCAAGGCCGAGATAAATCGAAGCGGGAAGCAGATGCAGTAGAATCGGCAGCATTCTTCCAGTTTACCCGATAGCGCCGCCTGTGAAGGGCGGGATCGTTCAAATCATGCTCGACAACCTGACCCAGAGGCTTGCCCGCGTCGTCAAGACGATGCGAGGCCAAGCCAGACTGACCGAAGACAATATCTCCGAAATGCTGCGCGAGGTCCGCCTTGCACTGCTCGAAGCGGACGTGGCGCTGCCCGTGATCAAAGACTTCATCGCCAAGGTGCGCGAAAAGGCCGTCGGGCAGGAAGTCATAGGTTCCCTGACGCCGGGTCAGGCGCTGGTCGGCGTGGTGCAGCAGGAACTGACCGAGCTGATGGGCGGGAGCCAGGCCGGGCTCAATCTCGCCACGCAGCCGCCCGCGATCATCCTGATGGCGGGTTTACAGGGCGCGGGTAAAACGACGACGGTCGGCAAGCTCGGCAAGCTGCTGCGCGAAAAACACAAGAAAAAAGTCCTCGTCGTTTCCTGCGACGTGTATCGCCCCGCCGCGATCGAACAGCTCAAGAGCGTAGCTGGACAGGCGGGCGTCGATTTCTTCCCGTCGAGCGTCGAGCAGAAGCCGGTCGATATTGCCAATGCGGCCATCGACCATGCGCGCCGTCATTACCATGATGTGCTGCTCGTCGACACCGCGGGCCGTCTCGCAATCGACGAGGCCATGATGGCGGAAATCAAGGCGCTGCACGCCGCGGTCAAACCGATCGAAACCCTGTTCGTCGTCGATGCGATGCTCGGGCAGGACGCGGTCAATACCGCGCGCGCTTTTAATGCAGCCTTGCCGCTGACCGGCATCGTGCTGACCAAGCTCGACGGCGATGCGCGCGGTGGCGCGGCCTTGTCGGTCCGTCATGTCACCGGAAAGCCGATCAAATTCACCGGCGTCGGCGAAAAGCTGACCGGGCTCGACGAGTTCTACCCGGACCGGATGGCGAGCCGGATTCTCGGCATGGGCGATATTCTCTCGCTCGTCGAAGAAGCGCGCCAGGCCGTCGACGAGGAGCAGGTCAAGGAATTCGCGCAGAAGCTCAAGAGCGGCAAGGGTTTCAATCTGAACGATTTCAAGGCGCAAATCGGGCAGATGCGCAAGATGGGCGGCCTGTCCTCCTTGATGGACAAAATGCCAGCCCAGTTCGCCCAAGCGGCCTCACAGCTTCAGGGCGGCGTCGAGGAAAAAGCGATTCGCCGGATCGAAGGCATCATCGATTCGATGACGCCGGGCGAGCGCGCCAAGCCGGAACTCATCAAGGCCAGCCGCAAACGCCGCATCGCAACCGGCGCGGGCGTGCCGGTGCAGGAAGTTAACCGCCTGCTCAACCAGTTTGAACAGACGCAAAAAGTGATGAAGCAGCTTTCCAAGGGCGGCATGGGCAAGCTCATGCGCTCGATGAAGGGCATGCTGCCCGGCATGATGCGCTAAAGCGTCGGATATTCGGAAAACTCGCCGGGCAGGAGTTCCGACGCTGCGACGGGCTGCTGTTCGACGGCGTCGACGTGGGCGGCAGGCGGGCCGCGATGCGCCCAGCGGATCAGCGCGGCGACCTCATCGCCCGCGCCGACGATAAGCGCCTCCACCGACCCGTCGCGGCGATTGCGGACCCAGCCGCGCAGCCCCAAATGCCGCGCTTCGGACGACAGGCTCCAGCGGAAACCGACGCCTTGAACGATGCCGGTGATGCGGAGCCGAATCGCGGTTTCTTTACTCATGTTTGCCTCGTTAATTCGCGTGCGCGCGCCAGCGCATCGGGCAATATCGCGCACAGATTATCCGCGCCCAAGCGTTCGATGAGACCTGAGCGGCACATGATCGACAGCGGTTGCTCGTTGAGGCCGCACAGCACAAGCTCCGCGCCGCGCCGGCGCAATGCGCGCAGCAGATTGTCGAGCATTTCGAGTCCGGTGGTGTCGAGGTTTATGACCTTGTGCAGATCCAGCACCAGCACCTTGGCATTGAGCCGCTCCGGGTCGAGCTGGTCTTCGAGCTTGCCGACGGCGCCGAAGAACAAGGAGCCGAAAACCTTGAAGGCGACGATGCCGTGCGCGTCGTCTTCCGCAAGCTCGGTGGCGTCGAGCATCACTTGAGTGGCGCCCGTCAGTGTCTGGACGCGGTAGATGAAGAACAGGCTCGCGAGCACCATGCCGATTTCCACCGCGAGCGTCAGATCGAAAACCACCGTGATGAAAAAGGTGGCGAGCAGGACCGTGCGATAGTTCAAGGAATAGCGGCGCAGTTCGCGGAACTCATGCCATTCGCCCATGTTGACCGAAACGACGACCACGATGGCCGACAGGGTGGCGAGCGGCACATGCGCCGCGAGTGGCGCCGCGGTGAGCACGACAAGCAACAGCGTCAGGGCGTGAATCATTCCCGCGACCGGGGTGCAGCCGCCGGACTTGACGTTCGTCGCCGTGCGCGCAATCGCGCCGGTCGCGGCGAAGCCGCCGAACAGCGGGGCGATCAAGTTCGCCGCGCCTTGCGCCATCAGCTCCTGATTCGGGTCGTGCCGGTCTTCGATCTGGCCGTCGGAGACGCGCGCCGAGAGCAGCGATTCGATCGCGCCGAGTAGGGCGATTGTGATCGCGGGGGAAATCAGTTGGCCGAGCGTCGAGAGACTCAGGTCGGGCAGCGCGAGCGGCGGCGCGCTTTGCGGAATTCCGCCGAAGCGGCTGCCGATCGTTTCGATCGGGAGATGCAGCACAGCATTGACCGCCGTCGCCACGACGAGCACGCCGAGCGGCCCCGGCACGCGCGCGAGCCAGCTATGGCGGGCGGCGATCCGGTTCCAGGTCAGCAGCACGATGAGCGAGGCGCATGAGAACGCGAACGTGGACGGATCGATCTGCGGCAATGCGTACCAAAGCGTCTTTATTTTGCCGAAAAACTCGGCCGGGACATTGCCGATCGGCAGGCCGAGAAAGTCCTTGATCTGCGATAGAAAAATCACCACCGCGATGCCGTTCGTGAAACCGATGACGACCGTGCGCGGGATGAAACGAATCAGGTTGCCCAGGCGCGCGAGGCCCATTGCAAGCAGCAGCGCGCCGGCGATCATCGTCGCGACCAGCAGATTCGATGCGCCGTGGGCGGCGACGATGCCGTAGATGATTGGAATGAATGCGCCGGTCGGCCCGCCGATTTGAACGCGCGAGCCGCCGAGCAGCGAAATCAGGAAACCGGCGACGATCGAAGTCCAGATGCCGGCCGATGGTGGCATGCCGGATGCAATGGCAAAAGCCATCGCCAAGGGCAGCGCGAGAACTCCGACCGTGAGACCCGCCGCGACGTCGTGCGCAAACCGGTCGCGGTTGTAGTCGGGAAGGGTATCGAGCAGCTTGGGGCGAAACTGAATGGGTTGCACCTTTGATTCTCCACTGTGCTCCGCGGTATGACCGCAAGCCCCAGGCCGAAGCCTGGAGGACATACAGACTCAAGGGAGAGTGCGGTGGTCGGGCTGCATGTGATGCTGCACGATCCAGCGCTTGGTGCGAGTCAGCGGCATAGCGCCTCTATTCAGTCCGGCCCGGTGCGGGCCCGGCTGGGCATTTGTTTGAAAATTTCCGCGAGCATCTTGATCGCGGCGACGACGACCAGGCCCAGCCCAAGCACTATGGTTACGCCAGCCTGCATGGCCGTATCAGGAAAGCTTAGTCCGAAAAGCCCGGCGCCGCGCAGCAAGTAGGCGCCGCCGCATGCAAGCATGACGAGTCCCAGGAGATCGGCCGACGCCCACATCAGGAGCGCGGACGTTAGCCGGATGCGGGCGCGGGCCGGGGTGGTCATTTGACGCGCATACCCGGCGCGGCCCCGCTGTCGGGCGAAAGGATGAATAGCCCCGGCGCTGCGCCGGATTCATCCGACGCCGCCAGCACCATGCCTTCGCTCATGCCGAATTTCATCTTGCGCGGCGCGAGGTTGGCGACCATCACCGTCAAGCGGCCGACGAGCGTCGTAGGGTCATAGGCGGATTTAATGCCGGCAAATACCTGGCGCGGTTTTTCTTCCCCGATGTCGAGTTGCAGGCGCAGAAGTTTCGCCGCGCCTTCGACGTGCTCGGCCGAAACGATCTTCGCGATGCGCAGATCGACCTTGCCGAAGTCGTCGATACTGATGTGCGCGGCTTCGGCTTCCGGCGTCGCTGCGGCGGCGGCTTGAGGAGCCGGGGCGCTTTCCGGCGCGGCGGGTTCGAACAAGGCGTCGAGCAGCTTCGGATCGACGCGCGTCATCAGGTGCTGATAGGGCTTGATGCGTTCGAGTAGCGCGATGTCGTCCCACTGCCCGAAATCGTGATTGAGTAAATCGGCGACCTTGCGCGCCGTGGCCGGCATGACGGGCGCGAGCATGCGCGTGAGGCGCGCAAACGCATTCAGCGCGACCGAGCAGACGCGGTGCAGATCGGCTTCGCGGTCCGCGAGTTTTGCAAGCTCCCACGGCGCATTGGCGTTGACATACTCGTTCGTGCGGTCGGCGAGCGCCATGATTTCGCGGATCGCTTTCGAATATTCGCGCTCATCGAAAAAGCGGCCGACGGTCTCGCGCGCGGCGGCGAGGTCCGCGAGCAACTGCTGTCCGTCCGCGTCGAATTCTTGCACGAGCTTGCCGTCGAAGCGTTTCGTGATGAAACCTGCGCAGCGGCTGGCGATGTTGACGTATTTGCCGACCAGATCCGAATTCACGCGCGCCATGAAATCGTCCGGCGTGAAGTCCACATCCTCGACGTTCGCATTCAGCTTGGCCGCCAGGTAGTAGCGCAGCCATTCCGGGTTCATGCCGATTTCGAGATAACGCAGCGGACTGATGCCGGTGCCGCGCGACTTCGACATCTTCTCGCCCGAAACGGTCAGGAAACCGTGCACGAAAATGTTGTTCGGCACGCGGTAAGGCGTGCCCGCGAAATGCAGCATCGCGGGCCAGAACAGGCAATGAAAGTAAACGATGTCCTTGCCGATGAAATGAATTTGCTCCATCGCCGGATCGGCCAGGAAGACATTCATGTCCGCGCCGGTTTTCGTCAGGTGATTCTTCAGGCTTGCCAGATAGCCGACCGGCGCGTCGAGCCAGACGTAGAAATACTTGCCCGGCGCATCGGGAATCGGAATACCGAAGTAGGGCGCATCGCGGGAGATGTCCCAGTCGGCGAGTCCTTGATCGTCTCCCGTACCGCCTTCGAGCCATTCCTTCGTTTTGTTCGCGATCTGCGGCTGCAAACGACCGTTCTGCGTCCAGCCGCGCAGAAACTCGACACAGCGCGGATCGGACAGGCGGAAAAAGAAGTGTTCCGATTCGCGCATCACCGGCGTGGCGCCCGAGAGTGCGGAGTAGGGGTTCTTCAGTTCCGTCGGCGCATACACCGCGCCGCAGGCTTCGCAGTTATCGCCGTATTGGTCCTGCGCGCCGCACTTCGGGCATTCACCCTTGATGTAGCGGTCGGGCAGGAACATCTGTTTGACCGGATCGAAAAACTGCTCGATCGTGCGGCGGTCGATGAAACCCGCGTCGCGCAGCTTGCGATAGATGTCTTGCGAAAGCTCGGTGTTTTCCGGTGAATCGGTCGAATGCCAGTTGTCGAAACCGATGTGGAAACCGTTCAGATACGCCGGCCGCTCGGCGGCAATGCGGGCCACGAGTTCCTGTGGAGTGATGCCTTCGGCTTCGGCCTTAAGCATGATCGGCGCACCGTGCGCATCGTCGGCGCAGACGAAATGCACCTCATGGCCGCGCATGCGTTGATAGCGCACCCAGATGTCGGCCTGCGTGTATTCCATGATGTGCCCCACGTGGAAGGATGCGTTGGCATAGGGCAGGGCGGTTGTGACAAAGAACTTGCGTTTGGACATGATGGATCGAAAGCGGCCAAAACACGGATTTTAACAAGCCGGCTCCCGCTTCTGCCGAAAACTGCGCGGTGCGATCGTTTTTCAATGCGGGCTTGCCTTGATCGGGAAGCCGGTTAACCAGCAGCACTAGTCTGCCCCTGGCTGAGCATGTTCTGGATTCCCCAGCGGCCTCTCCAGTCCAGTAAAGAATTCGGGCACTGTTCGATGATGCGGTCAGCGTTCCGCGTGGGTCTTGCATTCACCGTGATCGCCGTGCCCACGCCCACCGTTACCGCCCCGACTACCACCGTCGACTCTGAGACCCCGAAAAACGTCGCTACCGCTGTAATCAGTTCCGGCGCCGCCGCAAAAAACGGAAGGATGAACGCGAACGTGCCTTGCGGATCGATTCTTGTGAGCGGATTTCCTCCGGCGTACAAATATGGATTCGGACCTTGCCCTAGTCTCGGCCGATTGGTGTTGGCCCAGGCATCGAATGGATTGGGTTCGGGGGCGCGGCTACCGGGAAACTCAAGGAAGCTTGCGTCGACGGAGATGCCGAGCGGATCGGGCTCCAGGTAACGTCCGCTGGCTTGATCGTAGGTGCGGTAGTAGTTGTCCGAAAGGTTCGTCGCTGGATCGAAGCGCTGGCCGGGCAGGCGCAGGTCTTGTTCAAACGGTTGGCCGTTACGGTTGCGCGCGACTTGCACTTGTGCCGTGCCAAACGGCTCCATCCGTGTGGCCCAAACCAGTTGCGCCGCCTCGTCGGTCACCGCCAGCACCGCACCCAAGGCATCGGTATGCAGCGCATAGCGCTCGGGCTTGTCATCGGGCGCGATGTCGATGCGCGCGATGGGCTGCCAATCCAGGTAAATGTAGTGGCGCGTGATGCGTCCCGCCTCATCGGCCTCCATCGTCAGATACTGCTCGGCGTACGGGCTATACGTCGTGCACCCCTCGGCGCTGTGCGCGATGCGCTCGCTGGTTTGACAAATCCTCTTGCTTTATCGCGAAACTAAAAAAGCCAGTCCACTCGAAACCAATAAAAGCAACAGCAAATTATTGAGGAAATAAATGACACTAGCCATGACTGCTGATCGATATAACCATATTCTGTTCGATTTCTTTAGATAAAAAACTATATATATACAAACACAAAGCCCAAGCAAGCAAGAAAATACAGCAAAATAAAACGGTTCTACACCAATATCAATCCCATTGTTACTTCCGTAGCCATAAAATTTCCATGCATTAAAAATAGCAGCATAGACTCTATCTCCAATCCAAAATAAACCTAATATTGATATTGGCAATAGTAAAGAGATTAAGACGAGGCAGATATCCTGAATATCTTCCCTTTTCATAATTAATCTCCTTGGATTACCGTGAGCCGACCATGCCGTGCTAGCGTCGACCCTTGTAGGGGGATGCGCTCATTTCATTCTTGCCGTGCCTCTTGCGAAGCACTTCGCACACGGCGGTCTTCCCCCCGACGATTGCAATATCAAGCGCTGTTTGCCCGAATTCATTCCTTCGCATGGTGTCAGCGCCAAGAGATAACAAAAGGTCAACTGCCGTCGCTTGGCCACATAGAGCAGCATCATGTAATGGCGTGTTGTCGAGGTCTCCCTTTACGTTAAGGTCTGCTCCGGCCCCTACCAAAATTTGAATGTGCCGACAATTACCTGTTCGCGCGGCAATATGTAAGAGGGTGCCGTCCAGTGCACCACGTTGATTGACATCCTGAATATTGATTCCCAAAAATTCGGGGTGCAATTTATAAGCAGCAAAAACTTCGCGCAAAGATTCGTTTGTTATGGACATTATTTGTTTGTGCACTTCCGATGGTGTTCGTCCTTGAGGTTTTGTAGCCGTTGCTTCCAGCCACTGATTTTTTGAGTGTGCCGTCCCGGTAGGTATTTGTCATCCCATTCTTCGTATAGAGCTATACACTGCTCTGCATGGTCAATTGCTTTAGACAAACTAGAGCATTCGTTCGCTCCCTCGGGCGGAGGCGTATCGCAAAAATTCTTTGCTTTCTCGTAGTCTGCTTGGCGTTCAGCCGATTGTTGATCGGCCTGACCTGTCTCTCCTTTCCCCCAGTCTGCGCACTGAGCATCCGGATTCTCCATGAGGCTCGCGAGGTCAGTGACGAAGTCGGGCACAGTTCCGTGATGCTGTCAGCGTTCCGCGTGGGCTTCGCATTCAACGTGATCATCGTACCTACGCCCACCGTCGCTGCACCGATGATTACCGCCGACTCGGAGACCCCGAAAAACGCCGCCACCGCCGCGATCACCTCCGGGGCCGCCGCAACAAATGGGAGGAGGAACACGATCGTGCCTTGCGGATCGATTCTTGTGAGCGGATTTCCCCCGGCATATAAATACGGATTCGGCCCCGGCCCATCGGCCCTGGTCCAGCTTAGTCTCTAGTTTCAAGTGCAACACCAAGAAAGAGGTAGGGTGTTGCGATGAAGAACTACAAGCATCTGAGCGCGGAGGAACGCGCGGTCATCATGATCGAGCATGGGCAAGGCAACAGCCTCAGAGGGATTGCCGAATTGATAGGCCGCAGCGCCTCAACGGTATCGAGAGAACTGGCGCGCAATACCCACGCAGACGCGCCGCGCTACAGCGCCACGCAGGCTGCCACGGCCTACCGGATTCGCCGTCAGGCTTGCGTGTGGCCACGCAAATTGCGCGCAGAGAAGGAGCTTTACCGGTATGTTCATGACCGTCTGGTCTACTGGCGCTGGTCGCCCCAGCAAATTGCCGCCAGACTTCGGCGTATGCACCCCGACGAGCCCAGCCAACGAGTCAGTCACGAGACAATTTATGCCGCGATTTACGCTCACCCACGTGGAGAACTGAAGCGGGCAATGATCGATGCCCTGCGCCAGGAAAAGCCTGCGCGTGGCCGTCGGCGCACAACGCTTGCTGGCGGAGGTTTCGTCCCCGAGGCCCTGCGTATCGTACATCGGCCGCAGGAAATCGCATTGCGCCAGTTGCCGGGACATTGGGAAGGCGATCTCATCAAGGGGGCATTGAATCGCTCGTGAACCGCCCCGGTTTTCGCGGAGGCTCTAACTCTTGAGAGAATGGAGCCATGAGCCCAAACAACGCAAACAAATTTTCCCCGGAAGTGCGTGAGCGCGCAGTGCGCCTGGTGCTGGAACA
>WQYQ01000021.1 GCA_009781175.1 Betaproteobacteria bacterium
CAGCAGATTTCATCAGGGCCCGCAGTGGCAAGACATACTGCATTGAAGGCCGAATATAGAGCTGCAATCTATCCCGTCAGTCAAAACATCCATCTGCTTGCTCAAAGGGAGGCGCTCATATAGATGGGTTGAGCACACAGCGAAATGTCCTAGTCGGGACTTAATCTGACCTGCATGTCAGATTAAGTCCCGACTAGGACAAGCCACCGGCTTTGCCGGTGGTATTTGACTTTCTTTCGTCAATTGCCTGTGTAGGAAGTCAAGCGGTGCATTTCCGCCGCGCTCTCTTTGAGGGTGTGCGTGGCATCGCCGATTTGCGAGATTGCGTTGCGACTGGCGTTGGCGATTTCGGTGATCTGCTCCATCGTTTGGGCGATCTCCTGCGATGTGCCGCTTTGCCGCGTAAGCATCTGCTGCGTTGCCTCCGCAAGGCTCGCTGAACGCGAACTGGCCGCGAGAATTTCGTCGAGCTGGAGACCATTTGAGCGGATTTCGGCCACGCTGTCCGCGACGTCCTGCGCGACGGCGGCCATATCCTGCACGGCTTCGGTTGTTTCGTTGCGGATCGTATCGACGGTTGTTTCGATGTTGCGCGTGCTCGCTGCGGTCCGTTCCGCGAGCTTGCGCACTTCATCGGCGACGACGGCGAAACCGCGTCCTTGTTCGCCGGCGCGTGCAGCCTCGATTGCAGCGTTCAGGGCTAACAGGTTGGTCTGCTCTGCGATGTCTTTGATCAGGCTCGTCACCTGCGAAATTTCATCCACGGAGCGCGTTACCAGACTCATCTGCGTTTGCGCCTTCTCGACGACTTTCGCCAGACGCGTGTTGGTGGCTATGCTCTGATCGCTGCTGGTGCGGCAGCTTTCAGCCAGTTGTTCGGTGGTTTTCGCCGCTGTCAGACTTGTTTCGGTGCTGGCGGAAATTTCGTGAATGGCTGCCGTCAGTGCTTCGATTGCGCTGGCCACGGCCTGCACGCGGCCGCCCTGTTCGCCGAGATTGCCGACCATCTTTGCCGTATCGCCTTCAAGTTGGACGGCTCGGGTATCGACGTCGCTGGCGGTGATTCGCAGATCGCACAGCATGGCGCGCAGATGAATGCGCAGACATTCGAGCTTGGTCTGGATGCCGGAAAATGGACCTTTCGCGATCGTGATCGATTCGCTAAGCCGGCCCTCGTCGATCATGTGAACAGTCTCGCCGATCACCTGTATTGGCGCGTAGAAGCGACGCTGGATTTCGATCAGGGAATAGATGCCCGTTACCGCGGCGAGGCCGCCGAGCCCCATGCCCGCGATGCCTCCAAGGAAACCTCCCGCCACTGCAGCGGCTGCGCCGACGAGAATGGGCAGCGTGAGATGGAGATTGATGCGGTAGGGCCGCTCGATCCGTGTCGGCGTCAGACTTTGGCGTTTCTCGCGCACGGCACGGTAGAGGCGCCCAGCGGCCTCTACGTCGGCGCGCTCGGCGGGTGTGCGAACCGAGATGTATCCTGTGATCTTGCCGCGCTCGGTCAAAGGGGTGACGTGCGCGGCGACCCAGTAGAAATCGCCGTTCTTGCAGCGGTTCTTCACCACTCCGCGCCATGGTCTGCCGGTCTTGATCGTGTTCCAGAGATCGGCAAATGCCTCGGGCGGCATATCCGGGTGGCGCACGATGTTGTGGTTCTTTCCGATCAGCTCATCACGCGAAAACCCGCTAATAGCAATGAAGCTCTCATTTGCGTAGGTAATTATGCCCTTGGCGTCGGTCTTCGAAACGATGGGTTTGCTGGCGCTGAAAAAATGCTCGATGTCGGTTATAGGGAGATTGATTTTCATGCTGCTGCAGCCTCGTTGTTGAAGTGGACTCCCCGCTGCCGGGTGCCGCGACGCTCAGCGCCGTGCGAATGAGCCGCCCGGTGACTCGTCACAGCGGTTTGTTTGGGGTACGTCTTCCTGTAAGGAACCAATGGTTAAAACGGACGTTCGCGCAGTCCCTTGAACAAGGTTGTGTAAAAGAATGTAAATGGAAATGTTGGCAGCTATCTCTTCATGAGAGACGAGGGTTTTTCTTGGTATAGAAAAAAGCCGGGCAGCAAGAAAGACAAAACCCGCGCAGTTTTTGGTCATGCGGGTTTTGAGGGCACTTCTGACGGAGAGAGAAATTTTCGAGCTTCGATGTCCGGCAGGTCGCTTGCGGAATCAAAGAGGCGCCTGTGGCCGCCTTGCGAAGATCGAAACTAACCGGGCTGCCCAAGCGTTGCACGGGCAAACCACACAATATCTTTTCCTTAAGCCATCTTCCACTTGACGTCAAAGGCGGCTTTTGCCCACTATCCAACCGTCAATCCATTTCACGGAGTATGAATTGTGAGTTCCTGGAGTTGTCCGCATGACCTCAACAATGTCTGCCAGCGTGTCCAAGGTGCGCGATGCGACCCCGGTATGCGTGGTTGTGTTCTTGAAGGGCGCGTTCGATTTGCGCGCGAGGAGAGCAATGTGCCACGTAAACCGATTCGCGCCGAGCCTGTCCAGAAAGACGAAGAGAAGCTTCTATCGACACGACGACGTTTGCCCTTTTGAACATCGAAACGGGCGAAGGAAAGTAAAAAACCCGCACAGCTTTTGGCTATGCGGGTTTTTAGGGTGCTTTGGCGGAGAGAGAGGGATTCGAACCCTCGATAGAGTTTTTGACCCTATGCTCCCTTAGCAGGGGAGTGCCTTCGACCTCTCGGCCATCTCTCCATTTGAGTCGGGCGATGTTACACGTACGCGCTTAGTGCGTCAAATCAAGCTGCCTGATCCAGGTTGAAAGTTTTGTGCAGCACGCGCACGGCAAGCTCCAAATACTTTTCTTCGATGACGACGGAGATTTTAATTTCGGAGGTCGAGATCATTTGAATGTTGATTCCCTCTTCGGCCAGGGCGCGGAACATTTTGCTCGCAACGCCGGGGTGGGAGCGCATTCCGACGCCGATGGCAGAAACCTTGCACATGCTTTTATCGCCCAGGACTTCCTTGGCACCGATGTGCTGCTTGACGCCTTCGAGCACCGCGCGGGTTTTGTCGAATTCGCCGCGATTGACGGTGAATGAAAAGTCAGCGCTGCCGTCGCGGCTGACGTTTTGGATAATCATGTCGACGTCGATATTCGCATCGGCCACTGCACCCAGAATCTGATAGGCAGTGCCAGGGCGGTCCGGTACGCCAAGAACGGTCAGCTTGGCTTCGTCGCGATTGAATGCAATGCCTGAGATGATCGGTTGTTCCATGCTGTTATCGTCCTCAACGGTAATCAGCGTGCCTTCCCCACCATCCTGGAAACTGGACAGCACGCGTAATTTCACTTTGTATTTGCCCGCAAATTCTACAGACCGGATCTGAAGTACCTTGGAGCCGAGGCTGGCCATTTCCAGCATTTCCTCGAAGGTAATCCGGTCGAGCTTGCGAGCTTCGCTCACGATGCGCGGATCGGTCGTATAGACGCCATCGACATCGGTGTAAATCTGACATTCGTCGGCACGCAGGGCCGCGGCCAGGGCCACGCCCGTCGTATCGGAGCCGCCGCGCCCAAGGGTCGTGATATTGCCCGAAGCATCGACGCCCTGGAATCCCGCGACCACGACGACATGACCTTCGTTCAGATCCTGGCGGATGCGGTCTTCGTCGATCTTTAGAATTCTTGCCTTGGTAAAGGCATCATCGGTCAGGATGCGAACCTGTGCGCCTGTGTAGCTGCGGGCTTTCAGGCCGAGTTCCATCAGCGCCATCGACAACAGCCCAATAGTGACTTGCTCCCCGGTCGAAACCACGACATCCAGCTCGCGGGGATTGGGGGGGGTCTGAATCTCTTTGGCCAGCGCGATCAAGCGGTTCGTTTCGCCGGTCATGGCCGAGACGACTACTACGACTTGATGCCCTTCGGCTTGAAAGCGAGCGATTCGCTGCGCGACATTTTTTATGCGGTCGGTGCTGCCAACGGATGTGCCACCGTACTTTTGGACGATCAGTGCCATCTTAGTTTCTGGATCGTTTTGAAACCTTGCATGATACATGATTGCCCTGGCTTGCCGGAATGAATCGGGAGATTCGCGGCCTTAAATTCATTCTTACCGCTGCTATGTCTATGGGGTTTCGCAACGATTGCGCTATGTTAATGCGTTCGGATTTGAGTCATATTGTCCGGCCCGCGAGGGGTAACACATCTTTTATTTCAGGGTGGTGATATGCAAACAAAGGTCTTACTTGGAATGCTTTGGGGATTGGCCTGCTGCGGCATCGCGCAGGCAGAATTGATTCGCGTCGGTCCAACGGGGCCGGTGCGTACCCTTGCCGAAGCGGCGCGCGTTGCGCATGACGGCGATATCGTCGAACTGCCTCCCGGCGAATTGCGTGGCGAGGTCGCCGTGTGGACGCAAGCTTCACTCACCATCCGCGGAGCGAAAGACGGGACGACCTTGATTGCCGACGGCCAGGCGGCGGAAGGGAAGGGGATTTTCGTTGTGCGGGGCGGAACGATGCTGATTGAAGGCATCACCTTCACTGGCGCACGCGTGGGTGATCAAAACGGAGCGGGTATTCGGCTCGAAGCCGGCGCGCTTACGGTGAAAGGCTGCCGCTTTATCGACAATCAAAATGGAATTCTGACCTCGAATAACAAAACCGTTTCCCTCGTTATTGAGAATAGTGAATTTTCCCATAATGGAGCGGGCGATGGACAAAGCCATAACCTTTATGTCGGAGAAATCGCGCGCCTTGAAGTCAGCGGCAGCTACTTCCGCCAAGCGCGTGTCGGCCATCTATTAAAGAGCCGGGCACGCGTAAATTTGATTACCTACAACCGCTTGACCGACGAAGTAAATGGCCAGGCAAGCTATGAGCTTGAATTCCCTGCCGGCGGACGTGCGATGGTGATTGGCAATCTGATTCAGCAGGCTGCCACGACGGAAAATCCAAATATCGTTGCGTACGGTGCGGAAGGCTATAAGTATCCCGATAACGAACTCATCCTTGCGTATAACACTTTGGTCGACGACAGATCATCGGGTGGCAATTTTTTGAAGATTGCGCCGGGCAGCGTTCGCGTCGTTGCGGTCAACAATCTGCTGGTCGGCGGAAAGGGCGCATTCGAAGGGTTGCCTGCTGAGGCCAAGTTGGTGAATAACCTTGCGCTTGGCCGGGATGCTTTTGCGAATCCCGCCAATTACGACTACCGGCTGCGCGTGAATGCGGCGTCGAGGCTGAAAGCGCCTCTGCCGGAGGATGCGGCGCTTGCGCCCCTAAACGAATATGTATACCCGGTGGGGATGCGTGCGCTTTCGGGGCCGCCCCGCTTGCCTGGGGCTTTTCAGTCGGTCGGGAAGTAAGGCTCAGGTTGTGTAACCACAGGGAGAAATTCCTGTGGTTCTTTCAACGAGAGGTGCGGCGTTTCTCGTTGCGCAATTCACGCAGAATTTCTACTCGCCCCTCTTCTTGTTGCGCTTCGAGCCTGATCGTAAAGCCCCACAATCTTGCGATATGCCGGAGCACTTCATCGGTTGCGCCGGCAAGCGGGCGCCGGCGGTATTCGTTGTGCCGCAGCGTGAGGGAGCGGTCTCCGCGGAGGTCGACATTCCACACCTGGATATTCGGTTCGCGTGAGCCGATATTGTATTGATCGGAAAGAATCTCCCGTATCCGCCGATATCCGGCTTCATCATGAATCGCCGAGATTTTGAGCTTGGCTTTGTGATCGTCGTCGAGCACCGCGAACAGCTTGAAGTCCCGCATCAATTTCGGTGAAAGAAATTGTGCGATGAAGCTTTCATCCTTGAAGTTGCGCATCGCAAAATCGAAAGTCTCGCGCCAGTTGCTGCCTGCGAAATCGGGAAACCAGCGGCGGTCTTCGTCGCTCGGTTCAGTGCAGATGCGGCGGATGTCCTGCCACATCGCAAAGCCCAGCGCGTAGGGGTTGATGCCGTTGTACCAAGACTCGTTATAAGCGGGTTGCAGTACGACATTCGTATGCGAATGCAGAAACTCGATCATGAAACTGTCGCTGAGCAAGCCTTCCTCATACAGTTGATTCAACAGGGTGTAATGCCAAAAGCAGGCCCAGCCTTCATTCATGATCTGAGTCTGACGCTGCGGGAAGAAGTACTGTGCGATCTTGCGCACGATGCGCACGATTTCGCGTTGCCAAGGTTCGAGCAGCGGCGCGTTTTTTTCGAAGAAGTAGAGAAGATTTTCTTCCGGTTCGGGCGGAAAACGCGCTTCGCTTGCCTCCTGCGGTTTCTGTCCGGGCGCGGGCAGCGTGCGCCAGAGCTGATTGACTTGGGATTGCAGATATTCTTCGCGCTCGCGTTGGCGCAGTGTTTCTTTCTCAAGCGAAAGCCTGGGCGGGCGTTTGTAGCGATCGACGCCGACATTCATGAGCGCATGACAGGAGTCGAGCAGGAGTTCGACTTCTTCTTCGCCGTGGTGTTCTTCGCACTGCGCAATGTAGTTGCGCGCGAAGATCAGGTAATCGATGATCGCGTCGGCATTCGTCCAGGTTCGGAATAAATAATTGCCTTTGAAAAAAGAGTTGTGGCCATAGGCCGCGTGGGCTATGACGAGCGCCTGCATCATCATCGTGTTCTCTTCCATCAGATACGCGATACAGGGATTCGAGTTGATGACGATCTCATACGCGAGCCCCATCTGGCCGCGTTTGTAGCCTTTTTCGGTCGACAGAAAATGCTTGCCGAAACTCCAGTGGTGATAATTCACCGGCATGCCGGCCGAAGCATAGGCATCCATCATCTGCTCGGACGTAATCAGCTCGATTTGATTGGGGTAGGTATCGAGGCCGAAGTCCCGTGCGACGCGCGCAATTTCGCGATGGTATTCGTCGATGAGTTCGAATGACCATTCAGCCGGGGAGGGAAGTGCTTTGCGGCGCTTCTTCATAGGATGGTCTTTTTGAAGAGTTCTCTGAATACTGGGTAGATATCCGGTAGTCCTTCAATGCGCTGCATTGCGAAATTCGCATGACCGCCACGCAGCTTTTCGTACTCCCGCCAGAGGTTTTGTGGTTCGCCCGGCGTGATTTCTATATAAGCGAAGTGCTGTACGAAGGGCAGAATGTTTTCGGATAAGAGTTCGCGGCAGTGCGGCGAATCGTTTTCCCAATTGTCGCCGTCGGAGGCTTGCGCGCCGTAGATGTTCCACATGCCGTTGGCGAAGCGCGCGCGCACGATGTCCTGCATAAGTTCCAGCGCGCTCGAAACGACGGTGCCGCCCGATTCGCGCGAGTGAAAGAAATCCTCCTCGGTCACCTCTTTGGCAATCGTGTGATGGCGGATGAAGACGATTTCGATCTTCGCGTAATTGCGCAGCAGAAACAGATACAGCAGCATGAAGAAGCGCTTGGCCGTGGCTTTCTTTTCTTCGTCCATCGAGCCGGACACGTCCATCACGCAGAACATTACCGCCGCCGTGGAAGGTTTCGGCATCCGAACGCGGTTGTTGTAGCGCAGATCAAGTTTGTCGATAAACGGGATGCTTTCGATTTTTGCGCGCAAGCTTGCTATCTCTTCGCGCAACTTGCGCGCGCGTGGATCGTCCTCGCCGACGCGCAGAAGCAGGTCTTCGAGTTCCGCCTCTGCTTCGCGCAAGCGCACCGAATACGGAGAGCCGACCGCAAGACGGCGACCGATCGCGCCGCGCAGCGAACGCACGATATTGATATTGGCCGGCGTGCCATCCGCCGTGAAGCCGGCGCGTTGCGAGCGGTATTCCGGGATCGCGGCAAGTTGTGTTTTGACGAGATTGGGCAGCGCCAGATCGTCGAAGAAAGCATCGAGAAATTCTTCGCGCGAGAGTTGGAAAACAAAATCGTCTTCGCTTTGCCCGTCCGTGCTGGCTTTGCCTTTACCCGAACCGGAGCCCGCGCCGCCAAGCGGCCGTTCGACCTCATCGCCTGCCGCGAATTGATCGTTGCCCGCGAATACGGTTTCCCATTCGCCGCTGCGGTCGAGCCCGAATTGGGGCTCTTTCAAATCCTTGGCCGGAATGGAAACGCTTTCGCCATTTTCCGTGTCGCGGATCGAGCGGCCGTCGATGGCATCGGCAACCGCTTTGCGTATTTGCTGTTTGAAACGGCGAAAGAAGCGCTGCCGATTGACCGCGCTTTTGTTTTTGCTGTCGAAGCGTCTGTCGATGATCTGGACCATGGCGTCGGACCTCTCATTGCGACGTGGCGAAACCCGCTCGGGAGAATGCTCAGGAAGATTTGCGCACGCGCAAATACCAGTCGCAGAGCAGCCGCACTTGGTTTTCGGTGTAACCCTTCGAAATCATGCGGTTGACAAAGTCCTGATGTTTTTTCTGTTCGTCGGTGCTGGCCTTGGGTGTGAAAGAAATGACGGGCAGCAGATCTTCGGTATTCGAGAACATCTTCTTCTCGATGACGGCGCGCAGCTTCTCGTAGGATGTCCAGCTTGGATTGTGTCCGTTGTTCTTGGCGCGCGCGCGCAGCACGAAGTTCACCACTTCATTGCGGAAATCCTTCGGATTGCTGATGCCTGCCGGCTTTTCGATTTTGTCCAGTTCGTCATTGAGCGCCGAGCGATCGAAAATCTCGCCGGTGTTGGGGTCGCGGTATTCCTGATCTTGAATCCAGAAGTCGGCATAGATGACATAGCGATCGAAAATATTCTGACCGTACTCACTGTAAGACTCCAGATACGCGGTTTGGATTTCCTTGCCGATGAACTCGGCGTAGCGCGGCGCTAGAAACTCCTTGATGAAACTGTTGTAGCGCTGCTCAACGTCAGGCGGGAATTGCTCCTGTTCAATTTGCTGTTCGAGCACGTACATCAAATGCACCGGATTGGCGGCGACTTCACGGTGATCGAAATTGAACACGCGCGAGAGCACCTTGAATGCAAAACGTGTCGATAAGCCGGACATGCCTTCATCGACGCCGGCGTAATCACGGTATTCCTGATAGCTCTTGGCTTTGGGGTCGGTGTCCTTGAGGTTTTCTCCGTCGTAGATGCGCATTTTGCTGTAGATGCCCGAATTTTCCGGTTCTTTCAGCCGCGACAGCGCGACGAACTGCGCGAGCATGCGCAGCGTATCGGGCGCGCAGGGCGCTTCTGCGAGAGAGCTGTTGGTCAAGAGTTTTTGGTAAATGTGGATTTCTTCCGATACACGCAGGCAGTAGGGCACCTTGACCGTGAAAATCCGGTCGAGGAAAGCTTCGTTATTGCGGTTGTTCTTGAACTGCACCCATTCGGATTCGTTCGAGTGCGCGAGCACAATGCCATCGAACGGGATCGCACCGAAGCCTTCCGTGCCTTTATAGTTGCCTTCCTGAGTCGCGGTCAGCAAGGGGTGCAACACCTTGATCGGCGCTTTGAACATTTCGACGAATTCGAGCAGTCCTCTGTTTGCGAGACACAGCCCGCCGGAGTAGGAATAAGCGTCGGGATCGCTCTGCGAATAGCGGTCCAGCATGCGAATGTCGACCTTGCCGACGAGCGAGGAAATGTCCTGATTGTTTTCGTCGCCCGGCTCGGTTTTGGCGACAGCGATTTGTTGCAAGGCGGAAGGGTGCAGTTTGACGACGCGGAATTTCGTGATGTCGCCGTTGAACTCGTGCAGGCGTTTGAGCGCCCAGGGCGACATGATCGTGTTCAGGTAGCGCTGCGGGATGCCATAGTCGTCCTCAAGGATATGGCCGTCCTCCGCCGCATCGAACAAGCCGAGCGGGGATTCGTGCACCGGCGAACCCTTGATTGCATAGAAAGGGCGCTTCTCGATCAGGCTCTTGAGTTTTTCCGCGAGTGAGGATTTTCCTCCGCCGACCGGGCCGAGCAGATAGAGGATCTGTTTCTTCTCTTCAAGCCCCTGCGCGCCGTGCCGGAAATAGGCCACGATGTTTTCGATGACCTCTTGCATCCCGTAAAAATCCCGGAAGGCCGGATAGATTTTGATCACCTTGTTGGAAAAGATGCGCGAAAGCCGCAGGTCGAGCCGGGTGTCGACCATTTCCGGTTCGCCGATTGCGAGCAGCATGCGTTCGGCCGCGTTCGCGTAAGCGGAAGGGTCGGCCTTGCACAGATCGAGGTACTCCTGAATGCTGAGTTCCTCTTCCTTGGCGGTGTCAAAGCGAGCCTGGTAGGCAGTGAAGATACTCATTTGGAAACCTCCTCCACTCTCATCTAATACCCGCATCGCACGTGCTTTCTGATGAGCCTGTCGGATGCCGGTGCTGGGGGGCGCCACAGTCTGAAAGGAATTACTGCCGCCTCTGTGCGTGTGAGTCTGAACGTGATGCGCCGGTTCCACCACTATGCATACAATAAATTTCGTCTCGGGCTCGCCGTCGCAGAATTGTCCGAAGGCGGCGGAAAGTCCAGCCTAGGCTCTGTGTTAAACTCTCACAGTTAAGCTATTAGGCAACCTCGGGGCAGATTTCGCCTTTCCACGCGTGTAAGTTGATGATTGCGTGCCGAGGGAATCGTTTCGCAGAAAATCCAAGGAATTGTGAATGCAGACCAACGAAGTGACGCTGGGCGCTCTGGAGCGCCAGATCGATGTTTCCGTGACCTTAGCCGATGTCGAACGTGATGTTGCAGCACGTCTGCAGAAACTCGCGCGCACCGTCAAGATGGCCGGTTTCCGTCCTGGCAAAGTTCCGCTCAAAATCGTCGAGCAAACCTATGGCCCACAGGTGCGGGGCGAGGCAATTGGCGCCGCGGTTGAAAAGATCTTCGGCGAGAAAGTCCGCGAGCAAAACGTTCGGGTTGCCGGCTATCCCAGGATTCAGCCGAAGGAAAGCTCGGTCGTGGGTAACCTGGAGTTCTCCGCCGTTTTTGAGATCTATCCTGAAATCCAGCTCGCCGATTTATCGGGCAAGAGCATCGAACGTCCGGCTTTGAGCGTTGGCGACGCTGAGCTGGAGCGTACGGTCGAAATTCTGCGCAAGCAACGCACGGTTTTCGAAGCCGCCGATCGCGCCGCCGCCGAGGGCGACCGGGTGACGGTGAAATTCGCTGGCACCAAGGATGGCGAAGCCTTCCAGGGTGGGTCCGCGGAAGATTTCCCGTTTGTGCTCGGCGCGGGCTCCATGTTGCCGGAGTTCGAACAAAACGTAACCGGCCTCTTCGTCGGCGCAAGCAAAACTTTCGATTTGACCTTCCCGGCCGATTACCAGGCGAAGGATCTGGCGGGACAGACCGTCAAGTTCGAAGTCACCGTCAACAAGGTTGAAGCACCCCGTTTGCCGGAACTCGATGGCGAGTTCGCGAAGGGCTTGGGGATCGCGGACGGCGACGTGGAAAAGATGCGTGCCGAGGTTAAGGCAAATCTGGAGCGCGAGGTCCGCCGCCGGATTCAGGCTGCGACGAAAGAACAGGCCATGAACCTTTTGCTGGAAGCCAATCCTATCGAGGTTCCCAAGGCGCTGGTGGAAGCGGAAAGCCAGCAGCTTGCCGAAAATGCGCGTCAGGATATGGCGCAGCGCGGCATCAATATTAAGGAAATGCCGATCGAACCGGCCTGGTTTGCCGAGCAGGCCGTACGCCGCGTGAAGCTGGGACTGGTTTTAGCCGAGGTCGTCAAGAAGAACGAACTGCATGCCAAGCCGGAACAGATTCGCGCCTTGGTCGATGACTACGCGCAGAGCTTTGAAGATCCCGCCGAGGTTGTAAAGTGGTATTACTCGCAGCCGCAGCGGATTGCCCAAGCCGAAGCGATCGTGATCGAAGATAATGTGGTGGACTGGGTGCTCAAGAGCGCTCAAGTAACCGAAAAACCTGTCGTTTTCGATGAGTTCATGGGCAATATCGGCCGCTGACCAATAGAGAGAGACCATGAGTCAGAATAGAAACAGCGCTTCCTGGCAGTCCGAATGGCAACCTTCCGCGCTCGGCCTGGTGCCGATGGTGATCGAACAAAGCGGTCGCGGAGAGCGCGCCTATGACATCTATTCGCGCTTGCTGCGTGAGCGCATCATATTCCTTGTCGGTCCCGTGACGGACGAAACGGCAAATCTCGTGGTCGCTCAGTTATTGTTTCTTGAGGCGGACAATCCGGACAAGGACATCTACTTTTATATCAACTCGCCCGGTGGTGCAGTAACGGCGGGGATGGCGATCTACGACACGATGCAGTTCGTCAAACCGGATGTCAGCACGCTGTGCATTGGCCAGGCGGCAAGCATGGGTGCGTTTTTGCTTGCCGCCGGTGAGAAAGGGAAGCGGATTGCGCTGCCCAATTCGCGCGTGATGATTCATCAGCCACTCGGTGGTTTCCAGGGACAGGCATCGGACATTGAGATTCATGCGCGTGAAATTCTCAAACTGCGTGCGAAGCTCAATGAAATCCTCGCGCAGAATACAGGTCAAAGCGTCGAAAAGATCGAACGCGATACCGACCGCGACAATTTCCTGTCGGCCGACGACGCCGTGGCTTACGGTCTGGTCGACAAAGTTTTGAGCAGCCACGCATCGGCGGCTGAGTAAGAACCTATTCAGAGTCTGAACAGGGCAGAGAGGACCCAAGGATGGGCGAAAAGAAGAGCGGCAGCGAAAAGCTGTTGTACTGCTCGTTTTGCGGTAAGAGCCAGCATGAAGTTCGTAAACTGATTGCGGGGCCTTCGGTTTTCATTTGCGATGAATGTATCGATTTATGTAACGACATCATCCGGGATGAAATTGGTGGCGAAACGGCTGGGAAAACCGAGCGTAGCGATCTGCCGATTCCGAAAGAGATCGGAGCGATTCTCGATCAATACGTAATCGGACAAGACCCCGCCAAGCGAATTTTGTCTGTCGCGGTGTATAACCACTACAAACGTCTGCGCCATCAGCCGCGTAAAGACGATGTGGAAATCGCCAAAAGCAATATCCTCTTGATTGGGCCGACTGGCTCAGGTAAGACTTTGCTTGCACAGACGCTGGCCCGGCTGCTCAATGTTCCCTTTGTGATGGCCGATGCGACGACCCTGACCGAAGCGGGTTATGTTGGGGAAGACGTTGAAAACATCATCCAGAAACTGCTGCAAAAGTGCGACTACGATGTCGAAAAAGCCCAGCAGGGGATCGTGTATATCGATGAAATCGATAAGATTTCGCGCAAATCCGACAACCCGTCGATCACCCGCGATGTATCGGGCGAGGGCGTTCAGCAGGCGCTGCTAAAGCTCATCGAAGGGACCGTTGCGGCGGTGCCACCGCAAGGCGGGCGCAAACATCCTAATCAGGACTTTGTGCAAGTCGATACCACAAACATTCTGTTTGTTTGCGGCGGGGCGTTTGACGGCTTGGACAAGGTGATCCGCAACCGATCCGAGCATGTCGGAATCGGCTTTAGCGCACAGGTCAAGAGCCGCGATGGGCGTGATGTTTCGGAAACCTTGCGCGATGTCGAGCCTGAAGATCTGATCAAGTATGGCCTGATTCCCGAATTCATCGGTCGTTTGCCCGTTGTCGCGACATTGCAAGAGCTGGATGAAGCGGCTTTGATCGAAATTCTTGTCGAGCCCAAAAATGCTCTGATCAAGCAGTATCAGAAGTTATTCTCGATGGAAGGCGTCGAATTGGAGATCCGCCCGACGGCGCTCCAAGCGATTGCGCGCAAGGCCCTCAAGCGCAAAACAGGGGCGCGTGGCCTGCGTTCGATCCTGGAGGCGACTTTGCTCGATACGATGTACGAATTACCGGGCATGGAAAACGTCGAAAAAGTGGTCATCGATGAGAGTACGGTGGAAGGCGCTGGAAAACCCCTTCTTATCTACGCGGACCAACCCAAGGTTTCAGGTTCTAATTGATTCCGCTCCCCGGGCCTGCTTGAATTCTGGACCAGGGAGCACAACATCCCTGGGACACCGGACAGAAGGAAAAATCATATGGCAAGCTTGCCTGCACTCCCTCAAGAGACCGTAGAACTCCCGTTGCTGCCCTTGCGCGACGTGGTGGTGTTCCCGCATATGGTGATCCCGCTTTTCGTGGGGCGCCCGAAATCGATCAAGGCGCTTGAGAGCGCCATGGAGGCGGAAAAAAGCATTCTGCTCGTGGCGCAGCGGTCCGCGGCAAAAGATGAGCCAACCGTTGAGGATCTCTATGAGATCGGCTGTGTCGCCAATATCTTGCAGATGCTCAAACTGCCCGATGGAACGGTCAAAGTCCTGGTCGAAGGCACGCAGCGGGCGCGGCTTGAAGCGGTTGAAGATCAGCGCACCGTCTTTATGGCGCGGGTTACTCCGATTGTCAGTGATGAAGTTCAAAGCCACGAAATCGAAGCCATGCGCAGGGCGATCCTGACGCAGTTCGACCAATACGTAAAACTGAATAAAAAGATTCCGCCTGAGATTCTGACTTCTCTTTCCGGGATCGACGATTCGGGCCGCCTTGCCGACACAATCGCGGCGCATTTGCCGCTTAAGCTGGAACAAAAACAGGGCATTCTGGAGCTGCCGGATGTCATCGGCCGCCTTGAGCGCCTGCTTGCCCAGCTCGAAACCGAACTCGACATCCTGCAAGTCGAAAAGCGCATCCGTGGCCGCGTCAAGCGCCAAATGGAGAAGAGCCAGCGCGAGTATTACCTGAACGAGCAGGTCAAGGCGATTCAGAAGGAACTTGGCGAAGGCGAAGAGGGCGCGGATCTCGAAGAACTCGACAAGAAAATTGCCGGCGCGGGCATGAGCAAGGAGGCGCTTGCCAAGGCGCAGTCCGAACTCAAAAAGTTGCGTCTGATGTCGCCGATGTCGGCCGAAGCGACAGTCGTGCGCAACTTTATCGAGACGCTTACCGGGCTCCCGTGGAAGAAAAAATCGCGCATCTCGAAAGATCTCACGGCAGCCCAAAAGATACTCGACAAAGATCATTTCGGTCTCGAGAAGGTCAAGGAACGCATCCTCGAATACCTGGCCGTGCAACAGCGCGTCGACAAGCTCAAGGCTCCAATTCTCTGTCTCGTCGGACCTCCGGGTGTTGGCAAGACTTCGCTGGGTCAGTCGATCGCGAAGGCCACAAACCGTAAATTCGTGCGGATGAGCCTCGGCGGCGTGCGGGATGAAGCCGAAATTCGTGGCCATCGCCGGACTTACATCGGTTCGATGCCGGGCAAGATCTTGCAGAATATGACCAAGGTCGGGGTCAAGAACCCGCTCTTTTTGCTCGACGAAGTCGACAAAATGGGTGCGGATTTCCGTGGCGACCCCTCTTCGGCGCTGCTTGAGGTATTGGACCCGGAGCAGAACAGCACTTTTGTCGATCACTACATTGAAGTCGAATACGACTTGTCGGATGTGATGTTCGTCGCGACGGCGAACAGCTTGAATATTCCGGCGCCGCTGCTCGACCGGATGGAGCTGATCCGTCTTTCCGGTTACACCGAAGAAGAAAAGGTCAACATTGCGCACCGTTATCTGCTTCCGAAGCAGATGAAGCACAACGGTCTCAAGCATGAAGAGTTGACCGTCACCGACGACGCATTGCGCGACATCATTCGCTACTACACGCGAGAGGCGGGGGTGCGCGGCCTTGAGCGTGAAATTTCGAAGATCTGCCGAAAGGTCGTGAAATCGCTCGTCTTGAAAAAGCGCACAAGCAAGATCATCGTTAATGCGAAGAACCTCGACAAATATCTGGGTGTGCGTCGCTTCAGCTTCGGCGTCGCGGAGAAAGAAAACCAGGTCGGCCAGGTCACGGGTTTGGCGTGGACAGAAGTGGGCGGTGAGTTGCTGACGATCGAGTCAGTCGTCTTGCCAGGCAAAGGCAAGGTTTTGACGACCGGCAAGCTCGGTGAAGTCATGCAAGAGTCGATTCAGGCAGCCCTGTCGGTTGTGCGCAAACGTTCGCGGCAGCTTGGAATTTCCGCAGACTTCTATCAGAAGAGCGATATTCATATTCACTTGCCTGAAGGCGCAACGCCGAAAGATGGTCCATCCGCAGGTATTGCCATTGCAACCGCGCTCGTTTCCGTTTTGACGGGTATCCCTGTGCGCGCCGATGTCGCGATGACGGGTGAAATCACCTTGCGTGGCGAAGTGCTTCCGATCGGCGGCTTGAAAGAAAAACTGCTCGCGGCCGTGCGCGGCGGAATTGGTACAGCATTGATTCCAGAGGAAAACCTAAAGGACTTGCAGGACCTTCCTCCAGATATCAAGGAAAAAATCGAAATCATTCCCGTCAAATGGATCGATAAGGTTTTGGAGCTGGCCCTCGAATCCGCACCCGAGCCGCTACCTGAACCAAGCGAGGAAAATGTCGCTCCTCCCCCCTCTGGCGAAGAGGAAGAAACACGCTCTGGTTTCGTCAAACATTAACCGAGTCGGTTTGAATAATCCCGGGCAGTCTGGTTCATGAGAATCAGCTGCCCGGGTTTTTATTTGCTGTCCAGAATCTGTTGAATCGCCTGCAAACCCGCTTGACACAAGCATTTGCCCCCGATATAAAGTCCCCCCAGGCTTTACGAAAAACCGCGTGAATCGCTCCCAAGCCAAAATTTGGGGCTTTTTCGCCACGAATCTGGGGCGCCTTTGGCGGCCAGTTACACTTGTCTCGCTAACCCCGCCATGAATGGCGGGACTTGCGCTTGACTCGTGGTCATCACTGGTTTGCGAGGGCTTCTTTCCCACCACTGAAGATTGAGGGGACTTTCGTGAACAAATCCGAGTTGATCGACCATATCGCCAAGCAGGCCGATATTTCCAAGGCCGCGGCAGGTCGTGCGTTGGACTCCGTTGTAGCAGCCGTCAAGCAGTCCTTGAAAAAGGGAGATGACGTTACGCTCGTTGGCTTCGGTACTTTTACCGTAGGCAAACGCGCTGCACGTACAGGGCGCAACCCGCGCACCGGCGCGACAATCAAGATCAAAGCGGCAAAAGTTCCGAAGTTCCGCCCTGGCAAAGCTTTGAAAGATGCAGTAGACTGATTGGCTTAGTAGGTGATTATCACCTGCCCGTGAAGTGGGTGCTTAGCTCAGTTGGTAGAGCGTCGCCCTTACAAGGCGAATGTCGGCGGTTCGAGCCCGTCAGCACCCACCAGTCGAATGGCTGAACAATTTGGGAGTGGTAGTTCAGTCGGTTAGAATACCGGCCTGTCACGCCGGGGGTCGCGGGTTCGAGTCCCGTCCACTCCGCCAACCGCAAGGCGAACCTGAGTTGTTCGCCTTTTTTCTATCCGGAAACCCCTCATTCGTATGTTCGACGCGGTCCGAAACAATAAACGATTCGTCCAGATCTTCCTGGCTCTGATTATTCTTCCTTTCGCTTTGTGGGGAGTTGACTCCTATATCCACAACTTCGGTCGCGATACCGATGTCGCCAAAATCGGGCGTATCAAAATCACTCAGTCCGAGTTTCAAGAGGCGATGCGGGAAGAGCAAGACCGTCTGCGGCAGCAGATGGGAGAAGCTTTCGATCCGGATATCTTGAAGCACCCCGAGGTGCGCGAATCGGTTCTTGAGAGGCTGATTAACCAGCGCTTGCTTCAACTCCAAGTCGCTAAAGATGGGATTCAGGCCACTCCGGAAGCCTTGCGTGAGGTGATTGGGGATATTGACGCCTTCAAGGAGAACGGCCAATTTTCCATGCAACGCTATGAGCAACTTTTGGCTACGCGTGGTATGACGCGGGAAAACTTTGAAGCCAAGCTTGCGCGTGACATTGCACAGCAGCAATTGCTCGCTGCGGTGGCGGGCAGCGCTTTCTCGCCCTCAATTTCCGTCGATCGCTGGCTGAGCTTGCAGGACGAAAAACGCGAAGTTTCGATTTGGACCATTTCAGCAGCCAAGTTTGTGAGTCAAGTCAAGCTTGCTCCGGATGCGGCGAGGAAAGAGTACGACTCCGATCTCAAGCGTTGGGAACAACCGGAACAGGTGCGTGTGGAATACCTTGTGCTGAGTCTGGAGGCGCTGGCTCAGCAGATTTCGATTTCCGATCAGGAGTTGCGCAAGGAATATGAAGCACATAAAGACAAATATGCTGCGCCTGAGGAGCGCCGTGCGCGTCATATTCTGATCGAGGTGGCCAAGGATGCGCCAGCGGACAAGCGCGCCGCCGCAAAAGAGAAAGTAGAAGCGCTGTTGAAGCAGGTAAAGGCCAAACCGGAAAGCTTCGCGGAACTGGCCAAGGCGAATTCGTCGGACAAAGGGTCTGCCGAAAAGGGAGGTGACTTAGGCTTTTTCGGTCGTGGCCAAATGGTCAAGCCCTTTGAGGACGCTGCTTTTAAGCTGAAGCCTGGCGAGATTAGCGGTGTGGTGGAAACCGATTATGGCTATCACATCATCAAACTTGAAGCGATCCATGGTGGCGCCTTGAAGAGCTTTGACGAGGTTAAGCAGCAAATTGCCGATGAGTTGAAGCATGCGGCGGCGGCAAAGAAGTTTACTGAATTGGCTGACATGTTCGCGAACACGGTTTACGAGCAGCCGGATACGCTGAAAGGCGCGGCCGAAAAGTTTAAGTTGCCCCTCCAGCAAAGCGGCTGGATTAGCAAAGATAGCGCTAAACAGGATGCTTCCGGGCTGTTCAAAAACGAAAAGCTGCTTGCCGCGATTTTTTCTGCCGATACACTGAAAAACAATCGCAATACGGAGGCGATCGACGTTGGGAACAATACGCTTGTTTCGGCGCGCTTGATTGAGCATAAACCTGCTGCGGTGACGCCGTTCGAAACGGTGCGCGCTCAGATCGAACAGAAGTTGACGGCCGAGGCGGCTGCTCAGCTTGCTACGGCTGAAGGTGAAAAACGCTTGGCTGCGCTGCAAAAAGGTGAGACTGTCACTGCGGAATGGAGTCCCCAAAGTGTGATTACCCGTTTTGATGCGGGCAATTTACCGCCCGATGCACTCAAAGCGATATTCCGCGTTCAGGCTGAAAAATTGCCTGCCTATGTGGGGGTAACGGTTCCTGGCCAAGCCTATTTGATTGCACGCATTTCCAAGATCGAACAGCCGCAATTGGCGCAAGATGATCCACGCCGCAAAGGTTTGGCTGCTCAGTATGACAAGCTGTTCGCGGATGAGGATATGCGAGCTTATATTGCTGCTTTACGTGAGCGTTATAAGGTAACGAAAAATATGGAGTTGCTAAACGCGAAAGAGTAGGGCATTTGGCTTCGATGAATAAAAAGAGGGCGGAAATTTTCGCCCTCTTTTTATTCGGGACTGCGCAAAGAGTTTGAGTTTGGCCGTATCGAATTTACGGAACCAAGGCTGAATCCTGCTCGATGTTTAGAGCCTTACACTGCATGTCGTCGAATTCAGAATCGGTAGTGGGGAGCGCCTCGTGGGAAGGTAGTGCTGCGCCAGATCGAACGTGAGGTGGCGTGGCAATTTCCTCGTCAATGCGGGCAAGCAAATAGGGGAAAAATGGATTCGATGAAACGCGGAATATCGAATCGAGGCTGATCATCAGCGCGCCTCGTTCCCCGCGCGGTGCAAGCGCACCAAGCGATACGCCGAAGCGGGGATTGTCCGTGTCTGCGGGCTGCATACCGTACAGTTCATCGTCCATCGGGAAGGGAATCGCCACGTGCGAGAGCGAGAATATTTGGGGTGGATATTTGATCTCCAGCCTGCGCTCTTTCTCTTCCGTGCTGCCGGGGAAAATATCGCGTGCAATCACTTCGTCGGAACCGTCCAATTCGTTGCCGACGATCGTCAGTTTGTAATTTACAGGCAAGCTCGGCAATAATCTGGTGAGCGCCTGCGATGATGCTGGATCAATCAAGGGCCCGAGTTTTGCACGCCGGTTCACATCGAACAGAACCAATTCGCTGCCGTTGTCCGGCAGGTTCGCATAAAGCCTTCTGACGATCGCCGGGGTGCTGACCGTAAAGTCGATCACCGATTGAAACGTGAGTACGGGCGGCAGCTTGTCCAGCTTACCCTCACGTGCGAGGCGCGTGATCTGTTCCTGCAACGCGGCGGTGACCCGGTGGGATTGGCGCGCGCCATTGACGGGAAATGAGTTGTATTTGAACGGGTTGAATTCGGGGACGACGCTCAGCCATGCGGCCCTTTCGAAAGGGGGAAGTAATGCGGGAAGAGCGGCCAGGCCGACAAAACGCGCATAGCGGGTGATGCCGATCATCGGCGAAATTAAAATGACGCGCGCCGGGCGATCGAGATGTGGGTCTTCAAGGCTGTCGAGCGTGTATTTCATGGCAAGCGCGCCGCCATTGGAGAAACCGACCACATGAATCGGGCGGCCGGCGCCTACTTGATTCCGGGCCTCACGCACGGCGAGCCGTGTCGCCGCCATCCAGCTTTCCCACTCGACGTTTGATAGGCCTGCCGGGACCGTGCCGTGCCCAGGAAGTCGAATGCCGACGGCGACGAACCCGTCCTCGACGTAGCGCCGTGCAATGTGCCGCAAACTGTATGGCGAGTCGGTCAGGCCATGCAGTAGGACAACCGCGCCGACGGGCTTGCCTTTGGGGTGCATCTCATATGAGCGGTTCCAGTCGTGTTCGAAGTGCCCAGGGTAGATTGGACTGCCCTCGAAATAGCGATTCGAGGGGCTGCGCGCGGTGGACGGCAGACGCTCGCTGACCTGCTCCTTGACTTGCTCGAACAGTGCGCTTTCGTGCTTCAGATAGGTGTTCCAGTCGGCCCGATCGAGCTGTTCGACGCAGAGTTCTTTGGGCACGTAGGTGTGCCAGAGTTGCAGCGCTGGCCCTGTGTGCGCAAAGTAAGCGCGCAGCGCAAGCAGGGCCGTGATGAGGATGACAAGCGTGAGTGCAACGATGCGTATCGTTCGGACCAGGCGTGATTGGGCATTCATGTCATGCTCATTCGAGTGGGTGGGACGTGTCCATTCCATTCCTCCGCCGGGGCGTTACCCGAACGACATGCGTAAGAGCTGCCCCGCATACGCATGCCGTTATTGTTGCCTGGTCACGCGTCCGGGTTGCCTAATGCGGTGGTGTTGAAGCCTGCATCGACGTAAGTGATTTCGCCCGTCATGCCGGAGGCGAGGTCGGAGCACAGGAATGCGGCAACGTTGCCAACTTCGTCGATCGTCACGTTACGGCGCAACGGGGCGTTGCGTTCGTTGAAGTGAAGCAGCTTGCCGAAATCGCCAATTCCAGCGGCGGCCAGAGTTTTGATCGGGCCTGCGGAAATTGCATTGACCCGCGTGCCTTCGGGGCCGAGACTTGCGGCGAGGTAGCGGACAGAGGCTTCGAGGCTGGCTTTGGCGAGCCCCATCATGTTGTAGTTAGGCATTGTGCGCACGGCGCCAAGATACGACATCGTGAGCAAAGCGCCCTTGCGTCCTTGCATGAGGGGACGCGCGCCTTTGGCCAAGGCGGGGAAACTGTAGGCGCTGATTTCGTGGGCGACACGGAAGGCTTCGCGGGAAAAACCGTTGAGGAAATTCCCCTCCAGCGATTCGCCGGGCGCAAAGGCGATTGAGTGGACGAGTCCATCCAGGCCGTCCCAGCTTTTGCCGAGTGTTTCGAACAGCGCGGTGATTTGCGCATCGTCCGCAACGTCGCATGGGAAAACGAGATCGCTGCCGAATTCGGCGGCGAATTTGGTGATCCGTTCTATGAAGCGCTCGTTCTGATAGGTGAACGCGAGCGAGGCGCCTTCACGATGCATGGCTTTGGCGACGCCATAAGCGATGGAACGGTTGCTGAGCAGACCACAGATCAGAATACGCTTACCGGCAAGAAAACCCATATGCAATCTCCTTTGAGGGAACTTGGAATTATATCGGAGCCTTTGGCCATGAATCGAGCATAAGCCCTGTTATTCATAGCGGGGTCAATTCAGTTGGGGGCTGACAGATTCGGTATTGTGCCGCCTAATGCCGGACGAGATGGTGTTCAGGCGATTTTCCTTGAAGAAAATCAGTTTCGCGCCGATAACGACAATAATATCTCCAGCCCGGTTAGCCAGGAACCCTGCTTGGGTGGATCGAGTCAATTTCTGTACATCTCCTCCGGCAAGATATTCGCCCCGCTGAGAATTGCGGGGTTTTTTTCTTCCTGTTCAAACCGTTGATTTGCGTGCGCTTGCCGATAATCGCCGACATGAGGCGAAACTATGGCTGAAGAAAGCGATCAAGAACGCACGGAACCTGCGTCGAGCCGACGATTACAGAAGGCCCGCGAGGAAGGCAATGTTCCCCGCTCGAAAGAGTTGGGCACTTTGCTGATCCTGCTCGCGGGCGTTTCCATGCTGTGGGTAACGGGCGGTTGGATGTATCAGCGGATGAGTGGTGTTGTGCGGCATGGTTTTACGCCTGACCGGCGCCAGATGACCGAGCCGCAAGCCATGATCGAAATGCTGCATTCCCAGTTTCAGGCAGGCTTGACCGCGCTTGCGCCGATTTTGCTCGTGCTTCTGGTCGCGGCGGTGGCCGGGCCGATAATGATCGGCGGATTCAATTTCTCATCCCAGGCGATGGGTTTCAAGGCGTCGCGTTTGAATCCGCTGAGCGGTCTGAAACGGATGGTCTCGCTGAATGGCTTGGTGGAGCTGGTCAAAGCGATTCTCAAGGCCATCGTTGTGGGTGGCATTGGCGTGAAGGTTGTTTGGTCGCGCAGCGATCAATCGATCGGACTCATCGGAATGCCCTTGGAGCCGGGCCTAGCCTCATTCACGAATCTGGTGCTGGGCGCGGCGCTGACCATGGTCGCGGGACTTGCCATCATCGCCATGCTCGATGTGCCGTATCAGCTTTGGCATTACTACTCGAAACTGCGCATGACCAAGGAAGAACTCAAGCAAGAGCACAAACAAACGGAAGGCGATCCGCATATCAAGGCACGGATTCGTCAGAAACAGCGGGAAATGGCGCGCCGCCGCATGATGCAGGATGTGCCGACCGCCGATGTGATCGTGACGAACCCGACGCACTATGCCGTTGCTTTGCGCTATGAGGAAGGCACGATGCGCGCGCCGCGCGTCGTGGCGAAGGGTACGGATCTGGTCGCGCAGCAGATCCGCGAAGTGGGGCGCGCCAACCAGGTGCCCTTGCTTGAAGCGCCGCCGCTGGCGCGTGCGCTGTACCGTTACGCGGAAATCGGCGATGAAGTGCCCGCCGCGCTTTACAACGCGGTGGCGGAAGTGCTGGCCTGGGTATTCGGTCTGCGCTATGCCGCGACGCAAGGCGTGCCGCCACCCGCCGAGCCCACGGATTTACACGTGCCCGCGGCGCTCGACCCCGGCGCCGTACCAACGCAAGTTCCCGCCTAGGCGGGGCATAGGTGTGATAAAAAAGGATTCTCATGGCTAACGGAACAACTCAGGCAATGGATCTGAAACAGCTCCTCTCCGCTGCCAATATCCGCCAGCTTGCTGCGCCGATCCTCGTGGTCATGATCCTGGGCATGATGGTCCTGCCCTTGCCGCCGTTCCTGCTCGACCTGTTGTTTACCTTCAACCTCGCCGTCGCGGTCATGGTGCTGCTGGTTGCGATGTATACGAAGAAGCCGCTCGAATTCTCGGCCTTCCCGACGGTTCTGCTGGTCACCACATTGTTGCGGCTGTCGCTGAACGTAGCTTCCACGCGGGTTGTGCTGCTTAGGGGGCATACCGGGCCGGACGCGGCGGGTAAAGTGATCGATGCGTTCGGTCACTTCCTGGTCGGCGGCAACACCGCCGTCGGTATCGTGGTCTTCATTATCCTCACGGTGATCAACTTCGTCGTGGTGACCAAGGGCGCGGGCCGGATTGCCGAGGTCGGTGCGCGCTTCGCCCTGGATGCGATGCCGGGCAAGCAGATGGCGATCGATGCCGATTTGAATGCCGGTCTGATCGATGAAGCGGAGGCCAAGCGGCGGCGTAGGGATGTCGCGCAAGAGTCCGAGTTTTACGGCGCGATGGACGGTGCTTCGAAATTCGTGCGCGGCGATGCGATTGCGGGCATTCTGATCATGGTCATCAACATCATCGGCGGCCTGATCGTCGGTATCGTGCAACACGATATGCCCGCCGCGCGCGCGGCGGAAAACTACACTTTGCTGACGATCGGCGACGGCCTGGTCGCACAGCTTCCCGCTTTGATGATCTCGATCGCCGCGGGTATGGTGGTTTCACGTGTCGGCGACGAGCAGGATGCCAGCGTCCAGGTGATCAACCAGTTGTTCGCCAATCCGATGGTGATGATGCTGACCGCCGTCATTCTCGGCGTGCTTGGCTTGATTCCCGGCATGCCGAATTTCGTTTTCCTCCTGCTGGCTGGCGTATTCGGTTTTGGCGCGCGCTATCTCCTGCGCAAACAGCAGCAGGAGGCGGCGGAAAAACAAAGCGCGGCGGCGCCCGTGGCGGCGGCACATCCGGTCGAATCGCACGAAGCGAGCTGGGCCGATGTCAGCCCTGTCGATGTGCTCGGCCTGGAGGTCGGTTATCGCTTGATTCCGATGGTCGACAAAGGCCAGGACGGTGAGTTGCTGCGCCGGATTCGCGGGCTGCGCAAAAAATTCGCCCAGGAAATCGGCTTCCTCGCCGCCCCCGTGCATATCCGGGACAACCTTGAACTGCGTCCGAACGCTTATCGGATTACGCTCAAAGGCGTCGAGGTCGGCTCCGGCGATGCTTCGCCCGGCATGCTCCTCGCCATCAACCCCGGCCGTGTCACGGGCACCTTGCCGGGCACGCCGACCCAGGACCCGGCCTTCGGCCTGCCGGCGATTTGGATCGAAACCGGCCTGCGCGAACAAGCGCATGCGATGGGGTACACGGTCGTCGATGCGAGCACGGTGGTCGCGACGCATTTGAATCACGTCATCATCGGACATGCGTCCGATTTGCTTGGGCGTCAGGAAACCCAGGCCCTGCTCGATCACATCGCCAAGGATGCGCCGAAGCTCGTCGAAGATCTGGTGCCCAAGCTCCTGCCCCTGCATGTATTGCAGCGTGTGTTGCAGTATCTGTTAGAGGAGGGCGTCAATATCCGTGATATGCGCACGATTATCGAAACGCTGTCCGAACATGCCGCGCGCACGCAAGACCCGCTCGAACTCGCGGGGCGTGTGCGTGCCGCGCTGGGCCGCGCGATCGTGCAGCAGATGTTCCCCGGCTCGGCCGAGTTGCAGGTCATGGCGCTCGATCCGAATCTCGAACGGATGCTGGCTCAGGCCGCTCAGGGCAATGGCGGGGACGGCGTGCTCGAACCGACGCTGGCCGAAAATCTATTGCGCGAAACGGCCGCCGCCGCACAGCGCCAGGAAGACCTCGGGTTGCCCGCTGTGCTGCTGGTGCCGAATCACCTGCGTTGGCTGCTTTCGCACTTCCTGCGCCGCGCGGTGCCGAGCCTGCGCGTGCTCGCCAATTCCGAAATTCCCGAGAACCGCAATATCCGCGTGACCTCGATTATCGGCGGGCAGGTTTAAACCAGCGCCGGCCGGCACATTCTGCCGGCTACTTTTACCCTTTGCGGCGATATGGGCGGTTAAAGCAAGCACTACCGCTGCAAAGCGGACGCTTCAAAGCTCACAGATCCCGCTCCCGCAGGATTTTGTGTAAGCAAATTGAATTGAGCGGTTTTTTCCGCTTTTCTCAGCCTCTAGTTTTTCCATCCTCCGGCAAATAATGTCGTTCATGGCATCCAATTGGTCTTGAGCACGAAATCCAGGATGTCCGGTTTATCCGAATACGACAGGTTGCGGTAACGCATTCCGGAGGTTCCAAGATGGTTAACGTCAAACGCTACTACGCCCGTACCGCTCGCGAAGCCCTGCGGATGGTGAAGGAAGAGTTGGGTTCCGACGCAGTTGTGCTGTCAAACCGCTCTGTCGATGGCGGCGTTGAAATTCTGGCTCTGCCGGCGAGCGAGGTTGGCGCGGTGCAGGCCGCGGCGCAGCCCAAAAAGGCCGCGCCGCAAAAGAGCGCAGCAAAGCCGGCGAACGCCGCGCCGCGGAAAAACGCTGCGAAGCCCGACGTGACCCTGGACGACGATGCGGACGATTTCCGCGTCAGCCTCTCGACCCGGATTGCCCGCCCCGCGACGGAACAAGCGCCCAGCATGGGTTTGAACGACGGCGTGCTGCATCTGATGAGCGATCGCACCGCGCAGATCCGCCCCTTCACGCCGCGGCGCGTCGATAACTATGGCGACAGCCTTCCCCCCGCCGCCCCTCAGCCGGCCAAAGCGCCGGAATACCCTTATGCGGCGCGCGCCGAACTGCTGCGGGAACGCTCCAAGACTGAACCGTCAAACGCCGCTGCGCGCAAGGAAGAATCCCGCCGCGCACAGGAGGCCGAATCCGAGCGCGTGCGCGCGCTGGAAGATACCAATGCGCGTTTGATCGACGAGATGGGTACGATTCGCGAAATGCTCGAACGCCAGCTTGCCGGCTTCGCCTGGGGCGAACTGACGCGCGGCGCGCCGATTCGCGCGCAAGTGATGAGCGATCTGCTCGAAGCCGGATTCTCCGCCCAACTGGCGCGCGAACTGGCTGAAACCGTGCCGCAGGAAGCCGCTCCCGAAACGGCGCGGACACATCTGCGCGCCCAGATCAACCGCCGCCTGCTGACGCTCGAATCCGAAGCCGATTTGATCGAGCGCGGCGGCGTATATGCCCTCGTCGGGCCGACCGGCGTCGGCAAGACCACGACGACCGCCAAACTTGCCGCGCGCTGCGTGGTGCGCCACGGCGCGGAAAAATTGGCGCTGATCACGACCGACAGCTACCGGATCGGCGCGCACGAGCAACTGCGCATCTACGGCCGAATCCTCGGCGTGCAGGTGCATACCGTGCGCGATGCCGCCGATCTGCGCCGCACGCTGCAAGACCTTTCGAACAAGCACATGATTCTGATCGATACGATCGGGATGAGCCATCGCGATCAAATGGTGGCCGAACAGGCCGCGATGCTGGCCGGCGCGGGCTGTATCAAGCGCCTGCTGCTGCTCAACGCGACGGCGCATGGCGACACGCTCGAAGATGTGCTGCATGCCTACGAAGGTGCGGACCTCGCCGGCTGCATCTTGACGAAAACCGACGAAGCCAGTTCGCTTGCGCCGGCGCTCGATGTGCTGATCCGCCATGAACTGCGCGCTTACTACATCGCGAATGGCCAGCGCGTGCCTGAAGATCTGCATATGCCGAATCGCGCCTGGCTGGTGCATCGCTCACTGCGCGAACTGGCGCCGGAATCGCCTTTCCGCATGTCGCCCGAAGAAGCCGGCCTGCTTGCCGCGGGACGCAGCAGCCGCCTGATGCAGGGAGGGCGCGTTTGATGAACGCTTTCGGAGATCAAGCCACGGGTTTGCGGCGTCTGTTGCGGCGGGAACTTCCTCAGGTTGTTTCGGTGGTTGGATTCGGGGTCGACGCGCTGCGCTGGATTGCCACAGAGGCGAAATCGAGCGCGAACAACGGGCGCGAAGTCCTCGCTTTTGACGAAGTCGCAACCTGCGGGAATTTGGCCGATGCCTTGGCGCTGCCCGCCCGTTTCGATCTGCTGCAAGCGGTTGAGCGTCATGTCAGCATCGACTCGGTGCGTATCGAAGCCGGGCGCGGACTTACGCTTTATCCGGCGGCCCGCATGGCGCGCGCGCTCGTTGGCGCGGACAGAATTCTTGCCGCGCGTTTTGCCGAGACCTGTCAGCGCCTGCAACGCGGCGCCGATTTGTGGCTCGTGCATGCCAATCTGAGCGAGCGTTTCGATTTGTCGCCCTTGGCTTTTGCGGCGCATCGCCTGGTGATCGTCGTTGATGGCAGCGCGCGGGCGATTACGCAGGCTTACGCATTGATCAAGCATCTCGATGGTGGCCCCTGGCCGCAGGTCGATATCGCCTTGGCGGGACAACGCAGCAGACACGAAGCGGATGCCTTGTTGATGAACCTGAGTCGCACGGTTCTTGCTCAGACAAGTTTAGTGCTGCGGCCGGTCAGAGAATTGGAAGCAAGCGCTGCGGCGGCGGCAGTGGTGTCGGACGAGTTGGCGCACGAGCGGTTTCTCGAGCGCGTGCTCGGTTTTGCGCGGCATGGTTCGCGTCCCTTGGCTTTGGCACTCTGAAAATAGGGTCCAAGTCTTTATTGGCACGATAGGCGAAAAGGCACGGCAGGCTGAAATGACGGATAGCAATCAAGTTTCTACTCGTATGGCCGTTGAATGTCTTTATGACGCCTTGAGTAATTGCGGCTAAAAGCTGCGGGAAAGAGAGTCACTCATGTATACCGCATCTGGAACATTGGACAGGAACCAACTTGTTACCCAGTACGTGCCACTTGTAAAGCGGATTGCCTATCACTTGATGGCGAAGTTGCCCGCATCGGTTCAAGTTGAAGATATCGTCCAAAATGGGATGCTGGGTTTGCTTGATGCGATCAGCCGATATGAAGAGGGGCTAGGCGCGCAATTCGAAACCTATGCCGTGCAGCGGATTCGCGGTGCGATGCTCGATGGTTTGCGCGAAAACGACTGGCTGCCGCGCAGCCTGCGGCGCGAAATGCGCCGCATCGAAACGGCTGTCCATCAGCTCGAACAACAGTATGGCCGTCAACCGACCGAGCGCGAGCTGGCCGAATCGCTCGACATGACTTTGGCTGATTACCAAAAAATGTTGCAGGAAGCGCGTGGCTATCAGCTCGTGTATTTCGAGGACTTCAGCGGCGAAGAGGAAGAGAATTTCCTCGACCGTCATGTCGCCAGCACCGAATACAATCCGCTCGACATTTTTGAAGACAAGGCGATGCGCGAAACGCTGGTGCGCGCGATCGACGATCTTCCCGAGCGCGAAAAGACGGTCATGGGCCTGTACTACGAAGAAGATCTGAATCTGCGCGAAATCGGCGAAGTACTCGGGGTGTCCGAATCCCGCGTCTGCCAATTGCATAGCCAGGCAATCGCCCGGTTGCGCTCTCGCATTATGGGAACAATGCCGCATCCCGCGGCGGGTGAAAAGAAACGTGGGCGGGGACGCCGCGCGGCGGCTGCGGTAAACTGAACTCAACAAGAGTTCTTCCCCTAAGCCATGGACAAAATCAGCATTGCCGGGCTGATTCTCGGCCTTACAGCGATTGTCATCGGACAAGTGCTCGAAGGCGGTCATATCGGTTCGCTGGTACAACCGACAGCGTTCATGATCGTGATCGGCGGCACTTTGGGTGCCGTTATGCTACAAAGCCCGTTTCAGGTTTTTCGCCGTGGCGCATCGATGCTTGCGTGGGTGTTTCGGCCTCCAGTGCCGCCCTTCAGGCAAATCATCAATCAGGTTGTCACCTGGAGTCATACCGCGCGCAAGGATGGTCTGCTCGCGCTTGAGAAAAGTATTGCCGGATTGCCCGATCCATTTGCCGCAAAAGGCTTGCAACTGCTTGTCGATGGGGTCGAGCCGGAGCGTTTACGCGAAGTATTGGAAGTTGAAATCGTGAATTGGGAGCAGCAGCTCAAGACCAGCGCAAAAGTCTGGGAAGCCGCCGGCGGCTACGCGCCGACAATCGGGATTCTCGGCGCCGTGATGGGCTTGATTCACGTAATGGAAAATCTGACCGATCCAAGCAAGCTGGGCGCGGGGATTGCCGTCGCTTTCGTCGCCACGATCTATGGGGTCGGTTCCGCCAATTTAATCTTCCTGCCCGTGGCGAAAAAACTGCTCGCCCACATTTCGCGCATGGTCGCGATGCGGGAAATGCTTGTCGATGGTTTAGTCGCGATCGCGCATGGCGATAATCCGCGCATTATCGAAAGCCGGCTCGAAGGTTACGTTTCCGAGCATTAAAAGCCACTCACAAAACCCTGCATGTTTTGTACTGTCTGCGTTCACGTGCCTTGCCTGCACCGCTTCGCTGGGTTTTGTAAGCGGCTTTAATCGCTGCGATACAGCCTGCAACGTTTCCTGCCTCAAGTCTTAAGATCTCTTGCCGTTTCTTTATAAGGCATGAATGAGAGGACGGATATGGCCGCCCGCCGCAAACACGAAGATGAGCATGACAACCACGAGCGCTGGCTCGTGTCCTACGCGGATTTCATTACGCTGCTATTCGCGTTTTTCGTTGTCATGTACGCGCTCAGCTCGGTTAATGAAGGGAAATACCGCGTCCTTTCGAACTCTCTGACTAGCGCTTTCCGCAACGTCACGACCAATTCCGAGGGTGCGCAAATCGTGCCGCTCCCCGCCGTGACGAGCACCACCGTCAAATCAAAACCGCAGCCGCATGACCAGGAAGTGAAACGCCAGCGTTTGCAGCAGCAAATGCAAAACATAGCCGAAGAAGTCCGCCGCACCCTGGCGCCGCTCGTGCGCGACGGCAAAGTCAGCGTCAACGAAGGGCCTTACGGCATTAGCATCGAGATCAATGCCAGCGTGTTGTTCAATCCCGGCGATGCAACACTCGGTAGCGAGGCCGTGCATGCCTTGCGCGCAGTCGGCGAAGTGCTTGCGCGGGGCGATTTCCCGATCAAGGTCGAAGGCCACACCGACACATTGCCGATTGCCAATCCGGTTTTCCCTTCCAACTGGGAACTCTCCTCGGCACGCGCCTCTTCCGTGGTGCGGACTTTTATCGATTCCGGCGTCGATCCGAGCCGTCTGGCCGCAACCGGCTATGCCGATCAACGCCCGGTTGCGGATAACAACCTCCCCGAAGGACGGGCGCGCAATCGCCGGGTCGCAATCCTGGTCGAATCAATGCTGCCGCCCGAGCAGGAAACCCCCGCCGCGCCAAGCGTCACTGTGACACATCCGGACGACAGCGCGTTTGGCGTACAGCTTCCCGCCGCATACCAGCCACCGCAAAAGCCATGACGCCCGAGGAGCGATTCCGGTTGAACGCTGGAGCCAAGGAACACCGTTTGCAGAAAATGCGCGAGCGGCTGGAAGCAGCTACGCCGACACAACGAAAAATCCACCGCCGCCGTTCGGGCTGGGGTGGATTCTGGTTCATCGTGGCGGTGATCGTTATCGGCTGGTTCGGTCGTCGCATAGGTCTAGTCTGAAAGACGAACCGAACGCGCGGTAAATACCGTCAGCTCGCAGGAGGGGTTGAGTGCCGCGAACCCCATTTCTTTGCAAGCCCCGCTTAACCCGCACGCGCTTTTGCGTTAGAACGGTTTAGTGGCGGTCACGATCCCTGTTGTCGTGCCTACGATCTTCATTATCGTGCCTGTCCCTGCTTTGCGGCGGAGGATTGCCCGGCCGATTGTCGTAGTGCGGGTTGCCGCGCGGTGGCGGGTTGCCATGAGGCGGCTGGTTGTTATAAGACTGCGGTGCAGCATCCCGGCGCACCTCCCTGACCGGCGGACGATGGCTGTCTGGGGGCGGCGGCGGGCGGTGGCCGACTTGGCGGTCGAACTCTGGCCGCCGCTGGTCATAGTAGCTTCGATGGTTCTGGTAATGCGGAACGTACACACGCTGATACCAGTTGCGATCGACGAAGTACACAGGCCGATTACAAGCGTTGTAACGGCCACAGTATTCGCCCCAGCGGCCATATTGTTCCGGCGGCACATAGAGATAAAGCGGCGCTATGCCCACGGCTGCCGGCTGGACAGCCACCGGCTGCTGATAAATCAGGGCGGGCGGCGGAGCGTTGCCGATGTCGATAGCTCCGTAGAACCCCGGCACGCCGACCGACACGGATATTTGTGCCTGTGCATGACTCACGGCAACGGCCGCCAAGAGTATGCCGGCGGTGAAGTGCGAAATGGTTTTGATTTTCATAGCGCTGCTTTCGAATAAAACGTCCAAATAAAATACTCTGATTTTTGAATGGGCGCTTACGCCCATAAGGTTTCATTTTCTTTCTGAGGTCATGAACACGGCAGGAGGGGGAGTGTTGCCAAACCCATTGCCACAAGGAGCCGGTTGAATAATGACATTGAATTCGATGCTCCCCCGCGAAGACAGCGAGGAAAACGATTGGCCGCCTCTTTCCACGGGCGCGGCGCTTGCGCTGTCGCTGCTGGCGGCATGGATTGCGTGGCAACATTTCCTGACCGCCGATGCATGGGTGTTTTTGCTCGACAACGCCAACTTGGCTCTGCATGAGGCCGGGCATCCCATTGTCGGTTTGTTTTCGGACCGTTTGTCCGTCTATGGTGGGACGATTTTTCAGTTGCTGTTCCCGATCCTGTTCGTGCATTACTTCTGGCGCCAACGCCAGACGGCGGGCTGGGCCGCCTCGCTGCTCTGGCTAGCCGACAACTTGATGAACATCGGGCGCTACATGAAAGACGCTCGCGCCCAATTGCTTCCCCTGGTCGGTGGCGACCACGATTGGACGGAAATTTTCAGCCGCTGGGATGTGCTGGCCCACGATGTGCGCATTGGCAACAGCTTTAAAATGCTCGGGCTTGGTCTTGCTGTATATGCCGTTTGGTGGGTGTGGCGGCACCGCGGCCACGATTGATGGAGTTTTTTTACGTTTAGACGGTGCCGAACGAGCGGCCGCCGGGACGGGATGAGGTGTGACCTTCGGAATCGTAAAGTGAAGGCCCTGCCACTGCCATCAACACATTCAAAGCGAGTTGGTTGTGGTGAAGATTGTGTTGAATGAGCTGGCCGTTTGAATTGTTGAGTTCTTGCGCTTGTTTGGCCAAATCCAAATAGCGTTGCCACAGTGCTTGAGTCGTTTCAGGCTGGGTCTCGATGAAGGCCGATATCCCACGTGGACTTGGATCGATACCGTGACGGGCAAGGGTAAGCGCGCGGGTATTTTCGCTGTTTTGCAGCTGGTGAATCACCGTGGTTTTTTCTTTCGCCAGAGAGAGTAAGGCTTCGACGTCTAAATTGTTCAGCAACTCTCTTTCGCGTTCGAGCAAGCGGATGAAATGATTCAGCTGGCCGAAACCTTCGGCCAGCATGGCATTGAATTGGATTGTGAGGACTGGTGGGTTTGCCAAGGCGTTTGTTTAAGACCTGTAATTAGGCTTTCTGCGGTTGAGCCTGCAACATTTGCTTCACGCTGTCGATCAGCGCGTCGGCGACTTTTTCCGGATTGACCTTGAACTGGCCGTCCGTAATGGCTTGTTTGATCTCGTTGACCTTCGCCGTGTTGACCTCCGAGGTGTTGGCCAATGCGCTTTCGATCTGACCATGGCGGGAAAGTTCGATTTTGGATGTGTCGGCAGTGCTGACCTTGTTGGATCCGTTAGACGGATGCCGCACCTTCATGTCATTACTGTTGCTGGCGCCGATAGATGCCAGTGTGTTATCGATTTTCATTACGTCGCTCCAGTTTTCGTGCTTCTAGTTAGCCCTTCTATCGGCAGGCGGAATGGGATCTTTAATATTCTAGTGTGTTTTCTCGAGCCTTAGCGGACAACTTCGACCACTCCGTCTTTGCGTGCAAGACCTTCAATGATGCGCCCGTCGCTCAGGCGAACCTGTACGACTTGTCCTTCCGCAGCCGCAAGCAGGGCCGTACCTTCATTAACGGCTTCAAAACCGTCGCCTCGATAGACCACACGCACTTTTTGTCCGCGTTGAACGGCAGTTGCGACAAGTAGCTGGTCCGTGCGTAAAGCGGCACCGGACAAAACCGGGAGGCGCAGCGTTTGTCCGCTGGTTTGTTCGGGCGTGCGCAATACGCCAGGCGGTTGGCTGGCGACATCTCCATGCTGCATTTTCCAATCCGCAGGGCTTAGAACCGTGCCGGCCGCCAAGGGCCGGGCGGCCGTCAGGTATTCGCCCTGGACCCGCACCCGGACTGGAACGTAAATCGTCCAGCGTGGTTCCTCGCAGCGCACGCCCACGACGGTCGCGCCCCACGCGCGCCGTCCCGCGGGAAAGAAGGCTTCCGGGCGCGGGCAGTCGCGCGCCTGGCGGGGCAGGGCGGCGTCGCGGATTTCGATGCTCACCGGGTCGGTGAAATTCTGTGTCTCGCGTTTGAGAAAGCCTTCGATCAGCGGGCGCAACTCGGGCTCCGCAGCGAAACTCGCGGGAGTCGCAGCGCACAGGCTGGCGATAAGGATGAGATGAGCTGCGCAACGCATGAATGGATTCTCCCATGTATCTGACCGGCAAGCCTTGCCGCCGGGAAGGCGGCCTTTGCCGCTTGGAGGGCTGAATTGCCGCCGCAAACCCCGCTTTTTCGACCGAATGATAGCGCTGCGGCCGTTCGAAAATGCTGGCACGGAAGCTGCAATAGGGTAAGCAGTGAAAGTTGCTGCTGATTCGCTCCCAGCCGCAACGCCTTCACCAGGAGAGTCGTGATGAGTATGACCACTATCGATCGCCACTTAAGCTTTCAGCAAAACGCGCTGAATCTGCGCGCCTACCGGCAGGAAGTGCTGGCGGCGAACATCGCGAACGCTGATACACCGAACTACAAGGCGCGCGACATTAACTTTCGCGAAGCGCTCTTGGGTACGCTCAACGGGAAATACCAGACGCTTGCCTTGGCTACGACCGCTCCAGCCCATATTCAAGGCGGCGCAAAAAGCGTTCCTGCGGATAGCTTTCTTAAATACCGTGGCGAGCATCAATCCTCGGTTGATGGAAACACGGTCGAGATGGATACCGAACGTTCCGCCTTTACCGAGAACTCGGTGCAATACACGGCCAGCGTTACCTTTATCAATGGGCTCCTGCGCACGATGCAGCAGGCGATCCAGAACCAGTGAAGGAGTGACGCGCGATGAGCATGCTTAATGTTTTCAAGGTTGCAGGTTCGGCGCTGACCGCTCAGTCGGTTCGCCTGAATGCGGTGGCCAGTAACCTCGCCAATGCGGAAAGCGTGGTCCAGTCGGATGGCACGCCTTACCGCGCCAAACAGGTTGTTTTCGAAGCCAAGCAGGTTGCCGGCGATAACGCTTCGGTGGGGGTCCAGGTTAAACAGATGGTGGAATCGGCGGCGCCGCCGCGGATCGTTTATGACCCGAAAAATCCGGCCGCGAATACCGACGGTTATGTTGAATTGCCGAATGTGGATGTCGTCGAGGAAATGGTGAACATGATTTCGGCTTCACGCTCTTACCAGACGAATACTGAAGTCATGGCGACCGCAAAGACCTTGGCAGAGCGAACGCTCACGATCGGTCAGAGTTAAGGGAAATAGACTATGAGCACGACGAGCGGAGTAACGAGCACAGTTGGCGCGGATGTCCTGAGCGCGGTGAATACGCGCCAGACTACGAATACAAGCAGTGCCATGGAGGATACGAAAAATCAGTTCCTGACAATGCTGACAACGCAGTTGAAAAATCAGGATCCGATGAATCCGATGGATAACGCGCAGATGACGACTCAGCTTGCGCAGATCAACATGGTTGATGGAATCAACCAGGTCAATGCCAACCTGCTGTCGATTCTCGACAATTTCCAGATGGGGGAAATGACGCAGGCGGCGGCCATGGTGGGCCGGGCGGTGCTGGTTCAGGGTTCCGGGCTGCAACTGGCCGACGGCATGTCGGTCGGCGGTTTCGAACTGACTTCGCCCGCCGATAACGTCACGGCGTCGATCTTCGATGCGAACGGCCGCCAGGTCGCGACGGTGAATCTGGGCGAGGCCGATGTTGGGTCGCATGTCTTCCTCTGGGATGGCATGACCGATAGCGGCGATGTGGCGGCGGACGGCGATTACACCGTCAAACTTTCTGCGGTGCAAGCCGGCGCACAAGTCGATATCACTGGATTACAGCTCGGAACGGTCACCAACGTGATTCGCAACGGCAACAGCGCCGATCTCCAGGTCGGGCAACTCGGCATCTTCAAGATGTCGGACATCAGGCAAATCTTGTCTTGAAGCGGTAGAAAGGGAATCCGAAATGGCATTTCAACAGGGTCTCAGCGGTCTTAGCGGCGCGTCCATGGCGCTCGATGTGATCAGCAACAACGTTGCGAACTCGAGCACGGTTGGCTTCAAGGGCGCTACCACCAAGTTCGGCGATGTCTATGCCGCGGCGCTTAATGGCGCGGCGTCCGGCGTGCAGGTCGGTATCGGCGTCGCGACGGCTCAGGTTGCGCAGTCATTCACGCAAGGCAACGTTACGCCTACGAATAACCCACTCGACATCGCGATCAACGGAAATGGCTTTTTCCAGATCCGCCAGCCTGATGGCTCGATGGCTTATACCCGCAATGGACAGTTCGAACTGGATAAGAGCGGTTACATCGTTACGCCGCAAAGTGCGCATTTGCAGGGTTACCCGATTGGCGCGCCAAACGGCCCGGCTTCCGATCTCAAGCTGGATACCTCGGATATCCCGCCGTGCATCACTTCAAGCGTGAAGCTGGGATTGAATCTCGATTCACGCAGTGAGCCGCCGACGGTTCCGTTCCAGAGCACAGCGACGAATCCGCTACCCGACCCGCTTTCGTACAACGCATCAACCTCGGTCGCCCTGTACGACTCTTTGGGCAACTCGCATATCTTTACGATGTATTTCGTTTCCCTGGCGGATGGCAACTGGGACGTCCTTGCCTCGACCGATGGGGCACCGGCGACCTCCCTTTCCGCTGGCGGAGCAGGTACGCCAACGATCAGCTTCGATCAGTCGGGCGCTTTGACGACGACGATGCCTGTGGATGTTGGCGCTCAGATCGATCCGATCTACGGTGCGGCCTCGCCGATTTCATTCACGCTCGATTGCACCGGCTCCTCGCAGTACGGCAGCGCCTTTGGTGTCAATCGGCTGGAAAACGATGGCTATGCTTCCGGCCGCCTGACGGGCATCACGATCGGGCAGGATGGCCAGGTTCTCGGGCGCTACAGCAATGGCCAGTCGAAGAATGTCGGACGCATCGTGATGGCGAACTTCGCCGATCCGAATGGCCTGATCTCGCTTGGACAAAACCTCTGGGGCGAGTCCCTGGCGTCGGGGCAGCCGATGGTGGGCGCTCCAGGCAGCGGCAGCCTGGGGCAATTAGTATCCGGAGCGATTGAGGAGTCGAACGTCGATCTGACAAAGGAACTGGTCAACATGATCATCCAGCAGCGCAACTACCAGGCCAACTCGCAATCGATCAAGACGCAGGACCAGATTTTGCAAACCCTGGTCAATCTGAGGTAATCACGGCAGGTGAGGGTGTGGCCCACACAGGTTCCAAGGTCGGGCCTTGGAACCTGTTCATAGCCCCAACGGAAACGGACGATACACATGGACCGCGCGATATACACAGCGATGACGGGTGCAAAGAGCACATTGCTGCAACAAGCTTCCGTCGGCCACAACCTCGCCAATGTTTCGACCGATGGTTTCAAGGCCGAGATGCATCGGCTGCGCGCTGTGCCGGTGCTCAGCCAGGCGCATCCTTCACGTGCATTCGTCGTCGATGCAAGCGTCGCCAACGATTTAAGCTCGGGCCCGCTTCAGCACACTGGACGCTCGCTCGATGCCGCAATTCGTGGCCCCGGCTGGTTCGTGGTGCAAGGCGCGGATGGCCGCGAGGCTTATACGCGGGGCGGGCGATTCGAGGTGACGCAGAACGGGGAATTGGTCAACCAGCAAGGTTTGCGCGTCATGGGCGAAGGAGGGCCGATCGCGCTCCCGCCCGACAATCAGTATGAAATCGCGCCGGATGGCACGATTTCCGCCGTGCCGACAACCGGCGACCACAATATCGCCGATACCGTCGGCCGCCTCAGGCTTGTCAATCCGCCCCAGGTTGAGCGCGGCGACGATGGTTTGTTCCGCCAGCCGGGCGGCGCGCCCGCGACTGCCGACGACAATGTGACAGTCGCCAGTGGTTATGTCGAAGGCAGCAACGTCAATGTCGTTGAGCAGATGGTGCAGATGATCTCGCTCGCGCGTCATTTTGAATTTCAGACCAAGCTGCTGAGCATGGCCGAACAGAACGACCAGGCAGCCGACCGGTTCATCAACGCCCGCTAAGAGCCTGTTTAAAATCTGCCGCGAGAAACTGTAACGCCACGAGTTAGGGGCGTCTTCGCTGCCCATAAGGGTTGTCTCGCTTCGCGCCGCGCAGAATGACAGGGTGGCAGAGATAAGGCGCTTCCGGTTGAGTATCGCTGCGCTGTTGGGGTTGTGCGGCTTTGCCGCATCCCGCTGCGCGGGACCGGCCTTCGGCCTTGTCGCTGCGCCCACCGCCAGCCAACGCGCAGCGGCGAAAGAAAAATATATCGGATCAAACAAAAATGCCATAAATGGCACGAGTCCTGCATGTACAGAGCGTACACGGCTGTTTAAGCCGCTTTAGAGAAAAAACCGAATAAGAGGATTTTCCCGCGCTTGTTCTTCCCATTGCGATGAGCGCTCACATTGGACAATAACCCTACAGCGTAAGAAGTGAATTTCGCGCGCACAGGAGAAGCAGCATGATTCCAGCACTTTGGGTGGCCCGTACCGGCCTGGATGCGCAGCAGAAGCAGCTTGACGTCATCTCGAACAACCTCGCGAACGTCAGCACGAATGGCTATAAGCGCTCCAAAGCGGTGTTCGAGGATCTGCTCTATCAAACGCTCCGCCAGCCGGGTGCGCAGTCCTCGCAGCAGACGCAGATTCCCTCCGGTTTGCAACTCGGTACGGGCGTTCAGCCTGTGGCGACTGTGAAACTGCATACGCAGGGCAATATTCAGCAAACCAACAATCCGCTCGATATCGCGGTTCAGGGTCAGGGCTTTTTCGAGGTTACGATGCCCGACGGCACGACGGCTTATACGCGCGACGGTTCTTTTCAGCCGGACAACCAGGGCCAGCTCGTGACCGCCAGCGGTTATCCCTTGAACCCCTCGATCACATTGCCGCCCAATGCGCAGAGCGTGACGATCGGGAAGGACGGTACGGTTTCCGTGACGCTGCCCGGCACCGCAGCTCCGATGCAGATCGGCACGATTCAACTTGCGACGTTCATCAATCCAGCCGGCCTACAGTCGGTTGGCGAGAACTTGTATCTCGAAACGGCCTCCAGTGGTATGCCGAACGTGACCCAACCAGGCACCAATGGCGCTGGGGTGCTCAACCAGTCGTATGTCGAGGCTTCGAATGTGAATGTCGCCGAGGAGCTGGTCGACATGATTCAGACTCAGCGCGCCTACGAATTCAATTCGAGAGTCGTTCAGACCGCCGACCAGATGCTCGGACGTCTGTCACAGCTCTAAGGATTAAGCCATGAAGACACCGCTCTTACCGTTGCTTGGTTTCGCCGCACTGCTGCTGCAAGCTTGCGCGACCACGCCCCCAACTTCGGCGCAGCAGCCGATGTCGGTGCGCCCGCCGATGCGCGAACCGGCGGTCGTCAGCAATGGTTCGATCTACAGCGCCAGCATGGGGCAGCGCGGTTTGTTCGAAGACCGCCGCGCGCGTTATGTCGGCGACACGATCACGATCAATCTCGTCGAGCGCACCCAGGCGGCAAAAAACGCCAGCACGAACGCTTCGCGCAGCACGAGCACATCGGCGAGCATTCCGCTCTTGAGCAAGTTGCCGCCGAAGTTCCTGCAAGGTCTCGATGTTTCGGCGGGCTCCGACAACTCGCTTAATGGCAAGGGCTCCTCTTCGGCCGATAACAACTTTACCGGCACGATCACGGTGACGGTGATCGATGTGCTGGCCAACGGCAACCTGCTCGTTTCGGGCGAGAAGCAGCTTGCGATCAACCAGGGTAACGAATTCATCCGTTTCTCGGGCGTGATCAACCCCGCGAATGTGACCGCCGGCAATACCGTCAATTCGGTTCAGGTAGCCGATGCGCGGATGGAATACCGTGGCTCGGGTTATATCGACGAAGCTCAGCAGATGGGTTGGCTGGCGCGCTTCTTCCAGGTTATCAGTCCTTTCTAGGAGTGTTCATATGCGACGCTTGCTTGCTCTCACCGCTGCGTGTTTGATGGCCTTCGCGCCGCTTGCGCAGGGTGCCGAACGGATCAAGGATTTGGCCTCGGTTGCCGGCGTGCGCAGCAATCCGATCGTCGGTTACGGCCTTGTCGTCGGCCTCGACGGCAGCGGCGACCAGACCACGCAGACGCCTTTCACGGTGCAGTCGATTGCGAACATGCTTTCGAACATGGGCATCACGATGCCGCCGGGCGTCAATCTTCAGCTCAGGAACGTCGCCGCGGTCATGGTGACGGCGAACCTGCCAGCGTTCTCGCGCCCGGGCCAGGAAATCGATGTCACGGTTTCCTCGCTCGGCAATGCCCGAAGCCTCAAGGGCGGCACTTTGCTGATGACGCCGCTCAAGGGCGCCGACGGCAGTGTGTATGCCTTGGCGCAAGGTAACCTCGTGATCGGCGGAGCAGGGGGCGGCGCAGCGGGTTCGCGCGTCACCGTCAATCATTTGTCCTCGGGCCGGATTCCCAAGGGCGCCATCGTCGAGCGTGCCGTGCCGATGCCGGTCGGCCAGGGCGACACGGTTATGCTGGAACTGAAGGAAGCCAATTTCGGTACTGCGGAAAAAATTGCCCAGGCGATCAATCAGAGCTTCGGCGGGAGCGTAGCCGCGCCGCTTGACGGCAGCGTGATCCAGGTTAATGCGCCTGTCGATCCGGCCCAGCGTGTTGCATTCCTGGGGCGGCTGGAAAATCTTGAAGTCGTGCCTGACCAGGGCTTGGCGCGCGTGGTGGTGAATTCACGCACGGGTTCGGTGGTGATGAACCGCGCGGTCACGGTGCAAGAGTGTGCGGTGGCGCACGGCAATCTGACGCTCACGGTGAGCGCGGACAACCAGGTCAGTCAGCCCGGCGCTTTGTCAGGTGGCAAGACCGTCGTCTCGCAAAATGCCCAGGTCGCACTCAATCAGGAAAACGGCAATTTGATTCGCGTGCGACCCGGTACGAATTTGTCCGAGGTGGTCAAGGCACTCAATGCGGTGGGTGCGACCCCGGTTGATATGATTTCGATTCTGCAAGCCATGAAGACGGCTGGTGCTTTGCGCGCGGAACTTGAGGTGATTTAAGGAGCAGACATATGCTTGCCCCAGTCCAACAAGATTCGATTTTCGATGCGGGTCGGCTCTCGGAGCTTAAGCGGCTCTCGGGACAAAACTCGCCCGAAGCGATCAAAGCGGTCGCCAAGCAGTTTGAAGCGCTGTTCTTGCAGATGATGCTCAAACAGATGCGTCAATCCACCGCGATGGGCGGTATGCAAGGTGGCGGCTTTGACGGCGAGCAGGTGGCGTTCTACCGTGGCCTGGCCGATCAGCAGTTGGCGATGAATCTTTCCAAGACGGGCAGTTTCGGTCTGGCCAAAGCCATCGAACGGCAGCTTTCGCAAAACTCCGCCGGGTTCAATTCCGTCGATCCTCCGGCCGAGAAAGATCGTTTGCTTCCGCCGCTGAATCTGGCGCGCGCGGCAGTTTCCGCCGATACGGCGGCAAAAACAGCCAATTCCGGTTTGGGAAGCGTGGCGGGCCAGGAAAGCGGCGGGCCGACAAGCTTCATCAACAGGATCTGGAATCACGCGCTCGGCGCAGCCAAATCGCTCGGCGTGCCGACGCAATTTCTCGTCGGCCATGCCGCGCTCGAAACCGGCTGGGGCAAGGGCGAAATTCGTATGCCCGACGGGGGCTCGTCGCATAATCTGTTCAATATCAAGGCCGGGTCGAACTGGAAAGGCGCGACCGTGGATGCCTCGACGATCGAATACATCGGCGGCGTGCCGCAGCGGCGTGTCGAGCGCTTCCGCGCCTATGGCTCTTATGCGGAAGCCTTTGCCGATTACGCGCGTCTGATAGGCACGAATTCCCGTTATTCGAACGCGCTCGGGCAGAACGATGCGCAAGGTTTTGCGCAAGGCTTGGCGCGGGGCGGTTATGCCACCGATCCGATGTATGCGGACAAACTGACGCGCATTATCGATGGCAAAACTTTGCGTTCCGCTTTGTCGAGCAATACAGCTTGAATGCCGGTTCCTTTATGCAGTAAAGCCGGCCGCATCTTCAGGCCGGCTTTTTTGTGTCCGTTATTGGTAATGAAGAAGTTCACCTCGGCAAATCTGGCTTAAAAATTCTGGCAAGAAAATTGCTAGATAAAGCTTGCTAAAAGCGTAGATAGCTCTAAAAGGTGCAACGAAATGGGCAACAGCTTACTGTCGATTGGATTGACTGGCGTTCAGGCCGCGCAGGCAGGGCTGCTCACGACCAGCCATAACATCACGAATGCCTCGACTCCCGGCTTTAGCCGCCAGTCCATTGTCCAGACGAGCAATATTGCGCTGTATTCCGGCGCCGGCTATATCGGCCAGGGCGCCAACGTCGAAACCATCCGGCGGACATACAGCCAGTTCCTCAATCAGCAGGTGCTGAGCGCCGATACGCGCTATCAGGAGCTTTCGACCTATTACGACCAGATCAAGCAGATCGACAATCTTTTGGGCGATGCGACAGCCGGTTTGTCCCCCGCGCTACAGGATTTCTTTTCGGGCATTCAAAGCATTGCGGCAGATCCTTCCAGCATTCCCGCACGGCAGTCGATGCTTTCGCAGGCCGATGCGCTCGTCGGCCGCCTCCAGTCGCTCAATTCGCGTCTGGACGAAATGCGCACGCAGTCCTCGAATGAAATCGCCAACTCAGTGGTTGAGATCAACAGCCTCGCGACCCAGATCGGGCAACTGAATCAGCAGATCATCTATGCGAACAACCTCGGTGTTGGAACCGCGAACGATTTGCTCGATAAGCGCGACGATCTGGTCAGCCAGCTCAATCAGCAGATCCGCGTCACGGTCCAAACCAATGACGACAGCTCGATTAACGTTTTCATCGGCAATGGCCAGCCTCTGGTCGTGGGCACGATGGTCGGGCAACTGACGACCGGGCCGTCCGCCGAGGATATTTCGAAACTGGCCGTCGGGATCAAAATGCCGACCGGCGGCTCGCAGCAATTGCCGGAGTCGACGCTCAGCGGCGGCAAGCTTTCCGGCCTGTTGATGTTCCGTTCCCAAGCCATTGATTTGACTCAGAACAGCCTGGGCCGGATCGCCATGAGCCTGACCCAGACGCTCAATGCGCAAAACCGGCTTGGCATCGATCTGAATGGCAATCTCGGCGGCGATTTATTCACCCCGCTGGCGGGCCATACGATCTACCCGAACCAGCCGACGAATGCCGGCACCGCCCAGATCGATGTGCCGATCACGGATGCGAACGATCTGACGCTGAGCGACTATTCGCTCACTTATACCGCGGACAACACTTTCCAGTTGGTGCGCCGCACCGACGGCCAGACATGGACCGCGACCGGCACCGATCCGCAGGACGCGCTCGGAAATCTGCTCGCGTCCGTGCCGACGCAAGGTTTCTCCTTGAATCTGACGGGCGCGCCGGCAGTCGGCGACAGCTTCCTGATTCAGCCGACGCGTTTTGCCGTAAGCGAGTTCAGCAAGGCGACGGACGACCCGCGCTTGATTGCCGCCGGGGCACCGATTACGACGGCAGCGGCAAATTCGAACGTCGGGAACGGCAAAATTGACGAAGGCAGCGTCACCAGTGTGGCAAATCTTGCCGCCGGCGCTTCGCCGGCCCTCAATCTGCCGCTCACGCTGACTTTTTCAGGTGGTAATTTGAACGGCTTCCCGGCCGACTTTCCGGTCACCGTGACGCAGCCCGATGGAACGGTTGCAAACTATCCGGCCGGTAGCGCCGTGCCTTATACCCCGGGGGCGAAAATCGAGCTCGCCGGCATCGGTTTCACGATTAGCGGTGAGCCGGTCAATGGCGACACCTTTAGCATCCAGGCCAATACAAACGGCGTATCCGACAACCGCAACGCGGTGCTCCTGGGGCAATTGCAGCAAGCTAAAACGATGCTGGGCGGCAGCGCGAGCTATGCTTCGGCCTATGCGCAGCTTGTCAGCCAGATCGGCACGCAGACGCGCACGGCACAGGTCGCGGCAACTTCCCAGCAGACGATTCTTCAGCAGGCGACGGATGCGCGAGACTCCATGTCGGCGGTGAGCCTCGACGATGAAGCGGCGAATCTGATCCGCTATCAACAGGCGTATCAAGCCTCGGGCAAAGTGATGGAAATCGCTTCGAAATTGTTCGATACGATCCTCGCGGTTGTGAACAGCTAAGTTTGAAGTAGGAGAAAAACCATGCGTATCTCGACCAGCATGATTTACAACAACGGCGTCCAAGCGTTCCAGAACCGGAGCGCGGAAATGCTGCAACTTCAAACCCAGTTCTCTTCCGGAAAACGCGTCACAACACCTTCCGATGATCCGCTGGCCTCGGCTTCGGCACTGGTCGTGTCGCAGGCGAAAAGCGTTAACAGCCAATGGGCCGTCAACCGGGGCAGCGCCAAGGATGCGCTGTCGACGCTCGACACCACACTGGGCAGCGTTTCGGATCTGATCGCTTACATCAAAGAGCGCACCATTCAAGCGGGTAACGGCTCCTTGGGCGCTTCCGATCTGCAAGCCATCGCCATTGATCTGCGCGCGCGTTTCGACCAAATGGTCGCGTATGCGAATACCAACGACCCGCAAGGGGGCTACATGTTCGCAGGCTATCGGACAGATACGCAGCCTTTCATCGGCAATCTTTCGAGCGGGATTTTCTATCAAGGCGATCAAGGCTCGCGTGCGATTCAAATCTCCGACTCGCGTGTCATCCCGACCAGCAATTCGGGTAACGACGTGTTCATGAACATCCCGAGTGGGAATGGCTTCTTCTCGACTTCGGGCGACAGCGGCAACAGCGGCGGCGCGGCAATCAGCGCCGGAACCGTCTCGGGCACCTACAGTGGCAACAACTACCAGATCGTGTTTACCAGCGCGACGGACTATGACATCTACGATACGACGGCCGGTGGTCCCGCGGTTGCGAGCGGTTCATATACAAGCGGCGATCCGATCAGCATTGGCGGCGTGACGGTCAACGTCGTCGGCGCGCCGGCTTCTGGCGACAAATTCAATATTACGGCGGGTGGCTCGACCGATATTTTCAGCACCCTGAAAGATTTGATCGGTGCGCTCGAAAACAGCAGCGGGGATGCGTTCCAGGCCCAGGTCGGAAAGGCGATGGGCAACCTCGATAGCGCGCTTGAAAACGTATTGCGCGTGCGGGCTTCGGTGGGCTCCCGGATCAACGAAGTGCAGTCCTTGGATAGCTTTGGTTCGCAACTGGATGTGCAGTATGCCGACACCATTTCCCGTCTGACCGATCTCGACTACGCCCAGGCCAGTTCCGATCTCGTGCAGAAACAGCTTGCCTTGCAGGCGTCGCAAAAAGCCTTCGTGCAGACGACGGGTCTATCACTGTTCAACTACCTCACCTGAGCCTGATCATGAACACTCGTACCGCGCTCTCATGCATCGTTCTGCTCCTTGGTTTGATCGGCCGGGCGGAAGCCATGACGCCCGCTTGTGAAATCGAGACCGGACAAGCGCCGCCCGAAGATACCTCGCTGATTGCAGTGTTCAGGAACGCGGCCGATTATGTGATCTATCCGCTGGCGCCCAACTGGTCGCTGCGCGAGACCAGAATCGCCGAGGACCGGGTACGGATTTCATTGAAACTCAATCGTTTCCACACAGGCGGCGAGGGCGAGGCGCTGGCGGTTCTCAAACGCCGCGCCGACGAAATCGCGCAGCGCTGCGGCTACACCCGCTATGAGATCGCGAGTTTCGAAGAGTCGATCACCTCGGGCTGGATCGCGCAGCGTGGCGCCGAAGGGGAAATCGTCCTCGCGCATTGAGCGCCGGAATACAGAATGGGGCAGGCGGCGGAGAGTTTGTGGCTGGCCGAATTGATCGGTGTTAACTCGTGCGCCTACAATTGAGCCCGATAGGTAACTTGGTGAAGCATTCGCAAATGTCCAAGCTCTTGGCAGCCTGACGATGGCCGGTTCTATTTACGATTTCGCCTGGGATGCGAAGAAGGCGCGCAGCAATCTCAAAAAGCATGGGGTATCGTTCCCGCTGGCGACTTCGGTTTTTCGCGACGCGCTGACAGTGACAATTTTCGATGATGAGCACAGCGATGATGAAGAGCGCTGGGTAACGCTGGGAAGGGCCGAGAATGGCCAGGTGCTGGTGGTCGTTCACACCGCTGAGGAAACAGAGGATTCGGAAGTGCACATCCGCATCATCTCAGCGCGTTGCGCCAACCGTGACGAAGTGCGCGATTATGAACAGGCGCCGCGCTAGGCGGCTAAAGGTGACGGCGATGAAGGACCATTACGATTTCAGCAAGGGTGAGCGCGGCAAGTTCTACCGGCCCGATGCAATCTTTCGCCTGCCCGTGTATCTCGATGAGAACGTGCAGTCCTATTTGACCGCCAAGGCTAATGCCAAGGGAATTGACCTTTCCGATCTGGTCAATGACCTGCTGCGAAGGGAGATCGAGATTATCGAAGCGGTGAAGTAAACCGCGAAAGCGGGTATTCCTATTTCTGCCTGTGTAGTCCGTCGCCAAGGCTGATGCTGCTGGCCCGCGCCGATAGCGTGACGGCGAGGAGGAAGATTAGGAGGCGGCGTCAAGTCTGAATCCCTACACTTCTACAATTTACAAACTCCTCTCAGCGCTCCTGCAAACTCTCATGCGCATGCTGGATCAGTGGCGAGAGGAAATACTCGATCACGCGCCGTTTATCGGTCTTGATTTCCACCGCGACCGCCGCCCGGGCCGAGATTCACTTCCGCGCCATCGACGAGGATCGCCGCCTTATCCATCTTCACGCGGGTCGAATAGATCAAACCGCGCTTCTCATCGTTGATCGCGTCATGCGAAACCGACATCACCTTCGCATGAATCGTCCCGTACTTCGTGTATTGAAAAGTTTCGATCTTCACCTCGGCTTCCTGCCCGGCCTTCACGAAGCCGATGTCCTTGTTATCCAGGAAGGCTTCCACCTCCAGCACATCGTCGCGCGGCACGATCATCATCAACGGTTGCGCGGGCGTCACTACGCCGCCCTCGGTATGCACGGCGAGCTGCTGCACCGTGCCGTCCACCGGAGAAGTCAGCTTCATCAACTTCCCGCGCGTATCGGCCTTGAGCAGTTCCTGTTCCAGCCCGGCGGCTTTCTGCTGGCCGTCGCTCATACTGTCGAGCGTCGCGCGGCGCAGCTCAGTGGCCAGTTCCACGCGCTGCCCGCGCGCCTGCCGCAGCGCCGCCTCAATCTCCTTGGCGTGGCTGCGCTGGTTCGCCAGATCCGCCTCCTGCTCGATGCGCACCTGTTCGCGTTCAAGGTAGCCATGCTTCGACACGAACTTCTCCTGCGCCAGATCCCGGTAATCCTTGGCCCGCTGCTGGGCGATCGGCACGGTCTGTTCGAGCTTGTGCACCAGTTCCAGCGTCGAACGCAGCTCCGCCTCGCGCTGCGCGATTTCGGCTTCGGCGTGACGTTGCTTGGCCCGGTACTCATCGATCTGCCCGGCGAGCAGGCGTTGCGCCTCCAGGAACATCGCATCGCTCACATCGGGCGGGCGCTGCATCGGCACATCGCGCTCCGCCTCCAGGGACGCCAGCAGCGCCCGCCCGCGCGCCACCTGAAGCCGCGCCGCGTCGAAATCGCTGTCGATCCGGTCCTGGTCCGCTTTCGCCATCGTCGCATCCAGCTCGATCAGCACATCTCCCGCTTTGACCGTCTGCCCATCCGAAACATGGATCGCCTTCACGGTCGCCGTCTCGAACGGCTGAATCGTCTTTGTGCGCGCGTTCGGAACGATTTTCCCCTGCGCGGTCGCCACCACATCGATGCGCCCAAAGAAGGCCCACAGCAAAGCCAGCAGCGCGAAACTCAGCAACAACCCCATCGCGATGCGCGGCGCGGGCGAAACCGGCGTTTCCTGCAAGGCCAGCGCGGCGGGCAGAAACTTCGCCTCATGCGGCAGCCGTTCGACCGGACCCATTTCCTTGCGATGCCGCCACGCGTGGCGGAAAGCCGCGCCATAGCGTTTGAAAAGACCGGCAAAAGCCTGCCGGCGAAGTGAAGCGCTCATCGTGATCTCCAGAACCTATTCAGATTCCCATTCCGTTTCTATTTTTGTAGGTTGGCGGTGAGCGCAGCGAAGCCCAACACAGCAGCGGTTCCAAACCTCGAAACGTTGGGGTTCATTGCATTCACCCCAACCTACAAAATCAACTGTGCTGCAAGCGATGCAGCCGCGCATAATGCCCCGCCTCATGGCGCAGCAATTCGGCATGGCTGCCGGCCTCGACGATCTGCCCGCGCTCCATCACGATAATCCGGTTGGCGTCGCGCACCGCCGAAAGCCGGTGCGCGATCACGATCACCGTGCGGCCTTTGCAGATCGCCTTCATATTGTTTTGAATGACGCGTTCCGATTCATAGTCGAGCGCGCTCGTCGCCTCATCGAAAATCAGAATGCGCGGATTCGTCATCAGCGCGCGCGCAATCGCAATACGCTGACGCTGCCCGCCCGAAAGCGTCGAACCATGCTCGCCGACGAGCGTGTCATAGCCTTCCGGCAATTCCAGGATGAACTCATGCGCCCCGGCCAGCTTCGCCGCCTGGATCACCGCCGCGAGCGGCGCGCCGGGGTCGGCCAGCGCGATGTTGTCGCGGATGCTGCGGTTGAATAGCACATTCTCCTGCAGCACTACGCCGATCTGTCGCCGCAGCGAACTCGCCTCCGCCAGCGCCAAATCCATCCCATCGACAAGCACCCGGCCGCGCTCCGGCACATAAAGCCGCTGCACCAGCTTCGTCAGCGTGCTCTTGCCCGAACCGGAACGTCCCACGATGCCGATCACTTCCCCGGCCGCGATGTCGAGCGAAACCCGGCGCAGCACCTCGGGGCCGTCGGGGCGGTAGCGGAACAGCACATCGTCGAGCGTCACGCGTCCGGCCAAGGGCGGCAGCGCGCTCTTGTTGCCGGCCACCTCGGTGCGGGTATTCAAAATATCGCCCAGGCGCTGCACCGAAATCCCGGTCTGCTGGAAGTCCGTCCACAACTGCGCCAGCCGCATCACCGGCTGCGCCACCTGGCCGGCCAGCATGTTGAAGGCGATCAATTGGCCGACCGTCAATTGGCTGTCGATCACGAGCCGCGCGCCGACGTACATCGTCGCCACCGTCACGAGTTTCGAAACCAGCGTCACCCCGCTGTTGGCGAAAGTACCGATCGTCGTGGTGCGGAAACTCGACGACACATAAGCGGCGAGCTGGTTATCCCATTTGCGCATCCAGTGCGGCTCCACCGCCATCGCCTTCACCGTATCGATGCCGCTGATCGTCTCCACGAGAAAAGCCTGATTTTCCGCGCCGCGGTTGAATTTCTCATGCAGGCGCGCGCGCAGAATCGGTGTGAATGCGGCGGAAAGCGCGACATAACACGGCAGCGAAATCACCACGATCAGCGTCAGCCACCCGCTGTAGAAAAACATCACCGCGATGAACACGAACGAAAACAGCAAATCCAGCACCAGCGTGATCGCATTACCGGTCAGGAACGAACGGATGTTTTCCAGTTCGCGCACGCGCGCCACCGAATCGCCCACGCGGCGCGCCTGGAAATAAGCCAGGGGCAAGGTCAGCAGATGGCGGAACAGCCGCGCGCCGAGTTCAACGTCGATGCGGCTCGTCGTATGCGCGAACACATAACTACGCAGCGCCGTCAGTACCACCTCGAAAACCACCACCACGCCCAGCCCGATCGCGATTACATCCAGCGTCGTAAAACCGCGATGCACCAGCACCTTGTCCATCACCACCTGAAAGAACAGCGGCGTAATCAGCGCGAAAATCTGCAACGCGAAACTCACGCACAAAACTTCCGCGAGCAGCTTGCGGTACTTCACGATCGCCGGCACGAACCAGGTGAAATCGAAGCGGCTCATCTCCCCGGCGAGCGAAGCGCGCGAAGTGAACAGAATCAGCTCCCCCGTCCAGCGGGCCGCGAACTCCGCCAGCGTCAGCGTTTCGGGCCGCCCGGCGGCGGGCGACTGAATCAACACCTGCTCGCCTTCGATGCGCGCAAGAATGAAAAACTCCGGCGCGCCATCCGCGCCGCGCCCGATCGCGATCGCCGGCAAAGGCGTGCGCGGCAAACGCGCCGCATCGGTTTTCACCTGCTTCGCCTGCAGTTCCAGCCGTTTCGCTGCGAGCAGAATCTCCGCCACGCCGAAAGCATGGCCGCTCACGGCGAACTCATGCGCGAGCTGATTCGGGTCCGCCGCCACGCCATGCAGGCGCGCCATCATCACCAGACAGATCAGCCCCGTATTGGGCTGGGGCGGCGCGGCCTCATCCGCGCCGGGCGCAACAACCTTCAGATGCGGCTCCGCGCCATCCTGTGCAACGTGTTCGATCATTCGGTTCTCTATTTATTTATGCAACACGAAAGCCCCCGCGTTCCAACCTGGGCCGCAACGAGGGGTTCTCCGATAGGGGCGGGTTTGAAACCCGCCCCTACTTGACTCTCTTTTATATTGTCTCTACGATTTAAAGCATGGATATCGAATTCGACCCCGCCAAGAACGACGCCAACCTTCGTGATCGCGGCTTGTCGTTTAAACGAGCGGCGCAGTTCGACTTCGATACCGCCCTGATCTGGCAAGACACCCGCAAGACTTATCCTGAAACGCGCTTTTCGGCCTTGGGGCTGCTTGCTGGACGGGTTCATTCGCTGGTGTTTGCCGAAACCGCTGCCGGTATTCGCGTTATCAGCTTCCGCAAGGCCAACAAACGAGAGGTAAAACGCTATGAACACGCGCCCTGATCCCGAATTGATCGACGACGATAACCCGGAGTGGACGGACGAGATGATTCGGGAGTCCGTGCGCGTCAAGGATTTGCCCGAATCGCTGCAAGCCAAGCTGCGTAGAGGGCGCGGACCCAACAAGGCCCCCACGAAAGAACGCATCAACATCCGCTTGTCATCGGAAACGGTGGCGTATTTCCGTGCCACGGGCGAGGGCTGGCAGACGCGCATCGATGAAGCGCTCAAGCAGTGGCGGGCAAGCCAGCGGTAGCTTGGCGCTGAGCGCAGCGACCAAGCCGAAGGCCGCAGGACAGCCGAAGGCTGGTCCCGCGCAGCGGGATGTGGCAAAGCTACGCAACCACAATCCCAACACCGTAGGGGTTCATTGCATTCACCGCCAGCCTGCGTCCTGGGTTCAGTACGGGCGGGTTTGAAACCCGCCCGTACCCTCTCCCCTTCGTGGGAGAGGGTACGGGGGAGAGGGGGTGCTTGAACTGGAATCACTATAAAAGCTCAATTCCAATTCGCCGCAATCACCGCATTCAGCGTGCTCTGGTAATTCGCCGGCAAACTCGTCTCGCCCGCGGCGGGCGGCGCGAAGGCCGCCATCGCGGAAACGAGATTGTCGACCTGGCTGTCGAGCAGGGTTTTCCCATCGGCGGTTGTAATCTGGTCGACATGGTAGGCCGCGCCCGAATACCAATTCTGGATCGTGGCTTTATCCGAAGTGCCGATAATGCTCACCTCAAGATCAACCCCCACGCGACGCAGCCAGATCTGATCGGCGGAGATGTCGGCACCGAAGGACAACACATCGGGATTCGTTCCCGGCGCGTCGGAATCGTAGTTATAGATCGTGTCCTGGCCCGAGCCGCGCCCAAACAGGTAGGTGTCCGCGCCATTGCCGCCAGCCAGGTAGTCGTTGCCCGCGCCGCCGTACAGCGTATCGTTCGTCGCATAGCCGGTGATCGAATCGTTGCCCGCGGTGGGCTCCAGCACCTTGGCCTTGACCGTCGCGATGTCCCATTCCGTGCCATCGGCAAAGCGCACCACGTCCACCGCATAGACGCTCGCCGCGTCCATGTTGAAATAGCTCTGCACCAGCAGCCGATCAGTCGTGTCGTTGAGCGTCAGAACCAGATTGTCACCCGAGCGCGTCAACTTCACGTCCGCTGGCACCACGCCGTCCTTCAACTGGATTGTGTCCGAACTTGCGTCGGAGTGGTTGTTGTTAATCGTGTCCTGGCCCGAGCCGCGTCCGAACAGGTAAGTGTCGTTACCGTCGCCGCCGTACAGCATGTCATTACCCGCACCACCGTCCAGGGTGTCGTTGCCGGCATCGCCGGATAGCGTATCGTTACCGTCGCCGCCTTCGAGCCAGTCGTTGCCGTCGCCGCCGCTCAGGTAATCGTTGCCCGCGCCGCCGTATAGCGTGTCGTTGCCGGCTTCACCGTTCAGCGTGTCGTTGCCGTCTCCACCGTAGAGTACGTCGTTACCGCCACCGCCCGAGATCGTGTCATTACCGTCGCCGCCGTACAGCGTGTCGTCCGTCGCATAGCCGATGATCGCACCACCGCCCGCGCTGGGCGCTAGCACCATGGCCTTGATCGTCGCGACGTCCCACTGCGTGCCATCGGCAAAGCGCAGCAGGTCCACGGCATAGACGCTCGCCGCGTCATTGAGAAAATAGTTCTGTACCACCAGCCGGTCGGTCGTACCGTCGATCGTCAGAACCAGATCGTAGCTCGAACGCTTCAGCGTCACGTCCGCTGGTACCACGCCGTCCTTCAATTGGATCGTGTCCGAACTCACATCGGAGTGGTTGTTGTTGATCGTGTCCTGTCCCGAGCCGCGCCCGAACAGGTAGGTGTCGTTGCCGTCGCCGCCGTACAGCATGTCATTGCCCGCGCCACCATCCAGGGTGTCGTTGCCAGCATCGCCGGATAGCGTGTCGTTGCCGTCGCCGCCTTCGAGCCAATCGTCGCCATAGCCGCCGCTCAGGTAGTCGTTGCCGTCGCCACCGTACAGCGTATCGTTGCCGTCTTCTCCGTACAGGGTGTCGTTGCCGTCGCCCCCGTACAGCACGTCGTTACCGCCGCCCCCGTACAGCACGTCGTTACCGCCGCCGCCGTATATCGTATCGTTGCCTTCCAGACCGTCGATGACGTCATCGCCATCGGTTCCTCTCAAACTATCATTTCCGGAAGTCCCTCCGAGCACCTTGGCTTTGACCGTAGTAATGTCCCACTGTGTGCCATCGGCAAAGCACAGCAGGTCCACGGCATAGGGACTCGCTCCGTCATTGAAAAAATAGCTCTGTACCACCAGCCGGTCGGTCGTGCCGTTGAGCGTCAGAATCAGATCGTTGTTCACGCGCGTCAAGCTCACGTCCGTCGCGGCCACGCCGTCCTTCAACTGGATCGTGTCCGAACTCGCGTCGGAGTGGTAGTTATTGATCGTGTCCTGGCCCGAACCGAGCCCGAACAGGTAAGTGTCTGCACCATCGCCACCGCTCAGGTAGTCGTTACCCGCGCCACCATCCAGGGTATCGTTGCCGGCATCACCGTACAACGTGTCGTCGCCGTCGCCGCCTTCGAGCCAGTCGTTGCCATTGCCGCCGCTCAGGTAATCGTTGCCCGCGCCACCATACAGCGTGTCGTTGCCGTCTTCGCCTAACAGTGTGTCGTTGCCGCCGCTCCCGTAGAGCACGTCGTTACCGCCGCCGCCCGAGATCGTATCGTTGCCGTCGCCACCTAACAGCGTGTCGTCCGTTGCATAGCCGATGATTGCACTGCCGCCCGCACTGGGTTCCAGCACCTTGGCCTTGACCGTCGCGATGTCCCACTCCGTGCCATCGGCAAAGCACACCATGTCCACGGCATAGGGACTCGTTGCGTCATTGAGAAAATAGTTTTGCACCACCAGCCGGTCGGTCGTGCCGTCGATCGTCAGAATCAGATCGTTGATGGCGCGCATCAAACTTACGTCCGCCGGCGCCACGCCGTCCTTCAACTGGATCGTGTCCGAACTTGCGTCGGAGTGGTTATTGTTGATCGTGTCCTGGCCCGAGCCACGTCCGAATAGGTAGGTGTCGTTACCGTCGCCGCCGTACAGCATGTCGTTGCCCGCGCCACCATCCAGGGTGTCGTTGCCGGCATCGCCGGACAGCGTGTCGTCGCCGTCACCGCCATACAGTAGGTCGTTGCCATAGCCGCCGCTCAGGTAGTCGTTGCCTGCGCCACCGTACAGCGTGTCGTTGCCGTCGCCGCCGTTCAGGTAGTCGTCGCCGTCTCCGCCGTCAAGCAAGTCGTTGCCGTCGCCGCCCGCAAGCCGGTCCGCCACAGCGGTGCCGAATAGCGTCGAAGCGCCCATGCCGCCTGTCTGATTCGTACTGCCCCACTGAACGTCGTAGGACTTGAGCAACGCCGTCAGCGTCTCGTCGCCGTCCGCGGCGGCCACCCAGTCGCGCAGCACATCCATGCCGTCCCAGCCCATATTGCTCAGGCTGTTGGCATAGCGCGTCAGTTCGATCAGATCGGCATACGCGCCGCTCGCGTCCGTGGCTTTCTTCGCATCGAGCGCGGCATCCAGCGCGGTGAACGAGAAGCCGATGCCGTTCTCGTCGAACGTGAGTTCGATCGAATCCAGATAGGGTTTCAGATAAGTCTGCAAGGAGAGCGCGGCACGCACCGACTCGCCCAGCGCGGCGTAGCTGTTCCATAGCGACTGGACGCCGGCTGCGGTGAGTATGATCGTGTTGCTTGGCTCCGAGTACCCACCGCCGCCGCCACCGCCGCCGCCACCACCACCACCACCGCCAGCGCTACCAATCATACTTGGAGGTGGAGGGGGGGTGTCGTCGGCGAAGCCGAACAATAGCGTGCCGCTGGCGTTGAACACGCCCCATTTGCCGCCTGGCGTCTGACGGAAGTCGAGCAGGTTCTGGCCGTTGAAGGCTTCGAGCGTCGCAATGCCGATCTGGGACATGAACTGTCCGACCGCCCATTTGCTGAGCAACTGCTTCTGATAACCGGGTGGCAAACCACCGCTGCCATCGTTAACCATGCCTCCGCCACTTACACCCCCGCTACTTCCACCTCCGCCACCGCCAACGCTGACCATCGAACTCTGGCCATAACCCGGCGGCGGCTCGCCGTAGGTTTCAAGCGCCCAGGCAATCATCTCGTCCGATACCACGAAACTATCGGGCAACTGGTAATAGCTGAAGTACCCGTCCATCGCGGTCAAGCGCTCCAGCGTGCTTGGAAAATTCGCGCTCTTGGCCCATTCGGTAATGATCGTGTTCAGTTGCGCATCGAACGCCTCGCGCGTGCCGGCCGTCTGCACGCTGCTCAAGGCAGCCGCCAGGTTCGCGTTCAGCGTCGCCGCCTCGCGCAAATCCCGCACCGCGCCCGAACCCTGCATGTCGGGCAGACCTTGCGTCGCTTCCGTCAATTCGATGGGGTCCGTGAATTCGCGGTAAAACGGGTTCTGAGCGAGGTTCAGGTTCGCCGCTGTGCCGTCGATGGCCGCATTGCCCACCGCGCCGGAACTGCCGTCGCTGCGCGTAAAGGTGCCGAGCGCGGTTTGCGTGTTGCCGCCGCCGAGCGCCACGTTTGTCGTGGTGGGCGTGAGGTTGATCGAAGCGATGCCGAGTTCATCGAGCGTAAACAGTTCGTTCGCCTGTGAAATACCGTCCTGGTTCAGATCGCGCCACACGCGCACAGCCGCGAATTGCTCGTCATTGGCGTCGAAAATGCCGTCGCCATTCGAATCCAGATCGCGCAGTGCATCGAAGCCGTCGGTGGCGCGCTGGCCGTTGCTCTTTATTGTGTCGACGCCGAACAGCTCGCTCCCGTTGTCGATCGTGCCGTTGCCGTTGCGGTCGAGCACCAGGAAGCCGTCGTCGCCCTTGAGCCAGCCCGTGCCGGTGCGGATGCCGTCGCCGTTGTGATCGAAGAGCTCCGTGCCCACACCGATGGTTTCGATGCCGTCGCCGTCGAGGTCCAGCGCCAAGGGGTCGTGGGGCAGGTCGAGGGGGCGGGCGGCGTTGAAGTAGGTGTTGACGCTGGTGGAGACGTTGAGTTCGTTATGTAGATTAAATGACGGGAGACCGTCCCAAGGCATAGAAACAGTCAAAGTATCCATCAGCTCGCTAATTGCTGATGAAATGGCTTCTCGATTCTTGTAAAGCTCTTTCGCCGCCGCAGCGCCGACTTGAAGCGCAATACCAAGCGCAGCTCCCTGCGGCGTCGCGCCAAACGGGGAGGCAGAAATAATGACGCCAATTCCGCCCAGGATTCCAAATGCGGCGTCGACTGCGGCATCCGTATTGTTTGAATCAATTGCCGTGCTTAATTTCGTTATTTCGACAGCAATCGTAACGCCGCCAGCCAAGTTTCCTACCAGCTCGACAATCGGATGTGATTGAAACAAATTCCAAATGGTCGTCAAAGCGCCCATTGTAGATAGCGTATCTCCCGTATCCCACCCGTTTCCAAGTTTATTATATGCGTTACGAAGATCGCTAATCGCCCCACTTAATTGCCCAGCCGAAACAACTGCACCCATTTCCCCTCCCGTTTATTTAACTGAGAAAAACGCACAAACCAATATGCCACCAAAAAAACCGACCCCAACAACATACAAAACAAGAAGCACCAAAGTAAGGATGCACCTCGTAGAATTCATCGCATTACGCTTCAACGCGTCATTTATCTGATCTGAAATCTTATTCCCGGAATCTATTTCATTAGCAAAACCAGCCAGGCGGATGAGTGCCATAGAAGCCATCGCAAACGCGATTATTAAAGCGCCATACCAAATAAAAGTTTTTTGTGCAAAAACAAAATCGTGGCCAGATAAATAAATAAAAAAATATGTCCCTATCCCAAACAAAAAAAACAACCAATACCCAAGGCGAACAGAATTTTTATTAAATATAAAAACAATGCGCTCTAGTGCTACAGCCTGTCCCATTTGAACTCCGATGATTTTATTTTGTAGCAAAGAATCCTGCTGTTATTACAACACCAAAGGCTCCACCAGCAAGATAGTATGAACAAAGAAAAGTTAAAATATAAAAAAATTGTTTTGAATTGAGATCTCCTGTTTTGAGATGGCTTCGTATCTGATCCCGGATCGCGATTTGCGATGTACGCTCATCCAATAACCCTCCGAGCCAGCGAAACGTTAGAGCGATAATCGATAACAAAATCACGGAAGCAAGCCCGAATACAAATAGACGCTGGGCAACATTGACTTTGTCTTCCGATACACACAAATTAAGCACAACAAAAACAAAAAAACACGATGGCATAAGAAATGCCATTATAAAAAATGTTCCTTCTTCGCTCAGAAAGAACACCATCCTTTCCAGTCTATTTTTTGTGGGAATGTCGTTCATTAAAAGGCTCCTGTAGTCCCGTTGGGTTTCACTACACTTATTCCATTTCTACGCAGGCTGAAAAACCACACAATCCGGAAAGCTCATTCAATAATTATTCATCGAATAAACTTTCCGCATTACGCCCAAGCGATCATCTCGTCCGATACCACGAAGCTATCGGGCAACTGGTAATAGCTTTGGAACCCATCCATCGCCGTGAATCGCCCCAAGCTTGGGGCTTCTTCGCCACGAATCGGAGGTGCGCTTTCAGCGCCAGTAACGTTTGTCTCGCTGATCCTCGCCATGAATGGCGAGGCTTGCGCTCGACCCGTGGTCAAGCGCTCCAGCGTGCTGGGAAAATCCGCGCTCTTGGCCCATTCGACAATGATCGTGTTCAGTTGCGCATCGAGCGCTTCGCGCGTGCCAGCGGTTTGCACGCTGCTCAAGGCAGCCGCCAAATTCGTGTTCAATGTCGCCGCCTCGCGCAAATCCCGCACTGCGCCCGAACCGTGCATTTCAGGCAGGTTTTGCGTTGCCTCCGTCAATTCAATGGGGTCCGTGAATTCGCGGTAGAACGGGTTTTGGGCGAGGTTGAGGTTGGCCGCCGCGCCGTCGTCGATGGCCGCATTACCGACCGCGCCGGTGCTGCCGTCGCTGCGCGCGAACGTGCCGAGCGCCGTTTGCGTGTTGCCGCCGCCGAGCGCCACGTTCGTTGTGGTGGGCGTGAGGTTGATCGAAGCGATGCCGAGTTGTTCGAGCGTAAACAGTTCGTTCGCCTGCGAAATGCCGTCCTGGTTCAAATCGCGCCAGACGCGCACATTTGAAAATTGCTCATCGTTGGCGTCGAAAATGCCGTCGCCATTCGAATCCAGATCGCGCAGCGCATCGAAACCATCCGTGGCGCGCTGGCCGTTGCTCTTGATCGTATCGACGCCGAACAGCTCGCCGCCGTTGTCGATTACGCCGTTGCCATTGCGGTCCAACACCAGAAAACCGTCGTCGCCCTTGAGCCAGCCCGTGCCGGTGCGGATGCCGTCGCCGTTGTGGTCGAAGAGAACCGTACCAACGCCGATGGTTTCGATACCGTCGCCATCGAGATCGAGTGCGAGCGGGTCGTGCGGCAGGTCGAGGGGGCGGGCGGCGTTGAAGTAGGTGTTGACGCTGGTGGAGACGTTGAGTTCGTTATGTAAATTAAATGACGGGAGACCGTCCCAAGGCATAGGAGCAGTCAGAGCGTCGGTAATTGCTGTGCCCAGTCCAGTCATCTCATTATTAAACCAGTCTTGAACAAACGGACCGGCCACGATCGCAGCGCCAGTAGCAATCAGCATCGCAGTTATTGTAATTGGAGCACCAGCTACGAGTGCAACTGAGAGAACCAGTCCCATGGCAGCGCTTGTGACCCCCATGACATCTGAAGGAGACAGGTTGCCATTCATCCATTTATTGGTTAAATCAACGGTTCCCATGGTAAGAGCCGCGCCATTAATACCGACGCTGAACGGGGACGCTGCTAGCAGCGTCCCCGCTAAATTCAATGTATTGACATAAGCTTCATATCCGTTTTTAGAACTGCCTGCCGAATAACCGCCTTGAGCAGACTGAACTACATTAGAGATGCCATCAACAACAGAACGAGGATCAGCCATTTTGTATTAGTCCATTTACGAAAAATTATTTACGAATCCTGAATACAACTAAACCCCAGAGTACAGCTTGAACAGCAAGAACTTTAAAAATCAATTTAGGATCAGCCTCATAAAATCCTTTGGATACAATGGAGTGCACTACAGGTACGGAAAATATCCCCAAAAAAATCAGGTACATCCAGAACCATCGCTCGGACCTCACTGTTTTTAGTTTTATCAAATCTAAAATTTTGGGGAATTTTTTCGATTTGTTGCCAAGATTTTCCGCCTCTTGGATGAATGGCGCAGAAAGAAAAAAGATAAACATGAGTAACCCAACATCCATAGCTGTCGCTCCATAAGAAATCTACTTGAAACTTTGTGCTTGAATGAACATCTCTATTGGCCTAGAAATGTTTTAAAAAGAATAAAAACAAAAGGAATGTCACGGCAAAAAGTGGTCGCGGCCACTCTCGCTGTATTAAATCTGAATGGGTGTAAAAAACTCCCTCAACCCCTCTGTGAATTCGCCTGGATAGAAATAAGGCATAAACTATGCAAGGAAGTATTGCCAGTCCGAAGAATATTTCCAATGCCGAAAGCAATAATTGATAATGAAAGTCGGAAGGTAGTGACAGCATCAACAAAAAACTTACCACCGATAATCCAAGAAAAAGAACGGAAACCGATTTCTTCCTGGTTGGCCATGGAAAAACTACGTGAACTATTGGCAGTGATGGCGATTCTTTGCCCTTGAAATAAAGTAGTCTTGAATGTCCAATAACAAAAAATAAACAGCCAAGTCCAAACAAAAACAAAGTCACCATCTCACACCATCTCCAATCCGAATCTTTTGCTCTCATCTATTTATTGTGATTAGCACTGACGGCCGAGGCTGAAAACCACGCAATCCAGAAAGCCCATTCATTTCCGCATTACGCCCAGGCGATCGTCTCGTCCGATATCATGAAGCCGTCCAGCAGCGTGCAATAGCTGAATAACCCGCTGTCGCCGTTGTTCGCCGTCCTCTTGCGCAAAAAGCTCTGGCGGCGAGTCGATTCAAAATGTTGCTTTCTACCATACGTGTCCTTCCTGTCAAGTGGAGTTGAAATCAACCTACGGGGTCGATTAGGAGACCCCCATGAAGGACGAGTTCGAGAGGCGAATCGCCACGGAAACAGGTGTGGCGATCAAGGCGCGGCGCTTGGAATGCGGCTTGTCCCAGGATCAACTCGCAGAGCGGCTGGAGGTAGGGCCGGAGACCGTGTCCCGCATGGAAAGGGGCGTGGTTACGCTCACCATCCCGAAGCTGGTGGAGCTTGCGAATGTGCTCGATTGCCCGATCGAAACCTTTATCCCCCAGGCGAGCGGTTCCACGCTTTCGGGAGCCAATGAGGTTGCCCAAATGCTCAAACCTCTGACCAAGAGAGACGCGCAGTTCGTCGTGGAACTGCTTGAAAAAGTGAGCGCTCATCTTGTTCGGCGTTGACAGCGCCGGCCAGCTTCAATTTGTTTTCCCCTTCATCGCCTCTCCTCAAGTCCAATCAAGAAACAAACCGCGATTCTCTGACCTGCCCAGCGATTTTTGGGCTCTTTGCGTCAGGGAAATCTTTATATACAAGAAGACCATCGTCCCCCTTGAATGTTGCCGCGAATACAGTTGAAAAAACCTCGTGAGCCGCCCCAGACGAGAACTTGAGGCGGCTCACGAGTTTGGTATGCCTTCCGCGCATGGCATCTGTCTTGCCAAGTTCGCCATGAATATCGGGGTTTGTGCTCGGCCCGCGATTCAAGGGGACACTTTTATGGGGGAAGGGCGCCGGTCCTTCACATCAAAGTTTGTTTGGTCTCTACGCGCTATGCGGGCATGTTTTGGAAATATTATGCAACGTTTAGCGTAAATTTTATTCCGTCAAATTATGTGAAATGTGCATAGAATTGCTTTCCAAAAATATGCTGGACGTGTGGCGGTTTCGATAGACATCCCTCTTATTCATCAAAACTTTTCCCGCGCCGTCATTCTGCGCGAAGTCGCAGAATCCATTTGTCCTCTGATAGTGGATTCTGCGACTGCGCTTCGCTCCGCGCAGAATGACGACGAGTCGAGCGCAAGCCCCGTCATTCATGACAGGGCTTGCGCTCGATCCGCGGTCACAGGTGCGACGTATATACTGAGTATTGATGTGTAAACACGGTGCTGGCGCAAACCGTGCAACGGCGCTAAGGGGAATCAGTTATGACAACGCTGGAATTGAACGTGAATCTTTCTGACCGGCTGGCGCGCGAGGCACGGGCCGCTGGTTTGTTGACGCCGCAGGCGTTGGCTGCGCTGCTCAAGGATGCGATGCGTCGCCGCGCAGCACAAACGCTGCTCGCCGGCGCTGCACGCGCGACGGCAGCGGGCAACAAACCGCTGTCGATGGATGAGATTCAGGCGGAAGTGAGTCGCCCCAAGCTGAAACTTGGGGCTTCTTCGCCACGAATCGGGGACGCGTTCTCCGCGCCCGTAACGCTTGTCTCGCTGGCCTCGCCATGAATGGCGAGGCTTGCGCTCGACCCGTGGTCAATGAGGTGCGCAAAGCACGGCGCGCGAAGCGATCGGTTGCATGAGGCTGGTTGTGCAGCGGATTTCTGGCCGGAAAGGGGCAGGAATTCTATGCACGAAGCGCCACGAGAGGCCGGAGTTGCTCAGAAGACCCCTGCGCGATGCAGTCTTGTAATGTGGTCGCGGTGTGACTACAATTTCGGTATCTGAATCGTTCTCGGAGAATTGTCATGAGTTCTACCGCTGACACCTACGTTCGCGCCCGCATCGACACCAACACCAAGGAGCGCGCCGCCAGCGCGCTCGAAGCAATGGGGCTGTCGATCTCCGATGCGATCCGCCTGCTGATGCTGCGCATTGCCGACGAACGCCGCCTGCCATTCGATGTGAAAGCGCCCAACGCCACTACAAAGAGGGCCATCGCCGAACTGGAGGCGGGCAAGGGCAAGAAGTTCGCCAACGTGGACGATCTGATGGCGGATTTGCATGCGGGCGATTGATTGTTCGTCCGCATTCAAACAGGACTACAAGCGGGAGGCCAAGGGCCAGCGCCGCATCACGCTCGATGACGCGCTCAGGCCGGTGCTGGTTGCATTGGCGACTGATCAGCCCTTGGATGCACGTTGCCGCGATCATGACCTTTCCGGCGATTGGGCGGGCTACCGGGAATGCCACGTCAAGCCCGACCTCCTGCTGATCTACCGCAAGTCCGGTTCTGACACCTTGCGGCTGGCGCGGCTAGCGCTGTTTTGGTTTAATCCTGTACAACGGCGGACGGCAGGATGCCGCCCCTACAATTTGTTTGCAAATCCAATCTCCTGAAAAATCAGGACGATATGTAGGGGCGGCATCCTGCCGCCTACA
>WQYQ01000022.1 GCA_009781175.1 Betaproteobacteria bacterium
GCGAGAGGCGGTCAGCGGGGCGAAGAGCAGCGCAGGAACCGGAGTTTATGAGTGATAAATGAGGATTCCGAGCAGCGCATGAGCCCCGATCACAGCCTCGCAGTAAGATTATGAACAGGTTCTTAGGTCTGAACTGGGGTTAGCCCACGATAGACGAATCAGATTGGATGTTTCTAGACCGGAATCTTTAAGGTCGCCCAATAAATCAATTAATTGCGCCCCGCAGAGGCGCGGCAACAGGCGTGTGCGGCTGCTACATAATTCCGTAAAACAGGTGAAGGTCTGAGTTGTCATCTCAATAATTGCTCGTTCGAGACGAAATCCTTAACCGCCTGCTGCGCGCTGACGAAACGTGGCTCGACCGCGAGCGCGAACGCATCTTTCGCGGCGCGCGGATGCAGTTTGCCGATCCGAGCCAGGCTTTCGGGCTTCAGATCCGGCGTCCAGCGCGCCAGCAGCGTATCGGCCAAATCGGGACGGTTGCAGACGAGCAGCATGTCGCAGCCCGCCGCATGGGCGGCCTCGGCGCGCGCGACGATATCGCCCGCCACGGTCGCACCTTCCATCGTCAAGTCGTCGGAAAAGATCACGCCGGAGAAACCAAGGCGACCGCGCAGAACCTCTTGCAGCCAGAACGCGGAAAAGCCCGCCGGATGCGGGGCGACGCGTTCATAGATCACATGCGCGGGCATCACGCCCGATAGTTGCCGCGCCAGACGGTGACGATAGGGCGCGATGTCGCTCACCCAGATCGCGTCGAAATCGCGTGTGTCGACGGGAAGCGCGACATGCGAATCGGCCTCCGCCCAGCCGTGGCCGGGGAAGTGCTTGCCGACCGCGCCCATGCCCGCTTCGGCCAAGCCGGCGATCAAGGCGTTCGCGAGCGCCGATGTGCTTTCAGGCTCGGCGGTGAAGGCGCGGTTCCCGATTACCGCGCTGCGGCCGTAGTCGAGATCGAGGACCGGCGTGAAACTGAGGTCGACGCCGTGCGCGAGCAGTTCCGCCGCCAGGACATAGCCCGTGGTTCGCGCAAGATCGAGCCCGGCGACATGGTCGCGCTGCCAAAGCTCGCCGAGCGCGCCCATCGGCGGAAGGCGCGTGAAGCCGCTGCGGAAACGCTGCACGCGTCCGCCTTCGTGGTCGACCGAGATCAACAGTTGCGGCGAGCGCAGCGCATGAATTTCGGCCGTCAGCGCAGCGAGTTGCTCGGGGTCTTGGTAATTGCGTGTAAACAGAATGACGCCGCCGACGAGCGGATGGCATAGACGCGCCCGTTCCGCCGCGCTTAGCGTGAGCCCTTCGACATCGCAAATCACCGGCCCAAGTGGCAGTTCGATAGCCATTCGCAGTCCCGCTTTCCAATCGCCCGGGCACCGGGCGGCAATCAATTTGTTTCGATGAGCGCGAACGCGACGACCATTTCTTTTTCGTCGCTGATCGAAAGATGGCTCCGCCAGCCGCGCCGCTGCATTTCCGCTTCGAGCACGGCGTTGAACTGGTAAGCGGGTTTGCCAAGTTCGTCGTGCGTCACGCTGATTGCATGCAGAGTGGCCGGCACGCGCACACCCGTGCCGAATGCTTTGGCGAATGCTTCTTTGGCGGCAAAGCGTTTGGCGAGAAAACGCGCGGGATCGTTCACGCTGGCGAACTCGGCGCGCTCCGCTTCGGCGAGGATGCGCGTGGAAAAACCCTCGCCGTGGCGTTCGAGCAAGGCGCGTATGCGCGCGGTCGCTACGATGTCCGCGCCAATTCCAACGATCACTTTGCGCGCCTCAACTGCCGTAGTGATGCGGCGCGTCGGCGGCTTCGCGCATCAGGCGTTTCATTTCTCGCACCGCTTCGCGCAAGCCGACGAACACCGCGCGGCTGATGATCGCGTGGCCGATATGCAATTCGCGCACCCCAGGGAGCGCCGCGATCGGCTGCACATTGAAGTAGTTCAGGGCATGGCCGGCATTGAAGCGCATCCCGAGGTCGACGATAGCCTTCCCGGCGGTGCGGATTTTTTCGATTTCCGCCAGCACGGCCGGGCTGCGCGCATCGCGGCCACGGTTGTGAAACGCATGCGCATAAGGCCCGGAGTGGATTTCGCACACACGCGCGCCGACATGCGCGGCGGCTTGCACTTGCGCAAGCTCGGCATCGATGAAAACGCTGCTCTGGATGCCCGCGTCGGCGAGTTTTTTGACGGCGGCCTTGATCCGCGCCTCGTTCGCAACGATGTCGAGCCCGCCTTCGGTCGTTACTTCCTCGCGGCCTTCGGGGACGAGCATCGCCATTTCGGGCTTGAGCCGGCAGGCGATGTCGACCATCTCATCGGTCGCCGCCATTTCCAGGTTGAGTTTGATCTGGGTGAGATCGCGCAGATGGCGCACATCTTCGTCCTGAATGTGCCGGCGGTCTTCGCGCAGATGCACCGTAATGCCATCCGCGCCGCCCAAATGCGCTTCCACGGCGGCCCACACCGGATCGGGTTCATAGGTGCGGCGCGCCTGACGGATCGTCGCGACATGGTCGATATTGATGCCAAGCTCAATCACAATTCTTGCAACTCCATATAGATCCTGCGCGATTCGAGCGGGTGATTGCCGAGCACATGCGCAATCAAGCGCCGCATCAGGCTTTTTGCCTGGAACAGCGTATCGGGGGTGGATAGATCGTTCGCCGCCAGATCGAGCAAGGCCCGGCCCGACAGCGTTGGAAGGTCCGCATTTACCTCATTGGCAAGCACCGGACCTTGTTCGATTATAAAGACGTAACGCGCGTCGGGATGCAGCGGGGAGCCTGCATGATCGCAATCGAAAGTCGGCGCATAGCCGAGTTCGCGCAGCAAGGCCAATTCGAAACGGCGCAGGGAAAGATCGTGTGATGCGCCTTCGGCAAGCGCTTTTAGCAGCGCCGTGTAAGCATCGAAGAGCGCCGGGTGCGCATCCTCGCGCGGCAGCAAGCGGGTCAACAATTCGTTCGCGTAATAGCCGCACATCATTGCGGCCCCGGTCAGCAAGGGCAGCCCGCCGGACCATTCCGCGCCCGTCAAGGTGCGCACTTCGCCTTTTCCGCTCCAGGACACCAGCAAAGGCTGAAAGCTCATCAGGACGCCGCGCAATTGCGAGTGTGGGCGGCGCGCGCCTTTGGCGGCTAATGGCAGGCGGCCGTGGTTGCGCGAAAAGATGTCGAGCACCAGGCTCGTTTCGCGCCAGGGATGCGTATGCAGCAGAAAAGCCGGCTCCTGCTCGATCCGTTTTCCGCTCACTCAGGACTCCAGCCGCGCCTACTCGAAACCCAGGCTCTTGAGGGCGCGCTCGTCGTCGGCCCAGCCGCTCTTCACCTTGACCCAGATTTCAAGATAGACAGGTCCGTCGAAAAGCTTTTCAAGTTCCACGCGCGCTTCGCTCGCGATCCGCTTGAGCTTCAATCCACCCTTGCCGATCACCATCGCTTTGTGGCTCGAACGGTCGACGATGATGGCGGCGAAAATGCGCCGCACCGGGCCGTCGACTTCGAACTTTTCGATCTCCACGGCGAGCCCATACGGCAGCTCGTCGCCGAGCAGACGGAAGAGTTTTTCGCGGATGAATTCGGCGGCCAGGAAACGTTCGCTGCGGTCGGTGATGTCGTCCGCGTCGAAAATCGGCGCTTGCTCCGGCAGCAGCGGCAAGCAGGCTTGCAGCAATTCGGAAACGTTGCTGCCGGTTTCGGCCGACAAGGGCACGATGGCGGCAAAGCCGCACTCTTGCGCAAGACTAGCCAGCAGCGGCAGCAATTGGGTTTTATCCGCAAGGCGGTCGATTTTGTTCACCACCAAAACCACGGGCACGGCGGCGGGCAGCAGCGCCATCACTTCGCGGTCATCAGCGCTGAAGCGGCCCGCTTCGATGACGAACAGCACGGCGTCGACATCGGCGAGCGCCTGGGTGACGCTGCGATTCATGGCGCGGTTCATCGCGCTCGCATGCTTGGTTTGAAAACCCGGCGTGTCGACAAAAACATACTGTGCATCGTCACACGTCAGCACTCCCGTCACCCGGTGCCGCGTCGTCTGCGCCTTGCGCGAAACGATGCTGACTTTTTGCCCGATCAGGCGGTTCAATAATGTTGATTTGCCGACATTGGGCCGTCCGACAATCGCGAGAAAGCCGGTACGAAACCCCTGTGCCGAAACTTGTTCGCTTTCGTTCATGGAGATTTAATCCGTTCTATAGCTGCTGCTGCTGCCTGTTGTTCCGCGGCGCGCCGGCTTGGGCCGCTGCCATGCGTGACCAAACCGAGGCCGCTGATCTGACACGCGACTTCGAATTCCTGCGCATGCGCTTCGCCGCGCACGGCGACCATTTCATACTGCGGCACGGGATGGCGGCGCGCCTGTAGCCATTCCTGTAAGGCCGTCTTGGGGTCCTTACCGCTGCGCGCGGGATCGATTTGCGCCAATGCCGCGGCATACAGCTTGAGAATCACTGCGTTTGCGGCATCGAATCCGGCATCGAGAAAGACTGCGCCGAACAAGGCTTCCATTGCATCGGCAAGAATCGATGGACGACGATGGCCGCCGCTGCGCAATTCGCCTTCGCCGAGTTTCAACTCCTGGCCAAGATCGAGCTTTGTCGCCAGATCGAACAGTGCGTCCTGCTTGACGAGCCCCGCGCGCAAGCGGGAGAGCGTGCCTTCGTCCAGATCCGGGAAGCGTTCGAACAATGCGCAGGCGATCGCGCAGTTGAGGATGCTGTCGCCGACAAACTCCAGGCGCTCATTGTTCGGCGTACCAAAGCTGCGATGCGTCAGCGCCTGTTCGAGCAGGGCCGGAGTCCGAAAACGATGCCCCAGCCCGGTTTGAAGTCGATCAACAGCAAGCATTAAAACCCGACATCACGGCATATTCGAAGCCGCGGCGCGGCTTGAGGTTTCGAAAGAAAACACGAGGGCGACATTAGCAACCAGGGAAACGCGGCGCTCCCACTGGGCAGATACGACATAACGCCCGTTTTCCTTGGCGATAACGAGATCCTTGGTCGCAATGCTCGAAATATCGCCCACATCGGCATAGCGCTGAAAAGCACTCTTAATTGTTTCCGGCGAATCCAGATCGCCGCTCGTCGCAATTTTATTGAAGGCGCTTTTGACCGAGAAATATTCGTTGTAAACCGGCACGCAACGCATCGCCAAAATAATGGCACCAATAATAATGACACCAATAATAAGCGTGCCGATAAGCGAAAGTCCGCGTTGACGCTGATGCATCATCTAGTTTCTCCCGAGTGAATTTGCTCAGAACCTCTTCATAATCTTGCTACAGACTTTGAACCGGTTCTCAGTGGAAGCGTCCGATACGCCCCAGATCACTGAAATTGAACCACACAAAAAAAGCTCGGCCGCGAAGGTTTTCGTCCGGCACGAAACCCCAGATACGGGAATCCGCACTTTGGTCCCGATTGTCGCCCATCATGAAATAATGACCGGCGGGCACCTTGCAGCGGAAACCTTCACTACTGTAATCACAGTTTTCCTGGCCCGGAAAAGGCAGGCGCTGCGACACATAAGCCGGCGCATCCGCATCATTTAGCACGCGATGCTCAACGCCAGCAAGCGTTTCAACGAACTGGTTCGAATATTGCAGCCGGTCTGTATGCAAATAGTCCTCAATCTGCTTAGCCGGCACCTCTTCGCCATTGATGCGCAAGCGTTTGTTGATGTATTCCACCGTATCGCCGGGAAGGCCAATAACACGCTTGATGTAATCCTGCGAGGGATCGAGCGGATAACGGAAAACGGCGACTTCGCCACGTTTCGGCGAATCGATATCGATAATTTTTTTATCGATGACCGGCAGGCGGATTCCGTAGGAATATTTATTCACGAGAATAAAGTCGCCGACGAGCAAGGTCGGAATCATTGAGCCGGATGGAATGCGAAACGGCTCGACAAGGAATGAACGCAGCAGAAAAATTGCCAATAGGATCGGGAAAAAACCCGCGCCCCACTCCACCCAAACCGGCTCCGGGCCTCCCGCGGGCCGCTTCTTGCGGAAAACAAGACGGTCGGCAAACCACAGCACACCTGTAAGCAAGGACAGGACGAACAAAATCAACGCGAAATCCACGATTTCTCCTGAGTATCAAAGGAAGCGACTGTGCGCTTATTTGTTATCGTCAACACGCAGCACGGCGAGAAAGGCTTCTTGCGGAATTTCCACATTGCCGACTTGTTTCATGCGGCGCTTGCCTTCCTTTTGTTTTTCCAAGAGCTTTTTCTTGCGCGTGATATCGCCGCCGTAACATTTGGCCAAAACGTTTTTGCGCAGCGCCTTGATCGTTTCGCGCGCAATGATATGCGAACCGATGGCCGCCTGCACCGCCACATCGAACATCTGGCGCGGAATTAGTTCGCGCAATTTCGACGCGAGTTCGCGGCCCCGGTACTGAGCGCTCGCGCGATGCACGATGACGGACAGCGCATCGACCTTTTCGCTGCTGACGAGCAGATCGAGCTTCACGACATCCGCGGCGCGATATTCTTTGAAGTCGTAATCGAGCGAAGCATAGCCGCGCGAAACGGATTTCAATTTATCGAAGAAATCCATGACCACTTCGGCCATCGGCATCTCGTACACCAGCTTCACCTGGCGGCCGTGGTAGTGCATATCGACCTGGTTGCCGCGCTTCTGGTTGCACAGCGTCATCACGGGGCCTAGATAGTCTTGCGGGACGAAAATCGTCGCGGTGATGATCGGCTCGCGAATCTCCGCGATCTTTCCAAGGTCCGGCAGTTTCGACGGATTCTCGATTCGAATTACTTCACCGCTGTTCAGGACGACTTCGTAGACGACGGTCGGCGCAGTTGTAATCAAGTCCATGTCGAACTCGCGCTCCAGCCGCTCCTGCACGATTTCCATATGCAGCAGCCCCAGGAAACCGCAGCGAAAGCCGAAACCGAGCGCCTGGGAGACCTCGGGCTCGTACTGCAGCGAAGCATCGTTGAGTTTGAGCTTTTCCAGCGAGTCGCGCAGTTGATCGTATTCGCTCGATTCGACCGGATATAGCCCCGCGAAAACCTGCGGCTTGATTTCCTTGAAGCCCGCCAGAGGCTCGGACGCGGGTTTGCCTGCAAGCGTGATGGTGTCGCCGACCTTGGCCGAAGTCAGTTCCTTGATCCCGGCAATCACAAAGCCGACTTCACCCGCCTTGAGCGCTTCGCGCTGCACCGATTTCGGCGCGAATACGCCGACCTGCTCGCAAAGATGTTGCGCCGCGGTGCTCATGAACCGCAGTTTGTCCTTGGGCCGCATCGCGCCATCGACAACGCGCACGAGCATGACGACGCCGACATAGTTATCGAACCAGGAATCAATAATCAAAGCCTTGAGCGGCGCGTCTTCGCTGCCGCGCGGCGCGGGAATCCTGGCGATGATCGCCTCAAGGATCTCATCGATCCCCATGCCGGTCTTGGCCGAACACGGAATCGCATCGGTCGCGTCGATACCGATCACGTCCTCAACTTCCTGACGCGCCGCATCGGGGTCCGCCGAGGGCAGATCCATTTTGTTGAGCACAGGCACCACTTCCACACCCTGTTCGATGGCCGTGTAGCAATTCGCCACCGTTTGGGCTTCGACACCCTGCGAGGCGTCGACAACCAACAGCGCCCCCTCGCACGCCGCCAGCGAACGGCTGACCTCATACGAAAAGTCGACGTGCCCTGGCGTATCGATCAAATTCAGGTTGTAGATCTGACCGTCCTGCGCCTTGTAATGCAAAGCGGCGGTCTGGGCTTTGATGGTAATGCCCCGCTCGCGTTCGAGATCCATCGAGTCGAGAACCTGGGCCTCCATCTCGCGCTCCGAAAGTCCTCCGCAGCGCTGGATAAGTCGGTCGGCCAAGGTCGATTTACCGTGGTCGATGTGAGCAATAATCGAGAAGTTGCGGATACGCTGCATAACGCGAAAAGGGTGCGCAAACGCACCCTTTATGAGAATTTGCCGGTTGGGGTAAAGGGAAGATTATATCGGATCGCCTGCCGAATCGCCGGAAACTTGCTCCTCTGAGAGTCGCCAACAAAACCCAGCGAAGCGGTGCAGGCAAGGCGCGCGAAACGCAGACAGTACAAAACGTACGGCAAGTGAGCGCAACGCGGCATGCAGGGTTTTGTTAGCGACTCGTCTAATCCGGCACGCGCAAACTCACAAAGCTTTGCGTGTCGCCGCGTTTGACCAACAGGGAAACGCTTTCACCCCGTTCGACACTGCCCGCGAAGCGATTGAATTGATCGACCGAGCGGAATTCGGACTGCGCGCCTTTGCGCGTTCCCGACACTACAACATCGCCGGCCCGCAACTGCGCCCGGCCGGCGATACCTTTCGCATCCTTGATGGCGACACCGCCGCCGCTTCGATAATGGCGCCTCTGTTCCCCTGAAAGCGCTAAAACGACCAACCCCAATCGGTTGCCCGACGGCTCGCTGCGGCGCAGCGCAACTTGGCGGGGCGCAGCCTCGCGCTCTTCGGGGAATTCGGCAACCGTCAGCGCCACGTCTTTGATGCCCCCACTCCGCCATAGCTGCATGTTGACGCGTTTTCCCGGCTTGCTTGATCCCACGATGCGCGGCAGGTCGGTCGATGCGGCAACGGGACGCGCATCGAAACGCAGGATGATATCGCCGACCTGAATACCCGCCTTGGCGGCCGGCCCATTAGGTTCAAGCTCACTGACCAGCGCGCCCTCCGCATTTTTGAGCGCAAAACTATCCGCGACATCGCGCGTCACCTCCTGGACCAGCACGCCAATTCGCCCGCGGGTCACATGGCCGGCGGTACGGATCTGATTCTGCACATCCATGGCCATATCGATCGGGATGGCAAATGAGAGGCCCATGAAACCGCCGGTTTCGCTATAGATCTGGGAGTTGATGCCAACCACTTCGCCTTTGAGATTGAAAAGCGGACCGCCCGAATTGCCGGGGTTGATCGCAACATCGGTCTGAATGAAAGACACGAGCGACTCATCGGGCAAAGCGCGCCCTTTCGCGCTCACGATGCCGGCCGTCACGCTATGCTCGAAGCCGAATGGCGAGCCAATGGCAACAACCCAGTCTCCAACGCGCAAACGCGCCGGGTCGCCGATCGCGACACGCGGAAGATTATTCGCTTCGATTTTGATCAAGGCCACATCGGTGCGTTTATCGACGCCAATCACGCGCGCCCGGAATTCGCGTTTATCGACAAGGCTCACGATGATTTCATCCGCCGCGTTGACCACATGGGCATTGGTCAAAATGTAGCCGTCGGCAGTAATGATGAAGCCCGACCCTGTGGCTTCTTCATCCTCATCGCGCGGGATTTGCGGATGGCGCGGCATGAATTTGCGGAACAAATCATTCGGGTCCTGTCCCGGCCGAGCGCGCGCTTTGACGCTCAACGAACTGCTGACGTTCACCACCGCCGGCGCAAACCGTTCCACCATGTCGGCGAATTCGGGCAGATCCCGGCTCCAGGCAAGCGTCGGCGATACGAACAGCACGAAACACAGCCATACGCAGTAATTGCGAGGATCAATACGTCTCACTTCATCACCTCGGCTTCGCACCGATCAAGAATACGCACCGTCAGCGCCCTCCGGGCCTTTCGCAGGCGAGATACGAAAAGTCCGAGCGCAAATCCAAGCATGGCGCCGAACAAGGCTGCCAGCGCGGAAGAGGCTGCGCTCCAAGCCAGGCGTTCCGCTGTTATCGCCCCCACAAACAAACCGATCAAGGGCAGGCCATAGACAAGCCCGACAGCCCACAATACGCCCCCCTCGGGGATGCTGACCTGCACCACATTCCCTACCTGCACGCCAGGAGCCGCCGCCACGCGGTACGTAGAACAGCGCTGCCCGAACAGTTCGGTCAGCATGCCGGAACGGCAGCCGCCCGCCGTTTCACAGCGGCCACAACCGGCGTTCTCGGAAACCCGGAGCAGAGCCTCTCCAGCGTGGATTTCGACTACGACAGCATCGCGAACGTTCATCTATTGCGCAGCTCCACTCCGTCGGCAATCCGTTTCAGTGCCGCGGCCGGCACTTCACCCAAAGCGGTGACGAGAAAGTCGTTGCCCACGATACGTTTATAGATCTGCGTCGACCCCGCCGCACTGCTTCCCGGTTGCGGAGGCTCGGTGCGCCCGGCCAGCGGTTCGATGAATACGGAAAGCGTCGCCAAGCCGTCCGAAAAAACCATATGTAATGCTTTGGCGTCTTTGCGTTTCAGCGGCCGGCGCACCATGCTGATTTGCTTAAATCCGGGTAAGTTTTTTTGCACAATCCAGTCGGAATCCTCGGCGCGCACCGGTTCCCCGCATGCGTCGATGACACGCCAACCGCGCGTATCCCGCGCATAGCGGGAACGAAGCCGGTCTTGGTCGATCGCCCCGCCGATCTTGACCTCGGAGAAGGCAAATTGCTCGATCAGTTCGCCGCTCTTATCCGTCATGCGGGATTTGAGCATCAAGCCGCTCGCTGGATCGACCCAGAATACATGTCCGAAACGGAATTCATCGCGCGGTTCGAGCCTGACTATCTGCGCGTCCAAGCCCGCGACGCGATCAAGCCCCCCCAGAGAAACCCGGTAATAGTCCTTCAAGTTGTTTGGAACAATTGCGCCCCAGGCAGGGAAGCGCTGCACGACGACGCGATCGGTAATCAGCGTCCGCTCGTTCGGCAAATAAAAACTCACCTCGCCATTGGCTCGAACGATTTCGCGTGGCGCTCCATCAAGCACCTCCAGACGTTCATATTCGCCCGTGGCATCGTTCAAATGGACAATACGCGAGGTCTCGCTGTGTTTTCCAGTCTGATAGACAAACGTTCCCGCATAGCCGAGCTGTTGCGCTGAGCCGGACATCCGCGCAAGCCATGTCAGCGCTTCGTTCGAGCTATCCGCGAAGCAACTCCCCGCCCAACCCAGGACGGCAAACAACACCGCCCAAAACTTCATTGAGCGTCCCCCAGCGAGGGCTCGACCACCGTCCGCATGTAATAGCCGACGCCGGGCATGGCTTGAGCGTCTGCGTAACCATGGTGCGCAAGCAGATAAGCGCGATCCATTTCCGCATCGGAGGGAAGCGCGGACGCTATTTGAGTTTGATTTCCAAGCGTTGAAAAACCTTGGGAAGAGGCAAGAAGCCCAGGAGCGTCGACTTGCCCACGCGGCCAGCCAATCCAGGCCAGGACAGCGACCCCAAAGAATACGGCGGCAATCGGAAGGATGCGTCGCCAATATGCATCATTACGCGCATCTCCGTAATGTGGCGGATTTACGGCAATCACCGTCGGCTCCTTGCTGATTGCCGCCATTACCGATGCGGTGATATCGCGCACATGCCCCGTTTCACCACGCAGTACTTCACCGACCAGATAGTAAGTTTGCCAATCCGCGCGCACGGCGCTGCCTGCTTTAATGGCGCCGAGGACTTCTGCCTGCTCTGAATCCGTCAGCTCGCCATCCATCAAAGCCGAAACCTGCTCCTTCATACATCTACCACCTTTTATCAGGACTTGTATCCAGCAGGGGCCTCAAGCGCTCGGCAATCGCCTCGCGCGCACGGAAAATACGCGAACGCACGGTGCCGATCGGGCAATCCATCGCGGCAGCAATTTCCTCATAACTCAGCCCCTCTATTTCCCGCAGAACAATCGCTGTTCTCAACTCGTCGGGCAAGGCATCCATCGCCGCATTCACCGTTTCCCCGATTTGTTTCGATAGCAGCAAACGCTCCGGTGTATCGATATCGCGCAATAAGTCTGCTTCTTCGAATCCCTCCGCGTCCTCCGACAAAATATCCGAACTTGTTGGCGTTCTACGCCCATGCGACATCAAATAGTTTTTGGCCGTATTGATGCCGATCCGGTACAGCCAGGTATAGAACGCACTCTCGCCACGGAAGGACGGCAAAGCGCGATACGCTTTGATAAATGCTTCCTGCGCGACATCTTCGATTTCTGCGGGATCTCTAATCATTCGCGATAACAATCGAATCAACTTACGCTGATACTTCGCGACAAGCATTCCAAAGGCTTGCTTATCACCGCGTTGCGCATCTTCGACGAGTTGCTGATCAACCTGACGATCGCTCATGGGGCCTGGGGCTCAGGAAAATACTTCTTGTGCTAGGGATGGCACAAAGTATATCCCAGGCCCTCCCAAACCCGTTGGGCTCCTGTCTTCGTGGATATTGGAACCCCTCGCCAAACAAATAGTTCAGCCTTCATTGGGGCCTTTCTTGAGCTAAGGCAAAAGCCAAAGTTCCCCATGCTATATTTATTTTTCTTTACGTTCCTACTGGCCATAGCGGCCCACGAAACCGTGCATCACTTCGATGTCCTCATCCTCGGCAGCGGACTTGCCGGCCAATCTCTCGCGCTACGTTTAGCCGATCAATACTCCGTCGCGCTCGTCTCCAAACGCCAGGTTGAAGACGGCGCCAGCGCCTGGGCGCAAGGCGGCATCGCCGCCGTCGTCGACCCGATGGACTCGATCGATGCGCATGTCAACGACACGCATATCGCCGGAGCCGGTCTGTGCGACGACTCCGCCACGCGTTTCGTCGTTGAACACGGGCGCGATGCGATCGAATGGCTCGCGCAGCAGGGCGTTCCCTTCACGCCGTCTGAAGACGGCCCGTTGCATATGCATTTGACACGCGAAGGGGGGCACAGCCATCGCCGCATCGTGCATGTCGCCGATGCAACGGGCGCGGCTGTGCAACAGACCTTGACCGAGAAGGTTCGCAAACATCCGAACATTCAAATATTCGAGAATCATATTGCGGTCGACCTGATTGCCGGCCACAAACAAGGACACCCGGAAGCGGGCTGCCAGGGCGCCTACCTGCTCGACACCGCAACGGATCGCGTGCTGACTTTCACCGCGCGCAATACGGTTTTGGCAACCGGAGGCGCCGGAAAGGTCTACCTCTATACGACCAACCCGGATACCGCAACCGGAGACGGCATCGCGATGGCATGGCGCGCAGGATGCCGCGTCATGAACATGGAATTCATTCAATTCCATCCGACCTGTCTCTACCATCCACAGGCCAAATCGTTTCTGATCTCGGAGGCCGTCCGTGGCGAAGGCGGCATTTTGCGGCTGCCGGACGGTACGCGTTTCATGCCCGAGCACGACGCGCGCGCAGAACTCGCCCCGCGCGATGTGGTTGCCCGTGCGATCGATTATGAAATGAAGCGTCACGGCATCGATTGCGTGTACTTGGACATCAGCCATCGGCCAGCCGAATTCATCCAATCGCACTTTCCGAATATTTATGCCAATTGTCTCGCACTCGGCATCGATATCACACGCGAACCGATCCCGGTCGTCCCGGCCGCGCATTACACCTGCGGTGGCATTCTGACCGATCTGCGCGGCCGTACCGACCTGCCGGGACTCTACGCAATCGGAGAAAACGCAGGCACCGGGCTCCATGGCGCCAATCGGCTCGCAAGCAACTCCCTGCTCGAATGCGTCGTATTCGGTGAAGCCGCAGCAAAAGACATCGCCACTCACCAGCGCCCTTTGCCTGTGCAGATTCCAGCCTGGGACGAAAGCCAAGTCACGGACGCCGACGAAGCGGTCGTGATCGCACACAACTGGGACGAATTACGCCGCTTCATGTGGGACTATGTCGGCATCGTGCGCACGACCAAACGCCTGGAGCGCGCGCGTCACCGGATTGCCTTGCTGGAGCGGGAAATCGATGAATACTATGCGCACTTCCGCGTCAGCAACGATTTGATTGAGCTGCGCAATCTTGTCGTCAGCGCAAAACTCATCGTGCGCAGCGCGCTATCCCGCACCGAAAGCCGTGGCCTGCACTTCAGCCGGGACTTCCCAAACGAGCTTGCCCGAATCAAACCGACGATTCTGAGGAATCCGGCGTGGCCGAAGGGCTTGCAGCGTTGGATAGATCAAGATTGACCAAGCGCCACTTGAACCAGCGCCGCACCAGCCGCCAATCCTCCCGCGACATTCCGTCTGAGAGCAAGCAAGCGGAGCCGTGACGGCCATCCCCATCGGATACCCAGTCCAGAACGAGCAGGAAATTGGAAAGCTCGCTTGAACGCGCGCTCAGCGTAACCGGAGAAACCCGCTCGGCGGCAATGAGTTCTGCGCCGCCGGAATCATGCAGACGCAGGCGTAAATTGCGCTGATAACGGATTTGCTTGAGCGCATAAACAGCGGAAACCAGCACACAAAAGCTGATCCCGAGCGAAACGGGGAAAGTCAGGCCGGCAAACCATGGCAGCAACACAGCCAGCGCATGTAAAAGTATCAGCGCCCCGACAAGATGACGTGAGGCTTGCAGCGGAATCTCGCCCGCAAGCCTCATCCCGTTCAGCCCTGTTCTACGGGACGGAAAACAAGCGTGCTATTGGTCCCGCCGAAGCCGAAAGAATTCGACAAAGCCGCGCGAATCTTCATCGGACGCGCAACGTTCGGCACGTAATCCAGATCGCAGCCTTCATCGGGATTGTCTAGATTGATCGTCGGCGGAGCGATTTGGTTGTGCACCGCGAGCGTTGTGAAAATTGCCTCGACACCGCCTGCGGCACCAAGCAAATGGCCAGTCATCGATTTGGTTGAACTCACGGTAAGACGTTTTGCGTGATCACCAAAACAACGCTTGACCGCCAGCGTCTCGGCAAGATCACCCAGCCCCGTCGATGTACCATGCGCATTGATGTGGTCGATTTCATCGTGCGCAACGCGACTGTTTTTCATTGCATTAAGCATGCTGCGCGCGGCGCCTTCGCCCGATTCGGCCGGCGCGGTGATGTGATGCGCATCGGCGCTCATGCCATAGCCGGCAAGCTCGGCGTAAATTTTGGCCCCGCGTTTGCGTGCGTGCTCATACTCTTCCAGGACCAGCACACCTGCGCCTTCGCCCATGACGAAACCGTCGCGGTCCCGATCCCACGGACGACTCGCTGCCTCGGGGTTGTCATTGCGCTCCGACAAAGCCCGCGCGGCGCAAAAACCGCCAACGCCAAGCAAACAAATCGAAGATTCCGTCCCACCCGCAACCATGATATCGGCATCGCCATACTCGATCAGACGCTGTGCTTCGCCGAGCGCATGATTGCCCGTAGCGCACGCGCTTACGACCGCAAAATTCGGCCCCTTGAAACCATACAGGATCGAAAACAGCCCGGAAATATCGTTGATGATCGAACCCGGAATGAAGAAAGGCGACATCTTCCGTGGCCCGCCTTGCAGGACCGCGTTATGCGTAGCCTCGATCATCGGCAAACCGCCGATACCCGAGCCGATGCATACGCCAATGCGCTCGGCATTGTCGGGCTGCATCGCAATCCCGGCATCCTTGACCGCGTCCATTGCCGCAGCAAGCCCGTAATGAATAAAGGTGTCGTACCGCCGCGCCTCTTTGGACGCCAAGTAAGCGGCGACATCAAAACCTTTCACTTCGCCCGCAATACGAACAGGTAATACCGATGCGTCGAAGCGTGTAATCTGCGAAATACCGGAACGCCCCTTGAGAATGTTCTCCCACGCCTCAGCAACGGAATTTCCAACCGGACTAATGATTCCAAGTCCGGTAATAACGACACGGCGACGAGTCAAGGCGGGCTCCAGCAGAAAAAAGAGAGGGTTATACAAATATCCGGCCGGACTGCGACAGTTTCAGCTTGATCTTGGAATTGCAATACAAACCGAACATCCGCCGCAGCGGCGGATCAAAGAATGATTTACTTTTTGTGCGAAGAAACGTAGTCGATCGCTTGCTGAACCGAAGTAATCTTTTCGGCTTCTTCATCCGGAATTTCGCATTCGAATTCTTCTTCGAGCGCCATGACCAGTTCAACGGTATCCAGCGAGTCTGCGCCGAGGTCGTCTACAAACGAGGATTCGTTCTTGATGTCGGCTTCGTTAACGCCGAGTTGTTCCGCGACGATTTTTTTGACGCGCTGCTCGATATTCTCCATTTACTACTCCTTCCCTGATTTGAGGGGCGTAAATATAACACCCTATTGTATCAAAAACTCACAACCTGCCTTAACAGCTAATGGCCACTTACGCCATGTACATTCCGCCGTTGGCATGCAACGTGACGCCACTAATGTAACTCGCCGCGGGCGAAGCAAGAAACGCCACCGTCGCCGCGATTTCTTCGGGCCGTCCCAAACGGCCCAAGGCAATCTGACCCAATAATGCGTCCCGCTGCGCTTCGCTGAGCGCGCGCGTCATATCGGTATCGATGAAACCCGGCGCGACGCAGTTCACCGTAATGTTACGGCTGCCCAATTCGCGCGCCAATGCTCTTGTCATCCCGGCGACGCCGGCCTTCGCGGCGGCGTAATTGGCCTGCCCCGGATTGCCCGACGAACCGACGACCGAAGTGATATTCACGATCCGGCCCTGGCGGGCTTTCATCATGCCACGCATGACAAGTTTGCTCATGCGGAAAACGGCGCTCAAATTGGTGCTCAGCACCGCATCCCATTCTTCGTCCTTCATCCGCATCGCGAGGTTGTCGCGCGTAATGCCGGCGTTGTTAACCAGAATCGAAACCTGCCCGAAGTCTTTTTCGATTTCCGCCAGCAAGGCTTCGCACGCGGCGGCGTCGGTGACATCGAGCTTACGTCCGCCGCCCGTGACGCCAGCGTCGGCCAGCGCAGCGGAGATTTCCGCCGCCCCCGTATCCGAAGTCGCCGTTCCAATCACGCTTGCGCCTTGACGCCCCAACTCCAAGGCCGTCGCACGGCCGATTCCACGGCTCGCGCCGGTGACCAGGGCAATCTGTCCTTGCAGAACACTCATTCCATTCAGCCTTTCGTAACTTCCAACGCTTGCTGGAGCGATGCGGCATCGGCAAGCGCCAAAGCCTCCGGCCCAGCATCGCAACGTTTAACCAAGCCTGCCAGCACTTTCCCTGGACCACATTCGGCGATCCTGGTCACACCACGGGCGGCAATCGCCTGCACTATTTCAATCCAGCGCACGGGAGAATAAGCCTGACGCACCAAGGCATCCTTGATGCGCAGCGGATCGGACTCTACCGCAACGTCGACATTGTTCAACACCGGGATGACCGGCGCATTGAATCCGATATCCGCCAGCGCAACGGCCAAACGTTCGGCTGCGGACCGCATCAATGCGCAATGAAACGGCGCGCTGACGGGCAAGGGCAAAGCGCGTTTGGCGCCCAGCGCCTTAGCCGCCTCGCAAGCGCGCGCAACGGCCTCAGCATGCCCCGCGATCACAATCTGCTTGGGATCGTTGAGATTCGCGCAGGAGACGACTTGGCCTTGGGCTGCTTCCTGACAGGCTTGCTCAACCCGTTCGGGCGACAGACCCAGAATAGCGGCCATCCCTCCGACTCCTGCGGGGACGGCCTCCTGCATGGCCGTGGCGCGCAAGCGGACAAGCCGCACGGCGTCGGCAAACGCCAGAACGTCCGCCGCGACGAGCGCGGCATATTCGCCCAGACTATGACCCGCCACAACGGCCGGCATTCCGCCACCCGCCGCGCGCCAGGCGCGCCACACGGCGACGCCTGCCGTCAACATCAAGGGTTGCGTGTTGACGGTCAGGGCCAGACGCTCCGCGGGGCCTTCTGCAACCATCGCCCACAGATCTTCGTGCAAGGCTTCGGAAGCCTCGGCAAAGGTTTGGCGTACTTCGGCCGAATCGCCATATGCCTGCATCATGCCGACAGACTGCGACCCTTGGCCTGGAAAGACAAAAGCAAAGCTCATGCACACCTCGTGGAAAGCAATTCAGACATTGCGCGCAATCGGTTATATACGCAGCAAAACAGCGCCCCAGGTAAAGCCGCCGCCAACGCCTTGCAGCATGACATGCTGCCCGGAACGGATGCGGCCGTCGCGAACCGCGGCGTCGAGGGCCAAGGGCACCGACGCCGCGGAGGTATTTCCCTGATGCGCCAGTGTCGCAATGACCTTTTCGATGGGCAGATCAAGGCGGCGGGCGGTCGCCTGAAGAATCCGGATATTCGCCTGATGCGGCACAAGCCAATCAAGCTGTTCCTTGTCGAGCCCAGCGGCATGCAAAACTTCAAGCGCGACCTCGCTCAGAGCCCGGACCGCAAACTTAAATACAGCCTGGCCGTCCATGTGAATGAACGGAGAGCCCTCGATCCGCCCGTTTCTGACATTTCCCGGCACTTCGAGAATTTTGTGATGGCGGCCGTCGGCATGGATCGCGCTGGCCAAAACGCCTGGCTCTGGAGAAGCCTCGACAACCACCGCCCCCGCGCCGTCGCCGAACAGCACACAAGTGCGCCGGTCGTTCCAGTCGAGTATGTGCGAAAAAATCTCGGCGCCGATGACGAGCGCACGCTTGTGGCTGCCGGAGCGGATGAATTTGTCCGCCACGGTCAGCGCATAAACAAAGCCGCTGCACACCGCCTGCAGATCGAAAACGGCGCAGCCTGCAACGCCAAGCTTTTCCTGAATCAGGCTGGCGGTGCTCGGAAAAATTTGATCCGGCGTCGAGGTCGCGACAATGATCAAATCGATCGAGCCCGCATCAACGCCCGCCGCGGACAAAGCTTTTTGCGCGGCCTCAACGCCGAGTTGGCTCGAAGTCACGCCAGGAGGCGCGATATGACGGGCATGAATCCCCGTCCGCTCGATAATCCAGTCATCCGAGGTATCTACGCCACGCGCAACCAGATCGTCATTCGTGACAGGCGCCCCAGGCAACACACTGCCGGTCCCCACAATCCTCGAATAAATCACTTGAAGGCTCCTTCGGCAGCCATATGCGTGCTGATGCGCGATTCGATACGTTCGACGAGATTATTGCGCGCAGCTTCAGCCGCGCGTTGGAGCGCTTGCGTGAAGGCGAAAGCATCCGCCGAACCGTGGCTCTTCACGACCACGCCACGCAAACCGAGCAGCGGAGCGCCGTTGTAACGCCGATGATCGATGCGCTGCTTGAAATGGCGCAAGGCTGGCGTAGCCAGAAGCGCCACGAGTTTGGTGTACCAGGTTCGAGTCAATTCTTCCCGCAACAATCTGATGAGGAACTGAGCAAGCCCTTCCGAGGCTTTGAGAACGGAGTTTCCCACAAATCCGTCACACACAACCACATCGGTCGTACCTTGAAAAATATCGTTGCCCTCTACATTGCCGTAGAAATTCAGCCCGCTGTTGCGCAATAACTCGCCGGCCTGTTTGACAACTTCATTGCCCTTGATTTCTTCCTCTCCGATGTTCAGCAGGCCCACGCTCGGCCGCTCTTTGTGCTTGAGCACCGAAACGAGTATCGAGCCCATGATGCCGAATTGGAGCAAGTGCTCCGCAGTGCAATCGACATTCGCGCCGAGATCGAGCATATACGTTTCGCCATCGTGATTCGGCAGAATCGTCGCAATGGCCGGGCGGTCGATCCCGGGCAGCGTTTTGAGAACGAAGCGCGCGATGGCCATCAACGCGCCCGTATTTCCGGCGGAAATCATGGCCTGAGCTTCGCCGGATTTGACGCGATCGATCGCAACGCGCATCGAAGAGTCTTTCTTCGAGCGCATCGCGACCGCGGGCGAATCGTGCATTTCTACAACTTCGGAAGCGGCAATGAAGCGCACACGTTCCGGGAATTCGCGCGCGAGCGCGCCGGCCTGAGTCTCGATTGACGCGGGCAAGCCCACGAGCAATATGCTCGCGTGCGCATCATCGGCCAAGAATTGCCGCGCCGCGGGTACGGTGACGCTTGGCCCGTGATCGCCGCCCATGCAGTCGATCGCGAGCGTTACCTGCATTCGGGGCATGATAGAGAAGTGAGAAGAAAGACTGACGAACGAAAACGGCGCCGGCTTGGCCGAGCGCCGCTACGTCAGATTATACGTGGGCTTATTCGCCCTTGGCCTTCATCACCTTGCGGCCACGATAAACGCCCGACGGCGAAACATGGTGGCGCAGATGCGTTTCGCCGGTGCTCGGCTCAACCGCGATCGGCGGGTTGGTCAGAAAATCGTGCGCGCGATGCATGCCGCGCTTCGACGGGGATTTTTTGTTTTGCTGAACAGCCATTTAAAACTCCTTCGCTCAATTCAATCCACCCTCTCCGAGGGTTTAGTTTTCCTTGTTTCCCGCCCCGCGCAGCTTCGCCAGCGCCGCGAAGGGCGACGCGCTGTCGTCCTGTCCGCGGGGTTGCGGGGATTCACACTTTTCATGCCGTGGAGCAAGCGGAAGAGCAAGCAACAACTCCTCCTCAATCAACTCCCTTACATTGAGATCCCGCTCCGCGACGATCGAATCGAAGTCATCTTCTTCGAGATCCTCGTCGGGAATCGGCTCTCCAGGCGCCACCAGCAATAACTTCGATTCCAAGTTCAGCGGCCAGGGCATTACCCCCAAACAACGCTGGCACTCCAAACGCGGCTCCGCTGCGATGTGGAGCACAAGAAAGCAATCGCCTTCCTCAAGTACCCCTTCGACACGCACCCGCGCCGAGCCCGTTCGTTCAGCCAGAACATCCGCAAGACGTTCCAGGCCGGACAACTCGAAATCGAACTCCCAGCGCATCCCTCGACGCGCGAACTCGCGCGGGTCGGCGATGACAAAGCCGGGAGACAATGACTGCTGGTTCGACATAAACGTGTGATGATATTATTCAAGACCTTTCCTGTCAAAGTGCAGATGCCACTGCGCGCCTGAGTCATGCGTCCGCTCGTTCTTGCTTCAACCTCGCGCTATCGCCGCGAACTCCTCGAACGCCTAGGTTTGCCTTTCGTGACCGACAAGCCGGAAACGGATGAAACGCCGTTTTCAGGAGAAACGCCAGCCGCCACCGCGGAACGGCTCGCGCTCGAAAAAGCCAGAGCGGTTGCCGCGCGCTATCCCGACGCCTTAATCATCGGCTCGGATCAGGTTGCAAGCGTCGGCGCCGAACGTTTCGGCAAACCGGGAACGATTGAAAACGCGATTGCGCAGCTCAAGGCCATGCGCGGACGTTCGATCGTTTTCCATACCGCCGTGGCGCTGCTCGACGCCGCAAGCGGCCAAGCAGCGGTGGAAACAGTTTCCACCGAAGTCGCATTCCGGCCGCTCAGTGACGCGGAAATCATTCGCTATGTCGAACGCGAACGCCCGCTCGACTGCGCGGGCAGCGCTAAATCGGAAGGGCTCGGCATCGCCTTGCTTGAACACATCCGCGGCGACGATCCCAATGCGCTGATCGGCCTGCCGCTTATCGCCCTGACTCGCCTGTTGCGCCAAGCCGGCGTCGACTTGCCCTGATGTCTGGAACACTCTACCTCCTGCCCAGCGCGCTTGGGGCGGCGGATTCGGCATTGCTGCATCCGCCAGAAGCGATCGCAATCACGCATCGCTTACAGCACTTTATCGTCGAAAACGCCAAGAGCGCGCGCGCCGAACTCAAGCGCCTTGCCCATCCCGACCCGATCCAATCGCTCGCGATTGTCGAGTTGCCGCAGCGGCTCGACAGCCAGGCGCTCGATGGCCTGCTCGCCCCCCTTTTCGCAGGTAACGATGTCGGCGTGCTATCCGAAGCCGGCGCGCCGGCGGTCGCGGACCCCGGCGCGCTCGTCGTTCGTCGGGCGCATGAGCGCGGCGTGCGCGTCATGCCGATTGTCGGCCCTTCTTCGCTGCTGCTCGGGTTAATGGCTTCAGGCCTGAACGGCCAAAGCTTCGCTTTCCACGGCTACTTGCCGATCAAGGATGCGGAACGCATCCAGGCGCTGCGCAATCTCGAACAAGAATCGCGCCGCTTTCAGCGCACGCAACTCTTTATTGAAACGCCCTATCGCAACCAAGGCATGTTCGCGACGCTGCTTGCCGCCTTATCCGCGGACACCTTGCTCTGCGTCGCGCGCGAGCTGACATGCAGCGGCGAGTGGATTCGCACGCACCGCATCGCCGACTGGAAAAAACAAACACCGCCGGACCTCGAACGCCGCCCGACGGTGTTTCTGATTCTCGCTGAAGGCGGCAAGCCGGCGCCGCGCCAGCCAAACCCAAACCGTTTTCAAGTTCAACGATAGCGGGTTTCCGCTAACTGATCGAAAAAAGCGCTTGCCGCAGCGCCGCCCAAGCGCCGGGCGATACGTTCGAACGGCGATTCGCGCTCGGTATAGTCGCGAAGCGTTTCCGCCTTGATCACATCGCGCGCAACGGAACGAACGCTACCCGTCGCGTCGGCAAGACCAAGCTCAATGCTTTTGGAGCCGGTCCAGATCAAACCGGAGAATATTTCCGGCGTTTCGTGCAAACGCTTGCCGCGCCCTTTTCTGACTGCGTCGATGAATTGGGCATGAATATCGGCCAACATGGTTTTGGCGAATTCAACCTGCCCCGGAACCACCGGCTGGAACGGATCGAGGAAGGCTTTATTGTCGCCCGAGGTCAGAGCGCGACGTTCGACGCCAAGTTTTTCCATGGTGCCGGTAAAGCCGAAACCGTCCATGATTACACCGATCGACCCGACCAGACTCGCCTTGTCGACGTAAATCCGGTCTGCCGCCGCGGCGACGTAATAACCGCCCGAGGCACACAGTTCTTCAACGACGGCATACACCGGAATTTCCGAATTCGTTGCCTTCAGGCGCTTGATCTCGTCGTAGATCTGCCCGGCCTGCACCGGGCTGCCGCCGGGGCTGTTGATCTTCAGAATGACGCCTTTGACGCCTCTGTTCTTGAACGCCTGGCGCAATGCCGTGTTGATGCGTTCCGCACTGGCCGAAGCATTGGTTGCGATGATGCCCTGAACTTCAATCACAGCGGTATGCGCCGAACCGTCGATCGCTCCGTCGGGATTGCGGCCCGACCATATCGCCCAGACAAAAACGCCAAAGTAAGCAACGCCGACGAATTTGAAGAAAATCCCCCAGCGGCGCCGACGACGCTGCTCTTTGAGCGCATCGGTCGCAAGCGTCTCAAGTAACTTTCGTTCCCAACCATTAGGCGTTTGTTCGCTCATGCTTTGTTCTCAATTGAATTAACCGTTTTCCGCCAGCCATTGAGCCAGATCCGGAACCGAATGGAAAATCCCACGTGGGGATAAGTCCAAAAGATCTTCGGCCGGGTGTGCGCCAAAACCAACAGCCAATGCATCCGTGCCTGCGTTTTGCGCCATCAATAAATCATGCGTGGTGTCGCCGACCATGATCGTCCGCTCCGGCGCGCACATAAGTTCATCCATCAGCTCCAGCAGCATTGTCGGGTTCGGCTTGGAAAAGGTTTCGTCCGCGGTGCGTGTTGCGTTGAAGAGATCGCCCAAGCCGGATGTCGCAAACGCCCGCTCCAAGCCTTTACGGCTTTTGCCCGTCGCCACGGCCAATTGCTTGCCTTGCGCGGACAAGCCGCGCAGCAGGTCCGGCACGCCGTCAAAAAGCACCAGATCTTGGTCGGCGGAAAAATAATGCGCCCGATAGCGTTCAATTAAACGCGGGTAATCGGTGGGATCGAGCTCGGGAATCGCAGCGCCCAGTGCTTCGGTCAAGCTCATGCCAATCACATAGCTCGCCTGTTCGTGCGTGGGCACTTTCAGCCCCAAGTCGGCACTCGCGCGCTGGATCGCGGTGACGATCCAGGCCGTCGAGTCCATTAAAGTGCCATCCCAATCGAAGACGATCAGATCGTAATTACCCGCCATAGTCACAACTTTCGGTTTCATCGAGCCGCGCCACGAAGGCCGACAGTTCAGGAGGAAGCGGCGCGTTTAAAGTCAAGGGTTCGCCACTGCCAGGATGCGCAAGCGCAAGACTCGCTGCATGCAGGAACATGCGCTTGAGCCCTTCCTTCTGCAAGGCTTTGTTGAGGGCGAAATCGCCGTATTTGTCGTCGCCGGTCAAGGGAAAACCTAAGTGTGTCAAATGAACTCTGATTTGATGGGTACGCCCGGTTTTAATCTGAACCTCGACCAGGCTGAAGCGCTCCCAGCGGCGAATCAGACGCACAATCGAATGCGCCGCCTTGCCGCCGTCCTTATCGACCGCAACGCGGCGTTCGCCTTCCTCCGTCAAATACTTCGTCAAGGCCAGGCGAATATGTTGAACCGGATTCGGCCAGCGCCCTTTAATCAAAGCAAGATAGCGTTTATCGACAGCGCCTTCGCGCAGCGCGTCATGCAAGCGCGAAAGCGTCGCGCGCTTCTTGCCGATCAGGAGAATGCCTGAAGTTTCACGATCCAGGCGATGCGCGAGTTCGAGGAAACGCGCTTGCGGACGCTGGCGGCGCAATTGTTCGATCACGCCAAAGCTCACTCCGCTGCCGCCATGCACCGCCACGCCGGCGGGCTTGTCGATGACCAGCAGCCCCTCATCCTCAAACAAAATCGGGAATTCACGCGCGGGTATCGCGGCGACCGCTTTGGGCTCCGCCAATCGCAAAGGCGGAATCCTGACTTCGTCGCCGACCTGAAGCCGGTAGGTCTGATCGATCCGGCCACGATTCACCCGCACTTCGCCGCTGCGCAAGATCCGGTAAATAAGGCTCTTGGGGGCGCCCTTGCAGATCCGGATCAGGTAATTGTCGATGCGCTGCCCCGCATCCTGCTCTTCGATCAGGACGCGCCTTACAACAGACGGCGCTGGATTTTTGCTTTGCGAGACCATGTTGAATATACTTCTATGGTTATTCCGGTCTGTCTGGGCGGACCATGCAGCGTGGCTTGCGCGCATGGGCCGAATCAGTACAACGAGCTTCGCTCCCGGAAAAACATTGAAACCAGACCATCGCTGGAGCACAAAAGCTCGCGATGGTACCTAAAAACTTGACCACTTAGTTGGCGCGCAGCATGCAGAACACGGCGCCCTGGGCAGTTCGGGATCAAGAAGATCCGCGAGCGACAGGGCGTTCATAATGGACCTCGCAATGACTCTTTTGCTCCGAACCCTTGCATGACAGCGTTCTTAACAATCTGAGTTTGAAAACCGTCCGCATTTGACGGTGCGCGGTTCGTTCTGCCCGTTCGCGCGCGGGAGAACGCTAAAAAATGAAGCGCATGCTCTTCAATGCGACGCAGGCTGAAGAATTACGCGTCGCGATCGTGGACGGTCAGAAACTGATCGACCTCGATATCGAATCGGCCGCCAAGGAACAGCGGAAAAGCAACATCTACAAAGGTGTGATTACCCGCATCGAGCCTAGTCTCGAAGCGGCTTTTGTCGATTACGGCGCCGAGCGCCATGGTTTTCTGCCGTTCAAGGAAATTTCCCGGGCCTATTTCCGCGAAGGCGTCGAAGCCTCGCGTGCGCGCATCCAGGATGCGCTCAAAGAAGGCCAGGAGTTGATCGTTCAGGTCGAGAAGGACGAACGCGGCAACAAAGGCGCCGCGCTCACGACCTTCATCTCGCTCGCGGGCCGTTATCTCGTTCTGATGCCGAACAACCCGCGCGGCGGCGGCGTATCGCGGCGCATCGAAGGCGACGAGCGCGCCGAACTGCGCGACGCCCTCGACCAGGTTGAAGTCCCGCAGGGCATGAGCCTGATTGCGCGCACCGCCGCAATCGGCCGCAGCGCGGAAGAGTTGCAATGGGACCTGAACTACCTGACCCAGCTCTGGAAAGCGATCGAAGGCGTCGCCAAAACGCAAACCGGCGCGCTGCTGATCTACCAGGAAGGCAGCTTGGTCATCCGCGCGATCCGCGATTATTTCTCGGCCGATATCGGCGAACTCCTGATCGATACCGACGAGGTTTACGATCAGGCCAAGCAGTTCATGGCGCATGTGATGCCGACCAATGTGCATTGCGTCAAACGCTATCGCGACGATGTGCCGCTGTTCTCGCGCTTCCAGATCGAACATCAGATCGAGTCCGCCTACTCGCGCAACGTCACGCTGCCCTCCGGCGGCGCGGTGGTCATCGACCACACCGAGGCGCTGGTCGCGGTCGACGTCAACTCGGGCCGCGCCACCAAAGGGCAGGACATTGAGGAAACCGCGCTCAAGACGAACCTCGAAGCCGCCGACGAAATCGCGCGCCAATTGCGCCTGCGGGACCTGGGCGGCCTGATCGTCATCGACTTCATCGACATGGAAAACCCGCGCAGCCAGCGCGAAGTCGAAAACCGCCTGCGCGATGCGCTGCACCACGACCGCGCGCGCGTCCAGACCGGCAAGATCAGCCGTTTCGGCCTGCTCGAACTGTCGCGCCAGCGGCTGCGCCCGGCGCTCGCCGAAACCAGCTACATCACCTGCCCGCGCTGCACCGGCACCGGCCACATCCGCTCGACCGAATCGGCGGCGCTGCACATCCTGCGCATCCTCGAAGAAGAGGCGATGAAGGAAAACACCGGCGCGGTCCATGTCCAGGTGCCTATCGATGTCGGCACCTTCCTGCTCAATGAAAAGCGGGTCGATATGGCCAAGATCGAGATGCGCCACAAGGTCAATATTCTCATCATCCCGAACCGCCACCTCGAAACGCCGGCGCACGAAATCGTGCGTCTGCGTCACGACCAGCTGAACCAGGAAGATCTCGCGCTGCCAAGCTACCGCATGGCCACAATGCCGGCGGAAGCCGCAGGTTACACCCCGCCTTCAGCCAATACCGACGGCAAGATTCAGCGTCAGGAAGCCGCCATCCGCAGCTTCACGCCCGAGCAGCCCGCCCCGGTCGTCGCGCCTAAGGCGCCCGCAGCGCCCAGCGCTGCCTCGCCAAGCCTTTTCCAACGCATCATGAATTGGCTGCGCGGCAATGACGAACCCGCTGCGCCAGCCCCGGTTGCTCCGCCCCAACCAAGCAAGCACGAAAACACCCAGGAGCGCAGACGTGGCGGCGAACGCAACCGCGGAGAACGCGGAGAAAACAGGCGCGATGGGCGCCGATCCGAGCGAGACAACGCAGCATCGGCCAAATCGGAACAAGCAACGGAAACCGGCAAACCGCAACGCGAAACCGGCGAGCAACCGCCGCGCGAACCGCGCAATCGCGAACGCGAACGCAATCGTGAAGAACGCGCCAAGCGCACTGAGAAACAGGAAAAACCCGAAGCAACCGAAACAACGGTACAAACCGAGCAGCCCCGCGAGCGTCCGCAACGCGAACCACGTCAGCCGCGTCAACCGAGGCAGGCTCGCGCGCAACAGCCGGTTGTCGAAGAAACCGCGCCGCAAACTGCAGAGGCAAGCAGCAACGCACCAGCAACGCCCGTAACGGAAACCGCGCCGGCCACCGAAATGGAAGGCGGCAACAATCGCCGCCGCAACCGGCGCGGTCGGCGTGGCGGCGAACGCCGCAGTGGGGAAACTTCAGCACCAACCGAGTATTTGTTCTACCCGGACGGGCGCATGGAGCAGCTCTCACAACCGGCTCCCGCGGAAGAAACGGTTGCGCCGGAAGCGGCAAACGCCCCGGCCGAAGCACCACAAGCCACCCCGAGCATGCCCGCGCAAAACCCAACTCCGGCGGCATCCGTGGAAACCCCTGCGCTACCAGCCATGCCTGCCGAAGCGGCCGTAGAGACTCACGCCCCCGCATTGCGAGCCGAGACGGCGGCCGAAGCCGTACAGACCGAACCCGTCCCGCCAGCCGAGACCTCGGTAGCGCCGCAGAACCGCTTCATCGATGCAACCGCGCCAGCGACGACAAGCGATGACACTCAAGCAACGCAGGAAGAGCCTTTGTTCGTGCGCGCGGCACATAAAGCCGCTCAAACACAAGCGCAGGCATCGAGCAGCGTACCCTCTTCCATCGACCTACGGGCACTCATCAATACTGACGGTCTGGAGATGGTCGAAACACGCGAGCATCAGGCGCCCGTACCCACGGAGGAGCCCAAGCAACAGGCTGGACGCCGGCGCCGCCCGCGCTCGGTTGCCGCTGCGCAGGAAACGCTTGAACAAGTCGAAACCCAAACCCATAAAGAGTAATTCGACCCTTCGCGCAAGTCGCTAAAAAACGGGCCGCCCGGATTTCCGAGGCGGCCCGTTTTTTAGATATTCGGCCCCACAGTGTGATGGTGCATTGTTGAGTTTTGCGCAGGAGAAAAACACGATGGGAAAGCGTATCCACGACTGCGCCGAAAAACATCCATATCAGTCACCCGCCAAGCCAAGGTGTTTCTGGGAGCACCCAAGCAGAATTGACGCAGCAATTCGACGCGTATCCGGGCCAGAGTTCAGCCATACACCCGAAAAGGCAGCAGTACGAGCAAGTAGATGTAGGTAACCACCATCCCAAGCGTGCAGAACCGCCAGTTCGCCACGTAGCTTGTTTCGCGGCTCGACACATGCAGGCTCGTCGCGGCGAGAATCGAGCAGATCGAAACCGGAGAAAGCAAGTTCGCCATCACGAACATTGAAGTCCACATGAGGTACTGCAAGTAAGTCGGCCCAAGCACCGCAGCATCCACCAGCGGGAAGAATATTCCAAACAGAATCATCGGATGCACGCCGAACGTCGTGACCGCAGGCAACACACAAATAAGCAGTACACCGATCGCATACGGATTGCCGAGCCAGCTGCGGATCACATCGGGCAGATACGCCACGATGTCGAAGTGCTCGATCGTGAAGATCATCAGACTAGAGGCGGCCAGCAATAGCAATTCAGGTGCGATTGCGTCGAGGCTTTTCGGCACATTTTTCGTCACTATCTGTACCGCATTGCCACCGCAAAGCGCTAGCACCTCGAATACGTAACCGAACACCATTGCGAAAGCAAAAGACAAGGTCAGTTTGTGCGTCGCCGCGTAGAAGATTCCCCCCGCCACCGCAACTGTAACCGCAAGCACGAGCGGTTTGATTTTGCTGGAAATGGGCCGCTTATCTACACTTTCGTCGATTTTCAGACCCGGCGTCATCGAGCCGATGGCGACAAATAGTGCCAGCGGCATGCCAAACGTCAGCACCGCCCCCGTATCGAGATGCGGAATCGCTGCGGCGATCGACGCCGACGCGACTGTCGTGGGAAGAATTAGCATCGAGGCGCAGAGTGCACGCATCGTAATCCGCGATATGCCCAGCGGATTCTTGACTTGCGGCCCACACACAGTGCCCATCACCGAGATTGCCCCCAGGCTGGTGAACAGGGTTAGCAGCATCGTAGCGAATGCGACGCGAATCGAGTTTCCATGACCATTACGCGATTTGATCAGCCGATTACTGACGAGCGCGGATAGCCCTGAGCGCGTCAGGCTGTACCGGAACACGGAAACGCCGACCAGCAAGCACATAACGGGCGAGAAGCGGCTCATTGCCGACAGCAACAGCAAAGCATCAACCGAGTTTCCGAGCAGCAGTATGCAGATCGCGAAGATTCCGACCGCGTACCAGAGCGTCTGCTTCTTGCGGCTCTCTTTCGACAGACACAGGATCGCGATAGGAATGCAAACGATCACCGCCAGCTTCGACGCGGATCTAGGCAGCGCCGCTGAATACGTAGTCGTCACCAGCAGGAGCAATAAGCTCACCGTCAGCGCACTTGCCTTTTGCCATCCATTTAACATGAGTGTCTTCTTATTACGTTAAACAGATTGCAGGAACTGCTTGAGCAGGTGTGGCTCAGTCACCATCGGATCATGCCGCGCGTCCAATTCGTGCCAGATCCAGCCCGGCTGCGCGCGGATGTCCACCTTGAGTTTTGCAAGCGGCGGGAACGAATGTGCGACGCAATCAACATAGATCCGCGGCACCCCATTACCGATCGGGTTGCGGAGAAAGAACTTCTCCTGATACGTACCAACCGGTTGCGGCGTGAGCCGTGACAAAACCCAATTCCTGTCAGCATCGTCGGTGATATCGTAAGTGCTGATCGGCGGCGGGGGAATCGCGATACCGTTACCGTCGCGCTCGACTTGTTCAAGCCGCTTTCTTGTAATTTCCGCGGGCTGCGCGTCAAACGCAGACATACCGTTGGGAACAACCAACCCATCGAGATAGACGAGAGCGCGGAGCTGCTGCGGAATCTGGTCGGCTACGCCACTGATGACGAGCCCGGAGAAGCCGCTGCCAACTAGCACCACGTCGCTCAAGCCTTCATACTCAATATGATTGACGATGCTAGTGACATACGTGCTCAGGTTGATATCCTTCGACAACAGATGTTTCGCTTCGCCTACGCCCGGGCAGGTTGGTGTCGACACGTAATGCCCCGCTGCCCGCAGCTCTGTTGCAACTTTCTTCCAGCACCAGCCGCCATACCATGCGCCGTGCACCAACACGAACGTTTTTGCCTTCGACGGCATTGGCTTTATCTGCGCATTGACGTTGCGGCCCGTTGCCAGCGCCCCTAGCGCGACGCCCAGCACACCCTTGTTGAAACTGCGTCTATCCAACTTTCTATCCCCTTGTTATACGGTGGTGATGCCTGAACGTCTTTTCTTTACCGCTACGCGTTGCAATATCGTCTGCCATTTTGATGACCACAAAACCGATATCCTGCACGCTTCGCGAATTGAAATAAAAACATGTCGGCATTAGCAGAGGACATGCCGGCAAACACTACGCCATACCAACGGCATGTAGTTCTGCGACCAGTGTTTCGACAAGCGCCGCGGCGCCGAGACTGCGTGAAAGCGCATGCCCCTGTCCTGCCCAATGAGCCGCGTAGCCCATTTCGCCACTGCGTCGTGCTGCGGCATGCAGTGCCTTGCCTGCGTCGTAGGCGATGGGGTAGTCGGGTATGTCAGGTCGCTTCGGGTCACGACCAAGCGCCGTAAAACGGTTTTCCACACAGCGTGCAGGACGCCCCGAAATCGCCGACGTTAATACCGTATGGCTGCCACGTTGCGTTAATGCTGCCCTGTGCGCTGCGTCAGCCGCCGACTCCGGCGTGTCGATGAATGCCGTCCCAAGCTGCGCGGCCTGTGCGCCACCTGCGAGTGCGGCAGCGATGCCAGCTCCGTTCATCACACCTCCGGCAGCCACAATAGGCCGCGTGGTGCGAGCCACAAGCGCCGACACCAATGCGAGCGTACTCAGTTCCTCGTCGTAAGCCGCCGTATCAAAGATGCCTCGGTGACCACCAGCCTCGATCCCCTGTGCAACGATTACGTCTATGCCCGCAGCCTCGATGGCAAGCGCTTCTTCGAGCGACGTTGCAGTCGCAAACAGCATACAACCTGCGTCGTGCAGTGCGTTGATGCGTTCGATCGGAGGCAAGCCAAAATGAAAGCTGACAACCGCTGGCCGTGCTTCGAGCAGCACCTCAAGCATTGCGTCATCGTCAACAAAGCTCGGGTAGATCGTGTGCAATTCTGTGGGTGCCGTCTCGCCAAAGTCGGCAAAATACGGCGCGAGAAAGGACAACCATGCGGCCTCTTTCACGCGATCCAATTTAGGTGGCTTGTGTGCGAAGACATTGATGTTGAATGGCTGCACCGTCAGCGATCGTAATTCTCGAATCGCCGCGCGCGCGGCCTCGGCCGTCATTGCACCGATCGCAAGCGAACCGAGACCACCCGCATTGGAAACGGCAGCCGCAAGGCTGGGCGTGCCAGTCCCAGCCATTGGCGCGAGCACGATCGGGTGAGCAACACCCAGGTAGGTCAGGAAATGTTGACGTGGTACTGATATGCCCATAAAAATCCCGCCTGTTTTGAAGTGTCTGAAAAGCCGAGACCAATCGTGCTCGCGAGCGGCTGAAGTCTATAGCACGGGGCTAGTAGCTTGCGCTGAATGCTTCGCGCGTACCGAGTCCAATACCTGCACAACGGCTCGACCTGCATCCTGAATGAATCGCGAATTGACCATAGGTCGTGGCAGGATGTATGTATAAAAATTCGCCCCTTCCGTGGGGTTGCCTAGCACCCAGATGTTACGTAACGGCGTTCCATTGGCATCGAGCGGATGATTGTTTTCATCGATGTCGATGCCGCCCGGCGCTATACCACCGTTAGAGTACGCGCGGATCAAGCCAGCCCCGCACATTGAACGCAACAGTGGCGATTCGTCGAGAGTGATCGATGCTGGTTCAATTCGCGCATCGACAAGCACGTCGGCGGCCACGATGTACTCAGAGCGTTTGAAGCGTGTATGAATGGTGAAACACCCCGTCGTATCGTCGAATACAAGCGCCGCTCCTGGGCCGCCAGCCAATTGGAGCACCCCCGCATCCATCAACGCGCACCACTCCTCAACGCGCGACATCGGAGGCCCAACGGCAATACGGTTCATGGCCGGGATGAATTGCGACAAAAACTCGCGATAAGAGGCCGGCGTCAATCCGCTTTGCTCGATGGCGTAGCGCAGATTGTCGCGCACATCCCGGATCACATCGGTCGCCGCCTTGATTGGATCGTCAATATTGCCTCTTAACGCAGCCGCCAGATCCTCCTGCATCGAACGGATGACATGTGCGCTATAGGCTTCCATATCATTGAACTCATCAGCATGTGGCGTCTCGAACAACTGCTTGACTGCCGCGACTTCATCGGCGCGTGGACCATTGGCGATGAGCGATGCGGTTTCCTCGCCGCGAGCCCCCCGCATCACCAAGACCATTTCCCGGATCAGCAACGGTAGCAAGTCTCTGCGGAAATCGATCTGACGTTGCCCGCATCGTTCACGTGCATGATCGACAGCCTCACGCGTAAAGAAAACAGCTTGGTGCTGACCGTCTACACCCTTTTGATTGATGGCACGCGCACTGAACGGTATCGACGTACGCGAGAACACGTAGATCGCCGGTTCACGTCCGCTTACCACATAGCGAAGTTGCCCGTGTTTCGTACGGAAAAACGCCCCACCGCGTCCCGTGGTGAGCGCCGCCACGATGTCATTGGCACTGAGTCCCATACCACGAACGGCAACGCGTGCATGTGACTCAATGGCGTCAAGCATCTGCACTGGATAACAGCGCGGAAAATACCGCGCGAGGGGGTTACGCTCCACAGCCTTCGCAGCCCAATCCAATGTAGTCTGCTCGCGCTCATCGAGTCGATTGTGTCCGTGACCGGTACAGAGAAAGAGATAGTCGGCAGACAATGGCGCGCCACGTTCAAGCTTGACCTCGTAGCCGCCGGAACTCAAACGTTTGACTGCAACAGCACTGCAACGGTGCTCATGAACGGTGATGGACGCTGACAGCATATCGACGAAATAGCGATATGCGAAGCGCATATAGCGACCAAGCATCGTGCGAGGCAAATACGTGTTGGGATCGACGTTCGCCCATTGTGCAAGGGTTGGGCCGACCAATATCGGTCCGGCGTTTTTGACAGTCCGATCAGCGAAGATAGTAACTTGCCCGGCAACAGTATTCGAAAGCAGATAGTCCGGTTGTTCAGCCCATACTGCACCCGCCCCCCCGCCGACGGGGTCGACGAGATGGAGAACCAGATTTTCCGGTAGCGTGCCTGACAGACAATGAGCGTGCAGCCGTTCAAGAATGCCGAGCCCGCGCGGCCCAACACCAACAATAACAATAGATGAATTCCCACCTGCGTTTATCGAAAACATTGATTTACTCCTATTAAAGTGCGCCCCCTAAATATGCAATAAGATTAATTTTTGAAGTAAAAAACAGTGTTAAATGCCTATGAATTTAACAATGGTATGCAAATGTTTTTTAGAGACATATTACGAGTGCGTAAGCTTTATGTCAGAATTAAATACTCTGAATTGCGTCAGTTAGAAAATCGCCCCCGTGAGGATAATTTGCTTCGTGTGACGTCCCAGCTTTCATTCAAAGCCCTGAAAAAGCCATCATTCCGCCCGACAAAGAGATAAATTCGTAAAGAAAACGAATAATTTCATCATCTGTGTATCTGTCAAATTCTCCTGCCCTAATATTTCATAAATGTGAACGGGGATTGCACAAACCGGCTGCAAAAAGGATGAGTCGTCTTTAATCAAATATTCAGATATGACCAACGAGCTTATGAGTGAGACCGTCGCTCTTGCTCGGTAGAAACAATGTCGTCGTCTGTGAGCCCGGTACGACGCGATAAGGAAAAGCACCGGTCTGCTCTCGCAGAAATTGCGCAACATTCATTTGAGTCACACAACCGAAGCGTTACCTATGTGAGCTTGGTGACATGAACCGGTTGGAAGCTGGCACTCGCTGGATTTCTGTGCGAATGTGTGGCGTTTTTCAGGCCCAGGCGCAGCTGTGGATACGCTCTTCCATGCGTGCTCTTTTCCGTGCAAAACTTAACAACGCACGATCACACGGTGGAACTGGAAGGAAGATTCCTGCTGTGCTTATCACAACGGCCAAAATTAACTGCTTGCCAAAAAGGCAACAGCCCCCTCTTCTTGAAACCGTTTCCTAGCGCGAAAACCACTTAAGGCTGTCACTCTCCGCCCGCATAGGCAATCAACCCGGCAACACCGGCTTCGCACAAATCGAGCACATGCGCGAACCCCGCTTCGCTGCCGTAATAAGGATCGGGCACTTCGTCAAGGCCAGTTTCGGGCGCGAATTCGAGGAACAGTTTCAGCTTGCCATGCAGGGCAATCGGGCACAGGCGCTGCATGGTCTCCAGGTGCTCGCGATCCATCGCGAGGATCAAGTCGAAACGCAGGAAATCCTCGCGCGCGAGCTTGCGCCCCCTGAGTTTCGACAGATCGTAACCGTGCCGCGCCGCGACGCGCTGCGCTCGCGGGTCGGGCGCCTCGCCAACGTGATAACCGCTCGTGCCCGCCGAATCGATGACGGCAGGAATACCCGCCAAGGCAAAATTCTTCAGCGCAACGCCTTCGGCTGTTGGCGAACGGCAGATATTTCCGGTGCAGACGAACAGAATTTTCATTACTCAATACGCATCAAAATAACAGGGCATATACGGCAAGGCCAAAGACTCATTCTAATCGTCCTGGTTCCCGATACAGACCGAAGTCATGCCTGTGAGTCACCCCAACCTGAAAATTGGGGTTTCCCCGCCGCAAATAGAAGGCGCCTTCGGCGCTAGTAACACTTGTCTCGCTGACCCCGCCATGAATGATGAGGCTTGCGCTTGACTCGTGGTCATACAAGCTTCGGCTCTTCCTTGGGATAAATCCGCACGAGGAGGATCTTCGGGCCAATCATTTTTTTGACGACCGCATCGAAACGTTCGAATGTGATGCGTTGCCCCTCTTCGGGCAAATCGCCCAATTTTTGCAGAATCAAACCGCCGACCGAATCGACCCCGGCTTCCTCTATATCGATACCCAAGGCCCGCTCCAGGGAAAAAATCGGCAGACTGCCTTTCCCCATCAAGGAGCCATCATCGAGCTTCAGCCAATCGTTTCCGGTTTGGCGGAATTCGTCGCGAATTTCCCCAACCAGCGCGCCGAGCAGGTTGTCGAGCGTGACGAAACCGCGCGGCCGCCCATCGTGCTGCACGACCACGGCGAAGTGCGGCGCGCCTTCACGGAAACGCCGGAACAGTTCGCTTGCGGAAAGTCCCGGCTCGACGGTCAATGCCGGCCGCACCAATTTTTCCAGGCTCCCCGGCAGTTCGTTTTTTTGCAGCGCGAAAAAAATATCCTTCAAATGGATCACGCCCCGCACTTGCCCCGCTTTATCGAGATAGGGATAACGGCTGAAACGATGCTGGACGATGCGATCGAGATTTTCTTCAACGTTCTCAGTCGCAGACAAGACCGCGGCTTCGCTGAACGGGCGCATCAAATCCGCCACATCGAGTTCCCGGAAATCCAGAGCCTGGGCGAGCACGCGCCAATCGTCGCGGGTGTAATGCCGGTCCGCTTTGGACGTGCGCAGAATCAGCTTCAGCTCATCCGCCGAATAATGGCTGTCGAGCCCGTGCGCCATATCGAGCCCGAGCTTGTGCAAGATCCAATTGGCGCTGTGGTTCAGAATCCAGATTGCCGGATACATCACCCAGTAGAACGCGTAAAGCGGCGCCGCGGTCCATAAACCCGCCGTTTCCGCCATGCGGATCGCGATCGATTTCGGCGCAAGTTCCCCGACCACTATGTGCAAATAGGAAATGAAGAAAAAAGCCGTCGAAAACGCGATCGCATGCACCGTTTGTTCATTCGCTATGCCAAGCGAGGCCAGCAAGGGGCGCAGCAAATCCGCGAACGCCGGCTCGCCGATCCATCCCAGCCCCAGGGACGCCAGCGTGATGCCCAATTGGCAAGCGGAAAGGTAGGCATCGAGATCCCGATGCACCTTGAGCAGGATTCGTCCGCGCCAGCCGTGCATCTTGGCGATCGACTTGACGTGCGTCGACCGGAGTTTGACGAGACCGAACTCCGCCGCGACGAAAAATCCGTTCAGCAGAACGAGCAGAAACGCGGCGACGATCAGCAGGAGACTACTACCCATATGCGGGACGGCGGGAAGTCCCGTTCCTTTCCTTGAGTGAACGATCCCGCATTCTGTCGTATTGGGCGGATTTATTCTCCGGTCATCCGCCCCTGGCCGACAGTTTCAAGCTGTTCGGCCTCCTCCGAACTACTCAATTGACGAACCTTGAAACCTTTCCGCATCAGCAGCTCGGGAATCGAATTCCGCCCCACCAGGTGCCCGCCGCCAACCACCACAAAAACCGGCTCGCCCTCACGCGCCAGCCCGGCAATCGATTCGCTCATGCGACGATTGCGGCGCTCGAACAATTCCTTGAACCAGCGTGCGCTCGCAGGGTCGGCTTCCTCCGTTTTACTCAGTACCTCGCTCAAACGCTTGGCATCACCGGCTTGCCATGCGGAAACCAGTTCTTCGAGCATGGTTTTCAGAGAGCCGTCGTTCGCCGCCTTCATCGTGCTGCGCAAACTGCTCAGCGCTTCGCGCGGACTCCCCGCATTCAAGGCTTTGAGTTGCTGCGCGACGGTTTCCAGCTCGACCAGCCGCTTGCCGCCACGCTGCGCCTGAGCAATAAAATAAAGATCGGTCCCATACGCCGGCGACAAACCGGCCTGCCCCGCGACCGCCAGCGACACCATCAGATTGGCAAGCGTAGGCGAAAGGCTCTCGAGCGCCGTCTCCGGCATTTGCAAGGGTTCGAGCTGACGCAGCAAACGCTTCCACTCCGCCTTGCTCAACACTGCCTTCAAACACCCTCTGCCTGGGCTGTCACGCAACAAGGCGTCGCCGACATCCGGGCGCGTCGCATCGATCTCAACCACCAACACCGCCGCTTTGGAGAAACGCGCCGCCACTGCCTCCGGCAACGGGAAACACTCGGGCCGGCATACATGGATCGAGCCATAAAGCCAGACCGGCGCCGCGCCGCCCGTCACCTCCCACAACAATAAAGAGCCGGCCTGCGCCGGCCAGCAGAAGAATCCAGCGAACGCCAACAAGCAAGCGCCTATGCGTCCCCGCCAGGCACTAAAATTACGCCTTCGAATCACACTCACCTCCGATGCTCACAACTTCCGCCGCTACAACTGTCGACGCCATCGCGCTAATCGGCCCCACGGCCAGCGGCAAAACCGCCTGCGCGCTGGGCCTCGCCGAACGCTTGCCGATCGAGATTATCAGCATCGACTCCGCGCTCGTATTTCGCGGCATGGATATCGGCACGGCCAAGCCGACGCGGCAAGAGCAGGCAGTCTGCCCGCACCATCTGATCGATATTATCGATCCAACAGAGTCCTATTCCGCCGCGATGTTCCGCGCGGATGCGCTGCGCCTCATCGACGAAATCCGCGCTCGCGGACGCATTCCGCTGCTCGTCGGCGGAACCATGCTGTATCTGAAAGCGCTGCGCGACGGACTCTCCGACCTGCCGGAAGCCGACCCGGAACTGCGCGCCGAAATCGATCGCACAGCCACCCGGTGCGGCTGGCCCGCGCTGCATGCGGAACTGGCCCGTCTCGACCCCACCGCCGCGGCCCGCCTCGAACCTGGCGATGCGCAGCGGATTCAACGCGCGCTCGAAATCGTGCGCCTGACCGGCCGCCCGCTCGCCGAAAACTACGCCCGCCGAGAAACAGATAGCCCCTCGCCGCGCATCGCGATCGTCGGGCTCGAAGCCTCGGACCGTGGCGTGCTGCACGAGCGGATTCGCCAACGCTTCAATGCCATGCTGGACAATGGCCTCGTCGACGAATTATGTGCGCTGCGCGCGCGCTTTTCGCTCAAGCCCGAAATGCCCTCAATGCGCTGCGTCGGCTACCGCCAAGCGTGGGAATATCTCGCGGGCGAATACGATTTCGCAATGCTGCGCGAGCGCGGCCTGTACGCGACACGCCAGCTCGCCAAAAGGCAAATCACCTGGCAACGCAAATTCACCGCCAATTGGCCTGAATTGAAAAACCTCGACTGCTTACAGCCCGATATCGTGCAACGCGTGCAAGACACGCTGCTCGCAGCGCTCCAGGCATGAAATAAATCGCCTGTGCGCCTATCGATCGATTTGCTTTTTGATCCGGTGTTCGAACATGTTCACGTGTGCCGAAATAGGCGAACCGCTTTCGCTCGGCGCAGTAACAACCCGCAAACTGGGCTTAAGCATCCGCGTCACCACCATCCGCCTGTGTGCGTGCATTAACGGAACGCTGGGCACAGTACGGTACTGGAGCTGACCTAAATCAGCCCCCTTCCAATCGACGCAAATTGTCACAAGGCTGACATATCGGCCCCATAGATTCTTCGTGCCCGTTCCAGCAACTGTTCATCTGGAGAATCTCATGAGCAAGCATCAAAACGACGAAGACAAGAAACCCACAACCACGCAAGCGCAGCCACTAGCCCGCCGGGAGTTCCTGCGCCGCACGGCGGCGACTGGCGTAGGCGCCCTCGCTCTGCCGGCCGCAATCACTCTGCCGGCCGTCATCGCCGGCTGCGGCGGCTCTGACGGCTCGTCCGCACCAACCGATACGACGCCGACACTTTCGAGCGTCGACGCGGCGCTGCCGACTTCGGCGGCGTGGACGTTCGCGATCATGGGCGACACGCAATGGGTCGTCGTCAACGGCATCGGCGACGACGGCAAGAACCCGAATTCCTGCCCAGTAGACATCATCAAGCAATTGAACGAGCAGTTCATCGACCAAAAGGTGAAGTTCGTACTGCAAGTGGGCGACCTGTGCGACAGCGCGAGCAGCGCCACCACGACTACCATCAAGAAGGCCGATGGCAGTTCCTACAGCTTCACCCACTTGGTTGCCGAGGACACGCACGCGTTGTTCGTGCAGTCGCTCTACAACGCCGGCATCGGGCTTTTCACGTTGCGCGGCAACCACGACGACGCGGTGGCGGAGGAGTTCCAGCGCATCTTCCCGCAGACGCAGAACGGTAAGCACAATGCCACGCCGTCCGACATCTTCTCGACCCCGAACCCCGATGCCGACCTACAACCCGCCGTCGCCAAGTCCGGCGGCGAATTCACCATCGGCAGCAACTTCAGCAGCCCGAGCGACAACCTCAAGGGCCTATCCTACGCTTTCGATTACGGCAACGCGCGCTTCGTGTTGCTCGATCAGTTCACCACGGCCGACAAGAAAAACGCCGACGACACCGCTTACAGCCTCAACACCGCCATCGCAGCGCAACAACCGTGGATCGACCAGGTGCTCAGCTCGCGCCCGTCCGGCAGTCACGCCCTCGTCTTTTCGCACAAGGGCCTGGTGACGGAAAACCACCTTGACGTGCTGTTCGGCGACTGCCCGGCGCCGGGGGCGGTTACCGTCGGCGGCAAAAACTACGTCGGCTCGCCCGGCATGGACGCCTTCATCACCAGCCTGAACAAAAACGGCGTGCGTTACTACATCTGCGGCCACGACCACATGCACGACCGCAGCCGCATCGCCACGATGGACGGCAGCGCCCATGTCTCGCAGATCGTCTGTTCCTCGAACAGCAACAAGTTCTACTACCCTGTCACGCCAGCCAACGACACGGCCTACTCCCAGGGCAAGCGCCAGACGCTGCTGGCCCAGGAACTCAACACCATTGGCTACTACCTGGTGACGGTGGACGGCCCCACCATGCTGATCGACTTCTACTCGGCGCCCGCCTACCCCACGCCGGTCAACGAGGGCAATATCACCACCACGCCCAAGCTCAACTTCAGCCTGCGCGAGCGCGTGGTTTACGGCCTCAACGGGCATGAGTTCATCATCGCACCGATGGCCAGCTTCACCGGCATCGCTGACACCAGCCCGAACGGCCACGCGATGAAGATCCTCGACGGCAGCAACGGCAGTAGCGCGGTCGATGTCAGTGGCCGGTGGTTCAATATGGCAGTTAACACCGCCTGGCTCGCCGCCACCAGCGCCACCGCGTCCGACATCCTGCTGCTGCAAGGCATGGCGTGGACGATGGGCAGCCGCAAGACCGATCCCTACGTGCTTTCGCTCAGCTTCGATCCGGCCAAAAACTCCAGCGTCAGCGGGCGCTCGATCATGCTCGCCTCGGTCGGCACCGATGGCAAATGGGTCAATGCTGTCGCCTGCAACAGCTCAAGCGGACGCAGCGGCGACTTCGTGCATGGCCCATGGCAAGCAGGCTACCCACTCGGCACCTGCGGTATCGACAGCAGCACCAATACCGTATGGGCAGTACTCGACTACAACGGCTATTTCGCCGCGGTCGAACTGCCGGCCTGATCGGTCCCGCCCGCCATCGGCGGGTTTTTAAGCTGCACAGCAAAAGAGCCGGAAAACCGGCTCTTTTGCTGTGCAGCCTTCCGTGCGCCATTCACTGTATCGGCTCGAATTTCCACCCATTACCGTCTTTTTTAACCGTACCCACGATTTTCGCGAAGGGGAAATGCATTCCGGCAATCGGTATTGCTTTCTCCGCAGCGAGGGCAAAGATGCGTTTACGGGCGGCAACAGCCTGGGGCGGGTCCATGTCAAATGTCGCGTACTCATCGGGCAAGGCGAATTGCAGAGACATAGCGTGAATCAAATCGCCGACGATGAGCAGGCTCTTCCCGCCAGCGATGAGCTGGTACACCGTGTGGCCCGGCGTATGGCCGGTAGCGTCCAGCGCCGTCACGCCCGGCAGCGGCGTGTCACCCAAGGCGAACGGCGGCAGAAGGTCGGCTCCATAAGCAGCAACCATGGCCTTGACCAAGCCCGCGTTGGCGTTGGCAGGGTCTTTGTCCGCGAGGGCCATCCAGCCATCGAGTTCGGGTTTCGAAATCAGCAATTTTGCTTTCGGGAAAGCGCGCTTTCCTTCCCGCATCAATCCGCCGATGTGATCGGCGTGCAGATGGGTGAGCAGGACGAAGTCGACATCTTCCGGCTTGACGCCCAGGCGGGCAAGCGCCTCGGGTAATCTCCCCGGAGACTGAAACGTTGTCCCTGCGCCCGCGTCAACCAGCGCGATCTTCCCGCCCATCCGCAGCAGGAAGACATTGATGCCCGCCTCGGCCTTGCCGTCGGTAAAGAATTTCGCTTTTTCCTGTTCGGAGGCCGGACCTTTGAAAAGGGTTGCCGCCATTTCATGCGGCAAATCCTGAATGGCTGTGACGCTCACATCGCCCGCCTTCCAGATTTCACGGCTCGGAGCCTCCTGAGCGGACGCGAAAAGCGGGAGGAGCGCGCAGGCCAGGAACAAGACGAAACCACGCGTCAGAAATGTGCGAAAAGAAAGCATGACCAAGTTCCTCCTGTGAGAAACGCAAATAGTAAGTACCCAACGACAAGTGAGCGCAACGCAGCATGCAGGGATTTGTCGGAGTTTATGAATGATAAATGAGGATTCCGAGCAGCACATGAACCCCGATCACACTCAATTGGCCACACTCACAGCAGGTTCTTGCGCCTCTCGGACCTCCAGCCGCTGAAGCGCAACAAGCAGCAGCATGCCAGCGCCCATCACCCATGCGGCAACGAACAATGCGCCGCGATAGCTGCCCGTCGCGGCGGCGATATAGCCGGCCATCGCCGGCGCGACCATTTGCGCGAGACCATAACTCAGCGTCAAACGGGCCATTGCTTTGGCTGGATTGGCGGGGAAGCAGCGTCCGATAACCGTCAAGGTCAAACTCACGATGCCAGCGAACGTGCCGCCATACAGGATCGCGCTGAACAGGTTAGCCCAGGCGCTGTCGGTAAAACCGGGCACGAGAATCGAAACGGTCTGGAGAGCGTAGCTCAGCAGAAGCGCCCGGATTTCGCCAATGCGCCGGGCAATCCGGTCCCACAAAAAACACGACGGCACGCTGGCAAACCCGATGACCACCCACACCCAGCTTCCCTTTCCGGTGAACATCGGCAATTTCTCGAGGATCGCGACGATGAAGGTCGCACTGATGACATAGCCGAAACCCGCACAAAAATAAGTCGCGATGAACAAATTCATCCACTTGCGCGAGGGAGGTTTAGGCACGAATTGCGGCGCGTGAGCATGTAATGCCGCTGGCGGGGGAAGCCAGAACCAGGCAGGCAAAAAGAATGCGATACCCAACAATCCAAGGCCGATCCAATCGTTCTGCCAGGATAAATGCCCCACCATTACCGCCACCACCAGACCTGAAACGGCAAGGCCCAGACCGATCCCTGCGAAATGCAGCCCCAGTTCCGGCTTATGTCCTTGACGAATCAACCAGTTCAGAACCAAACCCGAAGCGAGCAAAAGTCCGCCGGTACTCGAAACCCCGGAGATAAAACGCAAGCCCGCCCACAGATAGACGTCTTGCGTCATCCCCATTGCGACGGTACTGATAACCGCGACCACCAGACCGAGCCGATAGAGTTGAAATTTCAGCCGTAAATCGCTGATCGTTGCGGTAATCAGCGCGCCCGTGATGTAGCCCGCATAGTTGAACGTGGCCAGCCAGCCGCCAGCCAGAGCCGACAGCCCGGCTTCATGCCGCATGATCGGCAGCATCGGCGTATAGGCAAAACGCGCCAGCCCTACCGTCAAAATTAAGGCGCAAATACCTGCTGCGATGACGCGATAGCGATCAGCCTGACTCGACATTGGCGATGTGTCTCATTCGTAATTTGAAGTTGAAACCGATTGTTCCATCGGACAAGCGCACAAGACTGTAATGGCGCTGACAATCGTTGCAGACAAAACTGCCTCTCAGGCTGTCGGCCCCACGGCAATCACTTCGTTTCAAACAAAGCGGCCACGGGCATTACGCACCGTGGCCGCGAATATTACGGGCACGACAATGCGCCCGTCTCTATCAATTACTTGTCTTTCTCGAAAACTGCCCTGTACAGCACACCAGAGATGATCGCGCCGACGATCGGGGCAACCCAGAACAGCCACAACTGCTCAAGCGCCCAACCCTGTACGAACAGCGCCTGGCTCGTCGAGCGGGCGGGGTTGACCGAGGTATTGGTAATCGGAATGCTGATCAGGTGAATCAAGGTCAGGCACAGGCCGATTGCGATCGGCGCGAAACCAGCGGGCGCGCGGCGATCGGTCGAACCCAGAATCACAAAGAGAAAAACCGCGGTCAGTACCAGTTCAGCAACGAAAGCGGCCCCCATCGCGTAGTTCTCGGGCGAATGTTCGCCGTAGCCATTCGCCGCGAATCCGCTCGCCACCAGATCGAAACCCGGCTTGCCGCCCGCAATGTGCGCGAGAACCGCGGCCGCCAGCGTTGCGCCAACCACTTGCACGACGATGTAGGGAACAACATCTTTCCAGGAAAAGCGGCCCGCGGTCGCAAGACCGACCGTTACGGCCGGATTCAAATGGCAGCCGGAAATATGCCCAATCGCAAAAGCCATCGTCAGCACTGTCAAACCAAAAGCGAGCGCAACGCCCGCGAACCCGATACCCAGTTGCGGAACGCCCGCCGCAAATATGGCGGCGCCACAACCGCCGAGCACAAGCCAGAATGTGCCAATGCATTCAGCCAGCATTCGTGTAGTCAATTTCATAATTTTCTCCAGATATATTATTTGTCCGAAATCACGCGCGAAACACGCTATGCCAATCAATTATTTCATCAGGACCAACCTGACGGACAGGGCGACAGTACCATTCTCGGCGCTGTCACGCACATAAAAATCTGTATCGGTTTAAGCACAATTAAACACTCGATCGTCCAAAACGAGCGCTTCCGATTTCGGCAAAATAAGTAGAATCAGGCTTGTCTCTCGGTGTCGTTTTGAAGGATACACAATGACCACCGATCAATTCCGCATTCATCAATCGATCACCGAAATTCCCGCTTTGGCCTGGGATACTTTGGCGGGCGCACAGCCCTTTCTAAAGCACGCTTTTCTCCATGCGCTCGAAAGCAGCGCTTGCGTTGGAGGTCAAACCGGCTGGACGCCGATGCATGCGGCCTTGTGGCGTGGTCATACCTTGCTCGCCGCCATGCCGCTTTACGCTAAACAACACTCCTACGGCGAATATGTTTTCGATTGGGCCTGGGCGGATACCTATGCGCGCCACGGATTGCCTTACTACCCAAAGCTGCTTTGCGCAATTCCGTTCACGCCTGTGCCCGGCCTGCGTTTGCTTGGGCGCACGCCGGAACTGCGCAGTAGGCTGCTCGGCCATGTTATCGAACTCGCTCGGGAGCTGCGTTTCTCATCCTTCCACCTGCTCTACCCGGAATCCGAGGATATTGAATACGCAAAAGCACAGGGCTTGCTCGTGCGGCGCAATGTGGAATTTCACTGGGCTTCGGCGGGCGAGCGTGATTTCGAAGATTTTCTCGCCCGCCTGAGACATGAAAAACGCAAAAAAATCCGGCAAGAACGACGCAAGGTCGCGGCAGCCGGAATCGAATTCGAATCCCGCAGCGGTCATGAGATTCGCGCCGAAGACTGGATCTACTTCACGCGCTGCTACAGGACGACTTACGCCTTGCACGGTTCATCGCCTTATTTGAATCTCGAATTTTTCCGCCAAATCGGCGCGATGCTCCCCGAGTCCTGCGTCATGATTCTGGCGCACCAAAACCGGCGGCGCGTCGGCGCAAGCCTGATGCTGCGTGATAAGACGGCTCTCTACGGCCGCTATTGGGGCGCAACGGACTACATTCCATGCCTGCACTTCGAAACCTGTTATTACCAAGGCATCGAATATGCAATTACACATGGTTTGCAGCGCTTCGAGGGCGGCGCGCAGGGGGAGCACAAGCTTGCGCGCGGACTCGAACCCGTCGCGACCGCATCGGCCCATTGGATTGCCGATCCGCGCTTCCGCCATGCCATCGCAGATTTCTTACTGCGCGAACACAACGGCATGGAAATTTATTTCGATGAATTGAATGAGCGCCGCCCCTTTAAAGCGAATTCAGATCATCCGTCCACACCGTAATCAGATCGTGATCTGACTCCCCATTTCCACCACGCGATTCGGCGGCAGGTTAAAGAAACTCGCCGCGCTGGTCGCGTTGCGATACATGAAGCTAAACAAATGTTCGCGCCACAGCCACATTCCCTCGCCCGATGTTGGTAGCAGGGTTTCGCGGCTGAGGAAATAGGACACTTGATTGGCCGGTAAAGCCAACTCCTGTTCCGCGCACCATTCGAGCGCGGAAGGCACGTCGGCATCTTCCATAAAGCCGAAGAAGATTTTGACGCGGTAAAAATTGTGCGCGATCCGCTCGACCAAGACACGCTGCGAATCCAGCAAACGCGGCACCGGCTTGACGACAACACTCGCAAAAACCGTGGTCTCGTGCAGCACCATGTTGTGCTTGAGGTTATGCAGCAAAGCATTCGGTACGACGTCGGGACGCGAAACCAGATAAACGGCCGTCAGCGGCACGCGCGGAAACGGTTCCCTGCCGAGTGATTCGACAAAAGGTTCGAGCGGAATTCCATCGCCGCGCTCACGTTCGGTCAAGATTTCGCGGCCTCGCTTCCAGGTTGTCAGCAGCAGGAAAATACCGCTGCCCAAAACCAGCGGGACCCAACCACCTTCAAGGATCTTGATGGCGTTTCCCGAGATGAATCCAGCATCCATTGCCGCCAGCGGCACAAAAATCAGCAAGGCAAAGGGCATGGACCAATTCCAGTCGCGGCGCACAACCGAAAAAGCGAGCATGGTCGTAACCGCCATCGTCATCGAAACCGCGATCCCGTAGGCCGCGGCCAGACTGGACGAGCCTCTGAATCCCAACACGACCGCAAGCACGAGCGTAAGCAGCATTGCATTGACGAAAGGCACATAAATCTGGCCGATCTGCGTGCCCGAAGTATGATGGATCGTAACGCGCGGACAGAAACCGAGCTGAATCAACTCGCGTGTCATCGAAAACGCGCCGGTAATCAAAGCCTGCGAGGCGATGACCGATGCGACGGTCGCCAAGCAGACCATTGGCAAGAGTCCCCAGGCAGGCACCGCGAGATAAAACGGATTCGCCGCGGCACCGGCATTGCCGATGATCGTCGCGCCCTGGCCGAAATAATTCAGGACCAGTCCCGGCATGACGACGCACGCCCAGGCCAATCGGATCGGTTTTTTCCCGAAGTGCCCCATATCGGCATACAGTGCCTCGGCCCCCGTCACCGTCAGGAACACCGCGCCGAGGGCAAAAAAGGCGACATGCGCATGCTCAATAAAAAACCGGACGGCATGATGCGGCGATAAAGCCCACAACACTTCCGGGTGCCCAAAAATATTCCACAGCCCAATTGCCGCCATCGCACAAAACCAGAGCAGCATGACCGGACCGAAAAACTGACCGACGCGCGCGGTGCCATGGCGCTGCACCAGAAACAAAATCAGCAAGACCACCACCGTAATCGGTACCACATAGGGCTTCATGACCGGCGTGGCAATTTCCAGCCCCTCGACGGCGGAGAACACCGAAATCGCCGGCGTGATGACCCCATCGCCATAAAACAGCGCGGCCCCCCCCAAGCCAAGCGCCAGTACGATTTTGTATTTGAGCGGTCTATCCTTCGAACGCTCCAGCACACGCACCATCAGCGCAATCACGCCGCCCTCGCCATGATTGTCCGCCCGCATGACGATGACGACGTACTTTACCGTCACGACAAACACCAAGGTCCAGACAATCAAGGACAAAATGCCATACACATTGTTCGGCGTAACAGGCAGAAGGAAATGGGTTTGCGCGAAAGCCTCCTTCATCGCATAAAGGGGACTGGTGCCGATATCGCCGAACACCACGCCCAGGGCCGCAAGCGACAGGGCGGGAAGAGCCTGGCGTCCGGCTTCTTGGCTTGAACTCATACATACTCCCAAAAGGTGCGGCGGCCCTTTCTATTTCGCGTCGATGCCGCAGGGGCCGTATTGTGCGCCCTTTTGTTGCAGTACAACATCCCCTTAGGGATACAAGCCGCGCTCCTCGCGCGCGGAAAGAATCCGGCTGCACGCCACGACATAGGCCGCCGTGCGCAGGGAGATTTTATGCTGTGCCGCGGTATCCCAGATCTTACGCAACGCGTCGGCCATGATCTGCTCCAGGCGCATATTGATCTCGTCTTCGCTCCAGAAAAAACGGGCAATGTCCTGCACCCATTCGAAGTACGAAACCGTAACGCCGCCCGCGTTCGCGATGACATCGGGCACGACGAGAATGCCGCGCTCGTTCAGAACATCGTCCGCGCTCGGCAAGGTCGGGCCATTCGCGCCTTCGAGCACCACGCGCGTCTTGACCCGCTGCGCACGCTCCGCGTTCAGTTGCCCTTCGAGCGCCGCCGGGACAAGAAAATCGGTTTCGATATCCCAGAATCGTTCATTCTCGATGCGTTCCGCCCCCGCGCATTGTGCAATCGAGCCGTCGCGCTGCACGGTCTCCATCAATACGGCGAGATCCAAACCGTTCGGGTTGTAGACCGTTCCGCCGTGGTCCTGTACGGCGACGATTTTGGCGCCATTGTTCACGAACAATTCGGCGGCCGCGCTCCCCACGTTACCGAAGCCTTGCACGGCGACACGCGCGCCGCGGATTGGAATATTCAAATGGCGCGCGACCTCGCGCCCAACGACGAAGACACCGCGCCCGGTTGCTTTCAAGCGCCCCAGGGAGCCGCCCAGTTCGATCGGCTTCCCGGTGACGACACCCGTCGCGGTCGCGCCAACGTTCATCGAATAAGTGTCCATTATCCAGGCCATGATCTGCGCATTGGTATTCACATCGGGCGCGGGAATATCCTTATCCGGCCCGATGATCAGACCGATTTCGCTCGTGTAGCGGCGCGTGATCTTTTCAAGCTCTTTGTGTGAAAGCAGTTTCGGATCGACACGGATACCGCCCTTGGCGCCGCCGTAAGGCAGATTCACCGCCGCGTTTTTCACCGTCATCCAGGCCGAAAGCGCCATCACCTCTTCGAGCGTGACATCCGGGTGGAAACGCACGCCGCCTTTTCCCGGGCCGCGTGAAAGATTGTGCTGAACGCGATAGCCTTCGAAATGCACGATCCGGCCGTCGTCCATCTCAACAGGAATGTCGACGATCAAGGCGCGTTTCGGACGCCGCAGCGTTTCGGCCCAACGCGACAACCGGCCCAGATAGGGCAACACACGATCGACCTGCGCCAGATAAGTTTCCCAAGGTCCGCCTGCGGTCGGCGTCACAAACGAAAGCCCATTCATCGTCTCTTCTCCCATTGCGTAGGTGACTGCGCCGCATCCTACGCTCTTCGGCGCAGCAAGCCACTCAGCCTATTGGCTACTTGACTCCACCGGCGCAGTCTGTATCGGCCCGGCAACAGGCCCTATCGTCTATGCAGCACAACCAGCTTCGTATCGGCCTGCTGCGCAAGCCGCAGCGTGAATTGCCAATAGTCTTGCCGGTCCGCGCGCCCGAGCTTGAAACCACGGCTGCCGCCTTCGCGCGCGAGCACCTTCTGTGCACGCCACGCTTGATCGAACACCGGACTCACCGTGCAAAGCTCATTCACAAGCGCCACGTGCCGCACATCCTCGCGCGAACCGGCGCTATCAGCCCGATATTCGGCAACAAGCCGTTGCGCGCGTTCTTCCCAATCGAGAATAAAGCTCTTCGCGCGCGGATCGAGAAAAACATAGCGCAGCAGATTTGGCGCCTGGCCCGCACCGCGTTTCCCGCCGAGCCAGACGCGGAACAACTGTGCCGCGGCGGCATTCCAGGCCAACGCGTCCCAATAACGGTCGAGCACATAGGCAGGCGAAGCGATCGCCTCGACCAGCGCGGCGAGCGGCGCGGACTCTATCTCCGCTGCATCGGGCGCGGAAGGGTCGGCGCGCCCGGCAAGCCGGAACAGGTACGCGCGCTCGGCCGTGGATAAATTCAAGCCCTCAGCCAGCCGCGCAAGCGCGGAAACCGAAATCGCGGTCGTGCGCCCCTGTTCGATCCAGGTGTACCAGGTCGGGCTGATCCCGCAGCGAGCCGCGACTTCCTCGCGCCGCAGCCCTTTGGCGCGCCGCCTACCCTGCGGCAAACCAAAATCGGCAGGCGACAGCCGTTCGCGCACTGCGCGCACAAAAGCGCCGAGCGCATCGGATTGTCCGCTTGTCTCCATCTCTCTTTCTCCCGACTTTATTGTCTATTGAATTTTATACCAGGATAAATTCTCATCTTGTAACAGGATAAACGCCCTTCTATGCTCCTGTTTCCCTTTCCTTGTTGGAGCAGACACGATGAAAACGCATGAGCAAGCCGTTCACGATCAGTTCAACCCCCAGGCCATGGCTTATCTGAACAGCGCGGTGCACGCGCAAGGGCCGGACCTTGAGCATGCGCGCCAGCTCATCTCGGCTGCAATTCCGGCGCGTGGTATCGGTCTCGATCTCGGCTGCGGAGCCGGGCACCTTGCCTTCGCGCTCGCACCGCTCGTCGCGCGCATCGTGGCGGTCGATCCCTCGGAAGGAATGCTCGCCACCGTGCGCAAGGCCACATCCGAAAAAAATCTCGCGAACATCGAAACACGCATGGCCGCAGCCGAGAAACTGCCTTTCGACGACGGAACATTCTGCTTTGCGGCAACGCGCTACAGCGCGCACCACTGGACCCAACTCCCGCGCGCGATGGCCGAGATGCGCCGCGTCGTGAGGCCAGGCGGCCATGTGCTCGTCATCGATATCGAAGGCCCCGCCGATCCCGTTGCCGACATGCATCTTCAAGCCATCGAATTTTTACGCGACCGCTCGCATGTCCGCGACCGCTCCGCAGCCGAATGGCGCCAGGAGTTCACGCAAGCCGGCATCGACATCCTCGGCTACGCGCATTGGCCGGTCAGAATCGAGTTCGCAAGCTGGGTGGAGCGCATGCGCACGCCTGCCGCCAAGGTCGAAGTCATCAAGACGATTCAGGCCGAAGCGTCGCAGGAGGTCGTTGACGCGCTGGCAATCGAGGCGGACGGCTCCTTCACCATGCGCACGAGCCTGTTCTGGGGGCAGGCGCCGCGCTAGGTACGGCACGCACACGCCGAGGCATCTTCGCCGCTGATAAGGTTTGTCTCGCTTACATTCGACTCGCTGTCATTCTGCGCGGAGCGAAGCGCAGTCGCAGAATGACCATGGGTTGAGCGCAAGCCCGTCATTCATGGCGGGATCAGCGAGACAAGCGCTATTGGCGCCAAAGGCGCCCCCGATGCGTGGCGAAGAAGCCCCAAGCTTCAGCTTGGGGCGATTCACGGCGAATGAGCGTCTACTCCGCCCGAGCTTCAATCCCGATCGCGGACCCGCAGCAAGATTATGAACAGGCTCTATACATGCGATCACTCCTGCATGATCTCAAGCAAGCCATGCCCGATCGCATAGCAGGTCAGATGGATCTCGTTCTCGCTATCCATCTTGCTGAGGATGTGCGACTTGTGCGTGCTGACCGTCTTGATGCTCACGCCAAGCTCTTTGGCAATCGCGGTCAGGTTCATGCCGCGCACGAGACGGCTGAAAACTTCGTATTCGCGGTCGGAGAGCAGAGTGTGCGGCAGCGCCGCACTCGGGCGCGATAGCGACGTAACGAGCAGTTCGGCGACTCTCGAACTGGCGTAAACCCCACCCGCGGCGAGCTTGCGCACGGTGGAGAGCAGCGTATCGCTTTCGCAGTCCTTGGTCAGATAGCCGGTCGCGCCGGCCCGGATGGCACGCACGGCATAGAGTTCGTCCGGGTGCGCGGTGAAGATCAGCACCGGCATGTCGGGCCGTTCCGTCTTGACCAGCTTGAGCAGTTCGAGCCCGCTCCGGCCGGGCATCGACAGATCGAGGATCAGCAGATCGAACGCGCGCTTGCGGATTTGCTGCAGCACGGCATTGCCGTTGGTAGCCTCTGCGACGACCCGAATATCGTCCGTGTCATTGAAGATGTTACACAGCGCATTCCTGATGAGCGAGTGATCGTCGGCGATCATGATCTCCAATTGCTTCATCGGCTCCCTTCCTTCTTAATGTGTGCGGCTCCTTCGGTACCCTGACCTCGATAGCCGAGCCTTCCCCCCACTCGCTGACGACACGAAAATGCCCCGCCAGCGCGGCGGCCCGCTCTCGCATACTGAGCAGACCTATACCTTTCCCGGCGCCCGCGGATTCAAAACCGTTGCCGTTGTCGCGCACCCTGAGCACCAACCAGTCGCCATCCGTATGCAAACTGATGTCGACCCGCGTGGCGCCGGCGTGGCGCGCCACGTTGGTCAGCGATTCCTGCACGATACGGAACAGCGTGGTCGCCATGCCGGCGTCGCTGACTTGCGCGTCGGCGGCGAGATTCAACGTGACCTCGATGCCGCTGCGCCGCGTGAATTCGGCAGCGTGCCAGGCTACCGCATCGCCAAAGGCGAGGTCGTCGAGAACCGGCGGGCGGAGTTCGGTAGCGATACGGCGCACCGTGGCGATCGCGTCGTCGAGCGCGGCGCGCATCGCGTCGAGCCGGCCCAGCTTTGGTGCGCGGCCGGCCTTGAGGCTGCTGGTCAGCCACGACAGATCGAGTTTGAGTCCGGTGAGTTGCTGGCCGAGTTCGTCATGCAGTTCGCGCGAGAGGTGGATACGCTCCTGGTCGCGCACCGATTGCAGTGAACTCGACAAAAACCGCAGTTCTTCATTCATTAAACGCACCTCGTCTTCCCTGCGCCGCCGCTCGGTGATATCCCGCAGGGCGATCGTCAACTGGGGCTGCTCTTCGATGCGCATCGGCGAAAACGTGGCCTCGACCGGAAACTCGACGCCGTCGGCGCGCAAGCCCGTGAGTTCCATGTGCGCGATCGTGGCGCTGGACGGGTGCGAGTCGAGATACCCGGCGATACGCTCGCTCTGGGCGTCGCGCAAGGGCGCGGAGATCAAAGATGAGAAAGGGCATCCGAGGGTGTCGGCCGCGCGGATTCCAAACATGCACTCGGCAGCGTTGTTTACCATGATGATGGCCTGGGATGCGTCGATCGAGATGATGGCATCCATAGCCGAGTCGATCATCTGGCGGGATCTGTCGCCAGCGGCGCGCAGGGCCTGGGTGAGCACCTCTTCGCGCCGCAGCTTGCGGATCAGCAGAGCGGTAGCGACAACGATGAACAGGCAGAACAGACTCGCACCGGCGATAATCGGAAGCGCCCGTTTGCGCGCGGCGGCCAGCCGCTCTTTCCGCTCGTATCCCACGCTGACGAGAAACGGATAGTCCGCGATGCGGCCAAGCACGAACTCCGCGTGCGTGGCTTGCGCGAGGTCTGCCACGGGCGGTGCGTCCGGAGCGGGCGGCGTTTGAACGATACCGCGCAGTTCCGCCGCGAACTGACCGATTTCCGCCGTGCGCGGAGGCTGGCTGGCAATCAGCCGCCCGTCGGACAGGTACAGCGCCGCCCTGTGCATGAACTCCGGGGCGAGATCGTCGTACATCTGTTCGAAGTAGGAGAGCGTCAGAGCCGCCATCACCACACCGCGGAACCGATTCCGCCCGTCGTGCAGACGCCGGCCGAGATACAGCATCCACTTGCCGCTCTCGAGGTCATGCATCGGGCCCCCGATGAACAAGGTATCTGCCTCCTTGTTGACGAAGGCGTCATAGCGTTGCAGCTCTTCGATCGGGAAAGGCTGGAAGGGCGCGGATCGCGTCGAATTGGCGACCTTGCCGTCGCGGTCGACGATGAACAGCGCAGCGACATACGGCAGGCCCGATAAACGCGTGTGCAGCAGCAGGTTTGCCGCGACTCCGTCGAGCGGTTGTTCAAATCCAAACGGCTCGTGCAGGCGATCCTGCACATCGCGCAAGGTCAGGTCGACGCCCCTGAATGATTCTTCGGCGTGCGCCGTCAAGGTGCGCGCGAAGTGTTCGGTCTCGCGGTTCGTCCGCTTCACATCCTCGGAAGACAGTACCTGCTCAAGGGCGAAGGCCGAAATCACGACCGCCACGATGATGAATGCGGCAAACACAACGAGGGCATAACGGAACGATCCGACAAAACGCAGCGTCATGAACGACTCCGGTTTAATCGCCGGGGAGAAAGTCATGCCGAGGTTTTGGCGCATTTGCATACGAGAATCAGTGGCGGCGGCGTCCGATGACCAACCTTGAGCGGGCGGAGGGCGTCAGAAATTGTGTGTGCTGAGGCCGGTTAAAAAATTCAGTAGATGGCGTAGGTGAAGCGCTCGCCGAACGGAATGGCGAACCGATTTCTTCTGTCCGCGGCATCGGCGACGCAGTAAGGTCCGTTCATGCAAGGCTAAGTCGAAACCTTGCGCAATAAAACACGAATTGTCTTTGGTTTTACTTTCCTCGGACGATCCCGCATTAGGCAATTCCGATAAGACATCAGCGGAGTCCGACTCTAATTCACATCGGCTTCCGATATTCACCAACGTGCCGTTCGCACACACTCCCAGCAATCCTAATCCCGCAACCCCGCCAAAGGTGATGACAATGACCAAGACACTCCGCTTAACCCTGTGCGGCCTATTGGCCGCCGGCACGACCGCATTGCTTTCCTCTTCCGCCTACGCCGTCGATGAAGAGGCCGCGACGGCGCTCGCGCGCGCCAACAACTGCTTCAAGTGCCACGCAGTTTCCAAGGACAAGGATGGCCCCGCCTACAAGAAAGTCGCGGAAAAGTACCGTGGCAAACCGGAGGCAGTGGATCGCCTGATCGAGCACCTCACCTCGGGCGAAAAAGCGAAGTTCCCGGACGGCCATGAGGAAGCGCACAAGATCATCAAGACCGATCCGCCGAACGACAAAGCACAGATCAAGAACTTGGTCGAATGGATTCTCAGCCGTCAGTAAGACGGCTGATCTTCCGCCGCGAAGTTCCAGGAGCAAGGTAACAACAATAAACAGGAGATGCGGGGGACGCAGCGTCGTCCGCCGCGCACTCCCAGTCAAGTGATGTGTGTGTGGGGGGGGGGGGAACAATGAGTCTCGCACGACGGCTAATCGCTGTGGCCACGTTGATGTTCGCAGGATGGGCAACGGCTTCATGGGCTGCGGACGCGGCCAGCATTCCGAATCTGGGAGGAGGCGCCAAGCTTCAAAAAACCGAAGCCGCGCGGCGCGCCGAGGACGAAAAGTGCACCCACTGCCACGACGAGACGGAAACCCGGCCGATTCTCGCCATTTATCAAACCAAGCACGGCGTGCGCGGCGATGCGAGAACGCCGACCTGCCAGGACTGCCACGGTCCCAGCGAAAAACACCTCGGCGGCAACATCGACGGTACTGGCCGTCCCCGCCCCGATAGAATCTTCGGCACTCACCGCACCCCCGCCGGCTATGAGCCAAGCTCCCCGCAGGAGCAGACCGAAGTCTGCCTGAGCTGCCACAAAGCCGGCCTGCGCATGCGCTGGCCGGGCAGCCAGCATCAGAGCAACGACGTTCCCTGCGCCGCCTGCCACACCAACCACACGCCTCAGGACAAGGTGCTCGTGAAAACCGAGCAGCCCGCTGTGTGCTTCGCCTGCCACAAGGAACAGCGCGCGCAGATTAAGCAGATCTCCACGCATCCGATCGATGCCGGCAAGATTTCCTGCTCGGATTGCCACAACCCGCACGGCTCATCCGGGCCGAAGCTGCTCGCCAAGAACACGATCACCGAAACCTGCTTCACCTGCCATGCCGACAAACGCGGCCCCTTCCTCTGGGAGCATCAGCCGGTCAACGAGGACTGCACTAACTGCCACACGCCGCACGGCTCCAACATCACGCCGCTGCTGAAGTCGCGCCCGCCGTTCCTGTGTATCGAATGCCACAACGGTCCGCACCAAAGCAGCGGCAGCACGGCCATCGGCAGCAACACGGCCTTAGCCTCAGGCACCACATATGGCGCGCGGGGCTGCATGAACTGCCACACGATGGTGCACGGTTCCAATTCGCCGGCCGGCGCATTCCTGCATCGCTAACCGGAGGGGAGACATCGATCATGAAAAAAACACGTAGCCATGATTTCTCCAGGGTGACTCTGGAGCGCGCCGTGCAGTTTGCTCTGCTCGCCATGTTCGCGGCGCCGGGCATGGCCGCCGCGCAGGAAGAAGCCCTTGAGGGCGAGGAAGCCATCAAGGAGCTGACCTGCCCGACCAACTATGCCGAAATCGGCATCCTGGGCACCAACAACGCCTCGACGAAGTTCGGCGAATACAACGGTCTCTACCGTTCCGGCGGCTATGGGATTGCCAATTTCGACGTGCGCGGCGGCGATTCCTACTGCCAGAAAAGTGGCACGCTGCGCTGGCATGTTGACGGCCGAGACCTCGGCACAACCTCGCGCAGCCTCAGCGGCTCCGTGGCCGAGCAAGGAAAGTGGAGCGTCGGCGTGGGCTTTGACCAGTTGCGCCACTACACCACCACCGGCTTCCAGACGCCTTACCAGGGCTCGCCCGGCGATAACGTGTTCGTGATTCCGCCGGGTTTCGGCACTTGGAGTAACCCGAACCAGCTTACCCCTGCACAACGGGCGTATTTCCGCGATGTGGACGTGCATAACGAACGCCGCAACATCACCTTCAACAGCGCTTACAACCTCAACACCGAGTGGAGCTTCAACTTCGATTACAAGCGTATCGACCAGTCGGGCGCCAAGCTGTTGAGCACGGCCTCCGAGTCGGCCACCATATCGGGGATCGCTTTCGTCAACCAGAGAGTCTCCCTGCTGATGAACCCGACCGAGTACACCACCGATATGTTCACCGCGGCGGCCAACTGGGTCGGTGAAAAAGCCTACGCCAAGCTGGAGTACTACGCTTCGCTGTTTGATAACGACAATACTGGCGTGTTGTTCTCGAACGCGAACAGCACTGCCGCGCTCGCGGCGGGCGGCTCCTTCCCGCTCAATACCATCAGCACGATGCCGAGCAACCAGTTGCACCAGATCAACTTCACCGGCGGCTACATCTTCAGCCCGGCGACCAAGCTGACCGGCGGCCTCTCCTACAGCCGCAATACGCAGGACATGAGTTACGCCGGCGCTTACACGCAAATCGGTGCGCAGACCGCCGCAATCTTGCCCGCAGGAGTGGGCTCGCTCGACGCCCGGGTGATAAACAAGCACGCCGACCTCCGGCTCACGCACCAATTCACTCCGGCGGTCAACCTGAATGTCGGCTACAAGTACAACGAGCGCGACAACCAGACCGATTCGAACCTGTACACGTTCGGCGCACTGGCCGTGTCAGCGGCGCCCAACGTAACAGTCGTCAATGCGCCGATGAGCAACCGGAACCAGAAGTTCGACGCCAGCATCGGCTACCGCATCGACAAGCAGCAGCGGCTGAATTTCGGCTATGAGTTTGAGCGCATCCAGCGCTGGTGCAACAACGATCTGACGGCCTTCCCCGGATTCGCCCCACAAACGGCCGCAACCGCAGGTGCTGTATACGCGGATCTAACGACGTGCGCACAAGTGCCGAAGAGCAAGGAAAACAGGTTCAACGCCGGCTACAAGCTATCGGTTTTCGACACGGTGGACTTCAACCTCGGCTATACCCACTCCGACCGCGAGGCGACCGTCAATGGCTCCACGGATTTCTACAATCCGATGATGGCGAACACGGCAGGCTTCGAGAAGGCTGGCTGGGTGGCGCCCTTCCAGGGTTCCCGGCGTCAGGATCAGGTCAAAGCCGGCGTCAACTGGCAGGCGACCAGGAAGCTCGACGTTTCTTTGGACAGCCGCTATAGCGAGGAAAACTATTACGACACGATCGTCGGCGGGGACAATGGCCGCTCCTTCAGCGCCAACCTCGACGCGAACTACAACTTCTCCGAGCACATGCAGTTCAGTGGCTACTTCACCTGGCAGGAGCGTTCGCGCGATATGCACCTAGGGGTGGACGGCAATGCCGTAACGCCGCCAACCTTGTTCCGCGGCAACACGCTGTCCGACACCAACTACACGATCGGCGTCAACAGCAAGCAGAAATTTCTCTACAACAGGCTCGTGCTCAGTCAGGACGTGAGCTACGCGCTGAGCAGATCCTCTTACTCGGGTTTCGATATATCACCTGGAGTGGCCAATGGGGGCGCAACGCCCGACATCCGCAGCAAGCTGATGCAAGTGAACGTGGCTGGCACCTACGCCATCAACAAACCCATGAGCGTCAGGGTCGGCTACCTCTACCAGCGGCTCATCTCGAACGACTACTTCTACATTCCCTACCAATACGGCGCCGGCGCTGATACCAGGATATTGCCGAACAACCTGCAATCGCCGAACTACGCGGTCAATGTGCTGTATGTCGCCTACCGCTATGCGTTCCAATAAGGATAAGTATCATGAGTGAAAAAACACCCGGCTTTTTCGGCAGGCTCTGGAGGGCGCTGCGGCGCCCTCCGGCAAAGACTTCCCTGCTGACCTTGATACTGGTGATCGGCATCGGCGGCATCGTGGTCTGGAACGTGTTCTACGCCGCGCTGAACGCAACGAACAGAGAAGAGTTCTGCATTGGTTGTCACGAAATGCGTGACAACAACTATGCCGAATACAAGAAAACAATCCACTACAGCAACCGCACCGGCGTGCGCGCAATCTGTTCCGACTGCCACGTTCCGAAAGAATTCGGCCCCAAAATGCTGCGTAAGTTCAGGGCTTCGAAAGAACTTTGGGGCAAGCTCACCGGCAGCGTCGACACACCCGAGAAATTCGAGGCCAAACGCTTCGAGCTTGCGCAACACGAATGGGCGCGAATGAAGGCGAACGACTCGCTCGAATGCCGCAACTGCCACGACTTCGACTCGATGAGCGAGGAAAAACAAGGGAAGACGCGATTCAACAAGCACATGAAAGCGAAACAGGACGGCCAGACCTGCATCGACTGCCACAAGGGCATTGCGCATAAGCTGCCAAAGGAGTATCACGACCCCGACGAGGATGAATAATAACCCCTCGGGCTAGGCCGTCCCGCAGGCGGCCTGGAGAAGAACCTCGGCTTTTTACTGCCACCCCGCTCGCTGTCCGTGTCAGCGGCGGAGTTTTTCCGTAACCGTGCCGTGAATGGCGAGGCTTACGCTCGACTCGTGGTCATCACCGATCAGGTGCATGCCCTGTTCACTGAGAGCCCGTTTACGATCTCCTGAGCAATAACCCCAAGAATGCCAGATGGATGAACTGCAAGCTGGTGTTGAGCTTTCGCTCGCAGTTCTTCCACAGCCGCCGGTTCTTCTCCAGCCAGGCGAA
>WQYQ01000023.1 GCA_009781175.1 Betaproteobacteria bacterium
GATGTTGTAATCGATGAAATAGCCCACGTAGTACACGCCCGGAGGCGGCGCGCTGGCTGCTTGGATGCCGGTGATACCGGGCACATAGTGGCCGTCGGCCTGAGCGCCGGTGGCGGCTAGGGTACCCAGCAGGGCCAGGGCCGCTGCGGTGATGTTTGTCTTTTGCATATGGTTGTCTCCTCGTTTTTTTATTTGATTTGGTTGGCGGCTTCATCCCGGGTTGAATGGGCATTGCCAAAAAGCAAGATGTAGGTCGGGGCGAGCAAAGCGATGCCCTGCATCGCTATTGCGCCGCGACGCCTGAATGTTGGGGTTCGCTTTGCTCGCCCCAACCTACAAATAGGTTCCGATGAAATGCGGATCGAATCAGGTGGTGCGCGCCACGTCCTTGAGCAGACCGCGTTCCTTGGCCATGGTCATGGCTGTGTCTTCGATCATGTCTTCCTGGCCGCCGATCATCTTCTTGCGGCCGAGTTCGACCAGGATGTCGCGCGCCGGCACGCCGAAGCGGGCCGCGGCGCGTTTGGCCGGAAGCACGAACGTGGAGTACACGCCGGCGTAGCCGAGCGTCAGTGATTCGCGGTCCACGCGCACGAGGTGATCCATCATCGGCACGATGATGTCCTCGGCCACGTCCATCAGCTTGAACAGATCGACGCCGGTTTCGATGCCCATGCGCTCGCACACGGCGGCGAACACTTCCAGCGGCGTATTGCCGGCGCCCGCGCCGAGGCCGGCGGCGGAGCCGTCGATGCGGCGCGCGCCCGCTTCGATGGCGGCGATGGAATTGGCGACGCCCATGCCCAGGTTGTGATGGCCGTGAAAGCCGATTTCAGTCTCGGGCTTGAGCACCGCGCGCAAGGCCGCGACTCGGTCGGTGACATCAGCCGGCAGCATGTAGCCCGCCGAATCGGTGATGTAGATGGTTTGCGCGCCATACGATTCCATCAGCTTGCCTTGCTGGGCCAGGCCCTGCGGATCGTTGAGGTGAGCCATCATGAGAAAGCCGGTGGCGTCCATGCCCAGCTTGCGCGCGAACGCGATGTGCTGCGGCGAGGTATCGGCTTCGGTGCAGTGCGTGGCGACGTGCACGCTGCGCGCGCCGCAGTCGTAAGCCGACTGCAAATCCCGCATGGTGCCCATGCCGGGAATCAGCAGGACGGAGATCTTGGCCTGCTTCATCTTCGGCGCTACGGCTTTCAGGTAATCCTCGTTGCTGGCGAGCGCGAAGCCGTGTTGCAGCGAGTTGCCGCCCAGGCCGCCGCCGTGGGTGACCTGGATCATCGGCACGCCGGCATCATCGAGCGCGGTGGCTACCTTGACCATTTGCTCGACCGAAATCTGCTCGCGCTTGGCATGCATGCCATCGCGCAGGCACATGTCATGCAGCATGACCTTGCGGCCCTTCAAACTGCTTGGACTGCTCATCACGCGGCCTCCGTGGCTTTGAGCTGGAGCGTTCCAGCCAGAATTTCTTCGGCGAACATCTCGGCGGTCCGGCATGCGGCCGCGGTCATGATGTCCAGATTGCCCGCGTACTTCGGCAGGTAGTCGCCGAGTCCGGCCACCTCCATGAACACCGACACGCGCTTGCCGTCGAACACCGGGCCATTGACGAGGCGATAGCCCGGGACATATTTCTGCACCTCGGCAATCATCGCCAGCACCGAGTCGATGATGCGGGCCTGATCCGGCGCGTCATCGGTCATACAGTTGATGGTGTTGCGCATGATCAGCGGTGGCTCGGCCGGATTGATGATCGCGATGGCCTTGCCGCGCCGGGCGCCGCCGACCTGCACGATGGCGTTCGAAGTGGTGTAGGTGAATTCGTCCAGGTTCATGCGCGTGCCCGGGCCGATCGACTTGGAGGCCAGCGTGGCGACGATCTCCGCATAGTCCACCGACTGCACGCGGGCGACGGCATTGACGATCGGAATCGTGGCCTGGCCCGCGCACGAGATCATGTTGACGTTCATTTCCGCTTTGTCGGCGTGCTCGCGTAAATTGACCGGGGGAACGCACAGGGGGCCGATGGCGGCCGGCGTGAGGTCGATCATCATCACGCCCAGCTCATTGAGCTTGCGCGAGTTTTCCGCATGCACGTAGGCCGATGTCGCATCGAATGCGATCTGAATACCATCGTCCAGCACATGAGGTAGCAGGCCATCCACGCCATCGGCGGTGGTTTTCAGACCCATGTCGCGCGCGCGCGCCAGTCCTTCGGAGGCAGCATCAATGCCGACCATCCACACCGGCTCCAGCACCGGGCTGCGTTTGACCTTGTAGATCAGGTCGGTGCCGATGTTGCCCGAACCGATCAAGGCGCATTTGATTTTTTTCATGGTCTTATAGCTCTTGCGGTTTTTCGTTCTGCTTGGCCGCGTTGCGCTCGGCCAGCGTGACGCCGCCGACCGAAAATTCATCGTCACCGTGTTCGGTGATAAGAATCCGCACCGTGGAGGGGCTGACCTCCAAAGCGGTGGCAACCGCCTGACTCATCGCTACCATGACGCGGCGTTTCTGCTCGGTGGTTCTTCCCGCCGCAAGGTGCATTTCAATGATGGGCATGACAATGTTCCTTCAACAATTGAGCCACCCCGGCCTGACGTCCGGGGATTCCTCGATACGGTCCAGGGGAGCCTTCGGCTCCATAAACGATTGCTCGCAATCCCCGTCATAAATAACGGGGATTGCGCTCGACGCGTGTTCAAACAAAGCGCACCGACACGCTGCCCAGTTCCTGGTAACGGGCCGTCACGTAGTCACCGGCTTTGACGGCGATGGCTTCCGTAATGCCGCCGCTCATCACGAAGCTGCCTACCGGCAAGTCCTCGCCAAGTTCATGCAGCACGCTGACCAGCAGGACGATCGCATCGGCCGGATGCCCCATGACGGCGGCCGATGCGCTCATCGTCACGGCCTCGCCGTTCTTTTCCATCACCACGCCCAGCGTGTCGAGGTCGAGTTCATCGGCGTAGCGTGCGCGGCCACCGGCCACGTAACGAGCAGACGATCCGTTATCCGCGACGACGCTCGGGAGGTCGAACTTGAAACCCGAGAAACGCGAGTCGATGATCTCGATCGCCGGTACAACGAAATCCGTGGCGGCCAGCACTTCGTCGCGTGTCACCTTAGCGCCGGCAAGGCGCGTCTTGGTGACGAAGGCGACTTCGCATTCGACACGCGGGTGCACCAGATCCGACGTGGTGACAGCCGAATTCTCGGGCCGCGCCATGTCGGCCAGCAGGAAGCCGATCGAGGGCACGTTGACGCCCATTTGCTGCATCTTGGCTTTCGACGTCAGCCCCGCTTTCCAGCCGGTCTGCCGGCGGCCTTGCGCCAGCCAGCGGCGGCGCAACTCCATCTGCACCGCATAGCCATCGGCGAGGGTCATGCCGGGAAAATCGTCGGTCAGCTTTGGGATCGCCTTGGCGTTCACTTGCGCGGCTTCGATGCGGTCGGTCAGGCGTGCGATGTCCTCGCGGCTCAAGCTTATGTTCACAGGGCGCTCCTTCCATGAAAGCGGGCACGGCATGTGCCCAGGCCGCCCACCTGGCAGACGAGTTCGTCGCCATCGGTCACCGGAACCAGCGACGACTGCGAACCCGACAGAATGATTTCGCCGGCGCGAAACGGCAGGCCCAGTTCGCCCAGGGTATTGGCCAGCCAAACCACGGCATTGACGGGCGAGCCTTGCACCGCCGCGCCGACGCCGGTGGAGAACAGTTCGCCGTTCTTGCGCAGCACCATGCCGGCCAGGGTCAGATCGAGCTTGCGCGGATCGCCCTTGACGTCGCCGAGCAGGAAGACGCCGCAGGAGGCGTTGTCGGCCACGGTGTCCTGGATTTTGATTTTCCAGTCGCGGATGCGCGAATCGACGATCTCGAAACACGGCGCGACGTAAGCGGTGGCGCGGATCACGTCGGTGGCGGTGATGCCGGGGCCTTGCAGGTCGCGCTCCAGGACAAAGGCCAGCTCGGCCTCGGCCTTGGGTTGGATCAACTGGTTTAGATCGACGCCCTCGCTTTCGCTGCGCACCATGCCCGATGTCAATTGCCCGAAATCGGGTTGGAAAACGCCGAGGAGGTCCTGAACCGGCTTGCTGGTGACGCCGATTTTTTTGCCGACGATGGTCTCGCCGGCGTCGACGCGGCGGCTTACGGTGCGCAGTTGAATCGCGTAGGCATCGCGCAGGCTGATGTTTGGCTCGCGCTCGATCAGCGGAGACAGAACGCGGCGCGCTTTCCAGGCGTCATACAGCTCGTCGCCGAGCCGTTCGATGGTGTGGGCATCCATGCTCAAATTCCCTCAGAGTTTGACGCAGACATTGCGCAGCTCGGTGTAGAACTCCAGCGAGTGCACGCCGCCTTCGCGGCCGATGCCGGATTGTTTGGAGCCGCCGAAAGGTGTGCGCAGATCGCGCAGGAACCAACTGTTGATCCAGGTGATGCCGACCTCGATCGCCTCGGCCATGCGGTGCGCGCGGCCGAGGTCGTTGGTCCAGATCGTGGTCGACAAGCCGTAGCGATTGGCGTTGGCCAAGGCCGCCACTTCTTCTTCGCTGTCGAAGGGGCGAATGTGGCAGCACGGGCCGAAGATTTCCTCGCGCACCACCGCGGCGGTCTCGGGCAGGCCGGTCCAGATCGTCGGCTGCACCCACGCGCCATTGGCCAGTTCAGGCGGCATGGCTGGAACGCCGCCGCCGGTCACCACCGTTGCGCCATCGGCCACTGCCTTGGCGTAGTACGAGAGCACCTTGCGCTTGTGCTCCTGGCTGATGAGCGGGCCGTAGTTGGCCCCTTTGTCTGTCGGGCGACCGTACTTGACCGCCTCACAGCGCGCTTTCAGCGCCGCGACAAAGCGCTCGAAGATCGGCCGTTCGACGTACACGCGCTCGGTGCCCAGGCACACCTGCCCGGTGTTCATGAAGGCCGAGCGGAAGATGCCTTCGCAGGCATCCTCGAAGTTGCAGTCGGCGAACACGATGCCCGCGTTCTTGCCGCCCAACTCGAATGAGACATCGCGGATGCCTTCGGCGGCGGCTTTCATGATGGCGGTTCCGGTGCTGGTCTCGCCGGTGAAGGTGATCGCATCGACCTCTTCGTGCCGGGTCAGAAATTCTCCCGCTGCATCCGGACCGAACCCATGCACCACGTTGTAAACACCCGGCGGTACGCCGACCGCGTTCATGACTTCACCGAGCAGAGCCGCGGTGGCCGGCGTCTCTTCCGAAGGTTTGACGACCACGGTATTGCCGCAGGCCAGGGCCGGGCCGACTTTCCAGGTCATCAGCATGAAAGGCGCATTCCACGGGCTGATGACGGCCACCACGCCCTTGGGCTTGCGGATCGAATAGTTCAGCGCGCCGCGGCCATCCGGCGTGTCCATCCGGAAACTCTCGGTGGGCACGTTTTTGATGGTATCGGCGAAGATTTTGAAGTTCGCGGCCCCGCGCGGCACGAAAGCGTGCGCAATCACATGGTGCGGCTGGCCGGTGTCGGCCTCCTCGGCCGCAACGAAGTCGTCGAAGCGTTGGGTGATGCCGTCGGCAATGGCGTAAAGCATGTCTACGCGGGCTGCCACGTTCATGCGTCCCCAATCACCGTGGAGCGCCGCACGTGCCGCCGCCACCGCGGCATCGATCTCGGCTTGGCCGCCTTCGCAGACGCGCCCGATCAGTTGACCGTCAAGCGGCGAACGTTTCTCGAAAGTTCGCCCGTCGCTTGAGTCCTGGTATTTGCCGTTGATGAAGTGCTGGATTGAGTTCATGGATCTGGTAGATATGTTCGGCCGGGTTGTAGGTTGGGGTGAGCGAAGCGATGCCCAACAGTTAGACGTCACGGTGCGATAGCCATTGTTGGGGTTCGCTTTGCTCACCCCAACCTACACCGGCGATCAATGAATGAGACTTAGGTCAAAACGGTCAGGAAGCTCTCGTGCAGCTTGCGCTGCGGGTAGTCAAGACCCGGGCCGAGGCTTTCGAACTCCCAATCGGTCGGGATCCAATCCGGATAGGGCTGGTAGCCGCCGGCGAAGGTCTCGAAACGGTTGCCCGAAGGATCGAACGCGTAGATGGTTTCGCCGCGCGTGATGCCATGACGGGTCGGGCCGATGTCGATAGGCACCTCGTTCATCGACATGATGTCGCCGGCACGCAGGGTCTTTTCCCATGAATTGAGCCAGAACGAAACATGGTGCAGCTTGCCGGGTTGCTCGTGCACCACGAAGGCGACATCGTGCGATTTGTGCCCGCACGACAGCCAGATGGCGGCTTCGCCCGCGGGCCCGCCCTTGGGCATGAACACGCGTTCGACGAGGTAGAAGCCCAGCACTTCCATGAAAATTTTCTTGTTCTGGTCGATGTTCGGGCCGTACATCAGGCAATGGTCCATACGCACCGGCGCGATGCCTCTTTCCGAATTTTTTAGGTCCCACGGTGGAGGGTTCAGATTCGGTAAGCCGTTGCCGACCTGTGTTTTCTCCGCGTACAACTCAATCAAGTGGCCAGACGGGAGCTCAAAGCGCACCCGCTCACCGGTTTCGAGCATGTCGCCGGCAGGAATGCGCTCGGTCTTGAGGCCGTACGCCTTCAGGTCCGCATCAAATTTTTCGAGTGTCGCCTTGTCGAGCACCTTGAAGGCAAAGAAGTCGAGTCCCGCCTGGTCGGCCTGCCGCAGCACGAGGCTGTTGTGGTCGCGCTCGTCCCAGCACTTGTAGTAGACGCGTCCCTGCTTGTCACGGCCCGTCTCCACCAAGCCGAGCACATCACCATAAAACTTCGTTGCGGCAGCCATATCGAGCACGCGAATTTGTGCGTGTCCGGGGCGCAATACACCTGTCAATGCCATTTTTCGTCTCCTTTAAAAATTTCGATAAAACAACATGACGATCTCCGTCGCCTTAGGAAAAACGCTGCGCCGAAATCATTCCGCTTCCAAAACCTTTAGCGCCGTACCACGTGTTGCAGCTTTCCAATCACGCGTAGCAGGAGGTTGCTACGCGGGTAGATGCAGCAAGCCAGAACTTCCCGATTGGCTTCATCCTCCTTGGACACATGGGCTCTGCTCATGACCGTTTGACTGTATTCGCCCGAAACAACCTTGACCTTGCAGACGCCGCAGCCCCCGCCGCGGCATCCCACCGGGATGCCGCGCTTGCCGGAGCGGGCCAGCGCCTTGAGCGCGGATTCAGCCTCGTTGCACTGAAACGATTCGCCCGTCTCTTCGAGCATGACTTGGTACACCAGATCACTCCTCAGGCGGCGGACAGCGTATTGAGGCCGGGGGTCTGAAAGCGGATCTGGTCCTTGTGCTCGATTCCGTTTTCCTTGAGGCTCAGATTGAACTGAGGCTGCCAGGGCTGGTTGGATTTCAGCCATTGAACTTTCGTCCAATCGACTTTTTCGGCATCCGGGTCGGGCTGGATCAGCGTCTTCAGCGGCCCTTCGACAAATTCGCGGAATTTCATTTGCGGTGGCACGCAGGTCAAAAACGCCGACGCAAAAAGCAGATGGTGATCCCTGCTCACGTAAACGAGTTGCTGGCCAAGAAACTTGTCGACGCTGTCGCGGGGTACGCCGATGTATTCCTTCAATGCGGCTACAGGCATTTTGATTCTCCCGGGTCAGGTGTTGGTGGTCGCCAGACCGCGCCACTGCTGAAAATTCCGCTCGTCCTGGGAGCCGACGTAATCGCCGTTGTCCTTCCCATCGATGAGACTGGTCCAGTTCATCCATGCGCCCAGGTCGCCCTTGAGCGGCTCCTGGAACAGAGCCGGCATCGGCAGCCATGCCTGCACGTATTTTTCAGGTTCGTTCTCGAAAATATGCTGGCAACCGTCCGAGCAGAAATGATATTTGTTGCCTTTGTAATCCACCTCGCGATGACAGCTCATTGTCGGATCGTCGGGCTCGGTGAAGATAATCGGGAGCTGACAGGTCTGGCAGAGCTTCGCCAAGCCGAAATTCTTGAAGGGCTTGCCTTCTTTGGCGAGCTTTTTCAGGTGCTCCCAGCGCGGGCGGTAGTATTTGTCGAATGTGTTGGGGTATTTACTACTCAGCCACTCCATGTCGGGCTCGGGCGGAATCCAGGTGTGGAAGCAGGTGCCGAAGTTCCATTGGTAAAGCGCCAGCATGAACTGGTGCGACATGTGGTCGACCGCCTTCTCGGCATCGTCCCAGTGCTTGGGAATCCGGATACCGTAGCGCGCCAGGTCGGTGAACAGGGCGCCGCCGTTTTCAACGCCATAGATGTTCCATGCCTCGCGCCACGACATCACGCGCTTGGGCAGCATGTAGTCCATCATCGCGCTGACCAGTCCGAGCACGCGGAAACCGCGCCAGAACCATTTGTCGATCCAAGCCTGAACGATCGGCGTATTGGCCGGGTCCTGCTCCAGCATGAACTTGATGCACTCTAGACCGAGCGTCATGTGGCGGGCTTCGTCGGACTGTGCCGAAAAACCGAAGGTGACCGTGGCCATGTCGCCGTTATAGGCGGCGCCCGACATGAACGGGACGAACAGCAGGTTGGTCAGCACGTATTCGAACGAGAAACCGATGGCGATCATGAACTCGAACGGTCCGGCCGACATCGCGTCGTCGAAGAAGGAGCGCGGCACCGAGGTGTACCACATGCGGTCGCGCTGGTCGGCAAACGAGTGGAAGCCGTTGTAATAGCGGTTGTAGTTCGACATCGCGTGAATCTGCGTCTGCGCGTGCCGGATTTCGTCGAGCGCTTGCATCTGGCAGGCCACCTGGGTGCCTACTCCGCCAAATTCGCGCCCAACGCGTGCGAACCCTTTGCCTGCCGCATATTCACCCGGGCTGATCGCCTGGAGAAACAGCTTCAGCGCGGAGAGATAGCGGGCGTCGGTGAGGTTCAGGTGCCCGTTGTTCTGCGTGTGCGCGTCGATGATGGCGTAGAACTTGCGCTCTTTTTCCGCCTGGTACTTCCAATAGGCATCCATGGTCAGGCGGAACGGATCCTCCCACTTTTCCCAATCATGAATCTTGATGCCCTCATACTTGACATAGGGGAAAACCTCATCCTTGGTGTGGTAGGAAGGCTCCCAACCCAGATCGCGGGTCAGCAGTTTGTACCTGTCTTTCAGCCCCAGCTTTTTCTTTGCGACTTTCGTTTCCATCCTGATGTCTCCTTCAGGCGTTCCAATGCAGCGTCAAAGCTTCATCGTCTTCATCGACGTTGCCCGACAGCGTGATCAGGTTGATCTGTAGTTCTTGTAAATCGTAGGCGCGGCCGATCTGCTCTTCGATGGTCGCTTTGCGGACGATCAGCCGGCCGGGGGCATTGATCTTGACCATGGCCGGCTGGCGTTCCACCACAGCCTGTGGGTTGTCGAGCTGGATCGCCTCGATGATCGGGCGGGTTTCTTCGTTGGCCTGGAGAGCGATAAATACGGTGGACATGAAGCATCTCCTCAGATGGCAACGCCGGCTTTTTCAGCCCGCAATTTGAAGGCCGCGACTTGTTCTTCGAGCGCTTCGCCGGCTTGGGCGCCAAGCGCAAACGCGGCCACCGGCAACAGCGCCGAGGCGGCTCGGCCGCTCCAGGCGCGTATCCATTCTTGCAATACCGCGCGGTTGCTTTCGGACTCGGCGGCCGCTGTTTTCAACACGGCATCGGTCCATTTCCGGGTTTCGTCGAACCAGTCGCTCATGAATTGGGTCAGCATGGCCACGGCGGAGCCGCCGCGCACGGACAGGTCGTTATCGACGATGCGTTCGTAGACCAGGGGGTAAAGCAATCCGTCCAGCGCCACGTTCTGGGCCACGAATAATTCCATCGGGTCGCGCAACACCAGGCAGTCTTCGACGTAGCGGCGCAGCGGTTGCCAGGCGGCGTCGTGTAGCCACGCGTCTTTGGCGGTGTCAAGCGCCTCGGCGTCGCCCAGCAGCAGGCCCAGCCGCGACAGGTATTGGGCGATGCCGAGGTTGTCCATGGCGTGGTACATGCACGCCTGCGTTAGCGTGACACCGTAGCCGTAGCCGCAGATGAAGCTGTTGTGCTGGTTTGCCCCCCAGGCGGCATGGCGCAGCGGCACCAGCACGCGCAAGGCCGTGGCGCGCAAGTCGTCCGGCAGCATGTCGGCCAGCCCCCGCGTCTCGACAAAACTGAAATTGGCCTCGGCCGTCTCCTGCTGGCGCGCCCGCGTCAGCGTGTAAGTGCTGTAGTAGAACTGGCGCGGGTCTTTCAACGCATACCAGTCTTCCATCACGATGCGTGTGATGCTGGTGTCGTACAGTTTTTGATCCGGGTCCCAGGTCGGCAGGTAATGTAGATTCTCTGCGGCCTGAATGTCGTAACTGCCTTCCTGGTAACGCGACGCGGGTTTGTCGCCGAAGCGGTGCGCCAGATGATCGAAGGTTTGGCGTTGCGGTTCGATCGTGACCATACGCAGATCGATTGGCATGAATGTCTCCAGTCTCGTGGATTATTTGTTTTGCAATAGAGCTCGGGTCACGTCGGTCAGCCGCCAGTCCCAATCGCTCTTGTCCGCGCTGGCGGGACGAGGGGGCAATACTTCCACCGCGTTGGCGACACAAAACTCGTCGAACGCCTGGCGGCTGAGGATCAATTCGGCAAAGACGTCCGGCTCACCGATCGCGAATTCAAATTCGATGAAGCCGTTGGCTCTTTCGCGATGTATCCGAATAAAGCGTCGCGTGGTGTCCATGGGCGGCTGTTCTGTGTGTTGGGCCATGTGACTTGTCTCCTTTGGCCTGAGTGACTTTAGAAGCCGCGTCCTCTCTCAGTCCAATACCATCGTGCGCCGTGGTCGATACCCGTAAAGTATGCGAGTAGCCTAAAGCTGTTCGTCAACGTAAAACGGCCCGATCGATGAGGCGATCGGGCCGTCAATCTGCGACGAGGAAGCCCCGAGCTTCAGCCTGGGGCGCGCTTCACGGCGAGGCGTAAAACAAGCTGGAGGAATTCGTCCCACACGGCGCCTTCGGCGATCCCTTTGATAACGCGGTCGAGGCGTGCGGCATGCATGAGCGCGGTGTGCAGCTTGGCGGTGGAAAGCCGTTGGAGCGCGCGTTCGCAGAGCGCTTGTTTGTGGCGATCGAAGACGCGTTCCTTCTTGAAGAGCGCGGGAAGCGCCTGGCCTGCATCCATGCCGGCGCGCAGCAGGGCCAGGGTGCGGATTTCGGTGCTGATGGCCCAGAGCACGAGCGGCGGCGCGGCGCCTTCGCCGGCGAGCCCTTCGATCAGCCGCGTCAGCCGCGCGGGGTCGCCTTCGAGCAAGGCGGTGCGCAGCTTCTCGGTGTCATAACGCGCGACATTGAGCACCGCGTCCTGAACCTGGCTCAGACTCAGCTCGCCGGGGTCGAACAGCAAAGCGAGCTTTTGCAGCTCCTGATGCGCGGCGAGCAGGTTGCCTTCGACATGCTGTGCGATGAATTCGAGCGCTTCGCGCGCCGCGCTTTGCTGCTGTGCGGCGAGGCGTTTCCCGAGCCAATCGGGCAGTTGCGCAAGCGCGGGCGCGTTGCATTCGATTTCGATGCCAGCGTTGACGAGGGCGGTGAGCCAGCTTGCCTTGCGCGTCGCCCAGTCGAGCTGGGGCAGGGTAATCAATGTCACGACGCCGGAAGGATCGAGTTCCTTGGCGTAACGCGCCAAGGCTTCGCCGCCTTCGCGGCCGGGCTTGCCGGTCGGAATGCGCAGGTCGACGAGTTTGCGGTCGCCGAAGAGCGAGAGGTTGCCCGCCGCGAGGCTCAAGTTCGCCCATTTAAAGCCTTGCGTGACGACGAGCACTTCGCGTTCGCTGACGCCTTGCGCCCGGGCCGCCGCGCGGATCGCGTCGCCGGCTTCGAGCACGAGCAGCGGCTCGTCGCCATGCACCACATACAGCGGCGCGAGTTCGCGCTGCAACTGCGCGGCGAGCTGCTCGGGGCGGATCGCCATGGTTCAGCTTTGTGAAGCCGGCGCGGACTGCGCGGGCTCTTCCGGCAGCGGCCAGTGCGCGGACGCCAGCCGGTTCAAGAGCCGCCGCACGATGTCGATCTGCATATCGCGATAGAGCTGTATTTCCTCCTGCTCTTTCGCGAGCAATTGGCCGTCGTTGAAGCTGACTTCGCGTTTGGTGGACAGCTCGGTCACGGGAATCACCTCGCGTCCTTTGGCGTCGACGAGCTTGAAGGAAAAGCGCTGGCGCAACTCGTACTCGCGGACTTGGCCGTTGGTGTCGAGACTCAGAATCACCTTCTCGCGGGCGTCCGTGACGACCTGGAGCCGGACCTGTCCATCGGCTGGTTTGTCGACGATGCGCGTGTGGCCATTCGCCACGATCTGCCGGCGCAGGTCTGCGCCCATTTCGGTGTATGGCGAAAGCGCGAGATAGATCGAGTCGAACGGCAGCGGCTGCGGGCCGCGCAGATGGAAACCGCAGGCGGTGGCCGCGAGACAGAGCGCGAGGATCAGCTTTTTCATCGGCGAATCGGCCTCAGACGACGATGTTAACCAGGCGGCCCGGCACGATGATGAGCTTCTTCGCCGGCTTGCCTTCCATGTACTTCTGCGCGACTTCCGAAGCCAGCGCGGCCGCTTCGATCGCCGCCTTGTCGGCCGCGGCGGGAACCTTGATGCTGCCGCGCGTCTTGCCGAGCACTTGCAGTACGAGTTCGATCTCGTCCTGCACGAGCGCGGCCGCGAGCGGCTCGGGCCAGGCGGCGTCGAGAATGTCGCCGCCATAAGCGCATTCGCGCCACAAGGCATGCGCGATGTGCGGCGTGATCGGCGCGAGCACGCGCAGCAGGATGCCGAAACATTCCTCCAGGACTTCGGCGGCAAGCGCCGTGTCGCGCGGCGCTTTTTCGAGCGCGTTGAGCATTTTCATCGTCGCCGAGGCCACGGTGTTGAATTGCTGTTTGCCGAGGTCGTAGTTGGCCTGCTTGAGCAGCACGTGGATCTCGCGGCGCTGCGCGGCAAGCTCGCCCGGCAACTTGGCTGTGGCGAGCGTGCGCGTGGCCGGCAGCTTGTGCTTGAGTTCGCTCGCGAAAGCATGGCCGAAGGCCCACACGCGGCGCAGAAAGCGGTATGCGCCCTCGACGCCGCTGTCGGACCATTCGAGCGTTTGTTCCGGCGGCGCGGCGAACATCATGAAGAAGCGCGCGGTGTCAGCGCCGTATTTCTCGATCAATGCCTGCGGATCGACGCCGTTGTTCTTCGACTTCGACATCGTCGTCATCTCGAATTCGAGCGGCGCGCCGTCGGCCTTGAGTTTCGCGCCGACGATCTGGCCTTGCGGGCCGCGCTCGATCGCCACCTCGTCTTCCCAGTAGTAGTTCCTGCCGCCGCCTTCGGGTTTGTGCGAGAAGGCGGTCTTCAGAACCATGCCCTGCGTGAGCAGATGCGCGAAAGGTTCGCGGTAGCTCACGAGGCCGAGGTCGCGCATCACCTTGGTCCAGAAACGCGAGTAGAGCAGGTGCAGGATCGCGTGCTCGATACCGCCGATGTACTGGTCGACCGTCATCCAGTAATCGGTCTCGCTATCGACCATCGCCGTGTCGGAGAACGTGCTCGCGTAGCGCGCGTAGTACCACGACGAATCGACGAAGGTGTCCATCGTGTCGGTTTCGCGCCGCGCCGGCTTGCCGCACTTCGGGCAAGCGCAGGCGAGGAAGCTTTCGAGCTTATTGAGCGGATTGCCCGAGCCGTCCGGTACGCAATCCTCGGGCAGCGCGACCGGCAATTGCGCGTCGGGAACCGGGACCGAGCCGCAGGCGTCGCAATGGATGATCGGAATCGGGCAGCCCCAGTAGCGCTGGCGCGAGATGCCCCAGTCGCGCAGACGCCATTGCACCTTCTTTTCGCCAAGCTTCTTGGCCGCGAGCAGTTCCGCAACCTTGTCGACCGCCGCCGCGTAGCCGAGGCCGTCGAGCGCGCCGGAATTGACGCAGACGCCGTGCTGTTTGTCGGCGTACCACTCTTGCCAGCCGTCGAGCGACCAGCTTTCGCCGGGAACCTGCACGACCTGCTCGATCGCGATGCTGTACTTCTTCGCGAACGCGAAATCGCGCTCGTCGTGCGCCGGCACGCCCATGACCGCGCCGTCGCCGTAGCTCATCAGCACATAGTTGCCGACCCAGACATCGACCTGCTCGCCGGTCAGCGGGTGCGTGACGTAAAGTCCCGTCCGCAGGCCCTCCTTCTCCATCGTCGCCATGTCGGCTTCCATGACCGAGCCCTGCTTGCATTTTTCGATGAAGGCGGCGAGTTCGGGGTTGCTCTTCGCGGCATGCGTGGCGAGTGGGTGTTCGGCCGCGACGGCGCAGAAGGTCACGCCCATGATCGTGTCGGCGCGCGTGGTGAATACCCACAACTTGCCGTCGTTGATCGGCGCGCCGGATGCGTCGCGGATCTCGTGCGGGAAGGCGAAGCGCACGCCGACGCTCTTGCCGATCCAGTTCGCCTGCATCAAACGCACGCGCTCGGGCCAGCCCGAGAGTTCGTCGAGGTCGCCGAGCAGTTCTTCCGCGTACTGCGTGATGCCGAGATAGTAGCCGGGGATCTCGCGCTTCTCGACGAGCGCGCCGGTGCGCCAGCCGCGTCCGTCGATGACCTGTTCATTGGCGAGCACGGTCTGATCGACCGGGTCCCAGTTCACGACCTGCGTTTTTTTGTAGGCGATGCCTTTTTCGAGCATGCGCAGGAACAGCCACTGGTTCCACTTGTAGTAGCTCGCGTCGCAGGTCGCGAGTTCGCGGCTCCAGTCGATCGCGAAACCGAGCGACTTGAGCTGCGACTTCATGTAGGCGATGTTCTCGCGCGTCCACTTGGCCGGCGGTACGCCGTTCTTGATCGCCGCGTTTTCGGCCGGCAGGCCGAAAGCATCCCAGCCCATCGGTTGCAGCACGTTGTAACCGCGCATTTTGTGCGAGCGCGAGAGTACGTCGCCGATCGTGTAGTTGCGCACATGCCCCATGTGCAGCTTCCCCGACGGGTAGGGGAACATCGACAGGCAGTAATACTTGGGCCGCTTGTCGTCGCGCACGGCCTTGAAGCTCTGTTGCGCTTCCCAATCGGTTTGGGCGGCTTTTTCGATTTGGGCGGGGTCGTATTTATTGTCCAGCATGGGCGGGGAACTCGCTAAAAATTCGGGCGAAACGCGTATTCTACCGCCCGCGCCGCGGCCGTCATAAGCTTGTGTCCCAAGAAACGGGGGAAGCGCGCCAAGTAAGAGAATATCTATAAGGGCACGGACCTTATTGGTCGTATCAGTGAAAGGAATCACATCATGTCGGACCTTAAGACGGGAATACAGTACGAAGTTGCTTTAGATGTCCTGGGCGAGAGCAAACAACCGATCATGAGCGCCATCGTGGACGAACGTCGGAAGGCTGCGCCTTCACAGGCATTCATCCGCTACTGTGAAATGCGCCTGGATGCCCTTGATGAGTTGCAAGACAACCTCGAACCCACGGACACGGACACCGTTCAACGCATCCTCGATGTGAATGCCGCATTCATGGTGCGGTAAAAATCCCTAATGAATACATCGCCAGTTTCAGCATGCGAGTACGGAGAACCTGATGTCCGGTTCTGACTATCTCCTGGAAAACCGAAAGGCAGAAGCAGCCCAACGTTTCGCCGCACTATCCGCTTTGTTCGATCCGGTCACACTCCGGCAATTCGATGCTTGTCGCATGGCCGCAGGGTGGCGCTGCTGGGAAGTGGGTGCGGGAGGGGCTGCGCTGGTCCGAAAGATCGCGGAGCGTGCTGGACATGCCGGGCGTGTATTGGCAACGGATATTGATGACTCCTGGGCGCAAGGCGCTGCGTCTCAGAACGTAGAAGTGCGCAAACATGACGTGGCCCGCGACCCGCCTCCCGGTGAATTATTTGATCTGGTGCACGCCCGGCTGGTTTTGGTTCACGTTTCGGAACGGGAACTTGCTTTCCGGAACATGATTTCCGCATTGAAACCCGGAGGTTGGCTGGTGATAGAGGATGCCGATCCCGCACTCCAGCCTTTGAGCTGCATAGACGCATACGGCCCCGAACAGGAACTCGCCAACCGGATCAGACAGGGATTCAGAACGCTGTTGTCGGCGCGGGGCGCGGACTTGTCTTTTGGAAGAAAACTGCCACGAATGTTTCGCCAAGCCAAAATGGCGAACATAGCGGCTGAGGCGTATTTTCCGGTCGCCTTACCCGAATGCATACCATTGGAAATCGCGACGATAAAAATGATTCGAAGCGATCTGTTAAGCAATGGCATTGCCACGGATGGCGAAATTGAACAGCACCTTGAAAATGTGCAAGCGGGTACGCTCGATCTTTCCCAGCCGCCAATGATTTCTGTCCGCGGATGCAAACCAGTCAGTGGTGCAGGATCTTGTTGAGAAAGTCCTTGGTGCGGGGCTGGCGTGCTTCGGGGTGGCCGAAGAATTCTTCCGTCGGACAGTCCTCCAGAATGCGGCCGCCGATGTCGATGAAGATCACGCGGCTGGCGACCTTGCGGGCAAAGCCCATTTCGTGCGAGATGACCATCATGGTCATGCCTTCCTTGGCGAGCGACACCATCACGTCGAGCACCTCGCCGACCATCTCGGGATCGAGTGCCGAGGTCGGCTCGTCGAACAGCATCACGATCGGGTCCATCGACAGCGCCCGGGCGATGGCCACGCGCTGCTGCTGGCCGCCCGAGAGCTGGCCGGGGAATTTGTCCTTGTGCGCCATCAGGCCCACGCGGTCGAGCATCTTCAGGCCGCGCGCGATGGCTTCGTCCTTGCTGCGGCCCAGTACCTTGATCTGGCCGATGGTGAGGTTCTCCGTCACCGATAGGTGCGGGAACAGCTCGAAGTGCTGAAACACCATGCCTACCTTGGCGCGCAGCCGGGGCAGGTCGGTGGTGGGGTCGTAAACCTGGGTGCCGTTGACGATGATCTCACCCCGCTGGATCGGCTCCAGTCCGTTCACCGTTTTGATGAGAGTGGACTTACCGGAGCCTGAAGGTCCGCAGACCACCACCACGTCGCCCTTGTCGATGCTGAGGTTGCAGTCGCTGAGCACCTGCACCGGGCCGTACCACTTGGATACGCCCTTCATTTCAATCATTTTCTTGGTCATGGGCTTGAATCTCTCAGCGAATGATGGCGACCTTCTGGTGCACTCGCTTGACCAGGTACGACAGTGAAAAGCAGATCGCCAGGTACACCACCGCCACCGCCAGATAAGCTTCGGTGATGCGGCCATAGACCTTGCCAGCGTTTTCGAAGCCCTTGAGCAGATCGTAGGCACCGATGGCATAGACCAGGGTCGTATCCTGAAACAGCGCGATGACTTGCGTCAGCAGGACCGGCAGCATGTTGCGGAACGCTTGCGGCAGCACCACCAGCCGCATGTTCTGCGCATAGCTCATGCCGAGCGCGAAACCAGCATGGGCCTGGCCCGCCGGCACAGACTGGATGCCCGCGCGCATGATTTCGGCAAACAGCGCCGCCTCGAATGCCACGAAGGTGATCACCGCCGAACGCTCCGCGCCGATGTACAGCCCGGTGATGCGCGGCACCAGCAAAAAGAACCATAGCAGGATCATGACCAGCGGAATGGCGCGCATGGTGTTGACGTAGAAGGCGGCGGGCCAATCGAGCCAGCGGCGACCCGACAGGCGCATCAGCGCCAGCAGCGTGCCGATGGCTACGCCGACCACTGTGGCGATGAGGGTCAGCACCACGCTGAAGATCAGGCCCTGTAAAACGTAGTCGTGGATCAGTTTCGAGGTCAAAAAAGAGAAGTCGAGGTGCAGCATGTTCAATGCTCCCTCTTGCCGACGGCAAAGCCGGGCACCCGGGTGCGCTGCTCGACCCAGTGCAGCGCCAGGTAGACCACTCCGGCGGTGACGATGTAGAGCACCGTCACCGCCAGATAAACCTCGATCGGGCGCGAGGTTTCTTCGGTGGCCTGCATGGCGAATTGGGTCAGTTCCGGAATCGACACCGCGAACGCCACCGCCGAGTTCTTGATGAGGTTCATCGACTCGCTGGTGAGCGGCGGCAGGACGATGCGGTAAGCCATCGGCAGCAGCACGTAACGGTAGGTTTGCCACTGCGTCAGCCCCAACGCCAGACCAGCTTGGCGCTGGCCGCGCGGCAGCGATTGGATGCCTGAGCGCACCTGCTCGGCAAAGCGCGCCGAGGTGAAAAAGCCCAGCCCCAGCATCACCAGCACGAAGGACGGCAGCGACTTCATCGGCGCGAACAGCGCGGGCGCGACGTGGTACCACAGGAAAATCTGCACCAACAGCGGAATGCCGCGAAACAGTTCCACCCAGACGTTGCCGAAACGCGCCCAGCCGGGGTTGTTGGGCAAGGTGCGCAGCACGCCAATGACCGAGCCGACCGCCAGCGCTAGCAGTAGCGCCGACAGCGACACCGCCGCCGTCCAGCCCCATGCGCCGATGATCCAGTTCAGGTACGTCGGGTCGCGGCTCGTGCCCAGGCAGCCGCTTACCAGATCGCTGGTGAGCGTGTCGCGGCAGAACACCTGCCAGTCCATTGCCATGGGTTTTAACCTCTTGCTGTAGGGGCGGCATTCTGCCGCCCGCAATCGCCTGAAACGCAGATGGGCGGCAGAATGCCGCCCCTACGGGTAAATGTCACGGTTGCCGAGCGCAAGCCAGTGATGCAGCGACGCATCGAGCGCACGCAACACATCACTTGTTGCCGTAATCTTCCATCGGTTTGTCGTTGGGGTGCTCCCAGGCGTAGCGAGTGCTCTCGGAGACCGGCATGTTCAGGCTGACGTTGCGCGGCGGAATCGGCTGCATGAACCATTTGTCATAGAGTTTTTCGAGCGAGCCATCCTTGATCTGGCGTGCGATCGAATCATTGACGGCGCTGCGCATCTTCTCATCACCCTTGGGCAGCATGCAGGCAATCGGTTCGGTGGACAGCACTTCGCCGACGATCTTGAAGTCCTTGGGGTTCTTGGATACGGCGATGTTCTGCGCCAGGATCGAAGCGTCCATCACAAAAGCGTCGGCGCGGCCGCTTTCCAGTTGCAAAAAGCTGTCGGCGTGGTCCTTGCCATTCAGCGTCTTGAAGTCGATGTTCTGCGCGCGCTCGTTCTTGCGCAGCGTTTGCACCGACGTGGTGCCGGTGGTTGTCACGACGGTTTTGCCATTCAGGTCGCGCACCGACTTGATCGGCGAATCGGCGTGCACCGCCATGCGGATTTCTTCCACGTAGGTGGTGTTGGCGAAGTCCACGTCGCGCTGGCGCGCGCGGCTGTTGGTGGTGGAGCCGCATTCAAAGTCGATGGTGCCGTTCTGGATCAGCGGGATACGGTTGGCCGACGTGATGAGCACGTAATTGATCTTGAGCGGCTTGCCTACGTGCTTGCTTAGGTCATCGACGATGCGCTCGGCCATCTCGGTGTGGAAGCCTACGTATTTGCCGCTCCCGAGGGAAAAGGCCAGCCCCGAGGAATCGCGCACGCCCAGGTTGACCTCGCCCTTGGACTGGATTCTGGCCAGCGTGTCGCCGCCCGCCTGTGCGAAGGCCGCGCCGGCAGCCAGCGTCAACACCGAAACTGCGATGATGTGCTTGAACATGTGAACTTTCCTTTCAGAAACGGTTGAAAGCAACGGATTCATTGGTGAGCTTATTTTACGAATCGTGCTACGGGTTCCCTTTGAACAAAAGCATGTCCGCGTAAGTTCACGCCATATCCCTTGACCGCTTTCACTCGGCGCGCTTAGTTCTGCTTGCGGAAAGACATGTGGAGCAAGGTCTGGTCGCGCAGCACGAAGTGGTGCCAAAGCGCGGCGAGCACATGCAAGCCGACGAGGAAGTAAACCGAGTTGCCGAGGAAAACGTGAACTGACTCGATGCTGTCGTGCAGGCCCGGATTTTTCTCCACCAAGGTCGGCAGCGTCCATCCAAAAAGCATGACGGCGCGGCCACTGCTTTGGGAGAGCAGGGTTCCCGTGATCGGCAGGGCAAACATCAAGCTGTAAAGCACGACATGTATGGCATGCGCGACGAAGCGGATCAAGGGCCATCTGCTGAGTATCGCCGGCGCGGTGGTGCTCAGGCGCGTGAGCAGGCGCACAATGGCAAAGACGAACACCAGCACGCCCGCCTGTTTGTGAATGGCCATCACGTTCCCGATTGCCGGATCGCCCTTGGGCAACTGGCCCCGATACTCGATCGCGATCAAGGCGACGGCAAAGAGCAAAAATATCAGCCAGTGCAGGCTGACAATGAGCGGATGGTAACGATTGGTTTGCATGGTGCGGCCCGTTGAGAATTCGCGCCATTGAACCACGTGCTGCGCATACCGGCCAGCATTCCTATTTGACAAAATCTAAAGCGAAAGGTTTTCCGCGGCGCCGCGCGCTGCGTCGCGCAGCTTTGTGGCGCTCGGCGCGAAGGCGTCGCAGATGTGCTGGGCCGCCGTTTCCGGGCGTGCCGTGCCGCACATGAAGATGTCCACGGCCGCGAACTCGTATTCCGGCCAGGTGTGGATGCTGATATGCGATTCCTTGAGTAACAGTACGCCGGTTACACCGAGCCCCGGGCCGAAATGCTGGAAGTGCGCGTCGATCGGCGTGGCGCCGGCGGCGTGGGCCGCTTCAAACAGGGTGCGTTCGATCAGCGCGGCGTCGCTTAGCAGCTTGGGCGAGACGCCTTGCAGGTCGAGCAGCAGATGGCGTCCGAGAATAGGCGGGCACTGCGAATTCAAAGCATCCGCCTCACTTGTGTCCGCCGCTCGATGACCAAGCGCCCCGGCTGTTCGCGCCGCTGCTCCATCCGCTGTTTCCGCCGCCGGTCGCGCCGAGGTTGTGCAGAGTCGTACTGAGCAGCACGATGAGTCCGTAGATCAGATACAAAAATCGCACAGCGTTCAGTCCTTTTCCCACCATCGGCCAAGCAGCCACAGCGGCGCCCACAGCAGCAGGATCGCGAAGATGATGGCGAGCCAGCCGTCATTTTTCGCCAGCGCTATTGGCACGTTGAGGATGCCCAGGATGATGACATACCACTTGGCGGCCTGGCGGCAGAAAACCAGGTCGGAGTCCGATCTGGATTTGCCTGACGTTGCTTCGGGCTGCGCTACGACCAGCGCCAGCGCTTTGTTGTCTTTGAACCACCGCGCAACCTGGGCGCGTGTGATTCTGCTCGAACGCGTCCACACGATTTCCGTGTCGGAGGTTTCGCGCGTCAGGCGCAGGCCGGGTTCGCCGAACTCGGTCAACAGCGTGCTGTCGCCCACATGCACGCGCCAGTTGAAAGTACCGGCGGCATACAGCACCCGGCTGCGGTATTCGAAGCCCTTGCGGAAGTTCCCGCTCTGCCAGGTGGCTACCGTGGCGGAGGACATGCGCGGCCATTCGTCGAGCACCTTCACCCGGTCCCAGCCGTCGTCCTGCTCAATGAGCCAGAGCAAGCCCTGTTCCTCGTTGAAGAGCAGATATTCGATCCAGGTCGAAGGCTCGTCTTGGTCGTCGTCCGTGCATTGCAGCAGCCCGAGCACCGTCCAGGGCTGGCCGCCGATGTTGCCGCTGTCGCCGGGTTTCAGACTGCTCTTGAACGCCGCCAGTTCGCTCTGCTTTCTTAGCACGACCGCGGTGGATTCGGTGCAGTCCACCTCGCTATGGCAACTGTTGCAGACGACGTAATTGGCGATGCCGGCGCGGTAGGTGATCGGGCTGCCGCAAGCCGGGCAGGCGAGCGGCATCGCTTTGCCTTGATAGCGGTCGGCGCTGCGGCTGATGTCGTCGGCGCTGCGTTGCAGTTGCAGCTTGAGCTGTCCCAGCGTGAGCAGTTCGCCGACGTAGACGGCGGGCGGATAGCCGTCGGCGTAGTCGAGCGTCAGGAAGCTGCTCGCGTCGCGGAAATCGGCGACTTGCGCGACCCAGCCTTGCCCGGCCGTGAAGGGTAATTCACCCTCGCCGCCGGTGCAGCGCGCGGTGCGCACATCGCCGGCGATCCAGTTGCGCTTGTCGAAGTCAAGGCCGCTGCCGGGACGCAGCGACTCGAACTTTGGGAGCGCGGCGGCCTGCTCTGCCGGCGCGCGGCGGGTCAGCATGTATTGGCCGGAAGCATCGGCCAGCCAGCCGTCCCCGCCGTCGTCGAACAGCAGATACCACTCGTTCCACAGCCCGGATTCATAGCGCAACTGGATGCGCCCGACCAGCGCGAAACCCTGTCCCTGCCACTGGCCCGAGGTGTTGAGCTGCAGCGGCGTGTAGTCTTCGAGCACGGCGGACATCTTGCCGATGTCCTTGACTGAATCCGCATCCTTGACCAGCGTGCTGCGGCAGTACTCGCACACCGCCATGACGGCGGCCGAAGAGCGGAACGATACTTGCGCGCCGCAACTCGGACAGTTGATTTGTTGCATGAAATGCCGTCAGCCGACCAGTTTTTTCAGAATCTCGGCCTTCACGCCATCAAATTCCGCTTGCGAGACCAGCCCCTTGTCGAGCAGTTCCTTGAGCTTTTGCAGACGCGCGCCGGGATCGTCCGCAGCCGCAGTCGGCGCTGGCGCTGCGGGCGCGGCTGCAGGTGACGATGCCCCTGCAAGTCCGCCCGCCATCGCCTGGCCCATCACCGCGCCGGCGGCCAGACCCGCGCCCAGGCCCGCGATGCCGCCTTCGTTCTGCGCCGCGAGCGGAATCGAGCTGGCGACCTGGTACTGGGTGTACTTGGCCATGTCGCCCATCATGCCCATTGAGATGCGGGTGTCGATCGCCTTCTGAAGTTCTTCGGGCAACGAAACGTTGGTGACGGCGAAGTTGTCGAGCGCCACGCCATAGCGTTCGAACTCCGGCGCTAGACGCTCGCGGATCGTCTGCGACATCAACGTCTGATTAGCCGCCATGTCCAGGAACGGCAGCGACGACGCGCCGAACGCAGCCGTCATCGTGGCGATCAGCAGATTGCGCAACTGCTCTTCCAACTCGTCGCGCGTGTATTCGGCGCGCGTGCCGCTGATTTCGGTATAGAACTTAGCCGGATCGGTGAGCTTGTACGAATACAGACCGAAGGCGCGCAGCCGTACCATGCCGAAGTCGGCGTCGCGGATCGTGATCGGCTGCTGCGTGCCCCACTTGCGGCCGATCTGCAGGCGCGTGCTGAAGAAATAAACGTCGGACTTGAAGGGCGACTCGAACAGCTTGTCCCAGTTTTTCAGGTAGGTCAGCACCGGCAGCGTCTGGGTGGTGAGCTTGTACATGCCGGGGCCGAACACGTCGGCGACCTTGCCTTCGTTGACGAACATCGCCATCTGCGATTCGCGCACCGTGAGGCTGCCGCCGTTCTGGATTTCCATATCCTCCATCGGATAGCGCCAGGCCAGTACGCCGTCGGCGTCCTCGGTCCACTGGAGAATGTCGATAAACTGCTTTTTGATGAAGGAACCAAGACTCACGTTAATTCTCCTTGTTTTTACTCGCCGCGCTGCTCGGCCAAGCGCTCCTTGAGTTCCCGTACTGTCAGCCCGCCGACGGCAATGTCGTCATCGGGCAGTTCGTGAACGCTGACAAAGTAGAGTTCCTTCGGGATGCCCGTGACTTCCACGGACACCTCCGTCAAACGGCGGATCAGTTCCGCCTTGACTTCCTTTTTCATCTGGCCGGCTTCAAAAACGATTACTGGCATATCGATACTCCTTTGCGCACGAAACGCGTGTCGACCCGTAGGCTGATGCTCCAAGGCACAGCCGCCAACAGGCTTTCAGGACAGGCAGGCTGCGTTGAGCGCGCCCACGGCGACCGACATGCTGCCCATCAGAGCGCCCATGCCGACGTTGTTGGATTCGATGGCGGAGTCCATGTCCGGCAGCGCCCGGCTCAGCGCGGCGTAGACCAATATTTGGACCACCATCGCGCCGACCGCCCAGAAAAGGAATATCGGGAACGCGTCGTTATGCTGGATGCTGGCGGAGAGCGTGAAGCACAAGCCGAAAACCGCGCCGCCGAGCGACAAAGCCGCCGCCATGTTGCCCTGGCGGATCAATGCGATTTCCTTGAACGGCGTGATTCTGAGATAGACTCCGACGAACGCGGCAAGCAGCACAAGGCTTGCCAGCAGGTGCAGAGCATAGTCGTAGATCGGTTGCATGCTGTTTCCGTGATGGTGACGACGGCGCTGGCCGCGATGCGCAGCAAGTATATCCCTGTCCGCAGGTCTTCCACCCACGCAAACCGGACAGGCCCGCAGCGCATCGTAATCTGTAAATGATGTTGTATGAGTTATGCCGAACAGAACCGTATTGGTCACCGTTGTCATGCTTGCAGCCTCGAATGTCTTTATGACATTCGCCTGGTATGTGCATTTGAAGAATCTGCATTCCAGGCCCTGGTGGATCGCGGAGCTTTTTTCCTGGGGCATCGCGTTGTTCGAATATCTGCTCCAGGTCCCCGCCAACCGCATCGGCTTTAGCACGCTCTCCCTGCCGCAGTTGAAAATCCTCCAGGAAGTGAATCACCCCAAGCTGAAGCTTGGGGCTTTTTCGCCACGGATCGGGGGCGCTTACAGCGCCAGTAACGCTTGTCTTGCTGACCCCGCCATAAATGGCGGGGCTTGCGCTCAACCCGTGGTCATCACGCTGTCCGTGTTCGTTCCATTCTGCGTTTTCTATATGAACCAGCCCTTGAAGCTCGATTTCCTCTGGGTCGGGCTGTGCCTGGTGGGCGCGGTGTACTTTATTTTTCGCGCCTGACAAAGCTGCCTGATGCGCGACCGTATCCTCGTCATATCGGTATTGATCGTAGCCTCCTGCGGGCTCGGCTACGAACTGATCGCCGGCGCTTTGTCCAGCTATCTGCTCGGCGATTCGATTCTTCAGTTTTCTTCCATCATCGGCTGCTACCTGTTCGCCATGGGTGTCGGTTCGTGGCTGTCGCGTTATGTGAAGGACGAGGACGTACTGGCGCGCTTCATCGACATCGAGGTGATGATCGGCCTGCTGGGCGGCGTCGCGGCGGCGCTGCTGTTCATTGTGTTCGCCTGGCTGTCAGCGCCGTTCCGCGCCGCCTTGTATGCGCTGGTGTTCTTGATCGGGATGCTGGTCGGCATGGAAATTCCGCTGGTGATGCGCATCCTCAACGCGCGCCGCGCCGCTTTCAGCGATCTGGTCAGCCGCGTGCTCACGTTCGATTACCTCGGCGCGCTGGTGGTGTCGCTGCTGTTTCCGCTGCTCCTCGCGCCACACCTGGGGCTGCTGCGCACAGGTTTTCTCTTCGGCATGCTGAACGCCGCTGTGGCGCTGTACACCACGCGGATTTTCCGCGCCGAACTGCAACAGGTCCCGCTGCGCACCCTGCGTGCAATTTTGGCGATTGCGCTGCTGGCGGCGGGCTTTGCCGGGTCTGACCGGCTCACGCACTGGGCCGAGCGCGGCCTGTTCGGCGACGAAATCATCCACAGCGAAACCACGCCTTACCAGCGCTTGGTGATTACGCGCTGGAAAGACGATCTGCGGCTGTACATCAACGGCAACCTGCAATTCTCATCGCGCGACGAGCACCGCTACCATGAGGCGCTGGTGCACCCGGTGCTGCAAGCCTTGCCGTGGGCGCGGCGCGTGCTCGTGATCGGCGGCGGCGACGGTTTGGCGCTGCGCGAAATTCTGCGCTACTCGAATATCGAACACGTCACACTGGTCGATCTCGATCCTGCGATGACCACGCTGTTCTCGCACAGCGAGCCGCTGCGCGCGCTGAACCAGGATTCGCTGCGCAACCCGCGGGTCAGCGTCGTCAACGCCGATGCTGCGCAATGGCTGGAACAGAACGCCGAGGTGTTCGACGCCATCATCATCGACCTGCCCGACCCCTCCAACTTCGGCCTCGGCAAGCTCTACTCAGTGCCGATGTACCGCTTGGCGGCGCATCACCTGGCCGAAAAGGGCTACGCCGTCGTGCAGTCCACCTCGCCCTTTTATGCGCCGCGTTCGTTCTGGGGCATCAACGCCACGCTGAAGGATGCGGGTTTGCACACCTGGCCGTACCACGCCTACGTGCCGTCGTTCGGCGAATGGGGCTTTATCCTTGCAGGCAAGCGTAGCGACTACACGCCGCCCACGCACTACGACATGCCGATGCAGTTCCTCGACGCCGCCAGCACGGCCTTGATGTTCAGCTTCCCGCCCGACATGGCCCCGCGCCCCGGCCGTGTGAACCGGCTCAACGAGCAATCTCTGGTGCATGACTTTGAGGAAGACTGGCGCAATGTCATTCGCTGAAGCAATTTCGAATGGATTGCATACCTAACGGCTCGCCCCATGTTCCAAAGGATCTTCGATGGCGATTGATGCATATGTTGTACTGCAAATAGGCGGCGCGGCGCTTTTAATCTGGGCGCTGGCCAAGCTGGCCCGCTGGCTTTGGCTTTATCTTTGGCTGTCGCAGCGGTTGATTGGAGAGCGCCTGACCGAGCGTTTTGGCCCCGGGAGCTGGGCGCTCATCACCGGGGCCGGCGACGGATTGGGCAAAGCCTTCGCACAGGATCTGGCGCGCTACGGCTTCAATCTGATTCTGGTATCACGCACGCAGTCCAAACTCGACCGCTTAAAGGATGAATTGCAGGCGCTGGGCGTTCAGGTTCGCACCGTGGCGGCAGATCTGTCGAACACCGCCCCCGAAACCTATGAATCCCTGGCCGCTGCCGCGCAGGATGTGGACTTGTCGGTGCTCGTCAATTGCGTCGGCGTTACGGTGCATCGGCGCTATGGCGATGTACCGGCCAAGACCCTGCGCCATTTATTGGCCGTAAACGTCGGCGCCACGGCCATCGTCACACACACACTGCTTCCGCTGCTGCTGCGCCATGCCGCATCCACGGGGCGTCGTGCGGCGCTGCTGAATGTGGGCTCCATCGTCGGCCGTTTTTACTGGCCTGGTACACAGCTCTATGGCGCATGCAAGGCATTCATCGACCACCTGAGCATTCCGTTGGCCTATGAGTATCGCGAACAGTTGGATGTGCTGTCCTTCCAACCCACCGTCATGGCCACGGCCATGGCTACGGGCGCCGAACCAGCGGCCATCACCATCCCCCCACAACAGGCCGCACATGCCGCGCTGTCCCACCTGGGGCGCACGCTCACGTCCCACGGCCACTGGCGCCATGGCCTGCTGGCTGCATTCCTGGCGGTCCTGCCATGCAGGATGCGCAATGCTCTTTTTTTGAAACAGGCGCTGGCAATGGGGGAAGTGGAACTGGCGAACGGCGAATAAGCGACGGATTCAAAAAAACGAAAACGCCCTGCAACCGGTACGAAAATTCGACGATCGACCGCCGCCTTTTCCTGACTGGCATCGCCGCTGCGCTCGCCGGTTCTGACCGGCTTGATTCCTACATGGGGCCGTATGAGCCCGCTCCGGTCGTGTGGACCGGCCCAACGAGAAATCGCTGGTGCATGACTTCGAGGGGGACTGGAGCAATGTCATCCGCTAAAGCAATTTTTTGGTTCTTCGCGAAATTCCGGGGAGATAAGATATGGCTGTCGGCCCGTTTCAAACCCTCGCGAACGACGGAAGCCGCCAATACCCGGATCGACTTGGCGCCTCGCACGCAGCCCGGCTTGAACCGCCGTCAAGCTTACTACGCATCATTTTTTGAGAGTTGTTGCGTCGCCGTCGCCGTCAAACGAATTAGACATGTGCTGAATCCTGAAGCTGGCGCGTGCGTCGATACGCCGCCAACGAGCCTGCATCACGCACATGTTCCAGATGATGAAGCCAGCAACGCAAGATGCAACCCCAGGCTGCGCGCCGCGAGTCCCGGCCCGGCGCCGCTGTGTCGCCGCTCGACGGTGGAGTAAGCGATTTCGGGCAGTTGCGGCAGAGGCGCGCCGCACAGCGCTGGAAGCCCGAGTCCTGCCTCTGTGCGGCATGCAATGCCGAGCCCCGCTTCAGTTGCCGCACGCAGTCCGTCGAGGCTCGGTGTTGTGAGCGCAACACGCCAAGGGCGGCCCGCGGCATCGAGCACCCGTTGCGCCGCATGGAGGAATGGGCAAGGAGGCGCGATGCTGACCAGCGGGACCACCTCTGCCTCCAGCAAGTCCGCATCGCCGAACCATCGCATTGGGATGCGGGCAACGACGCTTCCGCCAAATGGTTCGCCAGCGCATAGCGCGACGTCGATGCGATCTTCGCTCATCGCCTGCAACAGTTCTGCTGTACTGCCGATAACGATTGTAAATGCGGCGTCAGACGTGGCCGAGCGAATATCGGCCAGTGTTGGGCGAAGCACGTCGGCCACAAAATCCTGGACGATTCCAATCCGAACGGGCGCCGCTGCGTCGGGCGCCAGCTCAGCTCGCGCGGCGTCGATTCGGCCGAGAATGGCGCGAGCATGAGAGAGTAGCAGGCCGCCGAAACGGTTCAGACGGAGCGCCCGGCCGTCTCGATCGAATAATGGCTGCCGAACGATCTCTTCAAGCCGCGAGATTTGCAGGCTGACGGCCGACTCACTGCGGGCGATGCGTTTGGATGCAGCCGCCAACGAGCCGCAATCGACCACAGCAACGAAAGTACGCAGCAGCGGGGAAGGCAAATCTGGAATCATCAGAAAAACTCAAGACTGACATTTGAATGAGTAAAGTATACTTTTGTTTTATTCAAATATTATTCGAACTTCTCATTATTCAAGGAGTTCTGAAATGCCTTTTGCCAGACTAACGCTGTCGCTGAATCCTTCCGCCGACGACGCGCATCGGCTTTCCAGCGAGCTGACGGAACTGATCGCCAGCGAACTCGGAAAGCGCCGCGAACTCACCTCGGTATTGATTGAGACGCCTTCCACAAATCGCTGGACGGTTGGCGGCAGCCACCGGCGCACTGCCGCACATCTTGAAGTGTGCGTGACCGTTGGAACCAACTCAGAACAGGAAAAGCGGGCCTTCATTGCGAAAGCGATGCAGCTCCTGCGTCGAACGCTCGTGGACCTTGAGCCAACGACTTATATCGTCGTCAAGGAGATCGCGCCGACTGATTGGGGCTACGATGGAATCAGCCAGGCAGATCGCGCGCGGTGTAAGGCTTAGCGGTCGGCCAGTAAAAACGAAAACGCTCTGAGGCCGATACGAAGATTTTATGATGGACCGCCGCCTCTTTCTGATCGGCGCTGCCGCCGCGCTTGCGGGCTGCGAGCGGCTTGACGAAACCACGCGCCGTTTCCTGTCCGGCGTGGGGCTGTACGAACCCGCGCCGGTTGTGCTGCGCCCCGGCATGGCGCAAGGCCACGCGCTGCGCGACGTCGCGCAATGGCCGCAGCCGGAAGGTGAACTGAGCGCGGAAGTGGCGATTCTCGGCAGCGGCGCGGCGGGCCTGTCCGCCGCATGGCAGCTTGCGCGCGCCGGGCTGCGCGACTTCATCCTCATCGACGGCCCTGAGTTCGGCGGCAACACGGCGGCGGGGCAGTTCGGCGAACTGGGCTTTCCGCGCGGTGCGCACTACCTGCCCTTGCCTTCGGCGGAGTCCACGCACATCCGCGAGATGCTGGCCGACCTGGGCGTGATCGAGCAAGACCCGTTCAGCGCCGCCCCGCGTTTCGACGAGCGCGTGATCGTTCATGCACCGGAAGAGCGGCATTTCCGCAATGGCCGCTGGTACGACGGCCTGCTGCCCAGCGACGGCTTGCCCGCCGACGAGCGCGCCCAGCTTGCGCGCTTTTTCGCCCGCATCGAGCAACTGCGCGACGTGCGCGGCAGCGACGGGCGCAAGGTGTTTTGCATTCCGCTCGCGCTGGCTTCGCGCGATCCTAAGTGGATGGCGCTGGATGCGCTCACCTTCCGCCAGTGGCTGCTGGACGAAGGCTTTACCTCGCCCACGCTGCATGCCTACGCCGACTACTGCTGCCGCGACGATTACGGCGCGGGCCACGCCGCGATTTCCGCCTGGGCCGGCCTGCATTACTTCGCCAGCCGTGGCGGCCACGCGCAAAACGCCGCCGACGGCGCGGTGCTGACTTGGCCCGATGGTCTGCACGGCCTGGTTTCCCGTCTGACGGCGCGCATCGACACATTGACCGGCCGCGCCGACTGGCGCCGCCCTGGCATGGCGCTCAAGCTCGACGAAACGCGCCAAGGCGTAGACGTGCTCTGCGCCCACTGGCCGAATAGGGACGGTATGCCGCGCACGCTGAACCTGCACGCCCGCCGCATCATCTGCGCCACGCCGCTGCACGTCGCGGCGCATCTGACACCGTTGACGCGCTTCGGCTTCGATCCGCAACAGCATCTTCCGCCCCATGCAGCTTGGCTGGTGTCGAACTTCCACTTGCGCGGCTTCCCCGCCGAAGCGCCGGGGGTTCCGCTGGCGTGGGACAACATCGTGCACGGCTCGTCCTCACTCGGTTATGTCGTCGCCACGCACCAGTTGATTCGGCAAGCACCGCCGCCGCGCACCGTGTTCAGCGCGTATTCATCGCTCGATGCCGCAAGCGTCGGCCAGTCGCTCGACGCAAACGCCATCCGGCGCTGGCTGCTTGACGCCAGTCCCGCCGAACTGATGAGCTACGCCGTGGCCGATCTGCACACGGTGTATGGCCGCGAATTCTGGCGCCACGCCCTCCAGGTCGAAATCTGCGTGCGCGGCCATGCCATGGCCTCGCCCCGGCCCGGCTTCCTCAGCAACGCCGGAGCCGCTGCGCTGCGCGAGGCCGACGGCCGTATTCAGTTCGCGCATGCCGACCTGTCCGGCCTGTCCGTTTTCGAGGAAGCCGCCTGGTGGGGCGTCCGCGCCGCGCTGCGCATTGTCGGTTAGGTGTTTCGTCCTGGCATTGAATCTCGCCGCACAGCTCAATCCATCGCTACCACGCTGTAAACTCAGTGCGGAGGAGCGGGCGAAACTAATGCAGAGGGTTATGGGTGGGGACTCGGCCGAGCCATGACCACACACTTACCCGCCACCGCGCTTGCGCAACACCATGTGCATCCAATTGCCGTGGGGTTTGGCGAACAAGCTGCTTGCATCGCAAAGCCAGAATGCTAGTTTCGTTGCCACCTGCTGAGCCAGATTCCGCTGCGGCGGCGGCTTCAGCGTTGCCCCGCAGTAAATGCAAGGCTCTTCCTGCCCGTAGTCGCCATAAGGATTGCCGGCAAAATCCATCAGTGCGGTGGATAAGACATTCGTGCAATCTCTGGTTTCTCCAACGAAAGACACTGCTTCCAGTTCGCAGCGCGGGAAAAGTTTCAGTAGGCTCTGCTGATCGAACGAGTTGACGTGACCCCAGGGAGGGTTTGGCTTGCCGCAGGAATAGCACGTCACGCGCCCGAGCCGGATATCTTGCTTATAGGGAACGCCGATCAGGATGTGGTCTGAAGCGACTCGCTCAACTTCCGTACAAACCCTTTGCAATACGGGCATGGGGATATGTTCCAGGACTTCCGCGCAGAACACAAAATCGAATTCACCATCGGGGAAATCCATCTTTTCCGCGCTGGCTTGAATGCACTGTATTTTGGGGTGGTCAATTTGCGGCTTGTTGAGATCAAGCGCAACGACCGAGCCGAAGCGATCTGCCATCAAGCGCGAAAAATGACCATCGCGAGCCCCGATGTCGAGTGCGTGCTGCCCACGATCAGGCATAAGACGCAGTAAATCTGCGGTGCGTTGTTTTTCCGGCGTGGAGCCGCGGTATTCGGAAAGATCCATTCGCTAAGCGCTCAAGGAAGTTACTTCGGGTGAGGCTAGCAAAAAATCATTCTGTTTTGCACTCCTCCCGAGATAGGCGTTCTGAAGCTAACCGGACCTGCGTGGCTTTATCTTGTCCATGAGGTCACAAGTCGGGTCAGATTTCGGAATGCGCTGGCATACGCTGACCCCGTTCTATTGATAAAACGGATGTATCTGGCTTCGGCGCAGTCCAGCGGTTGGTTGGCGTCATGGTGAAATGCGAAAAGGCTCGCGCGCGGGCCTTTTCGCTGTTCGGCTGTGCTTTGTGTAATTAGGAACAGGCTTTATTGCGTGCCGCATGCATGCCCTTGGCCTTTGCCTCGGCTTCGGTCATGTATTCGCCTTTCTTGGTTTTGCCGTAATAGCGGTCGCCCGGGCAGTGGTAGACCTTGCTTCCCTCATTGGCCCAAACTTTACCCGCACCGCCGCCTGGAGCGGGTTCCGCCGGCAATGTGTGTTTGGCTGCTTTGGCGGCCGGTGCTGCCGCAGCGGGAGCCGCTTCGGTGGCTGGTGCCGTGGCATCCGGACCGAACCAAATCTTGATTCCCTTGTGGCCACGACAGGCTCCGGCCTTCTTCTCCGGCGAAGCGAACGTACCATCGTTGCATTGGACGGTGGCCCCCGCAGGTGCGCCAGCGGGGGCTTGAGCATAAGCCGCAGAGGCAAGGGAACCCAGGCAAGCAAACATCAACAGCGCAGAAAAGGAATGCTTCATAAACACGCTCCAAAGAATTTGAAAGTGGTTTGCCGCGACTGCCGTGGTCGCATACGACGGGCGACCTTAACCAGGCCCGACAGCATAGCAGCGCGTTCTCTTTCGAACGCAAGAGAAGATGGACTCGGAGAGCGGCTGGAGAGCCGTTGTTGCATCTTCGCCGCGGCTCTTTTCAATCTGAAAAGGATGGAAAGTCTCTTCCCGGCAGGCGTGCCGTCTTTGTAAAAGCTGTGTCTGAACGGTGAGTTTGCTCTAGCGTGTTATGATTCGCCGTGGCGGGTCTCCTCGCATTGCAGCGTGGGAATCTGGTCAGGTCCGGAAGGAAGCAGCCATAACCGCTTCCTGCAAGTGCCGGGGGTCAGGCTCGCCACCCGAACATCCGACGGGCGCAACATCAAAATGTTGCGCCCGTTTTTATTTGATTCATGCATGGCTGGGGTTATTCCGGCCACGCGGCGAGCGGGACGGCGCGCACCCCTCTGTTAGAATCCGCCGCATGAGTTATCTGGTGCTGGCGCGTAAATGGCGCCCAAAAAGCTTCGACACCCTGGTCGGGCAGGAACATGTGGTGCGCGCGCTGACGCATGCGCTCGCCACGGGCCGCCTGCATCACGCTTGGTTGTTTACCGGCACGCGCGGCGTGGGTAAGACGACGATTTCGCGCGTCCTCGCCAAGGCCCTGAACTGCGAAACCGGCGTGACGGCTACCCCGTGCGGCGTCTGTTCTGCCTGTCAGGAAATCGATGCCGGGCGTTTCATCGATTATGTCGAAATGGACGCGGCGTCGAACCGCGGCGTCGACGATATGGCCGCGCTGCTCGATCAAGCGGCCTATGCGCCGACGCGCGGGCGTTACAAGGTCTACATGATCGACGAAGTGCATCAGCTCACCGGGCATGCTTTCAATGCCATGCTCAAAACGCTCGAAGAGCCGCCCGAGCATATGAAGTTCATTCTTGCGACGACGGACCCGCAGAAAATTCCCGTGACCGTGCTTTCGCGCTGCTTGCAGTTCAACCTCAAGCAGATGCCGCCGGGGCACATCGTCGATCATCTCTCGCACATTCTTGAAGCCGAAGGCGTCCCATTCGAGGTTGGCGCGCTGCGTCATCTTGCGCGTGGTGCGCATGGTTCGATGCGCGACGCGCTTTCGCTGCTCGATCAGGCGATCGCACATGGCGCGGGCCGCGTGGAAGAAGCCGGCGTGCGCGACATGCTTGGCTCGGTCGGCGAGGACCAGCTCTACGAATTGCTCGCCGCCTTGGCCGGGCAGGATTTGACCGCGATGCTGGCGATCGCGGACGCGATGCAGGCGCGCAGCCTGTCGTTCGAAGCGGCGCTACAGGCTTTCGCGAGTCTGCTGCATCGGTTGGCGCTGACGCAGTTCGCGCCGCAGGCGATCAGCGACGAAGCCGAACGTGCGCAGCTTGTCGCCTTGGCTGAACGCTTCGATGCGGAATTCCTACAGCTTGCCTATCAGATTGTGATTCATGGGCGTAACGATCTCGCCCTGGCGCCCGATCCTTACACCGGATTCACGATGACCTTGCTGCGTCTGCATGCGTTTCAACCGGAAAGCGAGACCTCCGGCGCGAGCGGTGCGGCGACAGGCGGTAGTGCACCGGCGCGCGTGCGGCCCGCGCCTGCCATGCGGCAAGAGGTATCGGCTCCTGCGTCTGCTGTCGTACAAAAACCTGTTGATGTGTCCGCGCCTGCAAAGGTTCTGGCTCCTGTTGCGCCAGCGCTATCCGCGGTAGAGCCACCGTTCGATCCGCCGTATGCAATGCGAAATTCTGTCCAGCCTGAAAAAGCTTCTTTGAGCGTGGAGGAATCTGCGCCGCAAAGCGGGCCAATTCCTGATACGAACCTGGCGGTGAGTCACCCCAACTTGAAAGTTGGGGCTTCCTCGCCACAAATTGGAGGCGCCTTTGGCGCCAGTGACGCTTGTTTCGCTGACCCCGCCATAAATGGCGGGGCTTGCACTCAACGCGTGGTCACATATGGGGCGGATACTTCGACCGGCGAACGTGACTGGTTCGGTATCGTCGCGGCGATGAAAATCGGCGGCCTCGTGCGCGAATTGGCGCAACAGTGCGAACTGGTCAGTATCGAAAGCGCTCAGGTGCGTTTGCGTTTGCCGGAAGCGCACAAACATTTATCCGGCATGCAGACCGCACGCGACAAATTGCAGGAGGCGCTGTCGAACTATTTGGAGCGTCCGATTCGTCTGGTGATCGAAGCCGGCGCCGTGACGAGCGAAACGCCCGCGCAGCGTAACCAGGTCGAAAAAGAGCGCCGGCATGCCGAAGCGGTTGTCGCGCTCGAGACGGACCCCTTTGTGCAGGAAGTGATCGAACGTTTTGACGCCACTTTGATTGAGGCGTCGGTTAAACCATTGAATTGATCCCGCAACGGGGTCGGGAATTCGAAAATTGCGAGGAGTGACAAAATGTTTAAAAGCGGTGGAATGGGCAATCTGGCTGGCTTGATGAAGCAGGCGCAGCAGATGCAGGAAAACATGAAAAAGGTGCAGGACAGCCTGGCCACGATCGAGGTCGAGGGCGAATCCGGCGCCGGCATGGTCAAGATTCAGATGACCTGCAAGTACGATGTGCGCCGCGTCACGATCGATCCGTCGGTGATGGACGATAAGGAAATGCTCGAAGACCTGATTGCCGCCGCGGTCAACGATGCGGTGCGCAAGGTCGAAGCGACCTCGCAGGAAAAAATGGCCGGTTTCAGCGCGGGGCTCAACCTGCCGCCGGGCATGAAGCTGCCGTTCTGAACGTGCACCTCGACATAATTTTTTCGCGCTTCACCATCGCTGTCGGCGGCGGAATTTTCCGCAGAGACTGAGCTTGTCATGCCCGCTCCGCTCGAACTCTTGATCGAGTCTCTGCGCTGTCTGCCCGGTGTCGGCCCGAAGTCCGCGCAGCGTATGGCTTACCACCTGCTGCAACGCGACCGCAACGGAGCCAAACGCCTTGCCGGCGCGCTTGACGACGCCTTGGCGCGGCTGCGGCATTGCAGCCGCTGCAATAGTTTTACCGAGGCCGAGGTGTGCGAGCGCTGCGCGAGCGCCGCGCGTGATCCGCAATTGCTATGTGTCGTCGAGATGCCGGCCGATCTCGCGATGATGGAACAAGCCCACGCCTATCGTGGGCTCTACTATGTGCTGATGGGCCGGATTTCGCCGCTCGACGGCATCGGCCCCCGCGAATTGAAGCTCGACCGTCTGCTGGCGCGGGCGACCGATGGCGTCGTGCAGGAAGTCATCCTCGCGACGAACTTCACCAACGAAGGCGAGGCGACTGCGCATTATGTGGGCGAAATGCTGCGCGCGCGCGGCTTGAAAGTCAGCCGTCTCGCGCGCGGCGTGCCTGTCGGCGGCGAACTCGAACATACTGATGTCGGCACGATCGCTCAGGCAATGGTTGAGCGGCGTAGTCTGTAAGAGCCGCCAACAAAACTCTGCATGCCGTATGCGTGTCTGCCTCAAAGCATAAAATTCCATATCGGATGAACGAACAGCATTTCATTGAGCTTCTCTTCAAGCGAATTCGCCTCCCCTGGGTCACGCTTGCGCTGATCGCAATTAACGTCTGCATCTTTGTTTTCATGGTTTTGCTCAGCGGCAATCCAATGCGTTTTGACAGCCGGCTGTTGATTGCGATGGGCGCCTTATTCGGGCCCGTTACGCTGCAAGGACAGTGGTGGCGCATGGGCAGCGCGATTTTTCTGCATGGCGGGCTGCTACATGTGGCGGTCAATATGTTCGCTTTGTGGCAGGCCGGTGGGCTCGTCGAACGCCTGTTCGGCCACCGCAACTATCTGCTGATTTATCTCGGCGCCGGGCTCTGCGGCTCGTTCGCGAGTTTATGGTGGAAGCCGGACGTGCTCTCGGTCGGCGCCTCGGGGGCGATCTTCGGTCTGTATGGCGCGCTACTTGGTTTCATGTTGGCCGAACGCGAGGCGATGCCGCGTGGCTTGATGCTCGACCTGCGTTCGAGTGCGCTGACCTTTATCGGTTTTTCCCTGTTCTCGGGTTTTGCAATGCCCGGTATCGATAATGCCGCGCACCTCGGCGGCCTGGCCGGCGGCGTGATTCTTGGCGCTGGCTTTGCCCGCCCGCTCGATCGGGCGGAGCGCTGGACCGATCTCTTATGGGGCTTGGCCGGGCTATTGGTCGCGGCGGGTATTTGTTTCGCCGCTTTGGATTCGGTGCGGCCGCAGGGAAAAATCTTCAAGGCCGCCGAGCAGAGCGCGCGTTCGGCACGCGCGTTCGCGCTCGCGGACGAAGCGCTTGCCCGCCGCACGGCGGCACTTTTCGAAGCCGTCCAGCGCGGCGAGATCGATGAGGCGACGACGCTTACAGTCTTGCAGCGCGAGCTGATTCCCGCCTGGCAGGCGCAGATCGACCGGGTTGCCGCGCTACCGGCCAGCGACCCGCTGCGCGACGACTTGCACCGCTATGCCGAAGCGCGGCGCAATGCGGTGGTGGCGCTGGTGCGCGCGATTGAAACGAAGGACCGGCGCTGGCTGGATCAGGCTATGAAGTGGAAACTCCAGGCCGAAAATATTCTGCTCACGATCCGCTTGCGGCAAACAGGGCATGCGCGTTAGCTGGGAGCTTCCCGTCTGTTTGGGCGTTGGGAAAAACCGAAGCATGGAAAAAAGCGCCGCGAGAGAGTTCATAGTTTGCGTAGCAGGTTCAGTTCAAGCTGCATGCTAACCTATACGGTCTTAAAGACCGATTTAAAAACGAAGGGAAGGTCAACATGCTTAAAGTTGTGGCGCAGTTCTTCATTAAGAACGGAGAAGTGGAAAAGGCTCTGACGCTGGCCAAGACGCTGGTATTGGAAACCAGGAAAGAAAACGGATGTGTTAGTTATGAGCTTTGCCAGAGCCTGGGAAAAGACACGCATATAGTGTTTATCGAAGAATGGGAAAGCCAGGCGGCTTTGGATGCGCATTTTCAGGCTCCGCATTTCGTGGATCTGGTGCCCAAGCTTCAGGCTATGACCGAGCGGGAGGCTGTTATTACTGCTTTTAATAAAGTGATGTAAGAGCCCCACAAGTCGTTCCTTTGGCTCTGAGCCTTCCTACCCCGTGCCGTCATTCTGCGCGAAGCCGCAAAATCCATTTGTCCTCCGATAGTGGATTCTGCGACTGCGCTTTGCTCCGCGCAGAATGACCGCGAGTCGAGCGCAAGCGAGACAAACTTATGGGCGCGGCGAAGACGCCCTAAACTCGTGGCGTACAGCCTCTTGCGACAAACTCTGAACAGGTTCTGAGAACCTGTTTGTAATCTTGCTGCGAGGCTGTGATCGGGGCTCATGCGCTGCTCGGAATCCTCATTTATGACTTATAAACTCCGGTTCCTGCGCTGCTCTTCGCCCCGCTGACAGCCTCTCGCGACAGATTCTAAACAGGTTCTGAGAACCCATTTCCCGTTGCTTCGAACCAAAGCTTCGGATGAATCAGACGGAGACTTTGATCTCGCTGATCAGGATTTGCCCGTTGCCGCCATCCGTATAGTTCGGAATGTCCGCAGTCAGTTCCTCGGCGACAGGCATGAAAACCGCGTAGAACGCTTCAACGCTGTCGAACAGGAAATGTCCCGCCGCTGCGAACGGCGGTTTGGTATCCGGCGGGCCGGCATTGATGCCAACATCCACCGACCAGCCTTTCAATGCGCTGCCGAATCGCTTTGCGGAGAGCAGCATGTGCGTGTTGCAGTAATAATCCACATCGAAGCGGCCGTTTTCCCGGTAGGGATAAAGGATGCTGACTTTGATCATTGAGTGCTCCGTAAGTGGTTGAACGCTGCTCACGCGGATTGTGTTCCGCGTGAGCGCTTGCATGGAATCAGCCAAGGCGGCTGAACTGCTCTTTGAGTTTCGCCAGTGTTGCGCCGAAGTCGGCGAGACGTTTTTTCTCTTGTTCAACCACCGCAGCCGGCGCGCGGGCGACGAAGCTTTCGTTGGCGAGCTTGGCGTTCGCTTTGCCGATTTCGGCTTCGATGCGGGCAATTTCCTTGGTCAGGCGTTCGCGTTCGGCGGCAAGGTCGATTTCGATCTTGAGCATCAGGCGGAAGTCGCCGACGATCTGGACCGGCGCGGGCGAGGGCGGCAGCGTGTCGCCCGCCGCGGTGACGCTTTCCAATTTGGCGAGCGCCGTCAGATACGGTGCGAACGCTTCGACATCGGTGGCCGGGCCGGCGGCGATGAGCGGCACTTTCTGCGCGGGCGAGAGTCCCATTTCGCCGCGCAGGCTGCGCACCGCGCCGGTCAACGCCTTGAGCAGTTCGATGCGCGCTTCGGCGGCGGCGTCAATGCGTTCCAGGTTGGCGCGCGGATAGGCGGCGAGGCAGATGCTTTCGCTATCCTTGCGCGCGGCGAGCGGCGCGACGGTTTGCCAGAGTTCTTCGGTGATGAATGGAATCACCGGATGCGCAAGTCGCAGGATCGTTTCGAGCACGCGCAGCAGCGTGCGCCGCGTGGCGCGTTGCTGGGCTTCGTTGCCCGTGTTGATCTGCACCTTGGCGAGTTCGAGATACCAGTCGCAGTATTCGTCCCACACGAGCGAATAGATTTCACCCGCGAGCAGATCGAGGCGGAAGTCGGCGAAGTGCTGCGCGACGGCGGCTTCGGTGCGTTGCAGGCGCGAGACGATCCAGCGGTCCGCCGCTGAAAAGTCTAGATAGCCGTTCTTGCAGCAGTCGGTCTCGGCGTATTTGTTGAGCCCGCAATCCTTGCCTTCGGTGTTCATCAGCACGAAGCGCGTGGCGTTCCAGAGCTTGTTGCAGAAGTTGCGATAGCCTTCGCAGCGGTTCATGTCGAACTTGATGTCGCGGCCGAGCGTGGCAAGGCTTGCGAAGGTGAAGCGCAGGGCATCAGTGCCGAAGGCAGGAATGCCGTCCGGGTATTCCTTGCGCGTTTTCTTTTCGATCTGCGCCGCCTGTTTCGGGTTCATGAGCCCGCTTGTGCGCTTGGTGACGAGCGCATCGAGGCCGATGCCATCGATGAGATCGATCGGGTCGAGCACGTTGCCCTTCGATTTGCTCATCTTCTGGCCTTCGGCGTCGCGTACGAGGCCGTGCACATACACGGTCTTGAACGGGATCTTGCCGGTGATGTGCTTGGTCATCATGACCATGCGCGCGACCCAGAAGAAGATGATGTCGAAGCCAGTGACGAGCACGGTCGAGGGCAGGTAGAGGTCGAGCGCGTCGTTCGATTTGGCCGGCCATTCGGGCGTCCAGTCGAGCGTCGAGAACGGCCACAGTGCGGACGAGTACCAGGTGTCGAGCACGTCCTCGTCGCGCCGGAGCGGGCCGGTGTGGCCCTCGGCGGAGGCGAGCGCCTGCGCTTCCGTCTCGTCGTGCGCGACGAAGATGCGGCCTTCGTCGTCGTACCAAGCCGGGATCTGGTGGCCCCACCAGAGCTGGCGCGAGATGCACCAGTCCTGGATGTTGTTGAGCCACTGGTTGTAGGTGTTGACCCAGTTTTCGGGCGCGAACCTGATCTCGCCGCTGGCGACGCATTCGAGCGCCTTGCCGGCGATGCTTGCGCCGTCGGGGCCGGGTTTGCTCATCGCGACGAACCACTGGTCGGTCAGCATCGGCTCGATGACGACGCCGGTGCGGTCGCCGCGCGGCACCATCAGTTTGTGCGGCTTCACTTCGCCGAGCAGACCGAGCGCCTCGAAGCCCGCGACGACCTGTTTGCGCGCTTCGAAACGGTCGAGGCCGGCCAGTTCGCCGGGCAGCGGCGTAGCGGCGGCGATCTGGCCGTTGATGACGACCGCGCCGTCCGAGGGAATCTTTCCTTCGAGCGTGAGCACGATAATCATCGGCAGCTTGTGGCGCAGGCCGACCTGGTAGTCGTTCTGATCGTGCGCGGGCGTGACCTTGACGACGCCGGTGCCGAACTCGCGGTCGACGTATTCGTCGGCGATGATCGGCACTTCGCGCTCGACCAGCGGCAGCGTGACCGTCTTGCCGATCAGATGGCGGTAGCGTTCATCGTCCGGGTGCACCATCACGGCGGTGTCGCCGAGCATCGTTTCGGGCCGCGTTGTGGCCACGGTCAGGTGGCCGCTGCCGTCGCTGAGCGGGTAGTGCAGATGCCACATGAAGCCGTCTTCTTCTTCCGAGACGACTTCGAGGTCGGACACCGCGGTATGCAGCGCCGGGTCCCAGTTCACGAGGCGTTTGCCGCGATAGATCAGACCTTCGCGGTAGAGGCGCACGAAGGTTTCGGTGACGATCTTCGACAAGCCCGCGTCCATCGTGAAGCGCTCGCGGCTCCAGTCGGGCGAAGCGCCGAGACGGCGCATCTGCTGCGTGATCGTGTTACCCGAGAATTCCTTCCACTCCCAGACTTTTTCGAGGAATTTCTCGCGGCCGAGGTCGTGGCGCGAAATGCCCTGTGCGTCGAGCTGGCGTTCGACGACGATCTGGGTCGCGATGCCGGCATGATCGGTGCCCGGCTGCCACAGTGTGTTGTGGCCGAGCATGCGGTGGTAGCGCGTGAGCGCGTCCATCACCGTCTGGTTAAAGCCATGCCCCATGTGCAGCGTGCCGGTAACGTTCGGCGGCGGTAGCAGAATGCAGAAAGCGTCGGGGTTTGATTTATTCAGGCCGGCCTTGAAGTAGCCGGCGTTTTCCCAAGTGCCATACCAGCGGCGTTCGATTTCCGCCGGTTCAAAACTTTTGGCGAGTTCCATTCGGATTTGCTCGAAAGTGCAAAACCCTAAATTATAGGGGTTCGCTTGCCGAGGCTTCGGGAAAATTCTCGCGTTTGATGGGATGCGAAGTGATTTTGCGTGGGCTCAAATTTCGGGCGGCGTGTCATACACCGTCGCATCCAGCACTTCGGCGAGCTTCGCGGAGAGTTGGGGAATCAGCGTGGCGCGCATATGTGCTTGGGTTTGGATGCGCAGGCGTTCGACCATGCCGTCCAATTCGCTTGCGATCAGTTGGGGAAGCTCGTTGCTGATCCAGGCTTCCAGCGTTTGGGCAATATGCGCGTCGAAGTTGATAAGCTGTTCGGCAACCGCCATGCGTGTCGTTTGCGCGGCAATCCTGGCGCGTTCCGTGGCTTCCTCCGCCGTGGTGGCGCGGGTCAGCGCCGCTGCGTAGGCGGTGGTTTGCCGTGCCAACATTTCATTTTGTCGGGCAAGCTGAGCCTGAGTGGCCGCAAGCTGTGTTCGCCACGCATCGGAGGCGCTTTCTGCGCGCGTAACGTTTGTCTCGCTGCCGTCGCCGACAGCCGTCCCTTCGAGGGACTGTGAGCCAGCGGCGAACGTGGGGGCAGACAAATTGAACTCGCCATGAATGGCGGAGCTTATGCTCGGCCCGTGGTTAAATTCCGCAAGCTGAGAGAACGGTGGCGTGACCACAGACCTAGCGGGTGATGCATTTTCCGCGGGAGCTGCGGAAGCCTGCGGGAGTTCCTGTTTGGGGGGTGTGAAGGGCGCGATTTCTTCGAGGACAGGGAGTTCTTCCCCAACGATGTCGTCAAGCATCGGCAAGTCGTCGTCGGGATCGGATGCGAAGCTCGCCTTATGCCGTTGGAGAAATGCATCGGCTCTGACCAGCAGCGTTTCGGAGGAGCGGATATCGTCGTCGTCTATGTTCATGGAGGCGCGCGCTGACCGAGATCATTCCCTTCAATCGATAAACCCAGCTTTTTGTAGGCGCCCCAACGCATGCGTGCCTGCTCGCGGTCGGCAAGGTCTTGCGCGACGATTTCAATCAGTTGGGCAAAACGCTCGAAACCTTCTGGAACCGCGTCATCAAGATTTATCAATACATCAGCCGGTGCCGTGGCGTCCAGCCTGGAGGCGATAAGCACAGGGGTTTCGCTCGCCAGCACTGAGTCTGCCGCGACATGCGGAATAAACGCGAGCGCTTGGAAAGTCCACAGCAGCGTATCGAAACGATAGGCCAGGGATGGGTTGGACGCCAGCACCGTGACCTTGCGCCCCTGCCGGAAAGCCGCCGCCGTGATCCGGCAGGCGGCGATCAGTTTTTCCGGTGCGTTGTGAAAAAAGCGGATTTCGGTCATGGCGCTAAATTCGCTTTAGGTCTGAGCGCGTTCGATCAGGAATTGTGCGAGCAGAGGCACCGGCCGGCCGGTTGCGCCTTTTTCGGTGCCGGATTTCCAGGCCGAGCCCGCAATATCCAAGTGCGCCCACTTATACGCCTTGGCGAAACGCGAAAGGAAACAGGCCGCCGTGATCGCGCCGGCTGCGCGGCCGCCGATGTTGGCCATGTCGGCAAAGTTGCTCTTGAGCTGGTCCTGATACACATCGAACAAGGGCAACTGCCAAGCGCGGTCGTCCGCGGTAGCGCCAGTAGCCATGAGCTCCTGCGCCAGGGTATCGTCGTTCGCGAGCAGGCCGCTCGTGTGGTTACCCAGCGCGATGATGCAGGCGCCGGTCAGCGTGGCGATGTCGATGACGCAGGCCGGGTCGAAGCGTTCCGCGTAGCTCAGCGCATCGCACAGAATCAAGCGGCCTTCGGCGTCGGTGTTGAGAATTTCGATCGTCTGGCCCGACATCGATGTGACCACGTCGCCCGGTTTGCTTGCCGCGCCGCCCGGCATGTTTTCGGTCGCTGGAATCAGGCCGACGACGTTGATCGGAAGGTCGAGTTCGGCGAGTGTTTTAAAGGCGCCGAGCACCGCGGCCGCACCGCACATGTCGAACTTCATTTCGTCCATCGCCTCGCCCGGTTTGAGCGAAACGCCGCCGCTGTCGAAGGTGATGCCTTTGCCGACAAGCACGATCGGCTTGTCCTTTTTGTTCTTCGCGCCGGCGTACTTCATCACGATGAAGCGCGGCGCTTCATGGCTGCCGTGCGCCACGGAAAGGAAAGCGCCCATGCCGAGTTTTTCGATGCCTTGCTGATCGAAAATTTCGATCCTGAGTTTCTTGGATTCCTTGCCGAGTTTTTTGGCCGTGTCGGCCAGATAGGTCGGCGTGCATACGTTGCCGGGCAGATTGCCGAGATCGCGCGCGAGCGCCATGCCGGCCGCGACGGCGGAGCCTTGTCTGGCGCCGCGCTCGATTTCCGCGTCCGGCTTGCCCGAAAACGCGAGCGTTATTTTTGCGACGCCGCGTTTCTCGTCGTCCTTTTTCGCGCGCGGGGCGTCATAGCGATAGGCCGCATTGGCGAGCAACTGCATCGCAATCCGCGCGCGCCATTCCGCGCTGCGGCCTTCAAGCTCGACGTCCGCCAAAGTGACGACCGCCTCTTCGGCTTTAAGCTCCGCGAGTTTTTTCCCCGCTGCGGCGAGCGCGTCGCGATAAGCCTTTTCGTCGAATTCTTCCGGCTTGCCGTAGCTGATGAGCAAGACGCGCTCCGCAGCCACGCCGGGCAGGTGATGCAGCATCAGGCTCGAACCGGCCTTGGCGTCCAGATCGCCATGCGCGAGCAGCTTGGAAAGCGTTTTGCCGCTGGCCGAATCGATGCGCGCCGCGATGCTGCCGAGCGCCTTTCCGGCAAATACGCCGACGACGAGACAGGCTGTTTTCTGCTTTTCCGGGACCACGGTTTTCGTGCTAGATTCCACTGATTACTCCTGGCAATAGGACGCTTGAGCGCGAGCTGACGATTATCGCGGCTCCCTCGGGTATCGTCAAAAGCCGCTTCGGGCTCAGATTCGCATGGTTTTCCAGCGCGCAGCGATGCGCGAATTCGCGTCCAACGCGGCCGCGATTTTCGTCGCACTGTTTTTTATTTTGCTCACCGTGATTTTGATCCGGCTGCTCTCGCAAGCGGCCGGGGGGCGTTTGCCGCCCGATGCGGTGCTTTATCTGATTGGATTTTCGGCATTGAACAATCTGTCGACGCTGCTCGCGCTGACCTTGTTCATGTCGGTTCTGCTTACGCTGACACGCGTCTATCGCGACTCCGAAATGGTCGTCTGGTTCGCAAGCGGCCTGCCGCTGACGGCCTGGATCGGGCCCGTGTTGCGCTTCTCCCTGCCGATCGTGGCGGTGATCGCGGCGGTGTCGACCTATCTCTCGCCATGGTCGCAAAACAAGGCCCAGGTTTACCGCACGCAGCTTGAATCGCGCGACGACGTATCGAAAGTCGCGCCCGGAACTTTCCGCGAAGCCTCCAGCGGGCAGCGGGTGTTTTTCGTCGAATCGATCGCGGAAAATGAAGCCGAGGTGAAAAACGTTTTCGTCGCCCTGTATCAGGAGGAACGCCTCGGCGTGATCGTTGCGGCGCGCGGCTCGATCGAGCGCGAAGCCAACGGCGACCGCTTCGCGGTGCTGTTTGACGGACGCCGCTATGACGGCAAGCCGGGTACGCCGGATTTCCGCGTCACGCGTTTCGAGCGTTATGCCATCCGGATCGAGGCGAAAGAGGTCGGGGCGATTGAGCAGACACCGCGCGGTCTGGCGACGCCGGAGTTGATCGCGAAGGGAGAAAAACCCTTGCTCGGCGAATTGTCCTGGCGCATCGGTTTGCCGATCGCGGCTTTGGTGCTGACCTTGATTGCGATTCCGCTTTCCTTCGTCAATCCGCGCGCCGGGCGCGCCGCAAACCTGATCTTCGCGATTTTCATTTTTACCGCCTATATCAATGCCCTCGGTGTGGCGCAAGCCTGGATTGCGCAGGACAAAGTCAGCTTCGCACTGGGCGCCGCGGCGGTGCATATCGTGATGGTGCTCGTTTTGTTTTCCCTCTTTGCCCAGCGCATGTCGCTGTTCTCGTTTCTGCGCCGCTGATGAAAACGCTCCGGATTTATCTTCGACGCGAAATCCTGGCCGCGACAGGCTTGGTTCTGCTGGCCTTTTTGGCTTTGTTCGCGTTTTTCGATCTGCTCGGCGAACTCGATCAAGTCGGCCGCGGAGGCTATCGGCTCAAACATGCGGTGATCTTTGTCGCGCTGTCCCTACCCAGCCGCGCCTATGAAGTGCTGCCGATCGCGGCCCTGGTCGGCACCTTGTTTGCGCTCACGCAACTGGCGCGCAGTTCTGAAATTACCGTCATGCGCGCTTCCGGGCTTTCGACCGCCAAGGCCGTGCTCGTATTGACTCAGATCGGACTGATTTTCGCGGCGGGCACGTTTGTTCTCGGCGAGTTCGTGGCGCCGCCGCTCGAACGTGTGGCGCAAAAGTGGCGTTTGCGCAGCACCAATTCCAGCTTGCCGCAGGAATTGCGTTCCGGTTTCTGGGTTAGAGACGGGCGCTTGTTCGTCAATGCTCAGCAGGTCCAGCCCGAGCGTGGTCTGGAAGGCGTGCGAGTGTTCGAGTTTGACGATCAATATCGGCTTGTGACGCTGACCGATGCGCAACATGGCGATTATGTACCGGGGGAAGGCTGGCGCTTGCTTGATGTGGTACAGACGCGCTTCCTCGGCAATCGGACCGAGCTGGTCAAATTGCCCGAATATCGCTGGCAATCCGAACTGACGCCGGAAATGATGAGTGTGGTGATGGTGACGCCGGAGCGCATGGCCTTGCGTACCCTCGTTCCCTATATTCGCCATTTGAAGGAGAACGCGCAGGCAACCGGGCGGCATGAGGTCGCACTGTGGAAAAAACTGGCCTACCCGTTCGCTTCGATTGTGATGATGTGTCTCGCGCTGCCGTTTGCCTTCGTGCATCACCGCAGCGGCGCCGTCGGCGCCAAAATCCTGCTCGGGGTGATGATCGGCATGTGCTTTCATCTGCTCAACGGCTTGTTCACCAACCTTGGTGTGATCAACGCCTGGCCGGCTTCGGTGAGCGCGCTGACGCCGAGCTTGATCTTCCTGCTGATTACCGCGGGGATGCTGTGGTGGGTTGAACGCCGTTAGAGCGGTTTTGGTTTATGTGTGGACATTCCCTCTCCCCCAGCCGGCTCCGCCCCCCTCGCTGCGCTCTCCCCGCAAGCGGGCGAGGGGAGCGTCTTTCCCTCTCCCACTTGTGGGAGAGGGTGTCCCGAAGGGGCGGGAGAGGGAAAGCGAAGCGTACACATTTGAATCAAAAATGCTCTAGGGCTCAATCTGGGCGGCTCTGCAAAAGCAGCACGACGCAGGTGTCGGAAAAGCGGTCGTGCAGAAACTGGTTATCACGGTCGAACCAGGCCCAGAGCAACCCTGCGCCGAAAAAGCAGACCGAAGGCCAGGCCAGCGCATAACGGATCAGGCATTGCTTCAAGTCCGGCGGCCGCCGGGTGCGGGTATCGATGATCTGTAAACGCCAGGTTTGCATCGCCAGCGTCTGGCCGTTACGCCGCCACAGCACAATGAAATAAAACCCGAGCAGGACCGCGATATGCAGCCATTCGAGCCAGCCGGGTGGTGTCCAATGGGCGGCCAAGCCAATCAGAACGAGCGGAAGAATGAAACCGAACCCAAGTACGCCCAGGAGGAGCAGGGACTCATAGAGCAGGCTTGCCAAGCGGCGCCGGATGCCCGCAATTTCGGCGATCGGGCGCGGTGCTACTCGGCTTTCAGTCGGATGGGTTGGTGCGGATGGTGGTGAGTTTGGGAACACGCTGATTACGCAAGTACGGCGGAACCAGCCATTCTGCCGGAATTGGCGTGTAAATGTCGGACTTCGGCGGGCTTTTCGGTTTGTCCGAAATTCGCAAACGAGATTTTTCCTCCGACGACAGCGATTCGTAGGTCTTCCAGCGTTCGCGAAGTTCCGGGCGTTGATTGGGCGGAAGCTTTTGGAGCCGCTTGTACTGTTGCCGCGCTTTGCGGCGTTGTTCGGGTGAAAGCTCCACCCATTCCTGCATGCGTGTCGTGATCCGCGCTTGTTCGGCTGGCGTCATCGAGGGGTAGCGGCGCGCGATGCCGAGCCACTTTTGTTGGCTTACGCTGGGCATACCGTCCCACTCGGCGCTCAACGGGGCTAGGGTTTTTTTGTCCGCCGCGCTGAGCGCCTGCCATTTCGGCGCCGCCAATGCGGCGTCCGAGCACAGGACGAATAGCGCAAGCGTCAGGGCGCGTGGGATGCGTCGGAATCGTGCTTGAGCCATCGATCGAAGCCGTGGTCAAGATAAGCATCTATGGGCAGATCGTCGGACAACAGCGCCGAATCGACCTCCGTCAGTTCGGAAACCCGCTCGTTGTCACGCCAGATACCGCCGGCGATGAGGATGCCAATGATTGCCGCAGCAATTAATGCGCTGCGTCCGTGCGAAAACCATATGTCGGCAAGACCGTGCCCAATCCCGGCGAGACTCAGCGCATGGGCGCGCACGCGATGATGCGCGAGCGCTTCGGCCCGGGCCGCACGCAGACGCTCAGTGATGCTTGGCTCGATGCCCTGCAAGCTGTGATTGAGTTCTGTCACGATGCGCCGGGCAAGCTGGTTTTCTGCGCTCATGAATTGACGATTCCTTTCGCACGTAAAGCGGCCGCCAAAGTATGCGTGGCGCGTGAGCAATGGGTTTTGACACTGCCCTCGGAGCAACCCATTGCAGCGGCGGTTTCCGCAATGTCCATTTCTTCCCAATAACGCATCAGGAAGGCTTGGCGTTGACGTAGAGGGAGCAGGGAGATTTCCTGTTCGAGAATTTCCAGTAGACGTCGGCGTTCGAGCTGGTCCGGCGGAGGGAGAAATGCATTGTTGTCGGACTCGGCACCGAGCGTTTCGATTGGATCGAGCCCTTCGTTGTCGCCGTCCTCGGGCGAAAACATCGAGAGCAGGGAAGTCCACAGGTTACGCACCTTGCTGCGACGGAAATGATCGTTGATCGCGTTTTGCAAGATCCGCTGAAAAAGCGCGGGTAACTCTTCGAGCGGCCTGTCGCCATACCGTTCGGAGAGTTTCAGCATGGCGTCCTGAACGACATCGAGCGCGTTGTCTTCGTCACGCAAGGCAAACACCGCATGCTTAAAAGCGCGGCGTTCAACTCCTGCCAGAAAATTCGAAAGTTCTGTTCTTGATGCCAGTGGAAACCTCTTTTTTACCGTCGCCGCGCAATGCCGAGCAGCGAGGATACCTTGACCAATCCATTGTGCACCGCAGACAATGTGCGTTTCCCTGCAAAGGGACTTTTTGTTCTTCTAAGGTGCTGCAATGGTATTGACTGGTGCGGAGATTGTAATCAGGTGCCTGCAAGAGGAAAAGGTCGACTATCTGTTCGGCTATCCTGGCGGCTCTGTGCTGTATATCTATGATGAATTGTCCAAACAGGACAAGATTCGTCACGTGCTGGTTCGCCATGAGCAGGCCGCCGTACACGCTGCGGACGGCTATGCGCGCTCGACCGAAAAGGTGGGCGTTGCGCTCGTAACTTCCGGCCCTGGCGTTACCAACGCCGTAACCGGAATCGCGACCGCTTACATGGATTCAATTCCGGTGGTGATCATCAGCGGCCAAGTGCCGTCCGCCGTCATCGGACAAGATGCGTTTCAAGAAGTCGACACGGTGGGGATCACGCGTCCCTGCGTGAAGCATAATTTCCTCGTCAAGAATGCCGCGGATATCGCGTCGACGATCAAAAAGGCGTTCTATCTCGCCAAAACCGGGCGTCCCGGGCCGGTGGTCGTCGATATTCCGAAGGATGTCTCGGCGCAGAAGTGCGAATACGACGGGTATCCGAAAACGATCGCCATGCGTTCGTATAACCCGACGGTCAAGGGGCATCAAGGGCAGATCCGCAAGGCGCTGGGCCTGTTGCTGGAGGCCCGGCGGCCGATGATCTACATCGGCGGCGGCGTGGTGCTGGCCGATGCGGCCGAGAAGCTGACCAAGCTGGCCAGGCTGCTCGGCTTCCCGGTGACGAATACCCTGATGGGGCTCGGAGGCTTCCCGGGGACCGATCGCCTGAACCTGGGCATGCTCGGCATGCACGGGACTTTTGAAGCCAATATGAGCATGCATTATTGCGATGTTCTGTTGGCCGTCGGCACGCGTTTCGATGACCGCGTGATCGGTAGTCCGGAACACTTTGCACAAGAGCCGCGCAAGATCATTCATATCGATATCGATCCATCCTCGATTTCAAAACGGGTCAGGGTCGATGTGCCGATCGTCGGCAATCTTGCCGACGTCCTGGACGACATGCTCAAAATGCTCGAATCCTCGGGCGATCGCTCCGATCCGGCCGCGCTCGAACCGTGGTGGAAGCAGATCGAGGAATGGCGTGGGCGTCAGTGTCTGAACTACAAATTCTCGGAAGAGGTCGTCAAGCCGCAGCATGTGGTCGAAACGCTGTGGAAAGTGACGCAAGGCGATGCCTTTGTCGCATCCGACGTCGGCCAGCACCAGATGTGGGCTGCGCAGTACTACAAGTTCGACAAGCCGCGGCGCTGGGTCAACTCCGGTGGTCTCGGAACGATGGGCTTCGGTCTGCCCGCCGCGATGGGGATCCAGCTTGCGCACCCCGGTGCGCCGGTGGCTGTGATTACCGGCGAAGGCTCGATCCAGATGTGTATTCAAGAGCTTTCGACCTGCAAACAATACCGCTTGCCGATCAAGGTCCTGAGCTTGAACAACGGTTATCTCGGCATGGTTCGTCAGTGGCAGGAGTTCTTCCACGGCAACCGTTATTCCGAGTCGTATATGAGTTCGCTGCCGAACTTCGCCAAGCTGGCGGAAGCCTATGGTCACGTGGGTATTCATGTCGATAAGCCTGGCGATGTTGAAGGTGCGATTCGCGAAGCGTTTGCGCGTAAGAACGAACTGGTTTTCCTTGATTTCCAGGTCGATCCGACCGAGAACGTGTTCCCCATGGTCCAAGGCGGTAAGGGTCTGACCGAAATGATCCTGTCCGCCGAGGATTTGTAATCTTGCATTCTGTGTTTGCGGGATGCCGCCCGACCGCGGCGGCATCTGCCTGCGGGGCTTACCGGCCTTGCCGGGCGGCGGGAACCACCCGTGGGTTGCTCGTGCCGCAGCGCTGATTGCTCTTTGATACGCAACGTACAAAAATGGACATGCGACACGTTATCTCATTGCTTCTGGAAAACGAATCCGGCGCGCTTTCGCGTGTTTCCGGCCTGTTCTCCGCACGCGGCTACAACATCGAATCGCTCACCGTGGCGCCGACCGAAGACGCCTCGCTGTCGCGCATGACGATCGTCACGCGCGGCTCGGACGAAACCGTCGAACAGATTACCAAGCAGCTCAACAAGCTCGTCGATGTCGTGAAGGTCGTCGATATCTCCGAGGCGGCGCACATCGAGCGCGAACTCATGATGATCAAGGTTCGCGCCACCGGCAAGGAACGCGAGGAAATGAAGCGGATGGCTGATATCTTCCGCGGCCATATCGTCGATGTGAGCGAATCCAGTTATGTCATCGAACTAACCGGCACTCAGGATAAACTCGACTCCTTTGTCGCGGCGATCGATGCCAGCCTCGTTCTCGAAACAGTTCGTTCGGGCGTTTGCGGCTTGGGCCGCGGCGACCGCGTGCTGAAGATCTGAGAACCTGCTCATAACGCCTTTTGCGACAGATTCTGAGCAGGTTCTAATACGCAACCGATAACTTCCGAATTCAGGATTGAAACAATATGAAAGTTTATTACGACAAAGACGCCGACCTCTCTCTCATCAAAGGCAAGCAGGTCTCCATCGTCGGTTACGGCTCGCAAGGCCATGCCCACGCCCAGAATCTGCGTGATTCCGGCGTGAATGTGACGGTCGGTCTGCGCAAGGGTGGCGCCTCCTGGACCAAGGCCGAAGGCGCGGGCCTGAAGGTCGCCGAGATTGCCGACGCGGTGCGCAACGCGGACGTCGTCATGATTCTGCTGCCGGACGAGAACATCCCGCAGGTCTACAAAAGCGACGTTGAGCCGAACATCAAAAAAGGCGCGGTGCTGGCATTTGCTCACGGCTTCAATGTCCACTACAACCAGGTCGTGCCGCGCGCCGACCTCGACGTGATCATGGTTGCGCCCAAAGGGCCGGGGCACACGGTGCGTTCCGAATACAAACGCGGCGGCGGCGTGCCTTCGCTGATTGCTGTGCTGCAAGACAAATCCGGCAAGGCGCGTGATATCGCGCTGTCGTATGCCGCGGCAAATGGCGGTACCAAAGGCGGCGTGATCGAGACGACCTTCCGCGAAGAGACCGAAACCGACCTCTTCGGCGAACAGGCTGTGCTGTGCGGTGGTGCCGTCGAACTCGTGAAGATGGGCTTCGAGACGCTTGTCGAAGCGGGTTATGCGCCTGAAATGGCTTACTTCGAATGCCTGCATGAACTCAAGCTGATCGTTGACCTCATGTATGAAGGCGGCATCGCCAACATGAACTATTCGATCTCGAACAATGCCGAATACGGTGAGTACGTCACCGGGCCGGAGGTCATCAACGAAACCTCGCGCGCCGCAATGCGCAATGCGCTCAAGCGTATTCAGTCGGGCGAGTATGCCAAGCGCTTCATCCTCGAAGGCCGCATGGACTACCCGGAAATGACGGCGCATCGTCGTTTGAACGCCGCGCATCCGGTCGAGCAGGTCGGCGCTCAGTTGCGCGACATGATGCCGTGGATCAAGGCCAACAAACTGGTCGACCAGTCGAAAAACTGATCGCCTGTTTTGGTTGCACGCAAACGGCCGCGCATGAGCGGCCGTTTTGCTTTCGCGCTGCCGCCGCGGGTTGCCTGGTCTGCAAAACCCATCTGCTAATATTGCCGCACGTTGCCCGAACAAGAGCAAGACAATGCTTGAAAAACGCCCCCCGAGCTTATTGCCGCAGGGTTCGATACGCCGTCGCGGGATTTACATCCTGCCGAACCTGTTTACCACGGCCGCCTTGTTCGGCGGCTTTTATGCGATCGTTCAGGCGATGAAGGGCAACTTTGAATATGCCGCGATCGCAATCTTCGTCGCCATGGTGTTCGACGGACTGGATGGCCGCGTTGCGCGTTTAACGCACACGCAGAGCGATTTCGGCGCCGAGTACGATTCGCTTTCCGACATGGTGTCTTTTGGCGTGGCGCCGTCGCTCGTCGTCTATGAATGGGCGCTCAAAGGCATGGGCAAGCTGGGCTGGATTGCCGCTTTCATCTACTGCGCCGGAGCGGCATTGCGCCTGGCGCGCTTCAATACCAATATCGACGTTGTCGACAAACGCTATTTCCAGGGTCTGCCTTCGCCCGCGGCGGCGGCGCTCGTGGCGGGGCTCGTCTGGGTCATGCTCGATAATCATACGAGCGGCGAGGACGTGCGCTGGCTTGCTTTCGCGGTCACAGTGTTCGCCGGCATCTCGATGGTCAGCAATGTTCTATTCTGGAGCGGCAAGGCCATCAATCTGCGCCGCAGCGTGCCTTTTGCCGTCGTGCTTGGAATGGTCGGCGTTTTCCTCGCGGTTTCGAGCTATCCGGAAGGCGTTCTTTTCGGGCTCTTCGTCGCGTATGGTTTGTCGGGGTATGTGATGTGGCTTTGGCGAGCGTTGCGCCGCCGCTAGACTGCAAAGAGACTATTGAATTCGGTTTGGGAGACAAAACATGAGTAAGGACCGTCTGGTAATTTTCGATACGACGCTGCGCGACGGAGAACAAAGCCCCGGCGCGGCGATGACGAAGGATGAAAAGCTGCGCATCGCGCGTCAGCTTGAGCGCTTGAAAGTCGATGTGATCGAAGCGGGCTTCGCCGCAGCAAGCCCAGGCGATGCGGAAGCGATTCGCGCGATTGCCGAGGTGATTAAAGATTCGACCGTGTGTTCGCTGGCGCGTACAGGCGAGGCCGATATCCGCGCCGCGGGGGCGGCGATCAAGCCTGCTGCGCGCGGCCGGATTCACACCTTCATCGCAACGAGCCCGATCCACATGGAGAAAAAGCTGCGCATGCAGCCCGAGCAAGTGCTCGAAGCCGCCGTCGCCGCGGTGAAGCTCGCACGCCAATTTACCGATGACGTCGAATTTTCGGCCGAAGACGCGGGGCGTTCGGACGTGGACTTTCTGGTGCGTATTTTCGAAGCCGTGATCAAGGCCGGTGCGGGCACGATCAACGTGCCCGACACCGTTGGCTATGCGGTTCCGGCGCAGTGGCGCGAGCGGATGCGCGAGTTGCTCGAACGGGTGCCGAATTCCGACAAGGTAATCTGGTCGACGCATTGCCATAACGATCTCGGCATGGCCGTCGCGAACTCGCTTGCCGCCGTGCAGGCCGGCGCGCGCCAAGTGGAATGCACGATCAACGGGCTCGGCGAGCGGGCGGGCAATGCCTCGCTCGAAGAAATTGTGATGGCGGTGCGCACGCGTTCCGATGTGTTCAAACTCGAAACCGGCATCGACACGCGCCAGATCGTCGCGACCTCCAAGCTTGTGTCGTCGATCACTGGCTACCCGGTCCAGCCGAACAAGGCTGTCGTAGGCGCAAATGCGTTTGCGCACGAATCCGGCATTCATCAGGATGGCGTGCTCAAACATCGTGAGACCTACGAAATCATGCGGCCGCAGGATGTGGGCTGGGTGAAAAACCGTTTGACGCTGGGGAAACTCTCGGGGCGCAACGCTTTCCGTGCACGCTTGCAAGAACTGGGTATCGTGGTCGAATCGGAAGAGCAACTCAATCATGCTTTTGCGCGCTTCAAGGCGCTCGCCGACAAGAAAAGCGAAATCTTCGACGAGGATTTGCAGGCCCTGATGTCCGACGAGACGCAGGAAATCGAACTCGAACACTACAAACTCGTTTCGGCGCGCTTCCATTCCGAAACCGGCGAAACGCCGACCGCCGCGCTCACCTTGTCGATCGGCGGCCAGGAAAAACAAACCGAATCGAGCGGCAGCGGTCCCGTCGATGCGGCGTTCCGTGCGATTGAATCGGTTGTGCAGAGCGGTACGGAATTAATGCTCTATTCAGTCAACGCGATTACGACCGGCACCGACGCGCAAGGCGAAGTGACCGTCAGGCTCGCGCACGGAGGCCGCGTCGTCAATGGCCAGGGCGCGGATACCGACATCATCGTCGCTTCGGCCAAAGCCTACCTGAATGCGCTGAACAAGCTTCACTCCAACGCGCTCAAGCTCAATCCGCAGGCCGAGACGATCTGATCGCGGACAAGCCCCCCCAGCCTGTCGCATCCCGGACGATCATAAGGTCGTTTATTGGGCAGGCCAGGGCGGGTTTGATACCACTGTTTTATTTCCTGCACCTAGGTGGTGTCGTCATGAGATTTTGAGCCATAGGGTAAGGCAGCGGATTTGCACGGCAGCCAAGAACGAATCAAGGTGTTTTGCATAACGAGTGGCAATGCCTCGCCATTGCTTGATATGCA
>WQYQ01000024.1 GCA_009781175.1 Betaproteobacteria bacterium
GAATCTGTCGCGAGAGGCTGTCAGCGGGGCGAAGAGCAGCGCAGGAACCGGAGTTTATAAGTGATAAATGAGGATTCCGAGCAGCGCATGAGCCCCGATCACAGCCTCGCAGCAAGATTATGAATAGGTTCCATCGCTGTATAATTTTTGGTTTTCCTGAATTTGCCCCGGAGCCGTTGAATGGATGCCGAACGGATCAATGCGATCGCCAATCAGCTCGAAGATTTGAAATCCCGCGAGCGCGCCCTACGGGGGTATCTTTGACTACGACGCCAAGTCGCTGAAGCTCGACGAGGTCAACCGCGAACTCGAAGACCCCAAGGTGTGGGACGACGCGGCGCGCGCGCAGGAACTCGGCAAGGAGAAGAAATCGCTCGAAGCCGTCGTGAGCACACTCGACGAAGTGCTCGGCAAGATTACCGATAGCCGGGAACTCTTCGAATTGGGTCAGGCCGAGGAGGATTGGGATACCGTCTCCGCCGTCGAAGCCGACGTCGCCGAAATCGAAGCGTCCGTCGCGGCGCTCGAATTCCGCCGCATGTTCAGCCATCCGATGGACCCGCAGCCCTGCTTCATCGAAATCACCGCGGGCGCGGGCGGCACCGAAGCGCAGGACTGGGCCTCGATGCTGGAGCGCATGTATCTGCGCTACTGCGAACGCAAAGGCTTCAGCGTTGAATTGCTCGAAGAATCCGAGGGCGATGTCGCGGGCATCAAAAGCGCCACGATCAAGGTTTCGGGCGATTACGCCTTTGGCTATCTGCGCACCGAAACCGGCATCCACCGGCTCGTGCGCAAAAGCCCGTTCGATTCGAACGCGCGCCGCCACACGAGCTTTTCCTCGGTTTTCGTTTTCCCCGAAGTCGACGACTCGATCGAAATCGACATCAACCCCGCCGATGTGCGTACCGACACCTTCCGCGCATCGGGCGCGGGCGGCCAGCACATCAACAAGACCGACTCGGCGGTGCGTTTGACGCACATGCCGAGCGGCATCGTCGTGCAGTGCCAAAACGACCGTTCGCAGCACCGCAACCGCGACGAAGCCTGGAAAATGCTACGCGCGCGCCTCTACGAAGCCGAATTGCGCAAGCGCCAGAGCGAGCAGCAGAAACTTGAGGATGCCAAATCCGACATCGGCTGGGGGCACCAGATCCGCTCCTATGTGCTCGACCAGTCGCGCATCAAGGATCTGCGCACGAGCTACGAAGTCGGCAACACCCAGGCGGTGCTCGACGGCGATCTGGACGGCTTCATCGAGGCAAGCCTGAAGCAGGCGGTTTGAGCGGGGATGAGCGAAACCGCCATCCATCTGGAAGACTTCCTCTCCCCCGGCGTCGCGCTCGACGACGTGCCCGCGCTGTGGTCGCTCGCACGCGCGCAGGCGCTTATCGCCGCGTTCATCACGCTGTTTCGCGGCGGCGAAGAAGAAGTCTTCATTCGCCTGCATGTCTTGCGCGAACTCGGCGGCCGCGCCGAAACGCCGCGCTGGGCCCCCGAGGAACTGCGCCGCCATTTCGGCTACCTCGATCCGGTCAAGCTTGAAACCGTCATCACGCGGCTGCGCGAAAACGGCCTGATCCATTTCGGCGAGGATCGTCACTACCAGCTCTCCGACGCGGGCCGCAATGCGATGGCGGCGCTATCGGTGCTGCTGCGCTTTGGCGACGAGGAGGACGCCGAACTCGGTTTCCTGACCACCCAGCTCGCCGGCATGCAAGCCACCGACAGCGTGACGCCCGAAGTGTTACAGCATCTGCTCGCCAAGCTCAATGCGCTGACCGAGTCTTTCGAAGAAGCGATCGCCTCGGGTTCCGAGTTCCGCATTCTCGACGCGCGCAGCCGGCTCACGGCCAATCTGCGCTGGCTCGACAAGGGCACCCGGATTCTGCACGACCTGCTGGCGGTCGAAGAGATCACGCCCGAAATCGGCCGCGTCGCGCACGCGATCGGCCTCGCGCAAAGCCGGCTCGCGCGCGCCGACGCCGCCTTCCAGCGCGCACTGAACAAGATCGAAGCGCAGCGCGTCACGCTCGGCGCTTCGGGCGTTTCGTCCTCGGATGTCATGATCTGGCTGCGCAAACTCTCGCTCGGCGAGCTTGCCGCCCTGAGCGACGGCGCGCTCGGCGCTGCGCCGCAAACACAGTTCCTCGCCGGCGCGCATGAACTGCTCGACCGCGCCGAAAGCAGCCTGTCGGAAGAAGTGCGGCGCATGGAGGCCGACATCAGCCTGCCACCGGCGCAGGATGTCGATCAGAACATGGCTCCGGAAAGCGAGGATCTCTCGCTGCTGTGGAAGCTCGCCGACCGACTCGCGAATGTCGCCGCAAGCGCGCCGGCGCACCGCCTCGTGCTCGGCGGCGGCTTCGCCCCAGCAAGCTACCGGCTCTCGCTGCTCTCGCTGCTCGGCGGCGTCGAAGCGCAAGCCGAAGGCCCGGTCGCCGACTTCACTCAAATGCCCTACGACCTCGTGCTCGAAGACCAGCTCGTCGCGGTGCATGAGGACGAAGTGGCACAGATGTCGGCGGGTCACATTGTGCGTAAAGGCGCGTGAAAGGAAAACCTGAAGAATGGAAAACGAGATCACCGCCCTCATCGCCCGCCTGCTCGCGCACCGCTGGCTGCCCCGCACCGATGCGCAAGTGCGGCGCGCGCTCGTCGATGAAACCTTCCGCGCCGAACTCGAAAACCGGCTCGCGCAAGTCGGGCTCAATTTGCTCGACAACCCGTTCGCCGCGCATGTCGCGGTCGGCCTGCGCGCCGACATGCTCGACGGCGTATTCGGCGGACGCGACTACCAGGCCAGCACAATGGGCCTCACGCGCGACGAAATCGCGCTGCTGATCGTGATCTGGGCGCTGATTATTCTGCCCAAGCGCGAACGCCAGCTCGGCCGCCGCGTGCTTGAGGACGACGGTCAGAACGACATGTTCGGCCAGGAAAAACCGATCGTGCATGGCGACGAAGTTTCCGGCGCGATTTCGGAGCTTGCGCTGCTGGCCGATTTCGGCCTGCAACTCGGCGGCAAAACGAAGGTGCGCAATTTCGCGCTCGGCAAGCTCGCGCGGCTCGGCTTCATCGAACGGCGCGGCGGCATGATCCACGAAGGTCCGCTGCTCGATGTGCTGCTCGATTACCGCGTGCTCGCCGACCGCATCGTCAACGGCACGCTGGCCGATGTGCTCGCCGCCGCGGGCCGGCAGTTGCCTTTGTTCGAGGATGAGGACGAGGGCCTGGATGCCGACGCGGAACTCGAAGCCGACGAAAACGGCCTCACCCCGGTCTGAAACCCACTGTACGGACAAACGCGATGCAAACCGCAAAGCATCACTCGGCCTTGAGCCGGATTCCCAAGGGAATCTGGGTGCTCGGCTTCGTCAGCATGCTGATGGATATTTCGTCGGAAATGATCCACGCGCTGCTGCCGCTGTTCATGGTCACCACGCTCGGAGCCAGCGCGGTCGCGGTCGGTCTCATCGAAGGACTGGCCGAAGCGACCGCGCAGATCGTCAAGATTTTTTCCGGCACGCTGAGCGACTATCTCGGCAAGCGCAAGGCATTGACGGTTTTCGGCTACGCCCTCGCCACACTGACCAAACCTTTGTTCGCGCTCGCCGCAACGCTTGAACTCGTCCTCACCGCGCGCGTGCTCGACCGCCTCGGCAAAGGCATTCGCGGCGCGCCGCGCGATGCGCTGATCGCCGACATCGCGCCCGCCGATCTGCGCGGCGCGGCCTTCGGCTTGCGCCAGGCGCTCGACACCGTTGGCGCGGTGCTCGGGCCGCTCCTCGGTGTGGCGCTGATGCTGCTATGGGCGAACGATTTCCGCGCGGTGTTCTGGGTCGCGCTGATTCCCGGCCTCGCCGCCGTTGCAATGCTGATTTTCGGTTTACAAGAACCGCAGTCCGCCGCGGGCGAAAAACGCTCGAATCCGATCCGCCGCGAAAATCTGCGCCGCCTCGGCCCGGCCTATACCTGGGTCGTCGCGATCGGCGCGATGTTTACGCTCGCACGTTTTAGCGAAGCTTTTCTGGTTCTGCGCGCGCAGCAAAGCGGAATTCCGCTGGCCCTGGTGCCGCTCGTCATGGTCGCGATGAATCTGATCTACTCGCTCACGGCCTATCCGTTCGGCAAGCTATCGGACCGCATGTCGCACCGCAGCCTGCTGGCGCTTGGGCTAGGCGTGCTGATCGCCGCCGACCTGGTGCTCGCCAAAGACGCGCATTGGAGCGTGGTGCTCGCGGGCGTCGCGCTGTGGGGCGTGCATATGGGCATGACGCAAGGTTTGCTCGCCGCCATGGTCGCCAACGTCGCCCCCACTGATTTACGCGGCACGGCCTATGGTTTCTTCAATCTGGTGTGCGGCGTCGCGATGCTGCTGGCGAGCATCGTCGCCGGCTTTTTGTGGGATAAGTTCGGGGCCGCGAGCACCTTTTACGCGGGCGCGGCCTTCTGCGCCGCAACGCTTGCGAGCCTCTTTCTGCATCCCGCCGAAAAATACCCCCAACAATAACTAACAGCCTATGTTCCACATTCGCGAAATCGAGCTTGTCCATTGGGATTTCTGGCGTCGCTTCACGGTGCCGCTGGACGCCCAGATCATCACCATCGTCGGCCCCAACGGTTCGGGCAAGACGACCCTGCTCGACGCGCTGCGCACCCTGTTCGCGCTCAAATGCTCGGGCAAGCGCGATTACCGCCGCTATGTACGGCGTGCAAATGCCGGCCTCGCCTGGATTCGCGCCAGCATCGCCAACCGGCCGGGGCCGAGCGGCAAGCGCCCGTTCTTCCCCTGCCTCAAAGACGATGTGACCCTCGCCTGCCGCATCAAACGCGCGGGCGGAGAATGGACGCGCGAATACACGATCGAGGACGGCATCGTCACGATCGAACAGCTCGAAGCCGGCGCGCAATGGGCCGGCCTGCGCGATTACCAGACGCGGCTCGCCTATGCCGGGCTCACGCCCGCGATCGCCAAGGTGCTCTCGCTCGAACAGGGCGACACCGACAAGCTCTGCGAATATTCGCCGCGCGCGCTGCTTGACCTTGTTTTCGACGTATTCGGCGACAAGGAAGTGCTCGACAACTACCAGACCGCGCGCACCGAACAACGAACCGCGTTGCAGGAACTCGAAACGCTCGCGCTCGACCTTGAAAAGCTGCGTGCGCAAGCCGAAGCCAGGCGGCTCGAAGCCGACCGTTATCTCGAATGGCGCGATCTGTCGAACGAAGCTCAGGCGCTCGAAGCCGAAGCGATCCCGCGTCTCGAAGTCGCCGAGCTGGCGCGCGAAACGCATGCGGCGCGCGACCGACTGCGCGCAGAGAAAATCGAAACGCACGCCAAGCAGGCCGTCGTCGCCGAAGCCAGCGGCCGGCTCGCGGCGCTCGACGAGGAACGCAAGCAGGCGCGCGGATGGCTCGACACGGCGAAACAGCGCGGCGTCGAGCACGAGAACGCCTGGCTCGCCGCGCGCGACCGCCTGCGCGACATCGAAAAACTGCTCAACGAACGCGGCGCGCTGCGCGAGCGCGTGAGCCGTGAGCACGGCAACGAAGCGCTCGCGAGCGAGGATGAAGCCTCCGCGGCTTTTACCGCCGCCGACAGCGCGCGCAACGAGGTCCGCGCGTTCAAGGCGCGCTTCGAGGAAGTCGCCGAACAATTGCGCCAGGCGCGCGAGAAGGCCGGCCCGCCGCAGGAGGCCGAAGTCCGCCGCTTCCGTGGGCTGCTTGCGGACAAAGGCATCGAACATGTCACGCTCGCCGAGATCACCGAAGTCACCGATCCGCTCTGGCAAGGCGCGCTCGAAGCGATTCTGCGGCCCTACCGCTCGCTGATCCTGCTTGAGGACGAAGCCGACCGCCACCTCGCTTGGTCGCTCGGCGAACGCGAACGCTTCCGCCACTTCCTCGTTGCCGACCGCTCGCCCTGCCCCACGGCCCAAGCCGGCAGCCTGCTCGAAGTCGTGCGCTTCGCGGGCGATCCGCCGCGCTGGCTCGCGGATCTCCTCAACCGCATCCGCCGCGTCGAAAACGCCGATGCGGCCAAGAATCTGCCGCGCGAACAGGACTGGATCACGCGCGACGGCTATCACCGCGAACGCCGCGGCGCGCGCCATCTTGGCGTGCCGCACGAATTCTGGTTCGGCGCGCTGGCCCGCGCCGCGCGCGTCGAAGCGCTGCAGACAGAAGTGCGCGAACTCGATGCGCAGCTACAGGATGCGCAAAAGCGCAAGGACGCCGCCGATGCGAGCTTGATAGCGAGCCGCGAAAAGCTGCTCGGCATGCAAGCCGCGCAGCTTCTGCTGGCGCGCGCGCCGGAATTCGAAGCCGCAACGCAGGAGGAACCCGCCGCGCGCGAAGCGCTCACGCTCGCCGCGCAAGAGCGCGAAGCAGCGCGCGCCGAGGCAACGCGCTGCGAGGAACGTCTCAAGGGCATCGAGATCGAAGCGGACCGCCGGCGCGGCGAGGAGCGCAGCGCGCGCGAGGCGCTAGTCCGCCTCACGAACGACGTCAAGCCGCAGCGCCTCGAACAGGCCGCGCGGCTGATCCGCCTGCGCGGCAAGCGCCGGGGCATGCCGCAGAAATGGCTGGCCGCCGCCGCGCTGGCCGAACTCGATGAACATTTCGGCGGCCTCTCCGGCGCGCGCAACGAGCTGGCCCGTCTGCGCCGCCGGCTCAATGAGGGCGACTGGGCGACCGACGAGCAGGTGCTGATCGTGCGCGACAAGCTCCGGCTTGAGCTTGAGAAGCGCGAAAACGATTACAAGGAGCGCTCCGGCTATGCCGAACGCACGCGCATTCTCGTCGATGAAGCGCGCGCGGCTTACATTGCAAAACTTCGCGCGACGATCCGCCAATATGGCAGGAATTTGCGCGCGCTCGGCGAACTGGCCGGCATCCATGTCGAATGCCCGACGCCGACGCTCGAAAACGACGATGTGACGCTCTCCTCGGCCGGGCTCGAAGTGCAGTTCGACTTCGATCAGAAAGGCGTGCAGCACCTCAACGACGGCGAAGCCTCGGGCGGGCAGCAGGTCATGAAATCCCTGATCCTGCTCGTCGGTCTGCTGATGGACGATGCGCGCCCCGGCGGTTTCGTATTCATCGACGAACCGTTCGCGCATCTCGACGTCGCCAACATCGATCGCGTCGGCGCGTTCCTGCGCGCGACACGCGCGCAGTACCTGATTACGACGCCCGTGACGCACAACGCCAACGTTTTCCAACCCGCGCAATTGACGCTCGTCACGCGCAAGAAGAAAGGCGGCGACGGCTGGGCCCCGCCCATCGGCGTACTGAGACGGGAGGTATAGATTTTTGTTGGGCGGATGAAACACAATGTCCGCATGAAGCCTTGCAATGGAAACATCGGCCCAGCCTCGCGGCGAGCCTCTTCGACTATCGCTAGGCGCTGCGGCCAAATAAAAAAGTCGCAATAATTAAACGCCGGCGCTCGGCGTTCTCACGGGAGAGGTCTAGAATTTAGCGAGCAGTTTTGCTCGGAAGCCGATTTCAAACGCTTAAAGAATCACACAAAAACCGCCGTAGTAAACCGGGTAACGGGCACACTTGTCATGAAGCGAGATACTGGCAAAGCATTCGCGCAAATTACTGGATCTCCCGATGTAGACATGCTCCGCCTGCTGGAGCAAGTCAATGCGATGTCTTCGAGCCGCGACCGGGAGCAGATATCGCTGCGTCTGGTCAGCGCCATGCGGGATGTTCTCAGCGCTTCGATTGTTGCGCTTTATGCGGTCAGCGCGTCGGTCCACGGCCCGCTCGTGGCGCTCGTCGCGGAAGCCCGCCGAGGTGCGAAATCGATCTGCAGTGAAGATGATCGAACGCCTCAACTCGATCTCGCGGACACTTTTCTCATGAAGGCGGTTCGGCGTCCCGGCGAAATGCGCGAGGACGCCGGTGACGGCAAGCATCGGATTGCCCTGGCGATCGGCGAAGTGGGCAATCCGCATGCGCTGCTCGTGGCGTACTGCGAGGCGAAGATGAACGCCGGAGCGGTTCAAGCCTTCCGCCACATTGCCCATTTTTACCAGAACCAGCTCGATCTGCTCGATTACGCGGAACTGGACACCCTGACCAAACTGCTCAACCGCAAAACCTTCGATGAGAATTTCGACCGCTTCCTCATGCGGGCGGGCCGCCCGATTCCGGTCGATTATGACCGGCGCAACGGAGACGAACCCTCCGAACGCTCGTCCTGGCTTGCGGTCATCGACATCGACCGTTTCAAGCGCATCAACGACGGTTTCGGCCACCTCTTCGGCGATGAGGTGCTGCTGCGTGTCGCCGATTTAATGCGGAAGTCTTTCCGCCAGAGCGACAAACTGTTCCGCTTCGGCGGCGAAGAATTCATCGTGCTTTTACGCCACGCGAGCAACTGCGACGCCTTCGAGATTTTCGACCGTTTCCGCGGTTCGGTCGAAACCCACGAATTTCCTCAAATCGGCCAAGTCACCGCATCGGTCGGCTACACCCGAATCGACCCAAGGCTGCCTCCGACGGAGATCCTCAGCCGTGCGGATGAAACCCTGTATTTTTCGAAAGCCAACGGCCGCAACCAAGTCAATTGCTATGAGAGTCTCTTGGAAAACGGCTCCGTGAAAAGCATCCGCCACGCCGACAACACCGAACTGCAGGCCGACATCGACGCCTTGCTGTCCGCGATATCGCCCTCTTAAGCGCGCACATCTTCCGCGGAATGTGACAGAATTTGGGACTTTGATTAGCGCGAACCGCCCCGCCTGCACAGGCCGATTGGGCGCGCCCGTCCCGAGTTCGAAACATGTCTGATACCCAAGAAAACACCGTCCCGCAGCAGGACGAGAATCACATCATCGCCGAGCGCCGCGCCAAATTGGCCAAATGGCGTGAAAGCGGCGCTGCTTATCCGAACAATTTCCGGCGCGAAAACACCGCCGGCAAACTCGACGAACTGTACGGCGAAAAGACAAACGAAGAACTCGAAGCGCTGCCGATCACGGTTAAAGTCGCAGGCCGGATCATGCTCAAACGCGTGATGGGCAAAGCCTCTTTCCTGACGATTCAGGATCTCTCCGGCCGCATTCAGCTTTATGTCACGCGCGATGCGCTCGGCGAAGACGCCTATGCCGATTTCAAGACCTGGGATCTGGGCGACATCGTTGGCTGCGTCGGCGCGCTGTTCAGAACCAAAACCGGTGAACTTTCGGTTAACGCCGCCGAAATCCGCCTGCTCTCGAAGTCGATCCGCCCTCTGCCCGAAAAACATAAAGGCATCGCGGATGTCGAAACCAAATACCGGCAGCGCTATCTCGATCTGATCACCTCGGAAGAATCGCGCTTCACCTTCGTCGCGCGCAGCCGCCTGATTCAATCGATCCGCAACTATATGACGCAGCACGGCTTCCTCGAAGTAGAAACGCCGATGATGCATCCGATCCCCGGCGGCGCGGCGGCCAAGCCCTTCGTCACGCATCACAATGCGCTCGACATGGAACTGTTCCTGCGCATCGCGCCCGAGCTTTATCTCAAGCGCCTCGTCGTCGGCGGCTTCGAAAAAGTTTTTGAGGTCAATCGCAATTTCCGCAACGAAGGTCTATCCACGCGGCATAACCCCGAATTCACGATGATGGAGTTCTACGAGGCTTACGCCGACTACGAACTCGTCATGAACTTCACCGAGGGCCTGCTGCGCCACGCCGCGCGTGAAGCGCTCGGCGCCGAAACCTTCCAATACCAGGGCCGCGAACTCGATCTTTCCAAGCCCTTCCATCGCCTGACGATGGCCCAGGCGATCCACAAATACCATCCCGGTTTCTCGCTGGAGCAACTTAACGATGCAGCCTGGCTGCGCGACAAGCTCGCCGCAATGAAGATCCAAATCAAGGGCGAAATGGGACTCGGCGGCCTGCAGTTGCTGATGTTCGAAGCGAATACGGAAGCGGAACTCTGGGAGCCGACCTTCATCATCGACTACCCAACCGAAATCAGCCCGCTCGCGCGCAAATCCGACGCCCGACCGGAGATTACGGAACGCTTCGAACTCTTCATCGTCGGGCGCGAAATCTGCAACGGCTTCTCCGAGCTGAACGACCCGGAAGATCAGGCCGAACGCTTCCTCGCGCAGGCGGCGGCCAAGGAAGCCGGCGACGAAGAGGCGATGTATTACGATGCCGACTATATCCGCGCCCTGGAATACGGCCTGCCGCCAACCGGCGGTTGCGGCGTGGGAATCGACAGGCTCATCATGCTGCTGACCGACAGTCCCGCAATCAGGGATGTTATCCTGTTCCCGCAAATGCGCCCGGAATAATCAAGCAAACGGGTTCGATCGCACGGGCTAAAAATTAGTTTTTGGATTTAGAGAACGTGACTACAAAAAGCTATCTGCCGCTCGAGCCCGCGCAATTTGAACTTGACGACCACAACACACCTTACTCTGTCATCTACGGAGACGTCTACCATCCGACGGCGGGCGCAATGGGCCAGGCCCGCCATGTTTTTGTGGCTGGCAGCGGAATGCCCGAAGCCTGGCGCGACCAGGATGAATACACCATTCTGGAAACCGGCTTCGGACTCGGACACAACTTCCTGGCCGCCTGGGAAGCATGGCGTAATGACAGCCAGCGCAGCCGCAGACTGCACTTCATCTCCGTCGAAAAACACCCGTTTTCGGCGCAGGATCTCGCCCAGGCGCATGCCCATTCTCACGCGCCGGCGGAGCTCTCCGCGCAGTTACGCGCGCAATGGCCCGTCGCGCTTCCCGGCTTTCATCGGCTTCACTTCGATTCAAACCGCGTCACACTCAGCGTACTGTTTGGCGAAGCCGAACAGATGCTTTCCGAACTGCGCACCCAGGCGGACGCAATATTTCTCGACGGTTTCTCGCCGAGCAGAAACCCCGATATGTGGTCGCAGCCACTCTTTCAGCTACTCGCAAAATTCGCGCACAACAAAACCCGGATCGCCACCTGGTCGGTTTCTAATTATGTGCGCACCGGCCTCGCCGAAGCGGGTTTCCTGACCGACAAACAATCAGGCTTCGATCGCAAGCGCGAAATGCTCTGCGGCCATTTGCCGACGAGCGTACAAAAACGCAGTGGGCCCGATGATAAACGGGCACTCGTTATCGGCGCCGGCCTCGCCGGCACATCGGTTGCTGAACGACTCGCCGCGCGCGGCTGGGAAGTTCAAATTCTCGAGGTCGCGGCACGACCGGCTCAAGGCGCCTCGGGGAATCTCGCCGGCGCCTTCCGCCCCCTACCTTCGGCCGACGAAAGCCGGCTCTTCCAGCTCACCCGCGCAGGCTTTCTCTACGGTTCACGTCACCTGAGAACACTGGAATCCGAAGGACTTGGCGCACGCTGGTCAGCTTGCGGCGTATTACACCTTGCGCGCGATGTAGCACATGAAGTCAAACAACGTGAAATTGTCGAAAACCTGCGGGCACCACGGGATTTCTTGCGTTTTGTCGAGCGCGGCGAAGCAACCGAAATCGCAGGCTATCCAACGGCTTTCGGCGGCTGGTATTTCCCCCACGGCGGCTGGGTTAATCCTCCGAGTGTATGCATGGCGAATATCGCCCGTCAGCACAGCCGGATTACATGCGGCTACAACCAATACATCGCACGCCTGCAAAGAGTCGCGGGCCTCTGGAACACCGTCAACGACGCGGGCGAAACGCTCGCGGAAGCGCCGGTCGTCATCCTTGCGAACGCCGCGGATGCGCGCAGACTCGGCCTGACCAAATGGCTCCCCCTGCGCAGCGCGCGCGGGCAGGTCACTCACTTACCGGAACATTCCGCGCCAAGCCTGAAAGCCGTCGTCTGCGGACAAGGCTATGTGACCCCACCCGTCGATGGCTTCATCGCAGCGGGCGCGACCTTTTATGCCGATGACGAATCGAGCCACATCCGTCTGGGCGACCACCTGGAAAACCTCGACAAACTCAACCGCATGCTGCCCGGCTATACGTCGCGCGACTATCCAATCGATCAGCTGAGCGGCCGTGTCGCGTATCGCCCCGTGTCACTCGATCGCCTGCCAATCGTCGGGGCGCTGCCTAGCGTTGGCGCGCCGGAAGAAATCGCAGCGGGCGCATCATCGCCGCGTCACGCCGGGCTTTATCTGATATCGGGTTTCGGCGCGCGCGGCATCGTCTGGAGCGCCCTGCTCGGCGAATATCTCGCCAGTCAAATCAACTCCGACACCTCGCCACTCGCCCAATCGCTCGGCGAACGGCTCGACCCCGCACGTTTTCTGCGCCGCTGATCCAGCCAGGGTTTCATACCTACCCCCGCAATCGAAAACCCCGTTGCTCAAGGTTTGGGCAACGGGGTTTTATCCTTTTGAATCGCAGTCTTAGTCAATAACGTTTGTCTCACTGGCCCCGCCATAAATGGCAGGACTTCATGGTCAGATGTCGGAAAACTTTCCATTCGCGTGTAAAAAACGCCAAGCAAAAAACACAAAAACCCTGCAACACCAAGAGAGCTATCGGCACCTGCGCGGCATTCGCCAAGCCATCACGCGGAAAAACCGCGGAAATTCGTTCCGCCGCTACCCGTTTTGCATAAACCCATGCCGTCAAACGTCGGAGATTTTTTCACCTCTTCGCCAACCACACCAAACAAGAAACATAAAATCTACGTAATACACTGTTTTTAAAACATAAAAATATTCATGGCACACGACATGCTATGTACATGACATACTTCATGACATGCGGACAGCATACGAATTCAGCGTTGTCTGGTGTCCAATGACCAAATTTTCAACAAACAGATCGATAGTGGCTCCTATGAAAACGAAACATTTCCTCGCATCCATGGCGCTCCTTGGACTGGCCACATCAGCCTATGCGGATACCATCACCGTTCAACAGACTGCTGATCACAACGCAGGCTACATCGGAGGCATAAATGGCACCCTTAACGGTAACTCGGTATATATAAGCGATATTAACTTCAAGACCATCGATACCAGCACCGGTGGCAGCTACGGCTTTGCCAGCGGCGGGAATTTCACCGCTTGGTGCGTAGACATCGATCACACTCTGCAGGGGCCGGGGATTGATGTTACCTATAACGTCGGTGGCGTAAACGATCTTGCCGCCGCGCTGGGTTCGACTCAAAAGGTCAGCCAGCTTATCGCCCTGGCGAACGAGGTGTATAGCCTCGTCGATACGCCAACGGAAGCAGCCGCATTCCAATTGGCCGTGTGGACCATCGCATTTGGCACCCCCAACGGCTCGGGCATTTACCAGCTCAACGCGCCCGGTAACAGCTTTAGCGTGGATCCGACGACCGCCGGTTCGGCCTCCGGACAGCTCGCGAATCAATGGCTCAGCGATTTGGGTTCCGCACAGCAGCTCGGGAACTACACGCTCACCTACCTAGGCAGTACAGGTAGCCCCACTACGCAAGGCACCATCGTTTTTACAGAGGCTCCGGAGCCTGCCTCGCTCGCATTGCTGGGCATTGGACTGCTCGGTCTCGGCACGCTGCGGCGTAAGCAAGTGTAAAGACGCTGGTTTTAGAATTGCCGCCCGCGAAAATCCCCTGCGCTTATCCCGCAGGGGATTTTTATTTTGGGTACGGGGTTCAGGGCAATCCGGCATCGTTTATTGCGCAGTTAAAAAAGAAAATCCTCTGTGATGACACACAGAGGATTTCAAGTTTTAGCAGTGAATGTCCGATTCAGGAATGCTCGAAGCCTTTATGCTTTACGCCGAAAGGCGCCAAGCCCAAGCAGCCCGATACCTAACAACGCAAAGGAGGCGGGTTCGGGAACGTTCTTCGAGAACACGATCACATCCTGCGTGTAGTTACCCGTGCCGTCATTCAGATAAGTCAGTTTGTAGCTCCCGAGCTGCTGCGCGGAATCCAAATTGCTGAGCCACTGATTCGCAAGTTTCCCGGCGTCCGAATTGAGCGTCCCCGAATCCACGCTGAAACCGGCATCGCTTGAACTCAGCTGGTAGGCCCCCGACGCATCCGGCGTGCCGTATGCGATGGTCCAGACGGCCAATTGGAATGCGGCCGATTCCGTTGTCGTATCAACCAGGCTGTATACCTCGTTCGCCAAAGTAATGAGATCACTGACCCTTTGGGCCGAAGCCAGCGCGCTGGCAAGATCGCTTTCCGTTCCTACGTTATATGTAAAGGTTCCGCCATTCATCCAGTGGTAAATATCCACGCACCATGCATCGAACTGCCCCGTCGCCAAAAAATCGTAGGAAGTATCGTTGCTCTTGAAATTCATTCCGCCAATTTCAACGCCAACCAGATTGGAGCTGGAATCCGGATTCGGTGAAGTCGCGCCAACCTGGAATCCGACAGCTCCCGCACCGAAATCCGCGGAGCCGTTATAGGTGACCGTAATGGTTTCCGCACTCACCGATGCACTTGTCATCGCAGCGCCGATAAAAGCCATCGCAGTAAAAAAGTATTTCGTTTTCATTTAAATCGTACTCGATCCGTATCCAGTAAATTGAAAAATGGCTTCAGCCCGGGTTTCCCATAGCATTCACCAACAACGCCATATTCAGCAAAATCAATGCCAAACTGAAAAAATCGTTATATATCAATAAACTGTTAAAAATAATATCCGCTCGACATTTTGAGATGTCAGTATTCCCGACTTGCCCGCGTGATCTATTTCGCAGCCCCACGCCACACATCGCCATGTGTCCTATCACTAGGTATAACGGCCGCCAAACGCTGTGGCGGATACGTTTTTTCACCGCCGTGATCAGAATTTCTCGAATACGCTGAGCGAGGCACGGGATATAAACTCGCTCATGAAACGGCGCTGCGAACAAAGCCGATAAGACTGCCAGCATCGGTGTCGGGCGTAGAACCAAATCGGTTACGCTGTGCCTTGTCCGTGACACAATTTAATAATTAGACTTTCCAGGTTTTCACCGATGCAACGCATCCAAGCTCGCGCAGTTCCCAACACGGCGGTCACACAGCTCACCAATTCCGGTTTGCCCCCTTTGCTCGCGCGCCTTTACGCGGCACGCGGCGTTACACGCAAAAACGAACTCGATTACGCGCTTGACGCGCTCATCCCGCCGACGGCGCTGAGCGGCATGCAGGCGGCAGCGCACATGCTTGCCGATGCAATCGCCATGCACGCGAAAATTCTGATCGTCGCGGACTATGACTGCGACGGCGCGACCGCTTGCGCGCTCGGAATCCGCGCACTGCGCAGCTTCGGCGCGACGGTCGAATACCTTGTCCCGAACCGCTTTCAGTTTGGTTACGGCCTTACGCCGGCCATCGTTGAACTGGCCGCGCAACGCAAACCCGATGTGCTCGTCACGGTCGACAACGGCATTGCCAGCATGGAAGGCGTGACCGCCGCGCGCGAATTGGGCATTAAAACGTTGATTACCGACCATCACCTGGCCGGAGGGGAGTTGCCCGACGCGGATGTCATCATCAACCCGAACCAGCCCGGGTGTAATTTCCCGAGCAAAGATCTGGCGGGCGTTGGAGTCATTTTTTATACGATGCTGGGGTTACGCGCCGAACTGCGCCAGCGTGGGCATTTCGCACAACGGCCCGAACCCAGGCTCGCCGATTTGCTCGATCTCGTCGCGCTCGGAACCGTGGCGGACGTCGTGCCGCTCGATCACAACAACCGCATTCTCGTGCATCAAGGTCTGGCGCGAATACGCGCGGGCCGCATGCAGCCTGGCATCCGCGCGCTGTTCGCCGCCGCGTCGCGCGATCCGGCGCGCGCCACGACCTTCGATCTGGGTTTCGGCATCGGCCCCCGGCTCAATGCGGCAGGCCGCCTCACCGACATGTCGCTCGGCATCGAATGTCTGCTCTGCGATAAGCCGGAAGACGCGGTAAGGATGGCGCGCGAACTCGATCAGCTCAACCGCGAGCGCCGCCATATCGAAGGCGACATGCAGCTACGCGCCGACGAAATGCTCGCAAGCATCGACACGGGTCGCGCGGCAGGGATTGCGTTGTTCGATCCGGAATGGCATCAAGGCGTGATCGGCATCCTCGCCGGCCGCATCAAAGAACATCGGCACCGGCCCGTGGTCGCTTTTGCCCGCTCAAACGAGGGCCTGCTGAAAGGTTCGGGGCGCTCGATTCCCGGCCTGCATCTGCGTGATGCGCTGGATCTCCTCAGCAAACGCGAACCGGATTTACTGCGCACATTCGGCGGTCATGCCATGGCGGCAGGACTTACGATTGCGGAAAGTGACTTCCCGCGTTTCGCGGCAGCTTTCGATCGCATCGTGACCCAATTGGCGGGCCCTGAAATACTCAAACAAACAACCGAAACCGACGGATCGCTAAGTACCCAGGAAATGAGCCTGGAAGCCGCGCGTATGCTTGAAAACGAGATATGGGGGCAAGGTTTTCCCGCGCCGCTTTTTTCGGATTGCTTCGAGGTGGAATCGCAGCGCCTGCTAAAAGACCAACATGTAAAACTCACGCTGCGTAGAGGCACAGAACGTTTTGAAGCAATCCGCTTCCGTCATTCCGATCCAGCACCGGAGCGGCTTACCGCGGCCTTTCAGCTTGCGGTGAATGAATATCGCGGTAACGCCTCACTGCAATTACTCATTGACGATTGGGAGGCCGCTTAAAAAAACGCGCTGAAGAGGGGGAGATTTGCGCTCAAGCGACTTTGAAAATCTTGGGGAAATTCGCGATCTCGAGCACTTGCCGCACATTACCGCGCGCCCCGGTTAAAACGAGCGGTTTGTTGACCTGATTGGCCTTATCGCGCAGCAAAAGCAGCATCCCCAATGCGGAGCTGTCGATATAGTCCACATCGGCCAAGTCGACCTCAAAAGCCGCAGCGGCATCGGCATAGCCCATGAGTTCTTTTAAGGCATCACGATATTCGCGATGCGAATTGAAATCGAAACGACCGCTCAGGCTCATGACGACTTTATTGTTACGCTGCATCAACAAGGTATTCATGCTTTCCTCCCCTTTCAGTTCGAAACTCTGAGCGTACCTTGTCTCAAACGCGCCAGGATTCGCTGCGAAACCTCGCCCAACGGAGCCACTTCGTCGAGCGCACCGATAATCGCGGCCTCGCGCGGCATTCCATAAACCACGCAAGAGTCCTGATCTTGGCCGATATTCCAGGCGCCCGCCCGGCGCATCGCCAACATGCCTTGGGCGCCATCCTTACCCATCCCCGTCAGCATTACGCCAATCGCATTGGGACCGACAATCTTCGCTGCGGAAGCAAATAACACTTCGACGGAAGGACGGTGGCGATTCACAGGTTCGCTTTGCAATAACTCACACTGAAACCCAGCTCCGCTGCGGCGCACTGCAAGATGAGAATGCCCTGGTGCAATATAGGCATGTCCGGGCAAAATGCGGTCGCCGTCTTCGGCCTCCTTAACCCGCAGCGCGCACAAATTATCCAGGCGCTTCGCAAACGAGCCGGTAAACATTTCCGGCATATGCTGCACAACCAGAATTGGCGGCATCTCTGCTGGCAAATGCGTCAGCACCTCCTTGATCGCTTCGGTCCCGCCCGTCGATGCGCCAATAAATATAATGCGCTCATGCTGCATTGCCACATCGACGCTGGCCGACTCGATTTTCCTCTCCCCGCCAGAACGGCTATTGCGCCCCGCATCATTCCGTTTGGAAAGTTTGGCTGCGCGGATTTTTTCGCGGATTTCCTCAGCCTGCGCCTCGAAAGCCTCTCCCGTTCTTCCGGCCGGCTTGGTTACAAAGTCGACGGCGCCTAGTTCAAGCGCGCGCAGCGTAGTCTCCGAATTCCGTTCGGTATAACTTGAAATCATGATGACGGGCAATGTCTGATTCTGCTGCATCAGACGTTCCAGAAAATCCAATCCGCTGACGCCCGGCATTTCGATATCGAGCGTCACAACATCGGGCGCCAACCGCGTGATCTGCACCGCGGCAGAAGCAGCATTCCCCGCCGTTCCAACGACCTCCATATCGTTCGCCTGGTCAATCAAACGCGTCAGCGCCAAACGCATGAAAGCAGAATCGTCGACCACCACGACTCTGATTTTTTTCGTGGATTGCCCCAAGCTCAAGCGTGGGGCTTCTTCCCCACAAATCGGGGGCGCCTTCGGCGCCTGTAACACTTGTCTCGCTGACCCCGCCGGGGCTTGCGTTCGACTCGTGGTCAAGCTTGCATCGCCGCCTTTGTTGCGAGGCTCCGCGTGCAGAACCGGCGCAGGTTTAGGAGGTAACGCGGGCATAAACGGTTTTCCCCAGAGAACGGAACAAATCCGCCGCATGCATGAAATTTTCGGAATGCCCGGCGAACAGCAAACCGTCCGGGCGCAAAAGCGGAGTAAAGCGTTTCAGGATGCCATACTGCACCGACTTATCGAAATAGATCATCACGTTGCGACAGAAGATCACATCGAACAGACCATTCTCGCTGACTGGCCAATTTGGTTCGAGCAGGTTGACGCGACGAAAGTTCAATAAGCGCTTCAACTCGGGACGCGCGGACACGGCCCCGTGCGGATCAGTGCTGTTTCGAATGAAATACTTTTGAATCCGGTCAGCCGATAAACGCTCAACGCGGTCCGCGCTATAAACGCCACGTTCGCCATGCGCCAGCACTTTGGTATCGAGATCGGAAGCGATAATCTTCACGGGAGGCGTCAAAGAGCAAAACGCCTCGCACGCGGTCATCGCGATCGAATAAGCTTCTTCCCCGGTCGACGAAGCGCAGCACCAGATATTGAATTGACGTTTGCCGCCGCTGCGCCGCAGCACATCGCGCAACGTATCGAAGTGATGCGCCTCGCGGAAAAACGAAGTGAGGTTCGTTGTCAGCGCATTGACAAATTCTTCTAATTCCGCGGGGTCCGAATGCCTTTCGAGCTTATCGAGGTAGTCGGAAAAGCGCCGTTCGCCGCGCGCGCGCAGACGCCGTGATAGACGGCTGTACACCATGTCCTGTTTAAGGGCAGAAAGCGAGATGCCCGCATGCCTGTGAATCAACTCCCGAACGCGCTCAAAGTCCTTGTCCGTAAAGGAAAACTCGCGCGTTCCCGGATCGATCTTTTTCAAACTCTCGAAGATCGCGGCACGTGCGGCGGCACTTTTTTCCAGCGCATCGACACTCGTGTTGCGCACCATAGTGCGTAGCGGGGCTAAAGCAGGCGTTTTTGCAGCATCCGAACGCAAGCGGTTTGCTGTCGACAACGTACTCACGCGGCTTTGCGATTCAAACATCCAGGGACGCTCAATTTTCCTGTCCGTCATACCTTACTCCTGCAATCGAACCGTTCGCCTCAAGCATCCGATTCTTTTCTCAAAATGAACCGAGCCCCCACCTACTCAAGCGTTTTCCCCGCTTCCAGCAAAGCTTTTTCGGTCTTCTGGTTCATTACGACAATACTGATGCGCCGATTGATCGGATCAAAAGGATCTTGCGCATTGAGTGGAATTGTCGAAGAGAGACCGACAATTCGCGCCACTTTATGTTCGTCCAGTCCGCTCAAGACCAATTCGCGTCGACACGCATTCGCGCGGTCTGTCGACAATTCCCAGTTGCCAATACCGCGGTCTCCACCGACATATGGCGTTGCATCGGTGTGTCCCGACACGCTGATCCGATTTTCTAATTCATTCAGGGTTGGAGCGATCAAATCCAGAATTTTATTAGTGTAGGGCTTGAGTGTGGACGCGCCGGGATCGAACATCGGACGGTTCTTTTCATCGACAATTTGAATGCGCAGTCCTTCGCTGGTAATGTCGAGAAGCAATTGATTTTTGTATTGGCGTAACGAGGCGTTTGCCTCAATCATCGCCTCAAGCTTTTGCTTCGTTTCCTGGAAACGCAGGCGCTCACTCAATTCTTGATCGGGAGACGCAACTTTACTAACGGGCAATGATTTTTTGGAATCGTCCCGATAATGCGATTTGGCAACCTCTCCGACCGCCTTGGTCAGATCATTGCCGCCACCGGGAATCAACGAGGTCGCGGTGCCAGAGCCCTGACCACCTGACATCGCAACCTTCATCGGCGACTGGAAATAATCCGAAATCCCCTTCAGGTCGCCCTCGGTCGTTGAGCCGAGCAGCCACATCAAAAGGAAGAAAGCCATCATTGCGGTCACGAAGTCCGCATACGCAAGCTTCCAGGCTCCGCCGTGAGCTCCGGCGCCGCCTTTCTTGATTTTTTTTACGACGATGGGTTGCTGGGTCGAGTCGGCCATATTCACTCAGAAATCCACACATCAATCAATGCAACACCCAAGCCACGCCAGGCGTCATGATTTCTTGCGGCTCTTAATCTCTTCTTCCAATTCTCTAAAGCCAGGACGGTCGGTCGAGAACAGCACTTTTCGCCCGAACTCCACCGCGACCTGCGGTGCGTATCCATTCATACTGGCCAACAGCACGACCTTGATGCAGTGAAAGATTTTCGATCCCTCGTCGGCCTTTTGTTCAAGCTGTCCGGCAATCGGCGAAACAAAACCGTAGCTAATCAAAATACCTAGGAAGGTACCGACCAGAGCGCCGCCGATCATCTTTCCGAGGACGGCGGGCGGCTCTCCGACCGATCCCATCACATTCACGACCCCCATCACGGCAACCACGATACCGAAAGCCGGCAGGGCGTCCGCCGTTTTAGACATGGCATGTGCCGGACCGTGCGCTTCCTGATGATGAGTGTCTATTTCCATATCCATCAGATTTTCAATTTCGAACGCATTCAAGTTGCCGCCTACCATCATGCGCAAATAATCGGTTAAAAATTCCATTGCGTGATGATCTGCGGTGACACTGGGATACTTGGAAAATGTCGGGCTCGAATCGGGATTTTCGACATCGTTTTCTATCGACATCAATCCTTCTTTACGCACTTTGGCGAGAATTTCATAAAGCATGGCCAGCAAATCGACATACATCTCCTTGCTGTATTTCGATCCTTTTAGAATTGAAGGCAAGGCGCCAAGTGTCGCCTTTATGGTTTTGGCGCCATTGCCCGCCACGAATCCGCCGACAGTCAGGCCGATGATCGCGAGGTATTCGGGCGGAACCCAAAGTGCTGCGAGGTTTCCATGAATCGCGTACGTGCCTAGCGAGGCCGCAAGGACGATCACGTAGCCGATAATTAGAAACATGTGCCGCTTCTCCACCAAAATAAAGGCATGAACTCGTTCCCGCGCCCTTGTGAACTATCGGCGAAGGGGTTCCAAACTTGAGTTTTCAGAGGCCAGAAAAAATGCCGCCAGGCTTGCGCCGGACGGCATCTGATTATTGCAGGGGTAAGATAACACTTGTCTCGCTGACCCCGCCATGAATGGCGGGGCTTGCGCTCGAACCGTGGTCAAGCAGCGACAGTCTCTTCGGCAGCGGCGGCAGCACGGCGGGTTTTGCCTGCGCGCGACGGCACATTACACAAACCGCAAACATAGTCGTGCGTGGGGTCATAGGCATGCGCGACAAAATGGCCTCCACAGCGCGTGCAGGTCGCACGCTGGAGCATGTCGGCGTCGAAATAGCGAATTAAAGTCCAAGCGCGCGTCAGACTTAAAACATGCTCCATCTCGTACTCATCGCAATGCTGGGTATACATCCGATAAGCGGCGAGGATTCTTTCGAGTCGATCAAACTCGCTCTTTTCAGAAACGAAATCGAAATAGCACAGGAAAAGAGAGGCGTGGATGTTGTGTTGCCAGCTCATGAACCAATCAGCCGAAAACGGCAACATGCCTTTTGGCGGAGACTCTCCACGCACTTCCTTATACAGCTTCAGCAGGCGCTCACGTGACAAACCGGTTTCGGCTTCAAGCATCTGCATGCGCGCGCCCATACGCACCATTTCCATAGCGCGCTGAGTATCGATTGCATCTTGAACTACGCTACGACCGGCCATGATGTCCTCCTATTCAGGCGAGCGTTTCTACTGGACGGCTCCCCGCGACGATTGCTGCATGAATGCTTGCGACGCTGGCTTCACGTTCGTGATTAGACAAAAGATTCAAAATAAGTTCATCGTTGAAACTCAGATGACAGAGCACCAGACCGCTGCTCGCCATACGCAGGATCTGGGCTGGCGACAAGGTCTCAATGATTTCTGCCACATCTTCCCCGATGCCGAGACGGAACATGCCATGCTCACGATCTTCCGCCAGCAAACGCTGTGCAAGCATCAAATAGGAAAGGTTCAAATCACGGATATCTTCGGACAATTGAGCGCTACGCATTTCAGACCCCTCTCTCGATTTGCTTTTCGCAATGAGTGATTCCATGGGGTGTACTTTAGCCTTTCGCGCCTCAAAACTTGAGTCGGCCAATGTCGGAAAATCGAGTAGCAGAATTACCCTCGATTAAGTAGGAGTTTTTCCTACATGAAAACAAAATCGCAGATGCGGTATTGATCCGTTATTTCTGCTTAGACCCGCTAGAAGCGGTACAGGCAAGGCGCGCGAAACGCAGGCAGTGCAAAACGCACGGCAAATAAGCGCAACGCAGCATGCAGGGTTTTATGAGCGGCTTTTATCGGAAACCTACCGCGGGGAGAGTATCTTGCTCCAATTGAACAGGCGCACGCCCAATCCGATTTCTCCCGGCCTGCTTGGCCGCATAAAGCCCTTGATCGGCGGCTTTCACCAATGCGTCCGGGCTGCAAATCAAACGATCGCAATCCGCCACGCCAATACTCACGGTGACCTTCAAACACAATTCGCCAATGCAGATTGCTTCGCTTTCGACCGTTCTGCGCACACGCTCCGCCGCATATTCAGCCTCTATCACAGTCGTGTCCGGGCACAGCACGACAAATTCATCACCGCCGGTTCGCGCGATTACATCTTGCGCGCGCAAGCCGCGTTTCAGACAGGTGGAGGCATATTTCAGCACGGCATCGCCTACATCATGCCCATACGTGTCATTGATCTGCTTGAATTGGTCGATGTCGATCACCATGCACGACAGCGGACGCTTGTTCCGGTTCGATACCGCCCATTCCTGTTCGACCCGATCCATGAAGTAGCGGCGATTGGGGAAGCCTGTCAAGGCATCGAGCAAGGCGACTTCTTGCAGCCGCCGGTTCGATACCGCAAGCTCGGCCGCAAAATTGCGCATCTCGTCGCGGTCCTGTTCGATCTCTTGATGCAGGTTCACCACGCGCTGCGCTGCGCGCAGACGAGCGAGCAATACGCGCGGATTGACCGGCTTGCTCATGAAATCGTCCACGCCCGATTCGAACGCCTCGACGAGATGCTGTTCGTCGTGCCCACCAGTCAGAACCAGTACATAGACTCTGCGCCCCATACGGATCTGGCGCAGACGTTCAACAACCTCCAGCCCGCTGCCATCGGGCAGCGTCCAATCGACGATCATCAAATGCGGCAGGAATAACAAAACCTGTTCGGCGGCTTGCCTGGCGGTTTCCGCTTCCTCGACTTTATGCCCAACCGATTCCAGGATTTCGCAAATTTGGCGGCGGCTGTCCGGGTCCGCCTCCACGACAAGTATGCGCAAGTGCGATTTAGGCCCAGCCGGCACTACTGCGGACTCTTCTTCAGGCTCTCTACGCAAAGGCGGCTCGACCGCGAGTGGTGGATGCGGAACAACGTTTGCCGTGACCACACTAAGACGCAAACCGAGTAAGCTCGCAAAAGGCGGCAAAACACGGGTTTTCAGTTGCAGCAAAGATCCCCAACTCGTCCACTCGGCTACGACGTGATCGCTGATTTCGCTCAGCGCTTCCACATCGATCGATAAACGCGCAGCCGCTTCAATCAACAAAGGCGCAAGCGCGGGTTGAGACGCCTCTTCGGCCAGGCAAAAATCAGCCAAACGGCGCACCAGGACCAAAGATTCGGCGATCACCGCTTCGCGTCCGACCGGCGAAAATACAGCTTCGCCGAGCGCTTCATGGGCGAAAACCGACTCGGTAAACACCTTGGGGAAACCCCAGTCGGCCAGCATCGCCGCGCTCAGTTCGCGGTGATCCATGGCGAAACGTTCGCGTTCGAGTGCCACGAGACGATCCGGATTACCGTCCAGCACTTCGTCATGCAGCGCGCCATACTGTTCCGGATGAACCGTCGCAAGCGCCAATTCGCCAATCCGGCACAGCAAACCAACGCAATAGGCTTCGTCGGCCGGCGCGACACGCGTGCGCCGGGTCACCGTCTGCATGCCGATCGCACAGAGGAGCGAAGCCGACCAGAACCGTTCATAGTCGAACCCCGCCGCACCCCGACGGTAGTTAGAAAGTAGCGAAAAACCGAGCGCCAGATTACGCACGGACGAAAGGCCCAATACGGTCAATGCTTCCTGCACCGCGATAATCGAACGCTGGCGCGCAACCCCCAAGCCCACAAGGGAATTGGCTTCTTTAGTCAAACGGCTGACGAAAGCGGGGTCGGACTTGATGATCCGCGCCAGTTCCGTCATCGAAACATCATCGCCCTGTGTCGCATGGATGATCGCCAACGCCACGCCGCGCGGCGAGGGTAGATCGCCCGTGGCTTTGAGTTGTTCGAACTTCGTGATATCGAAAAGGGATGGCATTTTCGCGGATTAGCTCAGGCTAAATGACTTGACGAACGCGGCTACAAATAAGCTAACGGCGAGTCACAAAGAAACTTAATACTGCTGGTTTAGAATCGGCCCCACAGACCTCCAAAGCTAGCGGCCCATGAACTTCTGCTCCCACTGCGGCGCTCCCGTCACGCTGCGCATACCTCCTGGCGATCAATTACCGCGCCATGTTTGCGACCGATGCCACACGATTCATTACCTCAACCCCAAACTTATCGTCGGGGCGATTCCCGAATGGGGCGAGCGGATTCTGCTATGCAAACGTGCGATCGAGCCCCGCTACGGCAAGTGGACGCTTCCGGCGGGCTTCATGGAAAACGAGGAAACGACCGCCGAAGCCGCCCGGCGCGAAACCGCCGAAGAAGCCTGCGCGCGCATTGAGGTCAGCGAAATCTATTCCTTGATTAACGTCGCCTATATCAGCCAAGTGCACATCCTGTACCGCGCGCGGCTGCTCGATCTCGACTTCGGTCCCGGCCCCGAATCGCTCGAAGTCCGACTGTTCGAAGAACATGAAATTCCCTGGAACGAGCTGGCTTTCCGCTCGGTGGCGATGACGCTGCGTTACTACTTCGAAGACCGCCGCGAAGGCCGTTTCCGTTTTCACGTGGCCGATATTCCGGCGCCCTCTCCGGCCGCTGCCGCATGAGCCCGCACATCGGAGTCATCGGCGCCGGATGGGCCGGGCTGGCATGCGCAGTCGAACTCGCGCGTGCCGATTTGCCCGTTACCGTATTCGAATCCGCGCCGACAATGGGCGGACGCGCGCGCGTAGTGGAAAAAGACGGCTGGCGCATCGACAACGGCCAGCACATTCTGCTCGGCGCCTACACCGAAACGCTCAGCCTGATGCGGTTTTTACGCGTCAATCCGAAACGGTTGTATACCCGCCCGTTCTTCATTCATGTCCCAGGCCGGCTGAAAATCCAGGCCGCCGCGCTGCCCGCACCGTTGCATCTCGCCGCGGGCCTGCTCACGGCGAAAGGCTTGAACTGGGCCGACCGCTTTGCCGCAATCCGGCTCCTGCGCACCCTTAAAGCCTGCCGCTTCACGCTGGGCGAGGATTGCAGCGTAAGCAGATTGCTCGCCCGCACGCGCCAAACCGCAACCCTCACGCAGCTCGTTTGGGAACCGCTCTGCATCGCGGCGCTCAACACCCCCGCCGGGCGCGCATCGGCTCAGGTTTTCGCCAATGTTTTGCGCGACAGCTTGGCCGCGCATGCGGGCGCGGCGGAAATGCTCGTGCCGAAAGTCGATCTCAGCGAACTCCTACCGGTGCCCGCGACGGTTTACCTTTCCCGCCGCCAGCAGCAGGTTCACACCGCGACGCGTATTCGCAATATCGAGCGCACGCCCGATGGCTTCCGGCTCGCGGGCGATCCCTTCGACAAACGCTACAGCCATGTCGTAATCGCCACCGCGCCGTGGCATGTCGCCGCCCTGACCACGGAATTCAGCGAGCTGGAGCGCCTGCGCGCGCAATTGGACGCACTGCCGAGCGAAGCGATCACGACGGTTTATCTGGCTTACGACCCGCCGCTAGCACTGCCCGAACCGATGATCGGCCTGGCGGACAGCATGTTGCAATGGGTCTTTGACCGCGGCTGTTTCGGCGGCCCCAAGGGGTTGCTCGCAGGGGTCGTCAGCGCGGCAGCGGCCAATCTGCCGCGCGAAGAAATCGCCTTGCGCGCCCATCAGGAAATCGAACGGGTTTTCATCGACCGCACAGGCCGCCTGCCGGCGCCGTATTGGAGCGAGGTCATCACCGAAAAGCGTGGAACCTTCGCTTGCGTCCCCGGCGTTTTCCGGCCAATCGGCGTCACCCCGGTCAAGAATTTATTGCTCGCCGGCGATTACGTTGCATCCGACTATCCCGCCACGCTGGAAAGCGCTGTGCGTTCGGGTCTCGACGCCGCACGCACGATCATGCGCGGGCTCGGCGTCCAGCGGCCGCCGCTCTTCATGGTGACTTAACGCGAGCGGCACCGCATAGCACCGCAAAATCGCCTCGATCTCCACGGCGGAACGCACGGCCCGAACTTCCGCCATCAGACGCGCCGCTTGCGGATAGTTGCGTTCAAGCAGATACAACCATTGTTTCAAGCGTCCTGGGGCATGCCGCGCTTCGACCTTGGCGCGCACGCGCTGCCAAAAATGCGCGATGTGCGGCAAGAGCCTCGGCCAATCCTCGTGTGGCGAGGACGCCGCCTCGCCCGCCGCTGCGCGCTGAATCCTGCTCACGAGTAAAGGATCGGCTACCGCGCCGCGGCCCAGCATCACATCCCCCGCTCCGCTTTCGGCGCGGCAGCGCTGCCAGTCGGCGACGGACCAGATCTCGCCATTTGCGACGACCGGAATCTTCACGCTTTCGGCGACACGGGCAATCGCCGGCCAGTGCGCGGGCGGACGATAGCCGTCGAGCTTGGTCCGCGCATGCACCACCAGCTCTTCAATGCCTCCATCCGCAAGCGCGCCGGCGCATTCACGCGCACACGACGCATCGCGCACGCCGAGCCGCATCTTGGCCGTGTAGGGAATATGCGCCGGCACCGCCTGCCGCACCTCCCGCGCAATGCGATGCAATAGCTCGGGCTCATCGAGCAAGGCTGCGCCGCCGCGATGCCGATTGACGGTCGGTGCGGGGCAGCCGAAATTCAAATCGATGCCGGGCGGATTCAACTGCGCAAGCTGGGCGGCACTTTCCGCCATGCGCAGCGGGTCGGAGCCCAGCAACTGCACACGCACACGCGTCCCCGCGGGCGTGCAACCAGCGTTTAACAACTCCGGGCTGATCCGGGTGAAAAAACGCATCGGCAGCCGCGTTTCGGTCACACGCGCAAATTCCGTCACCGCATGCGTATAAGCCTGCGGACCGACGATACGCGTCAGCGTATCGCGCATCACATCGTCGATCAGCCCCTCCATCGGAGCGAGAATCAAACGCGGCATAACCATCATCGAAAACCTGGGGATGCGATTTTAAGCGCTTGCGCGAACCGAACTTGCCTTGGCTCTCACATAAAAGAGCGCAAAGATTGGCTCCGCATGCTCGACCCGCGCTCACGCCATGCGTGGCTATGCCTCGTCGCTGGTTTTCATCAGCGGCGCAAGTTCATCGGCGAGTGCCGCATACTTGGCCCGAATCGACTCGGGGGCGCCCGTTCCGATCGCCCGCTCAAGCGCCTCGCAGAAGGCAACAGCCTTGGTGGCGGAGGCCACGGCCAGGCCCCCCTTGAGCCGATGAACCATTTGTTCGGCCTCGGCATATCGCCCTGCCTCCAAAAGCTCTTCGATCTGGGCCGAGTCTTCGCGCAACGATAAGGCCAGCGCGTTGCGAAAATCCGTCGCCGCCGATTTGAGCTCCGATCGCGCTGCGGCTCGTTCGGCCTCGGGCTGTTCGGACATGAAACCGCGCAAGATGTCGGCTAAAGTCGCCAACGAAATCGGTTTGACGAGACAGGCATTCATGCCCGCATCGAGACAGCGCTGTTCCTCGCCAACATTCGCCGTCATACCAATAATCGGAACCTTGACGCCGCGCGCACGCAAATCGCGTGTAAGCGTCAGGCCATCGCAAATCGGCATGTTCAAATCTGTGATCAGCAGATCAAATTCGGCAGCCAGGCAATGCGCCCTAGCTTCTTGACCATCCTCAGCCATAACAACCGCACAGCCAAGGGCTTTTAACTGGGTGCGTAGCAGCTGGCGGCTGAGTGGATAATCGTCGGCGAGCAAGACTCGCAATCCAATTTTGGTTTCCATAAGAACGGAAAGTTCCTCTTCGGGATCTCCACTTTCAAACCGGCAGGCAAATGCATGGGAAAGCGCTCCGCGCATGGTAAGCGAACACGCAACGCAAAACCGCTATCAAGGTAGTAATTCGAGTAGCGTAGTTGGGAAATTTGCAGCAAATTTCGCCTTTCCGTTCAAAATTGCAAGATTCATTACCTGCTGCACGGAAATGGCATAGTTAAAAAATTCGTCCTGGACGTTGACAGCGCTGGAACTTTCGCAGAATTTACAATACCGTCATACCAATGCGATCCCGCAACTCAGCGGTCAAGCCGAACTCGGCCACGGCTGCGCAGCAAAGCAATGAACAAGATTTAATTGTTCAGTAAAGGAGCGGAAAGGCAGCACATGTTCCTACTGCATCCCCAGATAGCGCCTTGGTTGATACGCGGCAGCGAGGCAATTCATGTCGTTTTGCTGGCCGAGCGTGGCCACGGCCTGACGGTTCAGCTGCGCTGCGAACCCGATAACGAGACCCGCTTCTTCGATATGCGCTATGCCGGCAGGGAAGGCGAATTGCATCGTTTCGAGGCCGATTTTCCCTGGGACCACAGCAACGAGCCGACGATCTATTGCTTCAAAGTGATCGAAAACGCCCGCCAGCACTGGCTCGCCGCGGACGGCCAGCATCCCCGCATACCGCACCGCGAGCAGATGTTCCGCATCAACCGCACCGACACGCCGCCAGCCTGGGTGTGCGAACAAATTTTCTACCAGATTTTTCCCGATCGTTTCTGCCAGGGCGATCCGGGGCTGCAAGTTAAAACGGACGAATATCTCTACGGCGACGGCAATTCGCGCATCGTCGCCAAAGCCTGGGGCGAGCCGGTCAGCCCCACGTACCCCGCAAGCGAGTTTTATGGCGGCGACCTGATCGGAATCCAAAACCGTCTGGACTATCTACAAAAAGAACTCGGCGTCACCGCGCTCTATCTCAATCCAATCTTCGTTTCCGGCAGCAATCACAAATACGATACCGAGGATTACTACAACGTCGATGCACATCTGGGCGGCAACGCAGCATTGGCCACGCTCTCGACCGAGTTGCATCACCGCGGCATGCGCCTGATCCTCGATGCCGTCGTGAATCACACCGCGACCAATCATCCGTGGTTCAACCTCTATGGCCGACACGACGCCCTGGGCGCCGCGCAGAGTCCGGCATCGCCGTGGCGGCACTGGTATACCTTCGATCAAGCGGGCCACCACTTCGGCTGGAACGGATACCAATCGCTCCCCGTGCTGAACTACGCGGCGGAAGAATTGCAGAAGCAAATTTACGCCGACGACAATGCCGTGCTACGGCACTGGATGCGCCCGCCCTACTCGATCGACGGCTGGCGCTTCGATGTGATGCATATGCTCGGCGAAGGGCCGCGCGCGAAGAACAACGCCTACTATGCGCGCGCCTTCCGCCAGACACTGCGCGAGGAAAACCCGGAGGCTTATTTCCTCGGCGAGCATTTCAACGAAGCAAGCCGTTGGCTACAGGGCGACCAGGAAGATGGCGCGATGAATTACTACGGTTTTGCGCATCCGGTACGCGAATGGTTGGCGGGAATGGACATCTCGTATACGTCCGCAACGCTCAGCACGCACGACTTTTCCATCTGGCTCGATTCGGCACGCGGCCGGATTCCTTACGAAAATCAACTCGCACAGTTCAATCTGCTCGACAGCCACGACACCGCGCGCTTCTTTACGCTCGTCGGCGCCGACAGCAATGCCATGAAGCTCGCGGTGACGCTGCTGCTGACTTACCCCGGCACGCCCTGCATTTACTATGGCGATGAAATCGGCCTCGAAGGCGGCCAGGACCCCGACTGCCGGCGCTGCTTCGATTGGGAACGCGCGCATTGGAACCGCGAACTTTTGTCCCATTATCAAAAGATGATTGCCCTGCGCAAACAACGCGCCGAACTCCGCCACGGAGCCTATCGGGCACTCGCCGCCGCAGGCGATGTTTTCGCATTCGCCCGCTTCACACAAAGCGGCGTGAGTCTGGTTGCGCTCAACCGGGGAAGTGAACCGCATACGCTTCGGCTCCCGATCTGGCAGATACCGGCACAGGTCGAAACCTGGCACACCGCGGACAATGAACCCATCGTCGCGGCACGCGGCTGGATCAGCGTTACGCTGCCGCCACGCGGCGACGCCTTATTGCTCGGCGGATAAGCAGCCTCGTCCGGCTGGACGGTGAGTCACCCCAACTTGAAAGTTGGGGCTTCCTCGCCACGAATTGGAGGCGCCTTTGGCGCCGTAACACTTGTGTGCGGCTTCGCCGCATCCCGCTTCGCGGGACCAGCCTTCGGCTGTCCTGCGGCCTTCGGCCTTGTCTCGCTGACCCCGCCATAAATGGCGGGGCTTGCGCTCGAACCGTGGTCATGGCGTCGCCAAACGCCCAGACAGCCTACTGTCTTGTCGTTGTCATGCCCACGTCACGCCACTGACACACAGCATTTTTATTCTGTGTCGGTCCAGTGCCTTGGCATTTGATCCCTGAAACGCAGCTCCCGTTCTATCGCGGATAAACGGTTGAGTCCCCCTATTATCAACCATGATCATGACCATGACTAAAAAAGTTCTGCCCTTCTCACTGACCGCCATTGCGGCCTGCGTGCTCGCGGCCTGTGGCGGCGGAGGTAGCGACGTCTCGCCGTCCGGAGGCAATGCCATCACCTCGCCGTCCGGGGACAATGCCATCACCGTCAGCGGCGTGGTGACCGCCAGCGGCTACGTGCCGGGCAGCGACACCGGCAACCCAACGCTCAAGGCCGGCTACTACCAGAACGCCACAGTGTTCCTCGACGCCAACGGCAACGGCGTGCTCGACAGCGGCGAAACATCGGCGCTCACCGACGCCAACGGCAAATTCACGCTCAAGACCACCGCCCCCGTCGGCGCGCTGGTGGCTAACATCACCACCACCGCCACCAACACGGCGACCGGCGCTCCCGTCGCCAGCCACCTGATCCTGCGTGCCTCGGCCGAGCAGGTCGCCGACCAGGGCACGGAGCATGTCGTAATCAGCGCGCGGTCGAGCGAAGCGCAGCGTCTGGTCGAAGCCAACGGCAGCAACTATGCGGCCGAGAAAGCCAACCTCGCCACGCGCCTCACCGGGCCGGCCTTCAACCTCGGCACGGCCACGGTTACCGACCCGCTGGCCGACGTCAACACCCTCGACGGCGCCGCCCAGTACGCAGTGCTGTATGAAGACAACCATCTGACCAACCGCTACACCTACGCCACCACTAAATTCGACCGTGGCGACATGTACCCGGATCACCTGGCGGTCAAGGGCGGCGACCCACGCCTGGTCGGCATGACCGGCGTGAGCCCCGCCACCGCCGTGCAACCGACCCAGCAGCAGGCCAAGATCACCTTCGCCCAGGCCCAGCAGGCGGCGTTCAACATCGAGGGCGTGCCGGCCTTCGACAACATCTTCGTCATCGTCGAGGAGAACCAGTCCTCGGGCAGCATGCTGGGCAACGTGCGTGTGCCTTACATGAACGCGTTCCTCGCCAAGTTCAACCAGTTGACGACCTACTACTCGACCGGCAATCCGTCCGAACCCAACTACACGGCCTTGGGCGGCGGCGACGACAACGGCATCACTGACGACAACTGGATAGGTTGCGGCTCCGTGCCGGGAACCCCTTACGCGATCGCCGACAAGCCTCGCGCCGCGAGCGTGGCGTCGGACGGCCAGCCCCTGCCAGCGATCTTCACCCTGCCGACAGCAGGCGGCACCGCGGACGGCGGCCAGAATAGCAACCTTCTGGCGGGCTACAGCGCGACTGCCGGCAACGCTTGCAGTCTCACCCCGACGAGCAGCACCACGGCGGCTCACAACGTCCCGGGTCCCAATCTATTCACCTTGCTGTCCCAGGCCGGCCTGACCGCGCGGACCTACAGCGAGTCGATGAACCCAGGCCAGGACGCGCGCGCCGACAGCATCGCCGAGTCGGCAATCGCCGCCACCTATCAAGGCTCCTATGTCACCGACGATCTGCTAGCCCAGGCCGCGATCGACGCCAACCCGTCTCTCACCGGCGGCAAACTCACGGGCACGGCGAACTACGCCGTGGTGGGGGGCCTGTACAAGGTCAAGCACGGCCCCTCGATCGCCTGGCAGGAAGCACGCAACCTGCCTGAATTCTTCGCCGACAACCGCACCATCTTCGGCACGCAGTACCAGGCGGCCGACTGGCAGAAATCGACAACCTATCCGACCTACGACAAGACGAAGTGGGTCTATGACCAGTTCAGCAAGGACCTGGATACCGGCGATGTCGGCAACATCAACTTCATCGTGCCCGATCAGTGCGACGACATGCACGGCGTGGGCAGCGACAGCAGTTGCAGCAGCAACACGACGGGCACGACACGCGCCGACATTTACCTGCAAAAGGTGGTCAACAAGATCCGCGATTCGGCGTTGTGGAAGAACCCGCAGAAACGGGTCGCGATTGTCCTCGTGTTCGACGAAGGCGAAGGCTCCGTGACGGCGTGCTGCGGCTGGAATCCAAGCCAGAGTTCAGCCGCCCAGCGGTTGACGGTCACCACCAACGGCGCCATCACGACGACTTCGCCGCCCGGCTACAACAAGGGTAACCACGGCCACGGCCAGTCGATCTTCGGCGTCATGACCAACCAGCACGATTTCGGCAAGCAGAACATGGGCGTGGTGGACAGCGATGCCTACAGCCACTTCTCGCTGGTGCGGACCTTCCAGGACATGTTCCAACTGGCGGACCCGGTCAACGACGCGAGCTACCTGAACCGCGCCAAGTACACGGAAACGTTCATCGCCCAGAACGTCCTGTACCTGCCGGAACTCGCGGGCAGCGCCGACACGCACTTCGACTCTGTGCGTCCAATCAATCACGCCTACGTAATTCCGGCTAGCTACACGCAGAGGCTGAACCCTGCCGACTATACGTCGAATACCAACGGCGCCGGCACGGCCCAGGTGGGTCCGGACAAGACCCAGGAAAACATTTGGGGTCCGGCGCGTTGAGCGTCTGACATCGGAAAGCAGTCGCCAGAGCACGGGGGCGGCTTCGGCCGCCTCCTGTTTTTGTATTCGTCAAAGGAAAAAAATGCGCAAGTTCAGCACGGCCCCGATCGCCCTGCGCTCGTTCGTCACCGGCGGATTGATGTCGCTCGCCGCCCTGGTCCTGTCGGCCTGCGGGGGCGGCGGAGGCTCCGACACATCTCCAGCGTCGGGCGCGCAAACGCAGAGCGGCGGAGACGCCAACAGTGCCCCCGCGAACCCGAGCCCTCTGAGCCTGGCCGCCCAGGTTGGCCAGAAGTTGTTCTTCGACACCAACCTGTCGAGCAACAAGAACCAGTCGTGCGCCAGTTGCCATGACCCGAACTACGCCTACGGCCCACCCAACGGCCTGTCCGTACAACTCGGTTCGGATGGCCACTCGAAAGGCCAACGCGCCGCGCCTTCGCTGCGCTACAAAGACATGACGCCGCCCTACAATGACGTGGCCGAGAACCCCGACGGCGCGACGATCAACGCGCCCGGCGGCGGCTTTATGCTCGATGGCCGCGCCGCCACGCTGGTCGAGCAGGCAGGGCTGCCGTTGCTCAACCCGGTCGAGATGAACAATCCGTCGAAAGAAGCCGTAGTCCAGGCCGTCCGCACGGCCTCCTATGCGACACTGTTCAAGCAAGCCTTCGGCGCGAGTTCGCTCGACGACACCGAAACGGCCTTTGCCAGCATCAGTCAGGCGATCGCCGCCTTTGAAACCGAGGACATCAGCTTCCACCCCTACAGCAGCAAATACGACCTGTACATCGGCAACAAGGTCGGCGGAGCACTGACGCCCGCCGAACTGCGGGGTCTGTCCGTTTTCAACCGCGCCGATCAGGGCAACTGCGCGGCCTGCCACTTCCCGGGCGCCAACTTCCAGGGCAGCGTCGGGTTGATGACCGATTTCACCTACCAGGCCGTCGGCGCGCCGCGCAATGACCGCTCGATCCCGAACAACCCCGATCCGGTTCTATCCAACGACGATCCAGCCTACTTCGACATGGGGCTGTGCGGCCCGACCAATGACAGCAGCGGCAGCAGCCACACACCGGGAACGCCCCAGGCGGGCGCGGGGCCGGACCCGTACACGGGCGTCTACAACCCGAATCCGTACTGCGGTCGCTTCAAGGTCCCAACCTTGCGCAACGTCGCATCGCGCACCGCGTTCTTCCACAACGGTGTTTTGCATTCGCTGGAACAGGTGGTTCGCTTCTACAACACACGCGACACGAACCCCGAATACTGGTATCCCGCGACCGGCGGCAGCGGCGCGGCCAAGGCCAATCCGTCCTATGCCTTGCAGCCGACCTACGTGCCCGGCGCGACGGTGAACAAGTTCAACGATCTGCCCGCGATGTACCAGGGCAACATCGACGAAGAAGCACCGATGGGGCAAGGTCAGACCGAAGCCGGCGGCAGCACCGCGCTGAACGGCGCGCGGCCACGCCCCGCAGGTTCGACGCCGCTGCTCACGGAACAGAACGTGCAGGACCTGCTCTGCTTCCTGAACACCCTGAGCGACGGCTACCAGCCGCCAGCAACCGCGCCGACCAGCGGCGCTTGTGTGAAATGACATTCCCCTCCATCAACCTCGACTTGACCCGTATGAATTTCCCTTTCCTCCACGCTAACCGACGCACCCCGGCTTCGAGCAAAGTCCTGTTGAGCATCATCGCCACGGCCTTCGCCTTGTCGGCCTGTGGCCCCAACCACGGCGCCAAGGCGCCGACCCCCGAAAACCTCGGCACCGCGCTTGATGAGCATCTGCTCCAGCACGGCGACATCTGCCTCGCAATGTTCGACTGGCCGATCGACCTGACAGAAGCCGAAGCCAGCTCCGGCGCTCGCCACGCAGTGCAGTTTCCGGTAATGGAAAAGCTCGGCCTGGTGCAAAGCGCCATCGTCGCCGTGCCCAAGAGCCGGGAGAACCCCGACGGCGCAGTCAAACGCTTTGATCTGACCGACGCGGGCCGCCAGTTCTACAAGCCGCACGCCTACACATCCCGCAACGGCGCCGAGCACGCCAACGATTTCTGCGTGGCACACCTTCAGCGCGAGAAGATCGTCGATATCAAGGTCAATTCGAGCGACGCCCTGCATCCGCAGGCAGTGGTGAGCTACACCTACCGGATCGACCCCGCGCCGTGGATGCAGGACGCCGATGCGCAGCGCGTGTTCCCAATGATCGCCCGCATCATCCAGGGCGCCGGCGGCGGCCTGCAACTGCGCCAGGGCTTCAGGCTCGGCGACAAGGGCTGGATCGGCGAAACCGGGCCGGTTTGAACCCATGAGCGCCATCCTCCGCTTCTCGCCCGACCTCGGGCGCTGGCTGACCCACAACCTCGACGCCAGCCAGGCGCCACAGGCCCTGGTGGCCACGATGCGACAGAAGGGCATGAACGGGCGTGCGGCCCAAGCCATCGTCGCGGCATTCACCGATGCGCGGCAACACGGCACGCCGTTGCCGATCGATCACGTCGAACTGCCGGACGAAGCCCCCGCCAAGCCGCCCGCGCGACTTGCGCCGGGCACCCGCATCATGGCCGCCGACCGTGATATCACCGTGCATTTGCGCACCGACGACCCGGTCCTGGCCTTGCTCGGCAACGTGCTGGACGCGGCGGAATGCCAAGCCGTGATCGACATGGCGCGTCCGCGTCTGAAACCGTCCACGCTGGTCGATCCAGCGAGCGGACGCAACATCGTGAGCGACAGCCGCACGAGCTGGGGCATGTTCTTCCGCCTGGAAGAAAACGAACTGATCGCCCGGCTCGACCGCCGCATCTCCGCGCTGATGAACCTGCCGCTCGAACACGGCGAGGGCCTGCAAGTGCTGTACTACCCGACCGGCGCGGTGAACGAGCCTCACCACGACTACCTCGCACCCGCCAACGCCGCGAACCGCCAGTCCATCGCGCGCAGCGGCCAGCGCATCAGTACGCTGGTGGTCTATCTCAACGACGTCCCCGCTGGCGGTCAAACCGTGTTTCCGCAACTCGGCTTCGCGTTTTCGCCACTACGCGGCCATGCCGCTTACTTTGAGTACGGCGACAACGAGGGCCGCGTCGATGCGCGCTCGCTGCACGCCAGCACACCGGTGACGCAAGGCGAGAAATGGGCCATGACCAAATGGATGCGCAACCGGCCCTTCGTCCCAGTCGGCTGACCTCGACCAAGCTTAACGCGATGCGTCATCGCCCGCATCCCCGCGCATCGGTGACACCCGCGCCCCTGGTCGCGCACAGCCCCGCAGCGAGCCGTATTCGTCGCATAAACCCACCGAGCAGGAAAATCTGCACCGCATTGAGGGGTGCCGCGCAGCGCGGATGTCTTATTGCACGGCGGTCAAGCCATAAAACAACGTGCCAGCAAAGTCTCCATGCTGGCGCGCTGCTTTAGTTTGAGCCGCACTTCGTTATTTTGAAGTCAGCTCATCAAGGAAGCACGCCACAAGCGATCCGTGCTCCACCGCCGCCAAGCGGCATCGGATGGTCGGAATAATTGTCCCCGCCCGCATGCACCATCAAGGAACGGCCGGCAAGATCGGCCAATTTAAGACGCGGCGCCAAGACGGGGGTCACCGCTTTACCGGAGCTATCAACATAAAGCGGCGGCAGATCACCAAGATGGCCATCTCCCCACGGCAAACTGTGCTTGCCGCTGTGGGTCGGATCGTAGTGGCCGCCGGCGCCCAATGCGGCAACAGGCTTGCCGTCTTTTTCCTTCGGCGCGCAGCTCGGATTTTCATGTACATGGAAGCCATGCAATCCGGGCGGCAAGTCGCTCAGTTCCGGCGTAAAGACCGCGCCGTAGGCTGACTCGCTAACAACAATCTGCCCAATCGGTTTGGCATGGCCGGCTTCGTCCACAAGCTGCATCGGAACCGTAATGTCCGCATGCGCGGCCCCGGCAATCAACAACGCCGGCCAAAAGAAGTAAGCCATTCGCTTGATACCCAATTGCATAAATTTCTCCTATAAGAAATAGATATTCGATATATCGGCCATTACTTTAATCCTTGTGCTTTCTCCCGCCATAGAAGATCACCCAAGCCATTGGCTTCGGTCCGGCGGCAGATGTCTTATCTGCACCAACGATGGGGATCACAAAATAGATCCAGGCTTGTGCTCGACCTGGGGCCAATAAAAACCCTTGTACCGCGTCAACTTATACGCAAATCGCCGAGCATAAGATGCATACGGAATCCTTTTTTTAAGTGCGGAATAAACCGAGATGAATCTGTCGAGCCTGGTCGTCGATGTACGCCCTGAATCTCTCGCATCCGTGCAAGCCGAAATGGCGGCGTGGCCCGGCGTCGAAGTTCAAGCGTCGTCTCCGCAAGGCAAGCTGGTCGTTACGCTCGAAACCGACAGCGATTACGCAACGACCGAAATCTTTTCCCGCATCAACGCCATCGACGGCGTGATGGCGGTTGCAATGGTCTATCACCGATTCGAACCCGAGCCTGAACAGGAGGTCCTTCATGACATTGACGCGACGTGAGTTCATCAAGCAGCAGGCAACCGCAGCGGCGGCCACTGTTGCGGGCATTACGCTACCCCACACAGCGGCGATGGCTCAGGCCACCGGCACCAAAGACGATGTGCGCTGGGACAAAGGCGTATGCCGTTATTGCGGAACCGGCTGCGGCGTGCTGGTCGGCGTCAAAGGCGGGCGGATCGTCGCGACACAAGGCGATCCCGACGCGCCGGTGAATAGGGGCCTCAACTGTGTCAAAGGCTATTTCCTGGCCAAAATTCAGTATGGCAACGACCGCCTTACCAAGCCTTTGTTACGCATGAAGAACGGCAAGTTCGATAAGAACGGCGAGTTTCAGCCGGTGAGCTGGAACCAGGCTTTCGACATCATGGAAGAGAAGTGCAAGGCGGTGCTCAAGGCCAAGGGACCGTCGGCAGTGGGCATGTTCGGCTCGGGCCAATGGACGATCTGGGAAGGCTATGCCGGCAATAAACTGTTCAAGGCCGGCCTGCGCTCCAATAACGTCGACCCGAATGCCCGCCACTGCATGGCCAGCGCGGTGTTTGGCTTCATACGCACGTTTGGCGCCGATGAACCGATGGGCAGCTATGACGATATCGAGCACGCCGACGCCTTCGTGCTGTGGGGCTGCAATATGGCCGAGATGCACCCGATTCTGTGGTCGCGCATCAACAATCGGCGGCTATCGGCGCCGCAGGTCAGAATTCATGTGCTTTCCACTTTCACGCACCGCTCCTGCGAAGTTGCGGATGCCGAGTTGATCTTCACGCCGCAAACGGATTTGGCGATCCTCAACTACATCTGCAACTACATCATCCAGAACGGCGCGGTGAACCAGGACTTCGTAGCCAAGCACGTCACGTACCAGAAAGGCGTCACCGATATCGGCTATGGCCTGCGCCCCAACCATCCGCTCGAACAGGGGGCGGGCAACAACGGTTATCCCGGTCCCGACGGCAAGCCGAAGGGCAATCCCGCAGCCAGTTCGCCGATCACATTCGAGGAATTCAAGCAGTTCGTCGCGCCTTACACGCTGGACTACACCGCCAAGCTCTCGGGCGTACCGAAGGAAAAGCTCGAAGCGCTGGCCAAGCTCTATGCCGACCCCAAGACCAAAGTCACTTCGTTCTGGACGATGGGCTTCAACCAGCACTCGCGCGGCACCTGGGTCAATAACATGATCTACAACGTGCATCTGCTGGTGGGCAAGATCTCCGAACCGGGCAACGGCCCCTTCTCGCTCACGGGCCAGCCGAGCGCCTGCGGCACCGCGCGCGAGGTCGGCACTTTCGCGCACCGCCTGCCGGCCGACATGTTGATCGCCAATCCGCAGCACCGTGAAGCGGCCGAGAAGATCTGGAACATTCCTGCCGGCACAATCAACCCCGAGATTGGCCTGCACGCGATCGCGCAAGACCGGGCGCTTAAGGACGGCAAGCTCAATTTCTACTGGACCTCGACCACCAACAACATCCAGGCGGGGCCGAATCTGAATCAAGAGCGTTATCCGGGCTTCCGTAATCCAGCCAACTTCATCGTGGTGTCCGACGTCTACCCGACGCTCTCCGCGATGGCGGCCGATTTGATCCTGCCGTGCGCGATGTGGATGGAAAAGGAAGGCGCCTTCGGCAACGCGGAACGGCGCACCCAATTCTGGCGCCAACAGGTCAAGGCTCCGGGCGACGCGAAAAGCGATCTGTGGCAATACCTCGAATTCTCGAAACGCTTCAAGACCGACGAGGTATGGCCCGCCGAACTGCTCGCCAAGAACCCGCAATACAAGGGTAAGACGCTATATGAAGTGCTTTTCGCCAACGGCGAGGTCAACAAGTTCGACAAGGCCGAAGCCGCGCGCACCAATGCGCACGCCTGGGCGGGCTATACCAACGACGAAACCGAGGCGTTCGGCTTCTATGTGCAAAAGGGCCTGTTCGAGGAGTACCGCAACTTCGGCAAGGGCCACGGCAAGGATCTCGGCGAGTTCGACCTGTACCACAAGGTGCGCGGTTTGCGCTGGCCCGTGGTCAACGGCAAGGAAACGCTGTGGCGCTATCGTGAAGGCTACGATCCCTACATCAAGGCGGGCGAAGGCATCAGGTTCTACGGCAAGCCCGACGGCAAGGCGACGCTCTTTGCGCTGCCCTACCAGCCGGCCGCCGAGTCGCCCGATTCTGAATACGATCTGTGGCTATGCACCGGGCGCGTATTGGAGCATTGGCACACCGGCTCGATGACGCGCCGCGTGCCCGAGCTTTATCGCGCCTTCCCGGATGCGGTCGTATGGATGCATCCCAAAGATGCGGAAAAACGCGGCCTCAAGCATGGCGATCCGGTCAAGGCCAGTACGCGGCGCGGCGAGATTCAACTGCGCGTCAACACGCGCGGGCGTAACCAGGTGCCGCAAGGTCTGGTGTTCATTCCATTCTTCGACGAGTCGCGCCTGGTCAACAAACTCACCCTCGACGCGACTTGTCCGATCTCGAAGGAAACCGACTTCAAGAAATGCGCGGTCAAGATCGTCAAAGCATAGCGATGTAAAAACGATGTGCGCTGGCGGCAGCCTCTGAAGCGCCGCCAGCACACATGACAGCAAGGGGATGACAGGCTCCCATGTCCGTCAAGAAGGAAAAAACGACACAGGCATCACCCGCCCGCCGGCAATTCATGCTCGAAACGGTGCGGATGGCCTGCGGCGTTGGTGTCGTCGGTTTGGGGCTTGGACTCTATGCACGACAGTCGCGCGCCCACCCGCCGCTGGCCATACGTCCGCCGGGCGCTATTGCGGAAGCGGAATTCCTCGGCGCATGCATACGCTGCGGTTTATGTGCGCGCGATTGCCCCTACGACATCCTGAGCCTGGCCAAACCCGGCGAGCCGGTTGCTGTGGGCACGCCGTATTTCGTCGCACGGCAATTGCCCTGCGAAATGTGCGAGGACATTCCTTGCGTCAAAGCCTGCCCCACCGGCGCGCTCGATCACAAACTGACCGACATCAACAAAGCCAAAATGGGTTTGGCGGTGCTCGTCGATCATGAAACCTGTCTGAATTTTCTCGGCCTACGCTGCGACATCTGTTACCGCGATTGCCCCGTCATCGACAAAGCGCTCACGCTGGAACAACGGATCAACACGCGCACGGGCAAACACGCCGAATTCATTCCGACCGTGCATTCGGAAGACTGCACGGGCTGCGGCAAATGCGAAAAATCCTGCCCGCTCGAAGTCGCCGCGATCAAGGTATTCCCGATCGAGCTTGCGAAGGGAGAACTCGGGAAACACTATCGCCTTGGCTGGGTTGAAAAGGAAAAATCCGGCGCCAGCCTGGTTCCGCCCGACCCGGAACATCACTACAACCTGCCCGAAGGCATGCATTACGACCAGGGCAAGGTGCTGCCCGACGAAGCGCCGGCGACGCCCGAATCCGCCCCGCCGCAGCATCGCGCGCCCAAGGCGCTGAAGAAAGACGAGCTATGAACCGCAGGCCAACCATCGGCGCAGACGCGAAAGCCGCCAAAGGCTGGTTTGGCGCGCATCGCTGGCTGATCCTGCGCCGGGTGTCGCAACTGGGCATATTGGCGCTGTTTCTCATCGGGCCGTGGTTCGGTGTGTGGATCGTCAAAGGTAATCTGGCGTCGAGCCTGACTTTGGGCGTGCTGCCCTTGACCGACCCTTACGTGCTGCTGCAATCCCTGTTCGCGCGCCATATTCCCGAACGCGCCGCCTTGATTGGCGCGGCGATCGTGCTGGGCTTCTACATCCTGGTTGGCGGGCGCGCCTATTGTGCATGGGTCTGTCCGATCAACCCAATCACCGATGCGGCCGCCTGGCTGCGGCGGCGGCTTGGCATTCACGGCGGCGCGCGCCTGCCCCGCGCGACGCGCTACTGGGTATTGGCGATGACTTTTGTCGTCGCGGCTGTAACGGACAGCATCGCATGGGAATTGGTCAATCCGGTCTCAATGATGCATCGCGCCTTGATTTTTGGAATTGGCGCGAGTTGGGCGATCATTCTCGGCCTGTTTCTGTTCGATCTTTTCATTGCGCAACGCGGCTGGTGCGGGCATATATGTCCGGTCGGCGCGTTTTACAGCCTGCTCGGACGCTGGAGCCCGCTGCGCATCAGCGCCGTGCGGCGCGAAGCCTGCAACGACTGCGCGGACTGCTATGCCGTCTGCCCCGAGCCGCTCATCATCAAGCCCGCGCTCAAAGCGGTGGACGGCGCCGGGCCGGTAATTACCTCAGCCAACTGCACGAACTGCGGCCGGTGCATTGATATTTGCTCCAAAGACGTTTTCGAATTCGGCGCACGCGGCCGCAACGCTGAAACACCGCCTGCGCGCAGCACCGCGCCAAGCACATGAAATTCTCTCGACTCCCGACGATGCGAAAGGAAACCACGATGAACATGTCGATCAAGGTAGCGGTGGTGGCGGCAGTCGCTGCGACCGTGTATGGATGTGCGCAGTTTGCGGGAGTCGCTACGTTGCGTGGCACCGATACGGAGGCCACCGACACGGCTCCCACTGACTTCAAAACCTACGCCGGCAAACGACCGGGCTCAGGTGCGCCGATTACACGCACCTTCAAGGAACAGCCTCCGCTGATTCCGCATGCCATCGACAACTTCGACGAAATCACGCTTGACGACAATCAATGCCTGGAATGCCACAGTCCCGCGACGGCCGCCGCGAAAAAAGCGCCCAAGGTCGCCGACTCTCATATGCAGAACGGGGAAGTCCTCAAGGAACGCTATCAGTGCAATACCTGCCATGTGCCGCAAGTCGATGCGCCGCCACTGATCGCCAATACTTTTGTCGGAACCCCTGTTCCTCAGAAGCAATAGGGTCAATGCGAAAACCCAGCGGGCAAGCATTACGCTGCCCGCTGGGTTTTTGGCTACGGGTTTCATAATCAGGGAGCGGGCGTCGCGAGTGGTTTTCCTTTTTCAACCACATAGGTGCCGAGCATTTTTGCTTTGCTCTCGCCCAGGTTCAAGCCGTCGTGCACAACTCCCGCCGGTACGAAAAAGGTTTCGCCTGCCTTGACGATCCGGGGTGGCTGCCCGTCGACACGCAGTTCCAGCTCGCCTTCCATGATATAGCCGAGCTCTTCTCCCGGATGCGTATGACGGCCTGCCGCGGCGCCAGGCTCAAACTCGGCACGCACCTGGACGGCCACGCGCCCGGGCGCGCTAAGTTCCTGGGTTTGCAGCGGAACGCGCGTCAGTCCAGACTGCTGAGCCAACGCAACGCCAGCAAACACAACAGACACCATTCCAGCAGCAAGTACAATCCTCTTCATCCGAACCTCCCCAAAAAATAACAACGTAAAAAAATTGATGATAGTGAGCGCTCGACTAGCATCGAGTCAGAAGTTGTTGACGAACGATCGAAGTGCAGGTCACTTACCAGATCTCGGCAGCAGCGGTTCCCTGGTGATAGCGCAGTAGCCAGTTGCTGCCGACCAGGAGCCAGATGGATGAGCGTAACGTATGGCGCGCGAGTGATCCGTCTTCCTGTCTGAGTGCGGAGCGATATGTCAGGAGCGCGACACCAGGACGCAATTCGGTTGCGACGTACAAATCCGCCGTCACCTCAACCACTTGGGATTCATTCTGCATTGCGGCCACAACGGTGTCACGGGAATAACAGCGCCCGGACCGTCCAATTTCTTCGAAGTCCGGGTGGAGCAGCGTACGCACACGAACATCGTCAGCGCGGACCGTAGATTGATGAAGCTCAGCTTCCAGTCGTGACAGCATTTGAACGAGAATCCCATCCATTACTACCCCCTTGGTCCGTGATTGAAGGCATAACGACTGCGTAATGATCCGCAGCGGAAGTACCGATATGTCGACATGCAGCCGGCACCGAGTCCGCCGGCAATCAGCCTACCGCGCTACCGCACTTAATCGCATAAAACCCCGCCTGCATGTAGGAAGCCCAGAGGAGTTCAACGATGGAAAAGCCGATTTCATTTAATAAACGCAGGTGCTCGGTAATTGAAATCGGAAAATACTCGTTGTCGAAACGTTTGATATGCGCTCTGGCTTCGGTGGCTGTTCTGCCGCAACCGGTCTGATAGTTTTCCCATCGTTTCAAGGCGAACGGTAACGCTTTCTCCGACAAGGGTCGGATGTTTTCAAAAACGACGAAGACACCTCCTGGGGCCAGCATCCTGAAGCAGTTTTCAAGCGCTCGTTTCCTTGCAGGTTCATCCTGATAATGATGGCTTTGAATGGCGGTGATGACATCAAAAACATTGTCATCGATATCCAGGTTTTGAGAATCGGAGAGGATGAAAGCGGGGTTTCCATTCGTCGCAGTTTTTTTCCGGGCAATTACTAGCATTTCCTGCGAAGGGTCTGCCAGCGTAAATTCAGTTCCGGGAAAATATTTTTTTGCGTCGAGATACAGGTTTCCAGTTCCACAGCCGATGTCGAGCCATTTCTGCGGAGATTCGTTAACGGAACGGACGAGATCAATTGTTTGCTGGTGGAATAAATCGTAAAAAGGAATGGTTGCAGATACTTTTGCATCGAATTCCTTTGCTGAATGCGCCGTAACGTTGTCGCGCATGGTGAGTTTCCTAGATGGCTGCGTTGGGGGTCGCCATGCGAAAAATCGTGCACCTGTGTTTCGGTGTCCTAAAAAATCGCACCCATTATTTCTCTCTCACTCTTGACGCGGAAGACGGTATCTACCGCCTCAAGAAGAAACCCGGTTGCGCGACCTGTGGCCGCCAGCCGTTTCGAAATAAGCCAATTCCGCCTCACTAAAGCCCGCGGCCAGGCGCGCTTCGCAATTCAATGGCGGACGCGGCATCGGCGCGTCGAACAATTCGATCAAACGCAGATACTCGGCCTCTGGCGCGATGCCGCGCTGCGCGCATACGTAGCGAAACCACTTGTCGCCGATGGCGACATGTCCAACCTCGTCGCGCAACACAACGTCGAGCACCGCAACGGTTTGCAGATCGCCAGCCGTCTTGAGCTTGGCGACGATCGGCGGCGTCGCATCGAGTCCGCGCGCCTCAAGCACGCGCGGGACCAAGGCCATTCGGGCCAGCACATCGGCATCCGTTTTCACGGCCATCTCCCACAAACCGTTATGCGCGGGAAAATCGCCGTAGGCATACCCCAAGTCCGCAAGCCGCGCGGCGAGCAGATCGAAGTGATGCACCTCTTCGGCCGCCACGCGCAGCCAGTCGTCGACGAAGGCGTCGGGCATTGCAGGGAAACGCAGCACGCAGTCGAGCGCCAAGTTGATCGCGTTGAATTCGATATGCACGATCGAATGCAACAGGGCGGCATGCCCGACCGGCGTGAAAGGCGAACGGCGCGGCACGGCGTCGGGCGGCACAAGCTCGGGCTTCGCCGGACGCCCAGGCGTTGCGATGCGCTGCGGCGCGAACTCTTTGTCCGCCGCGCGGCGCAAACGGCCCGCGCGCCAATCATCGGCAAGGCGGAGCGTTGCGGCGCATTTGGCGGCAGGCTCGCAGCACATCAACGCAGCGAGCGCCGCGGTTTCAAGCAAGCTGACAGACACGCAGAAACCTCAACTCAACGGGCAAGCTCGAACACCTGACGCGACACTTCCAGCGTCACATCGCGGCGTTCGCCCAAACCGGCTCCTCCGCTATGCTCCTGCAATTTGGCCAGCAAGGCGTTGAAATCCGGCTCGGCAATGCCATAGCCGGAGAAACTTGTCTTGACCTGCATCGCTTCGAAAAACGCGCGTGTTTTTTCGATTGCGGCATCGATACGCGCTTCCTCGTCGCCACTGCTCAGGTTCCAAACGCGTTCGGCGTATTGAAGCAGCTTCTCGCGTTTGCTCGCGCGGCGCACGTGCAGCATCGCCGGCAATACGATCGCCAGTGTTTGCGCATGATCGAGCCCATACATGGCGGTGATCTCATGCCCCAACGCGTGCGTACTCCAGTCCTGCGGCACGCCCGCGCCAACCACGCCTTGGAGCGCCATCGTCGCCGCCCACATAAGGTTCGCGCGCACCGCATAGTCGTTCGGCGTTGCAAACGCTTTCGGCCCCTCTTCGATTAAGGTCAGCAAAATACCTTCGGCAAAGCGATCCTGAATCTTCGCGTCGCACGGAAAGGTCAGATATTGCTCCACGACGTGCACAAAGGCATCGACGACGCCATTGCCGATCTGGCGCGGCGGCAAGCTGTAAGTCGTTTCCGGATCGAGCACCGCGAAACGCGGAAAAATCAAACCGCTGAAGAAGGAAAGTTTGTCGCCGGTTGCACGGCGCGAAACCACCGCCGCCGCATTCGATTCCGAGCCCGTCGCGGGCAGCGTCAAAACCGTGCCGATCGGCAAGGCGGATTCGACGCGCGCCTTGTGCGCCAGAATATCCCACGGCTCGCCCTCGAAAGGCACGGCGGCGGCGATGAACTTCGTGCCGTCGAGCACCGAGCCGCCGCCGACCGCGAGCAGGTAATCGACGCCCTGCTCACGCGCGAGCAGCACGGCTTTCATCAGCGTTTCATACGCCGGGTTGGGCTCGATGCCGCCGAACCGCAGCACATCGCGCCCCGCAAGCACCGCCTCGACCTGCTGCATCACTCCGTTGTTAAAGACGGAACCGCCGCCATAGGTAATCAGCACCTTTGCACCGGCGGGAATTTCATCGGCGATTTTTTTGATCTGGCCCGCGCCGAAATGAATCCGCACCGGATTGTAGAAACTGAAATTGTTCATGCAGTCCTCCTGAATTTCAGGCGATGATGCCGCCACCGAGACACACACGGGATTCGTAGACGACCACCGACTGGCCCGGCGTCAACGCCCATTGCGGCGCGGCGAATGCGATTTCGCACGCTTCGCCGCTCAGGCTGTCGATCTCGCAGGGCGCATCCGGCGTGCGATAGCGCGGTTTGGCCGCATACACCCAGTGCGTACGCGGCGCATGGCCTGAGATCCAGTTCAGCTCTATCGCGGTCAGCCTCTCCTTGAGCAAGGCCGGGTGATCGTGTCCTTGCACGACGAGCAGCTCGTTGCGCTGCATATCCTTGGCCGCGACATACCAAGCGTCATGCTCCCCGGCGTGGTCGTTGCCTTTCACGCCGCCGATATGCAGCCCCTTGCGCTGGCCGATCGTGTGATACATCAAGCCCTGGTGCTCGCCAAGCAGACGCTCGTCATCGAGCGCGCGAATCGCGCCGGGCTTCGTCGGCAGGTAACGCATCAGAAATTCGCGGAACGGCCGCTCGCCGATGAAGCAGATGCCAGTCGAATCCTTCTTGGCGAATACATGCAGCCCGGCCTGCTCGGCGATTTTGCGCACCTCGCGCTTGTAGATCTGACCCAGCGGGAAGATCGTCTTGGCGAGCTGCTGCTGGTTGAGCCGGTAGAGAAAGTAGCTCTGGTCCTTGGTCCCGTCCTCGGCCTTGAGCAATTGGAATTCCGTGCGGCCGTCGTTGCGCCATTCGCGCACTTGCGCGTAATGGCCCGTGGCGATTTTGTCGGCCCCAAGCTGCATCGCGTGATCGAGGAAAGCCTTGAACTTGATCTCGCTATTGCACAGCACATCGGGGTTCGGCGTGCGGCCGGCCTGGTACTCATGCAGAAAATCGGCGAATACGCGGTCTTTGTATTCCTGCGAGAAGTTGACGACTTCGAGTTCGATACCGAGCACATCGCAAACCGACGCGACGTCGACGAGGTCTTGCCGCGTCGAGCAATACTCATCGTCGTCATCGTCCTCCCAATTTTTCATGAACAGCCCGACGACGCGATAGCCCTGCTGTTTGAGCAACAGCGCGGCCACCGACGAATCCACGCCGCCGGACATCCCGACGACAACCGTTTGTTTCGTACTCATTCCAACTCTTTCCGCCCAGTTCAAACATAGTGCCGGATCAAATCCAGCGGATAACGCCGGCCGGCCAAATAGTCATCGACGCATCGCAGCACCAGAGGGTTGCGGTGCCTTGCCTGGCAGGCCGCGATCTCATCGCGCGTCATCCAAAGCGCGCGCAGAATGCCGGTATCGAGCGCGCGGCCCGGCTCCTCGCCGTCCAGCCGGCCCGCAAATGTAAAACGCACATAGGTAATATCCCCGCCCGACCGCGGCCATTGGTAGATGCCGACAAGCTGTTCGGGCTGAAAACGATGCGCCGTTTCTTCGAGCGTTTCCCGCGCACAGGCTTCGACGAGCGATTCACCTTCGTCGAGATGCCCCGCCGGCTGATTGAAGCGCGCGCCATCGGCGGTTTCCTCCTCTACAAGCAGAAAGCGTCCCGCGTGTTCGACAATCGCCGCCACGGTGACATGTGCGCTCCAACTCATGGGCCCGGCCCTTCCCTTTGTGCAAAACATCCGGCATTTTAGCCTGCCGCCCTGAAGCACGGGCCGGGCCGCATTCCGATTCATGAACGGATTCGGCTAAAATAATGGATTCACCGTTTTACGGTTTCTCAGAATAGTTCCGAGGGGGAATTTCCATGTCCATGGCTGATCGCGACGGGTTCATCTGGTACGACGGCAAGCTAGTGCCTTGGCGCGAGGCCACAACCCACGTGCTGACGCATTCGCTGCACTACGGCGTTTCCGTTTTCGAAGGCGTGCGCGCCTATAAAACCGATCAAGGCACGGCCATTTTCCGGCTCAAGGATCACACCAAACGCCTCTTCAACTCGGCGCACATCTATCAGATGAAGATGCCGTTCGATCAAGAGACGATCAACGAAGCGCACAAGGAAGTCGTGCGCGCCAACAAGCTCGAAAGCTGCTACATGCGGCCGATCGCTTTCTACGGTTCGGAAAAAATGGGCGTTTCGACGCGCGGCGCTTCGGTGCATGTTGCGGTCGCCGCTTGGCCGTGGGGCGCTTACCTGGGCGAGGACGCCCTCGAACAAGGCATCCGCATCAAGACCTCGTCCTTCGCGCGCCACCACGTCAATGTGACGATGCCGCGCGCCAAACTCGCATCGACGTACGCCAACTCGGTCCTCGCCAACCTCGAAGCGACGGAGAACGGTTACGACGAGGCGCTGCTGCTCGACACCGAAGGTTTCGTGGCCGAAGGCGCGGGTGAGAACATCTTCATCGTCAAGGACGGCGTGGTCTACGAACCGGAAATCGCTTCGGCGCTGACCGGCATCACACGCACCACGGTCCTCACGCTGGCGCAAGAGCTTGGCTATCAGGTCGTGACGAAGCGCCTGACGCGCGACGACATCTATATCGCCGACGAAGCTTTCTTCACCGGCACGGCCGCCGAAATCACGCCGATCCGCGAACTCGACAACCGCCAGATCGGCGCGGGCCGCCGCGGGCCGATCACCGCGAAAATCCAGCAGCGTTTCTTCGAGCTTGTCTCCGGCCGTCTGCCCGAGCACAAAGACTGGCTCGCTTACGTTTGATCCTGTGGAGTCATCCAGCCATGCCTGAGAACCACGACAAGAACCAAGCCATAGCCGTCACCGCCAAGGATCTGCCGCTGCATTGCCCAATGCCGGACGCCCCGCTCTGGGCGCGCCATCCGCGCGTATTCCTCGATGTGCTGCACACCGGCGAAGCCAGTTGCCCGTACTGCGGCGCGAAGTACCACTTCACCGGCGAACGCCCAAGCGGACATCACTGATCCGGCGATTCAAGCTGCACATAACAAGGGGCGTTCCACGGAACTCCCCTTGTTGCTTTCCACATAGTGAATCGCATGACTTCTATCCGCATCCTCATCATCGCCCCGAATTGGATCGGCGACGCCGTCGCCGCTCAGCCGCTCTTCATGCGCCTTGCAACGCGGCGGCCGAATGTCGTGATCGATGCGCTGGCCCCGCCCTGGGTCGCTCCAGCGCTCGCGGCAATGCCCGAAATCCGCAAAGTCATCGCCAACCCTTTCGGCCACGGCGCTTTCAGACCACTGGCGCGCTGGCGTTTTGCGCGCGGCCTGAAAGACCAATACGACGAAGCCTATGTGCTGCCGAACTCGTGGAAATCGGCGCTGATTCCCTTCTTCGCCGGTATTCCAATCCGCGCCGGCTTCATCGGCGAAGGCCGTTACGGCATCCTCAACCGCGCCCGCGCGCTCGATAAAAAAGCGCAGCCGCTACAAGTCGAACGCTATGCCGTGCTGGCGGAAGCCCCACAATTCCCGCTCGAACGCCCGTTGCCGAATCCGCGCCTGCAACGCGAAAGCGCGGAAGTACAGGCGTCACTCGACGCTTTGGGCCTTCCGGCCACGCCGCGTCCGATCGTATTTTGTCCCGGCGCGGAATTCGGCCCGGCGAAACGCTGGCCCGCGGCGCATTACGCGGCGCTGGCGCGGGAATTGGCTGAATTGGGCCATCCGGTCTGGATACTGGGCTCGAAAAAAGACATGCCGGTTTCAAGCGAAATCGCCCAGCTCGCGGGAAGTGCAGTGCGCGACTTGTGCGGCCGCACCAGCCTTGCCCAGGCAATCGACCTGATCGCCCTCGCCCGCTGCGTCGTCACGAACGATTCCGGCCTGATGCATGTCGCCGCGGCGCTTGGCACACCGCTCGTCGCGATCTTCGGCTCGTCGAGCCCAAACTACACGCCGCCGCTGTCGCCGCAAGCGCAAATCATGTGGCTCCAGCTCGAATGCAGCCCCTGTTTCAAGCGCGAATGTCCACTCGGGCATCTGAACTGTCTGCGGCAAATCACGCCCGAGTCGGTGCTCGCCCAGCTACGGCCGATGCTCGAATGAGGTTCTGAATGCATACGATTGAATCGCATTTGAGCGCAGAGCCCAAACCGTTTCCTGCTAGGCTTTCGACATGAGCCAAGTTTTATACGCCTCCGCCGAAGACGTGGAGAACGCTTTTTACGATGCCTTCAACCGCGGCGACCTCGAAGCGCTGATGGCCTTATGGTCGGAGACCGATGATGTGGTATGCATCCACCCCGGCGGCAGCCGTCTCGTCGGCCTGCATGCAATCCGCGAATCCTGGAAACAGCTCTTCGGCAGCGGCCTGCGGCTGCGCCTGAAACTGCATCATGGCATCATTCAATCGAGCCCCATGCTGTCGGTGCGCAGCGTGCTGCAACATGTCGTCGTCGAAGGCGAGGACGGCATGTCGCCGCCCGTCATCGCGACCAACGTCTATGCGCGCGGCGCATTCGGCTGGCGCCTGGTGCTGCACCATGCCTCGCCGGCCCCCGACATCGAAGGCGTGTTCGACGAAGAAGCCCCGCGCATCGTCCATTGAGCGCCCAGCCTGGGCAAACGTTTTATTTTTAGAGCTTTTCCGGCTGGCGCTGGGAAAGGGCGAATATCACCGCCGCGGAAGCTGCGGCCGCAAGCAGATGCTTCAAGGAATGGCCGCTCAAGCCGCCCGTGAGCGCAAGAATCTGCGCATCGGCCACCTCGGCGAGTTTCGCCAGCACATACAAAAGGCTTGCGGAGGTAAACCAGAACCGCCGCACGCGATCGCCCCAGGACAGCGCCGGCACGAGGATCAATACCGCGATTTGCAACGACAGGTAGGGCCGCAGATCGCCGGCGAACCAAGGAATCCCGAACACGGCGACAAGCGCCGCCACGCTAAGCAGTACGCCAAGAACAGCGCTCTGCCCCACGGAAAGCTGGTAATGCTCGCTGATTACCGCGGTGAGCAGCGTCGCGCAAACCAGTTCGATCGGCACACGGTCCCATACCAGCCGCGCATCGTCAGGCGCAAGGTGATACCAGCCCGACCCAAAACAAACCCAGGCCACCGCGAGCGCAAACGCATACCACCAGAAGCGCGCGGGCGTTTTGGGCAAATGGCTTACGACCCATAATCCCCAAAGTCCCGCGAAAAGAAAACCGAGATTCGAAAGCACGTCGATCGCATTCGCTATACCAAACAAATTGCGGTGGTCGGCGAAGTCATGGTAGCCGGGCGGCAAGTGCAGCGGCCCAGCCAACACCAGCCCGAGCAGCACCAAAATCAGGAGCAGCCACGGCAGATTACGGCGGAAGAAATCGTGCATCTCGTCACCCGGTTCCCTGTCCAAAACCCACAGTTTACTCAACGCAATCCGATTGATCCTAAAAGTAGACCCTTACTCTAAACTCAGCCACCAAATTTAAACATCGGCATTGAATCGCCCCGGGAATTGAGGAGGCTCTGAATCTTGAGAAGATGGAGCCACCATGAAGACGACGAAGTATTCCCCGGAAGTGAAAGAGCGGGCGGTCCGGCTGGTGCTGGAGCACCGAGGCGAGTACCCCTCACAGTGGGCGGCGATCGAATCGATCGCAGCGAAGATTGGCTGCACGACCGAAACGCTGCGCGGCTGGGTACGGCAGCATGAACGGGATGTCGGTCTGCGCGACGGCGTGACGAGTGCCGAGCGGGAGCGGGTCAAGGCGCTGGAGCGTGAGAACAAGGAACTGCGCCGGACCAATGAGATCCTGCGGCTGGCGAGCGCGTTTTTCGCACAGGCGGAGTTCGACCGCCTCAAGAAGAAGTGAGCTTGTTCATCGACCAGTATCGGAAGCGGTTCGGGGTCGAACCGATCTGCAAACTGTTGCAGGTTGCCCCATCTGCCTATTGGCGCTACGCCGCGCGGCAGCGCGATCCGTCCTTGCGCAGCGCCCGCAGCCGGCGAGATGAATTCCTACTTCCCCATATTCAGCGGGTCTGGCAGGCCAATTTCCAAGTCAATGAGGCCAACAAGCTCTGGCGGCAGTTGCTGCGCGAAGGCATCCAAGTCGCCCGCTGCACCGTCGAACGGCTGATGCGGCGCTTGGGTCTGCGCGGGGTGATGCGCGGCAAGCTTGTTCGCACCACCTTCGGCGATGCCACAGCGCCTTGCCCGTTGGATCGGGTCAATCGGCAGTTCCAGGCTGACCGGCCTAATCAGCTGTGGGTGTCGGACTTCACCTACGTCTCGACTTGGCAAGGCTTCGTCTATGTGGCCTTCGTCATCGACGTCTTTGCCCGGCGCATCGTTGGCTGGCGGGTCAGCCGCTCGATGAAGACCGACTTCGTGCTCGACGCCCTGGAGCAGGCGCTCTACGCCCGCCAGCCGGAACGGAACGACGCCTTGATTCATCACTCCGACAGTAAGAATATGGGCGCCAGATGTTTCCGGATCGTTTGCGCTTTTCAACGCAGGCTTTCAGGAAAGCTCTGGTGCCGTAGAGCGTTCCGGGCGACCTGACCCACACTCCGA
>WQYQ01000025.1 GCA_009781175.1 Betaproteobacteria bacterium
CCTGGCTGGAGAAGAACCGGCGGCTGTGGAAGAACTGCGAGCGAAAGCTCAACACCAGCTTGCAGTTCATCCATCTGGCATTCTTGGGGTTATTGCTCAGGAGATCGTAAACGGGCTCTAAGACACGGAAAAGGCAAGCGTATCGATTCTGACCATCGTTTTGCCGAGGGCCTTGAGCGCATTGCTTGCGCTACAGGCGATAACCCGGGAACATAACCGGGAACGCGCGCCGGGTTTCCGGTGCCTCGGCGTGGACAGATTTTTCTAAAATTGTTTGATTGAAGTGAGAGGAAACACGATGAATGTTGCTTTGACCCGTGCCGATTTCGAGCGCGTCATGGTTCCGAACTACGCGCCGCAGCAATTCATTCCGGTTCGCGGGGCGGGCTCGCGCGTTTGGGATCAGGAAGGGCGCGACTACATCGATTTCGGCGGCGGAATCGCCGTAACCTGTCTTGGGCATGCCCACCCGGCGCTGGTCGCGGCACTGACCGAGCAGGCGGGCAAGCTGTGGCATTTGTCGAATGTGTATACCAATGAACCGGCGCTGAAGCTCGCGGCTCGGCTTGTCGAAAAAACTTTCGCGGAACGCGTGTTCTTCGCCAATTCCGGGGGCGAGGCTAACGAGGCGGCGCTGAAACTCGCGCGCCGCGTGGCGCATGACCGCTTCGGCCCGGAGAAGCACGAGATCATTGCTTGCGAAGGCTCGTTCCACGGGCGCACGTTCTTCACCGTGTCGGTCGGCGGCCAGCCCAAGTATTCGGCGGGTTTCGGCCCTGTGCCGGAGGGCATCACGCATGTGCCGTATAACGATTTGAAAGCGGTTGCGGCGCGGATTTCGCATAAGACGAGCGCCGTGATCGTCGAGCTGGTCATCGGCGAGAGCGGCATCGTGCCCGCCTCGCACGAGTACATTCAGGGCTTGCGCGAGCTGACGCGTACACATAACGCGGCCCTGATTTTCGACGAGGTGCAATCCGGCATCGGCCGCACCGGCAGGCTCTTCTGCTATGAGCACTATGGTGTCGCGCCGGATATCCTAACGAGCGCCAAGGGACTTGGCGGCGGTTTCCCGATCGGCGCGATGCTCACGACCGCCGAGTGGGCGCAGCACTTTTCGGTTGGCACGCATGGCTCGACCTATGGCGGCAACCCGCTTGGCTGTGCGGTCGGGAATGCGGTGCTCGATATTGTCGATACGCCCGAGGTGCTTGCCGGCGTGCTTTCGCGTGCCGATGCGATGGCCGCGAAGCTCAACGCAATCGGTGAGAAAAGCGGTGCCTTCTCCGAACTGCGCTATCGCGGGCTTTGGTTCGGCTGGCAACTCAAGCCCGAATTTGCCGGCCGCGCGGGCGAAGTGCTGGCGGCGGCTGCGCGGGAGGGCGTGATGGTCTTGCTGGCCGGGCCGGATATCGTGCGCATGGCGCCGTCGCTGATCATTACCCACGATGAAATGATGGAGGGTTTGGTGCGGCTGGAGCGCGCGGTGCTGTCCTTGTTCAAGGGCTGAGCGTTACGCGGATGCTGATCCGACCGATCGCCGCGAGCGATTTGCCCGCTTTGATCGAACTCGCCCGCAGTGCCGGCGTCGGGGTGACGACACTCCCGCCGGATGAGGGGCGGCTGGTGCGGCGCATCGAAATTTCGCAGCGCTCTTTCTCCGGCGAACTGGCGCCTGCCCACGCGAATTATCTGTTCGTGCTTGAAGACGAAACGCAGCGGCGTCTGGCCGGCACAAGCGGCATCGTGTCCGCCGTCGGCCTCGATGAGCCCTGGTACAACTACCGTGTCGGCGCCGCCGTTCATTCTTCGCGCGAAATCGGCGTCTATCGTCAATTGCAGACTTTGTTCTTGACGAATGATTTAACCGGCAGCAGCGAGCTGTGTTCGCTCTTCCTCGATCCCGCCTATCGCCGCGACGGCAATGGCGCGTTGCTTGCGAAGTCGCGTTTCCTGTTCCTCGCCGAATTCCGGCAGCGTTTCGCGCAAAACGTCATCGCCGAATTGCGTGGCGTGTCCGATGCGCGGGGGCGTTCCCCTTTTTGGGAGAGCCTGGGCCGGCATTTTTTCCAGATGGATTTTTCGCGTGCCGACTACCTTTCCGGCGTGGGCAACAAGAGTTTTATCGCCGAACTGATGCCGCAGCATCCGGTCTACTCGGTGTTTCTGTCGCAAGAGGCGCAGGCAGCGATCGGCGAAGTGCACCCCGCAACCCGCCCGGCGCGCGCGATGCTCGAAGCCGAGGGTTTTCGCTATCAGGGCTATATCGACATCTTCGACGCCGGCCCGGCCGTCGCGAGCCCACTCGAAGCGATTCGCTGCGTGCGCGAGAGCATCGTCGCCGAGGCGTGTGCCGGAAATATCGAGCAGGCATCGCGCTGGCTGGTTGTGAATCGGTCGGAACAGAATTTCCGCGCAGTGCTTGCGTCCGCAACGCTCAATGAGGGGCGCTTGATGCTGCATGGCGAAGCCTTGCGGCGGCTCAATATCGGCGTCGGCGATAGCGTGCGGGCGGTTAGGTTGAGCCACCGGGCTTGAGCTTGTGAGCACATTCGAGGCGAATTTCGATGGTCTGGTCGGTCCGACCCACAACTACGGCGGACTTTCCCGCGGCAATGTCGCCTCGCTCGCGCATGACGGCGCGGCGTCGAATCCGAAACAGGCGGCGCTGCAAGGGTTGGCGAAAATGAAAGCGCTGGCCGAGCGCGGCTTTCGCCAAGGGGTATTGCCGCCGCAGGAGCGCCCGGATATCGCGGCTCTGCGGCGGCTGGGTTTTTCGGGCGCCGATTCCGATGTGCTGCGGGCGGCGGCGCGCAGCACCCCGCAACTGCTGCCGCAAGTCGGTTCGGCTTCCTGCATGTGGGCCGCGAACGCGGCGACGGTGAGCCCTTCGGCCGATACCCGCGATGGCCGGGTGCATTTCACGCCGGCGAATCTGAATAGCAAGTTTCACCGTTCGATCGAGCACCCAACGACGGCGCGCATTTTGCAGGCGATTTTCCCGGCGGGACGCCATTTTGCGCATCATACGGCCTTGCCGGATTGCGCCCTGTTTGGCGACGAGGGCGGGGCCAATCACACGCGCCTGTGTGCGGAGTACGACGCGGCGGGCGTCGAGCTTTTCGTTTACGGCCGCGCAATGTCCGGCAACGGGCCGGCGCCGCACCGCTTTCCGGCGCGTCAAACACGCGAGGCGAGCGAAGCGGTGGCCCGCCTACATGGCTTGGCGTCGGGGCGGACCGTCTTCGCGCTGCAAAATCCCACCGCCATCGATGCCGGAGTGTTTCATAACGATGTGATCGCCGTCGGCAACCGCAACGTCTTGTTTTTCCACGCGCAGGCGTTTCACGACAAGGCCGACGTGCTGGCTGCCTGCGCGCGGGCCTTGTGCGATACGCCGCTGGTGGCGATCGAAGTCCCCGAGGCGACGCTGAGCTTGCAGGATGCCGTCGCCAGCTATCTTTTCAACAGCCAGCTCTTGAGCCGCGCCGATGGAAAGATGCTGCTCGTCGTGCCGGAAGAATGCCGGCGCAACGCAAAGGTCGCGTCTTATCTCGACGGTTTGCTGCTTTCCGGCGGCCCGATTGCGGAAGTGCTGGCGTTCGATTTGAAGCAGTCGATGCAGAACGGCGGCGGGCCGGCCTGTCTGCGTTTGCGCGTCGTTCTCAACGATCTCGAAGCGGCGGCTGTGACGCCGGGAGTGTGGCTGAGTGAAACGCTCTATCCGCGTCTGACGGCCTGGGTCGAGCGCCATTACCGCGACCGGTTGACCGAGGCCGACCTGGCCGATCCGCAGCTCTTGCTCGAAAGCCGCACGGCACTCGATGAACTGACGCGCATTTTGGGCGTCGGCGCGGTTTATCCGTTTCAGCTTGCGTAATGTTTTGGCGGTGAATCACTCCAAGTTGAAGCTTGGGCTTATGCTTTGCCCTGGCGTTCAATGCAATGTCGTGGCGGTCTTATGCGCTTAAGCGGAATCCTGATCGAAAATTTTCGCGGTATTCGCCGGCTTCAATTCGAGCTGGAGCCGACAACTTTATTGATCGGCGAAAACGAAGTCGGCAAAAGCGCCGTGCTCGGCGCGCTGAAACTTTTGCTCGGTGCCTGGCCCGCCGGCGTTCCTCCGCTGCGGGCGAGCGACCATCACCAGCCTATTGTCGGGGAGGCGCGTGGCGCTTTGCGGGTCGAGCTGTTGTGCGCCGAAGCGTACATCGACGAATGGTCGGAGCCGGGGAATGCCGTGTTGGCCGCGGCGAGCGGCATGATGCCCGATGGGCTGCGCGGTTTCGCGCTTGGCTTCGCCGCCCCGCACGGGAGCCAACACGGTCAGTGGCATGTGCGCCCGTACCGGCAGAATGAGCGCGAAGCGCCCAGGCCGCTGATCGAACTGGTGCGCCAGCGCTGCCCGCTGTTGCGCATCGATAGCGGCGATCTCGAAGGGCTCGGCGAAGCGATCGAGCCGACCGGCCGGGACCGTCTGCGGGCGGCCGCCGGCCGTTACTGGACACGCGTCGCGAATGGTGAAACCGATGAGCATCGGGTCGAAGATCCGCTTGAGCAGGCCGGGCTCGATCATGCGGCCTACATTCTGCGGCGCTGCCTGCCACATTTCGCGGCGGATGCGACGACGGCCGATGCGCGGATCGCCGAAGCGCTGGGGCATGGCGATCCGCCGCTGTCGCCGGCCGGGAGCGCCGCGCGCAAACTTGCGATACTGATGGTCGCGGCCGCTTTGTCGCCCGACGGCGGGAGCGCCGGGCTGCAACCGGGCACCGAGCCGGTCCTATTGATCGAAGACCCCGAATCGCATTTGCACCCCATAACTTTGGCGGCGTTGTGGAGCTTGCTCGAAGCGATCCGGCTGCAAAAACTGGTGACGACGCAATCGGGCAGCCTACTCGCGGCGGCGCCGTTGGCGGCGCTCAGGCGTCTGGTGCGCTACCGCGGCGAAGTGCGCGCGTTCCGGGTGCGCACCGAACGCTTTCAAATGGAAGAACTGCGCAAGTTCAGTTACCACTTGCGCGTGCGCAACGGCATTGCGACGTTCGCGCGCGTTTGGCTGCTCGTCGAAGGCGAAACCGAATTCTGGGCTTTGCCCGAACTGGCGCACATTTTGGGTTACGACTTCGCGCAGGAAGGCATCGCGTGTGTCGAGTTCGCCCAATGCGGTCTGCCGCCCTTGATCAAAATGGCCAATGAACTCGGCATTCAGTGGCATGTGCTGGCCGACGGCGATCGGGCGGGGCATGCGTATGCGCAATCGGCGCGTGCGCGTCTGGCCGATGACCGTATCGAGGAACGCTTGACGCTGCTGCGCGAGCAGGACATCGAACACTGTTTTTGGGAAGCCGGTTTTGCGCGGGTTTATCAAAGCGAAGCCGGGCTCATGCCCAAAACCGAGTTCAAACCGCATCGCGTCATTGCGCGGGCGATCCGGCGGCGTAGCAAACCCTATCTGGCTTTCGCGGTGCTGGCCAGCGTGGCCGAACAAGGGCCGGCGAGCGTGCCGCGAGCGCTGGCCGGGATGATCGAAACATGCGTCCGGCTCGCGCGCGAAGCGCCAAAACGTGCGCTGGAACAAACTCTCGCGAATGATTCCGATCCGGGCTTGATCGCGCCGAAGCGGCGGCGTAGCGTCACCAAAGCATAGCGTTCTGCCTGAGGGTGCGATGATCAAGCTCGGATTCTGCGGTGCAGTTGGTGAAGTCACGGGGTCCGGCTATTGGCTCGAAACGCCGCGGGCGAATCTCCTGATCGATTTTGGCCTGTTCCAGGGCGGACGCGACGACGAGTCGAGCGCAAGTCTCGCCATGCATGGCGAGCCTAGCGAGACAGGCATTTCTGGCGCCAAAGGCGCCTCCGATTGGTGGCGAGGCGGCCCCAAGCTTCAGCTTGGGGCGACTCACAGCGAAGGTCGCAACCGGGTGATTGCGCCGGTCCAGCCACGCGCCTTGGCCGCAACGGTGCTGACGCATGCGCACCTCGATCATTCGGGCCGCTTGCCTTTGCTTGCCGCGCATGGCGCGCGTGCGCCGGTTTTCGCCACACCGGCGACGATCGATCTCGCGGAAATCCTGATGCTCGATTCGGCGCGCATCGCCGAAGAAGACACGACGCGCGCCAACCGCCGCCTGCGCCGCGCGGGACGCCGCGAGTTGACGCCGCTATATACGGTCGAAGATGTCACCCGCGTGGTGCGCCGCTTTGCCCCGCTGCCCTATGACGAAGTGCGGCAGATCGCGCCCGGCGTGACGCTGCGCTTTTTCGAGGCCGGGCACATTCTCGGCTCGGCATCGATCGAACTGCGCATCGAACGCGAGGGCGATAAACCGTTCGTGCTGGTTTTTTCCGGCGATCTGGGCGGGCGGGACGCGCCGATTCTGCGCGACCCCGAAACGCCGCCGCACGCCGACGCCGTAGTGCTCGAATCGACCTATGGCGATCGCAGGCGGCCCGCGCGCGCCGATGCGCAGGCCGCCTTGCAGGCCCTGATCCGCCGCGCGATTGCCGAACAGCGCCGCATGATCGTGCCCGCTTTTGCCGTTGGGCGCACTCAGTTGCTGCTCTACGAACTGGCGCATGCCTTCCGCGAAGGCATTCTGACGCCGTTCCCGATTTATCTGGATAGCCCGATGGCCACGCGCGCCAGTGCGATCTATGCGCGCCATGCCGAACTGTACGACAGGGAAGCGCGCGCGCTGGGCTGGCACGGGCAGGTGCCGGACACCTTGCGTATTGTGGGCAGCGCGGCCGAATCCCGCGAACTCAACGACAACCAGGATTTCTGTATGATTTTGAGCGCCTCGGGCATGTGCGAAGGCGGGCGGGTGCTACACCATTTGCGGCACAACCTGTGGCGCGAGAACGTGATGGTGATTCTGCCCGGCTATATGGCGCCGGGGACTTTGGGGCGCCAGCTCGTCGAAGGCGCGCGCGAGGTCGAAATTTTCGGCGAGCCGATCGCTGTGCGGGCGGAGATCGTTCCGCTCGAAGGCTTTTCCGCGCATGCGGATCAGCAAGAGTTGCTGGATTGGCTCGCACCGCTCGCCGCGCAACAGCCGCGCGTGATTCTGACGCATGGCGAAGACCCCGCGCGCGAGGCTTTGGCCGCGTGCATACAAGAGCGTTTCGGCCTCGCGCCGGAGCGTCCCCAGAGCGGGGAATCCTTGATTCTCGACGCATAGTCAGGGGGCGAGCGGATGCTCGTTCAAGTATTGGCGCAAAGCAGCATTCACGCGAGTCTGCCAACCCTTGCCAGTGGACTTGAAGGCATCCAGTAGATCGGCATCAAGCCGGATAGCGGTGAATACCTTGGTCTCGTCGGCCTTCGGACGGCCGCGGGGGCGCTTGGCGACCAGCGCAGCATACATTTCGGGCGGAAGCACTGCGCTTGCTGGCTTTGCCTTTGCAAAATCATCCGCCGTCCATTCATGGCTGTCAGGGTCAGCCGCAATGCCAGCATTGATCGCTGCGTCCTCGTCCGGCGTTGGGTAGATCGTTCCAGGTTTAAGTTTCGGCATAACGGTTCACCTCTCTTGCGTTTGCCTTGCGCAGACTGATAACGCGGACGGCATCATTACGCAGGCAATAAACCATCACATGCAGGCGCTCGCTAATGTAGCCGGTGGCTTCGAATCGCTGTTCGGCATACTGCTTGCGCGTGTCCTCACGAACCACCGCGGTTTCCCACTCGAAGCCGTCAACCTCGGCTAGCGACAAACCATGCTTGTCGAGCTTGCTTTCGTCTTTGGTAGGATCGAATTCGTAGTTCACAATAATTATTGTATAAACAATAAAAAAGCACGTCAAATATTTTTGTATAAACAATAAATAATGGAATTCGCTTTTTTGGAGGGGGTAGCGCCTCAGTTTCAAATTCAAACTGAGGCGCCGTTAGTGGAATAAAGCGGTTTGTGAGGCGGCGCGTTAGGAGATAAAGCTCGTCGGAGCAAACACGAATACCGCCATCGCAATGACGACGACAGGCAGCGCGACGATCAATACCTTCTTGTTCAGGCGCAGAAGGCTTCTACTCATTTCGATGTTCCCGCTCCTGCCGGGGGCATCGGCTTATGTAGATCGACCGTTTTCAGCACCTCCAGGAACTGAGCGATGTTGTTCTGAACGGCCCGGTTGACGGACTCCACGGCGCGACGAGGGCCCGCCAAGGAATAATCGAAGGGCGTCGTGCCAGAAGAAGCGATGTCCTGAGTGAATAGGATCTCGCCCGTCTTGCGGTCGATGATTTCGTATCGGGCTGCCGTTTCCGTTGTCATCGAAATACCGGCCCCGGGAAGATCGAGTTTCAGAATTTTTACGGAAAGATTGACCTTCCTCTCCGCGTCATCCCGGAAAATGGCCGTCCTGTTCAACGTATCGTTCAGCCCCGACTGCCAGAGTTTAGCAATGCCTACCTCCGTTCCATCGGGGATTTTCCCGGTTCTTTCCTCGGGACTGGCAAGCGTCACGCTCGTCGACTTCAGATCGGCTTCGATTTTCTTCTGCGAGATGCCGACATTCGGAACGGCAAAGTTCATCGGCGGAAGCGTAATGCAGCCAGACAGAAAAGCGGCTACAAACGCCACGACTGCGAGATGCTGGATTTTCATTTTGATTGGTCCTGAAAATGGAAACTAGAAAGCAAGAAATGCCGTAGGCCGCGGAATGACGCGCAGCGCAATTCCAGCCCTTCGATCCGGCTTTGCATGGGCGGGGTGACGCGGATAAGCGTATCCACGGTGCAGGATTCCCGCGATGCGCAGGCGAAAAAGGCCAGGTTCTGTTCACACAGAGCCCGGCCTGTTCGTGATCCTGCCTCGCTCAGCGGGCGATGATGGCAATAGACCGAGGGTAGCCGTCAGTAGAAACAGGCGAACCAACTGCCGTCAGCGATCCATTGGTATTGATGGCGTAAGCCGAGACATGATACGGCCAACTCACTACATAAACGAAGCTGCCGCTCGGATCGACCGCGACAGACATAGGGCTGTCGCCCGTGGGAGGAGAAAGAGGCAAACCGACCGCTGTCAGCGACCCATCGGCCGCGATGGCGTAAGTCGAGATACTGCCGCCCGTCACATAAACAAACCTGCCGCTGGGATCGACCGCAACAGACCGAGCGCCTGTGCCAAAAGAACCAATCGCTGTTAGTGACCCATCTGTCTTGATGGCGTAAGCCGAGATGCCGCCGTTCGCCACATAAACGAAGCTGCCGCTGGGATCGACCGCAATAGAACCAGAGGTGACGCTGTCGCCGCCGCCCGCGCCAAAAGAACCAAGCGCTGTTAGCGTTCCATCGGCCTTGATGACGTAGGCCGAGATGCCGCTGCTATTCGCTACATAAACGAACTTGCCGTTGGGATCGACCGCAAGAGAGGTAGGGCCGGAGCCCGTGGCAAAAGAACCAAGCGCTGTCAGCGATCCATTGGCTTGGATGGCGTAGGCCGAGACATCGTTGCTGCCGTTATTTGCCACATACACGAATCTGCCGCTGGGATCGACCGTGACAGACCGAGGGGCGGCGCCTGCGGCAAAGCGCGAATCAACCGTTGTTAGCGACCCATCGGCTTTGATGGTGTAGACCGAGACATCGTTGCTATGGTTATTCGCCACATAAACGAACCTGCCGCGGGGGTCGACCGCAATAGACCAAGGGGTGAGTTCTGAGATGTAGGTCGCACGGAAAGGCGAACCCGGAATCGGCTTGAGCGTTCCATCGGCCTCGATGGTGTAGGCCGAGACGCTGTTGCCGAAGTCACTCGCTACATAGGCAAACCGCGTAGACGTCGAGGGATTTGAACCGCCGCCATCGTTGCCGTTGCCACCGCTGCCGTTGTCGCCAGAATTGCCACCGCCACCACCGTTGTTCCCGCCACCGCCAGCAACGGAAGAAACCGGGTCTCCGCCGCCGCTACCGCCTCCGCCGCACGCGGCCAGGGCGGCGATGAGGACGACGCTCAAGGCCCATTTAAAATGATTGATTATTGCTCTGGGGGGGGGGGGTGAAAGAAACTTTCATTGTAACGCTCCTCGCCTCATAGGGAAAACTTGAAATGACGGAAACAGCCATGAACCGCTCCAGGCCGAAACTTGGTGTTTGCGCGCGACTGATCGATGCAACGCAACGCAAAACCCCGCGAGCATAGATGAAAGCAAGTGTTACCGCCAGTTACGTATTCACCCGGCATTTCTTCGCATGACGCCCCAAAACCTTGTGGGCATCACGTTTGTTGTGCAGTAAGCCGGGAGGCGCCTGAATCGCAAACAATTGTTACGTGAATTACTCCAAGCTGAAGTATGGGGTTTCTTCTCCACGCAGCGGGAGCGCCACAGGGCAATCGCACGAATGCCAATGCCATGAAAAACCACCCCTCCCCAACCCTCCCCTTCGAGCTGCGCCCGAAGGGGAGGGAGCAAAACCGACAGCCTGCGCGGGTCGAAGGTTTTTTCCCTCCCTTGCGCACAGCGTCGGGGAGGGGTTGCCGGCCACGGATAACAGCATTCATGCGATTGCCTTGGTAGGCGCCTATTTATTTGACATTGTTCTACAAGTAGGGCCTTGCAAAATTCATAGGTTTGTTTTTGTGTTGTCGCTGCGTGGCGACATTAAATCCTCTGGTTTTTGTTTATTGTTGTTTTTAAAAACTTTTGTGTGTCGCTGTTGGGCGACATTGGGCCTGGCGGGGAAAAACGCTCAAATTGCAGGTCTAGTCGGCCGCTGTCTTGAAGCTGGCGGGTTCCAACTGATAGCGCGAGAGCAGGCGGTAGAACTCGGTCCGGTTGCGTTTGGCGAGCCGGGCGGCATGGGCGACATTGCCTTCGGTCAGGCGCAGCAGGCGGATCAGATAATCGCGTTCGAAGCGTCGCCGTGCATCTTCGAAAGACTCGATTTCCGTGAAGTCGCTTTGGATGGCGCGTTGCACCAGCGCCGCCGGCACGATGGCAGTCGTCGAAAGGGCAACCGCTTGTTCCACCACGTTGAGCAATTGCCGCACATTCCCGGGCCAGGGTGCGCCGACGAGCAGTTCCATCGCGTCGGGCGCGAAGCTGTTGACCGGCCGGCGATAGCGCCGGGCGAGCCGTTGCAGGAAGTGATTGGCGAGCAGCGGAATGTCTTCGCGCCGTTCCGAGAGCGGCGGCAGCGCGAGCGATATGACGTTGAGCCGGTAGTAAAGATCGTCACGGAAACGGTTTTCGGCACGTGCCTGGTCGAGGTTTTGATGGGTGGCCGAAATGATGCGCACATCGATCGGCACGCTGCGCGTGGCGCCGACCGGTCTGACCTGGCGTTCTTCGAGCACGCGCAGGAGTTTGACCTGCAAGGGTAAAGGCATGTCACCGATTTCGTCGAGAAACAGCGTGCCGCCTTTGGCGGCCTGAAACAGCCCTTCGTGATCGCGGTGCGCGCCGGTGAAAGCGCCTTTGACGTGGCCGAACAGTTCGGATTCGAGCAGGGGTTCGGGGATCGCGCCGCAATTGACCGCCAGGAAATGGCCGTCCGCGCGGTTGCTGGCCTTGTGAATCGCGCGTGCGAGCAGTTCTTTGCCCGAACCGCTGGGGCCCGAGATGAAAACGCTGACTTCGCTATTCGCGACGAGTTTGGCCTGTTGGAGAAAGGTCTCCATTTTCGAGCTGCGTGTGATGATTTCTTCACGCCAGGCGTTGTCGCTGTCTTCGCCCGCACTTGTGCGCCCGGCGACATTGACCGCTCTGCGCAGTTGGGCAATCAGTTCGGGGGCGTCGTAAGGCTTTGTCAGGTAACCGAAAACGCCGCGGCGCATGGCTTCGACCGCATCGGGAATGCTGCCGTGCGCCGTCAGGACGATCACCGGAAGGGAGGGGTGCTGGTGGTGGATCTGGTCGAACAGGGCCATTCCGTCGATGCCCGGCATACGCAGGTCGGTCACGACGACATCGGGCCGGACCGTTTCGAGCGACGCTTGGGCGGCTTCCGCGCTCGATGCCGGCGCGACTTCGAAGCCGTTGGCCTTGAGCCGGATCGCCAGCAGGCGGAGCAGGTCGGGGTCGTCGTCGACGAGCAGAACGCGCGGGTTGGATTTGTTCATTGGGGTCGAGTGTTGCGGTCCAGCATTTTTCGCTCGATTTCCCGGATCGCATCGAGTTTTTTCTGGAGTTGCTCGTTGGTCTGTTGCTGGGCGTCGGCGCGGCGGGTTTCATCGCGCAGCTTTTGCTGGCTGTTGTTCAAAGCCTCGTCGAGCCGCCGGTTTTCCTGCAAACCGAACAGGAGAATGGCCGCGATCGGATGAATCCGGCCACGGCCATTCGTTTCGCCCGGCGTGACATCGAGCAATACGATTGCGCGGTTGCGATCACCATGTGGAGCAGGTGCCAGCGCGTAAAAGGCGGCCAGGCGGAGCCGGTTTTCCTCACTGCGCGCGCTGCTCCATGCCTTGCGTAATGCTTCGCCGCGAACGTTCAGTTCGTTGGGGGGCAGGGTACGGTAACCCGCAACTTCTTCCAATAACCCCGCAAGTTCGAGTTGCTTGGCGGTTACGACTTCTTCGAGACGTGTCTGTGGCGCGGCAGCGGACGATGGCTGCGCGTCGGCAAGCGACGGCGGCACGGTATTACACGCGCTTAAGCCGAGAAGCCCAAGCAAGATGATGGTTTTAGCGCTGTGCCTCATGATGCTTCGCTAAATTTAGCCGGCAGGCGGAGCCTGACTCTTGAGCCGGTTGGGTGATTGTTGAGCAGAATGACGTCGCCGCCGTGGGCGACGACAAGCTCTTTAACGATGGATAAACCCAGGCCGCTGCCTTTTACGGAGTTGTTGTCGGCCGGTGTGATGCCCTGGAAGAAAGGTTCAAAGACGCGTTGCTGCGCCTCTTGTGGAACGCCCGGGCCGAAATCCGCGACCTCAATGATGATCCAACGCCCGTCCGCTCTGGCTTCAAGCTGGATTACGCTGTTCTGCGGCGCGTATTTGATCGCGTTGGAGATCAGGTTGTCGAGGATGACACGCAATTTTTCCGCGTCCGCGGCAACCGTCAAATCGGCGCCTTTGGTCTGTAAGGCAATGTGTTTTGCGGTCAGCGCAAGCTGGTGGTCGCGCGCCAGCGTGTTGAAAATATCGCTCAGCACAACGGGCTTGAGTTCCAAAACCGCGGGCTGGAAACGGATGCTGCTGTAATCGAGCAGGTTTTCGATCAGTTGTCGCAATCGGATGGTGTTGTCGCGCAGGATATCGGCGATTTCACGCTGCTCGGGATTCAAGGCGCCGCCAACGCCGTCGAGCAATAGTTGCGAGCCTTCATAGACCGCCGTGAGCGGGGTTTTCAATTCATGCGATACGTGATGCAAGAAGCGGGTTTTTTGCGCCTCGACTTCCGAGAGCCGCAGCCGCAGCCATTCGAGTTGTTCGGCGATGATTTCCAGATCACGCGGACCGCGGATGCTAATGGGCTGGTCCGAGAGGCCGTCGCCAAGGCGGCGAATAACGGCCGAGAGCCGCTTGATTGGACGGTGCACGAGAACGATCAGACCGAAACCGAGCGCCAAGGTGATCGGCCCCAGGGTAGAAAGACGCAGCAGCGTGGAGCGGCGGGCGCGTTCGGTTTGTTGGCGCATCGCTTCCGTTTCGGCGCTGGTGCGGTTGTCGATGACTTGCGTCAGGGTATTCACATGCGCCGTCATCTGATCAAAAGTCGCGCCCAGCATCCGGCCATCGGTAAGGGGATTGTCGGGATGGCTGATTGCTTTCCAGACGGCGGCTTCCTGGCGTTTGATTTCGCGGATGGGTATGCGCAGGCTGTCTTCCGCAGAGAAGTCGCCCAAACGCGCCAGGGTTTCGAACATGCGGTCGCGCAGCGTCGTGTAGTCTTCCAGGCCCGCTTGGTCGTCGAGTACGAGTTGCTGACGCGCGAGGCGTTCAAGGCCCACGAGCACTTCGGACAACTGGCGGGCGTCGCGTGTAGCAGATACGGAACGGTCGATGACGTTCTGACTGCGGACAGCCATCTTGTCGAGCGAAACCAAGGCATCTATCAACGCGATGACAAGTGGAATCGCCGTCAGTATCAAGCCCGCGACTAAAAGTGAGAGAAGAGAACCCCGAAATCTCACCCGCCGCCCCGAACTCCTGGCTGCTTCAAGCCATTGCGGGGACCGCGGCAAATAAGCCGCTCTCCTGGCATGCTGGACTGATTATCTGCGTTGCTGCGCTGCGTTGCTGACGCCGGCGTTCTATGGTCGGCACAGATCTGAGTGCGCTCAGGGGGGTGTGGAGTAGCACGGCAGGTGCACCAACGCGTTCGCATAAGGTTTCTTGGCCTTTGATCTGGAAACCCATGACACGCCGGTAAAAAGCGGCATGTCTGGGATGGCATTCTACAAACACCTCGGTCGACGCGGTCGGGTGATAGCCTACACGGCAAGCGATTTCGATCATCGGGTCGAGAATATCGAGGATGTTCAAATCGGTATCCATCGCCAGGCGGCTGAACTCGGCAACGCAAGCTCCCGCGCTGCGGCGAGCATCGATTTCGGTTTGGTAACGGGCGTCGGCGAGCAATCCTTCGCCACGGTCCATGCGTAAGGTTACCGTACCCAGCGCGCGCGTGCTATCCATTGCGACTATGACGATTTCATTTTCCCCAATGCTGCGCTCCAGGGATGCGTCGTGCGCGAGAAACCCTGCGCTGCGGTATTGCCGCTCCACGAGCGCATGCGCCTGGTCGAGTTGCCAAACCGATCGCGCAACTCCGACATACAGGTCGTCGGTGCGGATTTCATGCGCAGACTCTGCTGCCAGCCGCTGGAATATTTCGATAAATCCTGCGGCGAAGCGCGCAGCAAGATGCTGAGACGGATGTGTGTCGAGTATCTGGGGGGCACGCATTAAGGCGGGCTCAAGTGCTGCATTGAGCATTTACTTTGGTCTCCGGGTTTCGGAAAAAATCTCCAGAACCCTGAAGCAACATTCATGCAAAGTAGAGGAATGAATTGTATGTATATGATTTTGTGTGATTTTTAATTTTGCGGTTTAGTGTGTTTGTCGCTTGATAGCGACGGTTTTTTGGGCTGAATCGTTTGTCATAACGCCCGGTTCGCGCCGAACCCCTGTCATAATCCCCGCTTGTCCTGTCGGCCTTGGGTTCGTCCGTGGAATACATTCTTCAATTTGTCGACCTCATCCTGCACCTGGATCGCCATCTCGATGTCCTGCTGGCGACGTATGGGGTGTGGATTTACGTGATTTTGTTCGTGGTGATTTTTTGCGAGACGGGTCTGGTGGTGACGCCTTTTCTCCCCGGAGATTCGCTGCTGTTCGTCGCCGGCGCTTTGGCGGCCAGGGGCGGGATCGATATTTCGATACTCGGCGCGAGTTTGTTCGCCGCGGCGGTTTTGGGCGACAACCTGAACTACTGGATCGGCCGTTCCATTGGCGCGCGGGTTTTCCGCTGGGAAAAATCGCGCCTTTTCAATCGCGCGGCCTTCGATAAAACGCATGCGTATTTTGAGAAGCATGGCGGCAAAACAATCATCGTGGCGCGCTTCATGCCGATCGTGCGGACCTTTTCTCCCTTCGTCGCGGGGGTTGGCAAGATGACTTATGCGCGTTTCCTGCCCCTGGATATTCTGGGCGGCGCGCTGTGGATCTTCAGCTTGACGCTGGCGGGCTACTGGTTCGGCAATTTGCCCTGGGTTAAACAGAATCTCAGCTTCGTTATTTTTGGAATAATCGGACTTTCCCTTTTGCCGCTTTTGATCGCCTATTTGCGCGCCAAGCTGGCGCCCAAAGGCGCGGCTTAAGATCCAAGCGCTATCTGCAATGAAAAATATCGTTGTCCTTATCTCTGGCCGTGGCAGCAATATGGAAGCCATCGTGCGGGCGCAAATTCCCGGCGCCCGGATTGCCGCGGTTATTTCCAATCGGCCCGACGCCGCCGGCCTTGAGTTCGCACGCTCGCACGGCATCGCGACCGGGGTGTTGAATCATCGGGATTTTTCCGATCGGGCCGCGTTCGATACGCGCCTGTTGGCCTTGATTGATAGCCATGCGCCCGATCTCGTGGTTCTGGCGGGTTTCATGCGCGTGCTGACGCAGGGTTTTGTCGAGCACTACGCGGGACGTTTGCTCAATATTCATCCTTCGTTGCTGCCAAGCTTTCCCGGCCTGCATACGCATGCGCGCGCGCTGGAGGCCGGAGTCGGTTTACATGGCGCAACGGTTCATTTCGTGACAGCCGATCTCGACTGTGGTCCCATCGTCATTCAAGCTGCGGTGCCCGTGTTGCCGCATGACGACGAAAACGCTCTGGCCGAGCGTGTGCTGGCGCAGGAGCATCGAATCTATCCGCAGGCCGTGCGCTGGTTTGTCGAGGGGCGGATACGCCTCGACGGACAACGGGCCGTTGTCGAAGGAGGGACATATATGCCGTCAGCGAGCTGTGTTACCCCCGCATTGGAGTATTGATTGAAGCTTGGCTGGCTTGTCGGCCGGCGCGCGGGCGGGTTTGGGATTGCGCTGACCGTCTCGATTCTGTTCCACCTATTATTGCTGTTCGCGCCCGCATGGCAGGTTCCCGTAAGCGTGGAGCCGGTCCGGATCGAGGCAAGCTTGAGAATGCCGCCGACACGGCTTGCCGCGGTCAAGCCTGTGGAACAGCCGGCTACGCAGCAAAAAAAACCGGCGCTCAAGCCAATCAAGCATAAAGCCGCCGCGAATGCGCTGCATGCCGGAGCGCAACCCAAAGTTTTGGCTTCCGCGGAAAAAACCGCACAAGCGCCGGAAATAGCTGTACCTTCCGGCGCCGGCGACGATGCGCCTCCTCCTGCAACGGAACAAAGCGGCGCCGCCATGACGGAGCCGCTTGCCCAGACCGACCCGGCTCCGCCGCCGCAGGATTCATTTCCGGTGACGGTCGACCCGGAAGCCACGGTGGTTTGGCCGCATTCCGGGCGCATCGTTTTTCAGGTCCGCTATGGCGCGGGGCTCGATATTGGCCGCATGATTCATACTTGGTCTCACGACGGCGAGCGCTACACGATGCGGGCGGAGATGGAAACGGTCGGTTTGGCGCGGATGATTCACAAGTTCTCCGCCGTGCAACAGAGCCAGGGACGCGTCGGTCCCGAAGGATTGGCTCCGACGGGGTTTCAGGAGGATTTGAACGGCAAGCAGTCGCATGCGATTTTTGATTGGAACGCGCACAAGGTCATCATGTCGCGTCCCGATCGTGTGCGCGAGGAAGCCTTGAATGGCGTCGCCCAGGATATTTTGAGCCTGGCCCATCATTTGGCCTTCCAGCCCGATACGATGGAGACGCTCGATATCTTTGTGGTGGCCGGGCGTTGGGGCGCGCACGCAACGCTGAGCCAGGTGGCTAACGAGCGCTTGCGTTTGCCGTGGGGGCAAATCGAGACGCGCCATTTCCATTGCGAGGCGAATGGCGGCGAGTTTGGGATCGATATCTGGCTTTCGCGCGAGCATCGCAACGCGCCGGTCAGGATTCGGGTTGACGACCGCAAGCAAGGCCATGTGGTCGATGAGATCGCGCTTGAGATGGAACTGGACGATCAGCGGATCGAGTTTCGTCCGAGCACGGAAGAACGGGAAATGTATAAAGGTTGAAGATGCAGCCAAACCGACAACAACTAGATCAGGCAACCGAGGTTTTGGCCGACGTTTTGCGCTTTGAATATCCGGCCGATGCCGTGCTGTCAGCGTTTTTCCGGCGCGAGCGCGCGCTGGGCCAGCGCGATCGCGGCGTGATCGCCGAAAGCGTGTATGCCGTGCTGCGCAATTTGCGCCGGCTCGAACATTGGTGCGGCGAGCGGGTGACGGGACGGCGTTTGTTGCTGGCGGCGCTGGTGCGGGTTTTCGGACTTTCCGCGCGCCAGCTTGAAAATGCAATATCGGCAAGCGAGTTGCGCTGGATCGGCGAACGTCAAGCCGATGTGCAGACCGAGCCGGACTTTGCCGTCCAGGCGAATTTGCCGGACTGGCTGGCTGAGAAAATGGTGGCGCAGTACGGCGAAAGCGCCGCGATGCGCTTGGCGCAAGCCTTGAATCAGGCGGCGCCGCTCGACTTGCGCGTCAATCCGCTCAAGGTGCGGCGGGAAGACGTATTGGCGCAACTCAATCAGGAAGGCATCAAGGCCGAGGCCGGCCGTTATTCGCCGCTGGCGATCCGGCTTGCCGGGAAGCCCTCGCTGGCCAAGCATCCCTTGTTTTTGCAAGGGGCGATCGAGGTTCAGGATGAGGGCAGTCAGTTGCTGGGCTTCCTCGTCGCGCCCAAACGTGGCGAGATGGTGGCCGACTTTTGCGCCGGCGCGGGGGGCAAAACGTTGATTTTGGGGGCGTTGATGCGTTCCACCGGGCGCTTGTACGCCTTCGACACCTCGGACAAGCGGCTCGCCAAGCTCAAGCCGAGACTTGCCCGCTCGGGCTTGTCGAATGTGCATCCCAGCGTGATCGCGCATGAAAACGATGCGCGTCTTAAACGCTTGGCGGGCAAGCTCGACCGCGTGCTGGTCGACGCGCCTTGCAGCGGGCTGGGAACCTTGCGGCGCAATCCCGACCTGAAATGGCGTCAGACGCCGGCATCGGTTGCCGAGCTGCAAAGCAAGCAGGCCGGCATTCTCGCCGCGGCGGCCAAGCTTTTGAAACCGGGCGGGCGGCTGGTGTATGCCACGTGCAGCGTGTTGGCGGAAGAAAACGATGGAATCGTCGACGCTTTCCTCGCCGCGCGCCCGGATTTCCGCATGCTTTCCGCCGAGTCGGTGCTGGCCGCTCAGGGAATTTCCCTGGCGTGCGGCGAGCGTTTGCGGCTCGACCCCCTGGAGCATGATACCGATGGCTTTTTTGCTGCTGTGATGGAGCGCGCATAAATGGCTGGAGCCGCATTGGAAGAGAGTCTGACAAAGGTTGGCGGTGCTTTCGCGAATTTTTTCCGCTCAGACAATCTGATTCAGTTCTGTGTGATCGTTCTGGCGCTTGGCTTGGCCTGGGGCCTGACGGCATGGGTTCTGCGCACGCGCGCGAAAGACGGCAAGCGCAGGCGCTTGGTGCGTTATCTGGGATTCCCATTCTTGAGCATGGTTTTCCTGGAGGTCGCGCTGCTGGCGTTGGAGGCGGCGGAGCTTCGCGCGTCCGCCGTGTCGATCGCGGTTGGACTAGCTTTTGCGATGTTCGTGTTGAGGCTGATCGAGCTTGCCTTGCGGCAGATTTTCCCGCAGTCGACCTGGCTGGCGAATGCCGAGCGCTACCTCGCCGTGACGATTTGGACGCTCGCGGCCTTGCAGCAGATTGGCGTGCTCGGAGGGGTGATCGAGTGGCTTGATCACCTGAGCATTCATCTCGGCAAGCAGCGCATAACGGTGTGGATGCTGATCCAAAGCATCTTGACGATAGGCGGAACAATGATTGCTGCGATGTGGCTCAGCGGCGTCATTGAAGAGCGTTTGCAGGCGGCCGAGCGCATCGATTCGAGCGCGCGCGCGGTGTTGGCGCGCGTGGTCAAAGCCTTATTGATTTTTGTCGGCCTGCTGACTTCGATGTCTTTGGTCGGCCTGGATTTCACAACGCTTTCGGTATTCTCCGGGGCATTGGGCATCGGCTTGGGTTTTGGCTTGCAGAAGATCGCGAGCAACTATGTGGCGGGCTTCATTATTCTGTTCGAGCGCTCGATCCGGATCGGGAACTTGATCAGCGTGGGTTCCGAGCGCGGTGAGGTGCGCGAGATCACGACACGCTACACGATGCTGCGCGCGCTCAACGGTATCGACGTCATCGTGCCGAACGAAACCTTGATCAGTTCTACCGTTCAGAACGAAACCTTCATCGATCCGAACGTCATGCTTTCGATTCGTGTTCAGGTTGCCTATAACGCCGACGTTGAACGTGCCCTCGCCGTATTAAAAGAGTGTGCCCTGGTGCATGAGCGGGTACTGCGCGATCCGCCGCCGAGCTCTGCCTTGGCGAATTTCGGCGAGAGTGGAATCGATCTCGATCTCGCGTTTTGGCTGCTTGACCCTCGCCTGGGCGCCGGCGGCGTGCGCTCGGCCATCAATCGGGAAATTTGGCGGCGCTTCAATGAGGAAGGGATTCAGTTTCCCTATCCGCAACGCGAAATCCGCATTCTCAATAATCCGCTTTCCGTGCTTGAAGAAGGGCGGGTTGCCCACAAGCAAGAACAAATGTCCGTTTAGATGTTGCTGCGCTGAGGTGGGTTTCGTGCAGCCAGCGCTTGAGTCAACTACACTAAAAAGCTGTATGCGATAAGCAAGCTGCGTTCTATTTTTCTGGAGAGTATTGCCAATGTTTTTTTCCGGTTTGGTCGATTTGCCTTGGTGGGGCTATGTCCTGGTGACGCTTGCGCTGACGCATGTCACGATTGCCTCCGTCACGATTTTCCTGCATCGCCATCAAGCGCATCGCGCGCTGGATCTGCATCCGCTTCCAAGTCATTTTTTCCGTTTTTGGCTGTGGCTGACGACGGGGATGGTGACCAAGGAATGGGCGGCGATCCATCGTAAGCATCATGCCAAATGCGAAACGGAGGAAGATCCGCACAGTCCTCAAACGCGTGGTTTGCGCAAGGTTCTGTGGCAGGGGGCCGAGTTGTATCGCGCGGAAGCCAAAAATGCGGAAACCTTGAGCAAATACGGCCACGGGACGCCGGACGATTGGCTGGAGCGCAATCTCTATCGCCATTCGGTATGGGGCGTCAGTCTGATGCTGATCGTCGATGTCGCGTTGTTCGGCTTTATCGGTTTGACGATCTGGGCCGTGCAGATGGTCTGGATTCCCTTCTGGGCTGCGGGCGTGGTCAACGGACTCGGCCACTATTGGGGTTACCGTAACTACGACTGCGCGGATGCCTCGACGAACTTGGCGCCGTGGGGCATTTTGATCGGCGGCGAAGAGTTGCATAACAACCATCACAGTTTCGCTACCTCGGCCAAGTTGTCCGCCAAGTGGTATGAATTCGATATCGGCTGGATGTATATCCGAATCCTGGCGTTGCTTGGTCTCGCCAAGGTCAAGAAAACGATTCCGACGCCGAAATTCGGCACAGCGAAAAGCGTGGTTGATTTCGATACCTTGCAGGCCATCGTGACTTACCGTTATGACGTCATGCGGCGTTATGTGACGAGCTTCAAGGATGTGTATCGCGAAGAAGTCGCTAGGCTTGCGCAAAACAGCGGGCCGAAATTCGAACTGAAAGAATTCTGCCGCTGGCTGAATGCGGAACGGCCGGAAAGCATTCCGGCGCTGATTCAGCAGAAATTTGAAGCTGCGCTCGTTGCCAGCCCGCGTTTGCAGAAGATCGAGTCGATGAAGCGCGAACTCGTTGAACTCTGGGCGCGTTCTTCCGCTTCCCGGGAACAATTGGTCGGCAAATTGCAGGACTGGTGCGCTCGCGCGGAGGCGAGTGGAATTCGTCAGCTTGAGGAGTTTTCGTTGCGGCTGCGCCGCTACGTCGTGTAAGACAGCGTAATTTTACGGGCGCCGATCGATCCGATCTGGCGCCCGTTTTTATTTCATGCGGCGTGAATGCTGAACCGACACGCGACTCAGCCTATACCGGTTGTACCTGGTGCGTATTCAGCCATTCCATCAAGACTGGAACTTCCATCGGACGTCCAAAGTAATACCCCTGGGCCTCATGGCAGCCCAATTCCCGCAGGCGCTCCGCCTGACTTGCTTCTTCGACGCCTTCCGCGACGATTTGCAGCCCCAGTCGCTGTCCGAGCTGGATCACGACTTCGGGAATTTGCGCGCCGCGTTCGGAGGTCGTCAGTTCATTGATGAAGGAGCGGTCGATTTTGAGCCGGTCGACTGCCAGGCGTTGCAGGTAGGAGAGCGAGGAAAAGCCCGTGCCGAAATCATCGATGGCAAGCGTAATTCCCGTTTTTTTGATTTTGGCGAAAGTGTGCAGGATGGTGTCGGCGTCCTCCATAGCCATCGATTCGGTGATTTCGAGTTCGATGCAGCGGGGGTCGGCGCCGCTGTTTTCGAGCGCCCGACGCAGCACGAAAGGAAAGCGAGGATGCCGGAACTGGCTGACCGACACGTTGATTGCGATACGGATGTGGCCGAAGCCTTGGCGCGCCAGACGGGCTTGTTGGAGGCAGGCGACGCGTAAAACCCATTCTCCGATGCTGACGATCAGGCCGGAATGTTCGGCCAGCGGAATAAAGCGGCCGGGAGGGACCATTTTGCCATCGTCGGTGCGCCATCGGATCAGGGCTTCAACACCGACGACATTGCCCGTGCTCAGATTGATCTGGGGCTGATAGACGAGGAATAACTTGTCGTTGTCGAAAGCGTGGCGTAACGCCTGGAGAAGTTTTACGCGCTCCTGGATTTCGACGCCCATCTCGCGCGTGTAATAGCTGACTTCGCCGCGGCGGTGCTGTTTGGCCCGCTTGAGCGCGATATTGGCTTCCTTGAGCGCGTCGGAACCGTTGTTACCTGTGTCGGAGAGGTTCAATAATCCGATCGTGACGGAAACGAGTACTTCCTCGTCGTCGATGGCGAAGGGTTCCTGGAACTGTCCGGTTAAATTCGAAGGCGTCAAATGGACGCTTGGTCCAAGCAGGCCGAATGTGTCGCCCGCCGTGCGCGCGATGATCACATCATCGTAGAGGCTGCTCTTCAGACGCTGCGCGATGGCTTGCAGGAGCCGGTCGCCGAGGTTGTGGCCGAGTGCGTCGTTCGTTTCGGCGAAATGGTCGATGTCGAGCAAAGCCAATGAATACTTATTGCGCTCGGGACTGCGCAGCTTCAGATTAATTTGGTTGACGAAGTGGAAGCGATTCGGCAGGCGTGAGAGTGGGTCGTTGTAAGCAATGGTCTGGAGCTTCGAGAACAACGCGGCATTCTGGAAGCCTGCCGCAATGTTGGTGCAGAAAGTATGCAGCAGGTTGCGCGCGAAGTGATCGAGATGTGCGCCGCTCTCGAGATAGGCCGCGACATCGCGATAACCGTTGCCTTGGAAAAACAGTGTCGTGCCGTGTTCGGCGTAAAGATTCCGGCGTTCGCGCAAGCTGCGCTGCAATAAATCGCGAATGCCGGCATGATCAATCGTGGTGAGCGGCTGGCTGATTTGATTGGCATAGCGGCCCGCAGCGGCGATGACGATCAGATTGCCATGCTCGGCGATGTCTTCCTGTGCGCAGACCAGACCTTCCGGGGAGATTCCCATCAGCGCCGCGAGTTGCGTCGTGACGCCTGCCGCACACCGGCTCAAACCATGTACCGTCATGAAGTCGGCGCTGGCCTGCACGATCATATTGAGCCCATCGCGCCCCAGATTGATCGCGTGGATGTGCCGATAGGCGTGAATCGCCGCGCTGAGCGCCGCATGGAGTTCGATGGGTGTGAGTTCCGCGGCTGTTTTACAGGCCGAAATGTCGTAACGGTTGATCGCATCGATCTGCGGAATGTTGCAGGCATGCTTGGCATGCAGAATGATGCGCAAATCCTGGAGGCCGAGTTCTTCCCGAATCGCTTTGATGAGATGCAGACTGGCATCCCCGGCTTCAATCGTCGTGCTCAACAGCACTGCGGCGATTTCTTTTTCCTGGTCCAGGATGTCGTATGCCTGGGCAGTCGAGTAAGCGTGAAGGACGGTCAGGGGGCGATTGGCGATCAGCGTGCCACGCAGCGCTTCGAGCGTGTCGTCATGGACCCGGGGATCGCTGTCGACAATCAAGATTCGCCAGGCTCTGTGCGGTGCTTCGCCTGGATCTTTGCGTGACAAGGCATTCTTCCCGGCGGGTATCTGTTCGTTGTGCTGCTTGTTCACCTGTCCTGTTCCCTCCCAGAATGATCTATTTACGTCCTGCGATCATCTGGATCTCAACACCGTGCAGCAATATCGACACGTAGAGGCAAAACTGTAGGCGCAGTAATCCTATCTAGGTTACAGGACGAAGGGACGGAAAGCGAGGGAAAGGGTCAAGCGGCCCGTGATTGAGACGGGCCGCGCCGGATTCAAACCCGCTCAATCAGGCGAAATTGGCGGAGGCGAAATCCCAATTGGCCAGATGATTCAGGAAGGTTTCGACGAACTTCGGGCGAGCGTTGCGATAATCGATGTAATAGGCGTGTTCCCATACGTCGATGGTCAGCAGGGCCTTGTCGGCAGAATTGAGCGGTGTGCCGGCGCCCGTCGTGTTGACGATATCGACCGAGCCGTCGGCTTTCTTCACGAGCCAGGTCCAACCGGAACCGAAATTGCCGACGGCGCTTTTCGTGAAAGCGTCTTTGAATGCCTCGAAGCTGCCGAATTTTGCGTTGATCGCATCGGCCAGCTTGCCACTCGGCGCGCCGCCGCCGTTCGGCTTCATCGATTGCCAGAAGAAGGTGTGATTCCAGACCTGCGCGGCATTGTTGAATACGCCGCCAGCGGGCGCCTTTTTCACGATCGCTTCGAGATCCAGGGCCTCGTATTCGGTGCCTTTGATCAGATTATTCAGGTTCGTGACATAGGCTTGGTGATGCTTGCCGTAGTGATATTCGAAAGTCTCGGCCGAGATGTGGGGCGCCAGAGCGTCTTTCGCATAAGGCAGGGCGGGGAGTTGATGTTCCATGTTTGCTTGACTCCAATGGGTTGGGAAATTGGAATTCTATCTACTCTTTTGAGCAGATGGGTTCAGCTGTTTGGCGGACGAAGATTCCACGCGCACTTCGATTTGACCGTGTGCCGGTTGTATGTGGAGATGATCGCCCGAACGGGTAAGTTTAGCGTCGCGCAGGATTTCTCCTGTCGCGGTGCGAACAATTGCATACCCGCGTTCGAGAACGGCCTGTGGGTTGAGGTGCTGCAAATGGTTCGTCAGGGCGGTGTGGCGCAAGCGTTCCCGCGCCAGTCTGCGGGCCGCGGCGGCTTGCAGGCTCTGCGCCAGATGGGCTACCGCCCGCGCCTGACCGCGCGTGTCGGGGCGCTGCTGGTCGAGTTTGAGCTGGACGTAACGGTAGCGCGTGCGCGCCCGTTCCAGATGGAGGGCCAGGACTGCTTTCAAGCGTTGTTCCAGATGCGCGCAACGCTCGTGCTGACGCGCGATCCGTTCGCGCGGGTGGATCAGGCGGGCGCGGTTACGATCGCAGCGTTCCCATGCCGCATCCAATCCACGCCGCATGTGGCGCGCAAGATCGAGACGGAGTGTGACAAGTCGCGCGTGTGTTTCCAGATGCCCGGCGCTGACGAGTTCCGCCGCTGCGGTTGGTGTGGGCGCGCGCAGATCGGCCGCAAAATCGGCCAATGTGAAATCGGTTTCATGGCCGATGCCACATACCACGGGAATCGGGCTGGCCGCTATGGCTTTGACAAGCCGCTCGTCATTAAACGCCCAGAGGTCTTCGAGACTGCCGCCACCACGGCAGAGAATCAGCACATCGATGCAATCGCCCGCCGCGCGCGCTCCTGCGTCGGCAACGGCGTTTGCGAGCATCGCGCCCGCGTCCGTGCCTTGCACGAGGCTTGGGTAAATGCGCAGCGGAACATGCGGCGCGCGGCGCGCCAGCGTTGTCAAAACATCATGCAGTGCGGCGGCTTGCGGTGAGGTGACTATGCCTATCGCGCGCGGCAAATGCGGCAGACTGCGCTTGCGTGCGGGATCGAACAAACCTTCGGTGGCGAGGCGTTCCTTGAGACGCAAAAATGCTTCAAAGAGCTGGCCTTGTCCCACCTGTCGGATTGTTTCAACCTGTAACTGAAATTCGCCGCGCGCTTCATAAAGCGTCACCAGCGCGCGCACTTGTACGCGCTGACCGTCCTGTGGGCGGAAAAGCAGCAACTGGGCGCGCGAGCGATACATCACACAACGTACTTGGGCGCTATCGTCGCGCAGGCTGAAGTACAGATGGCCGGAGGCGGCGCGGGTCAGGCTGGCGATTTCGCCGCCGACCCACTGTAGCGGAAACCCGCGTTCCAGCGTATGCCGCGCTTGTCGGACAAGTTCCGACACTGGAATTGCCTCGTTTCTGACACCGTCCATTGCGGGGAGGCTTGTGTTCATGGGCATGATTGTAACTGACTCCACAAGCAGGGCCGGTCGCCGACGATTTTCTTGTGCGGACTGCGGCTGCGCCTGGGTTTTTGCCTAAGTTATTGAAAAATATAAGTTTAATATTAGCTTCATTTTTAGTCGAAGGAACGAAAACCCTTGTGGCAGGAGGAATTCGAGGGGGCCGCTGAACAGGCTTCCACAGAGTTATCCACAGATTTTGTGGATTGTCGCGCGACACCTATGGCTTGCCGCTTGACCTGCTGCGCGCTAGAGTCCAATGCTTTGCGGCATGCCGCGTGGACGAGGAGTTTTTTAAGTGTTGGCGATCATTCAGGCCGCCGGTTGGCCGATTTATTTTCTACTCGTCGCGTCTGTTATCGCGCTCGCGTTGATCATCGAACGTTCGATTGCACTGCGCCGCAGCCGGATCGTGCCTCCCGGGTTGTTGGATAAAATCATCGGCGAACTGCGCCAGGGCGGAGTCTCGGACGACGTGATTGTGAGAACCGCGAATCATTCCCCGCTTGGGCGCGTGTTGGCGTCGGGTTTGAAAAATGTCCGCGCTTCGCGTGAAGTGATGAAAGAGGCGATTGAAGAATCCGGCAGCGCCGTGGCGCACGAACTCGGCCGGTTTTTGACAACGCTGGGCACGATTGCAACCGTTACGCCTTTGATGGGCCTGTTTGGTACGGTGATCGGAATGATCGAAATTTTCGGCTCGCAAGCGCCGGGTGGCTCCAACCCGCAACAGCTTGCGCACGGCATTTCGGTGGCGCTGTACAACACGGGTTTCGGTTTGATAATCGCAATTCCGTCCCTGATCGCTTATCGCCATTTCCGCGCCTTGGTGGACAGTTTTGTGGTCGATATGGAACAGCAGGCCATCAAGCTCGTCGAAGTCGTGCATGGCGAGCGCCGTTGAAAGTAAGGCAAGGCCATGAATTTTCGTCGCGGACATAAAAGCGAAGATCTCGAGATCAATTTGATTCCGCTGATCGATGTGATGCTGGTGATCATCATTTTTCTGATGTTGACTACTACTTATTCCAAATTTTCCGGGCTTGAAATTAATTTGCCGACGGCCGACGCGCCGGCAAACGAGACGATTCCGAACGAGCTGGATGTGGTGATTACCGCGACCGGCGAAGTTCAAGTTAATCGCAGGCCGGTGGCTTCGCATGACGTTGCCGTTTTGGCGGACGCCTTGAAGGCGGCGCAACCCGCATCTCAGAAAGAGCCTGTGGTGGTCATCAACGCCGATGCGAAAACGCCGCATCAAGCGGTGATCGATGTCATGCAGGCGGCCCAGATGGCGGGCATGCCTCAGATCACGTTTGCGATTCAACGCGCTCAGAACTGATAGTGCCTACCGCGCCTCGCTTCTGGAAACGCCGCGGTCTGGCCGCGGCGTTTTTCCTTCCTCTCTCGCTTGTATTCCGGGTTGGCGTAAGTTTTCGCCGCTGGCTTTATCGGCTGCAAATTTTGCGCGCGCGGCGCATCGGTGTGCCGGTTATCGTGGTCGGCAATATCGCGGTCGGCGGGAGCGGAAAAACGCCGGTCGTGCTCTGGCTGGCCGAGCGGCTTCAGCAGTCCGGCCGGAGACCGGGAATTGTGAGTCGAGGCTATGCCGGGACGGCCAAGGGGACCGAGGCGGTTCTGAAGACTTCCGACCCGAAACGCTCCGGCGATGAGCCGGTGCTGTTGGCACGGCGCAGCGGTTGCCCGGTATGGGTCGGGCGCGATCGTGTCGCGGCTGCACGCGCACTACTACAAGCGCATCCGGAAATCGATGTCATCCTGACCGACGATGGATTGCAGCATTATCGTCTGGCGCGGGATATTGAAATTGTCGTCGTCGACAATCATCAGCTTGGCAATCGCTGGTTGTTGCCTGCCGGGCCATTACGCGAACCGCTGCGGCGCTTGAACTCCTGCGATCTCGTCCTGGCCCACGGCGATTTGCAGCCCGAGGTGCGGGCGCTGTGCCCGCCTGTGCCGGTTTATCGGATGCAGTTGATGCCCACGGCGTTTTATCAACTGTGTCAGCCGCTGCGCCGGCATGCACCGAGCGAATTCGGAACTACGCGCATCCGTGCACTTGCAGGCATTGGCCGGCCCGAGCGTTTTTTCGATACGCTCAGGGAGCTTGGATTCGAGTTGGCGGAAACACGTGCTTTTCCGGACCATCACGTGTTTTCGGCGGACGACTTGCCGCGCGGAACCGATGTGATCGTGGTAACCGAAAAGGATGCGGTAAAATTATCTTCTTTCGCCCCTGAACAAACCTGGGTTCTTCCGGTGGATGCCGAGATCCGGAATGAGGCTTTTGAATACATACTGGAGCGCCTGAATGGATGCAAAGCTGCTTGAGATTCTTGTCTGTCCGGTTTGCAAGGGGCCACTCGGGTATCGCAAGCCGGCTGCCGAGCTGATCTGCAAAGCCTGTCGTCTTGCGTATCCGGTTCGCGATGGGATTCCCGTCATGCTCGAAGACGAAGCGCGCACGCTCGCCGCGGACGAAGCCGCCCCATGAAGTCCATTTTTCGGGCAGTCATTCCGGCCCGCTATGCCTCGGCTCGATTGCCGGGGAAACCGCTGGCGGATATCGCAGGCCGGCCGATGGTGTTGCGCGTGATGGACCGCGCGCTTGAATCGGGCGCGCAGGCCGTCTGGGTTGCGACCGAGCATCCCGAAGTGTTTGCTGCCGTTGAGGCAGCGGGTGGCAAGGCGTTGATGACGCGGCCGGATCATCCGAGCGGCACTGATCGTCTGGCCGAAGTCGTCGATACCTTGGGCTGGGCCGAACAGGATATCGTCGTCAATGTGCAAGGCGATGAACCCTTGATCGATCCAGGTTTGATTGCCGCGGTGGCCACGGCTTTGGAAAAAGATCCGCAAGCGGCGATCGCGACCGCGGCGCATGCTTTCGGCAGCGCGGAGGAGTTCTTCAATCCGGCCTGCGTCAAGGTCGTCTGTGACGCGCATGACAACGCGCTGTATTTTTCGCGCGCGCCGATGCCGTGGGCGCGCGATGCTTTTGCTGTGGACCACTCGCGCCTGCCTGCGAGCTTGCCGGCTTTGCGGCATGTCGGCCTGTATGCCTACCGTGTCGATTTTCTGCGCCGTTATGCCGCACTCGCGCCGTCTCCGCTCGAAAACGTCGAAATGCTCGAACAATTGCGGGCGCTATGGCATGGCTATCGCATCAAGGTGATTAAATTGGATATGGCGCCGCCCACCGGCGTGGATACGCCCGACGATTTAGCACGTGTACGGGCGACTTTCATGGCCGGAGCGAGGCGGTAAGTTCGAGGTAAGCGTTTCCAGTAAGACTTGGAGGCGCGTCATGCTAAATCGAGAGGGAGACATCATGCGTTTAATTTTGCTGGGACCGCCCGGAGCCGGAAAGGGCACTCAAGCCCAATATATCTGCGAACAGTTCGGGATTCCGCAGATTTCTACGGGCGACATGCTGCGCGCCGCGATCAAGGCCGGAACACCGCTTGGCTTGGCCGCGAAAAAAGTCATGGATGCGGGGCAACTGGTTTCGGATGACCTCATCATCGGTCTTGTACAAGAGCGTCTGAAGCAGCCCGATTGCGCCAAGGGCTATCTGTTCGATGGTTTTCCGCGCACGATTCCGCAGGCCGAGGCGCTCAAGCAGTCCGGCGTGGCCTTGGACTTTGTGCTTCAGATCGATGTGCCGGATAGCGGGATTGTCACGCGCATGAGCGGCCGGCGCGTGCACGAAGGTTCGGGGCGGACCTATCACGTTGTTTTCAATCCGCCGAAAATCGCGGGCCAGGACGATGTGACCGGCGAGGCGCTCGTGCAACGCGACGATGACCGCGAGGAAACCGTAAAGAAACGTCTCGACGTTTATCACGCGCAAACTTCGCCGCTCGTCGATTACTACAGTGCATGGGCGGCGACGGGCGAGACCGCGGCGCCGAAATACCGGAAAATTTCCGGCCAGGGCGCGGTAGACGCGATCACCAAGCGCGTATTCGAAGCGCTGTCTTAAAAAATTAAGTCCGGCGTCCGCCGGCGAATAAGATAGCTTGCGCAATGCGGGCCAGGGAGTTTCACAGCAAAACTCTCTGGCCCAAAGTTTTGAATCAGAGTTTCACCGCAGGGTTCAGGGTGTAGCGTCCCATAAGCATAGCTTCGGCCAGGATATGGCCGGTGATCGCGGTGCGCAGTTGCACGCCCGTAAATGCGCCATCGAGCGGCACGCGCGCAATGTCGAGCGCATACAAAGTAAAAATGTAGCGGTGCGGCAGCATGTCGTTCCACGGCGGGCAGGGGCCGTCGTAGCCGAAGTAATTGCCTGTCATCGCGGCGTCGCCAGCAAACCAGCCCGTGTAGTCATTGATCCCCTGGCGCGCTTCCATGCCGGTTTCGGGGCCCGATTTGCCCTGCGGCGTTACGCCCTCGCTGAATGCGCCGGGTGCGATGCCGCTCATGTCCGCGGGCAGGTCGACAAGCAGCCAGTGGAAAAAGTCGACGCGCGGCAGATCTGCGGGAACCTGACGGCCTTCCTGGTTCACATCGTCGCCGCGGCTTGGAACGTCGGGATCGTGGCAAATCAGAACGAGCGATTTGGTACCTGAAGGCACGTCGCTCCATTCGAGATGGGGGTTGCGATTGCTCGAAAACGTGACATGACCTTGAGTTGCTGGAACGGCGAGCGCGAATTCGCCTGGAATCGGTGTGCCATCTTTGAAACTGTTGCTCCAGAGTTTCACTTGAGAGCCTCCTTGGGGTGGGGATAGATAGCTGCTATTTTGCGCCGAGCAGGTTTTCAGGTCACGGCGCGCCGGCGAAAGTCGCGCGGACGGAAGCCGAGCAAAAAGAGCACGCCGAAATACGTAGCGCCGCCGATTATGACGACAAAAGCCAGCCGGGCGATTTGCTGGAGTTTTCCGCCAACGAGCCAGGAGGTTTCGCTGCCCATCGCAAACCAAAGCACCGCGGCCATGACGATGACGGAGATGAAGAGTTTGAGGGAGAACGCGCGCCAGCCCGGCTGCGGTGTGTAGGCGTTGCGCTTGCGCAGACCGTGGTAGAGCAGCAGGGCGTTGAGGCTTGCCGCGAGCCCGGTCGACAAGGCGAGACCGGCGTGCGCAAGCGACGTGAAGAAAATGAAGATGACGTTCATCGCTTGTGTGACGCACAGAGTGAACAGCGCGATTTTCAGCGGCGTGCGAATGTCCTGGCGCGAATAGAACGCCGGCGCGAGGATCTTGACGAGGATGAGCCCCGACAGCCCGATCGAATAGGCGAGCAGGGCCTGGCGCGTTTGTAGGACGTCGAAGTCCACAAACTTACCGTGATGGAACAGCGTTGCGATCAAGGGGACGCCGAGCACCGCGATTGCCGCCGCGGCGGGGAGCGTGAGCAACAGGGCGAAGCGCAGGCCCCAGTCGAGCGTGGCGGAAAATTCGCCGGTTTCCCGGCGCGCATTGAGTTTCGAAAGACTGGGCAAGAGGATTGTGCCGAGCGCGACGCCGAGTATCCCGCTTGGGAATTCCATCAGACGGTCCGCGTAGTTGAGCCAGGAAATGCTGCCTTCGGGCAGATGCGAGGCAAAGCTGGTGTTGATGACGAGGCTGACCTGGGCGACGGAAACGCCCAGCGTGGCCGGCCCCATCAATTTGAGAATCCGTGTCACGGCGGGGTCTTTGAAGTACAGCGCAAAGCGCGGTAGCAGGCCCAGGCGCGAGAGCGCGGGGATTTGCAGCCCAAGCTGCAACAGACCGCCGATGAATGCGCCCCAAGCCAGCGCTTTGACCGGCGCGGCGAAATACGGCGCGGCGAAAAGCGCCATCCCGATCATCGATAGATTGAGCAGGATCGGCGTGAAGGCGGGCACGGCGAAGCGGCTCCAGGTATTCAGCACACCGGCCGCGAGCGCGACCATCGCCATGAAAAAGATGTACGGAAACGTGATTCGCGTCAGTGCGATGGTCAGCGCGAATTTATCCGCATCTCTTTCGAAGCCGCCGGCCGTCAGTTGAACCAGAAATGGGGCGCCGATGACGCCGAGCAGCGTGATGCCGAAGACGGCGAGCCCGAGCAGGGTCGCGACATGATTGATCAGGGTCTGGGTTTCTTCCGGGGTTCGGCGGTTTTTGTATTCGGACAAAATCGGCACGAAAGCCTGTGAGAAAGCGCCTTCGGCGAACAGGCGCCGCAGCAGGTTGGGCAGGCGGAAAGCGACATTGAAGGCGTCGGTATACAGACCGGCGCCGAATAAACTGGCGATCAGGGTTTCGCGCAAAAGGCCCAGGATGCGCGAGACGAAGGTCAGACCGCTGATCGTGGCAAAAGCCTTGAGCAGGTTCACGGATAAAACGGGTGGCAAGGAAACGACGCATCATATCGGCGCCCGCCGCCTCGGGCAACCGGGCAGGCTTGCCAGGGCATGGGTTTACGTCTAAAATCGCTCGCTTTTCTACGGACTGGACGTTCCAAATGGCCAACACGGTACAAGCCCGCAAACGTGCGCGCCAAGCGCTGGCCGCGCGTGCTCATAACGCCAGCCTGCGTTCCCGCCTGCGCACTGCGATCAAAGCCGTGCGCAAGGCCGTGGACGCTGGCGACAAGACTGCTGCTCAGCAAGTGTTTCAGCAGTCGATGGGCGTGATCGACTCGATCGCGGATAAGAAGATCATCCACAAGAACAAGGCTGCCCGCCATAAGTCGCGTCTCTCCGCGGCCATCAAGGCGATGGGCGCAAGCGTTTAAGTTTGGATCGGCTTTAAATGTGAAACGGCTTCCCTCGGGAAGCCGTTTTGCTTTGGATCGAACCGAGCTATGCGTTTTCGCCAAGCGGTTCGACCTGGAGGTCGTTGTCTTTGGCAAAGTTGACGAGAAAGTTGTAAGCCAGCGGTTCAAGCTCATAAAGACGCTTATCGACGATGACGCATTTTTCGCCGGTTTTTGTCGCGGCGGGTCGTACATAAGGTGAATAACGCATTTTCTTTTCCGCCCCGAAAGCCGACATAACGCCGGAGAGGCGGTCGCACCAGTCGCTGGGGCGAAATTTACGGCCTTCGCGTGTCAGGCCGATGATGACGAAACTTTCGATGAGCATCGTATTGGGCATCTTCTGGAGCTTCACTTAACACGGGAAATTCCGTGTCATTTCCCCTAACCCTAAATTCTATCAGAGCGCTTGCTTACGTAACCTCATGCTCTTTGCCAATAGCACCAATGCCAGGCTTGCCGGCGCGGGCTGGCATCGACGCATGAAACGGACTACCGTAAAATCAAAAATTCCCCGCGGAGGGGGCGGCTCACGTACCGCTACAAACTATAACAAGACCGGGTTCGCTCCTGGCCCGGTTTTTGGAGACTGGCCAGACTGGCTTGCTGACACACCATGACCACACCCAAGCATTTTCTGCAGTTCAACGATTTCACGCGCGACGAGTTCGCTTACTTGTTTGAGCGCACGCGTTGGATCAAAGACAAATACAAGCGTTACGAAACCTATCACCCGCTTTTTGACCGTACTTTGGTGATGATTTTCGAAAAGGCAAGTACGCGCACGCGCTTGTCCTTCGAAGGCGGCATGTTCCAACTCGGCGGTTCGGCGATTTATCTGAATACGCGCGATTCCCAGCTCGGCCGCGGGGAGCCGGTGGAAGACGCGGCGCAAGTGATTTCCCGGATGTCGGATATCGTCATGATCCGCACTTTCGACCAGGAGGTCGTAGAACGTTTTGCCGCGTGCTCGCGGGTGCCGGTCATCAACGGTCTGACCAACGAATACCATCCGTGCCAGATCCTGGCGGACATTTTCACCTTCATCGAGCAGCGTGGCTCGATCCAAGGCAAGACCGTGGCCTGGATCGGCGACTCGAACAACGTCTGTAACACCTGGCTGCAAGCGGCTGAAGTGCTCGATTTCAAAGTCAACATTTCAACGCCGCCTGGCTACGAAGTTGAGCCTGAGCGCGTCAACCTGCATGGCACGGCCCATTTCGAGCAGTTTGCCGACCCTATGGCGGCGGCGGCGGGCGCCGACATCATCACGACCGATGTGTGGACCTCAATGGGTTTCGAGGCCGAAAACGAAGAGCGCCTGCGCGCTTTTGCCGATTGGCAAGTCGATTTCGAGATGCTGCGTGTTGCGAAACCGGATGTCTTGTTCATGCATTGTTTGCCGGCGCATCGTGGCGAAGAGGTCAGCGCGGAAGTGATCGATGGGCCGAACAGTGTGGTTTGGGATGAAGCGGAAAACCGGCTACATGCGCAGAAGGCACTGCTTGAGTATCTTGTCTGCGGTCGCGTCAAGACTGAATAAAAACTGCTCGTTTAAAAAGCCGCTCACAAACCCCAGCGCAGCGGTGCAGGCAAGGCGCGCGAAGCGCAGACAGTACAAAACGTACGACAAGTGAGCGCAACGCAGCATGCAGAGTTTTGTGAGCGGCCCTAATTCTGCAATGCGCGGTTGAGAGTTTTCTCGCCGCTGGCCCGCTTGACGTAATAGAATCCGCCGATTGACATTCGCCGGCCGGGCGAGTGTCGTGATGGATCCCGTCCGAGTTTGTGCTCAGCCTAGCGCCGAAGGCGCCCCCGGTTCGTGGCGGGGAAACCCCAGCTTTCAAGTTGGGGTGACTTACCTTTCCGGCTTGCGCGCGCGCCCGTCGATTATTTCCACCAGGCGCGTTGTCGAATATCGAGGACGAACATGAGTGATGTAAAGAAAGTTGTCCTGGCCTACTCCGGTGGCCTGGACACATCGGTGATTTTGCAGTGGCTGCAAGACAACTATAAGTGCGAGATCGTGACCTATACGGCCGATCTGGGGCAGGGTGAAGAACTCGAACCGGCACGCGCCAAGGCATTGAAGTTCGGCATCAAGCCGGAAAATATTTTTATCGACGATGTGCGCGAAGAATTCGTGCGCGATTTCGTTTTCCCAATGTTCCGCGCCAATGCACTCTATGAAGGCGAATACCTGCTCGGCACCTCGATCGCGCGTCCTCTGATTGCCAAACGTCTCGTCGAAGTGGCGCAACAGACGGGCTCGGATACGATTTCGCATGGCGCGACCGGCAAAGGCAACGACCAGGTGCGTTTCGAATTGGGCGCTTATGCGCTGATGCCGAATATCAAAGTTATCGCCCCGTGGCGTGAATGGGATCTGCTTTCGCGCGAGAAGCTCATGGCGTATGCCGAGGCCCACGGCATCGAAGTCGACATGAAGCATAAACAAGGCGGAGCCCCCTATTCGATGGACGCCAACCTGCTGCATATCAGCTACGAAGGCCGCCACCTCGAAGATCCGAAGAGCGAGGCCGAAGAGGCGATGTGGCGCTGGACGGTTGCGCCGGAAGCCGCGCCGGACCAGCCCGAGTATGTCGATCTCGAATTCGTGCACGGCGACCTGGTTGCGATCAACGGGCAGAAAATGCAGGCACATGAACTGCTCGCCAAACTCAACGAACTGGGCGGTAAGCATGGCGTCGGACGGCTCGATCTGGTCGAAAACCGTTATGTCGGCATGAAGAGCCGCGGTTGCTACGAAACGCCCGGAGGCACGATTCTGCTTAAGGCACATCGCGGCATCGAATCGATTACGCTCGACCGTGAGGTGGCGCATCTGAAGGACGATCTGATGCCGCGCTACGCCAGCCTGGTCTACAACGGCTACTGGTGGAGCCCCGAGCGCCGGGCCTTACAGGTGCTGATCGATCACACGCAGCAGAACGTCAATGGCTGGGTGCGGGTCAAACTCTATAAAGGCGCGGTGTCCGTCGTTGCGCGCGATTCGAAAGACTCGCTGTTCGACCAGACGATCGCGACCTTCGACGACGATGGTGGCGCGTACAATCAGGCGGATGCCGGAGGTTTCATCAAGCTCAATGCTTTGCGGATGCGTATTGCCGAAAACGCACGGCGTAAGCGCGGCGCTTGATTGGGATTGCAAGGCCGCCGGATGGGCGGCCTTTTCGTTCGGGCTCGCAAAGCACTTGGAACTCACTTTAATTACAACAGAGGCAGAGCATGATCAAATCAGTCGGCATCCTCACGAGCGGAGGCGATTCTCCCGGTATGAATGCGGCGATTCGCGCCGTCGTCCGGGTCGGTCTGGCGAACGGGCTGGCGGTCTATGGGGTTCGCGACGGCTATTTGGGCTTGCATCAGAACCGCATCGAACGGCTGAATCGACATAGCGTCTCCGATATCATCAACCGCGGCGGTACGTTTCTCGGCTCTGCCCGCTTTCCGGCGTTCAAGGAAGAGTCGGTGCGCCGCGAGGCGATCGAAAATCTCAAGAAACATGGCATTGATGCACTCGTTGTGATCGGCGGGGACGGCTCCTACACGGGTGCGAAAAAACTGACCGAAATGGGTTATCCGTGCATCGGTTTGCCTGGAACGATCGACAACGATATTGCCGGAACCGAGTTTACGATTGGTTTTGATACCGCATTGAATGTGGTGATGGAGGCGATCGACCGCTTGCGGGATACTTCGACCTCGCATAAACGGATTTCCGTTGTCGAAGTCATGGGGCGTCATTGTGGCGATTTGGCGATGTCCTCGGCGGTCGCGGGCGGGGCCGAATTCGTCGTCGTCCCGGAGCTGGTGTTCGATAAAGTAAAGTTGCTGGCTCAGATCGAAGGAGGTATCAAGCGCGGGAAGCGTCATGCTTTGGTCGTGATCTGCGAGCATGTCACGGATGTGAATGTCCTGGCTAAAGAGATCGAGGCGCATACGGGCCTGGAAACGCGCGCGACGATTCTCGGCCATATCCAGCGCGGCGGTTCACCGACCGCGCGCGACCGCATCATGGCTTCGCAAATGGGAGCGCTTGCGGTCGAGCTTCTGCTACAGGGTTATGGCGGTCGCTGCGTGGGTTTGCTGCATAATGCTTTGGTGCATCATGATATCGCCGAGTGTATCGAATCGATGCAGCGGCCTTTCAAGCGGGATTTACTCGATCTGAGTGCCAGGCTGTTTTGAGTTTTTTTGTAGTATCCAGCTTTGCGACAAGGCCATCCGCGGATGGTCTTGTGCTTTTCAGTATTCCAAATTTTCGCCGAGCCAAAAATTCATTAATATGTGAGCGGATGGTGTGCGCGTGAGCGTCGCCTGGCGTATTGAAGAGTCATGGAGCGTTCATGGAAAACACTACTATTTTTGGCCTGACTGTTGCCCAGTTCGAAGACGTGTCCTTGAAGCTGCTGCTGTCCGGTTTGATCGCTTATATGTTCTTCATCATCTGGAACCTGGCGGTCGAATCGAAGGCCGGCAAATTCGGGACCGTGGTGATGTTTCTCGTGCTCGGCTTGGGGATGTTCGGCTTCATGGCCAAAACTGTGATCGCGGAACTCCTTGGGCTGCATCTTGAATAAGCTCGGAGAGGGCTGCAAGCTATAATCAGCAGCTTTTCTTCATTTAAGCGATGGTGTGAGCAATGTCCGCAAACGAACGTTTTGATGGTGTCTCGGTTTTCAAGAAAGCAAACGTCTATTTTGACGGCAAGTGCGTGAGCCATGCGCTTGAATTCGCGGATGGCAGCCGCAAGTCGATCGGGGTGATTTTGCCTTCGCAGCTGGTTTTCAATACCGGCGCCCCGGAGGTGATGGAGGTTCTGGACGGGCGCTGCAAAGTGACGCTTGCCGGTTCCGATAATGCGGTGGTTTATTCCGCCGGCCAGAGTTTTTCGGTTCCAGGCAATAGCAGTTTCAATATCGAAACGCTAGAGACGCTGCACTACGTTTGCCATTTCGGTTGAGAACCTGTTCATAATCTTACTGCGAGGCTGTGATCGGGGCTCATGCGCTGCTCGGGATCCTCATTTATGACTTATAAACTCCGGTTCCTGCGCTGCTCTTCGCCCCGCTGACAGCCTCTCGCGACAGATTCTGAACAGGTTCCGGGGCATCGTCCGGGGTCGATCTGCTGAAGCGATAGGCTCCGGGACAAGTTCCCGTCCATTTCTTGAATGCCCGGTGAAATGCGCTCGGCTCCGCGAAGCCGAGTTCGTTTGCGATCTCCATAATGCTTTTGCCCGAATGGCTGAGGAGTGCGATCGCAAGATCCCGGCGCAGGTCGTCCAGAATCGCCCGATAGGATTGGCCTTCATGTTCCAGGCGGCGGCGCAAGGTTGAAGGAGAGGTTCTGAAGCGCTGGGCCAGCGTGTTGAAATCCGGCCACAACGCCGGCGGTATTTCCCGCAAGCCGCGCCGAATCTGGGCTGCATGGCTGGAGCTGTTGTTGTACTTGACGAGGAAGTTGGCCGGCGCACGGCGCAGAAATTCCTTCATCGTGCGTTCGTTCTGAATATTCGCCAGATCCAAATATTCGGCCGCGAAACTGACCCCGGAATGTGCTTGATTGAAATAGAGCTGGGGCGAAAATGCAATCCGCCATTCGCCGCTGAAGACAGGTTCGGCACAGCGGAAATTTGCCGCCAGAAGCGGAATACGCCGTCCCACGAGCCAGCAGGCCACGCCGAGTAGCATGAGCAGGTATGTGCCGTAGGCGAAAGCGCGTTTCGGGGGCGCATCCGTGCTTTCCGGGCCGCAATCGATGAGTACGATATGCGCGACGCCATTCTTGCAAATCAGTTTTCCTTCGATGTCGTCAAATACGATCCGCAGGAAACGCAAAGCGCGCAGCAGGGCTTGCCTGAGATTGCTCGCATGAATGACTGCATGACAGAGCAGCGTGAAACTGCCCGTTTTCATGCGCCGGCTGTCCATGCCGAAGAATTCGTCGTCGATCGTTTGCGCGATCAGATGCCACAGCTTGGCGTAAAGATTGGCCGAGATGCGCGCCTGGGACAGATTGAGCAATTCGGGCGCAATGCCTGCCTGGGTGAGCAGATATTCCTGATCGAGACCGCGGCGGCGAATGCATTCCAGGGCTTCGTGTACGAAGCTGATTGCGATGGTGCCTCTTTCGATGTTGCTCATATCGATCTCGGGACAGCGGCGAGTGGTAAATCCTACCACTCACTTTGAGCGATTCCGGCCTGGAACACGACGCATCCGTTCTATAGACTCTTCAAGTTAACCGCACTGTGCGTCGCCCGGTGCGCGATGTTTGATGATACTGAGGAGAGAGCGAAACATGCAGATCAAGGATTCCGTATTCGTCATTACCGGAGGGGGCTCGGGATTGGGTGCCGGGACCGCGCGGATGATCGTCGCGCGTGGCGGCAAGGTCGTCCTGGCGGACGTGAACCAGGATGCGGGGCAAGCGGTCGCGGCAGAGCTGGGCGCCAGTGCGCGCTTCGTCGCAACCGATGTCACGCAAGAAGCCAGCGCAAAAGCGGCTTTCGCCGCGGCGCTTGAGATGGGTACGTTGCGCGGCCTGGTCAACTGTGCCGGCATTGCGCCGGCCGAGAAGGTTGTTGGCCGGGAAGGGGCGCACAAACTCGAATCTTTCGCCCGGACCATCAATATCAATTTAATCGGCAGTTTCAACATGATTCGTCTGGCGGCCGAAATCATGAGCGCTTCCGCGCCAACTGCCGACGGCGAGCGTGGCGTGATCGTCAGTACCGCCTCGGTTGCCGCCTACGATGGGCAAATCGCTCAGGCTGGGTATGCCGCGTCCAAAGGCGGTATCGTGGCGATGACCTTGCCTATCGCGCGTGAATTGTGCCGCTTTGGCATCCGGGTCATGACGATTGCGCCCGGCATCATGGAAACGCCGATGCTGCTCGGAATGCCCGCGGAAGTTCAAGAAGCGCTCGGGAAAATGGTTCCTTTCCCCAGCCGTATGGGTAAGCCGGCGGAATATGCCGCCTTGGTCGAGCACATCATTTCCAATCAATACTTGAACGGCGAAGTGATCCGTCTGGATGGCGCGATCCGGATGGCCGCAAAGTAATTTTGGCGAGCTGCCTAAAGACCAAGCGCAGGTATTTTTATACAACCCGCTGTCGCGACAAAGTATTTGCGGCGATGGCGGTTGAGATGTTTTGAGGAGGAGTGGGAATGATTCTGACCCAAGAGCAGGAAATGATTCGGGACTCGATGCGGGCTTTCGCCCAGGAACGTCTGGCTCCGTTCGCGACGGAGTGGGACCGCAAGCATACCTTCCCGGCGGAGGCGCTCAAGGAACTTGGCGCGCTCGGGGCGCTCGGAATGGTGGTGCCGGAACAATGGGGCGGAGCCGGCATGGATTACATGAGCCTCGTCCTGACGCTTGAGGAAATCGCCGCGGGCGATGGCGCAACCTCCACGATCGTGAGTGTTCAGAATTCCCTGCCTTGCGGCATCACACTTAAATATGGCTCCGAGGCGCAGAAGGAGGAATGGCTCAAACCTTTGGCGCGTGGTGAGAAGCTTGGCTGCTTCTGCCTGACCGAACCGCATGTCGGTTCAGATGCCTCCGCATTGCGCATGAGAGCGGAGCGGGATGGTGACCACTGGGTACTCAACGGCGTCAAGCAATTCATAACAACGGGCAAGCACGCCGATGTCGCCGTCGTATTCGCAGTGACGGACAAGAATGCCGGCAAGAAGGGAATCTCCTGCTTTCTGGTGCCGACGGCAACGCCGGGCTATATCGTGGCGCGTATCGAAGAAAAAATGGGGCAGAACGCTTCCGATACGGCGCAGATCATTTTCGAAAACTGTCGCGTGCCGGCAAGCGCGATGATGGGCAAGGAGGGCGAGGGTTACAAGATTGCGCTTTCCAACCTGGAGGCCGGCCGTATCGGCATCGCCGCGCAAGCTGTGGGCATGGCGCGCGCGGCATTCGAGGCGGCGGTGAAATACGCCAAGGAACGCGAAGCTTTCGGCAAGCCGATCATCGAGCATCAAGCAGTCAGTTTCCGTTTGGCCGATATGGCCACGCAGCTCGATGCCGCCCGGCTGATGGTATGGCGTGCCGCGCAACTCAAGGATGCGGGCCGATCCTGTTTGACGGAAGCCTCAATGGCTAAGATGTTTGCTTCGGAAATAGCGGAGAAAGTTTGTTCAGACGCAATTCAGATTCATGGCGGTTATGGTTATGTAAGCGACTTTCCGGTCGAACGCATTTACCGCGACGTGCGGGTGTGTCAGATCTATGAAGGTGCGAACGACATACAACGCCTTGTTATCGGGCGTGCGATCGCTGGTTAAGCAAGTCTTTCATGCAAACAGTTTGAGCCGTTGGAGAGCAGCCTATGTCCTTTGAGTCTGTGTATCAACAAAAGCGTATGAGCGCGGCGGATGCCGTCCGTCAGGTCAGGAATGGCGACATGATTGTCGTGCCGACCGGAGCCGGCGAGCCGCCGACCTTATTGACGGCTTTATCGGAACAGCGGCGCGATTTCCGCGATGTCAAGGTGGCGCAGATTCTGCCGCTGCGGAAATTCGCTTACTTCGATCCGGAAACCGTTGAAAACGTGCGCCATGTGGCCTATTTCTTCGGCGGTCCTTCGCGTCCGGGCGGTCAGGCAGGCTGGGTCGATTACATCCCTGCTTATTTTTCCGAGTTGCCGGAGTTACTGGACCGTGACTTGCTTCCTGCCGATGTAGTCTTCAGTCTGGCTTCGCCGATGGACGCGCATGGCTATTTTTCGCTGAGCCTGGGCACCGATTACACGATGGCGGCGGTGCGCAAGGCTCGTGCGATCGTTTTGGAAGTTAACCCGAATGTGCCGTTCGCCTACGGCAATTGTCATGTCCACATTTCGCAGGTCAGCGCGCTGGTGGAAAGTGAAGAGCCGGTGATCGAAGTCGGTTTGCCGAAAATCGGTCCGGTTCAGCAGGCGATTGGCAAATATGTGGCCGATATGATTTTTGACGGGGATACGCTCCAGATCGGTTATGGCGGTATTCCCGATGCCGTGGTGATGCAGCTGACCGAGAAGCGCGACCTGGGCATCCATACGGAAATGATTGGCGATGGGATCATGACCCTGGTCGAAGCTGGCGCTGTGACCAACCGCAAGAAAACTTATCTGCCCGGAAAAATGTGCGCCACCTTCGCTTTGGGGTCGAAGAAACTGTACCGCTTCATGGATCGGAATCCAGCACTGGAAATGCACCCGGTCGATTTCACCAACGATCCGCATCTGGTTGGCCAGAACGATAACCTGGTTTCGATCAACGCCACGATGCAGGTCGATCTCGTTGGGCAGTGCGGTTCCGAAAGCCTGGGTTATTCCCCCTATTCAGGCACGGGAGGCCAGTCCGATTTTGTGCGCTCGGCAAACCGTTCCAAAGGTGGGCGCGCTTTCATCGTTCTACCGTCGACCGCAAAAGAGAACAGCATTTCCCGTATCGTGCCGACCTTAACGCCGGGTACGCATGTGACCACGAGCAAGAACGACATTAACTATGTGGTAACCGAATACGGTGTCGCGCAGTTGCGTGGCAAAACCGCGAAGCAGCGGGCCGAGGCATTGATCGGTATTGCCCACCCCGACTTCCGCGGTGAATTGCGCGAGGCCGCGAAGAAGATGAATCTTCTTTAAGCTGTTATAGAACTTCATCCGAGCGTTTGGCTCGGATGAAGCTCACAGGTTCAGACATTGACCACGGGTTGAGCGCAAGCCCCGCCATTCATGGCGGGGCCAAGCGAGACGAGCGTTATTGGCGCCAAAGGCGCCTCCAATTGTGGCGAGGAAGCCCCAGCTTTTAGTTGGGGTGACTCACAGTAATCGGCTCCTGCTCCAGCAGGACGCCGAATTTTCTCTCCACATCGGCGCGGATCATTTCCGCGAGCGCCAGGATTTCGGCGCCGCTGGCCCCGCCGAGATTGACCAGTACAAGCGCCTGGCGCGCATGCACGGCCGCGTGTCCCCGCACATGACCTTTCCAGCCCGCCTGGTCGATCAGCCAGGCCGCCGCGAGCTTCACACGATGATCCGCCTGCGGATAAGTGACGATGTTCGGAAAGTCCCTGCGCAGCTTTTCGGCCTGCTCCGCGGAGACGACCGGATTCTTGAAGAAACTGCCGACATTCCCAAGCTCAGTGGGGTTGGGCAGCTTGCGTTGCCGAACGTGTACGACCGCATCGAAGATCGCTTGCGGTGTCGGCGTGGCAATACCTTGTGCGCCAAGTTCTTCCGCGATATCGCGGTAATTCGCGCGCGCTTCCCAGCGTTTGGGGAGGGCGAGTGTGACCGATACGACGACGAGTCCAGCGTCGTCCGGGTGCTTGAAAACACTGTCGCGGTAGCCGAAACGGCAGGCGTCCCGATCCAAGCTCAGCAATTCTCCGCTGCGTGGATCGAAGGCTTCGAGACTGTGAAAACGCTCGCTCAACTCCAGACCATAGGCGCCGATGTTCTGGATCGGCGCCGCGCCGACGCTGCCTGGGATCAGCGCGAGGTTTTCCAGGCCAGGCCAGCCTTGCGCCAAGGTCCAGGCGACGGTGTCGCGCCAGATTTCGCCGGCTGCGACGCGAATCAAATGCGCAGCGGGGGTTTCGCCGATTTTTTCCCGTCCGCGCAAGTCCAATTTGATGACGAGGCCGGGGTAATCGCGCGCAAAAATCAGATTGCTGCCGCCGCCGAGAATAAGCGTCGGCAATCGATGTGTTCGAGCGTAGGCGAAGGCTTCACGCAGGGCATCGAGCGACCGCGGCATGCCAAACCATGCGGCGCGGGCGGGAACGCCCAGAGTCGTCAGCGGAGCAAGATCGACAGCGGGGGATAACTGGAATTCGGCCATGAACCTCGATCCGAAAACTTCGGATTATAGAGGCCGGTTTTTTTATAATCGAAAACTTTGAGCCAAGGAGTGTCTGGGTATGCCTTCTTTTGACGTAGTGAACGAAGTCAATTTCGTCGAAGTGCGCAATGCGGTCGATCAGGCCAACAAAGAAGTCGGGCAGCGCTTCGATTTCAAGGGTTCGGATGCACGCGTGGAGTTGAATGACAAAGCGCTCACGGTTTTTGCCGATACCGATTTCCAACTCGATCAGGTGTGGGACATCCTGACGGGGAAATTTGCGAAACGCAGTGTCGACGTCCGTTGCATGGAACCGGGTGAGGTCGAAAAAATCAGCGGCAATAAGGTTAAGCGCAATGTTGCCGTTAAAGCGGGTATAGAGTCGGAACTCGCAAAAAAGATCGTGCGCCTGATCAAGGACAGCAAACTCAAGGTGCAGGCGAGCATTCAGGGCGATACGGTGCGTGTGACCGGCGCCAAGCGCGATACGCTGCAAGAGGCGATTGCCCTGTTGCGCAAATCGATTACCGATTTTCCCTTGCAGTTTCAGAATTTCCGCGATTGAGATTTAGAAAGGGGGGATGCCATGGATCTTGCCTCCGTCGCAGGGGCGGTTTCAACCGAACAACTCGCTCAAGTGCAGGGCGCAGCCCAATTGCTCGCGCTGAAAAAAGCAATGCAAATCCAGGCGCAGTCGGCAATGCAGCTCGTGCAGGCTTTGTCGCAGCCTCCCGCGGTTCAACCGGGGCAGCCGGGCGGGATCATCAATACGCTGGCGTGAGCACAGTAAGCTTATGAACAGGTTCTAAGTGGAACTTGAGGTTGAGCTTCTTTGTCATTCTTTTAATGTGCAAAAGAAGTATCCGATCTGGATCAAGCATTTTCCTAGCGGTGGTCAGCATTATTCAGCGAGTAGCCCCTTGAGCGGGATTGGGTTCGTTTTATGAGCCGGAATTTGAATTTTTCCGCTGATTTCGTGCGGCGGCGATTAGCTCTGGATCAATTTCCGATTCCGGAACGAGAGCCGGTCGAACACGGTTGCCAATTGACGCCGGCGGCGGTGCTCGTCCCTTTGGTTGCGCGAAGCGATGGACTTCGGGTTCTATTGACTAGGCGGACAGCGCATTTGAATCATCATCCGGGGCAAATCAGCTTTCCCGGGGGACGCTTCGAGGCGGGCGATGCGGACGCTTGGGCGGCCGCCTTGCGTGAAACCGAGGAGGAAATTGGCGTGCCTCGCGCAGCCGTTGAGTATCTCGGGCGATTGCCGGACTACCCGACGACTACCGGTTTTATGATTTCGCCCGTCGTGGGTTTGCTGCAACCGCCATTGCAGCTTGCGCCGGATAGTTTCGAGGTCGAAGAAATTTTCGAGGTTCCGCTGAATTTCCTTGCCGACGAGCGCAACCATGCGCGCCACGCGATCCATGTCAAAGGGCATCTGCGCCAATATTGGGCAATGCCTTGGGGCGATTATTTTATTTGGGGCGCAACGGCCGGCATATTGAAAACCTTGTCGCGCACCTTGCTTGTGCCGGAAGCCGCACTGTCCCGGTAAGCTGTTGCCCCCTGTCCGGCGCTGGCGTGAGTTTCATGGTCTTTGTGTTATCTTGCCATGCAGATAACAACTGGCGTTTTGTGCGCCAACTTCACGCCTTTTTACTATGACGCTGCTTTCGCTGCTTGTCGCCATTATTCTCGAACAAATCCGTCCGCTGCCGGTGCGGCGTTTTGTTGAAGAGCCTATTGCCGCGCTGGCCCGCCTGATCGAAAACAATTTGAACGATGGCGTGTCGCGTCACGGCGCCGTTGGGTGGTATGTCGCCGTATTGCTGCCGGCGGTTCTTACGGCGCTTATCTACGCGCTGTTGTTTTACATTCAACCGCTTGCCGCCTTCATTTTCAACATCGTCGTGCTCTATCTGGGGCTCGGCTACCGTCAGCATAGCCATTACTACGGCCGGATTCATGCTTCGCTGCGCGCGCAGGAGGTGGATCGTGCGCGCCAGCTTCTCACCCAGTGGCGCGGCGGACATTACGACCATACCCCCGCGGATGAGGTGGCGCGTCTCGCGATTGAATATGCTTTGGTCGTCGGGCATCGCCAGGTTTTCGCGCTTTTCCCGATGTTCCTGCTGTTTCCCGGTCCGAGCGGTGTGGTGTTGTACCGCTTGGCTGAGCGATTCAGTCATCTCTGGGCCGACAGCCAACAGCCGGGGCTGGCCGATTTCGGTCGTTTCGCGCGCAAGGCTTTCGATGTGATCGATTGGGTGCCGACGCGCATGACGGCGATTGCATTTTCGATCATGGGCGATTTTGAAGGCGCCATTTATTGCTGGCGCACACAATCCACACTGTGGCCAAGAGTCGTCGATGGCGTCCTCATCGCGGCGGGTGCTGGTGCTTTGGGTATCCAGCTTGGGGGCTTGGTGCACGAGGGGGCCGAACTCGTCGAGCGGCCCGATATCGGAACCGGAGAGCCGGCCGACGTCGACTTCATGTATAGCGCGGTCGGTTTGATTCGCCGCACGCTGGTCCTGTTTCTGCTCATCATTCTGCTGATCGGAATATCCGGTTGGGCAGGCGGGTGAGGCGTCCAGATACTATTGTTCAGACTTGAGCACACAAGGCCGCGTTGCGTGCAGATCCGTTCCTATCAACAGCTTTTACGGCGGACCGGAGGCAGGGGTGTTCAGGAGGTCTAAACGATGGTTGCACGGATGACCCGCTACCTGCTGTTGTTCGAATTCCTGTTCTGGCTGAGCGTTGGTGGCGCGGTTTTCTTGACAGGGCTTGCCAGTGGCGTAACGGTAATTTGCGGCGTGCTCCTTGGCATATTTGTGCTGCGTCTCGGTATTATGGGCTCAAGCTTCGTTTATGCCATCGCGCGCTCGCCAAAACTTGCCCGCGCCTTGAAAACCGGCCTTATCGGAGGCGTATGGACGCTTCTTAAAGAAGCCTTCTGGGTCACGCTGGCGTATAGCCTGTTCATGCCGTTCGAGCGATTCTGGTTGCAGGGCGATCGCTTGGCCGATGTGGTGCGGGGACGTGTGCCGATCTTGCTTGTGCATGGATTCAGTTGTAACCGCGGTGTCTGGGTCCGTGTCGCGCGCGTATTGCATAAGGCGGGCTGGCCGGTTACGAGCGTGAATCTCGAGCCGCCACATGCGAACATTGATCATTTCGCCACACAACTTGCGCGGCGGATTGAAGAGGTGCTGCGCACTACGGGCTCGGAACAATTGATTCTGGTTTGTCACAGCATGGGTGGTCTGGTGGCGCGCCGGTATCTCGACCTGCACGGCGAGATGAGTGTCAAGGCTGTGATTACGCTTGGGACACCGCATCACGGCAGTTTGCTTGCACGCTATGGAATGGGTGATTGTGCGCGGGAGATGGAGCCCGACAGCGAATGGCTCGCCAAGCTGCCTCAGAGCTTAAAGGTGCCGTTCGTTTCGATCTATAGCATGCACGATAATCTCGTCGTACCCGCCACATCGAGCAGACTCCAGGGCGCGCGCAATGTAACGCTGACCGGAGTCGGGCATATATGCATGCTTTTCTCAGACCGGCTGTCGCGCCACTTGCTGCGCGAACTGGCGGGGGTTAGATGAGCTGTGTGGAGGGCGTTTGTTTGGGCCGCTGCCAAAAGAAAAGACTTGCGTTCTACTGGAACGGGATGCAGCCTGATTTGACCGATGCAAGCGCAGAAGGTATATTCACCGGCTCACTGCACCGGGGCAGTTAGCTCAGCGGTAGAGCACTGCCTTCACACGGCAGGGGTCACTGGTTCGATCCCAGTACTGCCCACCACCCGGTTCAGGTTCAGTAAGAATATCATTGGGTTACGCTACGGAATCTCTCGCGTGAGACGGTTCGAGTGCGTAGCCCTTTATTTTTTGGACTTGCTACCCGTTTTCCTATGACTCAACGTATTCGGACCCGTTTCGCACCGAGCCCTACTGGATTCCTGCATATCGGAGGGGCGCGGACTGCGCTGTTTTCCTGGGCTTTCGCCCGGCATCATGGCGGTGACTTCATTCTGCGCATCGAGGATACCGATGTCGCGCGCTCTTCTGCCGAGAAGGTGCAAGGCATCCTCGACAGCATGGCGTGGCTGGGCTTGGAGTGGGACGAGGGCCCGTTCTATCAGATGCAGCGCATGGATCGCTACCGTGAGGTGATTGCGCAGATGCTGCGGGCTGGCACGGCGTATTACTGCTATATGCAACCCGAAGAACTTGAGGAATTGCGTGAGGCGCAGCGCGCGCGCGGCGAGAAGCCGCGTTACGACGGGCGCTGGCGTTCCGAGCCGGGCAAGGCGTTGCCGCAGCCGCCGGCCGGTGTCAGTCCGGTGGTGCGTTTCCGCAATCCGCGCGATGGCAAAGTCGCTTGGAACGATACCGTTAAGGGCTTGATCGAATTCGACAACGCGGAACTCGACGATTTGATCATCGCCCGGCCCGATGGAACGCCGACCTACAATTTTTGTGTCGTCGTCGACGATTGGGACATGCGGATCACCCATGTGCTGCGTGGCGATGATCATGTGAACAATACGCCGCGCCAGATCAACATCCTGCGTGCGCTCGGGGCCGAAGTGCCGCAATACGGCCATCTGTCGATGATTCTCGGACCCGATGGGCAGAAGCTTTCGAAGCGCCACGGCGCGGTTAGCGTGATGCAGTACGATGAAGAAGGCTATCTGCCGGAGGCGGTCGTTAACTATCTCGGCCGTTTGGGCTGGAGTCATGGCGACGACGAAGTATTCTCCCGCGAGCAATTCGTCGAGTGGTTCGATTTGGATCACATCACGCCTTCGGCCGCGCAATTCGATTTCGATAAGCTCGGCTGGCTGAACGGCCTGTATATCCGCAAACTCGCGCCGGAAGCGCTGGCCGAAAAGCTCGCGCCGCGTCTTGCCGCGCGGGGGCTCGAAACCGCGGGCGGCCCGGCCTTGGAGGCTGTCGTCGCACTTTATCGCGAGCGGGTGAATACGCTCGTCGAGCTGGCCGATTCCGTTGCGGCTTACTATCTTGCGCCGACGCCGCCGGAAGATCTGCTTGAGCAGCACTTGAGCGATGCCGCGAAAAGCGCATTGGCGAGTTTGCGTAAGCGGCTTGCGACATGCGAATGGGAACAGGCCAATTTGAATGCGGCGATCAAACAAACCTGTAGTGAGTTTGGCCTCAAAATGCCGCAGGTGGCGATTCCTTTACGGGTTGCTTTGCTCGGTGTGACGCAGACGCCGTCGATCGATGCCGTGCTTGGAGTGTTTGGCCGGGAGCATGTGCTGGCGCGGCTTGATGTAGCGCTGGCCTGATCTCGCGGTGAGTCACCCCAACTTGAAAGTTGGGGCTTCCTCGCCACAGATTGGAGACGCCTTCGGCGCTAGTAACGTTTGTTTCGCTGACCTCGCCATGAATGGCGAGGCTTGCGCTCAACCCGTGGTCATTCTGCGCGGAGCGAAGCGCAGTCGCAAAATCCACTATCGAAGGACAAATGGATTCTGCGACTTCGCGCAGAATGACGGTACAGAGGTTCTGATGAGCAATGCGGATCGAGCTGTTATAGCCCGGTCCACTTGCGTTCGACGGCGAATTTCACCAGACCGGCGGGGCCGTCGAGATCGAGCTTGCGCTTCATGTTCAGGCGGTGGGTTTCGACGGTGCGCACGGAGAGATCGAGCCGGGAGGCGATCTCTTTTGAGGACAGCCCCTCCGCGATGAGCGCCAGGATTTCCTTTTCGCGCTGGGTGAGCATCGGTTTCTGATCCGCCGCATTGGCAAGCACATCGGCGACGCTGCTCGAATAATAGCGGCGTCCCGCCATGACGGTGTGGATCGCGGCGACGATCTCCCGCGCGGGGCTGTCCTTGAGCACATAGCCGCGCGCGCCGGCGCGGAATGCTTCAAGCACGACTTGCGGCTGGTCGTGCATCGTCAGAATCACGACCTGGATCTGCGGATAGCGCTCATGGAAGCAGCGCGTCAATTCGATGCCGCTCATGCCGCGCATGCCGATGTCCATCAATGCGATCTGCGGCGCGAGGCGTTCCGCGGCGGCGATGGCCGAAGGCCCGTCATCGGCTTCGCCAATGACTTCGAAGCCCGGGACTGTTTCCAGGTGCAGACGCAAACCGTCGCGCACGAGCGGGTGATCGTCGATCAGCAGGATGCGGACGGGATCAGTCATTGGCTTTCAGTATTTCAGCGGGGAAGCGAGCTGTGATAGTGGTCCCGCCCGGCCCAGACTGCAAGTCGAAATCGCCGCCGAGCGTCTCAATTCGTTCCTGCATGCTCGACAGCCCAAGCCCGCCGCGGGGATGCGCCGTGACTTGCGCGAAATCGAAACCGATCCCGTCGTCGCCGATCGCAAAGATCAAAGCGCCGCTAAGCTCTTTGATCTGGAGACGAACGCGGTGCGCTTGGGCATGGCGCTCGATGTTGGTCAGCGCTTCCTGCGTGACGCGGAACAGGGCCGTGGCGACGGCGTTCGGGATCTGGAGCTTGGCGCCGGTTTCGAACTCGCTTGCGATGCCGGTGCGCACCGAGAAATCGCTGACGATTTGATTCAATGCCGGGATCAAGCCTAAATCGTCGAGCAGAGCAGGGCGCAGGCCGTGCGAGATGCGGCGGATTTCGCGCAGACCTTCGTTGAGCCGTTCCAATGCTTGCGTGAGCGGGCGCGCAAGCGTCGCGTCTGCCGCGTCGGCCCGCTCCTGCGCGGATTCAAGCATGAGCTTGGCGGATACGAACAATTGATTCACGCCATCGTGCAGTTCGTGCGCAACGCGCGCACGCTCGGTTTCCTGGGAGCGGACAACCTGCCTGGCAAGCGCGCGCATACGGATCTCCGCGTCGCGGCGGTCGGAAAGATTGAGCGCCAGCCCGCCGATCGCGACGATCAGCGCCGCGACGACGGCAATGCCTGTAATCACGCCAAGTGTGGCTTCGATCGCGCGTGTCGCTTCCCGGTCGATGCGCGCACGCGCTTCTTCGATATCGTCGAGATAGATTCCCGTCCCAAGCATCCAGCCCCACTGCGGCTCTTGCACGACATAGCCGAGCTTGCGCGCCATTTTCCGCGTCGAAGGCCGTTGCCAGAGGTATTCGACAAAACCGCCGCCGGCGCGCGCTTTCTCGATGAGTTGCTGAATCATCGGCTGGCCTTGCGCGTCGCGCAGGTTCCAAAGGTTTTGACCGACAAGGTCTGGCTGGCGCGGGTGCATGAGATTGCGGCCGGAGAAATCGTAGACGAAGAAATAACCGTCCTCGCCGTAGTCGAGTCTTGAAAGAATCCGCAAGGCTTCTTCGCGCGCTTCGGAGCCCGATTGGCCGCGCAGATGCGCGATCGCGCTTTGCGCGAGATAAACGTAATGCTGCAATTCGGCCTTGCGCGCATTGAGCAGAACGGGCTGAACCGCCTGCGCCTCGGCATCGGCCAGGGCGCGCGCTTCGATGCGAATGACGGCCGCGACCGCCGCGATGGCGAGCAGCAGCGGCGCGACGGCGAGGATCAAGACCTTCAGGCGCAGGTGCATGATGTTTCGCGTTGCAGCCAGGCGATGACGCCGCGCGCGGCGGCGCGGCCCGTTGCGAAGCAGGCCGTGAGCAGATAGCCGCCCGTCGGCGCTTCCCAATCGAGCATTTCGCCGGCGCAAAAAACGCCGGGAAACGCGCGCAGCATCAGGTCTTCGTCCATCGCTTCAAAGCGCACGCCGCCCGCGCTGCTGATGGCTTCGTCGATCGGGCGCGTCGCATGCAGCGTCAGCGGCAGGGCCTTGATCGTCTGCGTGAGGCGGAGCGGATCGTGCATCTCCGCGCGGCTAAGCGCCTCATGCAAGAGCGCGGTTTTCAGGCCGTTCAGGCCGACGCGGCTGTGCAGATGACTGGACAGGGAACGCGAGCCGCGCGGGTGCGCAACTTCTTGCTGAACGCGCGCAAGTTCGCGCCCTGGGGCCAGATCGAGTTCAATTTTTACTTTGCCTTCCGCATTCAGCGTTTCGCGCAATGTGGATGAAAGCGCATAGATCAAACTACCTTCAAGCCCATGTTGCGTGATAAGGCATTCGCCAATGCGCTCATGCGGCGTGCCGTGCAGGTCGACAAAACGCAGGCGTATCGACTTGAGAGCCTGGCCCGCGAAGCGAGTGCGAAAGTGCTCGCTCCAATGGGTTTCGAAGCCGCAGTTTGCGGGTTGCAAGGCAGCGATGTCGACGCCGCGCGCGGCGAGCCACGGCACCCATGCGCCGTCCGAGCCGAGCTTGGGCCAGCTTGCGCCGCCGAGCGCGAGCACGCTTGCCGCCGGGCGTTGTTCGGATTCGCCCGTCGGCGTAGCGAAACGCAGCGCGCCGGCGGCATTCCAGCCTAGCCAGCGATGCCGCGTATGCAGCCGCACGCCCTGGCCGCGCAGCCGGTGCAGCCAGGCGCGCAGCAGGGGCGCGGCTTTCATCTCGCGTGGAAAAACCCGCCCCGATGTGCCGACGAAAGTTTCGATGCCGAGCTGGCGCGCCCATTCGCGCAGCGCATCGGCGTCGAACGCATCGATGCTGGGCGCGAGTTGTTCACGGCGTTCGCCGTAGCGCGCAAGAAAATTTTCGCGCGCTTCGGAATGCGTGATGTTCAGGCCGCCGATTCCGGCGAGCAGGAATTTGCGGCCCACGGAAGGCATGGCGTCGAACAGGTCGACTACATAGCCTGCTTCGGCAATCACTTCCGCCGCCATCAATCCGGCCGGACCGCCGCCGATGATGGCGATGCGCTGCGATTGACGTGTTTCGGACATAGAAAATCCTGCTATAACAAATGAACATACGAACCTGCTCATAATCTTGCTGCGAGGCTGTGATCGGGGCTCATGCGCTGCTCGGAATCCTCATTTATCACTTATAAACTCCGGTTCCTGCGCTGCTCTTCGCCCCGCTGACAGCCTCTCGCGACAGATTC
>WQYQ01000026.1 GCA_009781175.1 Betaproteobacteria bacterium
AATCTGTCGCGAGAGGCGGTCAGCGGGGCGAAGAGCAGCGCAGGAACCGGAGTTTATGAGTGATAAATGAGGATTCCGAGCAGCGCATGAGCCCCGATCACAGCCTCGCAGCAAGATTATGAACAGGTTCTTAGGGCTTCGAGATTGCATGCCTCCCAAGGCCGCAATACTGCTTCAAGCGCCGGGTTGCCGGCTAATGATGCCTGACGAATTTCCCGCAAGGAAAATTTTCGGGCTTTCCGCCCCCCCGGCCCACATCACTACAGGAATAGAAGCGCCATGCAATGGCTTTCCGCCCTCGCCGTTTTTATTGGCTCAGGTCTCGGCGCATTACTGCGCTGGTCCTTCAACCTGAGTTTCAACCCTGTTTTTCCAACGCTCCCACTGGGCACGCTAGTCTCCAATCTGATCGGCGGCTTCCTGGTCGGCATCGCCACCGCTTTCTTCCTGCACAACACAAGTCTTGCGCCGGAATGGCGCTTGTTTGTAATTACCGGTTTTCTCGGCGGACTCACGACTTTTTCAACTTTCTCGGCCGAAGTCGTCAACCTGCTCGCACGGCAACAGTATTTTTGGGCATTGAGTGCGTGCGCCCTGCATCTATTCGGCTCTTTCAGCATGACGGCATTGGGAATGCTCGTCACCAACGCCGCCATCGTCCGAACCTGAACATTATTCCGTTTCTATATCAATCGAGTACGCGAAGGCGAAGCGCAGGCAGTGCTGTAGCACGGCAAGCAAAGCCGACAAAGTAATCGATTGATATAGAAATGGAATTAGAGGGGGAATTCATGGAACAACGCTACTACCTCGCGTTCTACGTCCGCGAATCTCAACGCCACCACGGGAAACTCATCTACGAATGGCTGCTCGAAACCAGCCGCGAGATGGGCCTTGCCGGCGGTTCGGCCTTTCGCGCCCTGGCAGGCTTCGGCCGCCACCGCACTTTGCATGAGGAACACTTCTTCGAACTAGCCGGCGATGTGCCAGTAGAGGTCAGCTTCGTCGTCAGCGAGCAGGAAGCGAATATATTGATCGCGCACCTTGGCGCGGAAAAACTCTCCCTGCCTTATATGAAGATGCCTGCGCAATTCGGCGTCACGGGGGAACAGTGAACCTCCACGGGTTCTACGGTGCAAGAGTCGCGCGTTCCGCCTTGAGCGACTCTATGTCGGCTCGCAATGCGCTGGCCTGGTTTCCATGTTGTTTTGCCACGGCCTGCATTTCTTGAGCAAGCGCATTCGCCGTTCGGGCCCCATACGGCTCTTTGTAGGCTTGCTCGATGCGTGTCTGTAACTCATTGAGACGGCGTTCGGACTGTCGATCAAGCAACTCGATCTGCACTTCTTTTTCGCTTACCAATCGGTCGATCTCAAGCCTCCGGCGCTCGGTCTGTATTCGATCGAGCGCCGCTTTTTCCCGCAAGCCTGTCGAGCCACCAGAATCGATACTCGACACACTCGTGCCGGGAAGCTTCTCTTTGGTGCTCGCGTTGGCGGGACAAGGGGAGTCTTGGAACAGCGTGCGGCCATCCACTACACACTTGTAGTACGTCGTCTCCGCGTGACTCGCAGCCGATATACAGAGCAAACCTAAAAACAGGATACGCATTCCGGTCATCGTGCTTCAGCTCCTGAGATCACGAACGAGCTGTTTATGCTCGAAAAATTGAGCCAGCAACCTATTCAGGGCCGTAGGCTCGGATAAAGCGTAGCGCAATCCTTACCCCCTGTCCGCGCAATTGAATACCCGGTTGGCCTGCACTTCCCGTTAAACGAACCAGGGCACCCATACCAAAAGGCAACGGATGACGCAGCATGGCATGAGCGCGAGGTTGCGGATGTGATGCGGGGGCGCAGGGATTACGCTAGGCTTTATCCCTGCCTACGGTCCCGCCGCCACGGCAGGAGTCTGTACAGCTAAATGGAGACAATCATGGCAGGGATATTCACTCATCTTGCAGTTGTGCGCAGTATCTATGCCGATTACTATCGGCTGTCTGGCATATCGGAGTTGACTCCCGAAATCAAATTCGCGCTCCAGATGTACGCAAACTTTGTCGATCTCGGCTCCGTCAGTCCTGACACTCCTTATTTTTATGCAGCAAGTCTCGACGAAGAGGCGAACAGCTGGAGCAACGTGATGCACTATTGGCGAACCGGCGACTTCATTCGGGAAGCCATCTCGCGGCTGAGGGAAGAGGATTACACCCAGAAAGATACTCAAAAAGCCATTGCCTGGCTTTTTGGATACACGGCGCATGTCATTACGGATTTGACAGTTCACCCTATTATTGAACTTCGGGTGGGGCCATACGCAACAAACAAAGAACAGCATCGTTTCTGTGAACTACAACAGGACGCTTATATGTTTTTCCATACACTCGGAATGGATGCCGCATCATCCGACTATATAAAGAGCGCAGGTTTGAAGTCGTGCACCAACGGCCCAAATAGCGAGGAATTGCACAGCAAGGTTGCCGATCTTTGGGAGCAGTGCGCTTCAGCCATAAAACCATCTTCCAGCGATGTCGATTATGTCTTTGGCGCTATTCCCACTACCCCTCCCAAACCGAAAATCTGGTTCAGGTGGTTTTGTCAAATGATTGATAAAGGCGAAGAAGAAGCTTATCAAATCCCAGTGTTGTCATATTTTTTACTGAAATACGGCTTTGCGCTTCCCAAAGACCAAAACGCCATAGACATGTCCTATGTCTCTAACCTTGCCACTCCCGATGGTGGAAGGGCTGATTTTCCCGCAATTTTTGAAATGACTGTAAACAACACAATAAAATATTGGGGTGAGCTTGCGGCTGCGCTGCGTAAAGAATCGCCCAAACCGTTTTCTTTACCCAACGGCAATCTCGATTCCGGAAAAATCACCCAAACAGACACGCTCATTTTCTGGGATAAGACTTACGTAGTTTGACTACGAGTCGAAGGCGCACCCGATTCGCGGCGAAGAAACCCAAAGTTTCAACTTTGGGTGATTCACGCTTTCAAACTAAAGGAAGTTCTGCAATGAACATAAAACAGGCTTATTTCAGTAGATTTATTCTGCTGATAGTGATTTTCTCTTCCCTGTCGCTGGTGTCAGGATGCCATATCTTCCAACCAAGCGACTCTGACCGCGCTGCCTATGCGAAGCAAGCAAAAGAACTTGCTCCCGCAACTGGAAAATTGACTGTTGCAATACAAGCCATCATCGAGTATCCGCCATTATCGGAGGGATTGAGCGATGAACAGATATTGCAATATATCTACACCGAAAAGCCGGAACTCGGGAAAGTTTTCTCTGGCAGAAAAGTGCAATTTTCCCGCGTCGACAAACATGTGGAAGTGACTGTCTACGCGGACGATCAAAAGACCGCGCTGATTGTTGATAGTTCCAGTACTCCAGAAATTGACTTTATTTATAAAGGCGATTGATATTCCAGGCAGACAATCGTTTTACGGCTGCGGCATGGCATGAGAGCGGGGCTGCGGATGTAATGCGGGAGCGCTGGGATTACATTACATTTTTTCCCAGCCTACGATCCTTCCTTGAGGTCTAGCTTATACACGACCTGTTGGAAGGCGAAATTTCAAGGGAAGCTCATTTCGTGGATATCGCCCTCCTGATTGCTGTTGTCGCAATACCGCTGTGGTTGAATGTCAAAGCTACGCTTTCGATTGCCCGAGACACCTTCTCCGAACAACCGCAAAAGATCGTACAGATCCTGTTTGTTTGGCTTGTGCCTTTGGTTGGAGCAGTTGTTGTCTTGGGCGTTTATCGTAGGGAAGAAATACCTCCTGGCACATATCCAGCCGAGAAAGACATGGACGACGATTTTGGTCATTTAGATCGAACGATCAAGGAGGCAATGGATGGCGACTGAATACGACATCCATCAAGACCGTAGGCTGGGATTACGCTGCGCCTCATCCCTGCTTACGACCCTCCAGCGGCAAGAATCCAGCCATCTTCGCGGCGCAGTGCGTTGACTTGCAGCAGGTCGCGCTCGACGCGGCCGGCCAGCGTTTCCTCGTCGAGGCCAAGGTAGCGCTGATTGACGTCGATGGCAAAGGGTAGTTCGCGAACGAAGCTGCGGAAGGTGTCAACCGGCAGCCGCTGGCGTTCAAGCATGGCGAAAGAAACGATGACCTTGATCGCGTGCCAGGCCAGTTTGTCGATATCGGCAGTGAAGGCATCGAGGCGGCGAAAGGCCAGATCGAAGGCCGGATCGATTTCGGCGAAGGGCTTGCCGTGGCCGGGAATGATGATGTCGATCGGCAGCCCGGCGAGCATCCGCAGCGTCTCGCGGGTGGCGGCCAGGCCGTCGGCCTCGCCGAGCAGCTCCGGGAAGATCACGCCGAAGCCGTTCTGCCACAGCGCATCGCCCGAGATCAGCAGGCGCTTCTCCGGGTTGTAATAAGCCAGCGCCTCCATGTCGTGACCGGGCACGGCCAGGGCGCGCCAGACCAGGCCGCCCATCTCGATCTCGTCGCCGGCACCGATCACAGGCTGTCGTGCTGGAAGCGGGCGCCTTGCTGGCCGACCGGCGAGAGCAGCAACGCTTTCTCGTCCCACTCGGCAATGCTGGCGTGCAGCCCGGCCGGGACCGTAATCGAGCAGCCGAAGGCGGCCTGCAGCGCGGCGTTGCCGCCGATGTGGTCGGAATGCGAATGGGTGTTGAAGAGGCGCGTCAGACGCCGCCCGGCGAGGGCTTGGCGGACCTGCGCCACGGTTTGCTCGGCTTGGCTGATATAGCCGCTATCGACCAGCGTCGCCTCGTCGCCTTCGAGGAACAGGATATTGTTGGCTGACAGCCAGCCGCGCTCAAGGACGAGCAGTGAAGCGGGGAGCGCGGGACTCATTCCGGGCTGTCCGTTTCGATTTCAGGATCGTTGGGATGAAGCGCAGCGCAATCCCAGTTCATGCCAGCTTCTCCGTGTCATTCTGCGCGGAGCGAAGCGTAGTCGCAGAATCCATCCAGCTTGCGGCAAGATCATTCCAATTCGGGTTGTTCTTTTCGATCAATTCGATCTTCCATTGCCTATTGCGGTTTTTGATCTTTTTTTCAAGGCTGACCGCCGCAGCAATATCTTCACCCTGCTCATACCAGACGAGACGCGTTACATCGTATTTGCTGGTGAATCCTTCCAGCAAATAGCGCTTGTGCTGGTACATGCGTTGTTCCAGGTTGCTGGTGACACCAGTGTATAAAGTGCCCCGCTTTTTGCTGGCGAGAATGTAAACATAGGCCACTTTGGACATGGCTCGCCCTCGAAAATGGATTCTGCGACTACGCTTCGCTCCGCGCAGAATGACGCGGCGCCTGCGGGACATTTGCAGAACCATAGCAGGGATGAAGCGCAGCGCAATCCCAGCAATCCTTAGCACCATGAATGGCGAAACGCGCTCAAACCGTGCGCACAGCGTCAGCAACTTCACCCCCCAAGATAAGCATCCTGCACTTTAGGGTTGCCGAGTAGCTCGGCCCCTGGACCGCTCAGCACGATCCGCCCGGTTTCGATGACATAGGCGCGGTCGGCGACTTTCAAAGCCTGGCGCACGTTTTGTTCGACCAGAAAGATTGTCAGCCCCTCCCGGTTGATTGCGCGCAGCGTGCGGAAGATGTCTTGCACGATGATCGGCGCGAGGCCCATCGAGGGTTCGTCGAGCAGGAGCACGCGCGGCTTGGCCATCAGGGCGCGTCCGATCGCGAGCATTTGCTGTTCGCCGCCCGAAAGATTGCCCGCGAGACCGTTCTGGCGCTCTTTGAGGCGCGGAAACAGCGCGTAGATGCGTTCCAGATCCCTCGCGCGCTCGGCCTTGCCGTCGCGACGGGTGTAGGCGCCGAGCTCCAGGTTTTCATGCACTGTCAGCGTCGTCAGCGTGGCGCGGCCTTCGGCGACCTGGACGAGTCCGGCGGCGACAATTTTGTGCGGCGGCTGGGCGCTGATGTCCTGCCCGTCGAACTGCACGCGCCCCGCGTTTTTTTTCAGCAAGCCGGACAAGGCCAGCAGCGTTGTGGATTTGCCCGCGCCGTTGGCGCCGACGAGCGTGGTGATTTCGCCCTCATGCAATTCGAAGTTGATGCCCTTCACGGCATCGATATGGCCGTATGAAACCTTGAGCCCTTCGACCTTGAGCAAAGCTGCGTGACTCATTGCGCCACCTCGCTCTCGTCCTCGCGACCAAGATAGGCTTCGATCACCTGCGGGTCGTTGCGAATTTCGTCCGGTCCGCCTTGCGCGATGATGCGGCCGAAATTGAGGACGGCGATGTGTTCGCACAGGCCCATGACGAAACGCATGTCATGTTCGATCATAAAAATCGTGTAGCCGCGCGCGCTAATGTTGCGGATCTCGTGCATCAGTTCGGTTTTCTCGCCGCTGTTCATGCCGGCCACGGGTTCGTCGAGCAGGAGCAGTTTCGGTTCGGTCGCGAGCGCGCGCGCGAGTTCGAGCTTGCGCTGCTCGCCATACGACAGATTGTCGGCGACGTCGTGCGCTTTATGGTCGAGCCTCACCCAGCTCAGCAGCTCATGCGCACGCTCACGCGCGCGGCGCTCTTCGCTGCGGAAGCGCGCCGTCGCCGCCAGCAAACCCACCGCGCCATAACGCAGCTTGGCATGCATGCCGACGATCACATTTTCGATCAGCGACATTTCCTTGAAGATGCGGATGTTCTGAAACGTGCGTGCGATACCGGCCTGCGTGATCTGGTGCGGCTTCATGCCCGCGATGTCGCGCCCCTGAAAACGGATCGTGCCGCCGGAAGTCGGCAGCAAGCCCGTCGTGAGATTGAATACGGTCGTCTTACCCGCGCCGTTCGGTCCGATCAGCCCGAATACGCCGCCTTCGGGCACTTCGATGTTGACGTCTTCGAGCACCTTCAGGCCGCCGAAGTGGCGCGAGACGTTTTGTAATTGCAGCATCGGCAGCGCGTTCATGTCCGCGCTCCTTGCTTGCGGCCAAACCATTGCTTGAAGCGCGCGGGGTCCCATATGCCATTGGGCAGGAAGAGGACGATCAAGACCAGCACAACGCCATTGACCATCAGGCGGAAATCCGCCAGCGGACTCAGCACGGTCGGCAGCAGGGTGAAAATCGCGCTGCCCAAGACCGGGCCGACGAGGCTGCCGATGCCGCCGAAAATCGCCATCGTGAGGATTTCGACGCCACGGTCGAAGCCGAATTCTTTCGGGTCGATCATGAACGTCAGATGCGCGTTGAGCGTACCGGCCAGCCCGGCCAGCGCGGCGCCGAGAATGAAGGCCAGCATTTTGTTCGCACCGACGTTGATGCCCATGAGGCCGGCGGCGGTTTCGTCTTCCCTGATTGCTTCGAAAGCGCGGCCCACTTTGGAGCGGCGCATCCGCCACAGCACGAAGAGCGCGCACACGACGGCCAGCAGCATATGCCACCACTCGGTCGAGGTCGGAATGCCCGCGATGCCGCCGATGCCGCCCGTGAGCAATTCGGTGTTGATGATGACGATGCGCACGACCTCGCCAAAGGCCAGGGTCGCCATCGCGAGGTAGACGCCGGAAAGGCGCAGCGTGGGCAGGCCGATAATCAGCGCCGCGAGCATCGGCGCGAGCATGCCGGCCAGAATGACGGCCGGGAAAGGCCAGCCGAACTGCATCGTCAGAATCGCCGAGGTGTAAGCGCCGATGCCCATGAAGGCCGCGTTGGCCATCGCGAGCATGCCGCAACTGAGCGTGAGCCAGATCGAGAGCGCGAGCAGCGCATTCGTGCCGAGGCTGAGAATCAAATTGCTGTGAATCACCCAGAAGGTGGAGAGCGCTTCCATCATGGGTTTAAACCTTCCGTTCCTGAAGCGTGCCGAACAGCCCCTTGGGTCGCACGAGCAAAACGAGGAACAACAAACCGAACGTCACGGCATCGCGCATCGTCGAGCCGAGGTAATTGATCGAGAGCACTTCGGCAAAGCCGAGGAAAAGCCCGCCGAACATCGCGCCGCGAATATCGCCCATGCCGCCGAGGATGACGACGGCGATGCCCTTGTGCAGCATCGGCTGCCCCATCAGCGGCGACATCGCGTTCGAATACAGGCCGATCAGCACGCCGGCCACACCGCCGAGCGCGGCGGCGGCAAACGAAGTCAGATAAAACAGACCTTCGACGTTGATGCCCAGCAGGTAAGCGGCCTTGGGCGATTCGGCCATCGCGCGCAGCGCGCGGCCAAGCTGGGTGCGCTTGAGCGCCAGCATCAACACCGCCATCAGGACGAACGAAAACAGGATGATGCCGAGTTCGAGCACGGTAATCCGCACGCCCGCCCATTGCAGGGTGTCGTTGGAAATCGCGCCTTCGGGAAAGCGCTGGTTCTCCGCGCCGAACAGCCCCTGGGCGGCGCTGTTCAAAACGATCGCCACGCCAATCGTCGCGATCATCGGAATCAAGTGCGGCGCATTGCGTGCGCGCAGCGGGCGCAGCACGAGGAAATCGATCAGCAGACCAAGCAGTCCGCAAAACGCGAACGCGAACAGCAGGCCGGCCCACAGCGGCAATTCGAAGCGCGCCATCACGGTCATGGCGGCATAAGCCCCCGTCATGAAAACCGCGCCATGCGCGAGATTGATGACGCCGAGAACGCCGAAGATCAGAGTGAAGCCAAGCGCGAAGAGCGCATAGACACAACCGAGGGAAAGAGCATTGACGAGTTGCTGGTCGAGCACGGTAATTTCCAGTGTTCAAAAAGACGAGACGGCGCGGAAGACCGCGCCGCCTGATGAGCCGCGGTTGGCTTTTACTTGATAATGACGAACACGGAGCCCTTGGTCACGCTGACAATAGGCGTTTGCTGCGCATCGAAACCGGCGGGCTTGCCCGCTTTGTCGTGCGCGCGGCGGAACTGGAACGCGCCGGTCGCGCCGGTCCATTTCACATCGGGCAGCGCGTTGCGCAATGCGGCACGCTCGGCCCCGATATCCCCTGTCATCTTCACATTCTTAAGCGCTTGCGCGGCGATATGCAGCGCATCGTAAGCCTGCGCGGCGAACTGGTCGGGCGCGTTGCCGTACTTCGCCGTGTAGGCTTTGATGAACTTGGTGTTCTCGGGCGTGGCGTTGCTCGCGGACCACGGGCTGCCAACATACAGGTTATCCGACGCGCCCTTGGCCAGATCGAAGATCTTGACCGAGTTCATGCCGTTGCCGCCGATGAAGGGCACGTTCAAACCGATCTGGCGCGCCTGCACCATGATCGGCGCGCCTTCAGCGATCAAGGCCGAAAGCACCACGGCATCGGCGCCGCTGGCTTTAATCTTGGTGAGCTGAGCCTTGAAGTCTACGTCGCCCTTGGCGAAGGTCTCGGTCGTCGTCACGGGCATCTTCAGATCTTCAAGCGCCTTTTTGAAGTTGTCGTAACCGCTTTTGGTGAACACATCGTCGTTACCGTAAAACACGGCGACTTTTTTGATGCCGGAGTTTTTCACCGCGACCCGGATCGTTTCGGGCAGTACATCGGCTTCGGTGACCGAGTTGCGGAACACATAGTCGCCGATCGCGGTAATTCCGTCCGCCGTATTGGAGGTGCCGAAAACAACCGTCTTGGCGGCCTGCGCGACTGGATTGCTCGCCTGCGCCGAGTTCGACAGCGTCGGGCCGAAGATCATGATGACCTTGTCCTGGAAAATCAGCCGCTTGAAAACGTTGATGACTTCTTCTTTCTTGCTCTGCTCGTCGGCCACGACCAATTCGATCTTGTTGCCGTTGATGCCGCCGCCCGCGTTGATTTCGGAGGCCGCCAGCTCAAAGCCGTTGCGGATTGCGGCCCCGTATTGCGCCGCACCGCCCGTCAGGGCCGCGGCTACGCCAACCTTGATCGTACCCGCCGCCGCAGCGGCGCCGCTGAACGCCGCTGTGGCCGCAAACGCAAGCAGCGCGCTCTTGAGGAAGTTTTGTCTCATCGGAAAATTCTCTGGAAATGTGAGTCACCCCAACCTGAAGGTTGAGGCTTCCTCACCACAAATTGGAGGCGCCTTCGGCGCCAGTAACATTGTTTCGCTGCCCCCACCATAAATGGCGAGGCTTGCGCTCAACCCGTGGTCAAAAAGAACTTTACTTTATTGGAACCATTGCCCGAATTGGGCACCACAGAATATTAAAGCATCAAGCCGGTAGCGTCGCCGGGGACGCTATTGCACCGCTCCCGTAACACATCCCCGCGGCGCGGCGGTTTGGCGCAGAATTACAACCCGTTGCAGTCCTTCTGCTTTTGCCCGATTACCCGCTTAAACCAAGGCTGTTATCATCCGCGACTTTCAACGGGGGCCCCCACCCCCTTTCATCCTTTTAGCATCAGGAGTTGCTGCGATGCGCTTCCACTTCCCAATCATCATCATCGACGAGGATTTCCGTTCGGAAAACGCCTCCGGGCTCGGCATCCGCGCACTCGCCGAAGCCATCAGCGAGGAAGGCATGGAAGTGCTCGGCGTCACGAGCTACGGCGATCTGACCTCGTTTACGCAGCAGCAAAGCCGCAGCTCCGCTTTCATCCTCTCGGTCGACGATGAGGAATTGATCTCCGACGAAGCGGAAGAAACCATCGAAGAGCTGCGCGCCTTCGTCCAGGGTATCCGCCATCGCAACCCGGACATCCCGATTTTCCTGCACGGCGAAACGCGCACCAGCCGGCATATCCCGAACGATGTGCTGCGCGAATTGCACGGTTTCATCCACATGTTCGAGGACACGCCCGAATTCATCGCGCGCTACGTCGTGCGCGAGGCCAAGGCTTATCTCGATTCGCTGCCGCCGCCGTTCTTTCGCGCGCTGACGCATTACGCGGCCGACGGTTCGTACTCCTGGCACTGCCCCGGCCACTCGGGCGGCGTGGCCTTCCTCAAAAGCCCGGTCGGCCAGATGTTCCACCAGTTCTTCGGCGAAAACATGCTGCGCGCCGACGTTTGCAACGCGGTCGACGAACTCGGCCAGTTGCTCGACCACACCGGCCCGGTGGCGGCTTCAGAGCGCAACGCGGCGCGCATCTTCAACGCCGACCACCTGTTCTTCGTCACCAACGGCACCTCGACCTCGAACAAGATCGTGTGGAATTCGACCGTCGCGCCGGGCGACATCGTGGTCGTCGACCGCAACTGCCACAAGTCGATTCTGCACGCGATCATCATGACCGGCGCGATCCCGGTCTTTCTGATGCCGACGCGCAACCACTACGGCATCATCGGCCCGATTCCGAAGAGCGAATTCGCCTGGGAAAACATCAAGAAGAAAATCGCCAGGAACCCGTTCATCAGCGACAAGAACGCGATGCCGCGCGTCCTGACGATCACCCAAAGCACTTACGACGGCGTGATTTACAACGTCGAGGAAATCAAGGACGAACTCGACGGCAAGATCGACACCCTGCATTTCGATGAAGCCTGGCTGCCGCACGCGGCCTTTCACGAGTTCTATGGCGACTATCACGCCATCGGCGCGGACCGGCCGCGCTGCCGCCAGTCGATGGTGTTTTCGACGCAATCGACGCACAAGCTGCTCGCCGGACTTTCGCAGGCTTCGCAGATCCTCGTGCAGGACTCCGAAACGCGCCAGCTTGACCAGCACACGTTCAACGAAGCGTATCTGATGCACACCTCGACCTCGCCGCAGTACGCGATCATCGCAAGCTGCGATGTCGCCGCCGCGATGATGGAGCCGCCCGGCGGCACGGCGCTCGTCGAAGAATCGATCGCGGAAGCGCTCGATTTCCGCCGCGCGATGCGCAAGGTCGACGAAGAATGGGGCAGCGACTGGTGGTTCAAAGTCTGGGGGCCGGACTACCTCTCGGACGACGGCATGGCCGAGCGCGAGGACTGGGTGCTCAAGGCCGGCGAACGCTGGCACGGCTTCGGCGATCTCGCGCCGGGCTTCAACATGCTCGACCCGATCAAGGCCACGCTGATTACACCGGGGCTCGATGTCGACGGCGATTTCGACGATTGGGGCGTGCCGGCCGGCGTGCTGACGAAATACCTTGCCGAGCACGGCGTCATCGTCGAAAAAACGGGCCTCTACTCGTTCTTCATCATGTTCACGATCGGCATCACCAAGGGCCGCTGGAACACGATGGTGACCGAGCTGCAACAGTTCAAGGACGCCTACGACATGAACCAGCCGCTGTGGCGGATCATGCCGGAGTTCATCGCCAAGCAGCCGCGCTACGAAAAAATCGGCCTCAAGGATCTGTGCCAGCAAATCCACAACTTCTATAAAGACGAGGATGTCGCGCGCCTGACGACCGAGATGTATCTCTCGGACATGGAGCCCGCGATGCGTCCGCACGAAGCCTGGTCGAAGATGGCGCACCGCGAAATCGAGCGCGTGCCGATCGACGCGCTCGAAGGCCGCATCACCGCGATGCTCGTCACACCCTACCCGCCCGGAATCCCGCTCCTGATCCCCGGCGAACGCTTCAACGCCACGATCGTGCGCTACCTGCGTTTCGTGCGCGAATTCAACCAACGCTTCCCCGGTTTCGAAACCGATGTGCATGGCCTCGTAGTGGAAACGATCGACAGCAAAAAACACTACTTCGTCGATTGCGTGAAGCAGACCTGAATCCAGCAAATCCCGCTCGGGAAATACAACATCCCGAGCACAAGCCACGTTGCCATGCTAGGTTTGAATTTTCTAAGCAGCTCTTAATTCACACAGATAGAAAGAAAGGACTCGCCATGAAGGCCACACAACTCATCTGTCTGACGAGCATCGCTGCCCTCACGCTGAGCGGCTGCGAAACAATGAGCGACACGCAAAGGAACACCGCCGTCGGCGCAGGCGGCGGCGCAGCGGCCGGCGCGATCATCGGCGCGGTCACGGGCAGCCGCAATGTCGGCCGCGATGCGGTGATCGGCGCCGGTCTTGGCGCGCTCGGCAGCTACATCTGGTCGCGGCGGATGGAAGACCAGAAGCAAGCGATGGAACAAGCCACCGCGGGGACCGGCGTCACCGTCACGCACACCGAAGACGATCAGCTCAAAATCGAAATCCCGAGCGACATCTCTTTCGATGTGAATCGCGCCGATATCCAGCCGAACCTCCGCCCGGTTCTCGATCGCTTCGCCGAAACCCTGCGGGACAATCAAGCCTCCAGCGTGCGCATTGTCGGCCATACCGACAGCACCGGCACGGACGCGATCAATAACCCGCTCTCGGTCAACCGCGCCGCGAGCGTGCGCGACTACCTCGTCGACCGGGGCGTTGCGGCCGGCCGCATTGCGATCGACGGACGCGGTTCGCGCGAACCGATCGCAAGCAACGACACACCAGAAGGACGCGCGAAAAACCGCCGCGTCGAAATTTTCGTCGCGGAAACTCAAGCCCCTCGTTAAACTCACCCACTATCAGCAAAAAACGCCCATCGGATCGAATCCGGCGGGCGTTTTTCATTGCATCCGACTCCAGCCTCGCCCCCGCTGAGCATGCCAAAACCGGACACCCCGGCCCGATAAACTTTCAGGCATCTTTCACCCTTTCGGCCGGAAAAGCATGGCACAGAACGATTTGTGATCTGCTATGTCCGCATACGAGACGCAGCGGTTTGAGCGGAAACCATCGGGATGCTTCGTATAATCCCGGGCAAGATCCACTTTGGAGTCCGTCATGGCGGTTCCCGCTCAAGAAATTTTCAAGGCTTATGACATTCGCGGCATCGTCGGCAAAACGCTGACGACCGAAGGCGTGCGTCAGATCGGCCAGGCGCTTGGTTCCGAAGCCAAGGCCCGCGCTCAGAAAACCATCGTCGTCGGCCGCGATGGCCGGCTTTCCGGCCCCGGGTTCGCCGCCGCGCTCGCCGAAGGCATTGCCAGCACGGGCATCGATGTGATCGACATCGGCTGCGTCGCGACGCCGATCACTTATTTCGCCGCGTACCACCTCAACGCCAATTCCTGCGTTTCGATCACCGGCAGCCACAATCCGCCCGAATACAACGGCCTCAAAATGGTGCTCGGCGGCGAAACGCTTTATGGCGCGATGATTCAAGACCTGCGCCGCCGCATCGCCGAGCAGGACTTCGCTGCGGGAAAGGGTTCGATCAGCCGCACTGATGTCCGGCCCGCCTACATCGAACGCATCGCATCCGACGTGAAACTCGCCCGGCCGATGAAGATCGTGCTCGATTCGGGCAACGGCGTGGCCGGCAATACGGCCCCCGAGCTGTTCCGCAAGCTCGGCTGCGCATTGACCGAGCTTTTCTCCGAAGTCGACGGCAATTTCCCCAACCACCATCCCGACCCTTCCAAACCAGAAAATCTGGAGGATGTGATTGCCGCGCTGAAGCACGGCGACGCCGAGATCGGCCTGGCTTTCGACGGCGACGGCGATCGTCTCGGCGTGGTCACGCAAGACGGCGAAATCATCTACCCCGACCGCCAGCTTATGCTGTTCGCCGCCGACGTGCTGGCGCGCGCGCCCGGCGGCCAGATCATTTACGACGTTAAATGCACGCGCAATCTGGCGCGCTGGATTCGCGCGCACGGCGGCGAACCGCTGATGTGGAATACGGGCCACGCCTTGGTGAAAGCCAAGCTCAAGGAAACCGGCGCGCCGCTCGCCGGCGAAATGAGCGGCCACATGTTCTTCAAGGAACGCTGGTATGGCTTCGACGACGGCCTGTACACCGCCGCGCGCCTGCTCGAAATTCTGTCCCGCAGCGCCGACGCGAACGCCGTGCTCAAAGCGCTTCCGAATGCGGTGAGCACGCCCGAACTCAATATCAAAATGCGCGAAGGCGAGCCGGCTCAGCTCGTCGAAAAGCTCAAACGGGACGCGAAATTCGCGGGCGAAGTCGAGCGCATCACGATCGACGGGCTACGCATCGAATACGCGAACGGCTTTGGCCTCGCGCGTCCCTCGAACACCACGCCCGTCGTGGTGCTGCGTTTCGAAGCCGATGACGCAGCGGCCATCGAGCATATCCAGGCTGATTTCCGCCGCGCGATCAATGCGGCATGGCCGGGGCTTGAACTGCCGTTCTGAGTTTGCGGTCATTCTGCGCGGAGCAAAGCGGAGTCGCAGAATCCACTATCGGGGGACAAATGGATTCTGCGACTTCGCGCAGAATGACCACGGGTTGAACGTAAGCGCCGCCGGTTCAATCCTGCAAGCGCGCTTGAGCGAAAACTACTGCTTAACCTGCGCCACATCACAAACCGACTTACGTCCCTCGATCCGGCAGACGTTCACGGCATGGCCAGCGCTGTCCCACACCTTGACGTCCCAAGCGCTTGCGCCGCTGCGTTCGAGCGTCATGAAGCCGAACCCATTCACCCAGGAGCTATGCTGCTCAACGACTGCGCCCACGGCGGGCGTCGCATCGGCCGACAATATTTCGGGCAAAGGCACGATGTCCTCCTGCGTGCCGGAAAAGCCGGTGACAAACTGGGTCGGGTGCGGTGTGGCGAAGCTGACTTCCTGCCAGACGTGGACATGGCCGGACAACATGGCGTTGACGCGCGGCGGCAGCAAGAGCGGATCGAGCGCGCTCAAGACAGATTGCAGACCCTGATTACCCGGTAAAAGCGCCACCTTGCCCGCCCCGTCCCGCTTGGCCGCGAAGCCCAGGATCGGATGGTGGTTCACGCCTATGTTGTAGGACGCCCGTTGCGACAAGGCGTCGAGCTTACGGTACAGGTCGCGGTACTTCGCCGCGCGGATATCGTCCTGGGGAATCGGCTGGCCCGTGGTGTTGGAGGTATCGAGCACGATCACCTGGGCATCGCCTCCGAGCGGCACGGCATAAGGATCGCTGTAGTCGCCGATGTCATCGTTGGCGGCATCGTTGCAATCACGCCCGGGCAACAGCGCACGCGGATCGAGCAGACGCCACCAACCCTGCCCGGCGCGCGCGCAGGACTCATGATTGCCGCGCGTCACGATCCAGGGCGCGGCTTGCAGCAAAGGCGCGGCCGGTTTGAAAAAGTCCTCGCGCCAGGCATCCCAGCCGTACCCCCAGGGGCTGCCGGCGCAGCCCAGCTTGTCTTGCGGACAAGCGTTCTCACGGTAGTGATAGTCGCCGACATGGATCACGAGATCGGGTTTCCAGGCCGCGGCGGCGGCGGCGACTTTAGCGAATGGGTATTGCTCGGGGTCATTGCAGGCTTGGTAAGCCTTATCGCTTTTCTTCAAACGGCAGCCGGTGTCGCCGATGACGACGATGCGCTTGATCTCGGCGCGCGGCAGCGGCAGCGCTCGGCCCTCGACCTGCGCCGTGGCGGTATGGGGCGGAATCTCAAGCTCGCAGGTCAGCAGCGGAAACGCGGACGGCTTGGAATCGGACGGAGCGGAAAGCGTCGACCGCAGCGGCATGGTCTGCGCATCGGCGCGCAGATGCATGGGCACCGCGCGGCCGTCCATGTTCAACTGCGGGCATTGCGCCGCGGAGGTCAGCACGCGCGCAACTGGCACACCGTTTTCGCCCAGCACCACGTAAGCGGAAAACGTTTCCGCATCCTGACACATGCCGGATAGGGGGGCACAGCCGAGCAATAACACGGCGACGGCGCGGAAGGAACAGGTAAATAAAGACATGCGATTCTCCGTGTCAGCCCGCATTCAACTCGAACACGACCGTGACTTGATACGTCATGCTCTTGTCGGCGAGCGAATCGGGGATGGGCGGCACGGCGGCATGCGTGACGGCGGCCAGCGCCGCCTGATCGAGCATGCCGTTGCCGCTGCTTTGAATGATGCGCACATGGCTGAATGCGCCGTCGTGGAACACGAACTCAACCCGCGCCTTGCCTTGGGCGTTCATCGTGCGCGCGGCGAAGGGATATACCACCGCGGCCTGGATCGCGGCGCGCAAGCGCGCGGCGAAATTGGCTTCCTTTTGCGCGGCGTCGCTGGCATGCGCTTGTTCCTGCGCGGGCGGCGGCGCGGGAGGGGCCGCCGGCTCGGCGATCGGAGAAGGCGCAGGGGCCGGCGTAGGCTCGGGCGTCGGCTGCGCCACGGGAGGCTGCGGGGCCGGGCGCGGCAACACGACCGCGCGCTTGACCGGTGTGGGTTTTTCCAACGGCTTCGGCGGTTCCGGCTTGGGTTCTTCCTGCTTGGGCGGCGCGGGAGGCGCGTCGTCGAACACCAGGGTGACGGGCTGCTCGGCGGTCGCGACAGACTTGGCGCTGGCGATCAATCCGGCCGCGCCGAGCAGGAGCGCGCCCTCGATCAGCACAGCGAACAGCACGGTGCGCGGCAGCGGCAGCGAACCCCGGCGTGGCGCGGGGGTGAGGACAAGGCTACTGGACATTATGCGTCGACAGCCCGATCTGGTTGATGCCGCTCTGGTGGCAGATGTCCATGACTTCGGCCAGTTGCTGCAGGTTGGCAGTCGCCGCGCCGGCGATCGTGACCACGGTTTTGTTCGAAGCCTGTGCGCGCAGCTTGGCGCGCAAAGCGTCGGTTGTCATCGGTGTCTGATCGACGACGAGCTGCCCGTCCTGATGAATCTCGATCAAGACCTTGGGCGGCGGCAGCGCCTCGCTGGTGCTGCTGGCGGGCAGGTGTCCGATCAAACCGCTGGTCGGGATCATGTTCATCGCCATCATGATGAAAAACACCAGCAGGAACAGCATGATGTCGATCATCGGGATGATCTCGATGCGCGGCTTACGTACCTCGAAATAGCGCATGTTCTCAACCCTTGGCGCGGGCCAGCACGACGGGGCGGCTCTCGTGGTGTACGTCATTCAGCTCGCCGCTCTGCTGCGCATAGCGGTTGATCAGCATCTGCTTGAGCGTTTCGAGCTGATGCACGAGCAGACGGATGCGGGTGTTCAGGCTGTTCAGGAAGATCAAGCCGATCATGGCGATGAACAGGCCGCTGGCGGTGGCGATCAGCGCTTCGGCTACGCCGCCGGTGATCTGCGTCGGCCCCGAACCGCCCTGGCCGAGACCGGCGAAAGCGTTGAACATGCCGATGATGGTGCCGAACAAACCGAGCAGCGGCGCAAGGGTAACCGCCGTGTCGAGCACCCACATCGAACGGTCCAGCTTGGGAACCTCATGCAGGATGCTTTCTTCGAGGCGATCGGCGAGCAGATCGCGCTCGTTCAATTCGGGGTGAGACAGGGTCATGGCCAGCAAGGCGGCATGCGGCAAGTGGCCGGCGCTTGCGACTTCCTTTTCGAGCAAGTCGGCGCGCAGGCGCGGCAGGCTGGCGATGCGCTCGTTAACATGCCGGCCGCCGGCCATAACGCGATACAGAAACCACGCCCGCTCGATGATGACCGCCAGCGCCACCAGCAATAACACGGCCATCAGATACAAAGTGCCGCCCGAAGAAGCCGCCAAATCGGCCAGGTAATGGATGTTCATAAACGATCCGTGAGTGCGATGTTTGAAAAAAACGGCCCCGCGGCGACGTAATCGCCTGGGGGCCTAAACGCGTCAATCAGAAATCCGCCGTCAGCGACAGCATGGCGCTGCGCGGCGCCTGGAACAGGAAGGTGTCACCGGCGTCGGGCTGGCCGTAAGCGGCGCTGCCTGGCGTGGAATTGACCGGCTTGACCGCGATCGGGTCCTTTTTGTTGAACACGTTGAAAACGCCGAGCTGCACCCTGAGCGCCTTGGCGCTCAGGCCCGGATTGGCAATGGTGTAGCCGATGTTGAAGTCGGCCTGGGTGACTGCGTTCATCTTGTAGGCGCTGCCGTCAAGCGCGTACATCGGGCCCATGCGCTTGTAGATGAACGAGGAGTTCCAACTACCCGAGTTGAACAGCAGACCCAGCGCCGCGGTCATATTGGACACGCCCGCAATCGTCAGACCGGTATCGTTGGAGGTCGCGTGGTTGAGCGAGCCGTTGGCGTAGGCCGAGAAGCCGCCGCCGACCACGTAGGTGATCTGGCCTTCAATACCCTTGTACTTCACGCCGCCCTGGTTGTAGTAGATCGGTTGCGAATCGGTCCCGGGCATGATGGCGAATTTATTGGTGAAATCGATCCAATAAACGTTGGCGTCGACAACCAGCTTGTCCGACTTGTGCACGAAACCGAGCTGGTAGTTGGTGGAACGCTGCGGACTCACATTGGAAGCCGTCGCATTCGTGCTCTGGAACAGGCTGACGTCTGGCGCCAGCATGCCCTTGGCGTATTGCGCATAGGCCGACCAGGTCGGGTCAAACTTGTAGTTGGCCGTCAGGAAGGGCAAGGCGGCGTGGAAGGTCTTGGAGAAATTCTGGGGAATCCGCGCCGTCTGATTCACCTCCGCATCGACGCTCAGGCGCGTCGAGTTGTATTTGACGCCCGGCGTCAGCGTCAACTCCGGCGTGACGGCCCATTCGAACTCGGCGAAGGGCTGGGTCACGAACCACTGCGAATGCTGATCGAACTTGACGTTGTTGGGGCCGGCATGCACGCCAGGCACCGCCGCCTCCTTGTAGTTCGGCGTCATGTCGAGCAGGTTGACGTCGGACTGGGCGCGGTGCGTATCCGATTTTTCCAACCACAGGCCGAAGCGCGCCAAGCTGCCGCCGAACTGCTTAGTCGCCCTGAAAGTGTTGCCCCAGTTATCGTATTTGTTGAGTTTGATGTAGCCCGGCATCTGGTTGGCAATCGTATTGCCGGTAGGGCCCTTTACGTTGCCGAGGCCGACGCCCGGCACGTTGCCGCTGTCGGAAGCCAGAGTGTCGTTGGTGTAGTAGTAGTTATAGACTTGGTTGTCGATGCCCCAGCCGTCGCCCAGATCGCTTTGCAAGCGGATGTAGTGCATGCCGGTGCTTTTATCCACGCGGTTGTAGCCGAAGAAGTTCGCTTTGGCGGGGTCGTCGCTCAGCACATAATCCTTGCCATAGGCGGCCGCCTGCGCCATGGTCAGACCGTTGTCCTTATCCGGCTGATAGTAGTAATTGCGGTTGTAGTTGAAATTGGCGGTCAGCAGCGTGCTTTGGCCCAGCGGCTTTTCGACCTTGAGCGAAACGTTGTCGCCCTGGATCGAACTGAAAGTGCGGTAGCCGTCGCTGGTTTGACGCTGCGCGCTGAGCCCGATCTTGGCGTCCCCAGCGTTGGCCAGGACGCCGGAGTCATAGCGCAAGCCATAGAGCCAGGTATTCCAGGAGCCGCCCGCGCCGAAGGCTTCAATGTTCTGCTCGCTCGGCAACTGCCGCGAGAACAGGTTGATCGAACCGCCGAAAGTCGCCTGGCCGATGTCGCTCGCCTTGCCGGGACCACGCTCGACAACCACGCTGCCGATGACCGAAGCCGGGAAATAAGAGGTCGAGTGGTGCGTCGACCCGTTGGTGTCGCCAAACGGAATGCCATCCCAGGTAACGTTGTATTCGCCGTCCTTGAAACCGCGCAAACTGTTCTTGGTTTCGGCCAAGCCGGGGCCGTTCGGGCTGATGCCGCCGGTCACGCTGGGCGCGATGGCGGCGACCGCGGAGAAATCGGCGACCGGAGAGGTTGAATTCTCGATGAAGTCGCGGCTGATGATCGACTGCGGTTGCGTCACGCTCAATGAAGAGCGCGTCGGCGCGACCGCTGCCGCGGTTCCCTGCCTGCTGGCCGTGCTGCTTCCCACGCTTGCCTGCGTTCCGACCGTACCCAGGTCGGTGGCGTCTTCCGCCGCGTAGGCGGATTGGATCGCGCAGGCTAAAACGGACATCACGAGGCCCACGGGAAAAGAGCGGGCAAAATGGATACGGGGGGAGGCTGCTTGAGACACTTTTATTTTCATCCCTAGAATCAATGAAACGATCAAACCGAAAATTCTGGGAAGAAAATATTTCGCCATCATTGTAATAGCATTAACAAAATATTACATTGAATGGCTGCGGCCTCTATCGTCAAGTCACACCGCGTTCGGCTTGCTCCAATAAGTTGCCAAATCAGCAACCGAGTCCTTTAATTAAAGTTCCGGCACAAAAACCGCAAAGCCCGGCAATTTGTCTTTGGGGGAGATCGTTTTTATGGAGAAACCGCATTCCGATTTCTCATTCGATGTTTCCGAACAGAATTTCGAAACCCGGGTTATTGCCGCATCGGACAACGTACCGATACTCGTCGACTTCTGGGCGCCCTGGTGCGGCCCCTGCCGCACCTTGGGCCCGATACTGGAAAAACTTGCGGACGAATTCGGCGGGCGCTTCTTGCTTGCCCGCATCAATTCGGATGAGAACTCCGCGCTGGCCCAACAGCTCGGTGTGCGCGGGGTTCCGAATGTCAAAGCAATCTTTCAGCGCAAGCTGATCGATGAGTTCACCGGCGCTGTACCGGAAAGCCGGGTGCGCGCATTCCTGCGCAAGATCCTTCCCTCGCCAGCGCAAGCCTTGCACGAAGCGGCCAGCGCGGCCCACGCCGAAGGCGACATTGACAGCGCATGCGCCCTCCTCATCGACGCAATCGCTCAAGACCCCGACAACGAAACCGTTCGGCTCGATCTGGCCGAACTGCTGATTGAAAGCGGCGTGCTCGACGATGCGGCGCAAATTCTCGCAAGCGTCGGTCCCGAACCGCACGACCCGCTTCGCATTGAGCAATTGCAGGCAAGGCTTGCCTTATTCCGCAATACCCCATCGGAAAGCGCCGAAGCGCTGGAAAAACGGATTACCGCCAAGCCGGGCGATCTGCAAGCCAAGCTCGAACTGGCGCAACTCCGCGCCGCACAGGGAGACCTGGAAATGGCCTTCCGGCTTCTCCTGGGAATTATTCGGTGCGATAGAAATTTCGGCGACGACATCGCCCGCAAAACGCTGATTCAGTTCTTTAACGCAAGCAATGATGATGTGCTGGTGCGGCGTTATCGCACCGAGCTGGCCGCTACGCTCAATCGCTGAACAACTTACTACGGGCGCGCCCGCAGCAAATCGGCCACGTCGCGGCCGTTAACCCGGACAACAGCCCGCATCACGCCGTTTTCGTCCAGCCCCAGGGCTTCCGTCGTCACCAAGCCGGAGTCGAGAATTCCCTGCAAGCGCTGGGCGGCATGGTCATGCATCAATTCAGCGTCGGTATCGGCCCCCAAGCCTTCAATCCGGTATTTACGCCCACCCAGAAAAAACGTGGCGCCATCCACCGCATAGGCGCGTATCGGCACCGAGCGGGCTTTCACCGGAGCCCCATCGAGCGGCTTGCCGGACTCTTCCAGTGCCTTGGCGTTAATCGGGCTGTTGCTCAAAGCCCGCTCGGCAGGCGGCGCGCAGCTTCTCTTACCCTTTCTACCTTTGTGCGGGTGGCACGCAGGCTCTTTTTGGGCCTCTTCCGCATGTTTGCCGGATGTCCCTTTTTTACTTGCCGGTTTCCCCGCATCGGCTTTCCCTGTCGACTTGGATGAGGTCTTGCTCGGCTTGGCAAGCTGCGTAGCCACGGCATGGGTGAGCTTATGCTTTGTGGCAGCCGGGGCATCCGGCGCTACGCCGAAAACGAACAATGCACAGAAGCCGGCGCTTGCCACACGACGCAACAACTCAAAACGAACGAACGATCCGGCATCCCGCATAAAAATTCCAGCACTCCGCGAAGAGGGTCGATTTTAACGCAGGCTTGGCTCAATACCCCCTCTTGAACCCCAGCCCGGCTTCCTGCATAGTCCGCGCCTTCTTTTCATATTTCGGCCTTAACAACCTGCATGCTTCCTGCTATCGAATCCCGTATCGCGACCGAACTCGGTGTCAGCGCGCGTCAAATCGTCGCCGCAGTCGAATTGCTCGACGGCGGGGCGAGCGTCCCGTTCATTGCGCGCTATCGCAAAGAAGCCACCAACGGTCTCGACGACACGCAACTGCGCACGCTTGAGGAACGCCTGACTTATCTGCGCGAACTCGAAGAACGCCGCGCCGCCGTGATTGCCAGCGTGGAAGAACAAGGCAAGCTCACACCGGCCTTGCGCGCCGAGTTCGCCACGGCGGAAACCAAGCAGCGCCTTGAAGACCTCTACCTCCCCTACAAGCCGAAGCGCCGCACGAAAGCCCAGATCGCGCGCGAAGCTGGCATCGAACCCCTGGCCGACACCTTGCTGGCCGACCCGGCGTTGACGCCGGAAACCGAAGCCGCGCGCTTTCTGAATCCGGACGCCGGTTTCGCCGACGCCAAAGCGGTGCTCGACGGCGCACGCCAGATATTGATGGAGCGTTTTGCGGAAAACGCCGCGCTGGTCGGCGACTTGCGCGAATACTTGGAAGCGCACGGCGTCGTCCAAGCGAGCGTCGTGGAAGGCAAAGAGAATGACACGGCCGCGGCGAAGTTCCGCGATTATTTCAGCTATCGCGAAGCCTTGAAGGATATCCCCTCCCATCGCGCGCTCGCCTTGCTCCGCGGCCGCAACGAGGATGTTTTGCGCGTCAAACTCATGCTCGACAGCGATCCCGAGGATGGCGGCCGCAGCGCGGAACCCAATCCATGCGAACGCCGCATCATGGTCCAGGCGGGCATCCGCGACACGGGCCGCGCGGCCGACCGCTGGCTTGTCGACACGGCACGCTGGACATGGAATGTAAAGCTCTCGCTGCATCTCGAACTCGATCTGCTCGGCGTCTTGCGCGCCAAGGCCGAAGAAGAAGCGATCCGCGTGTTTGCGAAAAACCTCAAGGATTTACTCCTCGCGGCGCCGGCCGGTCCGCGCGCCACAATGGGTCTGGACCCCGGCCTGCGCACGGGTGTGAAAGTCGCGGTCGTGGATACGACAGGCAAGCTGCTCGACACCGCGACGATTTATCCGCACGAGCCGCGCAAGGATTGGGACGGCTCGCTGCACACGCTGAACCTGCTTGCCGGCAAACATAATGTGCAACTTGTCGCGATCGGCAACGGCACGGCCAGCCGGGAAACCGACAAGCTTGCAGGCGAATTGCTCAAGCAGAATGCGCAGTCCGGCATGACGAAAATCGTCGTCTCCGAAGCGGGGGCGTCGGTCTATTCCGCCTCCGAACTCGCGGCGCGGGAATTTCCGCAGCTCGACGTCAGCCTGCGCGGCGCGGTATCCATCGCCCGCCGCCTGCAAGATCCACTCGCAGAACTCGTCAAGATCGATCCGAAATCGATCGGCGTCGGCCAGTATCAGCATGACGTAAATCAATCGCGCCTCGCGCATTCGCTCGACGCCGTTGTTGAGGATTGCGTGAACGCGGTCGGCGTCGACGTCAATACCGCCTCAGCGGCCTTGCTTACGCGGATTTCCGGGCTGAACTCGACACTCGCGAACAATATCGTCGCCCACCGCGACGCCAATGGGCCTTTCGTCAACCGTAGCGCCTTGCACGCTGTGCCCCGGCTCGGCGAAAAGACATTCGAGCAATGCGCGGGTTTCTTGCGTGTCATGCAGGGAGACAATCCGCTCGATACCTCCGCGGTGCACCCCGAAGCCTATCCGGTCGTCGAGCGGATTCTGACCGACGCGAAACGCGATGTGCGCAGCCTGATCGGCGATTCCGCCTTCATCCGCGGCCTCGACGCCTCGCGCTACACCGATGAACGTTTCGGTTTGCCGACCGTGCAGGACATTCTCAAGGAACTCGACAAGCCAGGACGAGACCCGCGCCCCGAATTCAAAACGGCGACGTTCAAGGATGGCATAGAGAACCTCAAAGACCTCACGCCAGGCATGCTGCTCGAAGGCGTCGTCACGAACGTGACGAACTTTGGCGCCTTCGTCGACATCGGCGTGCATCAGGACGGCCTCGTGCATATTTCGGCGCTCGCGGCGCGCTACGTCAAGGACCCCGCCGAAGTCGTCAAAGCGGGCGATATCGTGAAGGTGAAAGTATTGGAAGTGGATATACCGCGCAAGCGAATCGCATTGTCGATGCGTCTTGCGGATGAAGCGGTTCCCGCACGCAAGCCGGACAGCAAACCAAACGGCAATGGCACCAAGCGTCCGCCTGCCCAGCGGGAAAAGACTCCGGCCTCTGCGGGAGCACTTGCGGCTGCATTCGCAAAAGCAATTCGCAAATAAGTGTTAAATCGGAGAAGCATTTGCGTAAAAACAAAAAGCCCGGCATTGCCGGGCTCATTTGATTTGTCATTGAGGCGACAAATTATTCGATTGGGCAAATATTTGCAGCTTGTTTACCCTTCGGACCATCCACGACATCGAAGGTGACACGCTGATTTTCAGCCAGGGAACGAAAACCCTTTGATTGAATCGCGGAGAAATGGGCGAAGAGGTCGTCACCACCGCCATCCGGAGTGATGAAGCCAAAACCCTTAGAATCGTTGAACCACTTAACTATACCAGTTGCCATGTATTGCATTCCCAAGAACGGTTTATAACGATGAACCAAGCTCTCTGCGAGGTTCCGGGCAGGCATGCGAGGCTTGCACATTTGGCAGCCGGGCAGCGCGCAAAACAACAATCCGAAACCTTGCTTGTTACATTATGCGTCGCACGCTTAACAGAGACAAGCACTCAAATTATCGATTTTTTATTTCAAGTATGACAATGACTTTACGAATTTACGGCATCAAAAACTGCGGCACAATGAAAAAAGCTTTCGAGTGGCTGGATGCTCAACATATCCCCTATTCCTTCCACGACTATAAGAAAAATGGTGTCGATGCAGTGACATTAACGAATTGGACCGATGAAGTCGGCTGGCAGAAACTGCTCAATACGAAAGGCACCACTTGGCGCGGTCTCTCGGATGCCGAACGGGCGGATATCGACGCGGTTAAAGCAATTGAATTGATGGAAGCCAAGCCAAGTCTGATTCGCCGGCCTGTCATTACGGGTGCAGCGAAGCTGCTTGTGGGCTTCGATCCGGCTCTCTATGCCGAGATTTTGAAAGGATGAGCATGGACGCCGTACAGCGTTTTCTTTTTGAGGACCTGGATATCCGCGGTGCGGTCGTACAGCTCACCGAGTCTTGGCAAAAGATTCAAGGCAAGCATGCCTATGCAAAACCTGTCATGACATTGCTCGGAGAAATGAGTGCCGTCACCGCGATCATCGCCGCCAATCTCAAGACGCCCGGACGCATCACGTTCCAGCTTTCCGGGCACGGCGCGGTCAACATGCTCGTGCTCGATTGCAATGAGTCGCTCAATCTACGCGGTCACGCCAAAACCGAAGGGCCGATTGTCGGCGGCAGCCTTGCGGAATTGTTCGGCGACGGGCGTCTCTTGCTTTCGCTCGATACAGCGGGAATGCGTCAGCCCTACCAAAGCTACGTTCCGCTCGAAGGCGACAGCATTGCCAAGGTGTTTGAACATTTTCTCGAACAATCCGAGCAAACGCCGGCTGCACTATTTCTGGCGGCCGACAAGGATGCGGCCGCAGGTCTTTTTCTGCAAAAACTACCGGGCGCCGATCTCAAGAACCATGACGGCTGGAACCGGCTGCAACAGCTCGCAGGCACCGTCACGCCGGGCGAACTATTGAGCCTGGAGGCGCCACAATTGCTGATGCGACTTTTTCATGAAGAAACGCTCCGGCTTTTCAAACCCCGCCCGGTTAGGCATGATTTTCCGCCGAATTGGGAGCGGATACGCGCAACCCTGCGCTCGCTCGGCCGCGACGAGTTGGAAAGCCTGATCGCGGAGCAAGGCGAAGTCGTTGTGCGCGATGATTTATCCAACCACGAATACCGTTTCGATGCCGAAGCAATCCGCGCGCTGTTCGATGGCCCGCACCAGATGCTGCATTGAACGGCTGCCCGCGTTGTGCGAATTCGCCACGCGGGCAGGCGCTTCGCTTGTCCGCCCTTCCTTCGACCTGTAGACTTGCAAAATTCGATAGGTCCACGATAAGCATGCAGGGTTCGCGTAACGCCACAAAGGCGATTGAATTCAAAAGCGGCACGTTTTCCGCAACGACAGCGATCATTCGCGACACCAATGCGATGCATCTTGCCGACGCAATGCATGCCTTGCTTGGTGGGAGGCCCGACTTCTTCGCCGGAGAGCCTGCGATTCTCGACTTTTCGCAACTCCAGAAATTGCCCGAACGCGTGGACTGGCCCGGTTTGACGAGCCTGCTGCGGCGTTATCGTCTGCAACCCGTTGTGGTTCGCCATCTTCCGGAATCGCTCGCCGACTCGGCGCGCAAAGCCGGCTTGGCCGTTTTACATGGCGATGAGAGTCTGAAGACCGTGGCGCCACCTCCTGCGCCGCAAACCAAAGCAGCCCCTGTCGAACCGCCGGCCGCTGCTCCCGCCCCGAGTATTCCATCGACGCCCAAGGGCAGTATGTTGCTGGATCGCCCCTTGCGTTCGGGGCAACAGGTTTATGCGCGCGGAGCCGATCTCGTCATCATCGGCGGCGTCAGCAACGGCGCCGAAGTGATTGCCGATGGCAGCATCCATTGCTATGGGCCGCTGCGCGGACGCGCAATTGCCGGCGCCGTCGGCGACAATTCCGCCCGCATATTTACGACGGCGTTGGGCGCTGAACTGGTATCGATTGCCGGCGTCTTTCGCACTTTCGAAAAAGGTCTGCCCGAAGCCGTCGCAGGCAAGCCCGCGCAAATCCGGCTCGTCAACGAAGCGAACACGCAGCAGATCAGGCTCGACCCGCTCGTACTGAGCTGAATCGAACGCACTTCTTAGAACAAAACACCATCAGTATTGAAGGGAAGAACGTGAAAACAGTCGTGGTGACTTCCGGTAAAGGTGGCGTCGGTAAAACGACCACATCGGCCTCCATATGCACCGGCCTCGCCCTGCGCGGGTTCAAAACCGCCGTGATCGATTTCGACGTCGGCCTGCGTAACCTCGACTTGATCATGGGTTGCGAACGCCGTGTGGTGTACGACCTCATCAACGTGGTCAACAAAGAAGCTAACCTGCATCAAGCCCTGATCAAGGACAAGCACTGCGATAACCTTTTCGTTCTGCCCGCCTCGCAGACGCGCGACAAGGATGCGCTGACAGAGGAAGGCGTCGAAGAAGTGCTCAAGGGCCTGGAGCATCAAGGGTTCGATTACGTGGTCTGCGACTCTCCCGCGGGGATCGAACGCGGCGCGGTGCTCGCGCTAACCTTTGCCGACGAGGCAATCGTGGTGACCAACCCGGAAGTATCCTCGATCCGCGACTCCGACCGGATTCTCGGCATCCTGCAAAGCAAAAGCCGCCGCGCCAAGGAAGGCCGGGAGCCCGTCAAGGAGCATCTGCTCGTCAGCCGCTATTCGCCCAAACGCGTCGAAGAAGGCGAAATGCTCTCGTACAAGGACGTGCAGGAACTGCTGCGCGTGCCACTGATCGGCGTTATTCCCGAATCCGAAATCGTGCTGCAAGCCTCGAACCAGGGGACGCCGGCCATTCACCTCACAGGTTCGGACGTCGCGGAAGCGTATTTAGATGTCGTCGCCCGCTTCCTCGGCGAAGAGCGCGAATTACGCTTTGTCAGCTATGAAAAGCCCAGCCTGTTGAAACGTATCTTCGGAGGCGCCTGAAAACATGTCTTGGCTATCCGATTTATTCGGCCCCAAAAAGCCGAAATCCGCCGACCTGGCGCGGGAACGTCTAACGGTCGTCATTGCGCGCCAACGCGCCGAGAACGGACCCTCGCCGGATTTCCTACCCGCTTTGCAAAAAGATCTGATTGAAGTGATTTCAAAGTATGTTCAAGTCAACCCGGACGACATCTCTGTCCAGCTTGAAAAACAAGATAATTACGAAGCGCTGAAGGTCAATATCGTCCTCCCCGAATTCACGATGCGCTGAGAACAGATTCTGATACCGGAAAACTGCCACGCATCCGCGCTTTCAGACCAAGCAATACCGCTTCCGGCGCGCATAATATACAGATCCGATTGTTGTTTTCCCTTTTCAATAGTGGCCTCGTGATTATTTCGGATTTGTCCTGCGAGCAGGAACACTGCTTTGAAGCCTGGTTCGCCTCAAGCGAAGCGTTGGATACTCAACTCGGCAACGCTCAGGTTGCATGTCCGATGTGTGGCTCGACGCACATCAAACGCTTACCGGCGGCACCCGCCGTTACGCGAGGGCACGACAAGCCGGCAGGCGCACAGGAATCTCCCAAGGAAATCGCAAAACGCGTTATCGAATCCTTGCGTACCCTGGCCGAAACAGCGGAAGACGTCGGCTCGCGCTTTGCCGATGAGGCGCGCAAGATTCATCACGGGGAAACCGAGGAACGCCGGATTCGCGGCCGGGCGACGCAGGACGAAGTATCCGAACTGATCGACGAAGGAATCAACGTCCTTCCCGTACCGCCGGACCCGACCCGGTTACATTAGCCAAGTCAGTTGCAAAAGGCGGCGATGCCGGTCTGCGCGCGCCCCAGGATCAGGGCATGCACGTCGTGCGTGCCTTCGTAGGTGTTGACGACCTCGAGATTGACCGCGTGCCGGATCACGCCGAACTCGTCGGAAATGCCGTTACCGCCATGCATGTCGCGCGCGACGCGGGCAATATCGAGCGCCTTGCCGCAGGAATTACGCTTCATGATCGAGGTGACTTCCGGCGCCGCGATGCCTTCATCCTTCATGCGCCCAAGACGCAGGCAGCCTTGCAAGCCGAGGACGATTTCGGTCTGCATGTCGGCCAGCTTTTTCTGAATCAACTGGTTGGCGGCGAGCGGACGGCCGAACTGTTTGCGGTCGAGTACGTACTGACGGGCGCGATGCCAGCAATCCTCGGCGGCGCCGAGCGCGCCCCAGGCGATGCCATAGCGGGCCGAGTTGAGGCAGCTAAAGGGGCCGCGCAGTCCGCTGACTTCGGGGAATTCGTTTTCCGCCGGAACAAAAACCTCATCCATGACGATTTCGCCGGTGATCGAGGTGCGCAAACCGACCTTGCCGTGAATCACCGGGGCCGATAAGCCTTGCCAGCCCTTCTCGAGAATGAAGCCGCGAATCTTGCCCGCGTCATTTTTGGCCCAGACAACAAAGACATCGGCAATTGGGCTGTTGGTGATCCACATCTTGCTGCCGCTCAGGCGATAGCCGCCGTCGACTTTGCGCGCCCGGGTAATCATCGAGCCCGGATCGGAACCGTGATTGGGCTCGGTCAGGCCAAAGCAGCCGATCCATTCACCGCTGGCCAGCTTGGGCAGATATTTCTGCTTCTGCGCCTCGCTGCCAAAGTCGTAAATCGGCACCATGACCAGCGAGGACTGGACGCTCATCATCGAGCGGTAGCCGGAGTCCACGCGTTCGATCTCGCGCGCAATCAGGCCGTAGCTAACGTAGTTGAGGCCGGCCCCGCCGTATTCCTCGGGGATCGTCGGCCCGAGCAGGCCAAGTTTGCCCATCTCGCGGAAAATCGCCGGATCGGTCTTTTCCAGGCGAAATGCCTCTAACACGCGCGGCGCCAGGCGTTCCTGCACATAGGCCGCGGCGCTCTCGCGGATCATCCGTTCTTCTTCGCTCAGTTGCTGGTCGAGCAAGAGCGGGTCATCCCATTTGAATTCCATTTTGTCGTCTTTCCTCTTGTGGCGCTGCGCTACGGTCGTTCAACCGGCAAATTCGCGGATCATGTTACGGGCAATCACTAACTGCTGGATCTGGCTGGTGCCCTCGAAAATTCGGAACAGGCGCACATCGCGGTAGAAGCGCTCGATCCCATACTCAGCCAGATAACCCGCACCGCCGAAAATCTGTACGGCGCGGTCGGCGATGCGGCCGCAGGCTTCGGAGGCGAACAGCTTGGCGCAGGCCGCCTCGGTGCTCACATCGTAGCCTTCGTCACGGCGCCGCGCGGCATCGATGACCATCGAGCGGGCGGCATAAATCTCCGTCTTGCTGTCGGCGAGCATGGCCTGGACGAGCTGAAACTCCGCGATCGGCTTGCCGAACTGCTGGCGCTCCAGCGCGTAACGCAATGCATCGTCGAGCATGCGCTGAGAAACGCCAACGCAGGTAGCCGCGATATTGATGCGTCCCTTGTCGAGAACCTTCATCGCCGTCTTGAAGCCGACGCCTTCGCGTCCGCCGATCAGCGCGCTCGCCGGGATGCGGCAGTTCTCGAAAATGACGTCGCAGGTATGCGCGCCTTTCTGCCCCATCTTTTTGTCAATATGGCCGAGCGACAGCCCAGGCGCTCCACGCTCGACGACAAAGGCGGAAATCCCGCCGGCGCCGCGCTGCGTGGGATCGGTGCGTGCCATAACGGTGTAGATGCTGGCCTCGGGCGCATTGGTGATGTAGCGCTTGGTGCCGTTGAGCACATAGTGGTCACCATCGCGTACCGCACGCGCGCGTAGGCTCCCGGCATCAGAGCCAGCATCCGGCTCGGTCAGCGCGAAGGAGCCGATGATTTCACCGGAGGCGAGCCGCGGCAGGTAATGGGCCTTTTGCGCCGCCGTGCCGTCGATGACGATGCCCTGGCCACCGATACCGTTATTGGTAGCGTACACCGAACGGAACGCTGGCGAAGTACGGCCGATTTCGAAGGTCGCGAAGACCTCTTCCTCCATCGTCAGCCCCATGCCGCCGTACTCTTCGGGAATGCACAGGCCGAACAGGCCAAGCGCCTTCATCTCGGCAACAATGTCGTCCGGAATACGGTCGGTCTCGGCCACTTCGTTCTCGATCGGCACCAAGCGCTCGCGGACGAAGCGGGCGATGGTGTCAAGCAGGATGTTGAACGTTTCTTGGTCCCTGATCATGCTGCATTCCGTTTCTGTGTCGGGCGACCTCGCCCTTGAATCCGTCGAGGGCGCTCTAGCAGCGCCCTCCCTTGCCTACTCTTCTTAGCGCACGTACTTGCGGAACTCGGGCTTGCGCTTTTCGCGGAAAGCATTGCCGCCTTCCGCCGATTCAGGGCTCTCGTAGTAAAGCTTGAGCGCATGCATAGCCAAGCCACCCATGCCACGAATCATCTCGGTATCGACGTTGAAAGACTTCTTCGCCAGCGCGATGGCGGTCGGACTCTTTTCGAGGATTTCGTCACACCATTTCTTCACTTCGGCATCGAGCTGATCCTGCGGCACGACGGCGTTGACCAGGCCCATCTCCAGAGCTTGCTGGGCCGTATAACGGCGGCATAAATACCAGATTTCGCGCGCCTTCTTCTCGCCGACGACACGCGCCAGCAGCGCCGTGCCGAAGCCCGGGTCGACCGAGCCGACGCGCGGGCCGACCTGGCCCAACTGGGCATTCTCGGAGGCAATCGCCAAATCGCAGATCGTGACCAGAACGTTACCGCCGCCAATGGCATAGCCGTTGACGCGGGCGATGACCGGCTTGGAGATGTCGCGGATCACGCTCTGCAATTCTTCCACCGGCAGGCCGATGGTGCCACGGCCACCGTAGCCACCTTCGTGGGTACCCTGATCGCCGCCGGTGCAGAAAGCCTTGTCGCCGACGCCAGTGAGGACAACGACGCCAATACCGCGATCAAACTCGGCATCCTTGAAGGCATCGATCATTTCCTCGCAAGTCTGGGCGCGGAAGGCGTTGTACTGTTTGGGCCGGTTGATGGTGATCGTGGCGATGCCGTCGACCTTGGTATAGAGGATGTCTTGGTATTCCATGTTCGCTTCCTTGATAAACACAAGATTCGGGCCGCTCAGCCGGCCATGGTCAGACCGCCGGAAACACTGATGACCTGGCCGGTGATAAACGCGGCATCATCGCTCGCCAGGAACACCACGATGCCCTCCAAGTCGTCCGCTTGGCCCAGGCGGCCAAAGGGAATCGCTTTGGTCAAGGCGCTCCTGAGCTTATCGCCCTGCTCGCCTTCGCCGGCGAAGTCGCGGAACAGCGCAGTGTCGGTCGGTCCCGGACAGACCACATTGACGCTGATCTGCTTGCGCGCCAGTTCACGCGCCATCGTCTTCGAGAAAGCCACCAGCCCTCCCTTGCAGAAGGCATACACAGCCTCGCCGGACGAGCCGACACGGGCAGCGTCGGAAGCGACGTTTATGACGCGGCCGGCGCCACGCGCCACCATACCGGGCAACACCGCGTGATGCATATAGAGCGCGCCATAAAGGTTGACCGCGACGATCTTGTCCCACAACGCCTTGTCAGTTTTCAGGAAGGGCGCCGCCTTGTCCCAACCGGCGTTGTTGACCAGCACATCGGCCGGACCAAGCTCTTTCTCCGCGGCGGCCACGGCAGCGATGACCGAATCCTGGCTGGTCAGGTCCACCGCATAGGCGGCGGCCCGGCCCCCGGCTGCGCGGATTTGCACCGCGACGGCTTCGGCCACCTCCTGGTTGATGTCGAACACGGCAACGGCTGCGCCTTCCGCGCCAAAACGGTGGCAGACTGCCGCGCCAATGCCGCCGGCGCCGCCGGTAACGATCGCTACCTTGCCTTTGAGACCCTTCATTCGCTTGCTCCTTGGTGATGTTGCCGAGGGCTTCCAGCCTTGTATTCAAACCACGCTTTGCGATTCAATGATGCCTGACTTTTTGAGCCGCAGCGCCGCCATGACCGACCTCACCCTCGAAAAAACCCAGGCCGCCGCCGCATTCGCGAACCGGCTGTTCTTCCGTTTTTTCCAGGCGGTCAACATGCTGCACACCAAGGGCACGCAAGCCCTCGAATCGCTCGGCGTGACCACCCAGCAATGGTCGGTGCTCGGTGCGCTGTCGCGCCCGCACGCGGAGTCCGGGATGAGCGTCGGCGACCTCTCGCGCTATCTGCTCGGCCGCCCCAAACGCGACGAGCGGATCGAACGCGCGACCGACGCTGAAGATCGCCGCTCGCGCAAGGTCGAAGTGCCCGAACAGATGCCCCATCTAGCGAGCGGCAAACTCCAGAAATTCAAGCGGAGGGAAATGGCAGAAGCCCTTCGGCAATACCCAGCGGAGCGGGCAGTAGGCTGTGGAGCCACGGCTTCCTCATTGCGAGAAACCCTTATTTGCTCCAAGCGTCCAGATGCGGATAACACCCTGACGTGTGGGGCGCTGGCGAAAACAACGGCAGTATCGTTATCACCGGCGCCCCAGAGTCCTTCGTTCAATACACCATCGGGCGAGACTTACGAATTCGAATTCGGATTCAGCTTCGCAGCCAGAAAATCATCGTAGCCCTTCTGCACCAGATCATAGGTGCGCTGGATACCATCCGCGACATCGCCTTGCAGAACATTCAGCCCCTTCAGAATGTCCTTGGCTTCGTTGAAGCCTTTTTCGAAGCCACCGCGAATCAAGGCAACGAAATCGGTTGCCAACTGATCGCGGTCTTTCCCTGGGTTCTGGGCGGCATAAGCCTCGAAAAACGCGGTCGAACCCGAAAGGATGCGGTCTGCCGTCGCTTCCGGAGAAGTGTCCAAGCCCGAGGAGACCGTGTTCTGGATCGCGTTCGGCCCCAATTCAGGCGTCAACGCTTCGTTGATCCGATCAATCGCCGAGCGGTACACCAAAGCCAGTGATTGCTCGCCCGCCTTGATCGAAACATTGGCGGAAGCTTGCAGAATCTGCGCGCTGACGGATTTCCGCACCGCGTCGCTAATGCCCGCTGCCGTGGTCGGCATGGAAGAAACAGCGTTTGCCGCAGGCGATGACAAACTTGTGCTTGAAGATACCAGCATGATGCGCCTCCCAGAGTGAAGCAAAATGACAAAGCGCCTTAGCTACTAGTCATATCGGCCCCAGGAAGAAAAACTTTAATGTAAATGTCTTAGGCGGCCATCCGGCTTGGATAGTCGACCAAAAGCCATGCACAGAAGAGTGCGCCCAGACCCAGTTTTAGCCGTGGAACGTTTTTTGAAAAATTAAGGATTTACGCAAGCTATGCGCTTATCGAACACTGCAACCCCTGCGAAAAACCGCAGATTGATGCAGTGGAGCGGGAGACGAGAACATCACCCACTTCCTAAGCTACTAATTTACAAAGGCCTTTTAGGCTTCAGCTTTGCGAAAAAGCCTTCGTTTTGGACTCAAAACCGAGTGCTGGCCTACGCGCACCACTCGGACAAGTCCAGCCAGAGCCACTGACAACCGCCTGCCGAATCAAACTATATATTATATAGGATCATTGTCTCTTGGCACAAGGCTTATCGCACGAAAGCCTCCGTACTAAACAGTCCAGTCAAATACCACCAGCAAAGCCAGTGTATTTGACTTAAAACTTGAGGTGCCCCCCGTAATCAGAGCCAGCAGCAATTTAGTAAAGTCCGTTTTCGAGAAGGAGAATGGACGTTTTCAGAAGAGCAGATCATCGGTTTTTTGCAGCAGGCCGAGGCCGGCGTGGCGATCAAGGAACAGTGCCGGCAACACGGTTTCAGTGACGCCTCGTTTTACAACTGGCGGGCAAAATTTGGCGGGATGTCAGTTCCAGACGCGAAGCGCCTGAAGGAGTTGGAGGCGGAGAATGCAAAGCTCAAGCACCTGCTGGCGGACTCGATCCTCGATGCCGAAGCGCTCAAGGCTGCATTAGGCCGAAAACGGTAAGCCCCCAGTTAAAGCGTGAGGCCGTCATGGTGATGAGGGAAGCGACAGCGATTTCCGAACGCCGTGCCTGCCAGCTGGTGGGTTTGTCACGCACGGTCCTGCACTACGAGTCGAAGGCGCAGCCGGAGAACGAGCGGTTGAAAACACGACTGATCGAACTGTCCGGTGAGCGTCGCCGGTTCGGTTATCGCCGATTGCACGCACTGGTGCGGCGAGAAGGCATTCGGGTCAATCACAAGCGGATTTATCGGCTCTACAGCGATGCCGGGCTGTCGGTTCGTTGCAGGAAACGGCGGCACGGTGTTGCGGTGGAGCGCCAGGCATTGGAACGCCCTGGCGGGCCGAACCAAGTCTGGTCCATGGACTTTGTCAGTGATGCTCTGGCCAACGCTCGCCGGATCAAGGTGCTGACTATCGTCGATGACTTCAGCAAGGAGGCTATCGATCTTGCGGTCGACTTCGGCATTTCAGGGCAATACGTGACGCGTGTTCTCGATCAGGCAGCTCGTTTCCGGGGCTATCCCAAGGCCATTCGAACCGACCAGGGGCCGGAATTCACTGGCAAGGCATTGGATCAATGGGCTTGCCAACACGGCGTTCAGCTCAAGCTGATCCAAGCTGGAAAACCTACGCAGAACGCATTCATCGAGAGCTTCAATGGGCGCTTCCGGGATGAGTGCCTGAATTGGTCGAGTAGCCCAAGGGAATCTCACCCTCAGGCCCTCACGCAACCGGACATGAACCTCTCGATTCATCCGGCTCCTATCATCCAGCCAATCCAGCATGAGTAATTGCCCAGTGGGCGAACA
>WQYQ01000027.1 GCA_009781175.1 Betaproteobacteria bacterium
TCCTGGCCGTTAATCTGGGTGATGTGCAGCGGATCGCCATCCGGATCGGAGTCGTTGGCCAACACATTGATGGTGACCGGCTTCTCGAACGGGGTGCGGGCGGTATCGTCGGTTGCGACGGGCGGCTGCCCGACGGTGACGGTGACGTTGCCCGTATCGCTGCCGCCGTTGCCATCGTCGACGGTGTAGTCGAAGTGCGCATCGCCGTGGTAGTCCGGGTCGGGCGTGAAGGTCACGGTGCCGTCGTCATTGAGAGTCACGGTGCCGTTGTCAACGTTTACCGTTTCACCGGGGGCTATCGGCTGGCCGTCGACATGGGTGATGTGTAGCGGATCGCCGTCCGGATCAGAGTCGTTGGCCAATACATCGATGATGACCGGCTTGCCAGCCGGGGTGCGGGCGGTGTCATCGGCGGCGTGTGGCGGCCGATTGGGCTCTTCGGCAACGGGCGCTCCGGCAACAGGCTCTTCCGTGACGCGGTTGTAGGCGACAAGCTCGATTCTGTCGTTTTGGGGGTATTGAGATTGAGGGAGTGCGAGCGGGTCGAGTCCTTCGCTGATGCGCAGCAGGCGCACGAAGCCGTGGCCTTCATTGGCGCCGCCGGCGCCCAGACCTGCCCCGGTCGGGTCTAAGGTCGCGAAGGGGTCGGCGCCGGAATTGAGCGCGGTGAGCGCATTGTCTAAATCGCTGGTGGGGTGACTGACGGCGGCATCCTGCGGAGTTTGAACTTCCTGGTTGAGAAGGTTCGCATCGGCCAACACTTCGCGCCCTTGACCGATTTCGATCCTTTCGTCATGCATGCCGCGCAGTTCCACGAAACCGTCGGCAGCGGTCACGATGACCTGGCCTTCAGCGATTCTGTCGCCGATTTTGATGACATGCAGGCTGCCATCTGCATATCGCAGGTAAGCGGTGCCTTTCATATTGGCAACGATGCCTTCTGCGCGGACGGTGGTTGTGGCCATGTTCAAATCTCCGAATGAATGGAATCGACACGCTTCAGAGTGTCCTGCATTTGATATGCAGCGCGCATCGTACTTGTGGACGGTGTTTCTGAAGGATTTGTCAAAAAATGGATTTATTTGGGATGGAGCGTGAAAAATTCGGCATTTTTGACGGTTGGCTTATGCCGGGGAAATTTGAGTTCCAACGCAATATCGTGTCGATACGCGGAATGGGTTTTGTTTTTTTGTCGAACCAGTTGAAGGGGCTTTACCCTTCAGAGGCGATTCGGGCCGGGGAAATGTGACCACGAGTCGAGCGTGCAAGCCCCCTTATAGCAGACCCGTTTTACGGAAGGCGACAGCGTGCATGGCTCTGGTGGCATGTAGCTTGAGTGAACCGCTGTTTTAATTTTTGGGCTAGCGAATCCCGTGTACTTTGAGCGTGAGTTGCAGACGGTCCGCGACGCCGAGCTTGTCGAAAATACCGCTCAAGTGCGATTTCACTGTGCGCTCGGTGATGCCAAGCGCCGTGGCGATCTCGGCATTAGATTCGGCGAGTGCGACGCGCTGCGCGACTTCCTGTTCGCGTTCGGTCAGGCTCTGAGCCCAGTCTGCGGCGATATTGGGTTGTGTCGTATGGACAGCGCGGACGAGCCGTGCGACGAGGCTGCGGCCGACCCAGAGTTCGCCGGACGCGACGACAGCGAGAATCTGGCGCAGTTGCTCAACCGCGCAATAAGCATGGCAGTAACCTGCAAAGCCCGCTGCGATTGCGGCAAGGCCCTCCGCGTCATTCGGCTGGCTGCTCGCAAAAACAAGGCGTAGCCGTTTTGCCAGGGGCGGCCAGGCAGTGCTGTTGAGCTTGGGTAGGTCGGGTAACGCGGCGTCAATGATGACGATGTTTTCCGCTCGAGAAATTTCCGCAGAACTCACAACCCGAAGAGTCGGTGCATCGTCGCAGGCCGCCTGCCAACGACGGGCGAGCGTGTCGTCATGAGTGGCGAGAGTGATGATGTTGTGTCGCATTTTGTCTCAGCGTTCGGTCAGCGCGGCTGCCTTGGCGCGCAGCACGGGCTTGAGCAAGTAGGAAAGAATCGATTTTTTCCCCGTAAGGATATTAACCTCCGCCACCATGCCGGGGATGATTGGCATGTGCTTGGCGCCAATTGTGTTGGCTTTGGTGCGCACGCGGACCTCGTAGAACGCGTTGCCCTTTTCGTCGATAACCGTATCGGCGCCGATATGTTCAAGGGTGCCGTCAAGCCCGCCATAAATCGAAAAGTCGTAGGCCGTGAATTTCACCAGCGCGGGCTGGCCTGGGCGAAGGAAGGCGATGTCGCGCGGCAGGACGCGGGCTTCAAGCAAGAGCTCTTCATCGCTTGGAACAACCTCGATGATCTCCTTGCCCGGCTGTACCACGCCGCCTATCGTATGGACGAAAAGTTGCTTCACGGTGCCGCGCATCGGCGAGCGGATTTCCGCTTGTTTCACGCGGTCGGCCAAGCCGACGCTGCCTTCGGAAAGCGCGCTGATTTTTGCATTCGTCTCCGATAGTTCGGCGCGCGCCTGGTTTTTTATCTGTAGCTCGACTTCCTGAATCTTGCGTTGCGCTTCACCAATGGCGGCCTGGATACGCGGGATTTGCGCACTCGCCGCGTCGCGTTCGCCGCGATAGCGCGCCACATCGCGTTGCAGGCGCAGCAGTTCGACTTCCGATACAGCGCCGGTTTGCACCAAGGGACGGGTTACTTCAAGCTCTTGGGCGGTCAGGTTGTAACTGCTGATGGCCTGGTCGCGGCGGGCGCGCACTTCGTTGAGTTCCTGTGAGCGCTGTGAGAGCTGTTCGCGCGCGACGCCGACACTGGCGTCAAGTTCCGCGCGTTTTGATAGATAGGCTGCGCGCTCTTGTTCCACAACGTCCGGGATGGCTTGCTGCGCTTCGGGCGGTGGGACGAAATCCTTGCCTTCCGCGATGGCGGTCAGGCGGGCGGCTTTCGCTTGCAAGGCAAGGTATTGCGCGCGGTTTTCCCTCAGAGAGGAGACGAAGCGCGTCGGGTCGATCTTCAACAGCAACTGACCCTTTTCGACCGTTTGGCCTTCCTTGACGAGAATTTCCGAGACGATGCCGCCATCCAGGCTTTGGATGACCTGATTCTGGCTCGAAGGAATTACCTTGCCTTCGCCACGGGTGACTTCATCCAACTGGGCAAGCGCGGCCCACACGATCAGTACGCAGAGCGCAGCTAACGAGATCCATACCGCCAGCCGCGCGCCACGCGGGGTTTGTTCGCCAATGGCCCAATCGGCGTCGGCCTGGTGGTCTTTATCGTTATGGAGGTCGTTGCGGCCGGCGACTTTGAGCAGGCGATCGAAGAGGCGCGAGGTGGCGCGAAAAACCGGATTCCTCTTGGCCATTTCAGTTTGCCCTCCCGATGCGACCTTGTTGCAAAGCTTCGACGACTTGGGCCTTGGGCCCATCCGCAACGATTTGTCCGTTGTCGATGACGATCAGGCGATCGACGAGATCGAGCAGGGAGGTGCGATGCGTGATCAAAAGCATCGTCTTGCCGTTCATCGTGGCGCGCAGGCGTTGTTTGAGCTGGTCTTCGCTCTGGTGATCCATGTTCGAACTGGGTTCGTCGAGCAACAGAATCGGAGGATCGTGCAGGATCGCGCGGGCAATCGCGACCGCTTGGCGCTGCCCGCCCGAGAGCGATTCGCCGCGTTCGCCAATTCGCATGTCGAAACCGCGCGGATGCATGTTGGCGAATTCGGTTACGCCGGCAACATCCGCCGCCGCGAGGATGGCGTCGTCTTCGGCGAATGGCGCGCCGAGGGCGATGTTCTCGCGCAGGCTGCCGTAGAAGAGCGTGATGTCCTGCGGCACGAGACCGATGGCGCGGCGCAGTTCGGCTGGGTCGATCTGGCGCGTGTCGATGCCGTCGATGAGCACAGCGCCTTGCTTGGGCTGATAGAGCCCGAGAATCAGTTTTTCGAGCGTCGTTTTGCCCGAACCGATCCGTCCGATGATCGCGGCCTTTTCGCCCGGAGCGAGGTGGAAGGAAACATTGCGCAAGGCAAGCTGGTCGCGCCCCGGATAGGAGAAACTGAGGTTGCGGAATTCGATTTCGCCGCGGAATTGCGCCCGATGCAGGAACGCGGCGTTTTCGGGGCGTTCGACCGGCAGTTGCATTTGCTTTTCGACGCCGCGCAGCGCGGTCCGCGCATTGTGATATTGCAGCATCAGCCCGGCGATCTGGCCCAAGGGCGAAAGCATGCGGCTGGCGAGCATCGAGGCGGCGATGATGCCGCCCAGCGAAAGTTTGGCGTTGATCAGCAGATACACGCCGAGCACGACCGTCGATACGGTCACGAGCTGTTGGATCAGCAGCGTGAAATTGATGACCGTTGCCGAAAGCAGTTTCATGCGCGTGCCGACTTGGGCGATGAAGAGGGTGGCGCGTTCCCAGGCGCGCTGGGTTGGCCCTTCCGCGCCTTGCGTCTTGACGGTTTCCAGCCCGACCATGGCTTCGACGAGGGTCGCATTGCGTTGCGCGTTGGCGCGATAGGTCGTTTCGGTCAGCGCGTGCAGTTTGGGCTGCACGACGAGCGCGACGAAGATCGCGAGCGCGCCGCCGACTAAAGGTGGCAGTGCCAGCCACGGTGAAAGCCAGATCAGCACGAGTACGAAGAGCAGCGAGAACGGCAGGTCGACCAGGGCCGTGACCGTGGCGGAGGCGATGAAGTCGCGCACGCTTTCGAAGGCGCGCAGATTGGCGACGAACGAACCGACCGACTCCGGGCGTGCTTCCATGCGTATGCCGAGCACGCGCTCCATGATCTTGGCGGATAGGGTCACATCAATGCGTTTGCCGGCCGAATCGATAATGAAGGCGCGCAAAGTGCGCAGGCTGAAATCGAAAATGAAGACGAGCAGGATGCCGACGGCGAGTACCCAGAGCGTTTCCTCCGCATGGTTCGGAACGACGCGGTCGTACACGTTCATCGAGAACAAGGGCAGCGCAATCGAAAAGAGGTTGATCGCGATCGAGGCGAGCAAAGCGTCGCGATAGAGCCGCCAATTGTTGAAAACGACGCTCCAGAACCAGTGTCTGCCGCGAACTTTTCCGACCTCCGGCGCCCGTGGATCGAAGCGGAAGCGCGGCCGGACATAACAAACGACACCGGAAAAAAGCTTTTCGAGTGTTTCCTTGGTGAGCGAGACTTCCGACTCTCCGCCTTCGGGGAAACGCACGCGCGCTTTGCCATTCTCTTTCCACTCCAGCAGCAGGCATGCGCGCTTATCTTGCAGGAGCAGGATGGCGGGTAGGAGATTGGCGCGGATTTTGTCGAGCGGTTGGCGCACGAGCCGCGCCGAAAGCCCTGCACGCGCAGCCGCGCGCGATAAAAGCGAGGGCGTCAGGCGGTTTTCGACGAGCGGCAAACCCGCCGCGAGCGCTTCATGCGTCCAAGGATGGCCGTGGATGCGCGTGAGCGCGGCAAGACAGTCGAGCAACGGATCGTCATGCGTTGCGTGTTCGTTCAGATGCCAGGAGCGGGATTGAGTCATGTGCGTAATACGGAGGTCGGGGTCGCGGGGGGAAGCGGATCAGAGCACATCCTTGTCGCCTAAAAGATCGAGCGCGTCATGGAGGCGCCGGCGCAGACCTTTGCGGGCGGAAAGTTTGCGCTGCGCGTCATGCGGCAGATCGGTCACGCGTAAGATGCCTTTCACGATCAAGGCGTCGATCACATCTTCAAGCACCCGGATGAACTCCGCATCGAGCGAATTGAAGGTGTTTTCGGGGGTGTAACCGACGAAAGCCAAAACATCGGGATGGTCTGCCGGGAGTTCTTCCTGTGCATCTGCAGTGGGGCTGGGGAGTAAGGCGGAAATGTTTCCGTCTGGGCTGCGGCGGATGAATGGCATGGTATCTCTCTCGACGTTGGTCGAGCCTACTAAAGTGTTGCGAGTCTTAATGCGGTGAAACCGCTCTATTATTGTTTCTCTTCGGCCCGAAACCGGCCTGACTTTAGGCGGATTTCAGCCGAGAGAGGGATTAATCGACACAGAGCAATCGCACGAGATGCCGCGTGCGATCTGGGCTACCACGGCGTCCGAGCGTCGTTTTTCCGACTCGGATGACACGTTGTAGCCGACATTCAAGGTGGATGTCGCGGAAAAATTTCAGGGGGTGATGTGTATTGAGGCGGTATTTTTACACGGAAGAGCGTAATTCCGCTGGCAAGGGGAAAGCGATGTTTTCGTTTACGCCGTCCAGCGTCTGCACACTGGAGACACCAAGCTCGCGCAAGCGGGCAACGACTTCGTTGACGAGCACTTCCGGGGCCGAGGCGCCCGCCGATATGCCGATCCGTTTATGCCCAGCGATCCAGGCGGGATCGATTGCTGCGGCGTTATCGATCAGCCAGGCCGGTGTGCCACGTAGTGCCGCGACTTCACGCAGCCGATTCGAGTTCGAGCTGTTTTTCGAGCCGACGACGAACACCGCATCGACTTGCGGCGCCATGAATTTGATCGCATCTTGCCGGTTTTGCGTGGCGTAGCAAATGTCGTCACGTTTAGGGCCGACGATTTCGGGGAAGCGGGCTTTCAATGCATCGACGATAGCCTGGGCATCGTCGACCGAGAGCGTGGTTTGCGTGACATAAGCAAGCTGCTCGGGGTTGGTGACCGCAAGCGCATTGACGTCTTGAACGGTTTCGACGAGGTACATGCCGCCCGTGCTTTGTCCCATCGTGCCCTCGACTTCCGGGTGGCCTTTGTGGCCGATCATGACGATTTCGCGCCCCGCAGTGCGCATCCGCTGCACTTCGATATGGACTTTGGTGACCAGGGGACAGGTGGCGTCGAAAACCTTGAGGCCGCGTCGTTCCGCCTCGGCGCGCACCGCTTGTGCAACGCCGTGAGCGGAAAAAATGACCGTACCGCCGGCCGGAACCTCGTCCAACTCCTCGACGAAAATCGCGCCTTTATCGCGCAGACCGTCGACGACGAACTTGTTGTGCACAACTTCGTGGCGGACGTAGATCGGCGCGCCGAAAAGTTCGAGCGCGCGTTCGACGATCAGGATTGCGCGTTCGACGCCGGCACAAAAACCGCGCGGATTGGCAAGGAGGATTTCCATTTTGGACCTTAGAACGGGTTCTCAGTTGATGCCGATAACCTCTACCTCAAAACACACCGCCCGCCCGGCCAGCGGGTGATTGAAGTCGAGCCGAATCGAATCGGCCTCTACTTCGAGCACCTGACCCGAGAAACGGTTTCCGTCGGGAGCGGTGAAAGCCAGAACCTGCCCCGCTTCGAGTTCGGTATCGTTTGCCGGCAGGGCCGCGCGTGGAATCCGCTCGACGAGCGCCGTATGCCGCGGCCCGAACGCGACGTTTTCGGCAAGCTCAAATGCGCGGTATTCGCCGGCGCTGAGGCCGAGTAAGCAATTTTCCAATCCGCGCGTGAGTTCGCCGCTGCCGAGCTGTAATGTTGCCGGCGTGGATTCGAAGGTCGAAATCAGCGTCGCACCGCCGCTCTGGGTGATGCGGTAGTTCAAGGTTACGAGGCTATCGGCCTGAATAGTGTTGCTCATGAATGCGATTCCTTGGTGCCGCGCAGCTCGCGCAATTGGGCGATGACCATTAAAACGACGCCGAGCGTGATCGCCGAATCGGCGAGATTGAAAGCCGGCCAGCCATGTTCGCCGATATGGAAATACAGAAAATCGACGACCGCGCCGTACCGCCAGCGGTCGATCACATTGCCGAGCGCGCCGCCGACGATTAGCGAGAACGCCAGCGGCTGTAGCCACTCGTTGGCGTGTCGCTTCATCAAGCCGATCAGCCAGACCGAAATCACCAATGCGAGCATGATGAAAAACCATTTCTGCCAGCCAGGCTGGTTGGCGAGAAAGCTGAACGCCGCACCGGGGTTGTAAACCAGAACGAGCTGGAAAAAATCGGTATACGGAATCGCTTCGCCGTAGTGCAGATTTCTCAATACCGCCAGCTTGGTGATCTGATCGAGCACGATCACCAAGCCGGATAGGCCGAGCCAGCCCCAAAACCGTTTAGGCATGGGTTCTGACCTCGCCGCTGCCATGCAAATTCTGATCGCAGCGCGCGCAAAGCGTTGGGTGCGTCGGATTGATGCCGACATCGGCGCGCCAATGCCAGCAGCGTTCGCATTTTTGATGCGTGCTCGGCGTGACGATAATGGTTTCTTCGGCTTCGCTGTCGACCTTGCGCAGGCTTGCCGCCGAGGTGATGAGCACGAGCTTCAAATCGTCCGCGAGCGAGGCCAGCGTGTCGTAGCGGTCACTGGCGGCGCGGATTTCGACTTCCGCCTGCAGCGAGGAGCCGATCTTGCCTTCGGTCCGCACGCTTTCGACGGCTTTCGCCACTTCGCTGCGTAGCGCGCGAATCGTGGCCCAGCGCGCGAGCATGCCGGGTTCGCCTTCCTGCGCGGGCAGCGCGTGAAACGTATGCAGCATGACCGATTCTTCCGGGTTTTTCCTGTGCAGCACGGACCAGATTTCCTCCGCGGTGAAGGAAAGCACCGGGGCCATCAGCATGACGAGCGTCTGTGTGATGTGCCAGAGCGCGGTCTGTGCGGCGCGGCGGGCGCTTGAATCGGCCTGCGTCGTATACAGCCGGTCTTTGAGGATGTCGAGATAGAACGCGCCGAGGTCTTCGGAGCAGAAAATCTGCAGCGCCTGCATGACGCGATGGAACTCGAACTTCGCATAATCGGCTTCGGCCTGCGCCGCCATCTGGCGCGTCAGGGCGAGCGCGTAGCGATCGATGTCGAGCCATTGTTCGAGCGGCGCGGCGTCTTTCCCGATATCGAAATCGGCCGTATTGGCGAGAAGGAAGCGCAGCGTGTTGCGGATGCGGCGGTAGGTTTCGACAACGCGGTCGAGAATTTCCTTCGACATCGCCAGCTCGCCCGAATAATCGGTCGCGGCAACCCACAGGCGCAGGATTTCCGCGCCCATTTTCTCGCTGACTTCCTGTGGCAGGATCGTGTTACCGAGTGATTTACTCATCTTGCGGCCGTGCTGGTCGACCGTGAAACCGTGCGTCAGCAGCGCTTTGTAGGGCGCATGGCCGTCGATCGCGGCGCCCGTCAGCAGCGAGGAGTGGAACCAGCCGCGGTGCTGGTCCGAGCCTTCGAGGTAGAGGTCGGCGCGCGGGCCGTGCGCATGGCCATCGTTGTGCGAGCCGCGCAGCACATGCCAGTGCGTGGTGCCGGAATCGAACCAGACGTCGAGCGTGTCGTTGATCTTTTCGTACTGCGCGGCTTCCTCGCCGAGCAGTTCCGCCGCATCGAGCTTGAACCAGGCTTCGATGCCGGCTTTTTCGATGCGCTGGGCAACCTGTTCCATCAGTTCGACGGTGCGCGGATGCAGTTCGCCAGTTTCTTTGTGCAGGAAGAACGGGATCGGCACGCCCCAGTTGCGCTGGCGCGAGATGCACCAGTCGGGCCGGCCGGCGATCATCGCATGCAGGCGCGGTTTGCCCCAGGCCGGGTAGAACGCGGTCGCCTCGACGCTGCCAAGCGCTTTTTCGCGCAGGGTTTTGCCATCCGTGGGCGGCTTGTCCATGCCAATGAACCACTGTGTCGCGGCGCGGTAGATGACCGGCGTCCGGTGGCGCCAGCAGTGCATGTAGCTGTGTGTGATTCTGCCGTGCGAGAGCAGGGCGCCGACTTCGTGGAGTTTTTCGACGATCGGGCCGTTGGCTTTCCAGATTGACTGGCCACCGAAGAAGGGCAGCTCGTCGACGTAAACCCCATCGCTTTTGACGAGGGAAAGGATTTCGTCGTTACGCCGGCCGTAGGTAAGCCAGGAAGTGAAGTCGTCCGCGCCATGCGCCGGTGCGGAATGGACCACGCCAGTGCCGGCGTCGAGCCCAACATAATCGGCCAGATAAACGGGTGAGACGCGATCATAGAACGGATGGCGGAATTCGAGCTTGTCGAGCGCCTGGCCCTTGGCTGTTGCGATGACTGTTCCGTCGAGCCCGAAACGCTCCAGGCTATCGGCGACGAGATCTTTCGCGAGCACGAGCAGGCGCGGGCCGGTATCGACGAGCGCATATTCGAATTCCGGATGCAGGTTGAGTGCCTGGTTGGCGGGAATCGTCCAGGGCGTCGTCGTCCAGATTACGGCATAGGCGGGTTTCGTCAGCTCGGCAAGGTGGAAGGCCCGCGCCAGCGGTTCGACATGCGCGTCCGAGATTTGGAACGCGACATCGATCGTCGGCGATTGCTTGTCGGCGTATTCGACTTCCGCTTCGGCCAGCGCCGAGCCGCAGTCGAAACACCAGTTGACCGGCTTGAGTCCCTTGAAGACATAGCCCTGGCGGACGATTTCGGCGAGCGCGCGGATTTCGCCTGCTTCGTTGCCGGGCGCCATCGTCAGATACGGGTTGTCCCAGTCGCCGAGTACGCCGAGGCGGATGAATTCCTGCTTCTGAATCTCGACCTGTTCCGCTGCGTAGACGCGGCAGAGTTCGCGCACCTTGTCGGCGGGCAGATTCTTGCCGTGCGTGACTTCGATTTTGTGTTCGATCGGCAGGCCGTGGCAGTCCCAGCCCGGCACATAAGGCGCGTCGAAACCCGCGAGCGTTTTCGAACGCACGATGATGTCTTTGAGGATCTTGTTGAGCGCATGGCCCAAATGCAGATTGCCGTTGGCATAGGGCGGGCCGTCGTGCAGCACGAATTTCGGCCGGCCCGCGCTGGCCTTGCGGATTTTTTGATAGAGCTTGCGTTGCTGCCAGTCCGCCACCCAGCCCGGTTCGCGCTTGGGCAGATCGCCGCGCATCGGGAACGGGGTGTCGGGGAGATTCATGGTTTTTCGATAGTCGGACATATCGGTGTTTACTCGCTGAATTCGGTCGAATACTGCACGTGGCACATGCCACGCGAACGATTCTGAACAGATTCCAAAGATGCCGGCGTCTCGGAATTCAGAGCGCCGGCACCGGAATTCGGTGTTGGGCCAGGATTTCTTTCGCCACTTCGCAGTCGCGGTCGATGGCAATTTTCAGCGCTTCGAGCGAAGCGAATTTTTCCTCGTCGCGCTGCTTATGCAGGAAATGGACCTGGACATGGCGGCCATAGATTTCGCCGCTGAAGCCGAACAAGTAGACCTCAAGCTGCGCTACACCGTTCTTTGTCACAGTCGGCCGCACGCCCAAGCTGGCTACGCCAGGCCAGGGGGTTGCGCCAATGCCGCCGACCGTCACGGTGAAAATGCCTGCGAGCGCCGCGCGGTTGCGTTTGATTTGAACGTTCGCGGTCGGAAACCCAAGGGTTCGGCCAAGTTTATTGCCGTGGATCACGCGGCCGCTCATCGTATAGGGCCGGCCGATCAGGCGCTCGGCGTGTTCGATGTCACCGGCGATCAGCGCTTCGCGCACGGCCGAGCTGGACACGCGCTCACCTGCGAAATCGAGCGTCGGCATCGCTTCGACGCCGAAGCCCCAGGTTTCGCCGGCTTGCCGCAACAAATCGAAATTGCCTGCGCGGCCGCGCCCGAAGCAGAAATCGTCGCCGATCAGCAGATGGCGCACGCCGAGGCTGCGCACGAGAATTCGTTCGATGAATTGCTGCGCCTCAAGCGCCGCGAACTGCGCATCGAAGCGCAGGATATAGACGCGATCGACGCCCGCTTCGGCCATCAATTCGAGCTTTTCACGCAGGCGCGAAAGCCGTGGCGGCGCCGATTCGGGAGCGAAGAATTCGCGTGGATGCGGCTCGAAAGTCAGCACCGTAGCCGGCAACGCCCGCTCGCGCGCTTCGCGCACGAGGAGTTGGAGGAGCGCTTGGTGACCACGGTGTACGCCATCGAAATTGCCGATGGTCAGCACCGAAGACACCTCCGCCCGATCGGGAAGGCCGCGGAAAACCAACATAAGCGACTGAGAAAAATGACAAATTATAGCCTGTTGGCTGGCTTTCCCGGGGGAGGAGATGCGTGCGCTTAATTTGCGGTTATCTCTGCGCGAAGTCGCAGGACGCAGAATCCACTAGCGGAGGAAAAATGGATTCTGCGACTACGCGCAGAATGACCACACATCGAACACAAGCCCCACCATGAGTGGCGGGGTTTGTGTTTGACTCAGTTTTTCAATGCGCGTTGGTAGACCGATATATAGCGTTCCGCCGCGTTATTCCAGCCAAAGTGGGTTTCCATCCCGTGACGTTGCAGTTGTCGCCAGATTGTGGGATTGCGATAGGCCGCGACGGCGCGCTGGACTGCATCGAGCAGGCTAGCCGCGTCGGGTGCGTCGAATACGAAACCGTTCGCGCTGCCATCGGCGAGCGTATCTGGGCTGAGGTTAACCACGGTGTCGGCAAGCCCGCCGGTGCGCCGCACAACCGGCGGCGTGCCATAGCGCAGGCTGTACATCTGGTTCAGGCCGCAAGGCTCGAACAGCGATGGCATGAGGAAAATGTCAGCCCCGGCTTCGATTTGATGCGCGAGCGCTTCGTCGTAACCGATCAAGACCATGCATTTATGTGCATGACGGTGCGTAAGATCCGAAAACGCTTTTTCCAGACGGCGCTCGCCCGTGCCGAGAATGGCCAGCTGACAGCCTTCGGCAATCAGCCGATCGGCGGTTTCGAGGATCAGATCGGAGCCTTTCTGGTGCGTGAGCCGGCTGACCATGCCGAGCAGAGGCACATCCGGATTGATCTCGAAGCCCAGGCGTTTTTGCAGCGCGGCTTTGTTACTCGCCTTACCCTCCAGGGCATCGACCGAGTAGGGTAAGGGTACGTGCGTATCGAGCGATGGATCCCAAACCGTTTCGTCGATCCCATTCAGGATGCCGGTCAAAGCGTTGGCGCGAAAGTGCAGCAGCCCTTCCAGGCCACAACCGAATTCCGGCGTTTGAATTTCTTGCGCGTAGGTTGGGCTGACGGTCGTAATCTGGTCCGCAAACTGGAGCCCGCTTTTCAGGAATGAAAGCTGGCCGTGGAACTCGACGCCGTCATAGCGGAAGGAGTGAGCCGGAAGCCCCAGCGCATGCAGCGCGTCGTAAGCGAATAAGCCGGTAAACGCGAGGTTGTGCACGGTTATGACGGTTGGCGCTCCGCCACCGAGGAGTGCGCGAAAAGCGGGGGCAAGCGCGGTGTGCCAGTCGTTGCAATGCAGGATGTCGGGTTGCCAGTCGGGAATCTGGCCCGGTCCGCTGAGCCAGTGCGCGACGCGCGAAAGCAGGCCGAAGCGCAGACTGTTGTCGCTCCATGCGTGGCCGTGACTGTCGGCGTAGGGGTTGCCGTGGCGCTCATACATTGCCGGGCAGTCGAGCAGAATCAGTTCGGCACCTTTGGCGAGCTCCCCCGCGCGCAGCAGGCGGGCGGAGGGAAGTTGCGGAGCCAGGACGGGCACTTCCAGCCAGGGCATGGCCTTGGGAAAGGCGGATCGAATGGCTGGGTAGGCGGGGGTGAGCACTTTTACGTCACAGCCCGCCTGCGCGAGCGCAGGCGGCAGGGCGCTTGCGACATCTCCCAGCCCCCCTGTTTTAACCCAGGGGGCGATTTCCGACGTGGCAAAAAGGATGCGTAAAGAAGAGAGCTTGGTTTTGCTGGCCATCATGTGCTGCGAGTATCCTGTCCGAGCATGTCGGCGGTCACCAGGGTGACGCCATTTTCGGTGACGTGGAAGCGTTCGGCGTCTTTCTTGGGATCGAGCCCGATTTCCATTCCGGGCGGGATCTTGCAGCCTTCGTCGACGATGACTTTTTTGAGCACGCAATCGCGGCCCACATCGACGCCCGGCAGCAGAACCGAATCTTCGACTTTGCTGTAACTATGAATCTGGACGCGGTGGAAGAGCAACGAACGCCGCACGGTTGCGCCGCTGATAATGCATCCGCCCGAGAGCATGGAGTCCACCGCCATGCCGCGACGGTCGTCGTCGTCGAACACGAATTTTGCCGGCGGCAGTTGTTCTTGCGCCGTCCAGATCGGCCAATCCTTGTTGTAGAGGTTCAGATCGGGGATCACATGGGTGAGGTCGAGGTTGGCTTCCCAATAGGCGTCGATGGTGCCGACGTCGCGCCAGTAAGGCAGTTTGCCCTCTTCTCCAATATGGCTGTCCGCGAAATTGTGGGCGAACACGCGATGCCGCCCGACGCAGTGGGGGATGATGTCCTTGCCGAAGTCGTGACTGGAACTGGGGCTGGCTTCGTCGCGCATGAGCTGATCGTAGAGAAACTCCGCGGTGAAAACGTAGATGCCCATGCTGGCGAGCGCCCGGGTCGGGTCTCCCGGCATCGGTGATGGATTCGCGGGCTTTTCCTGGAAAGCGGTGATCCGGGATTGTTCGTCGACGGCCATGACGCCGAACGCCGAGGCATCTTTGATCGGCACATCCATGCATGCAACGCTCAAATCAGCGCCGCGATCGGCGTGTTCGGCAAGCATGCGGCCGTAGTCCATTTTGTAAATATGGTCGCCTGCGAGCACTAACACATGTGTGGCGCTCGATTGCCGGATTGCATCGAGGTTCTGGTGGACCGCATCGGCGGTGCCGCGGTACCAACGTTCTTCATCAATGTTCTGCTGTGCGGGCATGATGTCGACGAATTCGTCGAAACGCCCGTCGAGAAAGCTCCATCCGCGCTGCAAATGGCGAATCAGACTCTGCGCCTTGTATTGCGTCGCCACGCCGATTTTCCGAATGCCGGAATTGACGCAATTCGACAAGGTGAAATCGACAATGCGGAATTTCCCGGCAAACGGAACGGCCGGCTTGGCGCGCCAGTCGGTTAATTGCTTGAGGCGGCTTCCCCGCCCTCCTGCCAGGACAATGGCATAAGTGCTGCGGGTGAGTTGACTGATGAAACGGGTTTGGGTTTGCCCCATAACGAACTCCTCTTGTGCAGATCTCTCGTGGCGCACGGTCGACCTTGGCTCTGAGTCGTTGCGGAGGTTTTGTAAACGACGCTTGCCCGCAGCTTCAGAGGAGGACTCAGACAAGCCTCATTCATCGAATGAAATGCACTTGCTGCCCCAACATATCCGGTGTGACCAGTGTGACGCCGTGCTCGCTTATATAAAACCGCTTTCGATCTTCTTCTGTGTTGACGCCGATCTGGAGTTGGGCGGGAATTTTGCACCGTTTGTCGATTACGCAACGCCGCAAAATCGCGCCCTGGCCGATTTCCACTTCGGGCAAAATCACAGAATCGCTAATCTTAGCGTAACTGTGAATGCGTACTTCGGAAAACAGCATTGAGCGCCGGATTTCCGCGCCGGAGATGATGCAGCCTCCCGCGACCAGGGAGTCGACAGCGAGGCCGCGGCGCGCATCGGCGTCAAAGACGAATTTCGCGGGCGGGAGTTGTTCCTGCCAGGTCCAGATCGGCCATTCCTCGTCATACACATTGAGTTCCGGCGTCACCTTGGTCAGATCCATATTCGCTTCCCAATAGGCATCGAGCGTGCCGACGTCGCGCCAGTAGCACGGCTTGTCGGGCTCGCCGACGCAGCTTTCCTTGAAGCTATGGGCATGGACGCGGTAACGCTTCATGCAGTGGGGGATAATGTTCTTGCCAAAATCGTGGGCGGATTTGCTTTCACCCGAATCGCGCACAAGCTGTTCGAAAAGAAACGCGGCATTGAAGACGTAAATACCCATGCTCGCCAGCGCAAAACCGGGCTGATCGGGAAGCGGTGCCGGATGTTCCGGTTTCTCAGTGAAGGCGACGATGCGTTTGTCCTGGTCGATTTCCATTACGCCGAAGTCTTTGGCCGCCGCGAGCGGAACTTCGATGCAGCCTATCGTGAGATCGGCCTGGCTTGCGGCATGCGCGGCGAGCATGCGGCCGTAGTCCATTTTGTAAACATGGTCGCCCGAAAGCACCAGGATGTAGCCGGGCTCGGCGCGCCGGATCACATCGAGGTTTTGAAACACGGCGTCGGCCGTGCCTTGGTACCAATGTGTTTCGTCGACGTTCTGCTGGGCCGGCATGATTTCGATGAACTCGTCGAAGCGGCCATCGAGAAAACTCCAGGCGCGCTGCAAATGCCGGATCAGGCTTTGGGCTTTGTATTGCGTTGCAACCCCGATGCGGCGAATGCCGGAATTGACGCAATTCGACAAGGTGAAATCGACGATGCGGAATTTGCCGCCGAATGGAACAGCGGGTTTGGCGCGCCAATCGGTGAGCTGCTTGAGCCGGCTTCCACGCCCCCCCGCGAGCACGATGGCGTAGGCCCGGCGCGTGAGCTGGCTGATGAAGCGCCGCTCGGTAGCGGCGGGTATTGCTGTCCTGGTCGTCATGAGATCCCCCGATTTCCCGAGCTGCGTTCTTACATCATGGTCGACTGCGGCGGTGTCGCAAGCGTTCTTTGTCGGCACATATCCGGCCAGGGCCGAGAGGGACCTTTTTCCATACTTGTCAGTATGGTTAAATCGCTGTCGATTCACTTGGCAATTTAAGGAGACTCCCGCATGACGCCGAGCGCTTATCCGAATTTGCTTGCGCCCCTCGATCTTGGTTTTACAAGCTTGCGCAACCGGGTCCTGATGGGGTCGATGCACACCGGCCTGGAAGAGGCATCGGGCGGTGCGGAAAGGGTGGCGCGGTTCTACGCGGAGCGCGCGCGCGGCGAGGCCGGTTTGATCGTCACCGGCGGAATTGCGCCGAATCTCGCGGGCCGTGGTTTTCCGAGCGGCACGCAGCTTTCCTGGCCTTGGCAGGTGGGTCATCACCGTCACATAACCGAAGCCGTGCATGAGGCCGGCGGCAAAATCGTGATGCAGATTCTGCATGCCGGCCGCTATGCTTACCACCCGCTTGCCGTTGCGCCTTCCAAGCTACAGGCGCCGATCAACCGTTTCAAACCCTGGGAGCTGACTGAGCGCGGTATCGCCAAGCAGATCGGCGATTTCGCGAACTGTGCCACGCTTGCGCGCCGCGCGGGTTACGACGGCGTGGAGATCATGGGGAGCGAGGGCTACTTGCTCAACGAATTCATCGCGGCCCGCACGAACCAGCGCGAAGATGCCTGGGGCAGCACGTTTCGCAAGCGTATCCGTTTTCCGGTCGAGGTCGTCAAGCGCGTGCGCGAAGCTGTCGGGCCGGACTTCATCATCATTTTCCGGCTTTCGATGCTCGATCTGGTTGAAGGCGGCAGTAGCTGGAATGAGGTCGTCGAGCTTGCGCAAGCCGTCGAGGATGCGGGCGCGACGCTGATTAACACAGGCATCGGCTGGCATGAAGCGCGGGTTCCGACGATTGCGGCGAGCGTGCCGCGCGCGGCTTTCGCCTGGGTGACGAAACGTTTGCGCAACGCCAAAGCGGTGCGGATTCCGCTGATTACGACGAACCGGATCAACATGCCCGAAGTGGCTGAGCAAGTGTTGGCCGAAGGCTGCGCCGACATGGTTTCGATGGCGCGGCCTTTCCTCGCCGATCCGTATTTCGTGGCCAAGGCGGCAGCCGGGCGCGCGGATGAAATCAATACCTGCATCGCCTGCAACCAAGCCTGTCTCGACCACATCTTCGAGCAAAAAATCGCGTCTTGCCTCGTCAACCCGCAGGCCGGACGCGAAACGGAGCTGATATTCGCACCGGCGGCACAGCGTAAATCGCTGGCCGTCGTGGGCGCCGGTCCGGCGGGCATGGCGACGGCCATGTATGCGGCCCAGCGCGGTTTGGCCGTCACCTTGTTCGAGGCGGAGAATGCGCTCGGCGGCCAACTCAACATCGCCAGACAAGTGCCGGGCAAAGAAGAATTCAACGAGACGATCCGCTATTTCCGGCGTCAGCTTGAACTGGCGAAGGTCGAGTTGAAACTCGGCGTGCGCGCGGATGCCAAGAGCCTTGCGGGCTACGATGAAATCGTGATCGCAACGGGCGTTGTGCCGCGCAAACTGGATATTCCCGGAATCGAACATCCCACGGTGCTGACGTATATCGACGTGCTGCGCAAGCGCAAACCCGTCGGCGAGCGGGTGGCGATCATCGGTGCCGGTGGCATCGGTTTCGATATTGCCGAATTCCTGACGCATGCGGGCGATTCGCTGGCGCTCGATCTCGATGCCTGGCTGCGCGAATGGGGTGTGGACAAGGGTTATGCGACGCCGGGCGCGCTGACGGAGCCGCAGCCGGAAGCCGCGCGGCGCCGGGTCGTCATGCTCCAGCGCAAACCGGAAAAGATGGGCATGCGGCTCGGTAAGACGACGGGCTGGATTCACCGCGCGGCGCTCAAGGCGAAACAGGTCGAAATGTTCAGCGGCGTCGAGTATCTGAAGATCGACGATGCGGGCTTGCATATCCGCGTCGACGGCGAAGAGAGGCTGCTCGCCGTCGACAACATCGTGATTTGCGCGGGCCAGGAATCGCTGCGCAATCTTGCCGATGAGTTGGCGGCGCTCGGCAAAACCGCGCATGTGATCGGCGGCGCCGATGTGGCGGCCGAACTCGATGCGAAGCGCGCGATCAAGCAGGGGGCGGAACTCGCGGCCACGCTGTGATAGCCTGCCGGCCCAATTGAAACCCGGCGGCCCGCTTCAGATGGACCTGAAAAAATACTGGACTTCCACCTCCCTGGCGACGTTCATTTCGTGGCCGATATACTTGAACGGCTCTTTGATTTTGTTGCGAATGGCAACCGCAAACCCCTGGGTTCTGCCCTTGGGCATCTTTCCCTTGCTCGTGCTGGGACACGTTATCTACAAATTTGGGAAAGACACCGTACTGCCGGATACCTTCCTGTCGCGCTATGGGCCATTCCTTGCGCCCATCCTCTGCACACTCGTCGTATGGCTATTCATGGCTTCGGTTAACGGAGGCGATTTTTCAAAACATAGTTACGGCAACTTCGGACTGCTCGTTTTTTTGCCTTCTTTCGCTTTTTACTTTTGGGCGATTTCGAGGACATACTGGTTTCTTCCTGCTTTGACCATTGCGGGCAGTCTGTTTTTCATCGTGTGTTTTGCCGTTGGAACATGGCGCAGCAAACGCCTTGCGACACGGGAAAATAAAAAGGGGCTTTACGCGCTGGGGCTCATTTTGATTCTGGCTTCCGTTGCCACGGTGCAGGGCTACACGCAGTATCGGAGCGTCCTGCATCCGGACCCGAACTACCCCGAGCCGAGCAACGATGCTTATTCATTGAGACGTGACTACGGCCCCTTCGACGGGAACTCTAAACTGGTTTCTCCAAAAAAACCGCCATCGCTGCAAATCGACCAGGACTACCCGAAACTGGATGGCGCCGTCGCGCTGATTCCGATTTATGCCGCAGCAGCGAAGGCCATCTATCGGGTAGGCGAAGCGCAGGACAGTGAAAACTTGCGCAAAAAAGCCGTGGGTTTCAGTGAGACGACGCCCGCCGCGTACAAGGCGCTGCTCGACGGGCGGGCGGAAATCATTTTTACCCTGGCGCCCTCCGACGAGCAGGTAAAAGAAGCCGCCGAAAAAGGCGTTGCCTACACCCTCACGCCGATCGCCAGGGAAGCCTTCGTGCTCCTGGTCAACGAACAGAACCCGGTGACAAACCTGAGCGCCGCGCAAATCCGCGACATTTACAGCGGCAAAATCAAGGACTGGCGGGAAGTGGGCGGAGCGCCGGGAAAGATCATGGCGTTCCAGCGCAACGCGGGATCGGGCAGCCAGACGGCCATGCTGCGGGTCATGGACGGGACGTCGATGCGCGAACCGCTCAAAGCTGAATACCATGAATCAATGGGCAATCATCCGTAAGGTCGCCGACTACCGCAATCTGGATCACGCGATCGGCTACTCGTTCCGCTTTTATGCCATGGTGATGTACCCAATCCCCGGCATCCGCCTTCTGTCCATCGACAATATTGCGCCCACGGTGGAAAACATTCGTAACGGCGGCTATCCGTTTACGGACAACATTTACATGGTGAACGCCCGCCCGCTTTCCGAAAATGCTCGGAAACTGCACGACTGGTTCCTCAGTGACGAAGGACAGCAATTGATCGTGGAAGCCGGTTATGTGCCTTTGAAGGGTGATTCCCGCTGATTCTCTGTTACGCGCTTGCCGTGGTTAAAACACCTGTCCGACATTGAATAAAGCCAACACGCCAAGCGCCGCGAATATCAGCGCGGCAAGGGCGTGCACGAGTTTCATCGGGATTTTTTTCGCGGCTTGGTCGCCGAGGAATACGACGGGCACGTCGGCAATCAGCATGCCAAGTGTCGTGCCGGCCACGACGGCGAAGAGATTGTCGAAGCGCGCGGCGAGTGCGACGGTTGCAATCTGCGTTTTGTCGCCCATTTCGGCGAGAAAGAAAGCGATCACCGTCGCGCCGAAGGCACCGAAGCGGGCGGGCAGCGCCGTGTCCTCGTCGACCTTGTCGGGAATCATGATCCATGCGGCCATGCCGATGAAACCCAGGCCAACGACCCAGCGCAGGACTTGCGGGCCGAGCAAGGTGGTGATCCACGTTCCAAGCGCGCCGGCGAGCAGGTGGTTCGCGAGCGTGGCGCAGAGAATGCCGAGGACGATCGGGACCGGTTTGCGGAAGCGCGCGGCGAGGAGCAATGCGAGGAGCTGAGTTTTGTCGCCGATTTCGCCGAGGGCGACGACTCCGGCCGATACCAGAAATGCTTCCATGATTTGTACAGGGGTCGGGGCTTAGCGGGAAGAGGCTAGGGCTGTGGAGCCGGTCTGGTTCTCGGCACCGTGCCCGGCATGGGTGCGGCAAGCGGTTCGCGTCGCTTGGGTTCTTCCGGTCTGGGCTTGGGGGCGATGGGTGGCACCGGCCGGTGATAGCGCCAGCCCCAAATCGGGTAGGTTCCTTGGGCGTCGGGGATGGGGCCGTCGAGTAAGGCGTCGATCCGGTCCTCGCAGTCGACGCCGCGATTCGCCTTGCAGCGCGCGATCATCCTGGCGCGGCGCTCGGCGCGGCTTTCTTCCGACGTGTTGCCCGGCGCTGCGGGGCGCGTTTCCACGGCGGTCGGTGGCGTTGTTCTTGGCGCTTGCGTTACCGCAGGGTCAATGTTGAGCCCTGGCACGACACTGACACTGTTTTCCACCTTCTGCGCGTTGACGCCCGGAGGCGGCTTGTCGCCATAAACCGTCCTGCCGTGGGCGTCGGTCCAGCGGTAAACCTGGGCGGCGGCGCCTGTTGCGATCAGGAGCGCCGCAAGCGCCAGCATCGATCGAACGCGAACGCCACTCATGATTGCCTCACAGCGAACCGTAGGAGTGCAGGCCGGAAAGCACCATGTTGACGCCGAGGAAGGCGAAGCTGGTCACGACTAGGCCAATCAGCGCCCACCAGGCCAGCACGGCACCGCGCAGACCCTTGGTCAGCCGCATATGCAGCCAAGCCGCATAGTTGAGCCAGACGATCAGCGCCCAGGTTTCTTTCGGGTCCCATTGCCAGTAAGTGCCCCAGGCTTCCGCGGCCCACAGCGCGCCGAGAATCGTGGCGACGGTGAAGAACGCAAAGCCGATGCCGATGGCGCGATACATCACATCGTCGAGTACTTCGAGCGGGGGGATATGGGCTTTCAGGATGCCGCGCTCGGCGCACAGCCAGGCGACGGCAACCATCGCGGCAACCGCGAAGGCGCCGTAGCCGATGAAGTTCGCCGGAACGTGGATTTTCATCCAGTACGATTGCAGCGCGGGAATCAGCGGTTGGATGTCTTGCGCGTTGCGCGTGAAGCTGTACCAAAGCAGGAAACCGACCGCGGCCGAAATGACGAGCAGAACGAAGGGGCCGAGCTGGCGTGTTGCGTAACGGCGTTCGTATGAGAGATAGATCAGCGCGGTCAACACGGTGAACAACACGAAAACTTCGTAGAGGTTGGCGACTGGGATGTGCCCGACGTCCGGGCTGATGAGGTAGGACTCATACCAGCGCACCAACAGGCCGGTCAGGCCCGCGCCGGCGGCGCTCCAGGTCAGGGCACTGCCCAGCCGCGAGGCGAATTGAGCACGCGCGACGACGCCAAGCCAGTAAGCGCCGGTGGCGAAGAAAACCAGCGCGCTCATCCACATGATCGCGGTCTGGCTTGAGAGGAAATACTTGAGGAGAAAAACTTTCTCGGCGCGCCCGAGATCCTGCGCATAGAGCGTGATCGAGGCGAATGCGGCAATCGCGGCGGCGATCAGCATATTGCGCAGGCCGCTCCAGCGCCAGCCGAGCCAGGAAAAGAGCGGCACGGCGAGCACGAGAAAGCTTTTTTCGTAGGCGTCCATGAAGCCGCAGAAATGCATCAGGGCGTAGCCCGCGCCGGCGACGAGGGCGAGCGCGTAAAGCCAGTCGATGAGGCCGAGCCGGCGCAGCAGTTCGGCGGGCGCGGTGGGGGCGCGAGTCAGTTCGGTCATGGTGCGGTCTTCATGGAATCGGCGGCGGGCGTGTTGAGCGCCTGCCGCAGGGCATCGCGGTGTTGGGCGAATTCACGCTCGACATCCAGCGATACCCGGTTGGAACTTAGGGCGAAGAGTGCTTTTCCGTCTCGTTTGATCAGAACGAAGATACGCCGTTCCCGAACGTAAAGCATCGCGAATACGCCGAGAACGAGCAGGAGCGAGCCGAGGTAAACCCATTTCTTGCCCGGCGAGCGGGTCGCTTGCAGCACGGAAGCCTGGATTTCCTCGAACTGACTTAGTTGAAGATAAACCGGCGCCGCGTAATGAAAGCTGTCGCTGACCGAGTTCAGCACGTCGCCGATGAAAGCGTTGTGCTGGGGTGTTGGCTCCAGCGCGGGAAGCTTCTGCTCCTCGCGCGCCACCATCCAGGCTTGCCAGACGATGCTTTTGAGGATCTGAATGAAGTTTCCGGCAACCTGTTCACGTTCTTTTTCCGGAATGCTTTTATCGATGAACGCGCCGAGGGATTCGAAGCCGCGCAGGGAGAAAAGCTGGAGCGTGCGCAGTCCGGTTTCCTTGAGTTTCGCTTGCATGTCCGCCGATGGGTTCGCCGCTTGATCCACCTGTGCGACGGCTTTGGCAAAGCGCTGGGCGAGCCGCTCATGTTGCTTGGGGTCGAGCAGAATCGTGCGGATCGCAAAAAAGCTGTCCACGCGGCCTGCGTCATCGACGGGGATGCGCATGAAACGGAAACCTTCCGCCTGCGATTCACGCATTCCGGCCATTAAAAACCAGCGCCCGTCTTGTTCCATCGGCAGCATGTAATTGAGGAATTCGCGTGCCTGGCCGGCCGAGTCACGCAGTTTGTAGGTGAGACTCGGACCGAGATTGCGGAAATCCTTGTGTTCGGTGCGTTTTGCCGCGCTGCCGAGGTGTGCCTCGAACTGGGTCAGCGCGCTTTGGGAGTCGGCTGGGGGCTCCGCGATATTCTCGACATTGAAAGGGCGGAAAGCGGTGTACTCGACGGTGTAGCCTTTGAGCGGGCGCTGCTCGCCGATCGCGCCCTCGATGTCCTCCGGCGCACCGCCCGCGAGCGGCCAGGCGCGCAGCGAAAGCTTGCTGCCGCCATCGTCGAAGCTGGCCTGGTAGAGCGTGACGCCGGCGTACTCGAAAGGTTTATTGACTTCGATCGTGCGCGTCAGCGATTGCCCGGTTTTTTTGTCGGTCAGGATGATATCGCTGGCAAAGCGCTTGGGCTGCCCGGTTTCGTAGTGGTCGATGTGGAATTTTTGCAGCGAAATGGTGAAGGGCAGCGGTTGCAGGAGGATGCCGTCGGCGACGTTCAGGATCGCCGTGTCGGAGGAGCGGCCTTCGGGAATGAAGACGTTGCCGCGATAGCTCCAGTTGTCTTCGGACAGGCGGCTCGCGGCGGGAATGTCCGCGATGAGCTGGTTGCCTTGCGTGGGCTTTTTACCGCCCAGGGCCATTTGCAGTTTGAGCGGGAGATTGCCGTCGAGGAGGCCGCCGAGACAGATAACGACGAGTCCGCCATGTGCCAGAAAGTAGCCCCAGCGCCCCCACGCGCCGCGTTTGGCGGCGATGAGCAGGCCGTCCTCGCGCGGGTTTTCGCGGCTGCTGAAGCCGATCTGTTGCAGATAGGCGCGCGTGCTTTGCTCGGCGCTGGCGTAATCGCCGATCTCGAATTCCGCGTGATGCTTGAACAGGCGCAGAGAGGTTTCGCGCGCGTGTTCCTTGAATGCGCGCATTTCCTTCGTCATCGGGTGAATTTGCCGGACGATGCAAACCGAGGTCGACACGACGAGGAAGGCCAGGATCGTCAGAAACCACCCGGCGTTGTAGACCGCGTAGAGGCCGAGTTTTTCGAAGATCGGAAACCAGAACGGGCCGAATTGATTGAGGTAGGCGTTGTAGGCGTCGTTTTGCTTCAGGACCGTGCCGATGATCGATGCGATGGCCAGCAGGGTGAGCAGGCTGATCGCAAAACGCATCGAACTCAGAAGTTCGAACAAGGCACGCGAGACTGAGGTTTTCTTCATCGGATGTATTGCGGGCGGATTGGGCGTGAGCGATCCAGGCGGAGGCTGGCAGCTTAGAGCCGCTCACAAAACCCTGCAACTGCGTTGCGCTGGGTTTTGTGGGCGGCTCTTATTCGGGGGCGGCGGATCAAACGCAAAAAGGGGCGTTGCTGCCACCCCTTTCGATCCAAATATATCAGTGCCGATCAATGATCAGCGCAGACCCTGGATGTAGCTTGCGACGGCGTTGATTTCGACATCGGTCATTCTGAGCGCGATCGCGCGCATCATCGAGTTCGGATCATTGGCCCGTTCGTTGGCGCGGAACGCTTTCAACTGCGCTTCGGTGTAATCGAAGTGCTGACCCTGCACACGCGGATACTGGGCGGGCAGGCCCGCTCCGGCAGGGCCGTGGCAACCCGCGCAGGCCGGTACGCCTTTGGCGGCAATGCCGGCGCGCCAGATATGCTGGCCTTGCACGACGTTTGCGCGGTCCTTGGCTTCGTCAAGCGTCAGTTTCTGCTCCGAGAAGTAGGCGGCCAGCGCGCGCATATCGGCTTCGTCAAGCGCCGCGACCATGCCGGCCATGACCGGGTTGACGCGTTCGGCCGGTTTGCCGTTCCACGACTTGAAATCGTGCAACTGCTTATACAAGTATTCCGGGTGCTGGCTGGCGAGTTTCGGGTTTTGCGCAATCGTGCTGTTCCCATCCGCGTTATGGCAGGCAACACAGAGTGTCGAGGCGGTTTGTTTGGCTTTCTCCATGTCAAGTTTTGCCGCTGATTCGTCAGCGGCCGTCGCAGACAAGGCAGTAAACAAGCCAGTGAGTAGCACAGCCTTCAAAATCGGCTTCAACATAGAATCCTCAGATAACGAGTCGGTCTCTAAACCTGTTATTCTAAGGCATTCCATGCCTTTCCGGCCATGCGTTTGATAGCGCCCGCTGCACATGTCCCTCTTCCGTCATGCTCGTTTTGAGACCTCATTCGCCAAACCTCAGGCTCTGCCTGATTCCGATGCGCTGGAGATCGCTTTTGTAGGACGCTCGAATGCCGGTAAATCGAGCGCGATCAATACGCTGGTTGGGCATAACCGGCTCGCTTTCGTCTCCAAAACGCCGGGCCGGACGCAGTTGATCAACTTTTTCCGGCTGCCCAGCGGGGTCGCGCTCGTCGATTTGCCAGGTTACGGTTATGCGAATGTTCCGGAACTGATCCGGCGGCAATGGCGGGATCTGCTCGAACGCTATCTGTCGCAGCGTCCCAATGTAATCGGCGTGGTGCACATCATGGATAGCCGGCATCCGCTGACGCCGCTCGACCGCCAGATGCTCGACTGGTTTGCGCCGAGCGGCCGGCCAATACACATCCTGCTGACGAAGTCGGACAAGCTTTCGCGCGGACAAGCCGCCGCCGCTTTGATGGGGTTGCGGAGCGAGTTGCCGCAATGGGGCGGGAACGTCACGGCGCAACTGTTTTCCAGCCTTAAGAAATCGGGTATCGAAGAGGCCGAGCGGGTCGTCGGCAAGTGGCTGGAGGGTTTGATTTCGGACGCCGGCGGCAACGCGGCGGACGAACAAAGAAAAACCCCCGGTAAAGGGGATGAAGACCGGGGGTGAACGCCTCTCATAAGGCACCCGCTCAGGGAGGTGAAGCGGGAGACGGTGCAATACCATCCAGTCGCTCAGAGTGGGCCTGTTTTACAAAGTTCCCAAAAAAGACGATTTGCCAGTCTGCAAACATTAAACATTGCTAACCGGATTTAAAGCCATGACACGAGTGAACAGTCCTTTCCCTGCCAGTCGCATGCGGCGTATGCGTCGTGACGACTTTTCGCGCCGTCTGATGCGGGAAAATCGTTTGTCGGCGGATGATTTGATTTACCCCGTTTTCGTGCTCGAAGGTCAGGGGGCCGTCGAGCCGGTAGCCTCGATGCCGGGCGTGGAACGTGTCTCGATCGATAAGCTTCTGGCACTCGCGGAACAGGCAGTGGAGCTTGGCGTGCCCGCGTTCGCCTTGTTCCCCGTCGTGGGGCAGGAGAAAAAGAGCGAAGATGCCGCCGAGGCGTGGAATCCCGATGGCTTGGTGCCGCGCACTGTGCGAGCGCTCAAATCGCGCTTTCCCGAACTCGGTGTGATTACCGATGTCGCCTTGGACCCTTACACGATTCACGGCCAGGACGGCCTGATCGCCGTGGATGATCCGCGCCGCTACGTCATGAACGATGAAACGGTCGCGGCGCTCGTCAAACAGGCGCTGTGTCATGCCGACGCGGGGGTCGATGTGGTTGCGCCGTCGGACATGATGGACGGACGTATCGGCGCGATCCGCGCAGCGTTCGAAGCGCGCGGGCATATTCATACGCGAATTCTGGCGTACTCGGCCAAATTCGCCTCGGCCTTCTACGGCCCGTTCCGCGATGCATTGGGTTCGGCGGCCAATTTGGGCAAGGGCAATAAATATACCTATCAGATCGATCCGGCCAATTCGGACGAGGCGCTCCGCGAAGTTGCGCAGGATATCGCCGAAGGCGCCGATATGTTCATGGTCAAGCCGGGACTGCCGTATCTCGACATCGTGCGGCGCGTGAAAGCGGAACTCGGCGTGCCGACTTTCGCCTACCAGGTCAGCGGCGAATACGCGATGCTGCAAGCCGCGGCCCAAAATGGCTGGATCGACGGCCGCGCCTGTACGCTGGAAGCGCTCCTGTCCTTCAAGCGCGCGGGCGCCGACGGCATTCTGACCTACTCTGCGCTCGACGCGGCGCGCTGGCTTAAAGAATAACGCTGATTACGCTATGGGAGCGTGAGGCGACTCGTCCATTGCCTCATCGCCTAGCGGCGTGTCATCACCGTCTCGACGATCAGGATCACGACCGAAACCGCATTGGCGAGCATTGCGCCGGCGGCGAGCGAAACGACGGTCGTGGTGGTTTGCGCAGTCATGCCAATGCTGGAGATATGCGTTGCCCAGCCCCAGTGCATCGCTGCCGCGATTAACTGCAAATCCGCAACCAGGCTGGTGGCGAGGTGTACCGCGCCGACCTGGGTGCGGTCGCCGAATTTGAGCACCGTGGCGATCAGATTGATCGCAATCGCGAAGAACAATTCGCCGATGTTGTGATGCGCGGGGTTGTCGATCGTGCCGACAAAAAAACCGAAGTTCAAGGTCGCGGCGAGGACGATGAAGAAACCAAAAACAACCTTTTCGAGGTTCATGTGGTGCTCCGTAAAGACATTGAATCTGATTAATCGTTGAACAAAGGCAGTGTATAGGGCTGAGCCGGATGTTCGCCAGCCTGATTCAGGTTTGTATACATGGGCGACAGGCTGCCGACGCGCACGCCGAGCAGGCGCAGGCGTTTATCCAAGGGCACACGTTTGAGGCATTCGCCGGCCACGCGGCGGATAACGCTTGCCGCCTGCGTGGGGAGTTCGAGCGAGTAGTCGCGCGTGACGGTGCGGAAATCGTCGTAGCGCAGTTTGATGCCGATCGTGCGCCCCGCATAATGTTTGCGCGCAAGGTCTTCGGCCACGCGCACGCAGAGTGAAGTGAAAATACTCGAAAGTTTTGCGCGGTCATGCACCGGGTGCAGATCGCGTTCGAAAGTCGTTTCGCGGCTGATTGATTTCGGCTCGCTATGGGTCACGACAGGCCGCTCGTCGCGGCCGTGCGAAGCCTCATGCAGCCAGGCGCCGTAACTGTGGCCGAAATGCACGATCAGCCATTGCGGATCGGCCGCGGCGAGTTCCCCGATTGTGCGGATGCTGAGCTGTTCCAGTTTGGCGGCGGCCTTGGGGCCGATGCCGTTGATCTTGCGCGCGGGCAAGGGCCAGATCCGCGTGGGGATGTCGGCTGTAGTAAGCAAGGTCAGTCCATCGGGTTTTTCGAGATCGGAGCAGATTTTCGCAAGCAGCTTATTCGGACTCACGCCAATCGAGCAGGACAAGCCGGTCGCCGCGCAGACTGCGTCCTTGATCTGCTGCGCTGTTTCGCGCAAGGCACCGGGCAGCGTTGTGAGGTCGATATAGATTTCGTCGATGCCGCGGTCCTCGATTTCTGGCGCGATGCGCGCGACCGCGGCCTTGAACAGGCGCGAGTAGTGCCGATAGGCATCGAAGTCGGCCGGCAGCAGAATCGCGTCCGGGGCGAGCGCGGCGGCTTTCATCAAACCCATGCCGGAATGCACGCCCAGCTTGCGCGCCGCATAGGTCGCCGTGGTGATGACGCCGCGGCCGGTATAGTCGCGCAGCCGGGCAAAGACTTTGGGCTGGTCCGCGCCGTCTTCGGATGCCTGGCGTCGGCCGCCGCCGATGACGACCGCTTGATCGCGCAGTTCCGGGTAGCGCAGTAGTTCGACGGATGCGTAGAAAGCATCCATGTCGAGGTGGGCGATGCGGCGAGGTGCGGTACTGTTCATAAGGGCTAGCCGGGCAAGCCACTATTGTCGCCGATTCCAATCCGGCATTGCGCGCTGGCGGGGATTTGTGCCGTAATCGGCCCTTGCTTGGATTTCCGTTTGGATGATGTGCGATGGATGTTTTTTCCGATCCGAAATTGTGGTGGTGGCTGCTGAGTGCGACGCTGATCGTGATTGGCCTGCTTGGAACCGTGTTGCCGGTTTTGCCGGGTACATTGTTCATCCTGGCCGGCATCGTGCTGGGCGCGTGGATCGACGATTTCACCCGTATCGGCCCGTGGACCTTGGGCATCGTCAGCGTGCTCGCCTTGCTGGCATGGCTGACGGATTATGTCGCGGCCTTATTTGGCGCGAAGCGGGCCGGCGCAAGTCCGCTGGCCTTGTTCGGGGCGGCGATCGGTTCCGTGGTAGGTATTTTTTCCGGCTTGGTCGGGCTGCTTTTCATGCCCTTGCTCGGCGCGATGCTGGGCGAGTGGATCGCCGTGCGCAATAGCCTGCGCGCAACGAAGGTCGGCTTGGCGACTTGGCTGGGCATGTTGATTGGAACGGTCATTAAACTCGCGCTGAGTTTTTTGATGCTCGGAATATTTCTTGCGATGCTGTTTTTCTGAATTGTCAGCGATTTGCCTCAAGCGCGGGCTGAAGCACGGCGCTGCGTTTGCGCACAACGCCGAGCACAAGCAGGTCGAGCGCGCAATAAAACGCTCCCGCCGCAAGCGGCGGATTCGCCGCCGGCCAGCCGAGGCCGGGTACCGTTGCGCGCCAAGCCCAATTACCGAGCGCGGTGCCCCAAAGCTCCATCGCCAGCGCCAGCACGAACATCGTCGAATACAAGCGTGGCGTGGGGCCGAAGCGCCAGCAGAGCAGATACAGCGCGAGCAAGGGCAGGCTCAAGGTGTCGTGGCCCAGCGCGACCGCGACGCTTGCGAGCGGCGGCACACAGGCGAGCCAGGAGGCTGGAATGCGTGTCGAAAGATAGACGCCGAGCCAGAAAAGCAGCACATGGCCGGGCGGAACAAAGAGCGGCAGATTGCTTTGGCGGTAGTCGTACAGCCCCCAGAGCAATGCGAGCACGCATTCACCCAGGCCGGCAATCAACAGGCAGGCCAGCATCGTGAGCCGGTCCATGCCCGCTTCGCGCCAGAGCATCCAACCGAATAAGGCGACGACCCAGAGATTCACCAGCGGCTGGCCAAAGCGTCCGCCCCATTGGTCGAGCGCAAGCCCGAGCGGGATCGTTAAAGCGATGACGGTTGCGAGGCTGCGATTCATTCGGGTGCCGGGATCGCGAGATAAGCCTTTTATAGATGCCAAAGGCGTGCCCCAAATGAGTGCGAATGACAAAAACCGGGCGAAATCAAACAGTTTGTAGAACCATCCAAACGAGGACAACGAGCATGATTGCAATCAGCAAGGGAAAAAGATAGCGCTGCAATTTTCTGGGCACATGCGGCGGCGTGATTTCCTCGCCTTCCGGGGTGACGAGCAAGGTTTCTTCCGCGGGCGGCGGCGGCGGGTCCGAAAACGAGCCGGATACGAAAGTCCGCGTAGCAAACGATTCATCTTCCTCCTTGGTGAAACTTTTTTCCGTATGCGTTGGCGATGGCGATGGCGGTGGCTCTACGGCTTTAGGCGGAGGAGGGGCGGGCTTTTCAAACGCTTGGATCGATTCCGCCGTGCCGGGCATGGGCTCGATGCGCGCGCGCATTCCGAGGCGTTCGAGTAGTTCGATATAACGCTGCCCGGCGTCCGCATCCAGTCCCTTTTTTAGGATAACCGGCCGGCCCGAGAAAATCTGCTCGATCAGTTCCGACTTGGCGCCTAAACGCACTGCTGCGGCTTGTTTGACGGTCTCTCGGTCATGGCCGTCGAGTGTTTCGCCCGAGAAAACGATTCGGAGGCTAGGTTCCATTTGCATGTCTGCCTTTCTTGTACTTATTCCACTTTGTTTCGCATGCTCGAATTCGCAAGGTATTAAAACCATCTTGTGGCGAACAAGCCCCAAGTTTCAACTTGGGATGATTCACCTGGATCTTCTGTTTTATGGAAACCCTTGCAGAATATCGTGCAGGTAAGCAAAAAACTTTAATTTATGCTATTTGCATTATCCGGGCAACACGGATCGCGCTGCTTGTAACGAATTGCCAAAATGCTTGTTCGGCTTGAGTGTGTTGAGTGCATGGGACTCCCAACCACGCATCAGTGCAAGCGAGACAAGCTTTATGGGCGGCGAAGGCGTCCCAAATTCGTGGCGTCACGGGCTTTCGCTACAGATTCTGAACAGGCTCTCAGGCATGGCGCGATTACTTGGCCCACGAGTCTTTCAAGCCGACGGCAAGATTGAAGATCGGCTCGCCTGCGCGCGAGTCGACACGATCCGCGACAAAGTAGCCGTGGCGTTCGAACTGGAATTTTTGCTCCGCCTGGGCATTGGCTAAACCGGGTTCGACCCAGGCGGTGATGATGCGCTTGGAGTTGGGGTTCAGCGCATCGAGAAAGTTGCGCTCGCCGGCATCGGGCTGGGCCTCGGTAAACAGCCGGTCGTAAAGCCGCACTTCGGTGGCGATGCCTTGTGTGGCGCTGACCCAGGTGATGACGCCCTTGACTTTGACGCTGTCGGAGCCGGGCGTGCCGCTTTTGGTATCCGGCACGATGCGCGCGAGCGCCGCGGTGATGTTGCCGGCAGCATCTTTTTCGCAGCCGGTGCATTCGATGACATAGCCGTACTTGAGCCGCGCCATGTTGCCGGCCTGTCCGGCCTGCGGCGGATAGAGGCGGCGGAAACCCTTGGGCGGGATTTCTTCGAAATCCTCGCGTTCGATCCAGATTTCAGGCGTCAGATTGAAGCGGCGCTCGCCGAATTCCGGGTGGTGCGGATGCGCCGGGGCGACACAGGCTTCCACGCGGCCGGCGCCGATCACTTCATCCCAGTTGGTGAGTTTGAGCTTGAGAGGGTCGAGCACGGCCATCGCGCGCGGGGCTTTGCCTTCGAGGTCTTCGCGCAGACAGCCTTCGAGCACGCTGTAGTCGATCCAACTATTCGATTTCGATGCGCCGGTGCGTTCAGCGAGCATTTGCAAGCTTTCGGGCGTGTAGCCGCGGCGACGCATGCCGGCAAGCGTGGGCATGCGCGGATCGTTCCAGCCCTCGATGTGTTTTTCGTCGACGAGCTGTTTGAGCTTGCGCTTGCTCGTGACGATGTAGGTGAGGTTGAGGCGCGCGAATTCGTACTGGTGCGGTAGCGGATGCGCGAGCAGGCCGGCTTCGGCGAGCCGTTCGAGTACCCAGTCGTAGAACGGGCGCTGATCTTCGAATTCGAGCGTGCAGATCGAATGCGTGATCTGTTCTAGTGCGTCTTCGATCGGATGCGCGAAGGTGTACATCGGGTAGATGCACCAGGTATTGCCGGTGTTGTGATGCTCGGCAAAGCGGATGCGGTAAATTGCCGGATCGCGCATGTTGATGTTGGGCGAGGCCATGTCGATCTTGGCGCGCAGAATCATGCTGCCTTCGGCGTGCTTGCCCGCGCGCATTTCGCGGAACAGACGCAGGCTTTCTTCGGCCGGCCGGTCGCGCCAGGGCGAGTTCGTGCCCGGCTCGGTCAGCGTACCGCGCGTGGCGCGCATTGCCTCCGCGTTTTGCTCGTCGATGTAGGCGTGGCCGCGTTCGATCAGCGTTTCCGCGGCGCGGTACATGAAATCGAAATAGTCGCTGGCGTAGAACAGATAACTCGCGCCGTTCTGTTCCCAGTTGAAGCCGAGCCAGCGCACGGCGTCGAGGATCGCATCGACATATTCTTGTTCTTCTTTTTCGGGGTTGGTGTCGTCGAAACGCATGTGGCAGACGCCGGCGTAATCGCGCGCGAGCCCGAAATTCAGGCAGATCGATTTGGCGTGCCCGATATGCAGATAGCCGTTCGGCTCGGGCGGAAAGCGGGTGCGGATTTTAGCCGGATCGAGCGGGCCCGCGGCGTGATGGGCCGCGTCGCCCGGGCTGCCTCCCCAATGGCGGCCTGCATAGGTGTTGGCCTCCAGGTCGCGTTCGATGGCATTGCGCAGGAAGTTGGTGGCGGTCACGGGGGCTTTTGTATCGGTTGGCGCAGTCACGGCATGAATCCTGGTATGTCTGAATGTCGAATTGTAGCTGCTTGCGGCTTTGCTCTCAGAGCCCGTTTACGATCTCCTGAGCAATAACCCCAAGAATGCCAGATGGATGAACTGCAAGCTGGTGTTGAGCTTTCGCTCGCAGTTCTTCCACAGCCGCCGGTTCTTCTCCAGCCAGGCGAA
>WQYQ01000028.1 GCA_009781175.1 Betaproteobacteria bacterium
CCCTACAATTTGTTTGCAAATCCAATCTCCTGAAAAATCAGGACGATATGTAGGGGCGGCATCCTGCCGCCTACAACTGAAATCGTGCATGATCCGTATGCACTTGAACCAAAACCGCTCTAGGCTCGCACAGCGAGCTTTTTGGCTGACACCAGCCAATTCCGGCTTGTTCGATGTCCTCCGGAATTTCTGGCTGTTGGTTCGCTGTTCCATTGCGCCCATGGAGCTTGTCGGTGACTCACTGCTGGTGTGTATGACAGTAGGTGAAAGTGATGCCATTGCAGGAGATGTGAGCGGTTTGATAGATTCGCGTGCGATACTGACGCCGTATATACTTGGTTGGTATCTACCGCATGAATCGAGGTGGCCCATGTCAAAAACCGTTTTCACGATGAAACTCGAACCCGAGCTGCGCGACGCCTTTATGGCCGAAGCCGAAGCAACGCACCGGCCGGCGTCCCAAGTGGTGCGGGAGCTGATGCGCGATTTTGTCCAGCGCCAACGCGAGGCGCGGGAATACGATGATTTTCTGCGCCGCAAGGTGGAAACTGCGCGCATTTCGATGCGTGCCGGCCGTGGCCGTTCCAATGAGGAGGTCGAAGCCGATGCCGCCGCGCGGCGAGCGGAACTGCTACGCAAGGCCGACGAGGCCGGCGAGTGAGAGTCATTTGGACGCCCGAAGCGGAACAAGACCGAGATGATGTGTGCGGCTACATTGCGACCGACAATCCACGCGCAGCGGCGCGTATGGATCAGCTATTCAGCGATGCGGCCGCTATGCTGGCCGATCATCCGAGGCTCGGCAGAGCAGGGAAGATCGCCGGCACGCGCGAGCTGATCCCTCATGAAAGCTATCGCCTGGTGTATGAGATCGATGGTGAAACGGTGTGGGTGTTAGCCTTGGTGCATATAGCCCGCCAGTGGCCGCCTGCTCAGGTGTAGGGGCATCTAGGAACCTGTTCGTAATCTTGCTGCGAGCCCGCCTGCGCAGGCTCACGGCTGTGTAGTCGTGGAGCGCCACCGCGGTGGTCGTGCGGGTCATGAGTTGTATCGGGCCAATAAACGCCTGGATCATGAACGTTTGGCAATTTGAAGCTTGAGGCGGCTCATGAGGACAGAATTCGGTCTATATTATCTTCTTTGCAAATATGGAGATGCGCATGTCACTCGCCAAACAAATCAAACCGATCACGTACTTGAAATCCAGCGCGGCAGAGATCGTAAAGGCATTCGCCACCAATCCCGAGCCGATGATCATTACTCAGAATGGCGAAGCCAAAATGGTTGTCATGGATATTGCCGAGTACGAAAAACAGCAGGAGACAATGGCTCTTCTCAAGCTGATTGCGCTTGGCAGGAAGGAACTGAAGGCGGGTAAATTCAGTGATGCGGAAGCCTTTTTTGATGAAATGGACGATTGATCGTGGCAAATAGAATCGTCGTTCTCGACAGTGCAAAGGAGGAATTCGAAGACATCAAACGGTACGTAAAAAAAGAGTTTGGCGGTACGGTTTGGAATGCGGTGAATGCGGAATACAAGGCATCCATCAAGCAAATCAAGAACAACCCGGAAATCGGTAGTTGTATTGACGAGCTAAAAGAGTTGGGAATTGAAAATATCAAATACACCTTGGTCAGACAAACGCGAATAGTCTATGAGTTTGCCGATGATTTGATTGTGATTCACATGTTCATCAGTACAAAGAGGGATTTCAGAACGCACCTGCTCAAGAGGCTCTTCAATATCGCATGAACGCGGTTAGCGGCCTGTTAATCTGCTCCATATTTTTCAAATCGCTGTTACATGGTTCAATTTGCGGCCTCGTCTTTTCGCAGTGGGGCAAGCAGATTTTTAGCCTATGAATATCCTTGTTATTCATCAAAATTTCCCTGGCCAGTTTCGTCACTTGTGCATTCATTTGTCGCAGCGCGGCGATGTGGCGCTGCGGGCGATCGGACGCCGGACGGCTCCGGGTTTGCCTGGGATTGAACTGTTGCGCTACGACTTGCATCGAGAGCCGACGAAAGGCGTGCATCACTATGTAACCGGCTTTGAGCGCGCGGTGTTGTATGGCCAGGCGGTGGCGCGCGTGTTGCAGCGCTTGAAAGGGGAGGAGTTCGTCCCCGATGTGGTGCTGGCGCATCCGGGTTGGGGGGAGACCTTATTCGTGAAGGATGTTTTTCCGAGTGCGCGTTTGATCCATTTTTGCGAGTTTTTTTATCGCGCGGAAGGTGCGGATGCGGATTTCGATCCGTCCGCGCCATTGCAGTTTGATGATCGCGCGCGTATTACGGCACGCAATGCTTTGCATCTTTTGAATCTTGAGTTGTGCGATGCCGGGGTGACGCCGACCTCGTGGCAGAAGCAGCTTCACCCCGTGGCGTATCGGCACAAGATTCATCTGGTGCATGAGGGGATCGATACCGAGAATCTTGGCCCTTTGGCGGATGCAACGCTGGATTTGCCGGATGGAACCTGCTTGCGCCAGGGCGAGGAAATCGTGACGTATGTGGCGCGCAATCTTGAGCCGTATCGCGGCTTCCCGAGCTTCATGCGCGCGTTGCCCGCGATATTGGCGGCGCGGCCGAAGGCACGCATTGTGATCGTCGGCGGCGATGAGGTGAGTTATAGCCGAAGGCCGAAAGACGCTACGACTTGGCGCGAGAAGCTGTTGGCGGAATTGGCTTTAACGGAAGCGCAATTGGCACGGATTCATTTTCTCGGGAGGGTGCCTTATCCGGTTTTCTGCAAGCTGTTGCAAGTTTCAGCCGCGCATGTGTATTTGACGTATCCGTTCGTGTTGTCGTGGTCGATGCTTGAGGCGATGGCTTCCGGGTGTCTGGTGATCGGCTCGAAGACCGCGCCGGTGGAGGAGGTGATTGAGCCTGGGCGCAATGGGTTGCTGGTGGATTTTTTCGATTCGGCGGCGTTGGCGAAAACCGTTTGCGAGGTGTTGGAAGATCCGAAACGTTTTGATCACTTGCGCGCGGCGGCGATCGAGACGGTCCGCGCCCGGTTCAATCTGAAGGGCGGTCTGCAAGGCTATTTGGATTTGTTGGGTTTGCCCGCGGGGGATTCAGTGAGTCGGCAGGCTGAAATAGCGGCATCTTCGTGCTGACGCTCCATTCATTGGGGTGTGCTTTGCGCACCCCAATGAATCCTTGGAGAGGGGGAACCGTCGGGCGTTTACAGACTATCGCCGAAATCGCGGCGGAAGGCTTGCATTAGCCGTTCTGGCCAATCGCTGACTGCTTCGAGCTGGCCGGCGTCACCACCGGAATGCGATATATAACAAACATCATAATGGCCGGGGCAGAGTGGAACAGGCGACGAAGGTCTTGTCGCTGCATTCAATTTTGTTTATATTGAATACGCATCTAGCTACAAAAAGGCAATGCCATGTCCCGAACACCGACCACGACCATGACGGTCCGCCTCAGTGGAGCCCTGAGTGAATTTGTCGCCGCCAACATAGGCGAGCATGGTACCTACGAGAACGTGAGCGAGTACATGCGCGATTTGATTCGCCGCGACAAAGAACGCGTTGAGCAGGAAGCCTTTAACCGGCTCAAGGCTGAATTGGCGCATGCCTATGCCGCGCCGGAATCCTCGTATAAGCCACTGACCGCAGCCGATGTGATTGCGCGCAACCAAACCTGAGCGCATGAGCAACAAGGTTTGTGTCCAAGAAGCGGCGTCCTATCGGCTGGACGATATTTATCGTTATACGCGGAATCGCTGGGGCGAGCAGCAGGCCGAGCGCTACATCACGGGCTTGTTCGAAGCATTTGCGGGCATTGAAACCCACAGAACACCCTCCAAGCCCATCCCGGCCGAGTTTGGCATCGAAGGCTTTTTCTTCCGCTATGGGCGACACTTCGTTTACTGGCGCAGACTTTCGAACGGCGATATCGGCATCGTGACGCTCCTGCATGAGCGGATGCATCAGATCGATCGTTTGCGGGAGGATTTCGGCTTGTAAGAATTTCCCTGCAAATACAAACGCAGGCATTAATTCCATCACAGGCCAAATAAACAGGACGCCACTGAAATTTCTGTTAAAGTCAAAAACTAGTACGTTCGAACACTTGTAGCAACACCTTGCTGAAGAAGCTATAGCTCCTATGGTTGAAGCAGAATTCAGTTTTCTTGGGATGAAAAGTCTATTTGTCCCTACGCGCTCCATGAAGCGGAGCCAGCCCGCGCCTGGCATGGCTGCGGGATGATTCAACGCCTGCTTGTTTCACTGCGCCACTATCGCAAGTGGATTTTCCTTGGTGTGGCCATCGCGCTGCTCCTAGGCATCGGGTTGTGGGGATACGAGCGCCTGGCGCATGTGACCGAGAACGATGCCCGGGTGAAAGCTGACATGATCGTCGTGAGCAGTCGCGTCGACGGTTGGGTGATCGAGCGTCCGGTAACCGATGGGCAAGTCATTCACAGCGGGCAGGAACTGGTTGTGATCGACCAGCGGGAAGCCGATCTCAAACTCGCGGGATTGCGCGCCAAAGCTGAATCGGTTCGCCTGCGGCGGGAGCAGATCAACATTCAGCAGCGCATGGTGGGCAGCACCGCCCACAACGCAGTGGCTGCCGCCGAAGCCAACTACCAGGCGGCGACAACAAAACTGGAGCAGGCCCGGCGCGAATTCCAGCGGGCCGATGAATTGCGGGGGCGCATTGTTTCCCACGAATTGTGGGAACAGCGACAGACGCAGTTGCGGCAAGCCGAGGCGGCAGCCTCGTCGGCATCGGCCAGCCTGTCCGACGCGCGGGCAAAACTTGGCGATATCGATGTATTGCGCAAGGAAGTGGACAACCTTGTCCAGGAAGCGGCCCAGATCGACGCGCAGATTCGCGAGCAGGAGATCAACATTGCCGACCGCCGGGTGCGCAGTCCGATTGACGGAATCGTCGATCAGAAATTCGTGGAACCGGGAGAATATGTGATTCCTGGGCAGCGCTTGTTCATTATCCATGACCCCAAGAAGGTATGGATCGATGCCGATATCAAGGAGACCAAGCTGGCTGGCCTGCGGCCAGGACAGGCGGTCGATATCCGTGTCGATGCCTATCCCAATCGCCGTTTCGTCGGCCATATCGAACGGATTGGCAATGCCGCGACCGGTGAATTCGCGCTTTTGCCAAGCCCCAATCCCTCCGGCAATTTTACGAAAATCGCACAACGCGTGCCGGTGCGCATTGCCGTCGAACAGCCGGACGACAATCCCTTGCGTCCCGGCATGATGGTCGAGGTCGACATTGACACGCATCCGCGTTGAAGAGACACGCCGGGGATACGACGGAAATTCCCCGCGCGAGCGGCTGGCGAAAGAAACGTGGCGCGCGGCAAGCGCGGTCATGCTGGCCGGCCTGCTGGTTGGCTGCGCGGTGGGGCCTGATTATGCAAGGCCCGAGGTGGCGCTCGAACCGTTCCACAATGCTGGGGCGGTGGCGTCCCGTCCCGCCGTCGCGGAGGCGCCGCCTCTCGACCAGTGGTGGATGGGATTTCATGACCCGGAGTTGACCCGGATCATCGAGCGCGCCTTGCAACAAAATCTGGACATCCTGGCCTCGCTGGAGCGGGTTGCTCAGGCGCGCGCCGTTGCCAGGGCGGCGGGCGCGAAACTGTTGCCGGCGCTTGACGCGAATGCCCAGGCGATGCGCGAGCGCATGTCGCTGGAAAACCCGCTGGCCATCATCGCCAACAGCGCAGTACCCGATTTTCCGCGGACCAGCAACCTGTACGATGTCGGGCTTGGCGCCTCCTGGGAAATCGATCTGTTCGGTGGACTCAGGCGTCAGGAAGAAGCGGCATTGGCCGTGGCCGGCGCTGCCGAGGCAAGGCACGCAGGGGTAAGGATTTCGGTGGCGGCGGAGGCTGCCGATACGTATTTCAGGATTCGCGGGAATCAGGCGCAATTGAAGGTCATCGAAGCCCGCATCGCCAATGATGCCGACTTGCTGGAAATGCTCAAGGAGCGGCGCGACCACGGCTTCGGCACCGACCGGGAAGTCGCGCAAGGCGAAGCCTTGCTGGCCCATACCCAGGGGGAAGAAAAGCTCCTGCGAATCGATCTCGCGGCGCAGTTGAATCGCATCGATGTCCTCATGGGCGTGCAATCGGGAACCTATGCCACCGAGTTGAGCGTTCCGTCGGCCATTCCCGCGATTCCGCAAATCAGCGCGCAGCCTTCCGATTTCTTGCGCCGCCGCCCCGATGTCATTGCTGCCGAACGGGAACTGGCCGCCGCCAACGCGCGGATCGGGATGGCCATCGCGGAGTATTACCCGGCCATCTCCCTGTCGGGCGCGCTTGGCTATGAAAGCCTGACGACCGGCAATCTGTTCAAGAGCGCCACGTTCCAGCCGCTCGGAATTCTTGGCCTGCGCTGGCGGCTGTTCGATTTCGGCCGGGTCGACGCGGAGGTCGAGCAGGCCGATGCGGTGACTCGGGAAGCGCTCGCCGGCTACCGGCAGACGGTTCTGCGCGCCGCCGAGGATGTCGAAAATGCCTGTGTCGCGCTCGTTCAGCTCGAAGCCTACAGCCAGGATGTGGCAAAACAGATCGATGCCTTGACCCAGGTTTACGAGGATTCAAGAACGGCCTACCTTGCCGGGCTGATTCCCTTGACGGATGTGCTGGATGCCGATCGGCAACTGCTTGCCGTGGCAAGCGAGCTGCCCCGTGTCCAGGCGGATGCTGCCCGCGCCGCCGTCCGCTTGTTCCGAGCGCTGGGCGGGGGATGGTGATGCGCTCGCTCGCCCATTGCCAAGGCACGCCGTGGCTCAGGTAACGACCGAAGAACTGGTCACCCGTTACGGCCCGGCGTACAAATGGTACGTTTCCCTGACGGTGCTGATCGGGTTGATTGCGATGATCGCCTCGGCCACCATCGTCAATGTGGCGATGCCCGACATCATGGGCGAGTTCGGCATGGGTCAGGACCAGGCACAATGGCTGTCAACGGCTTTCCTCGCCTCGATGACCGCGGCCATGCTGGCGGCCACCTGGGCCGTCAAATCATTCGGGAACCGAAACGTTTTCTGCGCGATGCTCGTCGCCTTCGCACTCGGCTCCGTCCTGGGAGGGTTCAGTCCTAACGACGCTACGCTGATTGTTGCCCGGATCATTCAGGGCGCTGCCGCCGGCGTCGCCCAACCGCTGGCCATGGTCGCCATGTTTCAGGTCTTTCCGCCCGACCGGCGCGGTTCCGCCATGGGGCTTTACGGCATGGGCGTCATCCTGGCTCCGGCACTCGGTCCCACCGCTGGCGGCATGCTCATCGACAACTATTCGTGGCATTACGTGTTTTTTCTCGGCCTGCCGTTCTGCGCCGTGAGTTTTTTGCTGTCCTCGATCTTTCTGGCAACGGCCACGGAACACCAACGGCCCGCCTTCGACTGGCTCGGCTTCATTCTGCTGGTGGCGGGCATCGCTGCCTTTCTCGCGGGAATGTCCAACGGCCAGCGCCTGGGTTGGGATTCGACCTTCGTGCGCGGGGCGCTCTGTCTGGCAGCGATTGCCCTGGGCGCTTTCGTGGTGCAGGAGCGACGGATCGCAACGCCGCTGCTGACGCTCGACGTCTACCGTAACCCGCGATTCGTCGCCGCTTCGGTCGTCGCGTTCATTCTGGGCCTGGGGCTTTACGGCTCGACCTATCTGGTGCCACTTTTCGTCCAGACGATCCAAGGCTATACCCCGACCGAATCCGGGCTTCTCCTGATGCCCTCCGGTATCGCGCTGGGTATCATCTTTCCTCTGGCGGGGCGCTTGAGTGACCGATTTCCGCCGCATATCCTGATTTTTGTAGGCATGTTCCTGTTTGGGATCTCCAGTTTGCTGATGAGCGGCGTTGATGTGGATATCCCATTCTGGACTCTGGCCGGCTATGTCGTGCTCGGGCGTATCGGCCTGGGATTCATTCTGCCGTCCCTCAACGGCGGCGCTCTCAGGGTTCTGGATTATCGCCTGGTCAGCGACGGCGCCGGCGCGATCAATTTCATACGCCAATTGGGCGGGGCGATCGGAGTGGATTTACTCTCCGTCTATCTGGAACGGCAAACGACTTTCCACGCGTATGAAATCAACGCCATGCAGACAGGAAGCGACTCGGCCGCCACGACCCTGCATCTCATCACCAACGAACTGCACCGCGCCGGGATAACCGGGGCCGCCGCGGTGAACGAGGCACACCGCTATCTGTCAAACATGATCGCGGCCCAGGCCAGTACCCTGGGATTCCGGGAAAGCTTCCTGCTTGTCGCCGTGGTATTTTTTGCCGCGCTCTTGCCGGCTTGGTACATGCGGGCAAAATGAATAACCGTAAGTCGTTGGAGAAAAGGGCGCGCTCATGCTGAAAACGATTCTTGTTGCTGTCGATGCATCCGACCAGAGGAACGCCGTCCTGCTCCAGGCAGTGGAGATGACGCGCTGCTGCGGCGCCGAACTGCATCTGGCTTCCGTGTATGACCTCAATCAGCTTTGGGAGACGAAGGTGCCCGAGCCGGCGCCCGATATTTTTGACTCGCTTGAGGCGGAGACCCGAAAATTGCTTGAAGATGCGCGGCAACAGGTCCATGAATGGGGGATCCTGACGCAATGCCATTTTCTGGAAGGCCCGGTGATCGAGCAAATCACCTCTCTGGCCGGGCAGATTGGCGCCGATCTGATCATCATGGGACATCGCCATGCCTCCCGGCTTCGGCGGCTGTTGGCGAATTCGGCGGCCAAGGGCCTGATCGACCAGTCACCATGCAGTGTTATGATCGTCAGAGATGGCAAGACGACCGCCGATGCGTAGAAAAACGAGTCATGCCGCGCCGCGTTGGGGCTTGATGCCGGGTTGCTGTACGCGATATGAGTGGCCGTTCGAGCACTTCGTGCCTGGCTGACGGCGTTAGGATTTTCGGTTCAGAACATCCTTGATTGCCGAGTTCTCCAAGGCCAAATCCGCATACATGCGCTTGAGCTTGGCATTCTCGGCTTCCAATTCCCGCAGTCGTTGCAGCTCAGATACCTGCACTCCTGCAAACTTGCTTTTCCACTGGTAGTACGTCGCCGCGCTCACGCCATGTTTGCGACATATCTCGGCCACCGGAACACCCGGCTCGCCTTCCTTCAGGACTGCGACAATCTAAATCTGCTTTTCTTCAAAGCTGTCTCCTAGGACGAGGAGGCTCCGAAATTCTACTGACTGATGCCTACTGGGGCGGGAAGCATACGGTAATCGACGAAGAGCGCGGTGCCGTTCGGTGTCAGGCCGGCAAGCGCGCGGTCGACCACGGCGCTCTAATCTATTGGCATATTTTATGTTCCTTTTCGAGGGCGCCGAAGGGGCAATTCTATTTCTCTATCAATCGATTGCTTTGTTGGCTTTGCTTGCCCTTCAGCACTGCCTGCGCTTCGCCTTCGCGTACTCGATTGGTATAGAAACGGAATGAGTCGTCGATGGTCAGGTATTTCAGACGCTATTTTTTGGCAAACACATCCATCGTAAAGTTGGTTAACCACCTCTCAGGCTGCGCTGCCAAAACTCGCACAATCGTTCAAGACACTTCTGTCCGTCGATAACTAAGCTCTTATGAACATCGTTAGGACGTTGCATTGCCGAATCGCATCTTTCGTTGGTCAAGCCGATTGAATTCTGGGAGCTATTGTCATTTTGATGGAAAATACTTACCTTGTTTCGCGTACAGGTAACCAAGTTTGGAATTCGTTTGTTCGTACACTGCCGACTGCGCTAACGCTGGTGCCGGTTGCTATGTTATGCGGCGTTCTCGCCGCCCAATCGGGCTGGGGTTTTGTGGAGGTACTGTTCTATAGCGCGTTAGGTTTTTCGGGCAGCGGCCAATTGGCACTGCTACCGCTAGCGGGACAGGAACTAGGTGTTTTGACAATGCTGTTGATGGCCGTCTCCATCAACAGCAGATACATTCCTATTGCGTTTGCTACTACATCTCGTTTGCCGTCTGCCGGCTTACCTCGCGCCATTACTGCACATATGCTGGGCGATGAAGCTTATGCCGTAGAAAGTGAACAAGATGCTACTTCGTCGATTATCACAATCCGGCTGACGATTTACGTAGCTTGGGTATTATCCAACATCGCTGGTGCATTTTTAATTTTCCTGATTCCACATTGGTTAGCCAATCCGGGGGTCAATCTTGGCTTCCCTGCGAGCGCTGTGTTGTTCGTATTATCCCTTGGACAACTCAAAGCCCGTGTATCTCGAATTAATGCAACGTGGAATCGCCGAGTTGTAGAAATAGCGGTGTGCGTTCTCGTTGCGATGGGGCTGTTCATGCTAGTTGGAAAAGTATGGTTTTGGCTACCGAGTATTGCGTTCAGCACATGGCGAATGTGGAGAATCAAGGCATGACTCTGTCATCTCATGGACTGGCAATTTTGGCGTTACTCATGACGAGCGTGATGGTGCGAATACTTCCCGTATTCATGCCGATTCGATTCAGCGACGAAGCACGCGGCATACTCGAACGAGAATTGCCGCTCGCCGTATTTATCAATTTTTCCGTCTATATCGCCTGGACTGAGATTCAAATCGATCCGGTAGCTGCGATCGTAGCAATAGTTGTAGCGGCTGCAATTACTCTTACGACCCGTTTAGGATTGATATTGATTACCGTAGCATCTACCACAGTATATATAGTTACCCAACTTGTACTTCACACCTAGATTTCCTCTCACATCGGAAAGAGCCAGTTCCTAGTGAGAGGTGACTACTTATTATTGTAAATGCGATGCAGAACGCATGCTCGATCAAAGATGATTGGCATTGTCGACGGGTACTTGAATTTTCAGCCACTGGGCAGGCGATATCCCGTATGTTTTGGCAAATTGCCGGGTCATGTGGCTTTGGTCGGAAAATCCTGCAATTGCGGAGCTATCCGCGAGGGATTTCCCGCCAATCATTAATCGCTTAACAAGATCAAGGCGTCGCATTGTTAGATAACGATAAGGACTCGTACCAAAGTAATATCTGAAATCGCGAGACAAACTCCAGCGATCTCGATGACTAATGTTGGCAAGTTCCTGAAGGGTGACCACGCTATCAATTTTATCGTGAATATATTCTCTGGCTGCTTGGGCTGCTCGAAAATCTCCACGATGTTGCTGTTTCCTAGCGTCCGACACAGATTGCAGGCCAATGACTAAATCCAAGAGACGATCATCTCGCTCTAATGCGTCAGGTTGCGCTGCAATATCGGCCAGTAACAAACGCGCTGCTGAATACAGGCGCGGATCATTACATATCCCATTTTTGACGAATGGTAGTTGAGCGTGCCCCAATACTTGTTGAAGCAATTCAGGCTGGATATATGCGATTCGATATAAAAAACCTTCCGACGTGCCAGCCGCCCCGTCATGAATCTCATCGGGATGAATTATCATCGTCGTGCCGGGTAGGCTATAGCGAGTATCTTTACGATAATTAAAAGATTGCACTCCTGACAGGGTTATTCCGATAGCATATGAATCGTGGCGATGTGCATCATATCCATGTCCTTGAAAAAAAGCCTCAAGGCGCTCAATACCGCAGCCATCATCTGAGCGACATATCCAATCTCGATTAGAAAATTCGCGAGTTTGATGCGTCTTCATCCAGGCTGGAGGCGTCATTCAATTCTCATTGAGTAAAAATGCGAATCTTTCATAATTTTTTCCGCCAACTTTTTTGTTGTTTTTCTAACTCTATCGAAGGGGTTGTCCGCCCATTTTATTGGGATGATTCCACGTTCGGCTACTTTGGACGCGCCTTGACGATCTGATAAACCCCGCCGAACAGCGTTTCTTTTTCCCAGATATAGTTATCCGCATGCGTGGCGAAATCGCGGATTTCCGTGTTCCATAGGCTGTGCGCGAAGGGTTCGAGTTTCGCGTTCACCCAGCGCAGTATCCAGCCCGCGGGCTGCCACCAGGCTGGGCGGTGGTAATCGATGAAGAGCGCGGCGCCGTTCGGTGCCAGGCCGGCGAGCGCGCGGTCGACCACGGCGCGTTTGCGCGCGTCGGGAATCTCGTGCAGCAGGAAGAAGCTGCAAATCAGATCGTAGGTTTTTTCCGGCGCCCAGCTTGCCGCGTCGCATTGAACGAGCTGGGCCCAAGGATAGGGGGCGAGTTTGCGCCGCGCGTGGGCGATCTGGATGCCTGTGATGTCCGTGAGCAGGAAGTGGCCGTTCTCGCCGACTTTCCGGGCGGCGCGGGAGACGAGGTCGCCATACACATGCGCCATCTGCCAGACGCGCCCGCCGGGCTGGATCTGCTCCAGATACCTTCTCATCAAACGTTCGGCATTGCCGAAGAGCAGCACGGAAACGGCGCTGTTGCGGTCGAGCAGTCTGACATGGCGCGGATTGATATAAGCCCAGTCATACACCTCGCTCATATAGGCGGGAAGCGGCGCTCCGCTGGCCGGCTCGGTGTTCTCTTGCGCAGGTGGGGAGCCTGCTTTATAGGTGGTCTGCTCCATTGGCATTTTTATATTCCTTTTCGGGACGCTTGGCGCGGGGCGGGCTATCCGGCAAGCGCTTTGAGCACCTCACGTATGCGGGCGACGCGGTCTTTCAGGGTTTCAGAGTAAACGCTTACGCAGAGCTTGTCCTGTCCGGCGAGCTTGTAGTGCCGGTTTTTCTGAATCAGTTGAATGATCCGGATTGGTTCGATTGGCGGATTCGGCACGAAGTGCAGATTGATGCGCGCTTCCGAAGCGTCGATTTTGATGATGCCGAGCGGCTTCGCGGCGATGCGCAGGCGGTGCGTGTCGAGCAGCGTCTGTGTTTGTACCGGCATTTCGCCGAAACGGTCGATGAGTTCTTCTTGGATGCTTTGCAGTTCTTCGACGCTTTCGCAGTTGGCCATGCGCTTATACAGTGTGAGCCGTTCGCCGATGTCGCTACAGTAATCGCTCGGCAGCAGGGCGGGCGTGTGCAGATTGATTTCGGACGTGACATCGAGCGGCTGCGAAAGATCCGGCTCCTTGCCCGACTGCAAGTCCTTGACCGCGCGCTTGAGCATTTCGGAGTAGAGCGAAAAGCCGATCTGCTGGATTTCACCGCTCTGGTTCTCGCCGAGCACTTCGCCCGCGCCACGGATTTCGAGGTCGTGCATCGCAAGATAGAAGCCCGAGCCAAGCTCTTCCATCATCGAGATCGCCTCAAGGCGTTTCTGCGCCTGCGCGGTTGGTTTGGCATGCGCGTCGGTCAGCAGGTAGGCATAAGCCTGGTGGTGTGAACGGCCGACGCGGCCGCGTAACTGATGCAACTGCGCGAGCCCGAAACGGTCCGCGCGGTTGATGATGATGGTGTTGGCGCTCGGAATGTTGATGCCGGTTTCGATGATCGTCGAGCACAGCAGCAGGTTCGCGCGCTGCGCGGTGAAGTCGCGCATCACGCGTTCGAGTTCGCGTTCGGGCAACTGGCCGTGGCCGACGACGATGCGCGCTTCGGGCAGCAGTTCTTGCAGGCTCGTGCGCACGTTTTCAATCGTGTCGACTTCGTTGTGCAGAAAATAGACTTGGCCGCCGCGTTTGAATTCGCGCAGCACCGCTTCGCGGATGATGCCTTTCGAGTAACGCTGGACGAAGGTTTTGATCGCAAGCCGTTTTTGCGGCGCGGTGGCGATAACCGAGAACTCGCGCAGCCCTTCGAGCGCCAGGCCGAGCGTGCGCGGAATCGGGGTAGCCGTCAGCGTCAGCACGTCGACCTCGCTGCGCAGCGTTTTAAGCGCTTCTTTCTGGCGCACGCCGAAACGGTGTTCCTCATCGATGATGACAAGGCCTAGGCGTTTGAACTCGACATCTTTTTGCAGCAAACGGTGCGTGCCGATCAGGATGTCGACTTTGCCTTCGGCGACTTGCTTGAGCGCGTCGGTTTGCTCCTTCGCGCTGCGAAAACGCGAAATCTCCGCGACTTTGACCGGCCAGTCGGCAAAGCGGTCGGAGAAGGTCTGGTAGTGCTGTCCGGTGAGCAGCGTCGTTGGTGCCAGCACCGCGACTTGTTTGCCGTCTGAAACCGCGATGAACGCGGCGCGCAGTGCGACTTCGGTTTTGCCGAAACCGACATCGCCGCACACGAGCCGGTCCATCGGCCGGCCCGATTGCATGTCAGTAACGACGGCCTCGATGGCGCTAAGCTGGTCGGCGGTTTCCTCGAAGCCGAAACTTTCGGCGAAGGCTTCCAGATCGTGTTGTTTGAAATCGAAACGGTGGCCTTCGCGTGCCGCGCGCTGCGCATACAACGCGAGCAGTTCCGCGGCGGTGTCGCGCACTTGCTGGGCGGCCTTGCGTTTGGCTTTTTCCCATTGGCCGCTGCCGAGGCGGTGCAGGGCGACGTTATCCGGGTCGGCACCGGCGTAGCGGCTGACGACGTGTAGTTGCGCGACGGGCACATAAAGCTTGTCGCCGCCTTCATAGTCGAGATGCAGGAATTCGGTTTCGCCTTCGCCGAGGTCGAGGTGAATCAAACCTTGATAGCGGCCGACGCCGTGCGAGACGTGCACGACCGGATCGCCGACTTTAAGCTCCGATAGATCGCGCAGCCAGCCTTCGACCGTGGCGGCCTTGCGCGCGTCTCTGCGCCCGCGCGTGCGCGCCTGTGTGGCGTACAGTTCGGTTTCGGTGACGATTGCGAGCCGGGCTTCGGGCAAGATGAAGCCCGTCGCCAGCGGGCCGGTGGCGAGCGAAAGCTTGGCGCCGCCCGCGAGAAAATCCGCGAGGTCCGCGCTACTCGCGGGGACGAGGCCGTATTCCTTGAAATAGTCGGCAATCGTTTGCTGGCGGCCGGCCGATTCGGCCAGCATCAGCACACGGCCGGAAAACTTTTCGACGAACTCTTTCAAGCGTTGCAGCGGATCGGTCGCGCGCCGTTCGACCGCGAGTTCGGGCAGCGCTTGCGTGGCGGTGGTTTCGCTGCGCTGGCCGAACACGATGCGGCCATGAGCGTTGAGAGCGACGAAAAACTGCTCGGCGGAAAAGAAAAGCTGGCCGGGCGGCAGCAGAGGTCGCGCCGGATCGCCGCCGAGCAGCTTGAAACGGCTTTGCGTTTCGCGCCAGAAATCCTCGATGGCTTGATTGACGTCGCCATGCAGAACAACCGTGCATTGGCTCGGCAGGTAATCGAAGAGTTGCGCGGTTGAGTCGAAGAAGAGCGGCAGGTAATACTCGATGCCTGCCGGCGCGATGCCGTTCGAGACGTCCTTGTAGATCGTGCTGCGCGAGGGATCGCCTTCGAATACTTCGCGGAAACGTTGGCGAAAGCCAGTGCGCGCTTTTTCATCGAGCGGGAATTCGCGCGCCGGGAGCAGGCGGATTTCTTTGACCGGATAAACGGTGCGCTGGCTGTCCGGGTCGAAGGTGCGGATGGTGTCGACATCGTCATCGAAAAGCTCGATGCGGAACGGCAGCGCGGCGCCCATCGGGAACAGATCGATAAGCCCGCCGCGAATCGAAAATTCGCCGGGCCGCAGCACTTGGGTGACGTGTTCGTAACCCGCGAGCACGACCTGGGCGCGCAGCTTTTCGCCGTCGAGCCGGTCGCCTTGCTTGATGAAGAAGGTATGCCCGGCGAGATAGCTCGGCGGGCAGAGTCGGTAAAGCGCGGTCGACGCCGGAACGAGTGTGATGTCCGCATCGCCGCGTGAGATTGCGTAAAGCGTGGCGAGCCGCTCGGAGATCAGATCCTGATGCGGCGAAAAACTGTCGTAAGGCAGCGTTTCCCAATCCGGCAGCATGTGCACTTTCAAGGCCGGCGCGAACCAGTTGATTTCCTGCGCGAGCCGCTGTGCGTCGAGCGGGTTGGCGGTGACGACGAGCAGCGGGGCGCGTCCCGCAAGCTCGGCCAGGGCGAGCGCGTCGGCGGAACCATGCAGGCCAGGCAGGTCGAGACGGCGGCCGGCGGATGGCAATTGGATCGGTGGGATAAGGCTTAGCGGACAGAAAGACGAAGAGGACATCGGGGCAATACCACTGGAGCTGAGGCGGGAGTATGGAAATACGCTTGCGCCGCTGGATTATACGTAGTGGTGCAATGACGGCCGTTCAGGCCACCGTATCGTTTTTATCCGCGGGCGGTTCCAATGCGATGAATTCATTGAACCATTCGACGGTTGCGCGCGCGGCGGCTTCGAGTGCGCCGGGCTCCAGAAACAGCTCGCCGGCGCCGGGAATCTCAACCCAGGACTTGCGTCCGCCGATAAGCGGGTACGCTTGTTCGCTCGGGCCGCGCGTGGCGTCGTTGCTATCGCCTGCGATGACACGGATCGGCACCCGGTTCTGGCGCAGTGGCGCGGCGCCCGCGAGGTCCAGACGGCCTGCGCGGCTGACGATGGCGAACGGTGGCGGCTCGCTGCGCAGCGCGGCCTTGACGGCGGCCGCGGCGGCAGTGCCGCTGGTGTGCAGGCCGATTTGCGCGTTTTCCAGGTTGGGCTGATGGCGCACCCAGTCGAGTATGGCAAGCAGGCGTCTGGTCAGGCGCGGAATGTCATAGCGAACATCCGGGTCGCGTTTTTCTTCATAGCGTGTCAGCCCGTCGATGAGAAGCGTAGCGTAGCCGGCTTCGTGCAGGCGCTGCGCCGTGAGAAATTCGCGCGCCGTGCGGCTGGCGATATGGGTTGTGGCGAAGCAGACGATGAAGGCACGGGCGTCCGGGTTGTCGGACAGAAATCCGTCGAGCCAGACTTGGTCCGATTGGATTGAGATGCTGGAATGACGATGGCGTTTCATTGAGGGCATGCGATACGAATCGGTATCCTTCTGGGGCCGAATGCTTTATGGAATGCTTCGAACCGGCCGGCCTGGCGCGCGCCGCACTCGGGGCAGCGCCCTTCCGGGTCAAGCCGGTATTCGAGGATTGCGTACCAGTCTCTGACAATCAGCGAAGTTCCGCAATCCTTGCAATAGGTTGTACCGCCTTCCGCGTCGTGGATGTTGCCCGTATACACATAATGCAGGCCGTTTGCCTGGGCGATTTCGCGTGCACACCGCAACGTCGCGGCCGGTGTCGGTGGCCGGTCCGTCAGCTTGAAATCGGGATGGAAGGCGGTGAAGTGCAGCGGCACATCGGTGCCCAACTCGCGCGCGACCCAGCTTGAGAGCGCTTCCAGTTCGGCGTTCGAGTCGTTGGCGCCGGGAATCAGCAGCGTTGTGATTTCGAACCAGACTTCGGTTTCGTGGCGCAGGTAGAGCAGGGTGTCGAGCACCGGAGCAAGGCGGGCGCCGGTCAGGCGCGTGTAGAAATCTTCGCTGAAGGCTTTGAGGTCGACATTGGCCGCGTCCATGACGGCGTAGAACTCGGGCCGCGCGAGCGGCGTGATGTAGCCGGCCGTAACCGCCACGGTGCGCAGGCCGTTTGCGCGGCAGGTGCGCGCGGTGTCGATCGCATATTCGGCGAAGATCACCGGGTCGTTATAGGTGAACGCGATGCTCGTCGCGCCGCTCGCCACGGCGGCTTGCGCAATCGCTTCGGGCGAGGCTTCGTCCATCAGTCGGTCCATATCGCGCGACTTGGAAATGTCCCAGTTCTGGCAGAACTTGCATGCGAGATTGCAGCCCGCGGTGCCGAAAGACAGCACGCTCGAACCGGGATAAAAGTGATTCAGCGGTTTCTTCTCGATCGGATCGATGCAGAAACCTGAACTGCGCCCGTAGGTGGTCAGGACGATTTCATCGCCGACGCGTTGGCGCACGAAACAGGCGGCGCGCTGGCCTTCGTGAAGCCGGCATTCACGCGGGCAGAGATCGCATTGAATGCGGCCATCCGCGAGAGAATGCCACCAGCGGGCGGGGTGGTTCATGATGCTAGCGAGCCCGTCGGCTCCCGGTATTTGAGCACCGGGTAGCGTCCGATCCGGGCATCGGCGGGCCATGCGGCGGTGGAAAGTCCGGCCTTGCGGCGCAGCGCGGAGAAAAATTCCTCCGCATCGGACAGCATTTCCCAAACCTGGGGGAGAAAGGTTGCGCGGCGCGAACCGCTGGCAAGCACAACGCCATCTTCTCCGGGCCGAATCCAGGCCAGCGCTGCGGCGAGCGTGGGGCAGCCGCGCCATTCGATAGCGCCCAAAACCGACACCTCAAGCGCGATCTCCGGCCATTCCGCCGCGTCGACGGGCGGAAAGCGCGGGTCGTGGAAAGCTGCGGCGCAGGCATTCGCGGCGACATCTTCGGCAAGGGGGCGTTCGGCTTCCAGGCTGCCGATGCAGCCGCGCAGATCGCCCTTGTGTGTCAAAGTCACGAAGCTCGCGCCCAATGCCGTGGCGGGGGTGTTTTCCCGCCTATCCGCTGCACGCAAGCCCAAACGCGCTTCAATCGCATGGCGCGCAATGGCAAGCAGTTGGAGGCCGGAGAGTTCAGTGTTCGGCACGATCACTATCCTCATCGAAGGCGATTGAACAGTAGCCGACGACGCGCGATTTATCTCCAGCCGTATCGCCGGAATTGCAGCGTTCGATAAGCCGCGGCCTCAGATGGCGCTGCGCCGCGACATGCAGCATGCCATTGAGCGGAAAAGCGCCGCAGGCTTGCTCCGGGACGATTTCGGCGCACAGGGCCAGAATTTCTTTAATGGTTTCGGTATCGATCGCATTCGCATCGGTATAGACATGATAGTGCGACAGATCCGAGGAAACGACGAACAAGGTTTCCGGCCCGCCCCAGAGGATTTCGATCACCTGGGATACCGTTGCAATGTCGGCGTCGCCGACGGCGAGCGGAACGAGCGAGAAATCGCCCAGCACCGTTTGCAGGAAGGGAAGCTGCACTTCGAGGCTGTGTTCGAGCGCATGCGCATTGGGATGCACGCAAACACCGGGCAGCGCGCGGATTGCCGCGATGGCGTCCTGATCGATCCGGACGCTGCCGAGCGGAGTCAAAAACGCTTCGCTCGCCGGCAGGGCGATGCCTTGAACCGCGGCGCGATGACACGGACCGAGCACGACCACGCGCTGGATTTGCGCGGCGAACGGGATGAGCGAAGCATACGCGCGCGCCGCCGTGCGGCCCGAGTAGATATAGCCGGCATGCGGGACGAGCAAAACCTTGGGCGCTTTCGCGCCGGCTCGATCGGGCGAAACCTCTTGCCCAAGCAACTCGCTGAGCATCGATTTCAATTTTTCCGGTTCACCGGGGTAAAACATGCCGGCTACGGCAGGAGGGCGTATGCGGCCAGGATTCATGATTCGCTCCAAGGGGATCTTTTTAGTATAGGTGTTCGAGCAAAACGAAGTATTTGAAGCAGGGCCGCTAAAATATCCTGATGATTTCCAGCAAACAAACCGAACATATTTTTCATGCGCTCGTTCCCGCGGCAGGCAGTGGAAGCCGGATGGGGGGCGCGACACCGAAGCAATACCTGCCTTTGCTCGGCCGCCCGGTATTGCGGCATACGCTCGATGTTTTGCTCTCCGTGCCGAAACTAAGCGCTGTATGGGTGGTGTTGGCGCCCGGGGATACGGACTGGGACAAATATTCGTGGCCCGACGATGCGCGCTTGAAAGTCCTGCGCATTGGAGGCGCGAGCCGCGCCGCTTCGATCGCGAACGCTTTGGCCGAAATCGCCAGGCAAACGCCGCCGGATGTCTGGATGCTGGTGCATGACGCGGCGCGCGCTTGTCTGAGTTCGGCTGAGGTCGAGACGCTAATCGAAACGCTTGCCGATGATCCTGTCGGCGGTTTACTCGCCGCACCCCTAGCCGATACCTTGAAGCGTGGCGATGCCGATTCGCGCGTGCGTGAAACGATTCCGCGCGAAGGCTTGTGGCTTGCGCAGACGCCGCAGATGTTCCGCCTTGAACTTCTGCAAAAAGCGCTGCGTGCCGCGCCGGACGTGACCGACGAAGCGGGCGCGATCGAGGCACTGGGTTTGTCGCCGCGCCTCGTGCCAAGCCGTTTATCGAATTTCAAATTGACTTACCCCGAGGATATGGTGCTTGCCGCACGGATTCTCGGAGGCAAGGTGGAAGATAAGCTGGAGTAGCAATGAAGACGCTTCCTTTCCGCATCGGCCAGGGCTTCGATGTACACGCCCTGGTGCCGGGCCGAAAACTCATCATTGGCGGGGTCACGATTCCTTTCGAGCGCGGTTTGCTAGGGCATTCCGATGCCGATGTGCTCTTGCATGCGCTGACCGATGCCTTGCTCGGCGCCGCGGGCCTGGGCGATATCGGACGGCATTTCCCCGATACCGATGCGCGCTATGCCGGCGCCGACAGCCGTGTTCTGCTGCGCGCGGCCGTTGCGAGCGTGCATACGGCGGGTTGGCGGGTTGCGAATGTCGATGCGACGGTGGTCGCTCAGGCGCCAAAAATTTTGCCGCATGTGCCTGCGATGGTCGCGCATATCGCGGAGGATTTGCGGATCGATCCGTCCCAGGTCAATTTGAAGGGAAAGACGACCGAGCGCCTGGGTTTCACCGGGCGAGGCGAGGGCATCGCGGCTGAAGCGGTTGCCTTGCTTTATCGGCCGAACGAATGACACGGCGGATTTTTTTCGCTCTCGTACCTCCGCCCGGCGTGCTCGACGCCATAGAAGCTGTCGTCAATAAGATTCATCCCGAAATGTCCGGGCGCGTGATGCAACGCGCCACGCTGCACATGACGCTTTGTTTTCTTGGCGACCGGACGGAATCCGAACTGCAAACGGCTTACGCGGTCGGTGAACAATTGGCTGCGAGACAGTTTGTTGTGCAGCTTGATTGGGTCGAACGCTGGGCGAAGAATGGGATTCTCTGGATGGGATGTTCGCAAACGTCCCAGACTTTGAATGCGCTTGCATTGCAGATTTACAACAATCTTGCGCGTGCAGGCATTGCGGGACTTAGCCCAGGATTCATGCCTCACGTTACACTGCTGCGCAAGACCGAGAAAAGCTTTACGGGACAGGCCGTTACGCCGATTTCTTGGGCGGTTTTCGAGTTCTGTCTGCTGGAATCATCGCGCACGTCCTTAGGTGCGGAATATCGTTGCCTGAGGACGTGGCCGTTGAACGTTTAGTCCCGTAGTGGGTCAGGGACAGAAGCAATTACTCAACTGGTCGCACAGTTGTTGTGGTGAGTGGCGGGTGTAATCCTTTTCAACTCGGCTCGATACGGTACGCGCAGTGGGTGTATCGAGTTCGGCATTGATTAACCCCATGAAAGTGGGAGGTGCGACAAGCACTGCACGGGCATAGTGTTTTTCGTTGCGGGCTCGTCGCAGTTCGCTTGCAAGATAGTGGGCGAATCCTTTCGCATGGCTGCGGCGTAGTTCGTCTGGACCGTGCCAGTCGCTGCGATCCATTGCACCTACGGAAAACTCTTCCGTTGAACCGTCTTTTTCAGGAGCCATCTGTTTGAGCAGAGTCAAACCCTTACTTGGGCCCTCGTTCTCGTACAGAGACGCGGAACGGGCATTGGCGACGATAACCCATGTGATCGACATTTAGTACCTCCACAAATCAACACGCTCAGCAAAAGTCCCGACTTTTAAGAATAGACGCCGGTCCGATAAACTTGAAAACGGTTGAAGGGGCCGAAGTCCCTTTTTAACAGGCATCCAGCAATACTTTCCGCAACCGTTAATCGTGTTGCAGGAAGTAGGGCTAGTCCCTGCACGAAACAATGTAAATTGAAATTTGAGAGCATACCCTCCTGCTTTTTACTGCCCCGACTGAATTGTGCAGCTACGAACCTGGGCTCGCAATTTGAATTTGGCTTACTTTTGTGCCAGGAAGCTTGATAAAGGTCGTGTTGAGGGTTTTTAAGAAGCAAGATGCTGTTGTGTAAGGAGTTTTTACGATGTCCCCGCGTACTTTCGCTGGCTTCTCCAGAGAAGGAGCTTTGATGAACAAGATGGATTCTGAACCACTCGGTAATGGTGGAGAAAATGATCGTTTCGGCGCCGCAGTCGAACGCCATTTAATGCAGGACATGGGTGTTGCGCCGCTTATGGCGAATGCATGGGATTGGATGCAGGCGACCGCCATGGCGACGCGAGATCGTTTGGCCGATCGCTGGGTGGAGACGCAGCGAGACGATGTCACGAATCAAGTACGCCGGGCCTATTACTTGTCTGCGGAATTCCTGATCGGCCGCGCAATGAGCCATGCGCTCGCCGCGCTTGGCCTGGACCAGGCGTTCGAAGCGGAAATGCAGAAAGTGGGCGCCAATGCGGCCGATGTGTTGGAGAGTGAGCCGGATGCCGCGCTGGGCAATGGCGGTCTTGGCCGGCTCGCCGCTTGCTTTCTCGACTCTCTGGCGACGCTCGGCGTGCCGTCCTTCGGTTACGGCATCCGCTATGAGTTTGGGATGTTCACTCAGCGGATCGTCGACGGCAAACAAGTTGAAGTGCCCGATACATGGCTGGCGCGCGGCAATCCCTGGGAGTTTCCGCGGCCCGATGTGTTTTACCCGATCCAGTATGGTGGTTGGGTCGACAATGTGCAGGGCCGTCCGGTATGGATGCCTTCTGAACGGATCCTGGCGCGCGCTTATGACATGATCGTGCCGGGATACGGCACTGAGCGGGTTTCCACGCTGCGCTTGTGGCGCGCAACGGCTTTGGAACAGCTCGATCTTGCCGCGCATACGCATGGCGACTATTCCCACGCCGCGGAGTTGCGCAGCAAGGCCGAAAATATTTCGTGGGTGCTTTATCCAGACGACTCGACGCCGCAAGGCCGCGAACTGCGTTTGCGCCAGGAGTATTTCTTCGTCAGCGCCTCTCTGCAAGATATTGTCGCCAGACATTTGCGTTGGTACGGTACGCTGAACAATCTGCACGAAAAAGTTGCGATCCAGCTCAACGATACGCATCCGGCGCTATCGGTGCCCGAACTGATGCGCCTGTTGATGGACGTGCATGACTTCACCTGGGAAGAAGCGTGGAGCCAGGTCGAGCACATCGTTTCTTATACGAACCACACTTTGATGCCCGAGGCGATCGAAAGCTGGGCGATTGGGATTTTGCAATACCTGTTGCCGCGTCACCTCGAGATCATTTATGAAATCAATTCCCGTTTTCTTGCCGCGGTGGAGAAGAAGTTTCCCGGCGACAAAGCACTGTTGAACCGGGTGTCCTTGATTGCGGAAGAGGGCGAGCGCCGCGTGCGGATGGGCTATCTCTGCATCGTTGCTTCGACAAAGGTAAATGGCGTTGCGCAACTTCATTCGGATTTGATGGTGCGAACCATTTTTGCTGATTTTGCGAAGATATTCCCTGACCGTTTTACCAATGTTACCAATGGCGTTACGCCGCGTCGCTGGCTTGCTCAGTGTAACCGGGGCTTGGCGGGTCTGATCGACGAGAAAATATCGGACAAATGGCGCACCGATCTTGATCAACTGAAAAAACTCGACCCATACGCCAACGACAAAAGCGTCCGGGATGCGTTTGCGAAAATCAAGTTTCAGAACAAGGAACGGCTCGCCGCCTACATCGAGCATGGCCTGAATATCAAAGTCGATCCACATGCCCTGTTCGATGTTCAAGTCAAACGGATGCATGAATACAAGCGCCAGTTGTTGAACGTGCTGCATATCGTGCAGCGTTATCGCGAGATGATCGCCGACCCCGATGCCGATTGGCTGCCGCGTGTCCATATCTTTGCAGGCAAGGCGGCTTCGGCGTACAGAATGGCGAAGCTGATCATTCATCTGATTCACGATGTTGCCCACACGGTTAATAACGATGTGCGTCTGCGCGATCGGCTCAAGGTCGTGTTCTTGCCCGATTACAGAGTTTCCGTTGCGGAAAAAATCTTCCCCGCGGCCGATGTATCCGAGCAGATCTCGACGGCAGGCACCGAGGCTTCGGGTACGGGCAATATGAAGTTCGCGCTCAACGGTGCAATGACTGTTGGCACCTGGGATGGCGCGAATATTGAAATCGCGGAAAGCGTGGGGCTGGATAACATTTTTATTTTCGGTTTGCGGACCGAAGAGATCGAGAATCTTTTCCGACAAGGCTACAATCCACGTACTTGGTACGAGGGCAATGCCGACCTGAAGGCCGTGCTCGATATGATCGGGAGCGGTTATTTCTCGCCGGAAGAGCCTGCTCGTTACCAGCCGGTCGTGGATGCGTTGCTTAGTCGAGACCAGTACTTCCTGCTTGCGGATTTTGCCGCGTATGTGAACATTCAACGTGAAGTCGACGCTGTTTATCGTGATCAGGATCGTTGGCTGACAAGCGTTGTGCACAACGTTGCCGCGATGGGGAAATTCTCGTCTGACCGCACGATCCGCGAATACTGCGAACGGATTTGGAAAGTTTTACCCTCTCATCATGACTAAAGCCGACAACGACATAGCGGCACTACTAGAAGGCCGCCACGGAGATCCATTTTCCCTGCTCGGGATGCATCAAAACGAAGACGGTTCCTTGCGCGTCTCCGCGGTTTTTCCGGGGGCGAGTGAAGTTGTCGTGCTCGACACTAAAACAGGAAGAAAGGTCGCGACTTTGGATCAGCTCGATCCGCGCGGCTTTTTTGAGGCAACGGTTCCACGTCGCAAGAACAGCTTTGCTTATCGATTTTCGGTGACCTGGGAAGATGGCTCGGCCTCGCAGGAGGAAGACTCCTACCGTTTCGGCACGATTCTTGGCGATACCGATGCGTGGCTGTTTGGCGAAGGCAAGCATTTGCGCCCCTATGAATTTCTTGGGGCGCATCTGCGGCAGATAGACGGCGTTGAAGGAGTCAGTTTCGGCGTGTGGGCGCCGAATGCTACGCGTGTCTCCGTCATCGGCGACTTCAACGCCTGGGATGGCCGTCGTCACCCGATGCGTCTGCGCCGGGAATGTGGCGTGTGGGAGTTGTTCATTCCCGCCCTGAAGGTGGGCGCAATCTATAAGTTCGAACTGCGCACGCGCGACGGCTCGATCATCCAAAAAGCGGATCCCTATGGCTTCGCATCCGAACTGCGGCCGCGCACCGGCAGCGTCGTGTCCGGCCTGCCGCCGCAGAGGAAACTGCCGGAAGTGCGTGAGGAAGCGAACGGCCTGCGTGCGCCGATCAGCGTTTATGAAGTCCATCTGGGTTCATGGCGCCGCGTGCCGGAAGAGGATGGGCGTTACCTCACCTGGCAGGAATTGACCGAACAGTTGATTCCCTATGTGAAGGACCTTGGGTTCACCCACCTCGAACTGCTGCCGATTTCCGAATATCCGTTCGATGGCTCATGGGGCTATCAGCCGATAGGGATGTACGCGCCGACGGCACGTTTTGGTGATCCGAAAGGCTTTGGCGCCTTTGTGGAGGCGGCGCATGACGCGGGTTTGGGCGTGCTGCTCGATTGGGTTCCAGGGCATTTCCCAACCGACCCGCACGGGCTGACCCGCTTCGATGGCACCGCGCTGTATGAGCATGAAGATCCGCGCGAAGGCTATCACCCGGATTGGAATACGCTGATCTACAACTTCGGGCGCAACGAGGTTCTCAACTACCTTGTCGGCAATGCGTTGTACTGGATCGAACGCTTTGGCGTGGATGGTTTGCGTGTCGACGCGGTGGCTTCGATGCTGTACCGGGATTATTCGCGCAAGAGCGGCGAATGGCTGCCCAACGCCTTCGGCGGACGCGAAAATCTCGAGGCGATTGCATTCATGCGCCGCATGAACGAAGTTCTTGGCGAACAATGTCCTGGTGCCACGACGCTTGCGGAAGAGTCGACGGCCTGGCCGGGCGTTTCCCGCCCGACTTACGATGGCGGCCTGGGTTTCCACTTCAAGTGGAATATGGGATGGATGCACGATACGCTCGAATACATGCGGCATGAGCCGATTCACCGGAGCTATCACCATAACCAGCTGACTTTCGGTTTGATGTACGCATTCAGCGAAAATTTCGTGCTTCCTTTGTCGCATGACGAGGTTGTGCACGGTAAAGGCTCCCTGCTGGCGAAAATGCCGGGAGATGCCTGGCAGAAGTTCGCCAACCTGCGTGCGTACTATGGCTTCATGTGGAGCCATCCGGGCAAAAAACTCTTATTCATGGGGGGCGAATTTGCTCAGGGCAGAGAATGGAGCCACGACGAAAGTCTCGATTGGCATCAGTTGGATGTAGATCTTCATCGCGGCGTGCAGACCTTGGTCCGCGATCTGAATGCGCTGTATCAAAAAACGCCGGCCCTCCATGAACGCGATTTCGAGCCGGAGGGCTTCTGCTGGCTGGATATGAATAATGCCGAGTGGTCGGTCTTGGCTTTTGCGCGCTTCGGTTTGGATGAAAAGACGCCAGTGATCAGCGTCAGTAATTTCACTCCTGAAGTGAGGGAGGGGTATCGAATCGGTGTGCCAAGGGAAGGCTCTTATCGGGAAGTCCTTAATACCGATGCCACGGTATATGGCGGTTCCAATGTGGGCAACAAGGGCGAAGCGATCGGAACCGAGCCGATGGCGTGGGGAGGACAACCTTGTTCGATTGTTGTGACTTTGCCGCCGCTTGCGACATTGATTCTTGAATATCAAGGTTGATTGATGGGAGTCTCTTTCCATTTAGGCACGGGACGTCCGTGGCCGCTGGGTGCGACCATGGATGTCGAAGGCGTAAACTTCGCCGTCTTTTCTGCGTATGCGACGCAGATTGATCTTTGCCTTTACGATGAAGAGGGTATCCGTGAAACTCACCGTATCGCTTTGCCCGCGCGAACCGGAGACGTATGGCATGGGCATGTGACGGGCCTGAAGCCCGGCCAGCTCTATGGCTATCGCGCGCATGGGCCTTACTCGCCGGAACGGGGGCACCGTTTCAATCCGCAGAAGCTGCTCTTGGATCCTTATGCGCGGGAAATCTATGGGGAATTCCGTTGGCGTGACGAGTCATATGGCTATGCCATCGGTAACCCCGAGGGAAATGCTGCCGTTAGCATTCAGGATAATGGCGTCACGGCGCTGAAAAGCCAGGTCATCTTGGATTTGCCGGTGGCCGACGATGTGCGCCCGCGCGTGGCGCCGGATTCAACGGTGATCTACGAGGCCCATGTCAAAGGCCTCACAATGCTGCATCCGAAGATTCCGGACCAGCTACGCGGTACCTATCTGGGGGTTTGCCACCCCGCGATGATCGAGCATTATCACAAACTGGGCGTAACTTCGATCGAACTGCTGCCGGTCCAGTTCGGCTTGTCCGAGCATTTCATTACCGAACGTCAGCTTACCAACTATTGGAATTACAACCCTTTGGCTTATTTCGCTGTCGAGCCGCGTTATTGGTCGCGCACGACGAGTTCAGCCAGGGCGGAGTTCCGGCAAATGGTCGACACGCTCCATGCCGCCGGCTTGGAGGTGATTCTCGACGTGGTTTATAACCACACTGCGGAAGCGGGTGCCAACGGGCCGACCTTGTGTTACCGCGGGCTCGATCATGTCAGTTATTACCGCTTGCAGCCTAATGATCCGTCATACTGCGAAAATCTGACCGGTTGCGGTAATACTTTGAATGTGGCGCATCCGCGCGTGACGCAACTCGTGCTCGATTCGCTGCGTTACTGGGTGACGACTTTCGGCGTGGATGGCTTCCGTTTCGACCTTGCAACGGTGCTTGGCCGCCGCACGCATGGTTTCGATACGGACGCGGCGCTTTTCGTGGCCTTCGAGCAATGTCCGATTTTGTCCACGGTAAAGCGCATCGCCGAACCGTGGGATGTCGGTTACGACGGCTATCGTCTCGGCCAATTTCCGAGCGCGTGGATGGAGTGGAATGACAAATTCCGGGACTCCATACGGGATTTCTGGCTCCATCGCGGACGCACGCGAGGCGAATTCGCCCGGCGCATTATGGCCTCAAGCGATATTTTTCAAGGCGCGCACCGATCGCTGCTGAGTTCGGTCAATATGGTGACGGCGCACGATGGCTTCACTTTAGAAGATCTCGTTTCCTATAACTCGCGCCATAACGAAGCGAACGGCGAAGAAAACCGCGACGGGCACAGTTATAACTTGAGCAATAACTGCGGAGAAGAGGGGCCGACGACCAATCAGGCAATTTTGCTGCTGCGGCGCAAACTCAAGCGTGCATTGCTGGCAACTTTGTTGCTCTCGCGCGGAACGCCGATGTTATTGGCCGGCGATGAAATCGGGAATTCTCAGAAGGGCAACAATAATGCCTATTGTCAGGACAATGAAATTTCCTGGATCGATTGGCGCCATGCGGATACGAACCTTGCCAAGTTTGTTGCATCGTTGATCAGCTTGCGCAAGGTTTACAGCGCGGCGCCGAGCAGCCTTTGGCCGCGCCAGTTGCATGTGGCGGGATCGGGCTACGAACTTGCATGGTGCGATCCAAGCGGCGCGATCATGACGCCCGACGCATGGAACTCGACAACGGAGCATGCTTTCTATGCGCTGTTTACCCCAGGCATCGGTGGGGGCGTGCCGCGGGTGGTGATGTTGTTCAACGGTGGCGAGGATACTGTTGAATGCCGTCTTCCGCCTGGCCGTTGGGTGCGGGTTTTTGATACTGAATTGGAAGACTCTTTTACGACGCTGATTCGTTCGGGTTCTTATACTGTGTCCGGTGGAAGTTTCGTCACCTTGTTTTCTCCTGAAAATTAAGAACTTGCTCAGAATCTGTAGCAAGAGGCTGTCAGCGGGGCGAAGAGCAGCGCAGGAGCCGGAGTTTATGAGTGATAAATGAGGATTCCGAGCAGCGCATGAGCCCCGATCACGGGCTCGCAGCAAGATTATGAGCAGGTTCTAAGGTTTTTTGCTTTTTCTTATCTAGGGAAGGTATTCGGCGGGATGGTTTTTGACCGACGTCTCAGCGGCATTTTGTTGCATCCCACTTCATTGCCGGGTCCGAATGGCTCGGGTGATTTAGGAGCGGCGGCTTATCATTTTGTAGACTGGCTTGTGAGTGCAGGCCAATCGCTCTGGCAGGTCTTGCCATTGATGCCAATTGGCCCGGGCAATTCGCCTTATATGAGCGTTTCCGCTTTTGCGGGCAATCCACTTTTAGTCGACTTGGACGATTTGATTCGCCGCGGCTGGTTGGCGCCAATTGATGACGACGAGCGTGCCGGTTTCGAAGCGCATCGGGTCGATTATGCAAAAGTAGTCCCATTTCGCTTGAACAAGCTGCGCGAGGCAGCGGCGGGTTTTTTTGCACAAGCGGACCACGCCGCAAAAGATGCTTTCAATGCGTACTGTGCAGCCGAAAGCGCCTGGTTGGACGATTACGCTTTATTCATGGCCTTGGATGAGCACTTCGGGGGATGCTTCTGGCCCGAGTGGGATGCGCCGCTCGCGCGGCGGGAAGCGGCCGCGCTTACGCAGGCCCGCAAGCGCCTCGCTCCCCAAATCGCGTTTTGGAAATTCGTCCAATGGTGCTTTGAATCTCAGTGGCTCGCGCTCAAAGATTATGCTAATCAACGCGGTATTCAACTGATTGGCGACCTGCCGATTTTTGTGGCGCATCACAGTGCGGACTGTTGGGCGAGTCCCGATCTCTATCTTCTCGATGAGGCATGCTGGCCGACCGTCATTGCAGGTGTTCCGCCGGATTTCTTCTCCGCGACGGGGCAACGTTGGGGTAATCCGCTCTACAACTGGGCAAAGATGGAGGAGAGCGGTTACGTTTGGTGGATCAAACGGATCCAGCGTCAGCTCGCGCTTGCCGATATTGTGCGGATCGATCACTTCCGGGGGTTTGCCGCTTATTGGGAGATTCCCGCGGCAGAACTTACCGCCGTCAATGGGCGCTGGGTGCAAGGGCCGGGGAAAAAATTCTTTGACGCGATCGAGAAAGCGCTGGGGAAGCTGCCGATTATTGCCGAAGATCTCGGCATCATCACGCCGGAAGTCGTCGAACTGCGTGACAGTCTGGATTTGCCGGGAATGCGTGTGTTGGAGTTCGCTTTCGCGGATTCGCCCAATCATAACTTTTTACCGCATAACTATATCGCCAATACGGTGGTGTATACCGGCACGCATGACAACGACACAATTGTTGGCTGGTGGGCGACCTGTACGGAACGGGAACGCGGCTTTGCCAGGTATTACCTCCAGACGGACGGCGAGGAAATCCATTGGAGCCTGATTCGCGCGGCGGCAATGTCGGTTGCGCGAATGGCGATCTACCAGTTCCAGGATGTGCTCGGGCTCGATGGTTGGCATCGCATGAATTTGCCGGGCAAAACGGGTTACTGGGAGTGGCGCTGCTCTTGGGATTATGTGGACGCTGAATCAGGGCAACGCCTAGCCTATCTGACTGCCTTGAGCGGACGCACTTCGGCGGATAAGTTGCCGCCTCTAACGGATTGGCCGAACGATCGTCCCCTCCCATAAGTTTGGATACGTGTCGCACGCCGAAAATCGCTTGGGCGCTTTGCCCGTTCCAGGCGAAAACTCGTCTTCCGCGCTGCAAACAGGACCGGCGCCTCCATCTGAAACGAACGATTCCTTACCCATGGCAAGCCCTGATAGCGCTGTTTTAGCCAAGCAATCCACCGAAAACGAAAGCACGTCTTTCCGCGTCATCGGCGCAATCAGTTTTTCGCACATGCTCAATGACATGATGCAATCGCTGATCTTCGCGATTTATCCGCTGCTCAAGACGGGTTTTGGACTGAGTTTCAGTCAAATCGGCTTGATTACCCTCACATACCAGTGCACGGCTTCTCTGCTACAGCCGCTCGTTGGTTTGTATACCGATCGTCATCACAAGCCTTATTCCTTGCCCGTCGGCATGGGTTTTACGCTGTTTGGGCTTGTGCTGCTCGCATTTGCCACAAGCTACTACAGCATATTACTCGCCGCTGCACTGGTGGGTACAGGGTCGTCGGTTTTTCATCCGGAATCGTCGCGCGTCGCTCGTATGGCTTCAGGTGGACGTCACGGACTTGCCCAATCCTTGTTTCAGGTGGGCGGCAGCATGGGCAGTTCGCTCGGGCCATTGTTGGCCGCCGCAATCATTGCGCCCTATGGCCAGCACAGCATCGCGTGGTTTTCCGCCGTGGCGCTCGTCGCGATCGCCGTGCTGTTCCAAGTCAGCCGCTGGTACGCCGCGCATCAGCGCAATCAACGCGGCAAAACACGCGTGAAGCATGAGAGCCTGCCGCGTAATAAGGTGATTGTCGCCTTGGGAGTTCTGTTGCTGCTCGTGTTTTCAAAGCATTTTTATTTGGCGAGCATCGGTAGTTACCTGACCTTCTATTTGATTCACAAATTTCATCTTTCGGTGCAGAGCGCGCAATTGCATCTCTTCATCTTCATGTTCGCTGTGGCTCTTGGAACGTTGCTCGGCGGCCCGATCGGCGACCGCATTGGCCGTAAGCTCGTAATTTGGGTATCGATTCTCGGCGTTGCGCCGTTTTCGCTGCTGCTGCCGCATGTCAATCTGCTCTGGACCGGGATGTTGAGTGTAGTGATTGGGCTGATCCTTGCTTCGGCCTTTTCCGCAATCGTCGTTTATGCGCAGGAACTCGTCCCAGGTAAGGTTGGAACGATCGCCGGCTTGTTTTTTGGCTTTGCCTTTGGTGTCGGCGGGATCGGTGCCGGCGTGCTTGGACATTTGGCGGATAGGACCAGTATTGAATACGTTTATCAACTGTGTGCTTATCTTCCGTTATTAGGCATTTTCACGGTATTCCTGCCGAATCTTGAACCTCGTCCGCCGCAGCGTGCGGCTGTTCCGCAGAAAGCCTGAGCGTTTAGAACCGGTTTACGATCTTTTCGTAATTGCCGAGAATTCGGGGATGACGAAAAAGAAATACGCCAGCGACATCAGTCGAGAGAAGTTTGCACAGATTGAGCCGCTGCTACGCAGCGTGCGA
>WQYQ01000029.1 GCA_009781175.1 Betaproteobacteria bacterium
AATCTGTCGCGAGAGGCGGTCAGCGGGGCGAAGAGCAGCGCAGGAACCGGAGTTTATGAGTGATAAATGAGGATTCCGAGCAGCGCATGAGCCCCGATCACAGCCTCGCAGCAAGATTATGAATAGGTTCGGGGCTATTCGGCCTCTTCCTTCATGGCCGCGTGCGCAACGATGCGGCTGAAGAAATTCACCGAACGGTCGACCAAAGTAGCCTTTTCCTGGTCGACTGTCACCATGTGGTAGCTGTCGGCGAGGATGACCGTTTCGACCGGCCCGCTCAGGCGGCGTTCGATGAGAGATACGTTGCGCAGACTCGCCACATCGTCTTCGCGTGCATGCACGGCAATGGTGGGGGCGTGCACGCGGTGCAGGTTTTTCTGCACATCGGCGGACAGGCGGTAAAACTGTTCCAGCGAGGGCCAGGGGTTGCCGGGCAAGCCGGCGGCCTCGGAGTCGCCCGCATGCATCTTGCTGGAAATCGCCTTGCGTAGCCGTTCGTTCTTGAGCCCGTAGGGATGGGTTTCCATGAAACGCTTGTTTCGCCCGTATCCCACGGCCATGAAGATCGGGAACAGGAAGGTCAGGTGCCGGCCCTCAAAAGGGATGCTCCAGCCATCGTAGAAAAAGGTTGTTCCGTAGAGGCCCAGCCCGTCGACCTTGTCGGGGTGCTCGATCGCGTATTTCAACGCCAGCACGGCGCCCATCGAAAGCCCCGCCACGAACAGATGTTTGACTTTTTTGCGCAGCGCCTCGGCGGCCTGCTCAACGCTGGCGAACCAGTCCTTCCAGCCCGTGGCGAGCAGATCCGCTTCCGTTCCGCAGTGTCCGGCCAGACGTACACATTCGGTTTCAAAACCCGCCGTCTGTAGACCGCGCGCCACGAAACGCATTTCGTTCGGCGTTCCCGTGAGGCCGTGGATCAATAACACTCCGGCGCTGCCGGGGGGTAGCTTATGTGAAGTTGGCATGGCTTTTCATCTTGGGTTGGGGGATCAGTACGGCAAGGTTTTGTTCTATCAGCGGCGCTCGAATCAACCCAACAGCAACGCATCGTCGGAAAGTTGTTCACCGCGCACCTTCTCGAACATTGCGAGCAGATGCGGCACATTCATGCCGCGGCGCTCTGCGCCGGATACATCGAGCACCACCTGCCCCTGATGCAGCATCACCGTGCGTTCGCCGACGTCGAGCGCTTGGCGCATGCTGTGCGTGACCATCATGGTGGTCATCTTCTTTTCGGCGACGATGCGCGCGGTGAGATTCAAAACGAAATCCGCGGTGCGCGGATCGAGCGCCGCCGTGTGTTCGTCGAGCAGCAGAATCCGCGACGGCTGCAAGGTTGCCATCAACAGGCTGACCGCCTGGCGCTGACCGCCGGAGAGCAGACCGATGCGGTCGCCGAGACGGTTTTCGAGCCCAAGCCCCAAGGTCGCGAGGCTGGTGCGGAAGCCTTCGCGCATCGCCGCTTTGACGGCATGGCCGAGCCCGCGGCGCAGGCCGCGCTCTTGCGCGAGCGCCATGTTCTCTTCGATGGTCAGATCTTCGCAGGTGCCCGCCATCGGGTCTTGAAAAACGCGCGCAACGCGGTTGGCGCGATTCCACGCCGGCAAGCGTGTAACGTCCTCGCCATCGATGAGGATTTGCCCCTCGTCGATCCATTGGTCGCCCGAAACGGCATTCAAGAACGTCGATTTGCCCGCGCCATTCGAGCCGATCACGGTGACAAACTGCCCGGTCGGAATTTCCAGCGACAAACCGCACAGCGCGCGGGTTTCGATCGGCGTGCCGGGATTGAAAGTGAGTTTGAGGTTTTTCGCGCACAGCATTTCAAACTCCCTTTTGCCCGCGCAAACGCTTTTTCAGCAGTGGAATCACCAGCGCAATCACGACGAGAACCGCGGTGACGAGGTTCAGATCCTGCGCTTGCAGACCGATGAAATCACTGTTCAAGGCCAAGGCGATGAAGAAACGATAGACGATCGCCCCGAGCACCACCGCCAGCGTCGTCAGCACCAGCCGGCGCGACGGCAGGATGCTTTCGCCGACGATGACCGCGGCCAGGCCGATAACGATGGTTCCGATCCCCATCGAGATGTCGGCGCCGCCCTGGGTTTGCGCGAACAGCGCGCCGGCGCTTGCGACCAGGGCGTTCGAAATCGCCATGCCGAGCATGATCATGTTGCCGGTATTCACGCCCTGCGCGCGCGCCATGCGCGGGTTCGAACCCGTGGCGCGGATCGCCAGTCCCTTTTGCGTCGAAAAGAACCAGTCGAGGAGCAGCTTGGCGACGACGACGATGAAGAACAGCAAGAGCGGACGGAAAATATAATCGTCGATCGATTCCGGCTGAAGCAAAGTAAACAGCGTCGGCTCGGCAATCAGCGGTACGTTGGGCTTGCCCATCACGCGCAGATTGATCGAATACAGGGCGATCATCATCAAGATGCTCGCGAGCAGATCCATGATCTTGAGTTTGACGTTCAGCCAGCCCGTCATCAGGCCCGCAAGCGCGCCCGCCACCGTTGCAGCCAGCGTCGCGCTATACGGGTCCCAGCGGTTGGCGATCAGGATCGCGCAGACCGCGCCGCCCAAGGGGAAGCTGCCATCGACCGTCAAATCCGGGAAGCGCAGCAGCCGGAAAGAAATAAAAACACCGAGCGCCACGAGGCTGAAAATAAAGCCGATCTCCAGCGCGCCGAACAAGGAAAACAAAGACATGAAAACATCCGCTCTCGCAACGCGGCGAGGCTATCGGGCAAAGCGTAAATATAGACGCCCAGAGCGGCCGCGCAGGCTCGCCCTGGGCATGAGAATTGCCGTGAATATTACTTCACGACTTCCTTGGCGGATTTGATCAACGTCTCAGGCAAGGTCACGCCTTGTTTTTGCGCCGCGCCGGGATTCACGAACAGTTCAAGTTTATCGCTCGTCTCGGGCTTGATCGTGCCGGGTTTTTCGCCATCGAGGATGCGCACGACCATGCGGCCGGCCTGTTTGCCGATTTCGTAGTAGTTGACACCCAGGGCGGCGATTGCGCCGCGCCTGACGCTATCGGTATCCGAGGCGACCAGTGGAATCTTCGAATCGTTACCGACCTTGACCAGCGATTCGTAAGCCGACACGACGTTGTTGTCGGTATTCGTATAGATCACATCCACTTTGCCGACGAGGCTGCGCGCCGCGGAGCTGACGTCCACCGAACGCGGCGCGGAGGCTTCAACCAGCGTCATGCCGGATTTTGGCAGTAGCTCGCGCAGTTCTTTAACGACGACGGTCGAGTTCACCTCACCGGGGTTGTAGACGATGCCGACGCGCTTGGCATTCGGCACCACGCGTTTGATCAATTCGATCTGCTTATCCAGCGCGAGCATGTCGGAAACGCCGGTGACGTTGGTGCCGGAAGCGTTCCAGCTCGGGATCAACTGCGCGCCGACGGGGTCGGTCACGGTCGAAAACACCACGGGAATCGTCTTGGTCGCGGCAACCAGCGCCTGCGCCGTCGGCGTGGCGATACCGACTACGACATCGGGCTTATCGCCAATGAATTTGCGTGCGATCTGCGCTGCCGTGCCGGGATTGCCCTGGGCGCTTTGATACTGCCATTTAAGGTTCTTACCTTCCTGATAGCCTGCCTCTTTCAGCGCATCCTTGATGCCATCGCGGGTTGCATCCAAGGCCGGATGTTCCACGATCGCCGTAACGGCAACCGATTTTTGCCCGGCGGCACCCACGCCGTAAGACATCGCCATGCCCAGTGCGAACGCGCTGGCCAGCAGTTTTCTCCTGGAAATTTGCACCATGATGATCGAGATCTCCCAATTAATAAGGGTCTAATTTATAAGTATGCCGCATTACGAGGTTTCTTCGACAGATACAAACCCGTTTACTCATGCAACCCTCCTCCCTGCCTCAGCAAAACTTTCTCTCGGATCATCTATAGAACGCAGCCGGTTTGACGTTTACCTGAAGACGGGGCGTTTTTATTAGAGTATTTAGTCGAATTGAATAGCGCGACCGCACGGGAGAATACGGTGGCAGCTCAAAGAGCGCTTCGCGGTAGAGGCAAAGAAGATTCACACTCTATGTTTGAAATGCCCTGGCGGGATACGGAGGGCCTTGGCGCCTTTCGAGCCAATGCCGAAGGCGCCGTAGTGGCTGCGAATACCCAGCTCATCAACTGGCTGGAACGGCCTCAGGATATTGCGCACGCTTCTATCAATGAACTAATCCTTGGACTCGACAACGAGCGCTGGCACATCTATATGGCGCAACTCCTTGCTAGTCATGGTGTTGCGCCATTCCCGGCCCATCTGCGTATTACCGACGACAAGCTTTTACCCGTCGAAGTACATCTGACTGCCTTGCCGCGCCCCAATGCCGAGACTGAAATTCTTGGCCTACTCATTCCGATTGGCGACCGTCTGCAAACCGAAGGCGTATATGAATTGCAGAAAGCGGTGCTCGAAGCCGTCGCCTTGGGCCGCCCGCTCAAGGTCGTGCTCGATCTGCTCTGCCGCCGCGTCGAAGCGCTTGCGCCGGAGGTGATCTGTTCGGTCGTGGCGGTCGATAAGGACGGCTGTCTGCGGCCGATGGCCGGGCCAAGTCTGCCCGCCGCATACGCTGCCATCGTCGATGGTCTCAAAATCGGCCCCAAGGTCGGCTCGTGCGGCACCGCGGCCTGGCGCGGCGAGCCGGTCGAAGTCGTCGATATCGCAAGCGCCCCCCTGTGGGAGGACGCTGCCAGCGGGGTTCTGCCCTTCGGCCTGGCGGCGTGCTGGTCCACGCCATTCCGCGGGCGCGATAATGGGGTTGTCGGCTCTTTTGCGCTCTATTACCGGACACCGCGCAAGGCCAGCCCTTTCCATCGGCACATGGTTGAAGCCTGCGTGCACCTGTGCAGCCTCGCATTCGAACATGAGGCAAATCAAGCCGAAATCCGCCGCCTCGCTTTTTTCGATTCATTAACCGGCCTGCCCAATCGCGCCTTATTGCGCGACCGCGTGGAACAAGCGCTCGGACGCATGGAGCGCAATCACAATTCGCTCGCCATGCTGTTCCTCGATATCGACCGTTTCAAAACGGTCAATGATTCGCTCGGCCATGCCGCCGGGGATCGTGTCTTATGCAACGTTGCCAAGCGCCTGCTCGACGCGGTACGGGAAACGGACACGGTCAGCCGGATTGGCGGCGACGAATTCGTCGTCGTCCTACCCGACTGTGACGCAAACGCCGCACAGCTCGTTGCGGAAAAACTCAATCAGATTCTGGCGCAACACATGGAGTTGGGCGATTTGAATTTCGCGCCAAGCGCCAGTATAGGCATTAGCCTCTACCCGAACGATGCAACCGATTTCGATACCCTGCTCAAAAACGCCGACATCGCGATGTATCAAGCCAAGCGCGATGGGCGGAACTGCACGCGCTTTTTCCTTAAGGCGATGAATGAAGAAGCGGACAGCCGTCTCGAACTCGAAGCGGCACTACATCAGGCGCTTTCCCAAAATCAGCTTCAGCTTTACTACCAACCCAAAGTCTGGCTCGACCAACCTGGCATCGCCGGCGTCGAAGCGCTGATCCGCTGGCCGCACCCCCAGCGTGGCATGGTGTCGCCCGAGCAGTTCATCCCGCTCGCGGAAGAATGCGGGCTGATCAACGCCATCGACGCCTGGGTGCTCAAAACGGCCTGTTCCCAACTCGCAGCCTGGCGCGCGAAAGGGCTTGCCGTACCCTCGATGGCGGTCAATCTATCCGCGACGCGTTTTACCCAGGACGACATACCAGGCCATGTACGCCAGATTTTGGCGCACAACAATTTGAATCCAGCCGATTTAACGCTCGAAATTACCGAACGCCTCGTGCTCGAAGACAGCCGGGAAACGCAAAGCGATCTGACAAGGCTGCGTAAACTCGGCGTGCAACTCGCCATTGACGATTTCGGCACCGGCTATTCCAGCCTCAGTTACCTGACCCGTTTCCCGGTGCATGAACTCAAGCTCGATCGCAGTTTTGTGCAGGACATCGAAACCAACCGCGATAGCCGCGCGCTGGCGCTTGCGGTGATGGGAATCGGCCATTCGCTCGCTCTCGCCGTGGTCGCCGAAGGGGTCGAAACCGCCGGCCAGCATGCCATTCTTCTGGCCGAAGGCTGCAACATCGCGCAGGGGTATTTCTACGCCCGACCCATGCCAGCGGAAGCGTTCGAAACCTGGTTGGAGGAAACAAGCAAGTTAAAAACCTGTTCATAGCATGGCAACTGAGCGTGACCGGGGCTTATGGGCTGCCCGGAATCCTCTATAAAACTCTGGTTCCCGCGCCGCGCTTCGTCCCGCTAACAGTCTCTCGCTACAGATTCTGAACAGGTTCCAGGCACAATTCCGTTGCATTTACACATTTTTTGCATAAAATGTGTAAATGCACAGGAGTTTAGCCGTGTCCGCTGCCGCGCTTCCCAACCCAGACCCCAAGAAAGTGCTCGCCACCGCGCTGATCAAAGCTGGGCGGGAGCTTGGTCTGAACCAGGCGGCGCTCGGCGTGATCATCGGTCGCGACCGCACCGCGCTCGGGCGCGGTGGCATCGATCCGGCGAGCAAAGCCGGCGAGTTGGCGCTGCTCGTGATCCGCTGTTATCGGTCGCTGTTTGTACTCGTCGGCGGCGATCCCGACGCGTTACGCCATTGGATGCATACCGAAAATCATCACACCGGCGGCATTCCGGCCGAACAGTTGCGCAGCGTCGAAGGGCTTGTCGGCGTGCTGACTTATCTTGACGCGATCCGGGGCAAGCTTTAGATGCCCGAATTCCCGGAAATCGTGCCGACGCCGCTGAGCGGCACCTTGTTGCGCCTTGTCGAAAGCCAGGAGCAAATCGCCACCAGCCGCATTGCCGACGGCCTGGCGGAGCAGGCTCTGCTCGAAGCGCTTTTGGAAAGCTCCAAGCCGCCCCTGCCCAAAGTCTGCGAACCCCTGCATTACTTGCTCAAGACGCCTTTCCGCTATCCGCCGCTGCGCCACGGATCGCGTTTCGGCAGCCGCACAGAGCCGGCGATTTTTTACGGCGCGCAGACGCGCGACACGGTGCTGGCCGAATCGGCTTATTACCGCTTTGTGTTCTGGCACGGCATGGTGGTCGCACCATCCAAACCGCTCACAACGCAGCACACTTTGTTCTCGGTCGCTTACCGCAGCAAGCATGGCGTGCAATTGCAAGCGCCGCCTTTCGACGCATTGCGCGCAGCCTTGACCGATCCGGCCGATTATCGAAGCACGCAGGCACTCGGCGCCCGCATGCGCGATGCCGGTGTCATCGCTTTTGAATTCGTCTCGGCGCGCGATACGGCCGGCGGCATTAATGTCGGCTTGTTTCAGCCCGCCGCATTGGCGGATACGCGCCCGCATGGCTTGCAGGAATGGTGGTGCGAGACGGCGGCAAGCCAGGTGCGTTTCTATTCCAAGGAAGCCAGCGTGCTGCAAACATTCCCGCGCGCGAACTTCCTCCACGCGGGTCGTTTGCCCTTGCCCGCGCTTTGATTAAACCAATGCGCGTCCGACAATCAAAGGATCGACCGGACCAACCGCCTCAATATCGCGATTCGCATACGGCAATTTGTGCAGCACGAAGCGCATCGCATTCAGACGCGCGCGCTTCTTGCAGTCGGAGCGGATCACGGTCCACGGTACATCCGCAGTATCCGTCTGCGTAAACATTGTTTCCTTGGCTTTGGTGTAGTCGTCCCATTTGTCGAGCGAAGCCATATCGACCGGACTCAATTTCCACTGTTTCAGCGGATGCAATTCGCGCTCCTTGAAGCGGCGCAATTGCTCTTTCTGACTCACCGAAAACCAGAACTTGATGATATGAGTACCGCTACGCACCAAATGCCGCTCAAATTCAGGTACCTGCTGGATGAAGTCGTGGTACTCGTCTTGCGAACAAAACCCCATCACCCGCTCGACCCCCGCCCGGTTGTACCAGGAGCGGTCGAATAAAACGATTTCTCCCGCCGCGGGTAGATGCTGCACATAGCGCTGGAAATACCATTGCCCGCGCTCGGTATCGGACGGCTTCTCGAGCGCCACCACGCGCGCGCCACGCGGATTCAAGTGCTCCATAAAACGCTTGATCGTACCGCCTTTGCCCGCGGCATCGCGTCCCTCGAACAGGATAATCACACGTTGCTTAGTTTCACGAACCCATGCCTGTAGCTTGAGCAGTTCCACCTGCAAAACGTATTTTTGCTTCTCGTAATTGCGGCGGGACATCAGGTTCTTATAGGGATATTCCCCTTTGCGCCAACCCGCGGACAATTCATCGTCCGGGTCGCGCTTCGCCCTGCCTTGCCAAACCTGGCCGGATTGCAGGTTCACCATCGCGCCGCGCAGCTTTTCGGCCTCGTCGGGCGACATACCTTGCATGAGGATATTCATTGCGTCCAACAAGCCCGTCGTACCCTGCTTGGCCAGAATATCCTGCATGCTGCTGGTAGCGACTTCTTCCGCCGCCTCCATCGCATTCTCGACCGTCATCCACTGAATCTGTTCGCCAATCTTGTCGATGGCGGGGCTGCCGCCGGCAGCTTTCTTTCTGGCCGGCCTTTTAGGTGCAATGGCAGGCATTTCCGGTTCGACTTTTGGCGTGGTGGCGTTATCAGTTTTCATCATGTTCAGGCAGCTTGGAAAATAATCAATACTCGATGCCGAGCGGCTAACTTTTAAGTGTTTGCAAAAACCCTTCTCGGGGCATTGATACTCATCAACCGAAGAAAAGCGTTCTCGCACCGATTTAAAGCATAACGACCTGCTGGAACGCTTACTTTAAGGTAATCAGCAGGGCCGCGATCAGGATCAGTCCGCCGCCGGCCAGCGTACCCAAACCCACAGGCTGGCCGAGCAACAGCGCCCCTGCCAGCGCGGTCAGGACCGGCTCCACCGTCGACAAGGTCGCCGCGTTCGCGGCGCCAAGCCGCGCCAGGCCGGCCAGAAACGCGGAAACCGCAACCACCGTCCCGAGCAAAGCCAGCGCAAGCGCCGCGCCCCAGCCGAGCGTGCTGACGGGAAAGCGCGGACCTTGCGGCAAAGTCAGCAGCGTCATGACGAGCGCCGCCGCGCTGCACACCAGCGTGGCTTGCATTAGCGCCGGCACAGCGGCGGGTACGGTGCGGCCCACGATGATGTAGCACGCATAAATCACCGCCGCCCCCGTGCCAAGCACCAGCCCGAGCGGCTGAGCGCCGCTCGCATAACCCACGGTCAAGACACAACCCGCCAGCGCGAGCACCAGCGCAAGCCATTTCCGGCGATCGACACGCTCCTTCAGCACCAGCCATGCAAGCAGCGTGACGCAAGCCGGATAGAGATAAAGCAGCAAGGCCACGACCGCCGCCGGCGCGAATTGCAGCGCGGAGAAATAGCACAGCGACTGGCCCGTATAGCCAATTCCGCCCATCGCCCCAAGCACCCACAGCGCCCTGCCGCGCGGCAGCGCGAGCCTTTTGTGCAGGACGATGCCCCACAGCAACAGCGCGGCCAAGGAAAAACGCAGCCACAGCAGATCCGTCGGGCGCAAGCCTTCGGCATACAGCTTTATGCCGAATACCGGCATCACGGCAAAGCACGCCGCGGAAAGCAGAATGAAGCCCACGCCGGTTAAGCGGGTGGAATTCAACGTGTGGGACATCAAAATTGCGTTTGAATTTCAGACCACCAAGCGGACCAGAACCTGTTCAGAATCCGTCGCGAGAGCCCGTCAGCGGGGCGAAGAGCAGCGCAGGAACCGGAGTTTATAAGTGATAAATGAGGATTCCGAGCAGCGCATGAGCCCCGATCACGGGCTCGCAGTAGGATTATGAACAGGTTCTCAGTGGTGATGCCCATGCGCGCCGTGCACATGGCGATGCTCGATTTCTTCCGCGCTCGCCGCGCGCACATCGAGCACCTGCATACTGAAACGCAGCGTTTTGCCGGCCAGTGGATGATTGCCATCGAGCAGCACAAGCGGCCCTTTGATCTTTGTAACGAAGAAATGGCGCGGTGCTCCCTGCGCATCGAGCCGTTGAATCTGGCCGCCAACTTTCACGCCGGGCGGAAACTCGCTCTTCGGCATCGTCTGCGCGAGCGACTCATCGCGTTCGCCGAACGCATCTTCGGCGGCCAGTTCGACCGTCGTCTGGAAACCCGGCTCCTGGCCTTCGAGCGCCGCTTCGAGTTTCGCGAAAATATTTGCGTAGCCGCCGTGCAGATAGGAAACCGGCGTCTTCCCCTCATCGAGCAAAAGCCCTTTCGCATCGCTGACCTTGATGCGCAGGGTAACGGCGGTGTTCTTGGCAATTTTCATTCGACAAACCTTGCATGAATAAAACAGAGCCGCATTTTCCCCCGATCAGCGGATCAACGCTTTATTTTTCCAAATTCAGCGCACCGGCCTGCCATTGCTGCACCAGGTAAATCGGCCAGAACTTGCTTGGCACAATCATGACGGCGCGGGTTTCGGGCGAAGTCAGAAGCGGAAACCAGCTCCCGCTCAATACGCCATCCGGTAAATGTTTACGGAATACCAGGAAAGCGGACATCCAAGCCGCATGCGCCGTCAGTATTGCGGGCAATGGATGGTTGAAAGGGCGCAAGGTTTCATTCGCCAATACGGCACCGATTTCCTGCATCGCGGAATCGCCCATGGTCTTGCCCTTGTTGGCGAACAGCTCCTGGCCAAGACGCCGGAGCGCCTGCGGACGGCTATTGAAATGCGGGTGCCGGCTGAAAACGAGTACACCCGGCAGATCCTCGTCCCCGTGTTTGAACAGCTTGTTGTCGGCCTGGACCAGCGCGCCCCAAACCACATCTCCGCGCTCCAGCAATACGCGCTGCGTAAAAAAAACCTCGCCGAGCTGATCCTGCCCCCAACCGGGCTTATCGTTTTTCAAGGCAGCGTAATCCGCCTCCTGCGCAAGCCTTCTCCAATCTCCCAGCGTCTGCCGCACCGCGCGCAGCACCACGGCCATCGCGTCGGCGGCGGGCCAGGCATCAATCGCCTCCGCCGCAATTGCGGGCGCTGCGGGTTTGTTTGCGGCAAGCACGGCCGGCGCGTGGTTCCTGGCCTCTTCCATCGCATAGTCATAAAGCGAGTCCGCTTGCTTGCTGGCCAATACATTCCTGATCTCGGCCAAGGGCAGAACAATTTTGTTCTTGCCAACCAGGAACACGGCGGTGCCCAGACTCTCTTGAATCTTTTCGAAATTGGGGTGGGCCCGCGCGTAGTCCTTATAGTTGGCCCACTGCACGCCCGGCTCGCCCGCACGGCGCAGAACTTCGCCGAGATAACACCCCGCGGCGATAACGAGATTTGGATAGATATCGCCGGCAAGTGCTTCGGGATGCCGCTTGACGTAAGCCAAATAGGCATCCATATACTTTAAGGACGGCAGGGAAAAATCGAGGTATTGCCTGGGGATTTGCGCCTCGAACGGCAAGCCGCCTTGTGCGTAATGCGCCTGCCCGATCAGAATCTGGCAAAAAGCGTGGATATTGCTCGCGAAATCCAGATTACGCGGCGCGGCGGACAAGTCGCTTTGCATCAGTCGCGCAAAAAGATCCGCAACACTGTCGCGCGGCCCATTGATAACGTGGTCCAGTACCCGCAAATGCGGAAAGCAAATCCGGCCGCTATGCAAACGCACCGCTGGCCGCAGAAAACGGCCTTCTTCGACGCGCCCCCATTGGCCACCGATCGCATGGCACATGACCTCGCCCAGATAGCTGCCCCCAAGCGCCGCCCAGCGCATGGCCGCCGCGCTCGAAAACGCACTGCCGGACGCACGCACCGCTTTCTTTTCCTGTAAATACAGAAGATGGATTTTCGTCAGCAAAGCGTCGAGCAGACGAATGCTCTGCGCGGAGCCATTGAGCGTCAGAGCGTATTTATGTTTGGCGTAATGCGCGAAATCGGCCGTCTGCTGGCGCGCGTTTTCGAAAACCTGCGCCTCGCTGCTGAATTCCTTCTTCAGCATTTCTTCGCCTGCGTTCGGACAGAGGATCGTCGCCCCGTGCGTGATTCGCGCCAGCCGCGGCGCTTCCATGAGTTTCAAGGCCGATCCGCCATGCGCAAAACAATAGACGATCTGGAACTCCGGATTGGCCGCGCATACAGCATCCATGCGCAATTCAAGATTTTTCAATACCCGTAAGGTTCCGGGATTGCAGGCTTGCGGGTGAATGCGGAATTCCAGGTACAGCTCCCGGGCGTCTTGCTTCCCATAATCGAAGAATTGGTATTTGGAGCCTTTCGGATTGGGGTTTTGATAAATCAGAACAGGGCGTGCGGACTCCGCGGCAAGAAGTGACAGGCCATCCGGCCAGAGCTGCTGCGCGCTGGAAATCCGCCGCACGCCATCTCGGCACAGTTCCGCGAACCGTGCAGGCAACTCAGTGGCCTGTTTCCGCGACGCGTACACCGTCTCCAGCGCGTCGTCGAACAAACAACAACCGGTTTGCGCCATCAATTCGAAAACCAGCCTGCGCAATTCACGGTCGAAGCGCGGGCGCTCGAAGCCGATGCACGTCACGCCGCGCTTTTCATCGCCAATAATCGTGCAGCTTGCCGCGAGCCTATCCGTCGCCGTGGCAAGCTCAAGATCCGCCTTGCCGCGGCCAACTTCCCCATAACGCATCAAACAGTTGAGCGTTTCCCGATAGGGCATGCCCGCGGGCTGTCCATTCTCGAATCGCTGCAGGAAGAGGAAAGTAGCCATGAACTTTTAAAGCGGTTTTCCAAAGACCTTACATCGTATGCCGTATGCCGGCTAGGCTTCGAATTTCTGCAAAACGGCCCAATCGGCGAGCAAACGCTCGCGCAGCTTCAGGCTCGCCGGCACGAAAGGAAGGCGTAGCTCAGGTTCGCACCATTCCTCGCTGGCCAGCCAAGCTTTCAGGGGCGCGGGATTTGGCTCGGCAAACAGGCTGCCGACAATCGACGCCAGGGCGGCATGGATGCGCCGGGCCTGCGCAAGCTGGCCTTCGCGCAACAGATCGAACATCCGCACATAGAGTTCGGTTCGCACATGCGCCGCCGCGGCAATCGCGCCATCGGCCCCCAGGCATAGCGCCATGAAAATCTGGTTGTCATCGCCCGTCAGGACGCGCAGCGGCGTTTCATTGATCAGACGCTGCATCCGCTCCATGCCGCCGCCGCATTCCTTGATGCCCGCGATACGCGCATCCGTGGCGAGCGCTTGAAGCGTCTCCAACTCGATCGTAACGCCCGTGCGATACGGGATGTTGTAGATCAGAAGTGGGAGATCGGCGGCTTGCGCAAGCGCTTCGAAATGCCGCCGGATACCTTGCTGCGACGGCCGCAAATAACTCGGCGGCGTCACCAGCAGGCCGTCGGGGCGCAAGGCGGCGAGGCTGCGCGCCTGGGCGACGGCGGCTTCGGTGGCGAATTGGGTGACGCCCAGCACCACGGGCAATTCGGGCGCGGCGCCGCGCAGCGTATCGAAAATCGCCTCTTGTTCGCCGGGATGCAGCAAAGCGCCTTCGCCGGTTGTCGCCCCGGCCACGAAACCCGCGATCCCCTGCCCGGCAAGATGGCGCGCAAGACACGCCAGCGCCGCATGATCGATGACGCCGCCGCAGCAGAACGGGGTCACGATTGGAATCCAAACACCTGAGAAATTGACTGGCATGTTGACCTCTTTAAAACGGATTGATGGAACCGTTCCGCCGGCAGTGCACCGGCACGAGGCTTACAACAGGGATACGCCACACCCCAAGCCCGTCCGGCACGCGCCCGACGGGACATAAGCTTCCCGTCAGCGGAGAAGCCGTTTTTTCGATTTAAGCCCGGCCACGACGCGCGCGTCCGCAACTACCAAAGCGGCGGATTGGCGAACGGAGAAAATTACGTCGTGGCGCATAAAAGGCGTTGAAAACATATGACTAGACTAACAGTCTAATTCAGCGCGACAGCCAGCGTCCAGCCATTGCACTTCAAAGAATCGGCGCGAGCCAGCGCGCGGCTTCCTCGATGCTCATATGCTTGCGCGCCGCCCAATCCTCCAACTGGTCGCGGCCGATCTTCGGTACTGCGAAATAATGCGATTCCGGGTGGCTGAAGTAGAAACCGCTGACGGCCGCAGCCGGATGCATCGCGAAGGATTCGGTCAGCGTCAGGCCAGTCGCGCGCGTGGCTTCGAGCAGTTCGAACAGCGCGCCTTTCTGCGTGTGATCCGGGCAGGCCGGGTAGCCGGGCGCGGGCCGGATGCCTTGGTACTGCTCGGCGATCAGCGCGGCATTGTCGAACGCCTCGTCCGCCGCGTAGCCCCACTCCGACCTGCGCACCTTCGCGTGCAGGTATTCAGCGAAAGCCTCGGCCAGCCGGTCGGCGAGCGCCTTAAGCATGATGCCGCTGTAGTCGTCGTGCGCCTTGGCGAACTCTTCGAGCTTTTTCTCGATGCCGATGCCGGCCGTCACCGCGAAGCCGCCGATCCAGTCGGGCTTGCCGCCTTCGGGCGCGAGGAAGTCGGCGAGCGACCAGTGCGGCTTGCCGGCGGGGCGTTCGTGCTGCTGGCGCAGTTGCGGTAACGTCGCGCGCACCTCGCCGCGCGACTCGTCGGTGTAGATGACGATGTCCTCGCCACGCCGCGCCGCCGGCCAGATGCCGAACACGCCGTGCGCGGTCAGCCAGCGGCCTTCGACGATTTTCTTCAGCATCGCCTGCGCATCGCTGAACACCTGACGCGCGGTCGCACCGACAACTGCATCGTCGAGGATCGCCGGATAGCTGCCTGCCAGATCCCAGGTCTGGAACAGCGGCCCCCAATCGATGTACTCGGCGAGCTTCGCAAGGTCCATGTTGCGCAGCGCGCGCAGCCCGGTGACTTCCGGGCGCGGCGGCGTGTAGGTTTCGAAATCGAGCTGCGCGTGATTGGCGCACGCGGCGGCCCAGGGCGCGAGCTGCACGCCGCGCTTCTTGCCGTGCTGGTCACGCAGCCGTTCGTAGTCGTCGGCGATTTCGGCGACGAAGGTGTGGCGCTGTTCCTGCGACAGAAGCTTCGTCACCACGCCAACCGCGCGCGACGCATCCGGCACGTAGACGACCGGCCCGGCGTAGTTCGGCGCAATCTTGATCGCCGTGTGTGCGCGGCTCGTCGTCGCGCCGCCGATCAGGAGCGGGATCGCCTCGCCGTCGGCAAAGCCCTGGCGCTGCATTTCGGCCGCAATATGGCTCATCTCTTCGAGCGAGGGCGTAATCAGGCCCGACAGGCCGATCGCCTGCGCGCCGTGTTCGCGCGCGGCGTTGAGAATTTTCTCCGCCGGGACCATCACGCCGAGGTCGACAATCTCGTAACCGTTGCAGCCGAGCACGACGCCGACAATGTTCTTGCCGATGTCATGCACATCGCCCTTGACCGTGGCGATGACGATCTTGCCCTTGGCCGCCGCACCGGTGCGCGCTTTTTCGGTCTCGATGAACGGGATCAGATGCGCGACGGCCTGCTTCATCACACGCGCCGATTTAACGACCTGCGGCAGAAACATTTTGCCCACGCCGAAGAGGTCGCCGACGGTGTTCATGCCGTCCATCAGCGGACCTTCGATAACTGCGAGCGGCGGCCTGCCCTCGGCCGCGAGCGCGGCGCGCGCTTCCTCGGTGTCGGCGACGACGTATTCGGTGATGCCGCGCACGAGCGCATGCTTGAGCCGCTCGCCGACCGGCTGCTCGCGCCATGCCAAGTCTTCGACGCGCTCCTTCGCTGAGCCTTTGACGGTCTGCGCATACTCGACGAGCGCATCGCCCGCGCCCGGATGGCGGTTGAGCACCACGTCCTCGACGAGTTCGCGCAGCTTCGCTTCGAGTTCGTCATACACGCCGAGCTGGCCGGCGTTGACGATGCCCATCGTCAGGCCCGCCGCGATCGCGTGGTAGAGAAAGACCGTGTGGATCGCCTCGCGCACGAGGTCGTTGCCGCGGAACGAAAACGATACGTTCGAGATTCCGCCCGATGTTTTCGCGTGCGGCAGATTGCGGTGAATCCAGCGCACCGCCTCGATGAAGTCGACCGCGTAGTTGTCGTGCTCGGCGATGCCGGTGGCGATCGCGAACACGTTCGGGTCGAAAATGATGTCCTCGGGCGGAAAGCCGATGCCGGTCAGCAAATCGTAGGCGCGCTTGCAGATTTCGATCTTGCGCTGGTAAGTGTCGGCCTGGCCCTTTTCATCGAAGGCCATCACGACGGCCGCCGCGCCGTAGCGCATCACGAGCCGCGCGTGTGCGAGAAACTTCTCCTCGCCTTCCTTCATCGAGATCGAGTTGACGATGCCCTTGCCTTGCAGGCATTTGAGCCCCGTTTCGATAACTTCCCACTTCGAGGAATCGAGCATGACCGGCACGCGGGCGATGTCGGGCTCGGAGGCGATCAGCTTGAGGAAGCGCTCCATCGCCGCCTGCGCATCGAGCATCGCCTCGTCCATGTTGATGTCGATGACCTGCGCGCCGTTTTCGACCTGCTGGCGCGCAACCGCGAGCGCGTCGTCGAAGCGGCCTTCGAGAATCATGCGCGCGAAAGCCTTCGAGCCGGTCACGTTGGTGCGCTCGCCGACGTTGACGAACAGCGCGTCGTCGCCGATCGTCAATGGTTCGAGCCCGGACAGATGCATGACATGCGACTTCTTCGGCCGGTAGGCGGGCTTGATCGCCGCCACAGTTTCGCCGATCGCCTGGATGTGCTCGGGCGTCGTGCCGCAGCAGCCGCCGACGATGTTGACGAAGCCGCTGCGCGCCCAGTCGCCGATCTGGCGCGCCATGTTCTCGGGCGTGTCGTCGTACTCGCCGAAGGCGTTCGGCAGGCCCGCGTTCGGATGCGCCGAGCGCCAGGTTTCGGACACGCGCGCCATTTCTTCGACGTACTGGCGCAGCTCCTTCGCGCCGAGCGCGCAGTTGAGGCCGATTGTCAGCGGATTCGTGTGCGCAAGCGAATCCCAGAACGCTTCCGTCGTCTGGCCCGAAAGCGTGCGGCCCGAGGCGTCGGTGATCGTGCCGGAGATCATCACCGGCCAACGCCGGCCCGCCTCGTCGAAGAATCTCTGGATCGCGAACAGCGCAGCCTTGGCGTTGAGTGTGTCGAAGATCGTCTCGACGAGCAGGATGTCGGAACCGCCTTCGACGAGCGCCTTGGCCGATTCGAGGTAATCAGCGACGAGCGCATCGAAGCTGATATTGCGAAAGCCCGGATCGTTGACGTCGGGCGAGAGCGAAGCGGTGCGCGAGGTCGGCCCGATCACGCCGGCGACGAAGCGCGGGCGGCCGGTCTTGGCGGCGAACTCGTCGCAAACCGAGCGTGCGAGCCGCGCGCCTTCGAGGTTGAGTTCGTAGGCCAGATCCTCCATGCCGTACTCGCCCTGCGAGACGCGCGTAGCGTTGAAAGTGTTGGTCTCAATGATGTCCGCGCCGGCGGCGAGATAAGCCGCGTGGATGTCGCGGATGATCTTCGGCTGTGTCAGCAACAGCAGGTCGTTGTTGCCTTTGACGTCGCGCCGCCAGTCCGCGAAGCGCGCGCCGCGGTAATCGGCCTCCTGCAGCGCGTGCCGCTGGACCATTGTGCCCATCGCGCCGTCGAGCAGCAAAATACGGGTTTCGAGCAGATCGCGGAGTTCGGCGGTACGGTCGGCTTGCATCGTCATCTTTCGTTCGTTTCTTCGTGGGGATTTATTCGGTTTTTGTGAGAACCTGTTCAGAATCTGTAGCGAGAGCCCGTCAGCGGGGTGAAAAGCAGCGCAGGAACCGGAGTTTATAAGTGATAAATGAGGATTCCGAGCAGCGCATGAGCCCCGATCACGGGCTCGCAGTAAGATTATGAATAGGTTCTAAGCGTGCTCAACATCAAGCCGGCCACCGCGTGAGCTGCGGGATCTTCCTGCTGGCCGAGCGCGCCGATCACACGCTGCCGGTCGGCAGGCGTCCTGTTCTGCGAGAGCTTGAATTTGCTTTCGATGCGCAGAATTTCAAGCGCGAAACAATGGATCTGCGCGAGCATCGGCGCGCGCTCGTCGGCCCGCATGTGGCGCATGCCGGTTTCGCCGAGCGGATCGGCGTCGAACGCATCGATCGCCGTGTCGAGCAGAGCCTGCGCCGCCTCGCCTTCACGCATGTGAACACGGGCCCGCACATGCGCGACGGTGTAATTCCAGGTCGGCACACCGGGTTGCTCATACCAAGTCGGCGACACATAGGCATGCGGGCCGTGAAACACCGCCGTCACCTGCGCGCCCTCCGCGAGCAAAGCCGCATGCGGGTTCGCTTTCGCGACATGGCCGAGCAGCATCCCGTCGGCGGCAAGCAGCAAGGGCAGATGCGTGACCACGGGCTCCGCATCCGCGCTGCTAATCAGCGTTGCAAACGGATGCAACGCAATCAGCTCGAAGATCGCGGTCTGATCCGGCGCGGCAAAATGTGGCGGCACATAGAGCGTCATCGTCACCCCAAAAACAGAAAACCCGCTCGGCCTCAAGGACGGAACGGGTTCTTATATAGAAACACGTCTCGCTTTAGCTGTATTTCCGGCCTAGAAACCGTGCGCCCAGCAAGCTGAGGAGTTCAAATCAAAGCGGCGCGAAGTTTTTAAGTATGCTTGCCGGGCGGGCTGATTGTCAAGAAAACCCCCGTCCGTTCAGGTACTTGGGAGTACATTGCCAAGTACCGCTGACCGGCCATTGCGCGGATGCGTTAAGCTCGGGCGCCTCTCCAATCCGCCCGTCCCGCCATGAAGCTCTATTTCGCCGGCCCCGATGTATTCCGTCCCGACGCGCGGGAGTGGGCTGAGCGGCTGCGCGGCCTGTGCGCCAGCCTGGGCCACGAAGCCTTGATCCCGCTCGATAGCAGGGCGCAAAGCGCAGCCGAAATCTACGCCGCCAACCTCGCGATGATCCGTCAGGCCGATGCGGTCATCGCAAACCTCAACCCATTCCGCGGCTGCGAACCCGACTCCGGCACTTGTTTCGAAGTGGGGTTGGCCATCGCGCTTGGAAAGCGGGTCGTCGCCTATATTGCGAACGGCGAAGCTCTGCGTGAACGCGTGCTGCGCGAATTCGGCGGCACGCAAAACCGCGACCGCGACGACCAGGCAATCGAAGACTTCGGCTTGCCGCTCAACCTCATGCTTGCGATACCCGCAGAAATCGTAATCGGCCAGATCGAACAGGCTTTGGAAAAGCTTGCCGTCCTTGGGTAATCGTATGCTGCTGCCATATCGCATCAGGCCCGCACTACAAATACTTGGTAATAGCCTTGAACTCGCGAATCATCTCGTCTCCGGCTTTCACGTCATTGCGCAACGCCTCTTGGAGACAATGATCAATATGTTCATGGACAAGCAATTTTTTCGCGTTACCGATCGCACTTTCGACGGCCTGTAGCTGTTGCGCAATCTCCAGGCAATCGCGGCCTGTTTCGAGCATGGTCAAAATGCTTTTCAAGTGGCCTTGCGCACGTTTGAGGCGCTTGACGATTTCGGGATGAGAATCAGGGTGTTCCATATCCGCTCCTATCCACGGGGATAGGATATTGTGTTTGATTTTTCATGCCGCTACAATCCCCGCCATCTCAAAGCATAGGTGCCCCAACCTTGGACAGTTCGACAGGTCGATCCTGCATCCATAAAACACGCACAAGGTAACAGCAAGGGTTTCGCCCGCCGCTACCTTGCTTGCTCATGCGTAGCAGCCCACAAGCAGCCGGCCCTCGGCTGTTTTACCGCCTCTGTTTCATCTGTATGTCGCGATCCGCGGCAACTATTCGCCTGTGCGGTTTTTGTGCGGGCCGAGGAGTGCGTTTTGAAAAAGATTTTGAAAGTCTGCCTGGCTTGGGCTTGTGTTTGCTGTACGGTCCTGGCCGGGTCCTTGGCGCAGGCGGCGCGGCCGATGATTACCGATGACGCCCGCATCACCGATAGCAAAGCCTGTCAGTTGGAAAGTTGGGTCAAACGGAATCGGGACAGCACCGAATACTGGGCTCTGCCCGCGTGCAACTTCACCGGCAATCTGGAGTTGACCCTGGGGGGCGCAGTGACACATGACGACAGCGGCGCGCATACGAGCGACATTGTCATGCAAGGCAAGACGCTGCTGCGGCCATTGGAAACCAACGGCTGGGGCATGGCCTTGAGTTTCGGCATGGATCGGCATCCGGACATGGAAAGGTCGGGGCGGGATTGGTACGCCAATGTGCCAATCAGTTTTTCCTTGCGCGACGACCAATTCATCCTCCACACCAACATCGGCTGGCTGCGCGAGCAGGAAAGCCGGGATAACCGTCTGACCTGGGGGCTCGGTTCGGAAACACAGCTCACGGAAAAAACCTGGCTGATCGCCGAAACTTTTGGCCAGGACCGCGGCGCGGCGTCCTATCAATTTGGCCTGCGCCACTGGCTATTGGTCGATCGAATTCAAATCGATACGACCTACGGCAGCCATGTAGGCAATCATTCGAGCGGACAGTGGATTTCGCTGGGCTTGCGGCTGCTCGCCCCACCCTTTTTGCCATAGCACCTACGCGAAGGCGAAACGCAGACGGTCCTTCACAATCGCAGCAAGTTGTTCGAGGACCGGATTCGAGTCGGCCGTTGAACGATAGAGACACACGCCGATCATCGGCAATTTCGGCAGTGTTTCGATTACCGGCAGCGCGGCCGGCTTGCCGGCCTGCGTGCGGATAGTTACCCCAAGACCGGCGCGGACTGCGGCCCAAATGCCGTTCAGACTGGCGCTCGTCAGGGTAATCCGCCAGGGAATCCCCGCGCGGTCCAGTTCTTCAATCGCGCGGCTGCGCATCACGCACGGTGCTTCGAAGGCAACCAGCGGCAGCGGCTTGCCGGACGCAAACGACGCGTCGACAAGCACCGGATCGCCAATCCAGCGCATTGGGATTCGTCCGAGCAGTTCCTGACGCGGCGCGGGCGGACCGGTCCGCCAGATCAGTGCCAGGTCGAGGCTGGCCTGCTCGATCGCATTTTCGAGTTCGAGATTGCGGGCGATACGCGCATCGACGCTAACCGATGGATGGGCGCGCGAGAAGGTTCCAAGCACTTCGGTCAGCACGCCTTCTCCAAAATCTTGTTGAAAGCCGATCCTGACGGCGCCGGCCAGTTCAGCTCCGCGCACCGCCATGACAGCCGCGTCGTTGAGTTCAAGCAGGCGGCGCGCGTAGCTCAGGACGATCTCACCGGCAGGCGTGGGCATCAAACCGCGGCCCGATTTGCGCAGCACCGCCGTTCCAAGCTGATCTTCGAGCTTCTTCAATTGTGCGCTGACGGCCGAGGTCGAACGCCCCAGGCGATCGGCCGCGTGCGCAAAGCTGCCGAGTTCGAGGCCCGTCACAAACGTTCGCAGCACATCCAAATCGAGATTCAACACCTTAAAATATCCCGTTTTTCCGAATTGTCAGTTTAATTTTTTTTGATTTTCAGAACTATCCTGCGCTCATAAACTGTGTTCGTCAAATTCATATATGGAGTACCACCATGACTTGTACCGACACTCATCCGCTCGGATCGGCGCCGAAACTTGCCCAACTGACCGATGAGGTTTTGTTCGGCGACATATGGGAACGCCCCGGACTCGGTAAACGCGAACGCAGTTTGATTACCGTCGCGGCACTCGTCACGCTATATCGGACTGAACAGTTGCCGTTCCACCTTTCCCGCGCGCTGGAAAACGGGGTAAGCCACGCCGAGTTGATCGAACTGATTACGCATCTGGCGTTTTACTCGGGATGGCCAACGGCTCATACGGCGTTGGCTTTGCTGAACCAAACCATCGGCGCAACCCGGCCGGCATAATTAGAAACGGAGCCACGCATGCCTATTTCACATATCACGCTGCGTCGCGGACACCCGGACGCCTATCTCGATGCACTCTCAAACAGCCTGCACGAGGCGCTCGTCGACACCTTTGAAGTTCCCGAGAACGACCGTTTTCAGGTGTTTCATGAACTTGATCTCAAGGCGCTGTGTTTCGACCGGAACTACCTTGCCGGACCGCGTAGCGACAACTGGGTACTGATCGAGATCACTGCCGGACGACCACGCAGCACGACCATCAAACGCAGCTTTTATCGCTGCCTTGCCGAACGTTTAGCCGATTCGCCCGGAATCGCCCCCGCTGACGTGATGGTCGTCATCCGGCATAACCAGGCAGAAGATTGGTCGTTCGGGCGTGGTCTCACCTCGATGCTCGAAATGGAGAATGAGACATGAACGCGCTTACACGGCCCCGCAAACACGCGCCGCTTCCGGGATATAGTGGCAAGTTTCCGGGGAATCTAGCGGCAAATGAGCCAAGGCACGCCGACACAACCTAAGGACTCGGATACGTCCAGCGTGCGCGCGCACGGCTTAAACCGTGAGCAGATCGGCTTGCTGCAACAGGCGCTCGAACCGCTGGCAAAAATCGGCAAGACGCTGCCCGGCCGAGCACTCGAATTCGTTCTCGAGGGCGCGCAGGAAGACGTATTGCTCGAACTGTGCAACGCACAATCCCTGAATCCCGGCGAATTGCTCGGCAACCCCGGCCGCCTGCGCTGGAGTTTTTATCATTATCAGGACAAGGCGTTGCAGCGGCTCGGCGAAAAAAGCCTGGCGGAACGTGCGCAGCTTTACGCCACGCTAAGCGCCGCGACGCCGCCGCTCGGCGCCCTCGTGCGTCTCGGCCAACTGCTTGCCGCCGCCGACCACGGCAAATCGCTCGAACATCCCGGCGCGCCGGTGCCCGACTGGTTCCAATACCTCGTCAATGATGCGCTGTTCGCCAGCTTCAACAACGACGGCGGGAGAGACCTGCAGCAAACGCGACCGGCCTGGACGGCGCCTCTGCTCGCGAAACTCCTCGCGCATGAAGGGCTTGAGGAAAGCCTCGCATTGCAGGAAGTGTTCGAGCGCAAGGGCCTCGACAGCCGCTACCACGACCACCTCGCGGGCTTGGTCGATGCCGCTGAGCTGGCCGATTACCTGCGCGCGCATGCCGAGGCGGCCAACGCCTTGCCGGCGCAGCTTTCCGTCGCTGGCCGCCTGCTGCTAGCACAACGCATCGGCAGGGACAAAACACTGCTGAACGATTTCGCTCCGCTGTTTGTGCGCCTCGCGATCGATAGCGGCAAAACCGTGCGCGCCGCAGCGGCACTCCATCTCGACGGCATCGAAACCAAGCAAAGGCTTGCCTTGCTCGACCGATTGCTGCGCGAAGGCGATACCGCGCAGCGCACGCAGGCCGCCGAACTGCTCGCGCGCATCCCGGGCGAAGAGGCGCGCACACGACTTGCAAGCGCCGTGGAACAGGAATCGAGCAAAGCCGTGCAGCGAGCGATCCGCGCAGCGCTTGCGCAGATTGATACCGCAGAAGATATGAGCGTGCGGGAGCCGCCCACGGCGCAAAAGTTTCTGGTACAGCAGCCCGACATCAGCCGCCGTGCGCTCGAAACGCTCGGCGACGGCATTTCGCCCGCCGCGCTCCTAACCGAAGCCAGAAAAGGGCTCACCGCGAAACTCCCGGCCGGCCTGAACTGGTTCCCGTTCGATGCCTTGCCCGCCTGCCGGTGGACTAACGGCGAAAGCGTGGCGGCGGAAATCCTCAAGTGGTGGGTCGTGCTTGCCTGCAAACTCAAGGAACCCGGCGGGAATGTGCTGCTCACGCGCTATTTGGGCCTGCTCGACGGCGCGAGCCGGGAGGCGCTCGGCGCTTTCGTGTTGCGCCAGTTCATTGCGCAGGACACGCGCCGTCCGCCACTCGAAGAAGTCATCGCCCATGCGCAAGCCAATGCGCCGCAACGTTATCGGCAGTATCAACAGAGCTACATGCAGGCCAAGCCGCAATACCGCCGATGGTTTGCAGCCAATTACAACAAGACGGCGGAACAGGTTTTCGAAGAGTGCAAGCGCGAGAAGATGAACGAATACCTTGGCAGCGCGATCGGCGAAAAAGGCATCCTCGCGCTGAGCGTGGCCGCTCCGGCGCATGAGGTCATCACGCTCTTGCAGCAATACATGCGCGAGCACTCCCAGCGCCGCGCGCAGATCGAAGCGATGCTCGAAAGCGCCGCACCGGGCAACGATCCAATCGTCATTGAATTCCTGCTCGGCTTAGCGCGCCACCACCGCAGCACGTTCGTGCAGGAAAAGGCGCGTGCGCTCGTGCGGAAAATCGCCGCGCGCAACGGCTGGACGCAGGAGCAGTTGGCCGACCGCACCATTCCGACGGCGGGCTTCGACGACAGCGGCAAGCTGGAATTACCATACGGCGAACGCGTTTTCACGCTCACGCTCAACGCCACGCTGGAGCCTGAACTGCGCAACCCGAACGGCAAGCTCGTGAAGGCGCTGCCTGAGCCGCGCCAGAACGACGACCCGGCGCTCGTCAAAGAAACCAGGGCGCAACTTGCGGCGAGCAAAAAGGAACTCCGGCAAATCATCGCGCAGCAAACCGCGCGCCTCGCCGAAGCGATGTACGCCGGCCGCGTGTGGCCGCAGAACGAATGGCGCGAGGATTTACAGCGTCACCCGATCGTCAGCCGCCTGATTCAACGCCTCGTATGGCTCGAAGCCGATGCGCGGGGCGCTATCCGAAGCAGCTTCCGCCCCGCTGGGGACGGCCGCCTGATTGATACGCGGAACAATGAAGTCGCGCTGCAAACGGACAGTCTGCTACGCCTAGGCCATGCCTCGTTAATCAACGCGCAAACCGCCGCCGCATGGGCTGCACATTTCAAGGACCACAAGCTCACGCCGCTGTTCCCGCAAATTGCCAACAGTTAACACTGCAAGCCAGACCTTCGACGGCCGCAAGAAAACCGCCAGAGCCACCGGCCGGAATGGCTGTTATTCCATGCCGCGCCCACCACCTGCGCGGCCCGCGCCCCAATCGCGCGCGCCACTCTCGTTCCGGCTCGGGGCGCGAATTTCCTGGCGTGGCGCGCGTGGAGCTTCCATCGAGCGCGACGGAGGAGGCGCAGCGGGAGCTATTTGAGGCGCAGGCGCGGGCGCGCGTTCGTATCCGCCAGCGGGCCGTTGTTGAGGCACAGGAGCCTGCTGTGAACGCCAATTCGGCCGGAGCTGCGGAGTGGCTTCTGGCGCGCGCGACGGCGGCGTGATCGCTCCGGGCAAGCGTTGAGGTACGTCAGCAGCCGGCTGAGGCTGCCGATACGGCGTCATGCCGCTTGGATTTTGAGCACGCACGGGCGGCGGTATGAATCCCGGACGATTCGCGTCTCGACGTTCGGGCGCCGTTACCTGCGCCGGCGGCATAACAGACTGCATTCCTTGCGCCGGGCTGGGAGTAGAATTCGGCGTCGGCCCGCTCGAAATCTGCTTATCGGTCGATGACGGGTTGGTGCGCACAAATGGCGCCGGCACGACCGGACGCGTTGCGATCGGCAAATTCTTCAGTTCGGCGCGACTGGACGGCAGCGCCGCGGCGGGAATTGGCCGCCGCGCGGCAAAAGCCGAATGCGGAACCGTTGTCACGGCATCCGGTTCTTGAGCATAACGGTAGGTATTCAGCGTGGCGGGCCTGCCCGTCGCCGGTAGATCCTGGTTCAAGCGACTGGCGTAACCCGAACCGGCGCGATACATCGGCCGATAAGTTTCGCCCGGCCCAAGCGGGAACCAGCCCACGTTCGGGCCGCCGTCGTGGAAACCGACCAGCGCCGGCGCATAGACAGGCCGGGCGATCCGCCTGCCAGGCACCCAGCCCCAACGCCCGCCGAGCATCACCCAGCGGCCGTAGTGGAAGGGCGCGAAGCCCCAGGGCGCGGAGTCGACCCAGGTCCAGCCCCAGGGACTCATCCAGGTCCAGTTTCCATAGCGATAGGGCGCCCATCCGGCGACCATGATCGTCGGAAACCAGATCGCGCCATAGGTGGCGTCGTTGCTCCAATAGCCATTGCCTTCGAGCAGATCCGCTCCCGTCATTTCGGGCGAGACATGGCGCCATGTTTCGGCTGAGTCGATGCTCCGCTCGCGCGCCTCGAACCAGTCATCGAAAGGATCGTGTGTGAGGCTCGTCAAGGTCAGGACGCGCTGCGCGGCGAGGTCGATTTCGGTTTGCTGGCCGGTGGTGAGAACGATGTTCTCGTCCGCGCCAAGAACCTGCACCCGGCCGGCGAACACGCTCAGCGTGACATGCTGGCGGGAATCGTCGAGGTCGAGGCGGTAATCCGAGGCGTCGCGCGCTTCGAAACGCATGCCTGCGGTAGTAAGCGCGAAACTATCGTCGCGCCCGAGGCTGCCCATCCGCGCGCGCACCGCGCCGTCGGCCAACTCGACGGCCACCGCCGCATCGTCGATCTGGGTGAAAACCGCTTCGCTCGCGCCGGCAAGACGCACGGTCGTGCTGCCGATGCGCACTTCGGCGCGGCTGTCCGGCGGCGTCGCCAAGGCGCTGCCGCTCGTCAGCGGTAAATTCAGGGTGGCTGGAATCCAATCGTTGTCGGTCGCGGACCAGCTTTCCACTGCGCCTTCGAAATAGGACAAGGCTCCGACACGCCCCGGCGGATCGGCGGAGTCGCTTGCAAATGCGACTCCAATGCAACAACTTATCAGGACCGCCAGATAACGGAACACTTCTTTAAAATCAGCGTCTTTCATGACGCTCTCCTGCACGTGGAAAACACCAGCAAAATGCAAGCGCGCCGTTCATTAGAACGCAGAAAACGCCCGTATAGTTGAGTCGGCTTTGTTACGGGCCGTTTCCCTGCACGCTTGCGGCGAAACAGAAGAATAATGCTTGCGCGAGAGCGTGCGATTGTCCAGGCAAAATCAAACACCAGGCGACAGATCCCCATGACCGACTCCGCGGAAAATCAGCATCAGCGCGTTAAATTTCACCACAGCCTTGTGCTGCGGCAACTCCATGCGCGGCCTTTCTTTTTCATTTCGATCGCCGTTGCGATGGCGAGTTATTTTCTGCTCCCGCAAAGCCTTGCTTTGCGTCTGACGACGCGTTTGTTGTTGAGCTGGAATTTCGGCGTGTATCTTTATCTGCTGCTGGCCGGGATCATGATTCTACGCAGTTCGGAAGAGCGGATGCGCTGGCGCGCCCAGGCTCAGGACGAAGGGCGGGTCGTGGTGCTCGTCGGCGTTATCCTCGCCACGCTCGCCTGTCTTGCCTCGATCTTCGCCGAGCTTGCCGCCGTCAAGGATATTCAGGGTACGTTGAAATACGCGCACATTTTTTTGACCGTCGCAACGATCGTGTCGTCCTGGCTATTCATTCATTTGATGTTCGCGCTGCATTATGCGCATGACTATTATTCCGCCCAAGAGCGCGGCGACAAGGGCGGCCTGCTCTTCCCAGGGACGACGACTCCAAACTACGGCGATTTTCTCTACTTCGCCGCCGTCATCGGCACTTCGGGCCAGACCGCCGATGTGTCCTTCACCTCGCAGCCCATGCGGCGCATCGGCTTGGTGCATTGCGTGCTTGCCTATATGTTCAACACCACCGTGCTCGCGCTGGCGATCAATATCGCTTCGAGCCTGTTTTAAAGACCGACTCATAAACGGAAATCTGAAAATGCCTGTTTTTGGAATTGGCTTACACATATTGGTCGCGATCTTTTTTGCGATCCATGCGATCCGCCGCGGCCGCGAACTTTATTGGCTGCTGATCCTGTTCATGTTCCCGCTGCTCGGCAGCATCGTTTATTTCTTCGCGATTTATCTGCCTGAGATCAGACAAAGCCGGGGCGCGGTGGCCGCTACGCGTGCAGTGCGGCAAGCCGTCGATCCGGGCCGCGGACTGCGTCAGGCGCGCGAGGCTTTCGAGCGCACCCCGACGGTGGATAACCGCCTCCGCTTGGCGGAAGCCTTGCTCGATTCAGGCGCTGTGGCCGACGCGCTGCGGCATTTCAGCGAAGCCGCGCAAGGGCCGTTTGCCGAAGATCCGGCGCTCTTGCTCGGGCTGGCGCGCGCACAGTTTGCAAACGGGCTTTCCCCGGACTGCGCAAAAACCTTGCAGCGGCTATTCGCCGCCCATCCCGAAGCAAAGCGCCAGCCGATTCCTGCGTTATTGCAGGCGCGCGTTCTGGCGCAGCAAAATGATCCGGCGGCCAGGGACGCCTTCGAAACCGCGCTTGTCGTCGCGGTCGATCCGGAGCCGAAGTGCCGCTTCGCGGACTGGCTCATGACCCAAGCCGCGCCCGCCGACCGGGAGCGCGCCAAGGCGCTTTATCAGGAAATCGTGGCGGACTCGAAATATTGGAACGGCCACGCCCAGGCGCTGAACCGTGAATGGCTGCAGCACGCCCGCGCCAAGCTCAATGCGGGTTGAGCCAAATGTGTGGGACGAAAGGGAATCAGTCGCTCGCCAGATTGGCGGCAAAGACGCGGTCGGCTTCGGCCGGAAAGGCGTAAGTATTGAAGGCTTTACGAATCATCGCATTGTTGCTGCGCGCGCCGCCGTCGATGAATTGGATGCCGATCGCCTTGCCATGCGCGGCAAGCGTCATAAAGGCATAGCGCCAACGCTGCGCTTCGGCGAGGCGTTCGCGCAATTCGGTTTCGTTGGTAATCAGAACACCGGATTTTTTTAACGAGTCCAAAAATCCAACGTAGGACTCTTTAAGAAGGCTGCCCATTTCTGTCTCCTGTTACACGCCTGTTTTTAGAGGCGATACCCTGCTCATAACGGCCTAATTCCTTGCTGAGTTGACAGAAAGCCGTGACGGATTTCCGCTCTGGCGGTGGGCAAAATTAAGGGATCATTAATAATATTCTCAACTTCAGCCGATACCGCCTTGAAGGGACGAACCAATCCCTAAACCGGTAATATGCGAATTCACAGCAGCCATCGTGTGGAAACAAGCATGAGCACAGAAGAAAACGCCAGTGGCAGTGATTATCAAGAGCGCCGTCGCAATCAACGTTTCATCGCCAAACGCGATGGCGAAACCTGCTTCTGGATTTTGATGGACGGGCAGCGCAAGCCGCTGAATGATCTATCTCTATCGGGTTTCGGTATTCCCGGCGCAGCCGAAGACGCCACCCCGCGCGAATTCGATTTCGAACTGCGCCTGGAAGGCATTCCCGACAAAATACGCGGCGTCGCCCGCATTGTGAACCACGTTCCCAATGCAACGGGCGGTCAGATCGGCTGCCGCTTCGTCAGTTTCCAAGGCGACGGCGAGGAAAACCTCAAGGAATGGCTCACGACCCATGTAATCTGGTCCTCGTCCGTGCGCCTTTCGGAAAAAGAAGCGGCCGCGATCGTCTCCGGTCCTTCGATGATCTGAACTTGGCTCTCAGTCGCTGACGAAACCAGCGGCGCGATGATTGTCGTCGCAATACGGCTTGTTCTTCGAACGGCCGCGCAGCATAGCCAGGTGTCGCGTGTGCACTTGATCGTTTTGCCCGTTCCTGTCACGACCTCAAGATTCCCGGCAATACGCACACCCCTGGCGATTCCTGCGTAAGCCCGGAGTCCGCGGAACTTTCCGGGCAGCAATCAAGCCACAAGACCAGAAGCGCGATCCCTTCCCATTTTTCGAGGTCACTCACGATGGAACCGCACACCCATACGTTCGGCCAACTGTTCGCCCAATTGGGTTTGGCTTCCGATGCCGAAGCGATTGAAACCTTCATCGCGCAACACGCGCCGCTGGCCGCCGATCAATCCCTGGCCGACGCGCCTTGCTGGACCCCCGCGCAAGCAGCATTCCTGCGCGAAGGGCTGCACAGCGACGCCGATTGGGCCGAGCTTATCGACGAACTCAATCTCCGCTTGCACGCCCGAGCCGCCGCCAAGTCTCGATAAGTAAGCGAGGCGGAAATTACCGGCCCGCTTCGCGCCGCATCAGAGAGCGATACATCTTCCAGCTCACAAGCCCCGAGAGGCCGAGCAACACGGACCCGATCGTCAGCCCCGAAACCCTATCCATCACCAAGGGCACAAGGATGCCGGCGACGATCGCATTCGACAGGCTGGAGAAAAAAGCCTGCAAGGAAGACGCCATCCCAAGCCGGCCCGGAAAACGGTCGAGCACGAGCAAAGTCACGCAGGGCGTGAGCAGCGACCAGCCGTAAGCAATCAACAGGATCAACGGCACGATCGTGAAAAGGCGCATTGGCACGAACAGATGCAACACTAGATTCACCACCGCTGCGGCCAGCATCAGCGTGAAGCCGATGCGAATCTGCCGCTCGCGTGTAATCCGGCCGGCCAGACGCCCGCTCGTCCACGCCCCGCCCATGATGCCGGCAATTGTGCCGAGGAATAGCCAGAAGAAACGCGTCGGCGGCAAACCGAGATGGTGTCCCAGCAAGGTCGGCGCAGCGAGAATGAAGATGAAAATCGCGTTGAACGGCACGCCGCTCGCGAAAGTGAGCAGCAGAAAATAGCGGTCCGACAGCACGCCCCAGTAGCCGCGCATCAAGGGGCCGAAATCGAACGATTGGCGGCGTTCGCACGGCAAGGTTTCCGGCAACTCCAGCCAAATGAACAGCCACAGCGCGGCGCTCACGATAACCAGAAAGACGAAGATCGCGCGCCAGCCGATCAAGGCAAACAACCAGCCGCCGATGATCGGTGCAAGCGCCGGCGCGATGCCGAAAAACAGCGTGATCTGGCTCATCAAACGCTGCGCGTTGTGCGCCGTGAAAAGATCGCGCACGATCGCGCGCCCCACAACAATGCCCGCGCCGCAACTCATGCCCTGCGCAATCCGGCCAAGCACCAGCATGCCGATACTCTGCGCCATCGCACAGACCACGCTTGAGAGGCCGAAAACCGCGACGCCGATGAGGATCACCGGGCGGCGGCCGAAGCTGTCCGACAGTGCGCCGTGCAGCAAAGTCATCACTGAATACGCAAGCAGATAAGCCGACAAAGTTTGCTGCATGCCGACCGGCGAAGCGCCGATATCGGCTGCAATACCTTCGAAGGCCGGCAGATAGGTATCCACCGCAAACGGACCGAGCATCGACAGCGCGGCCAGCAAAACCGCGAGATACCAAATGGGCTTATTCCATTCCACTGTCGGTTTGAAATCCAAAGGCTTCATGTGCACCTCGGCGTTACGAACATCGGGATGGCCGAGTCGGTTATGGGAAAGCAAGATTATGAACGGGTTCCAAGCCTTCCCATCCCCGCACCGTCATTCTGCGCGAAGTCGCAGAATCCATTTTTCCGCAGATAGTGGATTCTGCGACTGCGCTTCGCTCCGCGCAGAATGACCGCGAGTCGAGCGCAGGCGAGACAAACCTGGGCGGCGAATACGCTAGAGCGGTTTTGGTTCAAGTGCATACGGATCATGCACGATTTCAGTTGTAGGCGGCAGGATGCCGCCCCTACATATCGTCCTGATTTTTCAGGAGATTGGATTTGCAAACAAATTGTAGGG
>WQYQ01000030.1 GCA_009781175.1 Betaproteobacteria bacterium
CCGAACAGGACCGTGAAACGAAGCCGCGCCGATGATATTGCGGATTGCCCGTGAGAAAGTAGGTCAGCGTCAGACTACCCCACTCCAAAAACCCCCGAGCTTCACAAAAGGCTCGGGGGTTTTCTATTTTCTCCTACGCGAATCGGACGGCTTGCAGACACAGCCCTAATGCATCGTCCCCGCTACACCCTCTGCATCCAAACCAACTATCAGGTCTAGCTCGCCATTAGATAGAGACTGCGTAGCTGGAACGCCTGCTGTTTTGAGCGCTGCACCATCCAGCAGGGAATTGTCGTTAAGTGCTACGCGTAGACGCGTTGCGGCAAGTGCCTGGAGGTTCTTGATATTCGCGGAGCCTCCTAATGCGGTCAGGATTTTTTCTGCCCGAGCTTTATATTGAGCAGCGCTTGCATTGGATGCGGCGGCGGGAATAATCGTTATCTCCGGGTTCACTGCACTTGTGCTGCCAGGAGTAAGGTCCGCGTCGGCGCCTGCGGTTTTTAGATATTGTTCCATATCGGTTTTCATGTTTTCCGATAATGGCCCGAAGATTGCCTGAACGCCTTTTCCAACGCGCACAACGCCGGCTGCTCCCATCCCTTTCAACTTGGCTTCGTTGACTAAAGCTGGATCGTTAACCGAAATCCGCAGCCGTGTAATGCAGGCATCCAAGCTTGCGATATTGCTGCGGCCACCAAAAGCCAATACCAATTCGCGTGAGCGATTGCTTGTGCCGGCCGCTTCTGTCGTGCTTGCTTCCGCTGTTTCGTCTTCGCGGCCGGGTGTCTTGAGGTTGAAGCGTGTGATTACGAAACGGAATATGCCGTAGTAAAGCACTGCGTAAATCGGGCCGAGTATGAATACATACCAGGCATGTTGAGATTTGCCCCCGATCAGGTTGAACATCAGAAAATCGATGCCGCCTTGAGAGAAGGTAAAACCCATATGCATACCGAAAGTATTGGCGACGAATTGTGCGGTGGCAGCAAGGCAGGCGTGGATGAAATATAGAACAGGGGCGACGAACATGAATGCAAATTCAATCGGTTCGGTAATGCCTGTGAGGAATGAGGTGAGTGCAGCGGAGATCATCATGCCGCCCACGGCAACTTTCTTTTCAGGCTTGGCGCAGTGCCAGATTGCGATTGCGGCGGCTGGCAGACCAAACATCTTGAACAGGAACGCGCCTGACAGGATGCCGGCAGTGGGGTCGCCTGCGAAGAAGCGGTTGATGTCGCCGCTGACCATCTTGCCCGTCGTCGGGTCGAGGTAGCTGCCCATTTCGAAGAAGAATGGAACGTTCCAGATGTGGTGCAGGCCAAATGGGATCAATAGACGCTCGATGAAACCGTAAACCGTTGCCGCTGTGCGTGGGTCGGAAACCGCTGCCCATTCGGAGAAGGTTTTGATTCCAGAGCCGACCGGAGGCCATACAACCGACAGGATCGCGCCGAGCACGATTGCGCCGATGGCGGTGACGATCGGGACGAAGCGTTTGCCGGCGAAAAAGCCGAGATAAGAGGGCAGGTTGATGCGGTAGTAGCGGTTGAACATCCATGCTGCGAGGCCACCGGCCAGGATGCCGCCGAACACGCCGGTCTGGATCGTCCGTATGCCCATTGAAAAAGCTGGCGTCACACTTTGCGAAATTCCGAGGATCGTGACATCGACAGCTTCGTGCGAATCGATAAGTTGTTGGTACGCGACCGCATCGAACGAGTCCAGACCACATATTACGCCGAGTGTAATCGTCATCACGATGAAGCCGATTGTCGCGGCGATGCCGGATACGCCGTCGTTTTCGGTGAAGCCGAGCGCGACCCCGATGGCGAAGATCAGCGGCAGGTTGGCGAAAATCACATCGCCGGCGTTCTTCATCAGCGCCAATACGATAGCTGGCACGTAACCGTGAAAGTCGGTCGCTCCCAGGCCAAGCAGGAGACCGGCGACGGGCAGCACGGCGACCGGCAGCATCAATGATTTGCCGATTTTCTGTACGACTCCGAATGCGTTTTGGAACATGGCGGGTCTCCTTGGTTATTCTGCGAAGGGAGCGAGGAGAGCGCGGACCGCCTCCGCTGTCCCGAGCTGCAACACATCCGAGGCGAGCCGGCGCGCTTCGTCCATCGTCAAACGGGCGAGTTGCGCTTTGATCGAGCCGACGGCTGGTACGCTGACCGAGAGTTCATCGACACCGAGGCCGACGAGCACCGGCACCGCCATCGCATCCGACGCGATGCCGCCGCACACACCGACCCATCTGCCGTGTTTGTGGGCACCTTCGACCGTCATGCCGATAAGCCGCAGCACCGCCGGATGGAGTGCGTCAGCCTGCTTGGCGAGCTTGGGGTGGCCACGATCCATCGCGAGCGTGTATTGCGTCAGGTCGTTGGTGCCGATCGAGAAGAAATCGACTTCGGCGGCGAGCCGTTCCGCGATCAGCGCGGCGGCAGGCACCTCGATCATTACGCCGACCTTGACACTGCTTGCGCGCTCGCCCGCTTCTTCGAACAGGATTTTCTTCGCCGCACGCACTTCCTCGATCGCCGTAACCATCGGGAACATCACATGCAGCTTGCCGATTGGCGCAGCACGCAAGATTGCGCGTAGCTGTGTGCGGAAAATGTCGGGACGGTCGAGGCTGACGCGCAGGCCGCGCAGGCCGAGGAAAGGGTTGTCCTCCTTTGGCAGCGGCATGTAGGACAGCGGTTTGTCGCCGCCGACGTCGAGTGTGCGCACCACGAGCGTCCGCTCGCGGCCGAGCGCCTCGGCAACCGCGCAGTATTCGGCGGCCTGCTCGTCCTCGGATGGTGCCGTGTCACGGTTGTCGAAAAGAAATTCAGAGCGCAGCAGACCCACGCCTTCCGCGCCTGCGGTAACAGCTTCGTGCGCCTCCTTTGCATTGCGAATATTGGCGACGACTTCAACACGATGGCCGTCGGCGGTCAGCGCGAGTTTGCTCGCGGCGAGTTTTTCCTCTTCGCGTTTGGCGGCTTGGCGCTTGATGCGCTCATGTGCGCGTTCGAGTTCCTCAACGCTCGGGTTACGCCGCAGGCTGCCGCGTGAACCATCGAGTACGACGAGCGTTCCGTTGGCCAATTGCAGCGTCCCTTCGTCGATGCCGCAGATGGCTGGGATGCCGAGAGAGCGGGCGAGGATCGCGACGTGACTGGTGGCGCCACCGGTTGTCGTGCAGAAACCCAGGACTTTGCTGCGGTCCATCGCAGCGGTATCCGATGGAGTGAGTTCTTCGGCGATCAGGATCGAATCGGAGGGGACTTCGATTTGCGCCTGTTTGACGCCCGCCAAAAGTGCAAGCACGCGGCGGCCGACATCGCGAATGTCATTAGCACGCTCGCGCAGGAGTGGGTTGTCGAGTTTTTCGAGCGTTTCGGCTTGTTTCTGAAAAGCGCCGCGCCAGCCAAAGGCCGCGCTTTCCCCGTTGCTAATTGCTCCGATGGCAATGTCATTGAGATCGGGGTCTTCGAGTAGTTCTAAATGGGCATCGAGGATCTGCGCTTTCGATGGATCGCTCAGGCGGGATTTCAGCGCTTCGATTTGCTGGCGTGCTTCATGCAGGGCAGTGTCTAGCTTTGCTCGTTCGCGCTGCGGCGTTTCGCCTTTCTCGGTGACTTCAATAATTTCCTGCCGGAATTGCACGATTTTCCCGACGGCGAGGCCCGGCGAGGCGGACACGCCGGTGAACTCGTTTGCGTCGCTCGGTTCGGCGCGTTGGGTGACAACGGGTTCTGGCGTTGTGGGCGTTGCCGCGGGCGCATCGCCAGGCTTTTCGCCCGAGCCTTGCGCAAGAATGCGAGCGAGTGTTTGAGCAGCTTCGCTGGCATCGGGGCCATTCGCTTGTACACGAATACGGTCGCCAAACTTTGTCGAGAGTCCCATGATTCCGACGACCGATTTGGCGTTCGCCATATTTTCGCCGCGTATGAGCTTGATTTCGGATTTGAATTTTTTTGCTTCGGCGGCAACGATGGCTGCCGGCCGCGCATGTAATCCAGCTGGATTGGGTAGGGCGACCTCTTCGGAAAGAACGACGTCTCCGCTGCCTTTCGTCTCTTGCGTTGTTTCCGCCCCGGCAGGTTCGACTGTGAGCGCGGTATCTTTTCCTGCTGTGACGACTCCCTTTGCGGGAATGAGACGTGCGACTTTTTCTCCATTGGCGATGACCATTTGGGTCAACAGACTTGCAGCCTTGGCGCCAACGAGCAAGGGATCAAAACGGATCAAGGGCTGGCCAACGCTGACGGTGTCGCCTTGCGCAACAAGCGGCGTGAAGCCTTCGCCATGTAGCATGACGGTATCGAGCCCGATGTGGATGAGCACTTCGAGTCCGTTATCGCCGGTGATCGTCAATGCATGGCCGGCGTTGTGCAGTTGCGTCACTTTGCCCGAGAGCGGGGCGAGCATTTGATCACTGATGGGGTCGATCGACACGCCATCGCCAACCATCTTTTGTGCGAAAACCGGGTCTGGAATGCTCTCAAGTGGCACCATCACGCCGGAGAGCGGAGCCAGTAAATCGATGTGAGTGGGGCGCTGCGGAGTGTTCATCTGCACGATTCCTCCTGAATCCCTAGATTTTCGGATCCCCACACGATAGGGTTTGCGCTTCTGGGATAACAGACGCACAAAGGAAACTCGGTACTAGCAAACCCTTGGGCTGAGCAGGGGACAAGCTATTTTCGAAGTGTGCTACGCCTGCTCAAATCATACCCGAGACCGTGAAGCTGTGTTCAGGGATGATTGTGTTAGGCTAGGGTTGTGTTGTTTTGCTGTTGTCGCAGTCATGTACCAAGCAGTGAGTAGGCTTGGACTGCGGTAGTCGGTGGGATGTGGGGCGATGGGCTTTGAGGGGATGCTGCTGAATTAAATCTCGAAATGCCTAAAAGCAAAAAAGCCCGCAATGCGGGCTTTTGGAGCAAGCAGGCAATAAGCTTAATTACTTAAGCTTGATTTCCTTGTAGAGCACATGCTTCCGAGCTTTCGGGTCATATTTCATGAACTCGAGCTTTCCGGGAGTCGTGCGCTTGTTCTTGTTCGTGGTGTAGAAGTGGCCGGTTCCTGCAGTGGATTCCAGCTTGATTTTTTCGCGACCGCCTTTGGCCATGATGTTCTCCTTGCGGATTCAGTCGGGTGTGTGAAGTGGGAAGGTCTTAGACCCTTTAGGCCCTTAGATCTTTTCGCCGCGAGCGCGCAACTCGCCGAGAACGACTTCGATACCCTTCTTGTCGATCGTGCGCAGACCGGCGTTCGAAACGCGCAGACGCACAAAACGGTTCTCGCTCTCAACCCAGAAACGGCGCGACTGCAGGTTAGGCAGGAAGCGGCGCTTGGTTTTGTTGTTGGCGTGCGAGACGTTGTTGCCCACCATCGGGGCTTTTCCAGTAACTTGACAGACGCGGGACATTGTAAAACTCCAAAATGCCTGTTTGCTCGAAGCCGAGTATTCTACCCAGAAACAAGTGGGAAGATCAAGATTTTCGTGCGAATGCTTGTTCAAGCATTGCCGCTTTGGGCGGACTGCTCTGTTAGAGCAATCCGCGTTCGGCAAAAGATAAGGGTTCGCTGTTGCCGGCGACGATGAAATGGTCGAGCACGCGAATATCCACAAGCGCAAGCGCCTGCTTGAGATTGGCGGTCAGGAGTTGGTCGGCGCGGCTTGGTTCCGTGCTGCCCGAAGGATGGTTATGCGCGAAGATCACGGCCGCGGCGTTTTTGGCGAGCGCCAGTTTGACGACTTCGCGCGGATAAACGCTTGTTTGATCCAGCGTGCCGCGAAATAACTCTTCCGCATGCAAAAGACGATTCCCGGCGTCGAGCAGGATGACTTTGAAGGACTCATAGGGCAGCGCGCCAAGACGCAAACGCAGCCAATCGCGCACGGCTTGCGGGGAATCGATCAGATCGCGCTCCTGCATTTCTTCACATAACGCGCGCCGCGCCATTTCGATAACGGCCTGAAGCTGTGCGAATTTTGCGCTTCCCATGCCCGGGATCGCGGCGAACTCCGCTTCACCCGCCGCGAAAAGCAGGGTCAGACTGCCGAAGCGCTTGAGCAGGTCGCGCGCCAGGTCGACCGCGCTTTTGCCGCGCATGCCGACGCGCAGAAAAATCGCCAGCAATTCCGCGTCGGACAAGACTTGAGCGCCATGTTTGAGCAGGCGTTCGCGCGGTCGCTCCTCAGTGGGCCAATCGGTAATCGCCATTGCCGGCGCTCCTCGCAGGTAGAATCAGATCCTTATCCGCCTCGATACTGGATCGATTTGACATGAGCATTTTCATGGGGAAACGCATTGTACTTGGCGTCACCGGTGGCGTTGCTGCGTACAAAGCCGCAGAGCTTGCACGTTTGCTCGGTAAAGCCGGGGCCAATGTTCATTGCGTGCTGACCGAGGCGGCGAGCCGTTTTGTTACGCCGGCGAGCTTTCAGGCGCTGACGGGCAATCCGGCGTGGAGCGATCTGTGGGATGTGCGCATGCCCAACGGCATGGCGCATATCGATCTGACGCGCGGCGCGGCTGCGCTGGTGGTCGCGCCGGCAAGCGCAAATTCGATCGCAAAATATGTGCATGGCATGGCGGACGATTTGTTGTCGACTTTGGTTTTGGCGCGCGATTGTCCGCTTGTCGTATGTCCCGCAATGAACCGCCAGATGTGGGAAAACTCCGCAACACAGCGCAATGTGGCGCAATTGCGCCAGGATGGCGCTCTGATTCTCGGCCCGGCTGCGGGCGAACAAGCCTGCGGCGAAGTCGGCATGGGGCGGATGCTTGAGCCTGAGCAGATCGTCGCGGGACTCGAAGCCTTTTTTACGCCGAAGCTGCTGGCGGGCAAACGCGTGTTGATGACGGCGGGCCCGACTTACGAGGCGCTGGACCCCGTGCGCGGCATTACCAACTTGAGTTCGGGCAAGATGGGCTATGCGTTGGCGCGCGCCTGTGCGAATGCGGGGGCAGAGGTTACGCTCGTCAGCGGCCCCGTATCGCTCGCCACGCCGGCGGGCGTGCGGCGGATCGATGTCAAATCAGCGCTTGAGATGCGCGACGCCGTGCTGCGCCACGTTGCCCAGGCGGGCATCTTCATTGCGGTGGCGGCTGTCGCCGATTACCGGCCTGCGAATGTTTCTGCGCACAAACTCAAAAAAAGCGGCGCGACGGGTTTGACGATAGCAATGGAGCAAAACCCCGACATCCTTTCCGAAGTTGCGGCGCTGTCCAGCGCGCCGTTTTGCGTGGGTTTCGCGGCCGAGAGCCAGAATCTCGACGAGTACGCGACAACGAAACGCGCGAAGAAGGGGATTCCGTTGATCGTCGGCAATCTTGTGCAGGATGGCATGGGTGGCGACGCGAACCGCGTGGTGCTCTACGACGATTCGGGCCGCCATGAATTGCCCGCCGGTTCCAAAGATGCGGTGGCCGCCGACATCGTTGTTTATCTTGCAAACTTGCTCGGAGCCTGATTAGGAATTTTCAAATGCATCGAATCGACGTTCAACTGCTCGACGCCCGGCTCAAAGACAATCCGCCGCATTACGCTTCCGCCGGCGCGGCGGGGCTCGATCTGCGCGCCTGCATCGAGAGCCCGCTGACATTGGCTCCGGGCGATACGAGCCTGATTCCGTCCGGCATGGCGATCCATCTGGCCGACCCTGGCTTGGCCGCGATGATCCTGCCGCGTTCGGGCTTGGGCCATAAGCACGGCATCGTGCTGGGTAATCTTGTCGGCTTGATCGATTCCGACTATCAGGGCCAGATATTCGTCTCGGTTTGGAACCGTGGGCGTGAGTCGTTCACGATCAATCCGCTGGACCGCATTGCGCAGCTTGTCGTCGTGCCGGTGCTGCAGGTCGGCTTCAATGTCGTCGACAGCTTCACAGAATCCGAGCGTGGCTCAGGGGGCTTTGGCAGCACGGGGCACAATTAGAGCGTTGTGCGGCTCATGACAATGCCGATTGCGAAAAGCAACTGGAGCAGGATGACGGCTTGTACTGTTTTCGGGAGCATTGGCTGCATGGCTTGCGTGCTATGTTCGCTTAAGATTTTTCTGGCCTGAAAATACAGCGGCGGCAGTGCGAGTAGAAACAGCCAGCGGCTCCAGCCGATCAGATACGCGGCGGAAAACAAAACGAGGCACAGCGTCGCGGCGAACAAAAGTACCGCATGGTAACGGCGGGCGCGCACGGGGCCGAGGCGCACCGCGAGCGTGCGTTTGCCAGCCAGTGCATCGCTTTCAATATCGCGCAGATTGTTGATGTTGAGCACGGCGGTGGCGAAGAGTCCGCTTGCCGTCGCCGGCAAAAGGATCTTGGCGTCGAAGTGTCCGGTTTGCAGGTAGTAACTGCCGACAACGCCAACCCAGCCGAAAAAGATCAGGACCGACAGGTCTCCCAGCCCGAAATAGCCATATGCATGGCGGCCAAGCGTGTAGCCAAGCGCAGCGGTAATCGCCAGCAATCCAAGCAGCACGAAACCGAGTATGTTGCCTGGGCCTGAGCAGGAAAAGGCAATCAACAGGCTGCCGCTGATGACGCATGCAACGCCGCACAGCCACAATGCCCGCCGCATTTGCGCAGCGGTAATCGCTCCGGTTTGCATGCCTCGCCACGGGCCAATGCGTTTGGTGTTGTCGCTGCCTCTTATGGCGTCGCCATAATCGTTGGCAAGATTGCTGAGGATTTGCAGCAGCGTTGCGGTCAGTAAGGCGAATAAGGCGATTCTTGGAATGAATGCCTGTTTGTGGGCTGCGAGCGCCGAGCCTTGGATGATCGAAATCGCGGCCAGCGGCAGCGTGCCTGGACGCAGGCTCCGGAGCCAAATTAAAAGACGCGAATGTGCAGGCATAGCCGCGCATTGTCCGGTACGCCGGCTTGGGTGTCGAATTTCTGTGCGGGAAGACAATGGGCAGGCTACAGCCGATTCAACCGAGCCGCTTGAAATCCTCGTTGCTCAATTCGCGCCATTCGCTGTCGACACGTCCTTCGAGCGGCCGGAAGCGTGCTTTGTAGGACATCTTGTGGCTGTCGCGAATCCAGTAACCGAGGTAGAGGTAAGGCAGGCCAACGCGCTTGCAGACTTCGATTTGCCAGAGTATCGCGTAGGTTCCGTAGCCGGCTGATGGGTTTTCTGGATCGTAGAAAGTATAGACACTGGAAAGCCCGTCGCTCAGGCAGTCGATGATCGAGATTGCGCGCAGCGCGCCATTCTCGCGGAACTCGATCATGCGGGTGTCGATATGGCTTTGCAGCAGGAAATGAGTGTATTGCTCGCGGTTGTCCTGGTCCATGCCGCCGCCGGCATGGCGCATCGCCTGGTAGCGTTGATAGAGCGCATAGTGCTCTTCGTTGAAGAGCAGGGGGTGTTCGAGCGCTTCAAGCGGTGCATTGCGCGCGAAGGCGCGGCGCTGACTGCGGTCGGGCGTGAAGCGATCGATCCCGATGCGCACCGGAATGCAGGCATTGCAGGCATCGCAATGCGGCCGATAGGTGAATACGCCGCTGCGCCTGAAGCCGCTCTGCACGAGTGTGGTGTAGAGCAGGGTGTCGATCAGATGGCTTGGGGTGGCGACTTGCGAGCGGGCGGTTCTGCCCGGGATGTAGGAACAGCCATAGGGCGCGGTTGCGTAGAACTGCAGGGAGGTATACGGCAGATCCTTCATCAAAGTCATTTCAGGTCTCGCTCCAATTCAGGTCGCTCATGCGGCCGGGCGCCCAGCGTCCGCAGCTTGCGCCATGTCCGGTGTGCGCCGCGAGCAAGGCGGCGAACTCGTTGCGCGGGATGGCTCGCGCTCCCATTGAGATGAGATGCGTCGTCACCATTTGACAATCTATCAGCGCGAAATTCCGTCGATCAAGATCGCGCGCCAAGTGCGCGAGCGCGATTTTCGATGCGTCCGTGCGGCGCGAGAACATTGACTCACCATAGAACACATGGCCGATCGCGACACCATACAAGCCTCCCGCCAGTTCGTCATCCATCCAGGTTTCGACGCTGTGCGCCCAGCCAAGTTCGTGGAGCCGCAGATAGGCGTGCTGAATTTCAGGCACGATCCAGGTGCCATGCTCATCATTGCGCGGCGCGGCGCATGCCGCGATGGTGTCGGCAAAAGCCGTATCGCAGCGAATTTCGTAATTCGCATTGCGCAGCCGTTTCGCGAGTGAGCGGTGAATGCGTATTTCGGCGGGCAGTAGAACCATGCGGGGATCGGGGCTCCACCAGAGGATCGGGTCGCCGGGCGAGTACCAGGGAAAGATGCCGCGGCGGTAAGCCGTGAGAAGCCATTCAGGATCGAGTTTGCCGCCCGCCGCAAGCAGGCCGTTTGGCTCGCTGAGTGCGGCGGTGAGCGGGGGAAAGCTGGGATGCGAGCTGATGAGTAAGGGTATCAAGCGCAAATCTCGGCCACAATCGTATTGATTGCATGATTATCGTCGAGGAAGAACATAGTGGCGCAACGAAAAACGGGGCTGCGTAATGCGCTTCGCCCCGTTTTGAATGACGGATTATCTCAATCCGTTCGCGCCGAGCAGATAAAACTGCCCGCATGGTTTCCTGCCGTGATGGTTCAAGTAATCGTCACCTTGCGATTTGCGCCTCCTGCTCGTTTGGGTAAAGCCAGTTCAAGTACACCATCGGCATATTTCGCGCTTGCTTTCTCGCGCTCAACTTCCACAAGTAGACTCAAACTTCTCGACATCGTTCCGATCTAATGTTCGCGTCAACCTCACCTCAACATGTGCGCCGGAACATATCTTTGAACGTTTTTCCAAAGGGGTCGAACTGGGTGATGTTTGCGATAATTGCCCCCTTTCCGTTTACTGTGTGGCTCGGTGGCGCATCCCACTCCAGAGCAGGGCTGCAACAGCCAGCCCTTTTAATTTAGAAGATGAGTGCTTATTTTCTTTGATGACAATCAAATTTTCCAAGCCTGCGCTTTGGTTCTGAAAAAGAGCGAAGCCATGCCGCGTGAGCGCCTTGATGACTAAATTTTCTTCTGTTCGCTACGAAATTCTTCCGGCTGATCCCGCCGCGCATTTATTCGAAGTAATGCTCGAACTGGATCGGCCCGAATCCGGCATGTGCTTCGCGCTGCCGGCCTGGATTCCCGGCAGCTACATGATTCGGGAATTCGCGCGCAACATCGTCTGGATCAAAGGAGAGCTGGACGGCGCCGAAGCGCCGCTTGGCAAGCTGGATAAGCATACCTGGCGGCTCGGCGAGATCGCGGGCGGCGCGAAGCGCTTGCGTCTGCGCTATGTGGTATACGCGTGGGATTTATCCGTGCGCTGCGCACATCTCGATATGACGCATGGGTTTTTCAATGGCACCCAGGTTTTCCTGCGTGTTTTGGGGCGGGAACAGCAAAAGCATCGTGTGCGTGTATTGCCTCCGGCCGGTGTGCGTGATTGGACGGTTGCAACCACCTTGCGCGAAATGCGCGGGCAGGGCGGAGCGAAGCGCTACGGGTTTGGCTGGTATGAGGCGGACGATTACGCTGAACTGGTCGATCATCCGGTCGAAATGGGGCACCTAACCTGGGGGCGCTTCAAGGTTCGCGGTGTGCTGCACGAAGTCGCGCTCAATGGCCGGCATGACTGCGATATGGATCGCCTCGTCGGCGATCTTGCGCAAGTGTGTGAGCAGCAATGCGCGGTTTTTGGCGCTGCGCCGCCGCCGTTCGAGCGTTATGTATTCATGGCGACGCTTGTCGGCGAGGGTTATGGCGGCCTCGAACATCGGGCTTCGACAGCCTTGCTGGCGTCGCGCAACGATCTGCCGTTCTGCGGCATGCAGACGAGCACCGAAGCCTATCGCGGCTTTCTCGGCTTGTGCAGTCACGAGTATTTCCATGCGTGGCATGTCAAGCGGATCAAACCGGCCGCATTCGCACCCTATGATTTGCAGCAGGAAAACTACACGCACCTGCTTTGGCTGTTCGAAGGTTTTACGTCGTATTACGACGATCTTGCGCTGGTGCGGGCGGGTTTGATTAGCCGGGAAGAATATTTCGCGCTGCTGGCGAAAACGCTTGGCGCTGTGCGGCGCGGCGGCGGGCGGCTGGTGCAGTCGGTTGCCGAATCTTCTTTCGACGCCTGGATCAAGTATTACCGCCAGGACGAGAATGCGCCGAATGCCATCGTCAGTTATTACGCCAAAGGTTCGTTGATTGCCTTGGCGCTCGATTTGCATATACGCGCCAAAACGGAGGGGGCTGCCTCGCTCGACGATCTGATGCGTTTGCTTTGGTCGCGCTTCGGCGAAACGGGCGTCGGCGTGCCGGAGAATGCGCTGCCTGCTTTGTTCAAAGAGGCGTGCGGCGTCGATATAAGCCGTCTGCTTGCGGCGGCGGTTGATGGCGTCGGCGATTTGCCGCTCGATAAATTGCTCAAACCGTTTGGTGTGCATCTGGCTTGGAAAGCCGAATCGGAACAGCCCGAGATCGGAGCCAAGCTTGGCAGCGAGGGCGAGATGCTCAAGTTCGTCCAGATTTTCAACGGCGGGCCGGCGCACCGGGCGGGGCTTTCGGCGGGCGATCTGCTGATTGCTGTTGATGGCTTGCGGGTCAAGGCCGGCGGTTTGGAGAAACTTCTGGCGTGCCATGTAGCCGGTGATCGCCTGCGCCTGCATATATTCCGGCGTGATGAGTTGATGAAACTGGAATTGACGCTTGCCGCAGCCGAGCCGATCTCGGCTTCGCTCACGCTCGCTGTGCGCGAGCGTACGGAAGCGGCCCGGTCGCGCAAGGCTTGGCTGGGTCAGGCTTGATTCGGCTGCGGGCTTGCCTGAAAGCCGAAGCGCGCCGGAACTTCGGACGCTGCGATGGATGTGACGGGTAGGGACAAACCCGCGTATTCCAGTGTTCCGGGTTTGTCCCCCGTGGGCAATGTGATGGCGTCGGCGAGTTCGATCAGGTCTTGCCCATGCACGAGGCCGACGCCAAGCGGCCCTGATATCAACAGATTGCCGGCTTCGTCGAGCCAGGCGTGCGTTGGCGATGTGAAAGCTTGGTGGGTATGTGTGACGAATGCGGCGGCGCTGTTGCGCGCCGTGCGCAGCACCCAGGGTGTGTATTCGAGTGTGACGAAGACGCGTTGCGGGCCGTTTTGGAACAGCCAGCAACCTGTGGCGTCACACACATAATTGCGTGCGATGAAGTCCGCCATGCCTTGGTGCATGACGATTTGACCTTGCAAACGCCAGCGGCCCGCGCGGTCGAGCGACAGCCAGCCGTAGCAGGCGGGAACATCAGGCCATTTAGTGAGCGCGCGACGTACCGATTCATCCATGCGCAATAGCGCAACTTACCAAATCTTCCACCACGGGCGCACGTACATGCCTGCTTCGGCGATATAGGGGCTGTTGGGGAAGTTTTGCTGCAAGACGCGTTGTGCGTCGTCGGCGAGGTCGTTCATCCTGAGTTGGCGATAGCTGTATGCCATGACGCCGAGCGCTTCCTCAACGGTCGGGGAGTTCGGGAAATTCTTGATTACGGTCTGCGCGCGGTTTGCGGCGGCCAGATAGGCACCGCGGCGGATGTAGTAACGCGCAACGTGAATCTGATGCTGAGCCAGTGCGTTGAGCAGATAGCCCATCCGCGTGTGCGCGTCTTCCGCGTAGCGGCTGTCCGGGAAGCGGGTGATTAGTTCCTTGAAGGCATCGAAGGAGTCTTGCGCGGCTTTGGGGTCGCGCTCGGTCATGTCCTGCTGACCGATCACACTGAACAGCCCAGTGTTCTCATTGAAGCTGATCAGGCCCTTGAGGTAGTAGGCGTAATCGACGTTTGGATGATTCGGATGCAGCTTGATGAAACGGTCGATGGCCGTGCCCGCGGAGGCCGGGTCCCCGGCCTTGTAATAGGCGTAGGCAATTTCGAGTTGCGCCTGCTGTGCGTAACGCCCATAAGGGAATTTGGCTTCCAGCTTCTCGAATGTTTTGGCCGCATTCTCATAACTGCCCGAATCCATTTGCTCCCGGGCTTCGGCGTAGATTTCTTCCGCGCTGCGCTTATCGACGCCTTCGTCTTTATCGGAGCCCAGCGAGGAGCAGCCGGCGAGCGCACCCAGCATGAGAAGGGTTGCAGCTACACTACGTGCTCGCAGATTCCGCATCGATACACCCGTGACTGAACAAAACGCAAATTATAGCGGAAGCGCCACGCTTGATTCGCTTAACGTGCTAGTTGTTCCCGCCGAAGAGGCCGGGCAACGCCTGGATCAGGCCCTGGCGCGTCTTTTGCCACAGCATTCGCGTAATCGTCTGCAAGGGTGGATTCGTGCCGGCCGCGTGCGCGTCGATGGCGATTTGTTCGAAGATCCCAAGCGCAAGCTGCGCGGCGGCGAGCGGATCGAAGTGCATCACGAGCCACCGACCGAAGTCGTGGCGGATACGCCTGAGGCTATTCCGCTCGTGGTGCTGCATGAGGACGGCGATATTCTCGTGATCGACAAACCCGCCGGTTTGGTCGTGCATCCCGGCAGCGGCAATTGGGGCGGTACGTTGCTCAATGGTTTGCTGCATCGCTCGGACGCCGCCAAGGTTTTGCCGCGCGCCGGTATCGTGCATCGTCTCGATAAGGATACGAGCGGCCTCATGGTGGTGGCGTGCAATGAGACGGCGCAGACCGATCTGGTGCGCCAATTGCAGGCGCGCACGGTCAAACGCCAATATCTTGCATTGGTGCGCGGCCGGATCGAGCGCGATCAGACGATCGACGCGCCGATCGGCCGTCATCCGACTCAGCGCACACGCATGGCCGTCGTGGGTGGCGCGCGCGAAGCCCGCACGTATGTACGCGTGCGCGAACGGTTCGCGACGACGACGCTCGTCGAGTGCAGCCTGGAAACCGGCCGTACGCACCAGATCCGGGTGCACATGGCCCACATCGGTCATCCCTTGGTTGGCGATGCGGTATATGGCGGCGCGCGCGGCGCGCCGGCGTTTGGCCGCCAGGCCCTGCATGCATGGCGGCTTGGTTTGATTCACCCGGTAACGCGTGAAGCGATGCAATGGGATTCGCCGTTGCCGCCGGATTTCGCCGCGTTGCTCGATTCGCTGCGTGCGCCGGAGGGCCGTAAATGAAGACGATCGTTCCCGATTGGTCTGCTCCGGCAAATGTCCGGGCTTTCTTCACTATGCGGGCGGGCGGGGTAAGCCAGCCGCCCTATGCGTCTTTGAATTTGGGAGATCATGTCGGCGACGTGCCGCAGGCGGTCACGGCCAACCGGTTGCGGGTTGCAAGCATGTTGCCTACGGAACCTGTGTGGCTCAATCAGGTTCACGGCGTCCAGGCCGTGGACGCGGCGAATCCGCAAACGCGAGATGCCGATGCGGTTTTTGCTCGCGTGTCGGGCACGGTATGTGCCGTGATGGTTGCCGATTGCCTGCCGGTGCTGTTCTGCGACCGGGTCGGCCGTGCGGTCGGTGCCGCGCATGCGGGGTGGCGTGGTCTTTCGGGCGGCGTACTTGAAGCATGTATTGCCGCGATGAGCTGTCCGCCGGACGAGTTGCTGGCGTGGCTCGGGCCGGCGATTGGGCCGGACGCCTTCGAGGTCGGTCCCGAGGTGCGGGAGCATTTCGTTGTGGACGATGCTCAGACTGCTTCTTGTTTCAAACAGGGCCGGGGCGATCGTTGGATGGCTGATATCTTTGCGCTTGCGCGCAGACGTTTGAGCCGCGCCGGGGTGCGCGACGATGCGGTGTTTGGCGGCGACGAGTGCACGTTCAGCGATGCGGCGCGGTTTTTCTCTTATCGCCGCGATGGCCGGACCGGCCGGATGGGCGCGTTTATTTGGCTCGATCCTCTGCGTTGAATCGGGTCGCGGAATTTTCTGGAACGGAGGCTGGTGCTTGCGCGGTAGTTTGTCGGCGACGCTTGCGCGCGGGACCGCCGACAATCCAGAGGAGCAAAAGTAGCGGCAGAATGAAGCCAAGGAACGTCATGATGCCGCCGATCAAAGACTGAGCGCCAATAACTGCCATGATGGCAACGAAAAGCCAAGCGATTGCAACGATGTACATAGCGTGTATTTTGCGATTTTAAACTTGACCTTGTGAATTGTGCGGTGCAACAATCGCTTGTGGCATCCATAATTTATAACACCTGGGTCAGTGAATTGATCGCGTACCAAGTTCACAAAGTAGTCTCGAACAGGAGTATTCCATGACAACTTCGTCCGGCCCAGCCGGCTTTGACACTTCCTTCTGGTTCAAGGCCGGGCAGGACATGCTGCGAGGCATGCAGGATTTTCTCTCGCAACAACAGTCCGCGCTCGAACAGGGCGGTATCGCAGCCAAAGCGTTCGATCCGAAAAACGATCAGACCGAGGCCCTGAACCGTTTGCAGCAGGAGTTTCTGGAACGCTATGCGAAGCTGTGGGCCGGAATGCTTAATCCGGCGTCGGAAAATCAGCAAGCTCCCGCCGCAGGCGCGGATCGCCGCTTTTCGGCGCAGGCATGGTCCGAAAGCCCGGTTTTTGACTACATACGCCAAGCGTATCTGCTCAATGCCGACTATCTGTCGCGCGCGGTGGAGTGTTTGCCGGTTTCAGACCGCCGCGCGCGCGAGCGGATGCGCTTCCTCGTGCGTCAGTACATCGATTCGATGAGTCCCGCCAATTTCGCGGCGACCAACCCGGAGTTCATCAAGCAGGCTCTGGAAACGAAGGGTGAAAGTATTACGCGCGGTGTCAAGAACCTGATCTCCGACATGGAGAAAGGGGCGCTCACGATGACGGACGGCAGCGCATTCGAGGTTGGGCGGAATCTCGCGACTACTCCGGGCGCGGTGATTTTTGAGAACGAGCTGTTCCAGTTGCTGCAATACGCTCCGACGACCGATAAGGTGCACGAACGGCCCTTGCTGATCGTTCCGCCCTGCATCAACAAGTACTACATCCTTGATTTGCAGCCGGAAAACTCATTTGTCCGTCATGCCTTGGATAAGGGAATCCGCGTATTCCTGGTTTCCTGGCGCAATCCGGGCCAGGAGCAGGGACAACTGCGCTGGGATGATTACATCGAAGAGGGTGTTCTGCGCGCGATCGATGTCGTGAAGGATGTTTCGGGCACCGAGCGGCCGAACGTTTTGGGCTTCTGCGTGGGCGGAACCATGACGGCCTGCGCGCTTTCGGTCGCCGCCGCGCGCGCCGAGTTGCCTGTCGAGAGCTTTACGCTGCTGACTACGATTCTGGATTTCGATGAGCCCGGCGATCTCGGTTGCTTCATTGATGAAGCGAGCGTCGTTGCGCGCGAAAATACGATTGGTAAAGGTGGCCTCTTGACGGGGCGCGAGCTTTCGAACGTATTCGCGCTTCTGCGCGCGAACGATCTGATCTGGAGTAACGTCGTCGAGAATTATCTGAAAGGTAACTCGCCGAAGGCTTTCGATCTGCTTTATTGGAATTCTGACAGCACCAATCTGCCCGGTCCGTTCGCGGCGTGGTATTTGCGCAATCTCTATCTCGAAAACAGTCTGCGTATCCCTGGTCGGCTCGAAATTGCCGGCGTTCCCGCGGATTTGGGACGCATTACCTGCCCTTGCTACTTCCTGGCCACGCGCGAAGACCATATCGTGCCCTGGCACTCGGCGTATCTGGGGCGGCGTCTGATGGGCGGCGAAACGACCTTTACGCTTGGCGCGAGCGGTCATATCGCGGGCGTGATCAATCCGGCCGCGAAAAATCGCCGCAGCTACTGGACGAACGATCGCGCCGTTGCAAGTGCCGAGGAATGGTTTGAGACGGCGCAAGAATCTCCCGGGAGCTGGTGGACGCATTGGGTGGAATGGCTGCGTCCCCGCAGTGGCAAAGAGATTGCCGCTCCGCGGAAGTTTGGCAATCGCCGTTACGCCGAAATTGAACCTGCGCCGGGACGCTATGTGAAAGTACCCGCGTAGGAAAGTGTGTACGCAGACGGCTTAGGCGTCAGCGTTGTTCCTGGTGGTATTGTCGATTCTTGGTTGTGTATCAGGCGTTTTGGGAATTCTGCTTAACAGCGGCGCGCTTTTGTGGTGAAGTCGTTTTGTCCACCGTAGCGTGCGCTAGGGTTGGACCGCATAGTTCCCGATACGTATATCCATAACAAAACAAGGAGGCAGGCGATGGCTCGTGTTGCATTGATTACTGGTGGAATGGGTGGTTTGGGTGAAGCGGTTTGTATCAAGATGGCCGCATTGGGATACCGCGTTGTGACAACGCATTCGCCGAACAATCTGAAAGTTTCAGATTGGCTGCAGAACATGAATAACCTGGGATTCAGCTTCCAGGCTTATCCGTGCGATGTGGCGGATTTCGATTCGGCGAAAGCATGCGTTCAAACGGTAGCCAAGGAGCTCGGACCGATTGATGTGCTGGTCAATAACGCAGGTATTACGCGTGACATGACCTTCAAGAAAATGAGTAAAGCCGATTGGGACGCGGTGATCCGCACCAACCTGGACAGCGTTTTCAACATGACCAAGCAGGTCATGGACGGCATGATGGAACGCAAATGGGGGCGTGTGGTCAACGTTTCTTCCGTCAATGGTCAGAAGGGCGCGTTCGGTCAGACTAACTATGCGGCAGCCAAGGCCGGCATGCATGGTTTTACCAAGGCGCTGGCGCTTGAAGTTGCCAGGTTCGGGGTGACGGTCAACACGATCAGTCCGGGCTATATCGGCACCAAAATGGTGACTGCGATTCCGCAGGAAATTCTCGATTCGAAGATCCTGCCGCAGATTCCGGTGGGTCGGCTTGGCAAGCCAGAGGAAATTGCTGGTTTGGTGGCCTATCTCGCATCCGATGAGGCGGCGTTCCTGACGGGCGCCAACATTTCGATCAACGGCGGCCAGCATATGTCGTGACGACGCGGCGAGTGCTGACTTCGCTATTCATGGCGAGGTCCGCGAGACAAATGTTACGGGTGCCGAAGGCGCTCTAAACTCGCGGCGGAACACTCCAGGTTTCAGCTTGAGGTGATTCGCCGCCAGGCAGGATTGGGAGTATGCCGGGCGTTAAGCCTCGCCCGCCCGGCGTATGCACACAAGTTTTTTTAGTCAGAGGCAAAGGAAATATGATGTCCCGGAAAATAGCCCTCGTAACCGGTGGGATGGGTGGTTTGGGGACCGCCATTTGCAAGTCGCTACACAAAGGCGGTTACAAAGTCGTGGCCAATTGTCTGCCAGGTTTGCCCGGCAAGGACGAATGGCTCGCGCAAATGCGCAGTGAAGGGTTCGATGTCGAAGCCGCTGAGGCTGATGTGGCTGATTACGATCAGTGCGCGGCGATGGTGAAGAAAATCGAAGCGGAAATCGGCCCGATCGATGTGCTCGTCAACAACGCGGGGATCACACGCGATGCGATGTTCCGCAAGATGAGTCTCGCGCAGTGGAATGCGGTGCTGACGACAAACCTGAATGGCGTGTTCAATGTCACCCATCAAATCCTGACGGGTATGGCGGAACGTGGCTGGGGACGTGTGATCAATATCTCCTCGGTTAATGGCGTTAAAGGGCAGTTCGGCCAGGCCAATTACTCCGCGGCAAAAGCCGGCATCTTGGGCTTTACGCGTGCGATTGCCCAGGAAGTGGCCAAGAAAGGCGTCACGGTCAACGCGATTGCGCCGGGCTATATCGGAACCGACATGGTCATGGCGATCAAGCCGGAAGTGCGGGAGCAGATCGTGGCTACGATTCCCACGGGGCGTCTCGGAAAACCCGAGGAAATCGGCGATTTGTGTGCCTTCCTCGCGTCGGAAAGCGCCGCGTACATTACGGGTTCGACGATTGCCATCAACGGCGGTCTGCACATGTCCTGATCGGGCTGGTGCGGTGATCCTGAGCCTCGCTTAACGCGAGGCTCATTTTTTTGTGCACTGCTATAAACTATCACGCCATAACGATCGCTCCGACAGAGGGAGGAGAGCGCGATGGCACAGGAATCCAGACTCATCAAAAAGTATCCCAACCGGAGGCTTTATGACACCCGCACGAGTTCGTACATCACCTTGGCCGATGTGAAGGAGCTGGTGCTGGGTTATGAAGAGTTCCAGGTTGTCGACGCAAAAACGCAAGAGGATTTGACGCGCAGTATTCTGCTGCAAATTATTCTCGAAGAAGAGGCTGGTGGCGCGCCGATGTTTACGATTGACCTGCTGTCGCAGATGATCCGTTTCTACGGCAATGCGATGCAAGGGATGATGGGCAAATACCTCGAGAACAACATCAAGGCTTTTACCGATTTGCAGGTCAAACTACAGGACCATGTGAAATCGATCTACGGCGAAAACAGCCCGATGAGCCGGGATCTGTGGGCACAGTTCCTCAATTTTCAGGGGCCGGCGTTGCACAGCATGATGGGTACCTATATCGAACAGAGCAAAAAGATGTTTGCCCAGATGCAGGATCAGGTGGAAAGCCAGACCCGGAACCTTTTTTCCGGTTTTCAGTTTCCGAATTTCGGTGCGGGGATGCCGGACGAGACTGAAAAAGACAAGGAATAAATCGGTCCTTTAAAGGGGCTGCGGCCTTTCGATGTGCGGCGTGCGCTGCGATCGGGGGGCCGTCTGTTTTGAAGCGAGTAGTGATAATGAAGAACCCGAATATCGAGATACCGACCGTAGGTTTCGTCAGTCTTGGGTGCCCCAAAGCAACTTCCGATTCCGAGAGCATTCTGACGCGCCTGCGCTCCGAAGGATACGAGATTTCCGGCAGCTATGCTGACGCCGATCTGGTCATCGTCAATACCTGCGGATTTATCGATGCGGCCGTCGAAGAGTCGCTCGATGCGATCGGCGAAGCCTTGCAAGAGAACGGCCGCGTGATCGTCACCGGCTGTCTGGGGGCAAAGAAGGATGCGGTGGGACACGGCGTCGTCGAAGCGGTCCATCCGAAAGTGCTTGCGGTGACGGGGCCGCATGCCACGGAGGCGGTAATGGACATCGTGCATCGCCACCTTCCGAAACCGCATGATCCATTTACCGATCTCGTTCCGCCACAGGGAATCCGGCTCACGCCGCGGCACTTTGCGTATTTGAAAATCTCGGAAGGCTGCAATCACCGCTGCACCTTCTGCATCATTCCGTCGCTGCGCGGCGATCTCGTTTCGCGGCCGATCGGCGAGATCATGCGCGAGGCCGAAGCGCTTGCCAATGCGGGAGTGAAGGAAATTCTCGTTGTCTCGCAGGACACCTCGGCCTACGGTGTCGACGTCAAATACCGCACCGGCTTCTGGGGCGGCAAGCCCGTCAAAACGAAAATGTACGACCTGTGCAAGGCCCTGGGAGAACTCGGCGTCTGGATTCGCCTGCATTACGTCTATCCCTATCCGCATGTCGACGAAATCATTCCCCTGATGGCTGAAGGCAAGATTCTGCCTTACCTGGATATTCCGTTTCAGCATGCCTCTCAGCGTGTTCTAAAAGCGATGAAGCGGCCGGCAAGCGCCGAGAACACGCTTGAACGCATCAAGCGCTGGCGCGAGATCTGCCCCGACCTGACGATCCGTTCCACATTCATTACCGGATTCCCCGGCGAAACCGAAGAGGATTTCGACGAGCTGCTCGACTGGCTGTCCGAAGCGCAGCTCGACCGCGTCGGCTGTTTCTCCTATTCCCCGGTCGAGGGCGCGGCGGCTAACGCGCTTGAAGGCGCGGTCCCCGATGAAATTCGCGAAGACCGCCGCTTGCGCTTGATGGAGCATCAGGAAGACATTTCCACGCAGCGGCTTGAACGCATGCTCGATCGTGAAATCACCGTGCTTGTCGACGCTGTTGATGAAGAGGGCGCACTGGCTCGTTCAATGGGCGATGCGCCCGAAATCGATGGTTTGGTGATCGTGCCGGACGGAACGGAGTTCGAGGTTGGTGAATTCGCGCGCGTGCGCGTCACCGATGTTGATATCCACGATCTTTACGCCGAGCCGGTCTGAAAAGCCTATGACCCAACTCCTCCCCCAGCTCAGCGCAATCGTCAGCGATAAACATGTTCTGACTGCGGCGGAGGATGTCGCTCCGTATCTGCGCGATCAGCGCGGCCGCTATCTGGGATACGCGCAAGCCGTCGTGCGGCCTGGCTCGACCGAGGAAGTGGCGGCGGTTGTACAGGCATGCTGCGCCGCGCGGACGCCAATGGTTCCGCAAGGCGGCAATACTGGCCTGTGTGGCGGAGCCACGCCGGACGCGAGCGGCCGGGCTATCGTGATCGCGCTCGGGCGGATGAACCGCGTGCGCGCGCTCGATGTCGAGAACGATACGATCAGCGTTGAAGCGGGCTGTACTTTGGCCCAGGTGCAGGCCGCGGCGGCTGCGGCGGGCCGGCTTTTTCCGCTGGCGCTGGCGTCGGAAGGCAGTTGCCAGATCGGCGGCAATCTTTCCACCAACGCCGGCGGCGTGCACGTGCTGCGTTATGGCAATGCGCGTGAACTGGCGCTGGGCCTGGAGGTCGTTTTGCCCGATGGCCGGATTTGGGATGGTTTGCGCGGCTTGCGCAAAGACAACACCGGCTATGACCTCAAGTACCTCTTCATCGGAGCCGAAGGCACGCTGGGCCTGATTACCGCCGCCGTACTCAAGCTTTTTCCGCTGCCCAAAGCGCACGCGCTTGCCTGGGTTGCGCTGCCCGATGCCGAATCCGCCGTGAGTTTATTGAGCCATGTGCGGGCAGAGGCGGGCGAACGCCTGATCGCATTTGAACTGCTCAATCGTCAGACCCTGGAAATCGTGTTGCAGCATATGCCAGGCGCGCAGGACCCGCTTCCAGGCGCGCCGCCTTGGGTGGCGCTTATCGAGCTTGCAGATACCGATGCGGCCGCCAATCCGCTTGAATTGATCGAGCGCATTCTCAGGTCCGCGCTGGTGTCCGGCAAGCTTAGCGATGCGGCGATCGCAAGCAGTGAAGCGCAGGCAAAAGCTTTGTGGGCCTTGCGTGAAAATGCGTCGGAGGCGCAAAAGCGCGAAGGCATCAGCATCAAACACGATATTTCGGTGCCGGTGAGCGGCATCCCCGAGTTTCTTCGGCGAGCCGAGGCGGCACTCGCAGCCGCTTTCCCCGGAATTCGCATCGTCGCGTTCGGCCATGTCGGCGACGGAAATCTGCATTTCAACTGTTCGATGTCCGAAGCGGCTGCGAATGCGGCGCTCGTCGCGCGACAGGCGGAAGTCAATCACATCGTGCACGACATCGTGCACGCCTTGCGCGGATCGATTTCCGCCGAACACGGTCTGGGGCAGCTCAAGCGCGAGGAGATCATCCGCTACAAGGCGCCGCTGGAGCTTGAGCTGATGCGCGGCATCAAACGCGCTATCGACCCGCTTGGTTTGATGAACCCCGGCAAAGTGCTTTGAACACATCAGGCATGGGTTTTATCCTGTGACGAGCGCATATGCCCTGTCAGGCGATGCATTTCCGCCGCGGTGTTTTTCAATCGATGCGTTGCCTCGCCGATCTGCGTGATCGCGAGATTGCTCGTGTCGGCGATGTGCTTGATTTGCTCCATCGTCGTGGCCATTTCTTCGGAAGCATGCGTCTGTTGCTTCAACATTTCTCGCACGCTTATCGCCAAGCTTGCGGATTGTGAGCTGGCTGCCAGGATCTGGGTGAGCTGTTCGCCGCCGGCTTCGATTTCACGCACGCTGTTGGATACATCTTCCACGACGAGGCCCATGCTCGCGACGGCGGTTGTCGTGTCTTGCCGGATGGTGTCGACGGTGGTGGCGATATCCCGTGTGCTCATCGAAGTGCGTTCGGCGAGCTTGCGCACTTCGTCGGCAACCACCGCGAAGCCGCGTCCCTGTTCGCCCGCGCGGGCGGCTTCGATGGCCGCATTGAGGGCGAGGAGATTAGTCTGCTCGGCAATCTCGGTGATTAAAAGCGTCACATTTGAAATCTGGTCGACCGATTCGCTCACACGCTTCATTTGTGCTTGAGCGGTATTTACGACCTCGACGAGGCGCGTATTGGTGGCGATGCTGCGTTCGCTGCTGGTTTGTCCTTCGCGTGCCAGGTTTTCGGTCGTTCTGACGGCATTCATGCTTGATTCCGTGCTTTGCGAGATTTCATTAACCGCCGTCGTCAAGGCTTCGATTGCTGTGGCTGCCGTCATGACGCGCTGGGCTTGATCCGCGAGATTGCGCACCATATTCCGTGTGTCGCTTTCAAGCTGATGCGCTTGTGCATCGACATTGCCCGCATTGATATTCAAATCGTAGAACATTGCGAGTTGGTGGATGCGGGTGCACTCAAGCTGCATTTGAATCTGAGCGAGCGGTCCGTTTTCAATCACGACAGGCGTGGTGAGCTTGCCCTCGTTGAAAGCCAAGAGGGGGCGCCTGAGCATTTGCATGGGTTTAATCAGCCGGGCATAGATACCGCCCAGGGTGATGCCGAATGCGAGTGCCGCGATCCCGCCGAGGATTGGACCGGACAATCCACCGAGCACGCCACCCATTATGGCTGCCACCGCGGCGCCGATGCCTGGCAGCAGCATATTGAATGTCATCCAGTTCTTGCTGCCGTACAACGTGGTTGCGGGAAGTTGCGCGCGTTTTTCGCGGATATCCTTATAAAGCTGTTCGGCTTGTGCAATGGTGTTGCGCTCGGGAAGGGTTCGTACCGACATGTAACCAACGACGCGACCGTTATCGGTTAAGGGGGTAATGTAAGCATGAACCCAATAAAAATCGCCGGATTTGGTTCGATTCTTGACCAGACCTTGCCAGGGATGACCTGCTTTCAGGGTGCGCCAAAGATCTTCAAACGCCTCCCGCGGCATATCGGGATGGCGCACGATGTTATGACTCGACCCGATCAGTTCGTCCCGCGTGAAGCCGCTGATATCGATGAAGCTTTCATTCACGTAGGTAATGACACCCTTTAGGTCCGTTCTGGATACGATCGGTTTTTCGGCCTCGAACGTCCGTTCAAACTGGGTGACCGGGAGATTGATTTTCATAAGAATCTTTCTGCGCAATTTCAGTTACTTAGGGCCTGTTGCCGTTTCACATGGGTAAGCGTGGAACAGCAACAGACTCCCTTCATATCATCGGCATCGAATTGTTAAACTTGATGGCTGAAAATTGCCCTTGACGAAATGAGGCTCACGTTCTATCATTACTGACTCTTTCGCCACGGGGGTATAGCTCAGCTGGGAGAGCGCTTGCATGGCATGCAAGAGGTCAGCGGTTCGATCCCGCTTACCTCCACCAAGTGCAGAAAGAGTTGTGCCGGGTCCCCATCGTCTAGAGGCCTAGGACACCGCCCTTTCACGGCGATAACCGGGGTTCGAATCCCCGTGGGGACGCCAGAGTTTCTGGTAGAGCCGCAGCGATGCGGCTCGAATTGTCAAAGCGGGATAGCGCTTTGGTAGAGAGCAGGTCAAGTGCGGAGTGGTAGTTCAGTTGGTTAGAATACCGGCCTGTCACGCCGGGGGTCGCGGGTTCGAGTCCCGTCCACTCCGCCAATTTATACGCGAAAGGGCTGATCGTCGGTCAGCCCTTTTTGCTGGCTGTTAAGTAGAAAAGTTGTGCCGGGTCCCCATCGTCTAGAGGCCTAGGACACCGCCCTTTCACGGCGATAACCGGGGTTCGAATCCCCGTGGGGACGCCAGAGTTTCTGGTAGAGCCGCAGTGATGCGGTTCGAATCGTCAAAGCGGGACAGCGCTTTGGTAGAGAGCAGGTCAAGTGCGGAGTGGTAGTTCAGTCGGTTAGAATACCGGCCTGTCACGCCGGGGGTCGCGGGTTCGAGTCCCGTCCACTCCGCCAGAAATAGCGAAAAGCCAGTCCATGACTGGCTTTTTCTTTTTCTCTGTAGGCTAGGTTCTCAGAAATCCTGAACGGTAGGTCTGAACAGGATTTCATTGATATCGACATCTTCCGGCTGGCTCATGGCGAATAGAACCATTCTTGCGAACGAATCCGCGGGGATCGCGCTCTCGTAGTTCTTGCGCGTGATCTCCGCAATGTCAGGTTCAGTGATGCTGTCGGGCAGTTCGGTTGCGATCATCCCGGGCGAAATGATCGTGGTGCGAATGTTGTAGGGCTTCACTTCCTGCCGCAGCCCTTCGGAGATCACGCGCACCGCGCTCTTGGTTGCGGAATAGACGGCGCCACCAGGGCGGACCTTATGGCCTGCAACGGAAGAAACGTTGATGATCTGTCCGCTCTTCTGCGCCTTCATATATGGTAGCGCGGCGGCAATGCCGTAAAGCACGCCCTTGATGTTCACATCGACCATGCGCTCCCAGTCCTCAACCTTGCCGCGTTCGAGCGGTGAATGCGGCATCAGGCCGGCATTGTTGATGATGACATCGACACGGCCATAGGTTTTGACGGCTGTGTCGACGAGCCGCTGAACCTGCTCGCACTGGGTGACATCCGTCGCAATGGCGAGCGCTTTGCCGCCCTCGGCGATGAGTTCTTCCGCGAGCTGCCGAATACGCTCCGCGCGCCGTGCGCCAAGCACAACGAGTGCACCCTCTTTGGCGAGCAGCCGCGCTGCTGCCTCGCCCAGTCCGCTGCTCGCACCCGTGATAACGACGACTTTGTTTTGAATTCCCTGAGTCATGATTTTGTCCTTTTTGATGTGCCGATCTTTTGTGCGGATTGGGGATGGTGGAATCGCTCCAATCTAAAATAAATGTAAAGCTTCCTCGTCGCAGGTTGGGGGGGGGGGCGTGGCACTCGATTTGTGCTGAGGAAGCTATGGCTCGGCCAGTCTACACCTGGGTTTCGGGGCTGAAAACGACGCGATGGTTTGCGGTATCTGGTGTGTTCGGTGGTTCTCAGAACCGGTTTACGATCTTTTCGTAATTGCCGAGAATTCGGGGATGACGAAAAAGAAATACGCCAGCGACATCAGTCGAGAGAAGTTTGCACAGATTGAGCCGCTGCTACGCAGCG
>WQYQ01000031.1 GCA_009781175.1 Betaproteobacteria bacterium
GCCCTGGGCCAAACCACAAAGATCACCCGCAAAGGCCGCCAAGAGCCCAACGGCACGCACACCCCAGATGCCGTCTGGCAATACGCCTACAACGCCGCCGGACAAATCACCCAAAGCACCGACTCCGAAGGGGGAATTCGCCGCTACGAATACAACCGCCTCGGTAAACTCGTTCGCTACACCGACCCGCTGGGGCACAGCACCACTTACGAGACGGATGCCTGGGGCACTCTCACCGCGGTGACCAACGCGCTGGGCCACACCCATCGCTACGAGTATGACCCGAGCGGTAACGCCATCCGCCACACCGACGCGCGCGGAAAAGAGTGGCTCGCCGCCTACGATGTCATGAACCGTTGGCTGCAAAGCACCAACCCCCTCGGTGGCACACAAACAGCCGAATACAATGCCGAAGGCTTGCGCATTCAGGACACCGACGCGGACGGCCGCGCCATCCAGTACCGCTACGACGCCTTCCTGCGCCTGACCCAACAGATCGATGGGCTTGGTAACACCACCACCTACGCCTACCAGATCGCCGACGGCTCGACAGAGGGAACGCTGGGCAGTCTCATCGGCCCCACCGACATCCAATACCCCACGTTCCGCCAGCAGATCAAATACGACAGCCGTGAACGCCCTACCAACCAGACACTGACCAACCCCGGCACACGTGCTACGCAGACTGCCAACTTCAGCAAAACTTACGAGGCGCGCGGTTTGCTCAAGAGCGAGACCAACCCCTATGGTAAGCAGCAGGGCTACGTCTATGACAGTTTGTGGCAACTGGCCGAAACCACCGACGTTCTCGGCGGCAAGACCCGGGCCGCCTACGATGCGCGCGGTAATCTCATTGAACACACAGACGCCCGGGGCAACGTCACAAAATTCACCTACGACCGCAACGACCGCTTGACTCAGGAAACCCTGCCGCTCGGCCAGACTACCCGCTACCGTTATGATGCCGCTGGCTACCTTGTCGAACGCACCGACCCCCAGGGCCAACGTAGCACTTATACTTACGACGCTGCCGGGCGGCTCACTGAACTCAAACTCTTGGATGCCGGTAATACGCTGCTGCGCACTACTGCCTATAGCTGGAACGCAGCCAACAATCTCACCGGCTGGAGTGACACCGACGCCACGCGACCGAGCGGCCAGCAAACCGCGAATGCTACCTTCACTTACGACACCGCCGGGCGCAAAACCCGCGAGACCGTGAGCTATCCGACCCCGCAAGGCGGTGCCTACACTCTGAGTTATGCCTATCAATACAGTGCGGCGGGCAAGAAAACCTCACTCACCTGGTCCGACGGAATGCAGATTGGCTACGCTTACAGCCCACACGGCGAACTCGAAACCGTCAGCATTCCCGGCCAAGGTACGCTCAGTATCAACGAATACAAATGGCTTACCCCGGCGAAGAGCACGCTGCCGGGTGGTGCTACTCAAACCCGCGTCTGGGATGGCCTGCTCCAGCTCGAAGCACTAACCGTCCGTAGCTCCGGTGGCCAGGAACGGCTCGCGCTCACGAATACCTACGCCCAAGCGTTTGAACTGATCGCCGCGCAACGCACCGACAGCACGGGCACGGCCAGCCGTACTCGCACGAACGCCTACCTCTACGACGACGCATTGCGCCTGACCCAGATAAACCTCGACACCGGCGGCCTCTTCGGCACGAGTAGCGAAACCTTCACGCTCGACCTCATCGCCAACCGCCTCGCCCACAGCACAGTCAGCGACGCGTGGACGTATGACGCCAACAACCGCCTGCTTCAGCGTGGCGTAGCGGCCACCTACGATTACGATGCCAACGGCAACCAGACCCAAAAAACAGAAAGTGGGAAAACCACCCACTATGCCTACGACGCGCTCAACCGCCTCAGCGAAGTGCGCGACCCACAAAACTGCCTGATCGCCCGCTACGGCTACGACCCGTTCAACCGAAGACAGTGGAAGGAACAATACCGGGACAGGGCAGGGCAGGCGCTTACCCAAGCCCTGCGCACCTACTACCTGTACAGCGACGAAGGATTGATTGGCGAAGCGGAACAAGCCATCGTCCTAAATTCCGATCAGAGTGTCACATCGAACCAGGAACCCATCCTCACTACGCAGTACGGCCCGGAACCCGATAGTCCGTTTACCACCGGCGTGCTCTTCATCAAAACGAAGAATAGCAACGGTGCAGACACCTTTGCCTACTACCAGCACGACCACCTCGGCACCCCGATTCAGGCCCTCGACCAGGCGGGGCGCGTGGTATGGAGCGCGGACTACAATGCCTTCGGGCAGGCCACGACCACCACCCCAGCGGCTACGCCCGATGCGCCGACGATCACTTCGAATCTGAGGCTCCCCGGGCAGTATGAGGATCAGGAGACGGAGCTGCATTACAACTGGAATCGGTATTACGACCGGGAGACGGGACGGTATACCCAAAGCGATCCGATTGGGTTGACGGGGGGCGTTAGTTTATATGCCTATGTAGATGGGAAGCCGGTTAATTGGATTGATCCGACAGGGTTGGCGCAACTTATTCCTAATCCTAATGGTGTTGTTCCCGGTGGTCCATGGACGCCTGCTCCGGGGCAGCCACCCGGTACATTTTATGGCCCAAAAAATATCGGAAATCCACAAGATATTTGTCGATATGTTCCTGGCGACGCTACAGGTACTCTATCAGACCCATATTGGAAATACAAAGGGGGTGGAACAAAGGGGTGGGAACGTATTAATTTAAATGGAGAACCAATCACACCGGAACAAGCGCATCCAGGAGCTGGGCGTCCAGCTCCAGAAGGAAGCCCAGCCTCACCCCCTCCAGCCGCAGTTCCTTGGTGGGGACGAGCCCTTGTGCGAGCCTTTGTTGAGTTAGGTTTGATGCTTTATTCGAAACCAGCGTATTGATGAGTAAACGAAATGAAGTTCCTAGATAAAAAAGAAACTGGTTTTATATTAAACAAAATAGGAATGAAAATTGATGAATGGAATAGAGTAATTCCTCTTGTTTGTATTAAAGAGAATTCTCGGATAGTTTACCAGGCACCCCGTGATGCACTGTTGATGTATTGTTTTTCGCAGCATATTGCTGGGTGGTTGCCAAAGGATGGCTGGAAACTACTCCATATTGATGATGTAAACATCTTTGCAAAAGATGAAGAAGAATTCTTTAGTCGACTTGTTGGTGGTGGCAAATCAATTGTACTGAATGACTGTAAGACATTAATTTTTGAGCAACAAGATAATTGGATTAAATCAAATTTGACAATATCTTATCTTGTGTATGCTTTAATACTATTCGAAGGGCATGGATGTATTGTCTCGTCAGCAGGTTCGCAGGGCGAAATGGTTTGTGTTCAAGATGGATACCTATATTTTGTGTCAGATAAAAAAAGAATTTTTGATGCACAATCTTTAATTAATTCATTCGAGAAAGAACCCCGCAAATCTCCAGAGTGGATTTTATTAACTTAGCGCGGTAGATTGAAGTGAATGCAATGAACCCCAACGTTTCGGAGCTTGGAGTCGCTGCTGTGTTGGGGCTGTGCGGCTTTGCCGCATCCCGCTGCGCGGGACCAGCCTTCGGCTGTCCTGCGGCCTTCGGCCTGGTCGTTCCGCTCACCGCCAACCTATGCATAGCGAGAGAGGCAAGGCGCGGAATTAAATCAAAAACGCTCTAGAGAGATGCCGATTTTTGCGGCATGTTATTTGTCTGTGTAACGAGAAAAGTAGTTTTGCTACGGGTGAATTTCTTTCGGTGCTGAAGGCTTGATAAGCGCCGGTTTTTCTTTTTTGACGCGCTTTGCGTCGCAATGACAGATCCATCGACGATGATGAAATCACGGAACTTGAAGGAAGCGCGTACTAGCCCGATTGCGCGCGAAGGCTGGCGCACGGTGATGTTCCGCGTCTTTGTGGCCTTGCTTTCGATGTTCGCGGCGCAGTGGGCGCTTGCCCAGGAAACCGTCTGCGCGCGGGTGAAAATCCAGATCAAGCAGGAACTCACGCTCGAACGGCAGGCGTTCGACGCGGAGATGAATATCAACAACACGACCGATAGCGCGCTGATCGAGAACGTCTCGGTGGTGGTCAAGGTCACCGATGAAGCGGGCACGCCAGTTACTGTCACGAGTGACCCCAACGACACGAGCGCGAAATTCTTCGTGCGTGTTTCGGGCAAATCCAATATCGCCGACGTCGATGGCGCGGGCACGGTCAACCCGCAAACGACCGCCACGATCAATTGGTTGATCATCCCCGCGCCCGGTTCGGCCGGCACGTCACCGCTGGGCAAGAAATACCTCGTCGGCGCGACGCTGCGCTATCGCTATGCGGGCGAGGAGCAGACGCTCGATGTCGCGCCCGATGTCATCACCGTCAAGCCGCTGCCGCTGTTGACGCTGGATTACTTCCTACCCGCGGACGTCTATGCGGATGATCCGCTGACCCCGGAGATCGAACCGGTGGAGCCGTTCACGCTCGGCGTGCGGGTGAAGAACAATGGCTTGGCCGCGGCCAAGAACGTGAAGATCGATTCCGCGCAACCGAAAATCATCGAAAACACACAGGGCCTGCTGATCAACTTCCAGCTCACCGGCAGCTACGTCAACGATGCGCCGGTGCAGAACACGCTGCTCATCGACTTCGGCGACATTGCCACGAACACGAGCAAGATGGGCCGCTGGATCATGGAAACGACGCTGTCGGGCAAGTTCGTCGAGTTCACCGCGAGCTTTTCGCACGCCGACGAACTGGGCGGCATGCTCACCTCGCTGCTGGATGCGGTCAACACGCATGAGTTGATCCACGACGTGCGCGTCGACCTGCCCGGCCGCGACATGGTGCGCGACTTCCTGGCGCGCGACGGGGATTTCATCCGCGTCTATGAGTCCGACAGTACCGACACGCTGGTGACCGACCGCAGCGCCGAGACGACCGTTACCGCCGGCACGAATGCGGCGGGCAATGCGGTGTACCGGCTGCAGATGCCGCCCACGGACGGTTTCGTCTACGCGCGGCTGCCCGATCCGTTCAACGGCGCGAAGGCGCTGGGCGCGGTCGCGCGCTCGGATGCCAAACAAATGAATACGGACAACGTGTGGTTGTCGAAAACGCGCGATCCGGCGACCAAGCAGTGGAAGTATTGGCTCAATGTTTTCGACGCCAACACCACGGGGATCTACGAGACCGAATTCGCCGCGCCGCCAGCCGCCGCGCGGCCGCCGGTGATCCAGTTCATCCCGGACCGGAGCGTCGAGGAGAAACACCAGGTTTCGTTCATGGTCGAGGCGAGCAGCCCCGACGGCCGACCGGTGACGCTTTCCGCCGTGCCGCTGCCGGCGGGCGCGACCTTCACGCCGCAAGCCCCGGACGGCACGAATGTGGCGCGCGCGATATTCGACTGGACGCCGGGGGCGGGCACGGCGGGGAATTACTTGGTTGTGTATACGGCGGACGATGGCGCGCTGAACGCAAGCCGCTCGGCGAGCATCAAGGTGGAAAGCGGCGCGCCGCCGTCGGGGCCGGATACGCCGATGATCGACAGCCCGTTGTCCGGCGCGCAGGTCACAACCCTGCGGCCAACACTGCAAGTGATGACCTCGGCCAATGCGCAGGACCCGACGGCCAAGGTGCAGTTCGAGGTCTATGCCGATGAGGCCATGACACAACGGGTCGCCTCGGCCTTGGTCGACAAAGCGCCGGCTGCGCCTGGGAACGGCGCGGGCAGCGTCGTGCAGCCGACCGGCTGGCAGGTAGACGTGGACCTGAGCGACAACACCAAGTACTGGTGGCGCGCGCGGGCATTCGATGGCGCAACGCTCTACAGCCCCTGGGTAAACGCCCGTTTGTTCGTCAATCTGTTCAACGACCCGCCGGACAACTTCAACCTGACGAGTCCGGCGCCGGGCGCGACGGTGACGACGCTGCAACCGACGCTCAGTTGGACCAATAGCGTCGACAAGGATGGCGATGCGATTACTTACAGCGTGATCGTCTATACGGATGCGGCGCTGACCGACATCGCCGTACAGGTACGCGGTTTGCCGGAGATGGCGGGCGGCAGCACGTCGTGGACCGTGCCAACGCCCTTGATGGACCATGTCAGCTACTACTGGCGAGTGATCGCCGAGGATGCGCTGGGCGCGGTGACGCCGACACCGGCGCGTCTGTTCATCGTCAACACCGGCAATCTGGCCCCCTCCGCGCCGTCGATCATTTCGCCGCCGGTGGGAGGGCGGAGTTCCAGCCCGGCCACCGCGCTGACGATCCTGAACAGCGTCGACCCCGAGAACGATTTGATTACCTATGTGTTCGAGATCGACACGGTCAAGACCTTCGATTCCTCCGACAAGCGCACGTCCGGCCAGGTGATGCAGAGCAGTTCGGGCTCGACCACATGGGTCACGCCGCCGCTCGTGGAAAACCAGCGCTACTGGTGGCGCGTCAAGGCGCAGGACGGCCATGCCGAATCGGACTGGGTGGTCGGGGATTTCCTGATGAGCGCGGTCAATGATCCGCCTCCGACGCCGACGATCAAGAACCCCGGCAACGGCGCTTGGGTGGCGACGCAGCAGCCGAGCCTGGAGGCCAATCCCGTGCTCGACCCCGAGGGCGACGCGGTGCGCTACGAGTTCGAGGTGTACCGCGATGCGGGCCTGACGCAGCGCGTGGCTGGCGGCATGTCGAATACGACGGTGTTTACCGTCGACACGGCGTTGGAGGACAAGAGCACGCACTGGTGGCGTGTGCGGGCCGTCGATGCGGAAGGCGCGTCGAGCGCTTGGAGTTTGCCGGCGATTCTCTACGTCAGCACGGGCCAGTACCAGAACCCGAGTATCGGGCTGATTACTCCGGCGACACCGACGATTCCCGCCACGGTTACGGTGGATGGGGTCGAGTGCAAGCAGATCACGTTGCGCTGGGACGGCGTGGATCTCAATATCGAACCCACCGTGGTGCTGTACTACAGCACGTCGAACACTAGTTTTTCGGGCAACCTGATTGTCGACGGATTGCGTCAGGGTGCGGGTACGCAGGCGGGCAGCTATGTTTGGGATGTTTCTACGCTGGGCGTTGGAACCTATTACGTCTACGCGGTGATCTATGACGCGCGCGGCATGGGGCGCGCCTATGCGCCGGGTTCGATCGTCATTCCGGCGGCCCCGCAGCCGGGCAGCATCGTGGTGACGGCGGCCGATATGCTATACACCTCTGAGCAGGGGGCCTCCGCATCGTACAAGCTGCGGCTGGGTAGTGCGCCGACCTCCGATGTGACGGTCCCGATCGCGTCGAGCAGCCCACGCGCGGGCGAGCCGACGCCTACGCAACTGGTGTTTACGCCGAAGAACTGGTCGAACGATCAGAAAGTCACCGTGACCGGGCGCGACGACTGCGCTCCCGATGGCCCGCAGTCCTATCAGGTGCTCAATGGCAAGGCGATCTCCGACGATGCAAACTACATGGGAATTTCGGGTAAGGCGGTGAACGTCATCAATCAGGACAATGGCAGTCAGCAGGCGACCACGGACAGCCCGAACTTCCACATTTGTGGCGTGGCCCTGGTCACGGAGCAGCAGATCGACAAGAAGCTCTGGGAGTACACGCTGCGTGGCGAACTCACGAACACCGGCGCGGCGGTCGCCGGCGTCCGCGCCAAACTCGGTCAACTGCCTTTCTCCGTACTGGAGTTTGTGAATGACACGCTTGTATTCGGCGCCGTCGGTGCCGGCGAGAACGCAAAAACCACCGGCGTCGTTATAGTCCGCACTGCGAGCAAAGTGTCGCCCTCGGTGTTCAAGAAAGGCACTGGGTTCTTCTGGACAATTACGGTACAGCCATGAAAAAAATGCATTTTCTTCATTTTCCCTGCGGGCTGCGCCCGATCCCCCGTCGCGCGCGCGGTTTCACCCTGCTCGAATTGCTGGTGGTGATCGTGATCATCGGTCTGTTGGCCGCTTATGTCGGGCCGCGCTACTTCTCGCAACTCGGCAAGTCCGAACGCGGTACGGCCAAGGCGCAGATCGAAGGGTTCGGCAAGGCGCTCGATGCGTACCGGCTGGATACCGGCCACTATCCCACGAGCGAACAGGGGCTGAACGCGCTGGTCGTGCGTCCGAACGATGAGCCGAAATGGATGGGGCCCTACTTGCAGAAACAGGTGCCACCCGACCCCTGGGGCAATGCCTATGTTTACCGCTCGCCGGGCCAGGGAGGCGAGGACTTCGACCTGTTGTCGATGGGCAAGGACGGGCAACTCGGCGGCGAAGGCGACAATGCCGATATTTCCTACCGCTGAGCGGCTGGTGAGGGGCATGGCATGCGGCCGCAATCCGTGATGAGTGCAGGCGCCTTGACGCCAGCCTCCGCAGGCGAATCGGTGTCGTCGAATACGGTTCGCCTGCGCGTTCGGCACCCCGATGGCCGCGTTGCCGTACAGGAGTTCACCGCCGCTACAGTGGATGCTGCCGTGCGGCGTGCCGCCGCCGTGGGCCTTCAAGTGCTGGCAATCGAAACCGAGGCGCGTGTAAGCGAGCAGCCGACACGCCGGGGCGCGCGCTTTCCACTCATGCTCTTCAGCCAGGAGTTGCTCGCGCTGCTTGAAGCGGGCCTCAATCTGACCGAGGCATTAACAACCTTGCAGGCGAAGGAGCGCGCGCTGGCCGCGCGCGCCGTGCTCGATCGCGTTGTTGCCGCGCTGCGCGAAGGACGCAATTTTTCCGATGTGCTCGCCGATGTGCCCGAGCATTTCCCGGACGTCTACGTGGCCACGATGCGCGCCTCGGAGCGCACCGGGGATTTGCCGCAGGCGCTCGCGCGCTATATCGCCTATCAGCTCCAGTTCGATGCGATCCGCAAAAAGCTCGTGTCGGCCGCGATCTATCCGGCGATGCTGCTGACGGTCGGTGGGTTCGTGACGTTTTTTCTGCTCGGCTACGTGGTGCCGCGCTTCTCAGCCGTCTATGAATCGGCCGGCCGCGAGGTGCCCTGGATGTCGATGCTGCTGTTGCAGGTGGGCAAGTTCATTTATGCACACTGGTTTGTGATCGGGTTGGGCGCGCTTGCGCTCGCCGTCGCATCGGGCTGGACGCTGAGCCGCGCGGCAGGTCGCGCCGCGATGCTTAACGCGGTGCTGCGCCTGCCGTGGCTGGCCGAAAAGTCGCACGAATTCCGCTTAGCGCGTTTCTATCGCGCAACCAGCCTGCTGCTTGCCGCGGGCATTGCTTTGCCGCGCGCGCTCGGCATGGTCGCGGGGCTGCTCGCGCCGGGCCAGCAGGCGCGGCTTGCGCAGGCGCGCACGGCGATCGAGGCCGGACAGACCCTGTCGGTGGCTTTGCTGGCGGCGAATCTTGCCAGTCCGGTGGCCGAATCGCTGATAAAGGTCGGCGAACGTTCGGGACAACTGGCCGACATGCTTGAACGGACGGCGCGCTTTCACGACGAGGACTTCGCGCGCTGGGTCGATTGGGCTTCGCGCCTGCTCGAACCGCTGCTCATGACGGTGATCGGCGTGGTGATCGGCGCGGTCGTCGTGCTCATGTACATGCCGATCTTCGAACTTGCGGGCAGCTTGCAATGAACGCGCCGGTCGGTATCGCGGTGTCCGAGATTACCGCGGCGATGGTGAGCGAGGCGCGCGCGTTGGCGGCGAGAGGCGATGCGTCTGTGCTCGCGAGTCTTCAGGCGCTATGCGAATGGGAAGCGCCGGTTTTTACCGCGGCGCTCGGGCGTCTTTTCGGTTATCCCACGTTTGTGATGCCGGCGCTGCAGGCGCTCGTTCCGCTTTTCCAAAGGCTCGCCTTTACCGAGTGTGTGGAGCGTGGCGTGCTGCTCGCCTGTGATGAAACCCAGCAGGCATACCTGGTGCTGGGCGATCCTTTTGATGCGGCAACCGAGCAGTGGGCGCTGCGCCGCTGCCGGGCGGCGGGGGTGGCCTCTCCGCAGGTGGTGTTGGCCCACCCGGACGATTTGCGCGCCTATCTGGCGCAGCAGGAAGGGCTGCTGCGTGCGATGGACGGATTCGACGCGCAGACTCAGGCGGGCGGCGACGAAGCGGTTGCCGCCGTCATTACGCTGTCGTCGATCAACGAGGACGCGAGTCCCGTGGTGCGGCTGGTCAACTCCACGATCTACGATGCGCTCAAGCTGCAGGCGAGCGACATTCACCTCGAATGCGATGCAGGATGCCTGCATGTGCTTTACCGTATCGACGGCGTGCTCGTGCCGATCACCCAGGTGCAAGGGGCCGACATGGCCGAGCAGGTGATCTCGCGGATCAAGGTCATGGCGGAACTGGATATTGCCGAACGGCGCGTGCCGCAGGATGGGCGTTTCAAGGTTCAGGTCGGCGGGCGCGCAATCGACTTCCGGGTCTCGGTGATGCCGAATATCTTCGGCGAGGATGCGGTGCTGCGTCTGCTCGACCGGCAGTCGCTGACCGAACAGGCGCGCGCGCTCCAGCTCGACAGTCTGGGGCTCGACGCGCACACGATCGGCGCGATCCGGCGACTTGCGAACAAACCGCACGGCATGCTGCTCGTCACGGGGCCGACGGGCTCGGGCAAGACCACGACACTCTATGCGGCGATCACCGAGATTCACACGGGACGCGACAAGATCATCACGATCGAGGACCCGGTCGAATACCGCCTGCCGCGCGTGCTGCAGATCCCGGTCAATGAGAAAAAAGGGCTGACGTTCGCACGCGGCCTGCGCTCGATCCTGCGGCACGACCCGGACAAGATCATGGTCGGCGAAATCCGCGACGACGAGACCGCGCAGATTGCCGTGCAGGCCGCTCTGACGGGGCACTTGGTGTTCACCACGGTGCACGCGAACAACGTTTTCGACGTGCTCGGGCGTTTCTTGCACATGGGGGTCGATGCTTACAGCTTCGCGGCCGCCCTGAACGGCATCGTGGCGCAGCGGCTGGTGCGCATGAACTGTCCGCACTGCGCGGCGGCGCTCGATGTGACCGATGCGATGCTGGACGAAGCCGGGCTGGCGCGCGAAGAGGTCGCGGGTTGGCGTTTCCAGGCCGGGCGCGGCTGCGGGCAATGCCGCGGTACGGGTTACCGGGGACGGCGGGCGGCGGCCGAAGTGTTGTTCGTCGATGATGCGCTGCGCGAGTTGATCGCCGCACAAGCGCCGATCTCTGAACTGAAGGCGCACGCGGCGCGGCAAGGATTGCGCCCATTGCAGACCAGCGCGCTCGAATGGGTCGCCGCCGGTGAAACGACACTGGGTGAGGTCGGTCGTGTGGCGGGCTGAAACGCATTTTCTCGTTCTCGGCGCAGCGTCCGTCGACTACGGCGTCTTGCGCGGTCACTTATGGCCGCTTGATACGTGCTTGAGCGAACCGATCTCCGGAATGACGGAGCCGGACCAAGACACGCTCGCGCCGTGGCATGCCGCGCTCGATCGGTTATTGGCTCGGATCATGGAGCGCGCGGGGAACAGCGCAGGCTCCGCCTGGCGTGGTCGCGCCGCACTGCGCGTGCTTGTGAGCGAGCGCTGGTTCGCGGCGGCCGTGCTGCCGTGGAGTTCGGCGTTACTGAGTGAGACGGCCGCGCGGGCCTATGTGCGAGACCAGCTTCAGGCGGCGGGGTTTGAAGTCGAGCCGAATGCGACGCTGCATACCGATGATTTGGGTTACGGGCAGCCGAGGCTGGCCGTGGCTTATCCGCGCGAGCTTATCGATGCGCTGAGCGCGGCCGCTGCGCGGCTGGGGTGCCGTCTCGACGCCGTGCTGCCGCTCGGCGTGGCCGCATGGTGGTCTGTGCGTGGTGCGCTTGTTCGGGCGGGCGGGCTGCTTGCCGTACTGGAAAATGAGGGGCTCATGCTCCTGCAGGGACAGGCGGGGCAGATTCGCGCTGTCTTCGAAGCCGCGTCGGGCGACGATCCGCTCGCAAGCTTGCGTGCAGCCTGGCAACGGCTGCGGGTGCGGGACCCGGCCGTCGGCGAAAAGGGTACGTTGCATGTGCTTGATCTCGCTGCGCGGGATAAGCCGCTGAGCCTCGATGGGAAGGCGATGCGAGCGCTGAATCTGCCCGGATCGGATCTGGAAAGAGCGCTGATGCCCAGCCTGCGCCTGGCTGGAGGTGTGCGGCGAATTCGACATGCGCTCGATGCTGTCGAGGGCGGTGTGCGGGCGAGTGTGTTGACGTGGGGAGCGGTCGCCGCCGCGGGGTTCGTTGCCGTCATGATGGCGCAACAGTGGTACGAGGCCGGTTCCGCCGTCCGCAAGGGCGAACAGGCGCTGAAAGAGCGGGTCGCGGTGCAGACGCCGGCACCTGCGGCAAAACCCAGCCGCGAAGAGCTTGCCCACACGCACGCCGTGGCCGCTGCGGTGCGGGCGCTCAATCTGCCGGTTGACGATCTTCTCGCGGCGATGATCCCTCCGCGCGACATTCGCGCGGCCGTGCTGGGCCTGACGATCGAGGCCGGCAAGCCGGAACAGGAGCGCGAGGCGGGCGGTTCCACGCTGAAGCTCAACGCCGAGGCGCGCACGGGGATCGAAATGGCGCGTTACGTCGCCTACCTTAACGAACGTCCGGCGTTCTCCACGGCTTACCTGGTCCGTCATGAGGTGGCGGAAAACCAGCCGGCGCGGCCCTATCGATTTACGGTTGAGGTGGTATGGCGCGAGTAAACGTGGCAAAGGGAGCGGATTTGCGCCGGTTCGGCTGGGGTTTGAGACGCTTATATCGGATGCTTGAGCGGCGCTTCGGCAAGGCCGGCCTATTGGCGTTCGCGCTGGGGCTTGTGGCGGTCTTGTGCTGGGGCTTGCAGCGCGATGCGCGGCGCACGCTCGTAGAGGTCGAACGGCGGCTTGCCAGCGACGCGTCGGTCGTGAAGTTGCCGGAGGATCCCCGCGCGGAGAGCCGGTCACGCGTTCGCGTGTTCGAAACGCTGTTACCGCCGAGCGACGACATTCCTCAGGTGTTGCAGGATTTGCTGCGCTTGGCCGAGGACGAACACTTGGTGCTGATGCGCGGCGACTACCATTCGCAGATCGACAGCGCGGGTGGTTTCCTGCGTTATCGGATGACTTTGCCGATCAAGGGCGACTCGCAAGCCGTGCTGCGCTTCATCCGCGCGGCGCTCCGGGCGTATCCGACACTGGCGCTGGAAAGCCTGCAATTTTCGCGCGAACGGATCGATTCGGGCGAAATCGGGGCGAGGATTCAGTGGGTACTCATGACGCATTTGCCGAGTGCCGCAAAGGAGCGCTCATGAAGCGCCGTCATATAGTCCTTGGGGGGCTGCTGTGGGCGACGCTTGCGGCGGTCTGGTTTGCTCCGTCGCCCGAGAAAGACATCGTGGCGCCGCAGCAGCGCCGATCGGGAACAACTGCACCGGCCGCTGTCCAGGCTCAGGCTTCGAAGGTTTCCTCTGCGTCGGATGCATCGATCGGCGCACTGACGTTTCGTTTGCGGGACGAAGGCGAAACGCCCGCCAATCCGTTCGCGGTGATGCAATGGGAAATGCCTGTACCGAAGGCGGTCGATAAGCCTGTGCCGGTAGTGGAGGCGCCAGCTCCGCCTCAGGCGCCGCCTTTGCCGTTTCGCGTTCTCGGCCGCTACGTCGAAGACGGCAAGGACGCCGTGTTCTTGCAATATAAGGATGAAAACCTGGTGGTTCGCAAAGGCGACGTGCTGGCCGGGCAATACAAGGTGGAGAGCTTGGATAGTGGACAACTTACGCTGGTGTATCTGCCGCTCAATGAGCGCCAGACGCTGAATCTGGGAGCGGCGAATTGAACGGATGGATGGTGTTTTCGGACATGCAACGCGGTGGCGTGTTTGGCGCTTGGCGTCGGAGATTTCTATTGCTCGCGGCCTGCGCGCTGGTTCTCGCCGGGTGTGCGGGCTCCCGGGCTTTCCGGGAAGGCAATGCGCTACTGGCCGAGGGGCAATACGCGCAAGGTTTGGCGAAGCTCGAAGAGGCGACGCGCATCGAGCCGAGTAACGCCGAGTACCGGATCGCGCTTGCTACACGCCGTAACGCGGTGATGACCCAACTGATCACAACGGCCGAGACCGCGCGCCGCGAGGGACGGCTCGCGGACGCCGAGCGGATTTATCGGCAAATTCTCGATCTCGACCCCAATTACCAGATGGCACATCAGGGGCTCGAAGCGCTTGTGACCGCGCGCAGGCACCGGCAGGTGGTGGCCGAGGCTGAAGCGCTGTTCAAGAAAGAGGGCGATGCATCCTGGGCGGATGCGATGGAGAAGCTGCGTCCCGTGCTTTCGGAGAATCCGAACCAGAAAGAGGCGCTAAATCTGAAGGCGCGTTTGAACGAGGCGCGGGTGAGAGCGCTCAGGCCCGAGGCGAAACTTGCGGCGGCTTATCGCAAGCCGATCACGCTCGAATTCCGTGATGCGCCACTCAAGTCGGTCTTCGATGTGATCGCCAAGGTTTCGGGGCTGAACTTCTTTTTTGATAAGGACCTCAGACCCGATGTGAAGGCTTCTATCCTGGCGAAGAAAACCTCGATCGAAGATGCGGTACGGCTACTGCTGGTGACCAATCAGCTCGAACAGAAGATTCTCAACGAAAACTCGATCCTGATCTATCCGGCCACGCCGCAGAAGCTCAAGGACTATCAAACGCTGTCGGTGCGCACCTTCTATCTGGTTAACGCCGACGTGAAGGCGGTGTCTAACACGATCAAGACCATCGTCAAGACGCGCGACATGGTTGTCGACGAGCGTCTCGGACTCATCATCCTGCGCGATACGCCCGAGGCGATCCGCATGGCCGAACGCATCGTGGCGCTACAGGACTTGAGCGACCCGGAGGTGATGCTTGAAGTCGAGGTCATGGAAATCAAACGCACGCGGCTGCTCGAACTGGGCGTTCAGTGGCCGACTCAGCTAACGCTCACACCGCTACAGACCGAAGGCAAGCCCTTCACGCTTAACGATCTCTTCCATCTGAATTCGCGCACGACGGGCGCAACCATTGACAGCGCCATCATCAATGCGCGCAAAGAGGACCAGGACGCCAACCTGCTGACCAATCCGCGCATCCGTGTGCGCAACAAGGAGAAGGCCAAGATCATGATCGGCGATCGCGTGCCGGTCATCACGACGACCTCCACGTCGACGGGTTTCGTTTCGGAATCGGTGAACTATGTCGACGTCGGCCTGAAACTCGAAGTGGAGCCGAACATCTATCTCGACGAAGAGGTGGCGATCAAGGTCAATCTCGAAGTCTCGAGTCTCGTGCGCGAGATTGTGAGCAAGTCTGGAACCTTGTCGTACCAGATCGGGACGCGCAGTGCGACGACGGTGTTGCGCCTGAAAGATGGCGAGACGCAGATTCTCGCCGGACTCATCAGCGACGAGGATCGCAGGAGCGCCAACAAGGTGCCGGCGCTCGGCGAGTTCCCCCTGATCGGCAGGCTGTTCGGCAGTCAGAAAGACGACACGGCGCGCAGCGAGATCCTGCTTGCGATTACGCCGCACGTGCTGCGTTCGCTGCGGCGGCCCGATCTGCTTGAGGCCGAATTCGAATCGGGTACCGAAACAACGGTTGGAGCGAGTTCGCTGCGTTTGGCGATGAGTGCCGAGGCGGAGAGTGATGCCGGTCATAAGGGTGCGGGCGCCCAGGCCGCGCCCAGCCCAGCGCCAAGCGCGGCCTCGGTGCCCACGCCAGAGCCGGTCGCCACGGTGTCGGGGAAAGTGGCGCTTGCATGGCAGGCGCCCGCTCAAATCAAAGCGGGGGAGCAGTTCAGCGCGGTGCTCAAGGTCAGCAGCCAGGGCGCGCTGCGGGGACTGCCGCTGCTGGTGGGGTTCGACACTCAAGCGCTGCAAGTGGTGTCGGTCCAGGAGGGGGACTTCTTCCGCCAAGCTAATGGACAGACGGCGTTCAACCAGCGCACCGATCCGGCGCAGGGCAAGGTGTTCGTTTCAGTGGTGCGGCAGAACCCGTCGGGCAAGGATGCCGGCGTCAACGGCACGGGCAGTGTCGTGACGATCACCTTCAAGGCACTCAAGGCCGGTACGGTGGCGAAATTCCAACTGCTCTCCGTCACGCCCGAACCTCCATTGGATACGCCTGTTGCGGTGCCTGTGGAGTCCTCGGTGAGCATCGTTCAATGAGCGGCGGCAGGATACGATGAAGCGGCCACGCGGATTTACCTTCATCGAACTCATGATGACGCTTGCGATCATGGGCGTGCTATTGCTCGTAGCGGTCCCGATGGCGCAACTGGAGATACAACGCAGCAAGGAGCATGAACTGCGCGCGGCGCTGGCACAGATTCGCGAAGCCCTCGATGCCTACAAGCGCGCGTCCGACCAGGGGCGCATCGAGACACGAATCGGGGAGAGCGGTTATCCGAAACGGCTCGAAGACTTGGTTGAAGGAGTGCCGGATCAGCGTAGTCCAACCAGGGAGAAGCTTCACTTCCTGCGCCGCCTGCCGCGCGATCCGTTTGCCCGGAATGCGACGCTCAAAGATGCCCAGACGTGGGGCTTGCGCAGTTATGCCTCGCCTGCCGATGAACCGAGCGAAGGCGACGATGTGTTCGATGTGTACTCGCAGTCCGATGCGATCGGACTCAACGGCGTGCCGTACAAACAGTGGTGAACAAGCGATGAAGCGTTCCGTCCGATCATTTCGTGGATTTACCCTGATCGAATTGGTAGTGGTGATGGCGATCGTGGCGCTGTTGATCTCGATTGCCTTGCCACGCTACTTCGGTGCACTCGACAAATCGAAAGAAGTTGCGCTGCAAGAGAACCTGCGCGTACTGCGCGTGACACTCGACAAATATTACGCCGACAAAGGGCACTACCCCGAAACACTCGACGAATTGGTTAGCCAGAAATATTTGCGCGCCGTACCGGTCGATCCGATGACCGAGTCGAACCAAACATGGGTTCCGGTGCCGCTCGACAATGGGGATGCCGATGCAAAAGGCATTGCCGATGTCCGCAGCGGCGCGCACGGCTCGACACACGACGGAAAAGCGTATGAGGCGCTCTAGCCATGAAACCGGTTTTGCCTATCTATGGCTGTTGCTGTTCGTGGCCTTTCTCGGAATCGGTGTGACGGTGGCGGCGGAACTCGATTCGCTACAGGCGCAGCGTGATCGGGAGCGGGAGCTTATCTCGATCGGTCGCCAGTTTCGCACGGCGATCGGACGCTATTACGAGAACCGCCAGATGGGTGGCCTGCGCGAGTACCCGGCAAGCCTTGATGACTTGTTGCGCGACAATCGCGCGCCGGGTCTGGTGCGACACCTGCGCAAGATCTTCGTAGACCCGATGACCGGCAAGGCCGAGTGGGGGCTGGTTCAGATTGGAGGGCGGATCGTTGGCATCCATTCGCTCTCGGAGCGTATCCCGTTCAAGCAGGATGGGTTCGACGCGGAAGAGGCGAGTTTCCGGGGCAAACAGAAGCTTTCCGAATGGGTTTTTACCTACCCCGCCGACCTGATGCTGCGCGTGGATGCGAATGGCGCGCTTCTGCCTAGTTCACTCGATCCGCTCGCGCCTGGGCAAGCTTCCGCCAGCCCACCTGTTCCCGGTCAGAGTCTGCCGAATTGGCCGAAGGTCCAGCCATGAATCTTATCGTTTCCCTCTCCCGACGCGTGCTCATTGGGTTTCGTTCGCTCCCAAGGGTGATCGGGGTGGCGGCTGTATTGTCGGCATCCATGGCGGTTTTGGCTCAAAGCGCTCCGCCCGGAACTTTGCCCGAGGCCCTCAAGGACATCCCGCGTGCCAGCGGCGTATGCCGGTCCGACCCGGCCGATGCGAAGCGCGGTGAGGTGCTCGCGGCGCGAGCCGGCGAAGCGCCCGATCTGAGCTGCGGGCTGACGTTGGCGGAAGCGAATACGCTGCTCGAACGGACCGATACCGTGTTGGTCGATATGCGGCCGGCCTCCGAATTCGCGCAATACCATGTCGACCGGGCGCTCAACCTCAAGCTTGCGGAGCTGCGCAGCAAACACTATTTGCACGGCAAAGCGATCCTGCTGATGGGCAGCGGGAAGGGCGAGCGCGAGCTTTACGTCGCGTGTGGAACGCTTAAACGCGCGGGGTTCAAACAAGTACGCGTGCTGCGCGGTGGAACGTCTACTTGGTTAGCAGCGGAGCGCGAGGTCGTGGGGCGCGCGCCGGACGGACGATCCTTGCCGCGCTTGAGCGCCGAAGAGCTTTGGGCCGAGGCGCAGTTTCAAGGCAACGTCGTACTGCTCGGGCCGACGCTAAGCGCGATCCAGCAACAGTTGCCGTTTTCCGCGACTGTTTCGCAATGGACACCCGAGGCGGTCAAGGGTGTGCTGGAGCGTCGGCGCAAAGAATTGAAAGGCATGCCGCTTGCCGCCGTCGTGCTTGCGGTAGGGCAGGGCGGATTCACCGAGGCCCAGATCGCAAGCCTGCCTACCACAATTCCGGCACCGGTGCTTGTTTATGGTGGCACAAAAGAGGCATTCGAACGCGCCATGGCGCTGCAAAAAGCCGTCTGGACAGCCGAAGCGCGCGGGCCGAAGCGGCCTGGCTGCGGATTCTAGGACGATGAGGCGGCGCGACTGGTTGCGAGCTTCCACGCTTCTGGCCACAGGAACCTGCTTGTCGCCATTGTCCTTGCGGGCCGATCCGATAGACGAAACGCGCCGGCAACTGCGTTTCTCCATCGCGCTCGTCAATCCTTTCGGGCACGAACTCGGCGAGCAGACTCTATGGCTCTATCTGCCGGCAAGCCTGACGCCAACGCAGCGGCTCCTCGACGTTCAAGTCCAAGCGCCCCATACCCGATTGAGCGACGCGCTCGACCACGCGATCCTGCAATTGCGCTTTCCTCGCTTCGCGCCGCTGGCGCAAAAGCAGATTGGCGTGACGGCTGAATTGGCCATGCGCGCTGAGCCGAATCCGGTCGTTTCATTCGATCGGCAAGCCTGGCTCGCGCCCGAGCGCTACATCGAAAGCGATGATCCAAGGATTCGCGAACAAGCGGCCCGATTGAGCGGCGCCAGTGACTGGCAAACGGCCCGCGCGATCTACGACTGGGTCGCTCAGCATATCCGGTATGCGGGTTATCTCCCCGACGATCTGGGCGCGCTGCATGCGCTGCTGCAACGCGAAGGGGACTGTACGGAGTATGCCGACCTGGTTGTCGCGCTCGCGCGCGCCGTCGGCATTCCGGCCCGGATGGTAGGGGGCTATGTCATTGCGCGCAGCGCGATCGTGCGCCCGGAGGATTATCACAACTGGGCCGAACTCTACCTCGACGGAACCTGGCGCTTGGTCGACGCGCAGAAACGCAACTGGCTCGCGCCCGCGGAGGATTATGTCGCGTTTCGCATTTATCGGGATGCGGCGGTCAACCCGATCGGCCACGCGCATCGCTTTCGCCTGGAAGGGCAGCTTCAGGCGCGGCTGGTATGAGCTACGCGGCTTTGGCGCGCGCGAGTTTGGCTTCAAATGCGTTCACCGCGCCCGAATGCTCGGAGCCCGATGTTGTTTGAATAGGTTAAATATTGTTTCTTTCGTGCCCATAAGGCATAGTCCTTTAGACTTGTCGGACTAAAAATCAAAGCTAAAACTGTAACGGGTTTTTAAAAAAACAAACGGTCCTCGTTGGGCTGTAGGGGAGAACTCAAGTGCCGGGATGCATCACATCGAAGTCTGTAACCGCCCGTAATCGGCTTGCGCGCCTCAGGGCAGCCGTGGGGCGCCCGACGTGGCTTGGCGCTCTGCTTATCTTCGGGTTGTGCGTGATGCCGGCGCACGCCCAATCGATCAGCGCCAACTGCAAGCAATTCAACCCCAAGGGCAACATGAACTGTGAGCTTGCGCCGTACCGCTTCACCGACTGGCAGTACACGGCAGGTTATGGAGGAACGTGGGCCACGGAAGGAGAGGCTGCGCAAAATACTTATGCCACTTACATGGCTCATCCCGATCCCAGTGTCTGCGACATCAGCATGACCGTGGACGCCGAGCGCATCGTCAACATCCGAGCCGGCTTCGTAGGCTCTGACGACCCCATCCGGACCACGCGCGGGATGAGCATCAGTTGGGGAGGCAAGGATAGTACAACGGGCGCTTGCGAGGGCGTCTATGCAAAAGCCGGCTTTAACATCATCGGCACCCGCAGCGCCCAATGCCGCCCCGGTTGGACCGCCTATTACGACGCCCAACAAAAAGGCAGCTTCTGCGGCATCTACTCCGCCCCCCTGCCGGCCCAACCCGCCCAATCCCCGCTGAGCTGCACCCCTGAAGACGGCCTGGCCATCGGCAACCCCATCCTCCCCGCCACCGGCGAAAAACGCCAAACCGAAGCCGACTACGTTGACCCCGGCGCGGGCGGTCTCGCCTTCATCCGCACCTACCGCAGCACCTGGGGCAACAGCAACGCGCTGGTGCGCGACCCCAGCAGCCTCGGCCAAGCCTGGAGCCACAACCACCTCACACGCCTCGATCTGAGCGGCATAGAAACCCTCCAATCCGCCATCCTCACCACCGGCGAAGGCTACCTGCGCTACTTCATGCGCACCGCATCGGGTGCCGCCTGGCAGCCCGTCAGCGGCACCGACACCCTCGCCCAAAACCCCGACGGCACCTGGACCTACCGCAACACCGAAGACGACAGCACCCTCAGCTTCAGCGCCGAGCGCCAACTCCTCGCGCATACCGAGCGCAACGGCCGCAGCACGACCTACACCTACAACAACAGCGGCCAACTCACCCGCATCACCGACCCCTTCGGGCGCAGCCTCCAGCTCACCTACACCGGCGACGCGCTGACCACCGTCACCACCCCCGACGGCCGCCTCATCGACTACCAGTACGACAGCGCCGGCCGCCTCAGCGGCGTCACCTACCCCGACGGCACGCACAAAAGCTACCTCTACGAAAACACCGCCTACCCGCAAGCGCTCACCGGCCTTATCGACGAAGCCGGCGTGCGCTACGCCAGCTTCGACTACGACAGCCAAGGCCGCGCCATCAGCACCGAACACGCCGGCGGCGCGCAGCGCTACCAGGTTACCTATTCCAGCGCCACCCAAAGCTACGTCATCGACCCGCTCGGCACCAGCCGCAGCTACAACTACAACACCGATGGCAATCGCCTGACCGTCACCTCAAGCTCACTGCCCTCCGCGAACGGCCAGAAAAATGTCACCAGCCGCACCCTCGACGCCAACGGTTTAGTGACCACACAGAACGACTTCAAGTACACCCAAACCCGTTTCGACTGGGACGCCGCCCGACGCCTGCCCCTGAGCGTCACCCGCGGCGTGGGCAAAACCGAGCAGCAAATCACCACCACCCAATGGCACCCCAGCTTCGCGCTGCCCGTCCTCATCACCGAACAGGACCGCACCACCGCCTATACCTACGACGCGCAGGGCAACCCCCTCACGCGCACCGTCACCGACACCACCACCCACCAAGCCCAGACCTGGCAATGGACCTACACCGCACAGAGCCTCGTCAGCACCCAGACCGAACCCAACGGCGCGGTCACGCAATACGCATACGACCCGCTCGGCAACCTCACCCAAACCACCAACGCCCTGGGCCACGTCACAAGCTACACCTACGACGATGCCAACCGCCTCACCAGCGAAACCGCCCCCAACGGCCTCACCACCACCTACACCTACGACGCCCGTGACCGCGTCCTCACGCGCAGCGTCGACACACAGCAAACCACGCTCACCTACACCCCCTACGGCCAACTCCAAACCCTCACGCTGCCCAGCGGCCTCATCCTCACCTACACCTACGACGCCGCCCAGCGCCTAACCGGCTGGAGCAACAACCGGGGAGAAAGCGGCAACTACACCCTTGACGGCATGGGCAACCGCCTCAGCGAACAAATCAACGACGCCAGCGGCGCACTCGCCTGGAGTACTGCGCGCAGCGTCAACAACATCAACCGCCTGACCCAAAGCACCCTCGGCCCCAACCAGACCGACACCTTCGCCTACGACCAGAACGGCGACCTCACCACCGAAACCAACGGCCTCAACCAAAGCACCCGTTACGGTCTCGACGCCCTGCGCCGCGTGAGCACGATCACCAACCCCGCCAACGCCACCGCCAACCTCACCTGGAACACGCTCGACGCCATCACCCAGGCCAAAGACTACAAAAGCGTCGCCACCACCTACACCCGCGACGCCCAAGGCAACCCCACCACCGAAAACAGCCCCGACATCGGCGCGCGCACTACCCAATACGACGCGCTTGGCCTGCCCAGCCAAATCATCGACGCCCTCGGCCAAGCCACCCAGATCCAGCGCGACGCCCTGGGCCGACCCACGCGCCTCACCTTCGCCGACGGAAAAGAAACCACGCTGCGCTACGACCTCAGCCCCCAGAGCACCGGCATGCTCTCCGAGATCACCGACCGCAGCGGAACCACCCAATACACCCGCGACCCCCTCGGCCGCATCACCCTCAAACGCCAGAGCCTCGCCAACGGCCTCCAACAACAAATCGGCTACGCCTACACCGCCAACGGCCCACTCCAAAGCATCCACTACCCCAACGGCGGTGTGCTCACATACCAATACGACCCCACCGGCCGAATCACCCAACTCAACTGGAACGGCGTCCCTCTTGTCACGAACATCACCTGGAACCCCCTGGGCCAACCCACCGCCTGGACCTGGGCCCTCGCCACTCCCGTAACCGCCACCCGCAGCTACGACACCGCCGGGCGTCTCACCGCCAGCGAATTCAGCGGCTACACCTACGACGCCGCCGGGCGCATCACCAGCCTCAACCAAACCCTCTACCAACCTGGAACCAGCGCCACCCAAAACTGGACCCTCACCTACGACCCCGTGGGTCGCCTCACCGGCTTCAACACCGTGGCCGGAGGCATCACCAACACCACCGCCAGCTTCACCTACGACGCCAACGGCAACCGCAGCGGCAGCAGCGAAACCCAAAACGGCGTGCTCACCACCCGCACCTACACCTACAGCAACGCCAACCGGCCCACCAGCCTCGCGCAAAAAATCGGAGCCGCCCCCACCACCAACCTCACCTACACCTACAACCCCAACGGCGACCTCCTCAACGACGGACAAAAGACCTACACCTACGACGCCGAAGGGCGACTCGCCAGCGCCACCGACACCACCGGCACCGGCCTCACCACCCGCTACGTCCACAACGCCCTCGGCCAGCGCGTCCTCAAAACCGACGCGCAAAACCCCAGCCACGACACCGCCTACCTCTACGACGAAGACGGCAGCCTGATTGCCGAAACCGGCACCGGTGCCAACACAAGCAGCACTGTCCACATCTACCTGCCCACCGCAAGCGGACCGATGCCCATTGCCGCGATCATCGACGGGCAGAAATACGCCGTGCATGCCGACCACCTCAACACCCCCAGACGCCTGACCGACGACAACGGCTTGCAAGTGTGGCAGTGGGCGTACAGCGCCTTTGGTGACGAACCGACGAGCATGGCGGCCGTCATCGGCACGCCGGTGACCTACAACCTCAGATACCCGGGCCAGTACTACGACCCAGAGAGCGGGCTGCACGACAACTACTTCCGGAGCTACAGCCCGGAGCGCGGAAGCTACACGCAGACCGATCCGATTGGGTTAGATGGCGGGTGGAATCGGTTTGCTTATGTGGGGGGGAATCCGGTTAGCTTCATTGATCCGTTAGGGTTGCAAACCACCGTTGATGCAGCCATTCGGAATGCACTCATGAAAGGGGACATTGCTGAGCTGGAGTCTTTATTGGAGGCTGCGAATCCGTCGCAGGCCGCAACCATTCGAAGTGGGATTGAAAAATTTGGCTCACGCGCGACAGACTGGATTGGGAGGAACTGCAAGGGCTCAATCAATCGCGAGTTTCCCGGAGAACTTCGTGACAAGACGCTAAAGGAAATCATGGACCAATCAAAGTCTGGCGACAGCGTTGCGAAAAAGGCATGGAAGCTACTCAATGACAATCGATTCAAAAAGTGATTTCTTTACCGTCAATGTACTCTTCCGTTCGTTGAGAAATGGAAAGTTACTTCCTGAGAATCTGTGGGAGGAATCAATTATCCTGATTAAAGCATCCTCGGCGGAAGAGGCTTTGGCCAAGGCTACGCAGTTGGTGAGAGACAGGAGGATTTCATACCAAGTGGAGAATGGCGATCAACTGGACTGGGAATTTTCACAAGTGGTCCAAGCATTTCAAATTGACGCGCAGCAATTAATGAACGGTACGGAGTTGTTCTCGCGTCATCTGCGTACATCAGAGGTGGAAAGTCTCCTCAGGCCATTTGATGACTGAGTGCCACTGATGAAAAGGGCGCTCTATATCCTGATCTGGCTCGTCATCTCTCTGCTGGCTGGCGCAGTGGGCTTAAGGTCAATTTTTGGGTTGCCTCGCTAATCGCTGGGCTTGCGTTGATTGTGAATGGGTTGATTGCCGAGTGGGAGGATCGTCGACGTGATCGCTGAAGGGCAATTGCAATTTCGAGTTATTAACCTGGTCGAGTAGCCCAAGGGAATCTCACCCTCAGGCCCTCACGCAACCGGACATGAACCTCTCGATTCATCCGGCTCCTATCATCCAGCCAATCCAGCATGAGTAATTGCCCAGTGGGCGAAC
>WQYQ01000032.1 GCA_009781175.1 Betaproteobacteria bacterium
CTGCTTCAAACCGCAAAACCGATCAGCGAAAACTCACCACCGATCTAAGCTCTTGCCGCCCCCGCTGCAATGTCGCCGCAGCAGAGAAGCGAGACTTTAACAACCCATATAACTTCCGTCAACAGCTTTCTTTCAGTCCATATCCCCTCTCAGACTTCATGCCCAGCTTCCAGATCGGGGACTTGAAGTAGCCCGCATTTGATATCTCGGACAGCCAAGCAAACAGTTATGGCAATAAAATCACGCCGTTGCTATCCCATGCAGATACGGCTGAAACGCCATAAAGGAATCCAATGTCTGAAACTACGAAGTATTTGTTAGATGAAACACACCTCCCGCGGGACTGGTACAACATCACAGCCGACTTGCATGTGCCACTACCGCCACCATTGCACCCAGCGACCAAACAGCCTATCGGCCCGGACGACCTCGCACCGCTGTTTCCAATGGATCTGATTCAGCAAGAGGTCTCAACGGAACGTCATATAGAGATACCTGAGCCTGTCCGTGAGGTACTCCGTCTATGGCGCCCTAGCCCGCTCTATCGCGCACACCGGCTGGAAAAAGCGCTCGGCACGCCGGCGCGGATCTATTACAAATACGAAGGCGTTTCGCCAGCCGGTAGTCACAAACCGAATACCGCCATTCCGCAAGCCTGGTACAACGCACAAGCAGGCATAAAAAAACTTACAACGGAAACAGGCGCGGGCCAATGGGGCAGTTCGCTTGCTTTTGCCGGCAGCCTTTTCGACCTCGACATCACCGTATTTCAAGTCCGCGTCTCTTACGACCAAAAACCCTATCGTCGCGCATTGATGGAGACTTACGGTGCGCGCTGCATCGCTTCACCGAGCAATCAAACCCAGTCCGGCCGACAGATTCTGGAACAAAATCCGGATCACCTCGGTTCGCTTGGGATCGCAATCTCGGAAGCAGTGGAAATCGCCGCGCTGAACGAGGACACCAAATATACGCTTGGCTCGGTCCTTAACCATGTCATGCTGCACCAGACGATCATCGGCGAAGAGGCCATTCGGCAGCTTGAGATGGCCGGCGACGATCCCGATGTCATTTTGGGCTGCACGGGAGGCGGGAGTAACTTTGCAGGCATCGCGTTCCCGTTTCTTGGACTCCAGTTGCGTGGCGGCCCGAATACGAAAAAACGTCGCATCATCGCAGTGGAGCCCGCTGCCTGCCCAAGCCTGACACGCGGGAAATATGCTTACGATTTTGGCGATACAGCACACCTCACGCCGCTCGTCAAAATGCATACACTGGGTTCGACCTTCACGCCGGCGGGTTTCCACGCTGGCGGTTTGCGCTACCACGGCATGGCGCCGCTCGTCAGCCATGTCAAAGAACTCGGGTTAATCGAAGCGCGCGCCGTACATCAAACCGCCTGCTTCGAAGCAGGCGTCCTCTTTGCACGGCATGAAGGCATCGTCCCCGCGCCGGAGGCCAATCACGCCATCAAGGGCGCCATTGACGAAGCCTTGCGCTGCAAAGCGGAAGGCCGCTCGGAGGTGATTCTTTTCAGCTTAAGCGGACATGGTCATTTCGACATGGCGGCTTATCAGAACTATTTCTCCGGCAAGCTCATCGACCAAGCCTACAATGAGGGCGAACTCGCCATGGCGCTCAGCGGTTTGCCAAGCATTCCTTGAACCACCCACCCCTTCGGCGAGCACGCACCGAAGGGGTAGCCGAAAGACATCCACGCAACTCACCGTGAATCACCCCCAAGCTGAAGCTTGGGGCTTCTTCGCCATGAATAGGGAGCGTCTTCGGCGCCAGTCTTGTGCCCACTTAGAGTTGACGCAGTTCAGGGCGCAGCACCCCATCGAGGAAACGCAGGAAAGCCCGCACCGGCGCCGAATTTTGTCGCCCGCTCGGATACAGCGCGACGGCCGCCGGGCCCGGCCGTTTCCAGTCCGGCAGAACACGCACCAGTTCACCATTGACAAGATACGGGCGCAGGACGAAATCGAAGTCCTCATAGATTCCCAAACCCGCACGCGCACACGTCAACCCAGCCCGCGTGTTATCCACCGCCAATACGCCATCGGCCGGCACCGTAATCCGGTCACGGCCTTTCGCAAGCACATAATCGATTGGACGTCCCGCATCCGCATCGAAGAAATCGATTGTGCGATGCCCCGGTAAGTCGTTCGGATGCCGTGGTACACCATAGCGCGCAAGATAGGCCGGACTGGCCGCCATGACAAAATTGACTTGCCCAAAACGACGGAAACGATAGGCTGAATCCTTTTCGGCAGAAAGTCGCAGCGCGCAATCGATACCCTCCTCGGCCAAATCCGGCGCCCGTTCCGAAAGAGAAACACGCAAGATCAAATCTGGATGACTACGTAGAAACTCCGGCAAGCGCGGCAACACCAGCGTGTTCGCGATCGATTCGGTCATCTGAACATGCAAGCGCCCCGCAACACGCCCCGAGCGCTGACGGAATTCAGAACTTAATTCATTGAGCCCCTCGACAAGCACCTTCGCCCGCTCGGCAAAACGCTGGCCATCGGCCGTCAACGAAACATGGCGCGTGCTGCGGTTAAGCAAAGGCAAGCCTAGCTCGGCTTCCAAAGTCTGGATCTGCGTCGTCACCGTAGAGCGCGCCAAACCGAGACGGCGCGCGGTAGCCGAAAAAGACCCCAGTTCCGCGACAAGCAAGAAAGTCTGCAACGCATCAAAGTGTTTCATGACGACAAATTGTTCGATTCATTCGAACAATAATTTTGCCGCACATGAGCAAATTTCACCATATGATTCAACCGCTTATAAAGCTTATGAAGGTGACCCCATGTCCAACCGTAAACCGCGCGGGGCAAACGCAAGGCATCGTTCAATCTTTGTTCTCCTTGCGTCAACGCCTCACACCCCAGATCAAGCGCCGGCAGTCAGCAATAGACCTGAACCGGCTGATTAGTGCCGAATCCAAACTGGGTATCGCTCAAGTTCGACAACGCAAATCCGGAAATTCTTCGGCAAGGAGACAAGAATGAAATCCCCACGTGCCAATAGATCGGAAGACTTGTTTCATGGGCACACGAAAGATTGGATCGAGTCCGCAGTCAGTGCGGTGATCCCGTATGCCATCGCGGCATTTTTTGTGTTCGCCTACCATGAACAATGGTTTTAAAACGAAAACGCTCCATTCAAGTCAAAATGGCCGCCAACGCGGCCATTTCTATAATGCGTAAGATCCTCGCAGGCAATCAGTGCCCTTTATTCAGTAAACGAAGAATCGCCGCATCGAATTCGGCCGCCGCCTTATCTGGCGGGATTCGCGCAATCTGAGCAAAGGTATGGCCTTCCGCGAGCCATTGCCCAACGACGCGCCAGCCAGCGTAATAAGCTTCGCGCTCCAAGCCCGCAGGCCCCTTCGCCAGCGTAAAACGGAACACGGTCTCTCCATCGGTCGCGGATAAAAATGGCCGGATGCCATTCAAGATATCAGCTTCGTGCGCACGCGCCTGGGCCAGCCAGCCTGGCGTGAATTCGACATAGCGTTCTTCCCGGCCCCCGGGGACCAGCGCTTTCGAAACATGTGCCGCAAGCCCTTCAGCCAGCGCCAGCATTGCGAGCGGCCGCCCGCTGCCGCGCAGCGGCCCAAGCGCAATATGCACCGCATGGGTCAATTCATGCGCAGCCGCAATCGCGCGATGTTCAGGCGCATCTTCAATCGGCAAGGCGACCGTTACTTCACCATTATTTTCGGCCGTAAAAGCATTGCCTTCAAACATGCCAACATAAGCAAAGATGACAAGCTTGAGAGGCTTATCGAGTTCCAATAAATCCGCGACAGCCCTGACCTGGCCTTCCGGCGACGGACGCATTCCGCCATAGCCGGTGACGATTCGATCTATCGCTTTCTGGTATTGCGGCCAAACCTGTTTGAGCATCTCCCGCGCCATATTGCGTCCGGCATCACCGGGCGGCACGGTAGCGAAACCATAATATTGGTTCCAAAGCGCCCAGCGTCGCGCCTCATCGACATCAGGCTGATTGGCGGCGTTGTAGAACTGGATGAACTGCGCTGAAAAATCTTCGGTACGCAGCGTAATCAAAGGCTGATCGGCCGGGAACACCTGGCTCCCGAGCAAGCAAACGACTATGGCCAATGCGCCCCTTAACCACTTCATTGACACAACTCCTTGCAACACGACACTAGGTTAAGAATGGGAAGCCGGCGACCGAAGGATCGCGGCCAGCAATCAGATCGGCCAACGCATTCGCCGAACCACAGGCCAAAGTCCACCCCAAGGTTCCATGACCCGTGTTGAACCACAGACCGGGCAATCGGCTCGCTCCAATAATCGGCACATTGCTTGGCGTGGCGGGTCGTAAACCACACCACGTTTCCGCCTTGGGCAAATCGACGGCCCCCGGGAAATGCGTTTCCACCCAGCGCATCAGAGTCTGGGTCCGCTCAGGATTAGGCGAGACATCAAATCCCGCCAGCTCGGCCGTCCCCGCGACACGCAGGTGCGAGCCTAAACGCGCACACACGATCCTGCGCGCTTCATCAGTCAAACTGACACGCGGAGCCAGCGCCTCATCGATCACTGGCACGGTGATGGAATAACCCTTAACGGGATAAATCGGCAACCTCTCGCCAACCCGGGCCGCGATGCGTTGACTCCAAGGCCCGGCCGCAAGAACAACCGCATCGGCGAAAATCATCCCGGTACGGCCTTCGGCATCAACGATATCGACGCCATCCACTCTGCCCTTGGACTTTTCGACGCCCAACCCTCTGACCTTCACGCCATAACGAAACTCAACACCCTTCCGTTCAAGCAACTCGGCCAGGCCCACCGTAAACTGCCGCGCATCGCCCGACTCGTCGTCGATACCATACAGACCACCTTTGACTTGCTCCGCACTCGCGGCGAGCGCCGGCTCCAGTTCAAGGCAGCGTTCGCGGTCGACGACTTCCGCGTTCAGACCGCAGTCGCTCAAAATCTGTGCCCGTTCGGGCGCGCGCGCCGCATCCGCATCCGTGAAAAACAAATGCAACACACCTCGGGTTTCGCAGTTGTAGTCAAGGCCCGTTTCACTGCGCAATTCGCGTAGACAAGCAAGACTGCGCCCCGCAAGCGCAGCGATAGCGCGGGTATTGTGCCGGCTCCGCCCCTTGGTGCAGTTACGCAAGAAGCTCAATCCCCAACGCCAGCGCGCCCATTCGGCAGGAAACCGGAACAGCAGCGGCGCATCTTCCTTCCCCAGCCAGCGCAAAATTTGGAGCGGCGCTTGCGGATTAGCCCAGGGCTCGGGGTGACTGACCGAAATCTGCCCGCCATTGGCATAGCTCGTTTCCAGCCCAGGGCCCTCGCGCGTTTCCATCACAATGACTTCATGTCCATCGCGCGCGAGATACCAGGCAGTAGTAACGCCTTCAAGACCGGCGCCAACAATTAAAATTCGCATTTTTTTCTGGCTCCAAAAGGGGAGCCGTGTCGCCCTTATACTGTGACTGTGCAGCCGGATTCTATCCTCGACATTTACCCTGGCATCCGGGCAAACAACATGGATGATGTGTGACAGCTTCCGGCCACTGGCTAAAAAGCATAATGTAAGGTACTAAGACACGGCCAGATTGGAAATTTTGAACAACGTGCCGCCAAGAAAAAGCGCTCTCTATCGAGCGCTGACCGATTTTATGGCATCTGGATCAAGCATCTGGAGAGACGGGGGAAAACATGAGCCGCATGACGCTCACTCAATATCTGATTGAACAACAACGGGATTTAAACCAGATTACAGGCAATTTACGCCTGTTGCTCGAAGTCGTCGCCCGCGCCGTCAAGGCCATCTCGGTCAACGTCGGCAAAGGTGCTATCGCAGGGGTTCTCGGCGAAGCGGGGACGGATAACGTCCAAGGAGAAGCGCAAAAACGGCTGGATGTCGTCGCCAACGAGATCCTGCTGCTCTCGAACGAATGGGGCGGACACCTCGCCGCGATGGCGTCGGAGGAAATGCCACTGCCCTATGCCATCCCCAACCGCTACCCGCGCGGCGAATATTTGCTCCTTTTCGACCCGCTCGACGGCTCCTCGAACATCGACGTCAACATCTCGGTTGGAACGATCTTTTCGGTACTCCACTGCCCGGAAGGCATCGAACCCAATGAAAAAGCCTTCCTGCAAGCCGGAACACAACAGCTCGTGGCAGGTTACGCGCTGTACGGGCCGCAGACCATTCTCGTGCTCACGCTTGGCAACGGCGTGGTCAGCTTCACGCTCGATCGAGAATTCGGCACCTGGGTACTCACCAACCCAGCCATGCGCATCCCGGAAGAAACGCGCGAATACGCCATCAATGCTTCGAATAGCCGCTTTTGGGATCCGGCGATCAGGCGCTATATCGACGAAGTGATCGCAGGGCGTGAAGGCCCGCGCGGGCGTGACTTCAACATGCGCTGGGTTGGCTCGATGGTCGGCGACGTGCATCGCTTGCTCACGCGCGGCGGCATTTTCATGTACCCAAGGGACAAGCGCGATCCGAGCAAACCAGGTCGCTTGCGTCTGCTTTACGAAGCCAACCCGATGTCATTCATCATCGAACAAGCGGGCGGCGCCTCGTCAACCGGCCACGGCCGCATTCTCGAAGTCGAACCGACCGAACTGCACCAACGCATACCTGTCATTCTCGGTTCGAGTAGGGAAGTCGAACGCGTAGTCCGTTACTACACCGAAGCGGCATAAATCCCGAAATCAGCCCATACACGGCGAAGAACCTGTTCAGAATCTGTCGCGAGAGCCCGTGACGCCACGAATTTGGGGCGCCTTCGGCTCCATAAAGGTTTGTCTCGCTTACGCTCGACTGCGGTCAGCGGGGCGAAGAGCAGCGCAGGAACCGGAGTTTATAAGTGATAAATGAGGATTCCGAGCAGCACATGAGCCCCGATCACGGGCTCGCAGCAAGATTATGAACAGGTTTTAAAATCGGCCGTGTGTACCCACTAACTCAACCCATTTCCTGCTCCCGTCTTTCCCGCCTCGGCGCGGTCTGCCTGCTGGCGTTCTCGGCAACGACCGGCGCCACGGGAATTTCAGTCGACGCACCCGACGATTTACGGGAACTGATCCTGCGACACGCCAACTCGCTCAGATCGCCCCCGGAAAGAACCGCGCCGGAAGAAGTACAGGCAAGCCCCCCGCGGGACGAACAAGCCGAGCGGCAAGCGCGTGTGCGTCAAGCGCGCCAAGAAATTCTTCCCTTGCTCGAAACGGAAGGCTATTTCTCCGCCAGAGTCAGCGCAGTTCCCGGCCCCGATGGCGAAATCACTTTAAAAGTCACACCCGGCCAGCGCACGGAAATCAAAGAAGTCCGCATCGAGATTCGCGGTGCGCTGAGCGACGATTCGCCCGGCTATGCGGAACGCCGCCAAACCTTGGAAAAACAATGGCGTCTACCCGTCGGACAAGCATTTCGGCAAGCCGATTGGTCGAGCGCCAAAGATGCGCTGTTAAATAGCATTTCCGAACGCGATTTCGCCGCCGCGAAAATCGTCGAATCGACCGCCGATATCGACCCGATTCGCAGCGCCGCGCGTTTGCATATCGTCATCGACTCTGGGCCCCCCTTCTTCCTCGGCGAACTCGAAGTCAGCGGACTCAATCTTTACAGCCGTGAACTCGTCGAACGCTATAACACGCTCAAACCCGGCGAAGCGTATGACTACAACCGCCTCGTCGCACTCCAAAACGCACTCCAGGCCACGCCTTTCTTCGGCGCGGCCATCGTTGAAATCGATCGCGATCCCGATACGGCCAAGGCTACGCCCGTACACGTGCGCCTGACCGAAGCCCCTCCCAAGCGGCTCGGCACGGGACTCGGCTACAGCACAAACACCGGGCTCCGCACGGAGGTCAACTACCGCGACGCCAATATCCTCGGCCAAGCCTGGGAACTGAACAGCTCGCTACGGCTGGAACAGAAACGCCAAAGCGCTTTTGCCGACCTTTTTTTCCCGCAGACCGCAACGCGATTTCGCAACGCCATCGGTGCCGCGGCGCTGAGCGAAGACATCTCCAATCTGAAAACAACACGCTGGGCCGTCGGCACCACCCGGATTCGCACCCTCAACAAAACCGAAGTTCGCCTAAACCTCAACTACCAACGCGAAACAACCGAGCCGGCGGGCGGCCAGAAAACCGAAACAAAAGCCTTTACCCTCAATTACGGGGCCGACTTGAGAAACGTCGACAACCCAACCGACCCACAATCCGGCATGGTGCTCGGTTTCCAAATCGGCGGCGGCACAAAAACCTTTCTTTCGGATCAGAATTTTCTCCGGCTATACGGGCATGCGCAGTACTTCCAGCCGCTCGGCAGCCAGAGCACTCTTCTACTGCGCGGCGAGGCAGGCTATACGATCGCCAATTCGCGCAACGGAATCCCGCAGGACTTTCTGTTCCGCACCGGCGGCGCACAAACCGTGCGCGGCTACAACTACCAAAGCCTCGGCGTGCAGGATGGCAACGCCATCGTCGGCGGACGCACGCTATTCATCTCCAGCGTCGAATACATCAACTGGTTCCAAGCACCCTGGGGAGCCGCCGTTTTCGTCGACGCGGGCAACGCCGCCGACACATGGAAAGCCATGACGCTCAAAGTCGGTTCCGGTTTCGGCGGACGCTGGCGCAGTCCTGCCGGACCGCTCGGATTAGACCTCGCTTGGGGCAAAGGCGACCCGCGTCCGAAAGTTCACTTTTCGATCTCTTTTATTTTTTGACCACGAGTCTCGCTAACCCCGCCACTCATGGAGGGGTTAGCGAGACAAGCGTTACTGGCGCCGAAGGCGCTTCCGATTCGTGGCGGGGAAGCCCCAACTTTCAAGCTGGGGGACTCACCACGGATCGAGCGCAAGCCCCGCCATTCATGGCGGGGCGTTGCCAGCCACCAAAGACGCCCCCACGATTCAGGGTGAAGAAGCCCCAGGCCGCAGCCTTAGACACTCACGCTCAAAGTTGAAAACGATTAAAGGCAGCTCCAAAAATTTGTCAAAATTACCACATACATCAAAACGTCAATCAACTAGGAAGAGCCTGGGTTTCGCCTGTAAACAGGTTGGCCTCTCCAACCAACATTGTTGCCAGCAAACAACAGATTTGCATCTCTGGATACAGCGAAACTTCCTTGCGCCTTGCCCACCTTACCCCCCGACTGTAAAAATTCGGTCATCTCTCAAATTGAGAGGCTAGAAGGATGCTGATGATTTATCGGCGTCATATCTTCAGATACGAGGAGAAAGATATGCAAAAGAAGTTAATCGCTCTGGCCGTCGCCGGCTTGGCTGCCGTTCCGGCAATCGCCGCCGATAGCAGCGTCACGCTCTACGGTCTGCTCGACATGGGCTATTCCTGGCGCGGCAGCAACTATATTGACGGCATGAAATCGCGCAGCGGTTTCGACAGCGGCCAGTTGAGCGGCACCCGCCTCGGCGTCAAGGGCATGGAAGAGCTGTCGCCGGGCTTCAAGGCGATCTTCACGGTCGAAGCCGGCATCTTTGCCGACACGGGCTCAAGCCAACCCAATGGCCTCGCCTGGGGCCGTCAAGCCTTTGCCGGCTTTGACGTTCAAGGCACCACAATAACCTTGGGCCGTCAATACACCCCGGCGTTTAACATGTACGCCACCTACGAGCCGTTCGGTCTCGGTTCGGTCGCGCAAACGAACAACATCTTCACCCACATCGTGGCGCGCGCGGACAACTCGCTGAACGTCAGCACCCCGTTCTTCGGCGACATCTTCGCGGTTGAAGCGAACTATTCGCTGAACGAATCGGGCCAGGAAACCGGGCAGGACAAAGCCATCCAGGACACTCTCGGAATTAAGGCAGACAAGCGCTACGCCTCGATCTTCCCGAAACTGCACTACGGTCCGGCGACCTTGATGGCCGGCTACACCCAGGAAAAAGTCAAGGGAGGCCAGAACAGCAATACCTTTATTGATGTCGGCCTGAACCTCGACTTCAAGGTCGCGCAGATTTTCGGCGCTTATGCGCGCGTTAACTACGGTACTGACGATTTCGGCAATGCTTACCGGGTTACCGTCGACAGCCTGGGTTATTTGAATGACGACCCGAACGGCCAGAAGCTGAAGTTCAACCGCTGGTTCCTCGGCGGCAAAGTGCCACTGGGCAACTTCAACCTGCTCGCGTCCTACGCCTACTCGAAGGATAAGAACGACGCGAACATGAAGGCACAGCAGTTCGGCCTTGGCGGAACCTACGCCTTCTCGAAGCGCACCGATGTCTATGCCGTCTTCTCGCGGATCATCGCCAGCGACGGAACAAAACGGAATCTGGACATCTACGAACCGCAAGTCGGCGATGCAACCAACAGCGGCGACGGCTATCGTTCCGGCGTGCAGCTCGGCATGCGCCACACCTTCTAATTTGTACCCAGAAGGAACCCCATGTTTTCAAAGGCACCCAAATGGGTGCCTTTTTTTATGGGCATATGAGATATGGAAACCACTGTTTTCACAAATAAGCGCACCCAAGCCGTGCGCCTGCCAAAGGCTGTCGCTTTCCCCGAAGGCGTGAAACACGTAGAGGTTATAGCCGTGGGGCGGACCCGCATCATTGCCCCGAAAGGGGAGTGTTGGGATTCTTGGTTCGACGAACAACCGGGCGCAAGCGCGGACCTCATGGCAGAGCGCGGACAAGCGGCGGAGCAAATTCGAGAGGGGTTTTGATGCTTGTTTCTAGCCAGCCACACACACAATAAACATATTCACACCCAATTTTCGACCGCCAGCCCATCGTCCAGATAGAGGGAGAAATCGCCCGGGTTGTTCGTGATGAGCTTCACCCCGGCGGCAATGGCATGGGCGGCTATCAAGCGGTCAAATCCACTGGCCCTATCGGGATGCTTGGCCGTGAGAAGCCCATAGACGTTCCCCGCGTCCGCATCGAACGGCAGGATGTCAATGAGCTTTTCAACCGGGCTGTTATCGATCTTGAATTTGTGAACGCCAACGCAGTATTCAGCCCACGCGATAGAACTGATTACCACCTCCCCTTTCCTGAATTTTGCCAGCCTCTCAAAAATTTCCGGCGGGCTATTCGTGGTTGCATAGATAAGAATGTTTGTATCGAGCATGCCCTTAATCATTTCCAGTCCCTTTCCGGGAAGTCCATCTCGATACGCTCCCATTCTTGGCCCTTGCTCTTGCTTCCGGCCATTTTCAACCATTCGACGAACCCGGCCAGGGTTTCTTCCTTCGGTTCGATGATGATCTTTTCGCCAACGCGGGTAACGGTTAGTTCTGTCTCTGGCGGATAGGCCAGCTTCGCCGGGAGCCGGACGGCTTGCGAGTTGCCAACCCGGAATTGGCGGGTTTGAAATACGACGCTCATGGCGGTGTTCCTCCAGGCAAAAAACGTAATTCCATGTTATTACACACCATCGTCAGTTGCAAACCCTTTCCCCTGCCCGCAGCGTGGGCAGGGCAATAAAAAAACGGCCCGCAGGCCGCTTTTGATTAGTACGCTCAGACTCCGAAGTTCAGCGCGCAACCTGCCTCTCGCGGATTTCCTCAAGCGTCTTGCAGTCGATACACAGCGTTGCCGTCGGCCGCGCCTCCAGGCGTTTCAAGCCGATTTCCACGCCGCAGCCTTCGCAGTAGCCATAATCACCCGAGGCGATCTTGGCGAGCGTTTCATCGATCTTCTTGACGAGCTTGCGCTCGCGATCCCGGTTACGCAGTTCTATCGCGATATCGGACTCCTGGCTGGCTCTGTCGTTCGGATCTGCGAAGGATGTCGCCTCGTCCTGCAAGGTATGCACAGTGCGCTCGATATCCCCCAATAAATCCTGTTTCCATGCCTCGAGAATCTCGCGGAAATGCGCGAGTTGTTTCTCATTCATGTACTGCTCACCCTTCTTCAGTGAGTAGGGCTTGAAATGTCTGGTGATCTCCTCAGCCATGGCGGCTTCCCCGTAATGAGCAGTCTGAATAGGCGTTAATAGCAGATTGATGCGGACAGAGCAAGAAGAACAGAGCTGCGCAGCGAATATTCACTGATCAGACAACAGCGTAGTGCCGGGCCGGCCATCAGGCGCGCAATATAGATTTGACGTAAGCCCGCTGTGTCTGTATATTCCCGCGTTCTCGGGGTGTAGCGCAGTCCGGTAGCGCGCTTGCTTTGGGAGCAAGATGTCGGGGGTTCGAATCCCTCCACCCCGACCAAGCGGATCTCCGAGGGCCCGATTTACGGACTGCCCGTAGCTCAACTGGATAGAGCACCGGCCTTCTAAGCCGTAGGTTACAGGTTCGAGTCCTGTCGGGCGGACCAAGCTGGTTTTGGTCTAAAATTGCTTGGTCACAATGGCGGCATTAGCTCAGTTGGTAGAGCACAGGATTGTGGCTCCTGGTGTCACCGGTTCGATCCCGGTATGTCGCCCCAAATGCCATGAAACAGGCCCGCAAACACGCGGGCCTGTTTTGTTTCCGGCCAGCCTCCATCTTAAGAACCTCTCGCAGTCATTCTGCGCGAAGTCGCAGAATCCATCTTTCCTCCGAGAATGGATTCTGCGACTACGCTTCGCTCCACGCAGAATGACGGCGCGGAACAGATTATTGACAGGTTCTCGGGCGTCACAATTCGCTTAATTTTTAAGTGTAAGCTGTCCGGGTTCCCCCATTCCCGACACGCCATGAAGCCAATGTTCTTGAGTCACCTCAACCTGAAGCTTGGGGCTTCCTCGCCACAGATTAGGGGCGCCTGTGGCGCCAATAACCCTTGTCTCGCAGCCCCCACCATGAATGGCAGGTTTTGCGCTCGACTCGTGGTCACAAGACTCCTGCTTGTTGTCGCATTGTCTTGTTCTGCTTTATTCAGCGCAGCCGCTGCGGCGAGCGGCTATGTGGTGCCGATCGGCAGCGCCTTGAGGCCCGATAACGATGTAGTCTGGAATCGCCTGGTCGAACTCGCGGGCGGTGCCGGTGCCCGTTTCGTCGTCTTTGGTACGGCTTCCGGCGATCCGGAAGGCGCCAGCGCGCGAATCATCGATGCCTTGCAGCGCCACGGCGCGGTTGCCGAAGCGATTCCAGCGGCGCCGCAACTCAAGGGGATCGATATCGCCCAGGTAGTCCAAGATCCGCTCTTGATCGAGAAAACACGCCAGGCGCGGGGGGTTTTCTTTGCGGGCGGTGCACAGGAACGCATCGTCGACACCCTCGCGCCCGGCGGACAACCCACGCCGCTCCTGAAGGCGATTTGGGAGGTTTACAACAAAGGCGGTGTCGTAGCCGGCGCCAGCGCCGGCGCTGCCGTGATGAGCGAAACGATGTTTCGCAACGCACGCGACATTATGCGAATACTCAAAGGCCGTTTGCGCGATGGGAGCGAAATCGGCCCCGGTTTGGGTTTTGCCGGCCCCGGCCTTTTTATCGATCAGCACTTTCTAGCACGTGGCCGGATTGGCCGCATGCTGCCGCTGATGCTTGCCAAGGGCTATCGTTTCGGCCTTGGCGTGGATGAGGGATCGGCCGCCATTATTCATGGCGACGAAATCGAAGTGCTCGGCAATACAGGCGCGCTGCTTGTGGATCTCAGCGATGCGAGCACCAACCCTGCATTACCCGTCTTCAATCTGCGCAACGCGCGCCTGAACTATCTCGATCATGGCGACCGCTACAATCTGCGCACCCGCCAAACCACGCCCGCCCCCGAAAAGCTCGCGGGCCGCCGCATCGATCCGAACGCAGCGGATTTTTCACCTTATTTCCGTGGCGATATGTTCTACATCGATATTCTGTCCGATACGACCATCGTCAGGGCGATGAGCCGTTTGCTTTCGAGCGATCGCCGCGTGGTCAACGGACTTGCATTCAATGCCGCCCCGTCCGCAGACGATCCACAGCCCGAACTCGGCTTCGAGTTCCATCTGCGCAAAGGTGCTGATAGCCTGGGCTGGTATTCGAGCACTTTCGGTGGCACGGGTTATACGATTACCAATCTGTATCTCGATGTGAACCCAGTGCGAGTGCGCCAGCCACTTTACAACGCTTGGCAAAGCGACAGCGGGACGCAGAAGACCAGCGACGCAAGCCGCTAAAAAGCAAAACCCCGCACGCGGCGGGGTTTTTCTGGGCCTGCTACGGTCGATTAAACCGAGAACGAAGATCCGCAGCCGCAAGTGCTCGTTGCATTCGGATTCTTGATCACGAATTGAGCGCCTTCGAGCCCCTCGGTGTAATCGATCTCGGCGCCGATGAGGTATTGATAGCTCATCGGATCGATCAGCAATGTCACGCCTTCTTTCGAAACCGTGGTGTCGTCGTCGTTCGCGACTTCATCGAAGGTGAAGCCGTACTGAAAACCGGAACAACCGCCGCCACTGATGAAAACTCGCAATTTCAGATCGGGATTGCCCTCTTCGGCGATCAGCTCGCGAACCTTGTTCACCGCGCTATCGGTAAAAACCAGCGGATCGGGCATTTCGGTCACAGCATTCATCGCACACTCCTAACTCTCAAGGGTTTGATTTCTGGGTATAAAAGCGTCTCGCGTAGTCAAACCCTATGACCACAACGCCTGTTTTGTGTTCCGCTTAAGGCAGAATCGGTATATGGGTCAATCCAGTTGTTTCTTCAAGACCAAACATCAAATTCATATTTTGCACGGCCTGGCCGGCAGCACCCTTGACGAGATTATCCTCCGCCACGAGTATCACAAGCGTATCGCCGCCCTGCGGCCGATGCAAGGCTATTCGAACCATATTCGAAGCCCGCACCGAGCGCGTTTCGGGCGAGCTGCCGGCCGGCATCACGTCAATGAAGGGTTCGTGCGCGAAACGCGCTGCGTACAGCTTCTGCACATCGACATCCTTGGTAACCCGTGCATAAAGCGTGGCCAGAATACCGCGGATCGCCGGCGTCAGATGCGGCACGAAGGTCAGCCCGACTTCACGCCCGGCGACCTGAGCCAGACCTTGTTTGATTTCCGGCAGATGACGATGCCCCGCTACGCCGTAAGCCTTGAAATTGTCGCTCGCCTCGGCGAACAAAGAGCCGACTTCGGCCTTGCGCCCGGCGCCGGAAACGCCTGAGGCGGCGTTCGCGATCAGATGATCCATATCGACGACACCGGCTTCGACAAGCGGCAAAAAACCAAGCTGGACCGCTGTTGCGTAGCAGCCTGGATTAGCCACGATACGCGCCTTACGGATCGCTTCGCGATTGATTTCCGGCAGCCCATACACCGCTTCATCGAGCAATTTCGTGGCGGTATGCGGAATCTTGTACCACTTGGCGAATTCGTCGAGGTTCTTGAGCCGGAAATCGGCCGCCAAATCAATGATTTTGACGCCCGCTTCGACGAGTGCCGGCGACTGCGCCATCGCTACGCCGTGCGGCGTTGCAAAAAATACGGCATCACATTGGTCGAGCGCCGCCTTGTCGGGTTCGACAAAACACAGATTCACGCGCCCGCGCAGGCTTGGGAACATGTCGGAAACTGCGAGCCCCGCTTCTGTACGTGACGTTATCGCCGCCAGTTCTACGTCTGGATGCTGTGCCAAGAGCCGCAGCAGTTCGACACCGGTATAACCGGTGCCACCAACGATACCAACCTTGATCATTCGATACTCTCCTGCAAGTTATGCAGAGTTTAGCGCTACAGATGCGACAACGCCCCGGCAAAACGGGGCGTTGTCTGCATAATGCCGGAAAAACTTTGCCGTTTTTTACTGGGCGGCAGCTTTGGTCGGGAGCTTTTCCTTGATCCGTGCAGACTTGCCGGAACGCTCGCGCAGATAGTAAAGCTTGGCGCGGCGGACGTCACCGCGGCGTTTCACTTCGATCGCGCTGATCAAGGGCGAATAGGTTTGGAAGGTACGCTCAACGCCTTCACCCGAGGAAATCTTGCGCACGATGAAGCTGGAGTTCAGGCCGCGGTTGCGCTTAGCGATGACAACGCCTTCGTAAGCCTGCAAACGCTCGCGGTTGCCTTCCTTGACCTTTACTTGCACGACGACGGTGTCGCCGGGCGCAAATTCGGGAATCGTCTTGCCGAGGCGGGCAATTTCTTCCTGCTCAAGTTGCTGAATCAAATTCATGTCGCGTTCTCCTATCGAATCAAAATAGCCTTTGGCCTTACGCACAGAGCAGGTCGCCACCTGATGTACGCCTTTTTGTCGCAGACACACTCAATTCAGAGCGCGCCGCCTTTAATCTCCTGCTGGAACTCTTCCAGCAAGCGAGATTCTTCCTTGGACAAGATCCTGGCCTGCAACAAGTCAGGACGCTTCAAAAACGTCTGTCCCAGCGCCTGTTTCAAACGCCAGCGCCGGATTTTCGCATGGTCACCCGAAAGCAGCACTTCCGGCACCCGCCGCCCTGCATAAACTTCGGGACGGCTATAGTGCGGACAATCCAGCAATCCGGCGACGAAAGAATCCTCTTCTGCCGAGCCCGCGTCATTGAGCGCACCCGGCATCTGCCGCACGAGCGCGTCGATCAACAGCATCGCAGGCAGCTCGCCGCCCGACACAACGAAATCGCCGATCGAAATTTCCTCATCGACACAGCGATCGATCAGCCGCTGGTCAACCCCCTCATAACGCCCGCAAAGCAGCACCAGCGACGGCTCTTCGAGCAGGCGCATCACACCCCGGTGATCCAGGCGCGCGCCTTGCGGCGAAAGGTAAACCACCTTGCCCCCGACGCCGGTTTCGCCAAGTTGCGCGGCCTTCGCCGCATCGATTGCCGCTTCAAGCGGAGCCGCCAGCATCACCATCCCAGGGCCACCACCATACGGCCTATCGTCGACCGTGCGGTAGTTGTCGTGCGCAAAATCCCGCGGATTCCAGCACTGCAACCGCCACAGCGCGCGCTCGATCGCGCGGCGCGTAATGCCACTCTGGGTCAATGCCGAGAACATCTCGGGAAACAGTGTGATGACATCGAAACGCCGACGCCGCCAGACTTCAGTCACCAGTCCGCTTCCCATTCGACCGTCAGCTTCGCGGCCGCAAGATCAACATCTTTTATATAAGCACCGACGAAAGGAATCAGCCTTTCGAGATCGCCGTCCTGCACTTGCAAAACGTCGTGCGCGCCAGTGCTCATCAGCCCGTTCACCTTGCCCAGGCAAACACCAGCCTGGTTGACGACCGCCAAACCGACCAGATCGCCCCAGTAGTACTCGTCCACGCCCGGAGCGGGCATCGCCTCCCGCGCCGCACCGAGATAAAAACCATCGACCGCTTCGGCGGCATTGCGATCGGGCAATTCCACGAAGCTCGCGATCAAGCCCTTACCATGCGCTTTCAGTGTACGGAGCTTGAGCGGTTTCCAATCGGCATCGCCAGCTTCGGGATCGGCCGCGATGTGCCACTCGCGAATTTTTCGCCAATCAAGTGGATCGTCCCCGAAGGGATGGACTTTAACCCAGCCCTGAATCCCGAATGGACCCACGATGCGCCCAAGCACAATCACCGGCGCACCTTCACGCAAGAATCAGGCCGCGGCCTTGGCGCCTTGCTTGACCAGACGCTCGACCGTCGGCGACAGTTGCGCGCCGTTCTGCTTCCAGTAAGCTAAACGCTCAGAATCGATCACGAGGCCCTTCTCATGCGCTGCGGCAACCGGATTGTAGAAGCCGACACGCTCGATGAAGCGGCCATCGCGGCGGTTGCGCGAATCGGCTGCAACGATATTGAAGAACGGACGCCGCTTGGCGCCACTGCGGGCAAGGCGAATCACTACCATGTCTGAAATTCCTGTGCGGGGTTATTCAAAATAGCCCGCTAAAATACTAGAAATAGACGCTAACCGCAAGACGGAAAGCGATTTGAACGCCAATAGATCAGAAATTCCATATGCAGTAACGCTCTGCGGGTTCGTAAGTGGCAGTTTTCCATACAATAATGCGATATTTTCTCAACAATTGCCCATGACTACTGGCACAGAAACCGGAAGCACCGCTGCGATTTTCGACTGGCTCGCGTCACAGCCCTCAGGCGGTTTCTCCGAAGAGGTTTCCGAACTGTCGATTCATTTGGGCATGTTGCACGAGCCGGATATCCCCGCCGCGCAATATCATCGCTGTATTGAGCTCTTCTATGGCCGCGCCTTGCGCATTGCCGTGGAATGCAGACCGCGCCTGATCGAGATCGGCTTGCCGATGAACCGCTCCCTGCACAGTCTGTCGCGTCAGCTGGTCGCTTCTCTGATCACGATTGCGGAAGGCCTGCTCCAAGCCATGGAACGGGTGCGTAACGAATCGATCCGCAACCAGAACAATCCGATCGACACGCTCGCGGCACGCGGTTTGCGCATGCTTTGCGAAGCCTACGAAATCGCCGGACTTTCCGGCGGCAGTCCGACACCGAAACTGTGGGGATGTGCGTTCGATCTGTTCGCGTCCAGTGCAGCGGATACGCCACCCGGAGAAACGGGGTCCAGCGACAGCGTACAGTTTGCCTTCAAGCGTCTGCTGGCGATTGCTTGCATTCAAATCGAACGCCTCTCGCAAAGCGAAATCAGCTGGACCAGTGAATATCTGGACCGTATCGCCACATTGGTCCAGATCGACAATACCCCGCCGGTAACGACCGACGCTTCCTGCTTCTGGATCGCCTGCAAGGCTGACGAGGCACCATGCGCCTTTCTGCGCAAAGCGCCGCCGCAAGAGGGGCCGCTGCTGTATATTTCGATGGCTCCTTTGGCCAAACGGACGGCCGAATATTTGGCCCGCCTTGAAGCAGGCCAGCAACCGCTGGAACTGAATTTGCCCAAGCTTGCCGCCGGCGTTCAAGCGACGGCTTTGTTGCAGCGCCTGCGTCACCAGTGGACCGTACCGGCCAAGCGGGAACAGCCTCGGCGCAAATCCCAATATTCGGTCCAAGCCTGTGCGGGCATTCCCGCAATCTGGAAAACTTTGCACGCAAACAATCCGCCCGACGAAAGCGCGATTCAGGAATGGCAAGTCAGCAATGAAAGCCCAAACGGTTTTGCGATCATTCACGTCGCGGGGAAAATCGCCGGGCTCAGCGCCGGCATGGCCATTTCCTTACGCACCAGTCCAGAGGAGCCGTGGACGATTTGCGTCGTGCGCTGGATTCGCAGCACCACGCCCGAACAAATCGAATTGGGCCTGCAAGTCGCATCGACCGGCGCAACGCCGGTCACGATCGGTTTCCGCAGCGCGCGCGAGCGCTCAAGCCGGATGGTCAATGCGCTGGTTCTGCCCGCGCTGCCCGCACTGCGCCACCATCCGGCGGTATTGGCCCCGCTCGGAACATACAGCTCGCGGCGCTTTGCCCTCGTCTCGGATATCGAGAAGATATATATCGCTCAAGGACGCCTGCTGAGCCTCGATATGCAAACGGCGACGATCGAACTCTTCCAGTTCGAGATCGATCCTTACCCGATCTAACGCGTTACGACAGAGCCTGATCGACGCGCTGCAACATACTTTTAAAATCATCGATCTCGTCCGGCGACGCATACGGAGCGATCTGATCGATTTCCTCGGCGGGCAAAACAAAGCGGCGGAACAATGCCATATCGCTGAGCTGTTCGCCACAGCCGACCAAAAGCCAATAGCCCTCGTCGGTTTCGGCAATCCAACCGGCTTCGCGCATCGATTCAAGCATCATCTCGGTATCCTCGGTACGCTGACGGCTGTCCCGTGCCAGCTCGGCCAAAGTTGTCAACTGTCCCCGGTCCTGCCTGCCACGTAGCGCGGCCCGCAGCCGAATCGCCGCATAAAAACGTCCACTCACCGTGGTCGGCAAGAGTTTCCGACGCAGCAAATAATCCGGGATCACCGCGGCAATCAAGGCGCCGACCAAAATGACGAGCCAGGAGCTGTAAAGCCAGACGAGGAAGATCGGCACTGCGGAAAACGTGCCGTACAACAGGGTATAACTCGAAAGCTGGGCAAAGTAGTAACCCAGCGCGCGTTGCAGGAGCACGATGCCCAAACCGGCAACGAAGCCGCCAATTGCCGCATGCCAAAGCACGATCCGCCGATTCGGCACGGCAAAGAACAGAAAACCGAAAAACACCGAGAACAACAGCACCGGCAGCATCTTCGTCACGATAGCGCGCAGCCATACCGGCTCATCGATCGCCCCCAGCGAGGCTTGCACGATCTGCAAGGTGGCGGCAATACTGCCGGCGAGCAAGACCGGCCCCAGCGTGAGTGCCAGCCAATACACGGTTAGCCGGCTCCAAAGCGGGCGCGGACGCTTCACCTCCCAAATCGCATTAAACGCTTGATCGATTGTCTGCAACAACAAAATTGCCGTGGCAATCAAAGCAATACTGCCGACGAGGGTCAAGCTGGCCGCTTTCTCGGAAAATTGCACTACATAGGTAGCGATCACCCGACCCGCTTTATCGGGCAGGAAATTTTCGATCAGGAACGCGTGCAGCGTTTGCCCCAAGGATTGGAAAACCGGCAATTGCGCCATCACCGTCAAAGCCACCGCGAGCAAGGGCACGAGCGATAACAGCGTGGTAAACGTGAGGCTGCCGGCGATCAGCGAGCAGCGCACCGCATTGAAGCGTTCGATCAACAGTTCGATGAAACGGCGAATTTCAGTCATGGCGAGACTCGGCGAGTGCATGCGTATAATCGCGACCCATTCTATCGACACGCACGAAGTTTTAGTCCTTTATAGCAGCTTGCATCCGCCCAAGGGCAAGCGCCCTGCCGAAATCGTACTCAAGTTACACAGGGATCGCTCATCTCATGCCTCCGCATGTATTACAGAAACTCAGCATCGCTTTACTGCTCACGCTTGCCGTTCTATGCCTCGCCTGGGAGCTTTGGATCGCCCCGCTGCGGCCTGGTGGCTCGTGGCTCGTGCTCAAAGCCTTTCCCTTGCTGCTGCCCTTGCGCGGCTTGCTTTACGGCCGCCGTTACACCTTCCAATGGCTCTCGCTGTTTATCTGGCTGTATTTCGCCGAGGGCATCGTGCGCGCGATGACCGATTCCGGCTTGTCGGCAACGCTCGGGTGGATCGAGACGCTGCTATCGCTCGGGCTGTTCGCCTGCTGCGCCGCGTATGCGCGGATGACCGCGCCTTCGCGTCAGATCAAAAACGCCAATCCTTCTTAATGCCTTGGCAGAACAGCGCAGTCCCCGGATAAATCCTTATCCGGGGGCTGGTTTTAGCCGTGACAGACACTTGATCGCCGTTGAGGTTCGACGAGGCTCTGCTTCGGTTTCTCTCCTCACCACGCCAGCTTGAGGCCAGCGTGTCCGCCCCAGCTATGGCTATCGGTACCGGTAACGGAGACGTTGTAGTTGCCGGCCGCGAAGACCGAGACCTTGTCGCTCAGTTCCGCGGAGACGCCGAGATCAAATTCCGCCCAACGGCCACCGAGATCGGTCCCGAACGTCGTCGGGTTGAGACCTTCAAGATTCGTGAAGGTCACCTTTGCCTGCGCGTCGAAGTCGGTCCACAGGCCGACCCGGCCCCAGGCGGTCACCTTGCGATCGCCTTCAAGCGCCCAGTCTTTCGAGAGGCGCCCGGAGAGCCGCCCATAGAGGGCATTGCTATCCCTGAAAGCGATCCGGCCGAACGTATCGGCGCCGTTGTCGAATCCCATATACTGATAAACCAGTTGCGCCTGCGGCTCAAAGGTGAAGCCCTGTCCGAGCGCGATCGGATAGCCGCCTTCAAGCGAGGCCAACATTCCCCGACCGCTGATCTTAAATGTTTGGGATTCAGCACCGATCGAGCGCGCCGAGATGTCGTCATAGTACGTACCTTGCAGCACTGCATCGACGTACCAGCCACTCGGGCCGATATGGGTGTAATAGCCACCCAGCGAATAGCCGTCCATCGAAAGTGAACCCGCATCCGGGCCGGTGCCGCTGATCGAGCGCACATCGGCGCTCCCGCCGCCGGCCCCGATCCACGCCCGCCCGTAATGTACCGGCGTTGATATGGGTGTCGCCCGACCAGGTGTTGTTTGTTCCGGTGAGCAACAGCGTTCCGGTGTTGGTCTTGGTGAGACTGCCTGAGCCAGAGATATCACCGCTCATGCCGAAGACCGTCCCGGCGGCGACGTTAAAGGTTCCACCAGGGCCTTCGAGAGTCGTATTTCGATTTGTCGTAAAGCTCGCCGTCGTCGCCAGCGTGCCGTCGTCGAGGCTCAGTGACGTGCCCGCCGCGCCCAGATTGGCGTCCTGGCTGATCTGTAAGGCGCCACCCAGAATCGCCGTGCCGCCGGTGTAGGTGTTGATCCCGTTCAACACCAGCGTGCCGAGGTCCTTCTTCACCAGTTGCACGGAGCCTTGTAGCACAGAGTCGATAGTCGCCACATAGGCAGTGCCGTCCGTCGCGCCGTCGCCCACCCGGATGATCGTCTGTCCGAAATTTGCAGTCGTCTCGACCAGCGTGATGGGCTCGCCGGTAATCACGTAACCGTTCGCCACGAACTGCATGCCCGAGGCCGTCACCTGACCCTGACTGTTGTTCACCGTCACCGTGCCCGGCGCCGCCTCGAAGACTGCAAAAGCCTCAGGTTGCCAGGCCGCGTTGTACTCTCCCGACGAATCCGTCCAGTTTTCGAGGCCACTGCTCTGCCACGTGCCGTCCCCACCATTGATCACACCGTCATTCTTCGGTCCGGCATCGCCATCCCAGAAGCTCAGCAGCTGTCCTGTCGAATAGATTAGATTGACTTCGTGGGCAACCGCGGTTTGCACGGAAACACTCCCTGGCGGAGGGGTGGTCCCGATCGCCAGACCAGGACCCGACAACGTTCCCGTATAGTTGAACACCCGGTAGACACCCGGATCGAACGAACCGCCAGCGCTCGCCAGGACGTTGAGCGTGCCGGCCAGGGTCAAATTGCCATTGACCTGTGTCAGGTCGTTGAAGGCCCCATTCGGTACGTTGCCCTCGCCAAACCGGTAATTGAGGATCGAACCGCCGCTGAGACCGAGGTTGCCATTGATCGTCAAAGTACCGGGAGTCGTCAGACCGCCCGGCGCGAGGATGCCACCATCGGCTATCGTCGTGTTGCCGCCGAGCGTACCGTTGCCGCCGAGCGTTGCGCCGTTTGCAACACTGGTAGGGCCGGTTGCCGCGGACTGATTGCCATTGATATAGAGCGTCCCGGCCGACACGGTCGTTGGACCGGTATAGCTGTTTGCGCCGGTCAGGAGCAAGGTGCCGGTGTTGGTCTTGGCAAGGGCGCCGGAACCATCGATCGCGCCACTGAAGGTGAGCGTCGTGCCGTCAGCCACATCGATCACGCCGCCACCGGCCTTCAGGGTCGTCGCGCGGTTCATGGCGAAGCTGGCGGTGGTCGACAGCGTGCCGCCGTCAAAGCCCAAGGACGCGGTCGCCGCGCCGAGATTGGCGTCCTGGCTGACGATCAGCCGCCCGCCATTGCCGATGATGGTGCCTCCCGAATAGGTATTGATGCCGGAAAAAACCACGGAACCGCCGCCGACAGAATCCGAAATGGTGATGTATCCGGGAGTACCGGCAACCGCGTCAGAAAATTCCCCGCTGAAAACCGAATCATGGCCACTCTGGTCGATGGTATTGGAGGCGATACTGGAAAGTGTGAAATGCTCGGGATGATTTGCACCAACCTGATCCATTTTCAGGGTACCGCCGACAAAAACCGGATCGACGGTGACGCCAAGCTCGCTGGCCAAATAAAAAGGCTGCGCCAGATCAATCGGAGACCGGCCCGTATAGGTGCCGAAAACAACCGCGCCGGTCGAATAGAAATCGAACGGCAAATTGAACGCCGCATTGGACGAAGGACTGTAAACCGAAACCCACAACGTATAAGTTTGTCCGACCACGACATTTTGCTGGACTTGCGGGCACCAAGAACTTGACCCTCCACACGAGATTAGGAGGCTCGGATTCCCGAGCACTACCCGGTGGTTCGCCTGCGACGTATCGTCGTTGCCGACCAATGCGCCCGCGCCGGGATTTGCCGGGTCATAGATTCCAGAATAAAGAATCATGACCGTGTCGACGGGCGAAAATATCTGGCCAAAGAAATAACTCCCGGTCTGTGTCGGGGTAAATTGAATGGCCGCGTAATTGAAATTGTTTGGACCAACGGCCAGCGCCGACGGATTCGAAAGTGTCGCGTTTCCGAGGTTCCCTTGATTGAGGCCAACGGTCTGAATGAGCGTATTGCTGCTGTCCGCGGTGTAGAAGGTCTGAGCCGATGCGCCCAGCGTCGCAAAAGCCGCTGTCGCGAGTAGGGCGGCGCGACATCCCACCGCACCAGAAGTTGGGCTGCCCTGACCCTTGATCGTTTCGACCATGGCCATCAATGCGCCTGGACGCTTGCTGAAAATGCGGCGGTTCCGTTCTTTGTTCATGTTTGAGGCTCCTCTGGTGCCCAAACCAGGCAAATAACGCATCTTTTCGCCAAAATAATTTGTATCTTTATTTTAGATGCCGTCGTCACGAGATACGATATAATAGCAACATCTCAATTACAGCCCTGACCCGCCGATGCCCGCAGCCCATAGACGCCATGATATATCTGACAAAGACTGGGCATTGATTGAGCCC
>WQYQ01000033.1 GCA_009781175.1 Betaproteobacteria bacterium
GCTTGGCTTGGCTTGGCTTGGCTTGGCTTTGCTTGGCTTGGCTTGGCTTGGCTTGGCTTGGCTTGGCTTGGCTTGGCTTGGCTTGGCTTGGCTTGGCTTGGCTTGGCTTGGCTTGGCTTGGCTGTCATTTTAATGTGATTTTTGAAATGTCAAGTGGATTTTTATGTTTGGCGTTGAAAAGATCAACTTGCTACTCGTTTAATCTCACTGTCTTGGTGCCTAGCGCAGCCATGCACTGCGCAAAAAATGCGAAGCTGAACGTGCCGCGATTGACCTTCGCGGCGAGACCCTTGTAGCTCTCCTGAATGCCAATAGCATCCAGTCGTTTCACAAGTTCCTCATAGCCGATGCCTGAGCGCGCCAACTCTGCCTTGAGCAGGTTGCACGCATAGCGGCTCCATTCCTCATCGATCATCGGTATCGGTCATCTTCAGCGGCATTTTTTCATGCTACACGAACGCATCTAATTCTACAAATATATAGATTTTTTTGTGTAAAAGGCTTGATTTAGGATGCGTATTTGATACTATTTCAACATATACGTTGAATTCGGGTGTCGCCATGACCAAACACTCTCAACACTTTCTGCTGTCTGCCAAAGCCCGGTCGCTGTCGCTCAAGCGGCTGTACGGCATGAGCGACGACGAAGCCTTTGCGCTGTTCCGCGAACTGCGCTGGGGTTCGGGTGAGGAAGTGGCGTGTCCGCGCTGCGGCGTCGTGGCGAAACACTGGTTCATCAAGACACGCCGCCAATGGCGCTGCCGCGACTGCAAACACACGTTTTCCGTCACGTCCGGGACGATCTTCGCCTTCCACAAACTACCCTTGCAAGATTATCTGGTTGCCATCGCGATCTTCACCAATGCCGTGAAGGGCATTTCAGCACTGCAACTGTCTCGTGACCTTGATGTGCAGTACAAGACCGCCTTCGTGCTGGCACACAAGATTCGTGAGTCTCTGCTGGAGCAGCGTGACACTTCCGCCCTGTCGGGCGAGATTCATCTGGACGGGGCGTATGTGAACGGGTGCGTTCGCCCCAGGAACAAGAAGGCGGATCGCGTGGATCGCCGCAAGGCGGAGAACCAGAAGCCGGCCAAGCGCTGTGTTTTTGTGATGCGCCAGAAGTGCGCAGAGCTGGCCGAGCATCAGACGGTCGGTGGCGCGCGCACGTTGACCTTTGTGATGAAGCAGGAGAATCAAACCGACGTGAGCGCACTCGCCAGTCGCTTCGTGGCGTCGGGTTCAACGCTCTGCGCGGACGAGGCGAACGCCTACGATCTGCTGCATGCGAAGTTCCGCATGCGGCGCGTCAATCATCAGGAGGCGTACCGTGCCGACGACGGCACGACGAATAATCTGGCGGAGAGCTATTTCAGCCGGTTTCGCCGGATGCAGTACGGCCAGGTGCATAAGTTCGGGAATCTCTACTTGGCGAACTACGCCAACGAGGCGGCGTACCGCGAAGATACGCGTCGCTGGAGCAACGGAGAAATTTTCGAGGACATGGGCCGGAAGTGCACTCAGACGCGGACGCACCGCGATTGGTGTGGGTACTGGCAGGGGAATAAGCGCCAGCAGGAACGACTGGCGGCCTAAGTGAGCCGCCAGAGCAGAGCGCCCGTCCCTCGACCGCCGTATGTTCCAACCGGCTCGACTAAACCTCGCCGACGCAGGCGCTGCAATGTGCTGTGTACTGGCTTGACTTTCTTGACATAGCCATCCAATTCTTCCGCATTGATGCCACGACACTTCACGGCCTCATTAGCGATCTCGGTCGTGGAAAGCGGGGCTGTCGCTTCGCGCAAGATGTCCAGAATCAACCGGGGAAGATCGCCAGATTTGAATGGCGATAGCCTGGGTTTGTATATCTTGGGGAGATGGGCGCCCGTGTCGATCTCGGGATCGATCATCTTGACCACGGCCGCTACGTGCGCCGCATCCGTTGTCAGGCGTTGCGCTTCTTTATGATGGAATTCCACCAGCCCAAGCAACTCCCTGTGTTTGGTGAGCAGTCCTGAGAGTAAAAGCGAACCGGCCATGACGCATCCCCTGTTTTGAATCCGATGACGGAGGATTCTAGGAGTTCAGGTCATGGCTGGCTTTGTGCGGCTGCTACATAATTCCGCTTCATTGTGAGCCAGAAATAAAAACCCCCTGTTGGTATATCTGGTTATAGGCAGCGTGAGCCGCCATTTACACCAGCCGGCAACAGAGGGCAACCGAATTATAGTAATTTCAGGAGGGGAATCAAGATGAGTGATCTTAAGAAGCTCTACGCCGGTCTTTCCAAGGTCGAAAACCAGGACGACGGCACGATCCGCGTGTGGGGGTACGCTTCGAGCGAGGAGAAGGATTCCGACGGCGAGATTGTGACCGCCGAGGCGATGAAAGCGGCGCTGCCCGACTATATGAAGTGGGCGAACGTGCGCGAAATGCATCAGGCCAAAGCCGCGGGCACGGCGATCGAGGCCGAGGTGCAGGCAGACGGCCGGACGTGGTTCGGCGCGCACATCGTCGATTCCGAAGCGGTGAAGAAGGTCCGGGCCGGCGTCTACAAGGGCTTCTCGATCGGCGGCAAGGTCACGGGCCGTAACGAACTGAACAAATCGATCATCAAGGGCATCCGGCTGACTGAAATCTCGCTCGTCGATCGGCCGGCGAACCCGGAAGCGGCGATCATGATCTGCAAGGCTGAAGGGATCGAGGGCGAGCCTGAAGCAGTCAGCGCGATCGACCAGATCGCCGAATGGCTCAACAAGGGAGAAATCTCTGCCGAACGACTGCTGGCGCTCGCACAAGGCGGCGAGCCTGCAACCCAAGACGAAATAGCCAAGGTCGCCGACGCTGACGACCTCGCGAAAGCGGGGAAGCGCTTTTCGACGGCGACCAAGGAAGCGCTTTCCAAGGTGCATGGCGCTGTCAAAGAATGCAGCGACCACCTCGACAAGCTCGGCTACGCGAACGATGACGACGAAGAAGAAGACGAGGACCGTGAAAAAGCCGCCAAGCCGGACGATCTCGCCAAAGTCACCGGCGAGCTTGAGGACCTGCGCAAGGCCAATCAAGGGCTGGCTGTCGAGCGCGACACGCTCGCAAAACGGGTCAAGGAACTCGAAGCGCAGCCCGCGCCGGGCAAGGCGCTGCTGAAGGCGATCGGCAAGGGTGCGGATGTTGAAACTGCGCCGGGCGGCACGCAAGTCGAGATCGTCAAAGGTTATGACGGCGCGGTTTCCGAAGCCGCTTCGCTCATCAAGATGATCCATTCGCAAGGGGGTGTCGGCGCTCGTTGATGCCAAACACACAAGGGCGGGCATGAAACCCGCCCCTACACGTACCGAACCCCGCCTCGTGTGGGGTTTTTCATTTTTGGAGGAACCCCGACATGGGCAAAAATATCTCTGCTGAAACCCTTGCGCTGTTCAAGGCCGCGCAAGCCAACCCGGACGATCTGATTAAGAGCTTCGTCCAGCCTGGCACGCCGACGACCGGCTTGCAGGCGTACAACCTTGAAGCCCCATCGAAGAAGCTCTTCCCGGTGCTCACGCCGCTGCGCAACAGCATCGCGCGCATCGGGGGCGGCTACGCGATTCAGGCCAACTGGAAGGCGATCACCAACATCAACGTGGGCAATGTCCGCGCCGGGGTATCTGAAGGCAAGCGCGGCGGCGTTATCACGCATGCGCAGAGCGAATACTTCGCGGCGTTCCGCGGCTTCGGCCTGGAGAACACCGTGACCTTCGAGGCCAACTACGCGTCGAAGAACTTCGAGGACGTGAAGGCGCTCGCCGTCGAACACACGCTGCAAGCGACAATGATTCAAGAAGAACGCCTGATCCTGGGCGGCAATACCTCGGTTGCGCTGGGCGTCACGCCGACGCCGACGCTTTCGGCCTCCACCGCTGGCGGCACGCTCGCCGCGGCAACCTGGTCGGTCATCTGCGTGGCGCTTGGCGTGCAGGCTTACCTCGATGTGGTCGGCGTCAATAACGGCGGAATCGGCCAGTTCTTCGACCCGGCGACGTCCGTTGTCCCCGGCCAGATTACGCGCACCAATGCCGACGGTTCGAGCGATACGTTCGGCGGCGGCAGTGCGCAGAAGTCGGCCAGCGCGACGGTTGCGACGACCGGCGCAACTTCTTCGATCGCGGCCACCGTTGCGCCGGTCATCGGTGCAGTCGGTTACGCGTGGTTTGTCGGCCCGGCCGGGCAAGAACGGCTGGTTGGCGTGAGTTCGATTAACTCGATCGTCATCACCGAAGCGGCCAACGCCGCGGCGCAACTCGCTTCGACGCTGGCCGCGTCGGACAATTCGACCAGTGCGCTGGATTTCGACGGCCTGCTCGCGCAAGCCTTCAAGCCGGGATCGAACGCCTATATCGCGGTGCAGCCGACCGGCCCGGCCGGAACCGGCACGCCGCTGACTCCCGACGACGCGGGAGGTATCGAAGAATTCGAAGCCGCCTTCGTGGCGTTCTACAACAAGTACCGCCTGTCGCCGAGCAAGATTTACGTCAGCACGCAGGAGCTGATCGCGGTCACCAAAGCCGTGATCGGCAAAGGCGCTGCGCCGCTGCTCAAGCTCAACGCCAACATCAACAGCCAGACGCAGGCGATTGCCGCGGGGGTTGTCGTCGGCAGCTACTGGAACAAAGTGACGGGCACTGAAGTGCCGCTCGTCGTGCATCCGAACCTGCCGGCCGGCACGGTGTTCTTCTTCACCGAGCGGCTGCCGTACCCGATGGCGAACGTCGGCAATGTGGTTCAGATGCTGATGCGCCAGGATTACTACCAGCTCGAATGGCCGCTGCGCACGCGCAAGTACGAGTACGGCGTCTATGCCGACGGCGTGCTCCAGCACTACGCGCCGTTCTCGATGGGCGTTATCACCAACATCGGCCGAAGCCCACAGGCTTAAAAAGCGAAAGCCCCAGATGCGGCAAACATCGGGGGCTTTCTGTTTCAACCTCCTTCACGCAAAGGAAGCGAACCTGAATGGAGCATAGCAAAGTGATCGAAGCATTAAAAGGACTGCCGAAATGGCAATTCATTTTGCTGTGGGTCTGGCTGATGGCACTGGCCGTCTCGCCGATGGGTTGGCTGATTGCCGGGGTTCTCGCCTGGCTGTCGAAGAAATGAACTCACCAACAAGTACATAGGAGCAAGAACCATGAAACTGCAAGGCCCCAAAGGCTGTGGCGGCGCGAGCGTCGGCGGCCAGTTCTTCCAGGCTGACAAGAACGGCGTCATCGAGGTGCCGGACGAGGGCGGCTACGCCGCCATGCTCGCGCCGCACGGCTTCGCGCCCATCGTCGGCGTGACGCCAGCGAAGAAGGCTGACGAGAAGCCGGCCGGAGCCTGATCGTGGCCGCGGGCGATCTGACGACGCTGGCTAATGTCAAAGGCTGGCTGCGGCTGCAAAGCGACGCCGACGACGTACTGCTTGCGCGGCTGGTTACGGCCTACAGCGCCTACGTCCAGTCCTGGCTCAATCGTCGGATCGCGATCACCGCCTATGTCGAGACGCGCGACGGGCTCGGCCGGCCAGGGATGATGGTCGCGAACGCGCCGCTTGTGTCCATCGCCTCGGTGGTCGTCGATGGTTTTTCGATTCCGCCGTCCCCCGCCGTTGGCCAGCCGGGTTTCTATTTCGACGAACGCACGATCTACCTTCTCGGCTACGGCTTCTCGCGTGGCCGCGCGAATGTGCGGCTGGCCTATATGGCTGGCTACGCAAGCACGCCACCCGAGATTGAGCAGGCCGTGATCGAGTTGGTTGGCCTGCGCTACCGGGAAATCGACCGCATTGGCTTTTCAAGCAAGTCGCTCGCGGGCGAAACCGTGTCGTTCATCGTCAAGGACTTCCCGGACAGCGTTCAGACCATTCTCAACAATTATCGGAAGGTGGTGCCGCTATGAGCCTCAGCGTGATCGGCGACAAGGAAGTGATTGAGCGGTTTCAGGCGCTGCCCGGAAGGGCGCGCGATGCGCTGCGCGACTCGATCGGACGCATGGCGTTGCGGTTGCAACGATCGGTCAAGCAAAACAAACTCAGCGGACAGGCGCTCAATGTGCGCACCGGTCGGCTGCGGAGATCGATCGATCAGGTTGTCGTCGAGCAGGACGGCGGAATCGTCGGCGTGGTCTCGACGGACGTGGAGTACGCGCATGCGCATGAATACGGGTTTGAAGGTACGGTGACGGTCAAAGCGCATCTGCGACGTTCAAGGGAGCAGATGCGTAAAGCCATCATCGGAAAGAGCGGATTCGAAACCAAGCGTAGCAAGAAGAAATGGGCGGGGAAGGGCGAGACGCTTGTCCGTTCCCACAGTCGAACGATGAACATCTCCGAGCGCTCGTTTCTGCGTTCCGCGCTGCACGAAATGGAATCGGAAATCCGCCAAGACATGCGTCAATCGGTCAGCAAAGCGATCACGAAATGATTGCACGCGAACCGATCTATACGGCCCTGTTCGAGCGGCTGCGGAGCATTCCCGGCCTTGTGATCTGCTCGCGCCGGCTGCGGCATTGGGCGGATGTTTCCGCCGGTGAGCAGCCGGCGCTGTTCCAGGCGCAGAAGGGCGAGACGCCGCAGTTTGAAACCGGGCAGCCCGGCGCCTGGCGTCTGTCGCTCGACCTCTATCTCTACGTCAAAGCGCCGACTTCCGAAGCGCCCGCGCAATACCTGAATCCGCTGCTCGATGCGATCTGCGCCGTGTTCGAGCCGGAGAACCCGATTACCAACCGCTGCACGCTTGGCGGGCTCGTGCATTACGCCCGGATCGCCGGGCAGATCGAAACCGATGAAGGCACGCTTGGGGATCAAGCGGTCGCCGTCGTACCGATCGAGATTCTGACCACGGATTAACCCGAACCCCATTCAATCCACCCAGGCCCGCCGCGTGCGGGCCTTCGCATTTCTGGAGGCAGATCATGCAATTTCTCTTTGGCGCTGGTGATTTTTACGGCATCCCGCTGACCGACGCGCTCGGCAACACCGTGGCAAACCCGACGCCGATCAAGCTCGGCGTGCTGCAAGAAATGTCGCTCGAATTCTCGGGCGACGTGAAAGAGCTGTACGGGCAATACAAGTTCGCGGTCGACGTGGCCGGCGGCAAGAACAAGATCAGCGGCAAGGTCAAGCATGCGCAGATTTCGGGCGCGGCCGTCAGCTCGCTATTCTTCGGCCAGGGCATGAGCAGCGGCACGATGATGGCCGCTTACTCGGACACCACGGGCGCCGCGATTCCCGCCGCGCCCTCGACGATCACGATCGCACCGCCGGGCACGGGAACCTTCATCGAAGACCTCGGCGTTATCGACAGCAACGGGCTGCCGATGACCTGCGTGGCCTCCGCCCCGACCGCCGGGCAATACAGCGTCAGCGCCACGGGCGTCTATACGTTCGTGACAGCAGACTCCGGCAAAACGGTGTTCATCAGCTATCGCTACTCGGCCGCCGCCGCGGGCGCGAAGCTGATTTCAGTGACGAATCAGCCGATGGGCGCGGCCCCACTTATCAAGGCGCAGATGCAGGTCAGCTACCGCGGCAAGCGGGCGCTCGTTGTGCTTCACAACGCGATCTTCACGAAGCTCGGGCTCTTCGGCACGAAGCTGGACGACTACAGCGTGCCGGAACTCGATTTCTCCGGCTTCGCCAACGGCGCGCAGCAAGTCGCCGACATCTACGTTTCGGAGTAACAGCCATGAGCGAGCTATTCGAAGGCGTGAAACTCACGCTCGGCCGGCAGACGTACATCGTGCCGGCGCTGACCCTGAAGCAGTTGCGCCAGTTTGGCCCGCAGCTCGCGCCGATGCGAAACCTTGACGGCCACAACCCGACCGAGGCGGAAATCGACGGCGTGTTCGAAATCATCCACGCCGCGATCTCGCGCAACTATCCCGATGTCACGGTAGCGCAGCTTCAGGACGTGATCGACATGAACAACCTGCTGGTCGTTATGCAGGTGATCTGGGGGCAATCCGGCCTGGAGCGCGTCAAGCCGGGGGAAGCCTAGGGCGGCCCCTGGATTGGGACGAGGTGTACGCGCACGTCATCACCGTCACCGGCTGGCGGTGGTCCGACCTCGACGCGATGACACTGCCCCAGGTCCAGGCGCTGCTCAACTACTGGCGGGAGTCTCCGCCAATCCACGTGCTGCTCAAACACTTCATGGGCGTCAAGAACGAACCGCGCGACGAAGCCGAAGAAGCGCTTGAAGCCGAGCAGTACCTCAACCGCATCAAGGCCGACGAGTTCGACGCGGTTCTGAAGTCACACGGGCTGCCGTAGAGGCGGGCCTTGCGCCTGCCCCTAAGCCACTTTAGCGGGCGCTTCAAATTCCACACGCACACCGGCATACGGAAAGAGGAGCGCGCCGTTGTCGGTCTTATCGATCAGGCCACACGCAAGCAGTGCGACGGTATCGGTATGTACGCCTTTTACATCTCGATTTACACGGCGGGCCAATTCACGCACGCCCAAGGAGCCCGCGCCCGTCATGGCCTGTAGTAAGTTCCAACGGTTTGGATTCAAGGTGCGCAGCAAGTCTTCACTGCTGGTGAAAGTAAAGCGCGGCGTGGCATCGCGCTGGCCGCTGCGCAGTTGCGCTTTCATGCGCGCCATGACTTCGGCAAGGCTGGCAACGCCAATGGTCAGAACGTTCTCATCCATAGTGCCCTCACAGTTGGGCCACATCGGCCCAAAAATCCTCGATCAGTTGTTCCAAGGTGCTGAACGTGTAGCGCACTTGTGCTTCACGCACATGTTTGTGGTCCCCCTTGCCGGACTCATTGTCGTAGCGCAGCACGCATTCGCCCGCCACAACACAGGTCAAGGCGTACTTATAACCATGCGCGCTGCCGCGGACGGGCTGAGGAACGGCCCATATGCGCACCTCGGCAAAGGCGTCGTCACCCAGCTTGATGCGTTCCTTCTGTACCAGTTCTGCCTTGCGTTCCATGTTGTAACTATAACAACAATCGTCGGCGTTGTCAATACGCCAACATATCCGCATCGGCGGATGAGAGGGAGAAATCCACATGTCACAGAATGACGGCCGTATCGACGTCCAGATCGGCGGGAAAACCGACGAGATCGACCGGGCCAGCCAGCGCGCGATTTCCGACATCGAACACATGTCGGCCGCCATGACGCAGGCCGCGCAGGCGCTGACGGACCAATGGGCCAAGGTCGGGGCCCTCATGCAGGGCACCGCCGAGCGCGCGGCGCAGGCGCATAAGCAGGCGGGGGACGCCGCCAAACAGCAGGCGGAGACCTCGAACAACGCGTTCAAGGCGATTTCGGACGCCGCCAACCGCATGTCGGCAGGCGTCGGCGATGCTTTTTCCGGGCTCTCGAAGCCGTTCGCCGCATTTCAGGCGAACCTGGGCGCAATTGCCGTCGCGATCGCGGGTGGCGCGGGATTCAAAAAAAGCATGGATGCCGTGCGCGATCAGACCGCCGAAGCGAAAAAGTTGTCGATTGCGCTCGGCATCACCGCCGAGCAAGCCAATGCGCTCGCCGCCGCGCTGGCCGGCGTTTTTCTCGATTCCGACAGCTACATCAACGGCGTCCGGTCCGTGACGCGCGCGCTCAGCGCCAACGGCGATGCGTTCAAGGAAATGGGCATCAAGACCCACGATGCGCAAGGCAAGCTCCTGCCCATGCAGGAGATCATCCGCAACACGGTGCAGAAGCTCGACGAATACAAGGCCGGTGTCGATCGAAACGTGATGGCCAATCAGCTTTTGGGCCGTAATTACGAAGAAGTCCTCAAGATGTCGCGCCTGAACGATCAAGCGATGAAGGACGCCGCGCAGGAGGTTCAGGACTACCACAAGCAGCTCGACCCGGCGGCGGTGGAGGCTTATAAAAATGCAACGCTGAATGTGAATATCGCGGTCGAAGGCGTCAGCTTGGCGATCGGCCGCAGCGCCATGCCGGTCTTCACCGAGCTTGCCAACTGGTTCGCGAGCACCGGGCCGACCGCGACCGAAGTGACAATCGAGGTAATGGGGGCCTTGGTGGATGTGTGGGACGTGCTCAAGAGCGCGGCGGTCAATACTTGGGAAATCCTGAAGCAAACGGTAAGCCAGATAGGGACCTTTTGCAGCAGAGTCTTTGGTACCGACGTTCCCAATTCAACAACATTCATCGTCAACGCTTTCAAGGTTGTTCATATTGCGGTGACGGCCCTGGCAACCACGTTTCAGATAGCGTTCGAGGCCATCCGCCTTGCAGTTGAAGTGACAGCTGCACAGATCGACAGACTTAGCCTTATGTTTGATTCCGCACTTAAATTCGACTGGTCGGGCGTTACAGCGGCCTGGGAGGCTGGCGCGGCTAAGCTTGAAACGATCGTGGAGGCGAGCGCGAATCGCATCAGAGCGATCAGGGACAAAGGCTTGCAGAGCATGCAGAACACCGCGCTCGGCGAGCCGGAGACGCCGAAGCCCGAGGAAAAGAAGAAGCCGGACGGCAACCGCAACGCCACTCAGCTGGGGCAGAACAAGGACAAAAAGGACTCGGCCGATAAGACGAAAATGCCCGAATACGAGGCGCGGCTGTCTCAAGAGAAGCTGTTCTACGAGCAGCAGAACGATCTGCGCCAGATGAGCAAGACCGAAGAGCTGGCCTATTGGCGCGACATCCTGGCCTCCGAGAGCGTCACGGCCAAGGACCGCGTAACGATCGGCAAGAAGACCGCCGAACTCGAATTGCAAGTGCTGCGCGACAAGGCCAAGCAGGCGCGCGAGCTGAAGAAAGTCGAAGTCGACGAGATCGAGCGCGCGGCGCTCGACGGCGTGCAGATGGAAGAGAACGCCGCACAGAATCAAGTCGCCACCTTTGGCATGACGCAGGAGCGGCTGCTCGAAATGCAGCGCCAGTTCGAGGATCGCCGCTACCAGATTCAGGCTGCGGCGCAGGCTGAGCGCGTCGCGCTGATGCAGAACGACCCGAATGCCGATCCGGTCGCCTTGCAGGCGCAACAGGACAAGCTGCTCGACCTGACGCGGCAGTACCAGATTCGCAAGCAGCAGTTTGAGTTCCAGTCCGCGCAGCAAGGCATGCAAGTCTGGCGCGACTTGAGCAGCAGCGTCAGCAGCCTGTGGGACAAGGGCGTGCAGGCGATGATGAACGGCACGCTGCGCTGGCGCAACGCCATTCGCGCGATTGGGACCGAGCTGACGGGCTGGTTCGCCAGTTCCGTTATCAAGCCTATGGTGGCGCAGTGGCTGCTCGGCGAAAACATGAAGACGGTGGCTACCGAAGCGGGCGAAGCCATTCGCAAGGCGCTGGGTTTTACCGGCTCAACTACGGCGATCGTAGAGAAAAAGGCCGAAGCGGGCGCGGTGATTCCGGCGGAAGCGGCGGTTGCAGCGGGCGGCGCGGCGGCGGCCGTTGCCGGCATTCCGATCATGGGTCCGGAGCTCGCCGCGGCGGCTTACGCGGATACGATGGCGATGGTGCTGGGCGGTTTGAGCGTCGCTTCGGCGGCCGGCGGCTACGATATTCCCGCCGGCTTGAACCCGGTCACACAGTTGCACGAAGAGGAAATGGTGCTGCCGCGCGGCATCGCCAATCCGCTGCGCAAGCTGCTGGCTGGAGGGCAGAATGGGGGCGAGCAAAGTGCTGCCGCGCAGTCCTCGAACATGACCGTCAATTACCACGACAACAGCGGCCGGCTTTCGCGCAGCCAGATTCGCGAAAACGCCCGCACCATCGCGGAAGAACTCAATCGCGTGCATCGTGACGGCTGGAGGCCAGCGTGACACTCACGTACCCCAACTTCCCCGGCCAGAAGCCGACGACCTCGCGCACCCCTATATGGCAAACCGTCGTCAAGGAATCGACGAACGGGCGGGAGCTGCGGTTGGGCCGGCAGCCGTATCCGCGCTGGCAATATTCGCTGTCCTACGAATTCCTGCGCAATCGCGCGAACCTGCGCGAGCTGTCCGACCTGACGGCCTTCTACAGCCTGTGCCGGGGGCAGGCCGGCGAGTTTCTGTTCATCGATGATGACGGCCCAGCCGTGATCGACCCGGACACCGGTGCGCAGATCGGCACGATTTTCTCCGCCGCCGCCGATCAGCCCTTCGCCACCGGCGACGGCAGCGCCGCGGTATTCCAGCTCACGCGCCAGATCGCCGGATCGGCGTTCGCGTTCGTCGAACCCGTGTGGGCGCCCACCGGCACACCGAAGATCAAGAATAACGGCGCGGTAGTTCCCTCGTCGTCCTACTCGATCGGCGAAACCGGGCTGATCCAGTTCGCATCCGCGCCGGCCGCCGGACGGGTACTGGCCTGGACAGGAACGTATGCAATGCGTTGCCGTTTCTCCGCCGACACGCTTGAGTTCAAACGCATGCTGCTCGGCCTGCACGAAGTGCCGAAAGTCGATCTCCTCTCGATTCTGCCCTGACATGAAATCCGCCACGCCTGAACTCGATACCCTGTTTTCCACCGCGCGCGAGCTGTGGACCGTCGATCTCTATCAATTCACGCTGATCGACGGTTCGATCGTGCGTTACGCCTCCGGCGGCTTGACGGTAGCCTGGGGCGGGGCGACGTGGCAGGCTGCCGGGCCGCTGCTTTCGCGCGGCGAAATCGTCTGCGTGCGCGGCATGGAGGCGAGCACACTGCAACTCACGGTGGCCGCCGACACGGGGCATTTGCTGCTGACGCTGCCCTGGCTGCAAGCGGTCTGCAACGGCGCACTCGACGGCGCGCGGCTGCTGGTGCTGCACGCCTATGCGCCGGCGCCAGGGCAGGCAATCGTCGGCGTGCTGCACGGCTTCGAAGGCCGCGTCGGCGACATCGATGCCGACTGGCTGGAAGCGCGGATCGAGGTCAAGAGCGATCTTGAGCTGTTCGATACGCAGATTCCGACCCATGTTTATCAATCGGCCTGCCGCTTCGCGCTTTACTCTCAAGGTTGCGGCGTCGCGCGCGCGGCGTATCAGATCGCAGCAACCGTCGCCGTCGGCAGCGATGCAACAACGATCAGTACGGGGCTTGCGCTGCCCGACGGCTGGTTTTCCGGGGGTAAGCTGATATTCACCTCAGGCACGAATGCCGGCGCGCAGCGCACGATCAAACTGCATGCGGGCGGCGCGTTGGCCTTGTCGTATCCGCTGACGCACGTACCGACCGTGGGCGACGCCTTCACGTTGTGGCCCGGCTGCGATCACACGCAAGCGGCCTGCCAGGCGAAATTCAACAACGCCATCCGCTTCGGCGGCCAGCCCTACATTCCGTCGGCGCTCACAACCACTTAAGCATGGACACTCAGTCTATTCGATCGGCCATCGTCGCCGAGGCCCTGTCGTGGGCCAATACGCCGTACCACCACGCCGCGCGCGTCAAGGGTGCGGGCGTCGATTGCGCGCAGCTTTTGATCGGGGTCTTTATCGAGGGCTTGCGGCTCGTACCGGACGTGGCCCCTGGCGACTACCCGCGCGACTGGATGCTGCACCGGGATGAGGAGCGCTTTCTCGGCGCGCTCATCACCCACACACACGAAGTTTCCGCTCCACGGCCCGGTGACATTGCGCTTTACCGCGTCGGCCGCTGCTTTGCGCACGCGGCGATCGTGCTTGACTGGCCCGAGGTGATTCATGCCTGTTCGCATACAGGTTTTGTGGTGCGCGCCGACGGTGCGCAGGGATGGCTTGCCGGCCGTGCGCGGCGCTTTTTTTCGGTGATTGAATAATGGGCTTTGGCGGCGGCACCATTTCGACGAGCGAGAGCAGGGTTCTCTCGCTGCAAATTTCACAATCCTCGCAGGGTCTCGCGATTCCGCTCGTGTGGGGCACCACGCGCCTGCCTGGGAATCTGCTCTGGTACGACGACTTCACCGCGATCTCGCACACGAGCACACAAAGCTCGGGCGGGAAGGGCGGTGCACCGAAACAGCAGAGCACCACTTACACCTACACCGCCGCCTTCGTGCTCGGGCTGTGCTCGGGGCCGATCACCGGCGTGCGCAAGATCTGGAAAGACAAGGATGTTACGAACGCGGGCGCGCTCGGGCTCGAAGTGCATACTGGCGCGCTCGGCCAGGGCGCGTGGGCGTACCTGACGACGAAACACCCCGACCAGGCGCTCGGCTATTCAGGCATCGCCTACGTCGCCAACGGCGCGTTTGATCTGGGCTCGTCGTCGAGCCCGCCGAATCTGGCATTTGAAGTTCAGGGCCGGCGCGCGCAGGACGGCATCGATGACGTAGAGCCAGCCGACGTGCTGCTCGACGTGGCAACCGACCCGATCATCGGCGTTGGCATGCAGGCCGGGCAGCTCGCGGACCTTGCGGACTACCGCGTGTATTGCGCGGCGATGGGGTTTCGGCTTTCGCCCACGCTCGACGCGCAGACTTCGGCGGCGCAGTTCGTCACGGACTTGATGACGGCGACGCATTCGGAAGCCGTCTGGTCCGAAGCGAAGCTGAAAATCATCCCTTACGGCGACCAGCCCGTCGGCGCCTGGGCGCCCGAGGTGACGCCGGTCTATGACCTGAGCGAAGATCACTTCCTTGGCCTCGATCAGCCGATCAAAGTTACTCGCAAGCGCGTCTCGGATGCGTACAACTCGGTCAAAATCGAATATCTCGACCGCACGAACGACTATAACGTCGCCGTGGCCGAAGCCTCCGACCTCGCGGCGATTGACCGTTTCGGCCCGCGGCCGATGTCGCCGCAGACGCTGCATGCGATCTGCCGGCAGACGGTAGCAGAGACCGTCGCCAGCGCGATCCTCCAGCGCGAAACGAACCTGCGCAACACTTTCGAGTTCCAGCTCGATGCGCGCTTCGGCCGGCTCGAACCGATGGACCTCGTGACGCTGACGCATGCGCGGCTCGGCATGAACCGCATGCCGGTACGCATCGTCGAAATCCGCACGAACGAGGAGGGTGACGTAACCGTCACGGCCGAAGAATGGCCGTTCGGCGTTGCCGCGCCCGCGCGCATACCGTCGCAGGGCGGCTACGGCTACATCCCGGACCTCAATGTGTCGGCCGGCAATGCCAACACACCGGTGATCTTCGAGCCGCCGATTTCACTTGCGGGTACGCCGCAGCTATGGCTCGGCACGGCCGGCGGAGAGAACTGGGGCGGCGCGGAAGTGTGGGTTTCGCTTGACGGCAACACCTACAGCCATGTCGGCGAGATTTCGGCCCCTGCGCGACATGGCCTGACGGTAGCGGACTTTCCGCTTGGCGGCGACCCGGACAACGCGCATACGCTGTCCGTGGATTTCTCAGCGAGCGCCATCGCCGGGCCGCTGATGCCGGCCACGGCCGCCGAGCGCGATCTGTATCAGTCCCTGCTCTACGTCGGCGGCGAGCTGGTCGCCTACCAAGGCGCTTCGCTCGTCGCCCCGAACCGCTACGAGCTGACGAATCTTCGCCGCGGCGGATACGGCTCGAAGATCAGCGCGCACCCAATCGGCTCGCCGGTCCTGCGCTGCGACGACGCCGTATTCAAATACAGCTACGACCCAGCGCTGGTCGGCCAGACGATCTGGCTCAAGCTGCGCAGCTTCAACCGTGTGCATGCCGGCATCCAGGACCTCGCGAGCCTCACTCCGATCGCCTACACCGTCGTCGGCGCGCCGCTCGGCAGCGTCGTAGGGCTCAAACTCACTGCACCCTGGACCGGCCGCACGCTGGCTTTTGAGTGGCAGCCGTATCGCGGCGCGGTGAGCTACACCGTCGAGCTGTGGCACAACGGCGTACTGCGGCGCACGGCCAGCGGGCTGGCCAACACCGAATACAGCACCACGATCGGCCAGCTCAAGCAAGACGGCATTGGCCGCCACGTCGAAATCCGTGTCTACGCCGTATCGCAGACCGGCGTATCGTCTGAGCCGGCCGTGATGCTCGCCAACAAGCCGCAGATCGACGCGCCGACCGTGTGGGATATGGATGTAGGCGGGCAGGCAATGGTCATGGTTACCGCCAGCACCGACGAGTCCTACCTCGGCACGCGCATGTGGTTCGGTGCGCCCGGATTCGATCCCGATACGACCATGCCGATGTACGACGGCCCCGGAACACAGGCGGCCGGACCGATGGTCACAGCGGGCGACTACGCCGTGCGCGCCGCGCAATACGACGAATTCGGCCCCGACGAACTCAATATCTCAAGCGAGGTCGGCATCCATCTTGCAAGTCTCGCCACGGGCGTGCCGCGCGTACCGGATGCGAGCACGATCGTCGGCGAACCGGGCGACGCACTGCCGCCAGGCGGCGACGCGTACATTGCGGTCTATTCGAACGCGACGGATTCGCTGTGGACCTGGGACCCCACGAGCGGGCGCTATTTGAACAACGCCGACCTGTCGAACGCGAGCTACAACCTGCTCACCGCCAATCGCGCGGCCTTCGCCACACTGTCGGCGTTGTCGGCGAATCTCGGCAACATCACGAGCGGCAACATCACGCTCGACAGTGCGGGTTTCATCCGCGGCGGTGCGTCAAGTTACGCGCAGGGCAAGGGCATCTACTTCGGCTACAGCGGCGCGGACTACGTGTTCCGCGCCGGGAGCGTTCCCGGCGCGGGAACCGGACTGTGTTGGGACGGCGCGCGGCTTACGATTTACGGCGCCACTGGCGCCAAGCTGCTGACTGCCGACGATACGCTGACGTTATGGAAAGCCGACGGCACTGTGCTGCTTTCATCAGGTTCCGGATTCTCGTGGAACGCAATCGGCGGCGTACCAGAAAATCTTGCGGCGCTCGTCGGCACTGAGAGCATCAACAACAACGCGGTCGGTTACGGCACGAATCTCATTGCGAACTCCGACCTCGCCGCCGCGATGGTGCCGTGGTTTTCCGCCTGGAACCAGGACGGTTGGCCCTTCGTCACGGTGACACGGGATTACCCGAGTACCGACTGGACCCCCGCCGGCGGGCATGCGTTGTGCCTCTTCCGCGCAGGCGTGGCGACGGGCGTGCAGGATGTGCAAAACGGTTCAAATATTGCGGTTGTCGGCGGTCAGCGCTACGAAGTATCCGGATACGTCGCCAATCAACGGGCGCGGTGCGACATCGCCGTGCTCTGGCTCAAGCTTGTCAACGGAGTAGAAACCCAGGCCGCTGAAGACCACACTCCGGGAAGCACGGTGCGCATGAGCGGCGGTCAATCGCTGACGAACTGGGAACGGCTCTACGCCTTCGTCACCGCACCGGCCGATGCGCAGTTCGCACGGGTCTTTTTGCGGCAATACGCCACGGGCGAGAGTGACCCGTACTCCTGGCTCACGCGCTGCTTTTTCGGCAGCGCCGCGCCGAATCAAACGCAGCCGTCGCCCTGGTCCCCAGCGGGTGTGACAAGCGCTGCCCAGCTTGGCGCGGTCGGCAATGACAACAGGATCAGCTCGGCCAACATCAGCACCTACATGGAGTCCGCCGCAATCTCGCGCGCCTTCATCGGCAATGCCGCGATCGGTAGTGCACAGATCGGCGACGCCGAGGTTAGTACGCTGAAAATTCAAGGCGAGGCGGTCACCGTGCCGCGCGGGGTCTACGCCGCCGGGCCGGTCAATTTCGTCGCGGCGCAAAACGCACGCGCGGATTTCCTTTCCTACGTCATGCCTGTCTCGACAACCGTGATCGTCGTTGCGACGGGCACAGTTGGCAATCCGACGACCGGCGGCGGTGGAACGATCGGGGCGGGATGTTTGCAGATTTGCGTGAATGGCGCCGAAGTCGCGATCAAACCCTGGTGGACTCGCGCCTCCGGGGCCTCATGGAATTACCCGCTCGTGTGGGTCGGCTGGGTTAATGCCGGGCAAACGATCAGCTTATCCGGCACGCTGACCGACAGCGCGGCGGTCCTGGGCCTGTCGCTGTCTGAGTTCGCGATCGCCATTCTTGGAGCGCAGCGATGATTTATTACTACGACAACGACGGCCGTATCACGCGCCGCGTCCAGGCGCCGGATAAAGAAGCCGAGTTTGGAAAACTCGATACCGAAGCCGGTTACGTTTTTTCAAACATGATGACCGACGATGCCCACAGCTACGTACTCGCCGGCGAGCTGGTCGACTTCCCGCCAAAGCCTGCGCCAGATTCCGAATGGGACTGGTCCACGCTCGCCTGGGCCACCTCACTCGACAAAATCCGCGATCGGCTGGGCGAAGAAATCAACACTGAGGCCGCAGCGCGCGACCTCGCGCCAATTCACTACGACAACGCGCTCTTCGACGCCGATGCCACGGCACGTGAGCGCATCAAGGGCCTGGCCGACCGCATCACGCGCGGCGACGGCCTGACATCGCCGTGGCTTGGCTGGCGCGATTACGACAACGGGATGCACTGGCAAGACGCGGACGAAAGCGCCGTGCTGTCCGCGCTGCGTGGCCTGACCCGCGCGATCGAGGACCGCACCCAGGCGCTGCTCGCGACTGCGTGGGCGAGCAAGGCACAGCTTGTTGAGCTGGATTTGACCGCCTTGCAGGCATTCGACGCGCAAGCCGGATGGCCGGAGGAGACCGGAAAAAGTCTTTAAAGACCTTTGGGTAGGAATCAGATTTTATTTTCGGGAGAAAGCATGGAGACGCGATTACTGATCGATGTTCTATTTGGAGCGGGTTTGGCCGCGGTGGGGTGGTTAGCACGTGAGCTGTGGTCAGTCATAAAAGAGCTGAAAGAAGACGTTTCGGGGCTACGTGAAAATCTTCCCAAAGAATACGTGCTTAAAGCGGACATGGAAAACGCGCTCGTTCGTATCGACACCAAGCTCGACAAGATTTTTGATCGACTTGAAGGCAAAGCCGACAAACAAGGCAATCATCTACCTCGTCGCTGTGAGGATATTTAATTCATGCGCGCGCATATCGAACGGAGAACGAACGACATAGTTTGGGATATTGAGCGCGAAATTGCGCGTATGGAAAAGAGAATCGCAGGAGATTTCACATGATTGAAACCTTATTAGGAACCCTGTTCGGCGGCGTTTTCCGCCTTGTCCCGGAGGTAATGCGCCTTCTGGACCGCAAGGATGAGCGCACGCACGAACTTAACATGTTCGACAAGCAACTTGAGGCCGATACGCTCAAGGGTAACCAGGCGCTACGGCAGATTGAGGCGCAGAATGCAGCGACGATTGGCGCGGCGGAGATCCAAGCGCTGATCGCGGCGACTCAGGCGCAGGCCGCGGCGACGGGTATCCGCTGGATCGATGGCCTGAATAGTTTGATTCGTCCGATGCTCGCGCTGCAGTGGCTGCTCGTGCTGTGGCCGGCTGCGATCGTCGCGGGTTTTTGGCTCGCCGTACAAGGCGGCGTCGCGCCATTACTCGCGCTGCACGATGCTTTTGGGATCGACGAAAAGGCTATGGCAAGCAGTATCGCCAGCTTTTGGCTTGTCGATCGATCACTCAGGAAAATGGCGGGTCAGTGATGGCAATAATTGTGTCTGAACCGCCTGAGCAGATGCTCGATCTGTGCAGACGATACGAAGGCTTACGCCTCAAACCTTATCTTTGCCCGGCTGGGATTCCGACTGTCGGGTACGGACATACGGGCCAGGAAGTCAGAATTGGCGGTCCGGCGATCACGCTGAAATTCGCCGAAGAATTGCTGTACGAAGATGCGCGAACACATTATCTATCCGCTATGAAATCATCGCCTTGCCTTTGGCTGGAGACCGATGGCCGTCGCTCAGCGATCGGAGACTTCTGTTTCAATCTCGGCCCTACGAGATATAGAGCTTCTATACTCAAACGTCGCATTGAGGCTAGAAATTGGGTGGGCGCGGTTGAGGAAATCAAAAAATGGGTCTTCGGCGGCGGGAAAAAACTCCCAGGATTAGTGCTACGGCGTGGTGAGGAGTCCGGCTTGTTGAAAGAGAAAACATCATGACAAATGCTGAAATCATTGCACGACTGCGTGCATTGTCTGCCGAGATGCAAAACGTTGGAACTGCGATGGATTATTTTGGCGGATTTGATGGAAAAATGGCGCAGCACGGCACAGAAATGGTCGCCGCTGGGATGATCGCGGAAGAATGGGCTGATGAGATAGAGGCGGCGACATGAACAGCCCGAACCGTTTTCAGATGCTGTTGCTCGCACTTTTGATCCTGCTGTTGGTTCCGCTTGTATTGGTTCTGCTGCTCTGGTTCGGGCCTCTGCGCGGGAATTCAGACCGCTTCATGAAAATCGCGCTCCCGCTCGACTGCGCCGGAAACGGCGCTATGAACGGGGACTGGACCGAAACCATTTCGTCCCGCGCTGGCCGGAAGTGGCCACGATTCGCCGCGTTCATCAACTGGCTTTTTCAGGACCCGCGGCACTGCGAAATGTCAGTTGAATTCACTCAGAGCTATTTAAAAAGTCCGCTGCAATAGCTCACAAGTGAGGATCTTCTCGCAGCTTTTTCGCAGCATGTCTAGGAGAACAAGCAACGGCGCGGGCATTCGAGGGTTCGAATCCCTCCCTCTCCGCCAGGAACATAATTGAAACCCGCATCGCTTAATGCTTTGCGGGTTTTTTGTTTTCTGCGAGAACTTCCTCACTCAAGCCGGCAAGGTATAAAGAGTTTTAAGCTGCCTACTTTCTCTTTATTTTCTCGTCCTTGATTGACGGCTTTGGATTCTTTTGTACGAAGTAGCTTGTTAACCCTAACTGTCGCGGAGCAGACCATTGCGGTGAAGGAATTTTCGCAGGCTTCAGCTTGTTGCCTGAGCCAATTGGGCTGGAGCGGCTGCTCAGTTTACCCCTGTTCCCCAGTAGGACAGCTGTGAGACGAGGAAAAGCATCCTGCAATGCCCTATTCAGCGATAGACATATAGCTATTGTCAGTATTGGCGTGAACAACCAAAAAATCGGATAAGGAATATTGTTGGCAAAGGGTTTATAGGCTACCCAAAATGGGAGCAGAATTGGCCCGTGAGTAAGGAAAATAAAAAAACTATTCTCTGAATTTTTGACCAGCCATTTGCCTAGCCCACTTTGGGTGACCAAGGACATTGCAGGCCAAACTAAGAATGGCGATGCAATGATAAACAAGTCGCGATTTTCTATCTTGAAAAGAAAAATTCCTAGTGATATAAAAATCAATACCGCTGCTGCGATGTGCGCGTATTTGTCAAACGCTTTTAGATTCCAATTTCGGGTTGCTGCCAAGCCACCAATGTAGAAATTGACAATCATCGAATTGCGTAGAACTAGATCTCCATCCAGATTGAAGTAGTAGATAAATAAAGCAATTACGAGCCCAAGATATGGAGCTCTGCGCAGAAAGACACCCATGAACGGTGCCATTAGCGATATAACAAAAAGATCTCTTAAAAAATTTAATGGATAATTTACGGGCATACGAAATGCCCCTGTCAGCGCATTCAGCCATGTAAACCATTCGACCGGATAGAGTTGCTGAGCAAAAGTAGGCCCATTGGGGAGGTTTTTTTGTACAAAAAATACAGCCAATGCATAGAGCAGATTCCATATAACCAAAGGAAGTAAAATGGTTTTGGCTTTTTTCTTAAAAAGCAAAGAAAATTTTTTGTCTAATCCAGCATGAAATAACAGAAACCCGGAGATTGTGGTCAATACTGGAACCGTTGATTTGAAAAGGCCATAAGAAAATAAACCTTTAATCAGATCAAACGAATTCCAAACCATTTCATGCAATGGTTTATACGGTGGCATGTGCAAAACAACTATGCCCATTATCATTAAGTAACGAGTGGCTGATATTCGTTGTCTGATATCCGTATCCATGCATGACCTTTTATTCAGGAATTGAAGGACCACAATTCCTGTACCATTTGTACCTTCAGCACCTGTCAGCGCTAAATTTTCTTAAAGCAGCAACGATCTCGGCAAAATCGAAGAATTTTGTGAAGAAGGGCTCTGCTTAACCCAATTCTCTGTCTTATGTTTTTCGGTCTAAGTAGGTAGGCTAGCAAAAATCGAACCATTCTTTAAAAAAACGTTAATTTTCAGTTTCTTGTGAAATATGCCATATGCATAATTGTTTTTATGTAAATATTTTCGACAGCTTTTCTCTGATTCACGAGGTTTCTTCGCAAATGCTTCAATCCAATTCAGATGGGGTAAGTAGGTGAGCTTGTATCCGGTTGAGCCAGTAGGCAAGTGCGGGCCGTATTGGGATGGCGAGGAGGGTGATAACCAACGGCTGATACGCCAGAACCCGTGATGACGTTAGGTTGTGTCGTTATGAGATTTTGAGCCATAGGGTAAGGCAGCGGATTTGCACGGCAGCCAAGAACGAATCAAGGTGTTTTGCATAACGAGTGGCAATGCCTCGCCATTGCTTGATATGCAAGAAGGCGTTTTCCA
>WQYQ01000034.1 GCA_009781175.1 Betaproteobacteria bacterium
AGTCGATCGGAGTGTGGGTCAGGTCGCCCGGAACGCTCTACGGCACCAGAGCTTTCCTGAAAGCCTGCGTTGAAAAGCGCAAACGATCCGGAAACATCTGGCGCCCATATTCTTACTATCAGACTGGAGATGGCGGGAGCCACATGCTCGGGGGCAATGCGGTCATACTGTGGTGCGCCGGAGAAATCGAGGAGTGGATTTGTGTGCATAACAGGTCCGGAAAGTGATCGAGGCAAAAGTTGAATGTTATTGTGCCGAAAATAAACCAGGGTGGGCGGATTGCCGGTTGTGTGAATCGCCCCAGGCTGAAGCTTGGGGCTTCCTCGCCACGAATCGGGGGGCGCGCTTTTAGCGCCAGTAACGCTTGTTTCGCTGACCCTGCCACGCATGGCGGGGATTGCGCTCAACTCGTGGTGAGCAAAATGGGAGCAAGGAATGAATCGCAACATACAGCTTGAGCATGATGCGCTGGTGGCCGAGATCGAACGTGATTTGGCTGCCGGGCACTTGAGTTTTCCAAGCTTTCTCGATGTGCCGATCAAAATCCAGCGCATGTTGGAGCGGGAAACTGTGGGGATTGATGATCTGGTTCCGCTGGTGAAGATCGAGCCCGTCTTGGCAGCGCGCCTGATCGGCCTGGCCAATTCCGCGCTCTATGGGACCGGACGCGAGCCGGCCAAGGATGTGCGCGCGGCAATGCTGCGTATCGGAACCGCGGCCGTGCGTTCGCTGGCAATGGTCGTCGCGACGGCACAGCTCGCGCGTGCCGAGCGTCTAGGCGCTGCGCGGCCTTATGCTGCGCGGCTGTGGGATCACTGTGTTGATGTCGCGGCGTGGTGCTATGCGCTGGCGAAGCACTCCGACGGCATCAAGCCGGACGAGGCGATGCTGATCGGCCTGCTCAGCAATATCGGGCAGTTCTACCTGCTGAGTAAGGCGGCGGATTACCCGGCATTGCTCGATCGTGAAGCCGAACTGTCGGAGTTCATTCTGGGCTGGCACAAACAGATTACGCGGGCCGTCTTACGCTCGTTTGGCGTGCCGATATCGATTCAGGATGCGATCGACGATCATGAAATCTACGACGCGGCTTTTTCGCTCGGTAATATGGCGGACATATTATTTGTCGCCGAGCTCGCAACCGAAACGCCCAACCCCTTAAGTGGCGACGGCGCTCGTTTGCACGTGGGCTTGCTTGAAGCGGCGACTTTGGGTATCGATGAACCCGAGTTCCGCCGCATCATGGCGGAGGCTGCGGCCGAACGCCGCAGCGTGTTGGCCGCGTTGCGAGCTTGAAAGCCGGCGCGTTAAGCTTAGAGCCGCTAACAAACCCCTGCATGCTGCGTTGCGCTCACTTGCCGTACGTTGTGTACTGTCTGCGTTTCGCGCGCCTTGCCTGCACCGCTGTGCTGGGGTTTGTTAGCGGCTCTTAGGCTGTTTTTCGTTTGGTTTTGCTAGACTTGGACTTTTGCGAAAGCCGAGATGATGAATCTCGTTTTGGTCATCCTGGTGTGGGCGATTCCGCTGCTACTTGCGATTACGCTGCATGAGGCGGCGCATGGCTATGCGGCGCTGCGCCTGGGCGATCCGACCGCCTATCAGGCCGGGCGGATCAGTTTGAACCCCTTGCGACATATCGATCCGGTCGGTACCGTGCTGGTGCCGGGGGCGATCCTGCTTTGGGGCGTTCTCTCCGGCCACAGTTTTCCGCCGTTTGGTTGGGCTAAAGCCGTGCCGGTGAATTTCGGACGCTTGAGTAACCCCAAACGCGATATGTTCTGGGTGGCCGCGGCGGGGCCGGCCGCGAATTTGCTACAGGCGCTGGCCTGGTCGCTGCTTGCGGTGTTGCAGCGGATGCTTGGCGGTTATGGCGGCGATCTGTTCTATGCGATGACACAAGCCGGAATGGTGGCTAACCTGGCCTTGATGCTGCTGAATCTGATCCCGATTCCGCCGCTCGACGGTGGGCGCATCGCGGTGAGCCTGCTGCCGCATCGTTGGGCGTGGCGGCTGGCGAGAATCGAACCCTATGGTTTCTTTATCCTGATTGCGCTGCTTTATATGGACGTGCTCGATGTGGTGTTGTGGCCCTTGATTCCTGTGTTGAAGAACATGCTGACTTTTTCGTCAGGAGCCTGATGCGCGATGTACGCTGAACGTGTTCTTGCCGGAATGCGCCCGATCGGGCGCCTGCACCTTGGGCACTATCATGGTGTGTTGAAGAACTGGGTGAAGTTGCAGGTTGAATATCCCTGCCTGTTTTTCGTTGCCGACTGGCATGCGCTGACGACCCATTACGACGATCCGAAATTGATCGGCGACAGCGTCTGGGACATGGTGATCGATTGGCTTGCGGCCGGCGTCGATCCGAACCAGGCGACCTTGTTTATCCAATCGCGCGTGCTGGAGCACAGCGAACTGCATCTGCTGCTTTCAATGACGACGCCGCTCGGTTGGCTGGAACGCGTTCCGAGTTACAAGGAGCAGCAGGAAAATCTTGCGCACAAGGATCTCTCCACTTATGGTTTCCTGGGCTATTCGCTGCTGCGAAGTGCGGATGTTCTGATCTACCGGGCGAGCATCGTGCCGGTTGACGAGGATCAGGTGCCGCATGTGGAATTGACGCGCGAAGTCGCGCGGCGCTTCAATCATCTGTTCGGCCGCGAGCCGGGTTATGAAGAGAAGGCGCGTGAGGCGGTCAAAAAGCTCGGCAGCAAGCGCGCGCGGCTGTACGAGGAATTGCGGATTCGCTTTCAGCAGGAGGGTGACGATGAGGCGCTCGAACAGGCGCAGGCCGTGATCGACGAGTCGCAAAGCCTGTCGCACGGCGACCGGGAACGGCTTTACGGCTACCTCGAAGGGGGTGGCAAAATGATTCTCGTCGAACCCGAAGCGCAGCTTACGGAGACCTGCCGCCTGACCGGGCTCGATGGGCAGAAGATGTCCAGGACTTCCGGCAACACGATTTATCTGCGTGAAGAAGCGGATTCGATCACACGCAAAATCCGTACGATGAAAACCGATCCGGCGCGGGCGCGGCGGACCGATCCGGGCAATCCCGAACATTGCCCGGTGTGGCAATTTCATATTGTGTATTCGGACGACGCGACGCGTAGCTGGGTTCAGCAAGGCTGCCGCTCCGCGGGGATCGGCTGTCTCGAATGCAAACAGCCGGTTATCGATGCTGTCGTGGCCGAGCAGGCGCACCTGCGTGAGCGTGCGCAGCCGTACCTCGACGATCCCGCCCTGGTGCGCAACATCGTGACGGACGGCTGTGAACGCGCGCGCAAGCTTGCGCAGGAGACGATGCGCGATGTGCGGGAGGCGATGGGGCTGGATTATGTTTGAGCGCGGCGCCGGACTGATCGCGTATTTCCGCCGGTGAACGGTCCCGCCGACCTCGCGCTCGATTTGCGCCCGTCCGTAGCGGAAACGCCACCACCTTTGGCGCGGATCTATGGCGAATCGCTGTTCGAGCTGCCGCGCGATCTTTATATTCCGCCCGCGGCGCTCCAGGTTATTTTGGAAGCGTTCGAAGGGCCGCTGGATTTGTTGCTTTATTTGATCCGCAAGGCCAATATCAGCGTGCTCGATATTCCGATGGCGCCGCTCACGGCTCAATACCTTGAGTATGTGGAAGCGATGCGGCGGCAAAATCTCGAACTGGCGGCCGAATATCTGCTGATGGCGGCGATGCTGCTTGAAATTAAATCGCGCATGCTGCTGCCGCGTCCGGCGCGAACGCTGGAAGAAGAAGCTGACCCGCGCGCCGAACTGGTGCGGCGGTTGCTCGAATATGAACAGATCAAACTTGCCGCGCATCGGCTCGACGCCTTGCCGCGGGTTGAGCGCGACTATGAATGGGTCAGCGTTTGGGTCGCGGAAAAAGTCGTCGAACGCCAGCCCGAAGTCAGCCTGCACGATTTGCAGGCGGCGTGGCTGGGCTTGGTGAAGAAGGCGGTCTTGACGCGTCCGCATACGATTCAGCGTGAAGAGCTGTCGGTGCGGGAACATATGACGCATATTCTGCGCAAGCTCGCGCACAGCGCTTTTCAACCGTTCGCCACGCTCTTCGACCCGGCGGCGGGGGTGGCGGTGATGGTGGTTAGTTTTCTTGCCGTATTGGAACTGGTGAAGGAAGGGCTCATCGTGGTGAGTCAGGCGCAACCGTTGGAACCGATTTATGTCCGACTCAACGATTCCACCGATTGACCGGAACAGGGCTACAATCGCATCTTCCGAAGAAGGGGTGAGCCGCACGATCCGTGTTGCGGATGAGGTAATCGGCTTTGATTTCGCATTAGGCGTGCTCGAAGCAGCGTTGCTGGCGGCGACGGAGCCGTTGGCGATGCAGGATTTGCGCCGCCTGTTTGGGGACGAAATCGAAACCGATTTACTGCGCCGTCTGCTTGAAGCCTTGCGCGAGCGATGGCGCGGCCGGAGCGCCGAACTCGTGCAGCTTGCTTCCGGATGGCGTTTCCGCACGCGGACCGAATACCAACCTTATCTCGACCGCTTGCATGAACAGAAACCGCCGCGCTATTCGCGCGCAGTGCTTGAGACTTTGGCGATCATCGCTTATCGGCAGCCTGTGACGCGCGGCGATATTGAAGAAGTTCGCGGCGTGGCCGTTTCTCCGAACATTTTAAAAACGCTCGAATCGCGGGGCTGGGTCGACATCGTCGGCCATCGCGATACGCCGGGACGGCCGGGGCTTTATGCAACGACGCGCCGTTTTCTGGATGAATTAGGTCTGCGCAGCCTGACTGAGCTGCCCCCGTTAGCTGAAATAGAAAAGGTGATGGATCTTGTCGACACCACAACGCAAACCGCACCCGCCGCGGCGGAATAAGAACAATAATCTGCCGGGCGGACGCCGCGGCCGAGGCCCGAATGCTCAAGCGCTCGGATTTGAGCCGGTGCGCTTGCACAAAGTGCTCGCCGATGCCGGTTATGGATCGCGCCGCGAGCTTGAAGAATGGATCGTCGCCGGCCGCGTGAGCGTCAATGGCATGCCGGCTGGCGTGGGCCAGAAAGTAGGGCCGGGCGATCGCGTCAAGATCAACGGCAAGCTCGTCAATCTGCGCTTTACCGAACGCGCGCCGCGCGTGCTGATCTATCACAAGCCGGAAGGCGAGATTGTCAGCCGCGACGATCCGGAAGGCCGGCCGAGCGTGTTCGAGCGCTTGCCGATTCTGCGTAAAGGGCGCTGGATCGCAATTGGGCGACTCGATTTCAATACCTCGGGTCTGCTGCTCTTCACCAACAACGGGGAGCTGGCCAACCGGATGATGCACCCGCGCTACGAATTGGAGCGCGAATACGCGGTGCGCGTGATCGGCGAGCTGACCGACGAACAGATCGAAACGCTTAAAACAGGCGTTGCGCTGGAAGACGGCGAGGCGCGTTTCAGCTCGGTGGCCGACGGCGGTGGAGAAGGAAGCAACCATTGGTATCGCGTGACGATCTCCGAAGGCCGCAATCGCGAAGTGCGGCGAATGTTCGAAGCGATCGGTTTAACGGTCAGCCGCCTGATGCGTGTGCGCTATGGGCCGGTGCAATTGCCGCGCCAGCTCAAACGCGGCAATTGGGCCGAGATGCAGGACGGCGACGTGCGCGCACTGTCCGCCGCGATTCCCGACGAGATCGTGCGCGAGCTTGAAACGCGGCCGCATGATGCTGACCTGCATGAGGACGAGGGCTTTATCGATGCTGAGCAAGAGGCCGAGGATGCCGAAGCCTGGGCCAAGGCGAATGCCATGCCTTTGCCTGTCGCGCGTCAGCAGGATGGCGCGATGAAGCCGCGCGGCATGCGGCCGCCGCGCGGCGTCGCGCGACCCGCGGGCGGAGGCGGGCGCGGCCCCAGGCCATTCGGCGCCAAAGCAGGCGGCGCCGAGGGGAATCGGAATACGGGTCCGAAGCCGGTGCAAAAGCGCCGCAATCCGAAAAAGCCGTTCGCTGCGCAGCCGCAGCAGAATGGCCCGAGCGGAGAGGCGCCGCCTCCCACGCCGGAGGGCAATGCGGAGAGCGCTCCGCGTCCCGCGGTAAATCGTCGGCGCCGTCCGAAAAAGCCTGAACTGCCGCCACAGGAGACGTAACGTAGGGGCGGCCCGCGTGGCCGCGCGCATTTACGCGAGGTGCCAAGTCTGGTAGACTTCACTTGTTTATCCGGTTTGGCACCGCAACCGGGTTCGTTTCGACAGAATTGCAATATGGGCGTTTCGCCCATTTTTTATTTCTAGCGCATGGAACTGAGAAAGCTGATTGAACAAACCGTCGCTGGCATGGGATTCGAACTCGTCGAGCTCGAAATGTCCACGCGCGGCCGGTTACTCCGCGTATTTATCGATCAACCGGAAGGGATCGGTGTCGAAGACTGCGCGGTGGTCAGCAATCAATTGACCCGTGTGTTCGAAGTGGAAAATGTCGACTATGACCGTTTAGAAGTGTCCTCGCCCGGCCTGGATCGCCCGCTGACGAAGCTCGCGCATTTCGTGCGTTTCGTGGGGGAAGTGGTCCTGCTTAAAACGCGTGTTCCGGTTGGCAATCAGCGCAATTTCAAAGGTGTGCTGAGCCGCGTGGAAGGGGAGCAGGTCGTGCTCAATACGGAAAGTGGTGAGCACAGCTTTGGCTTCGAGGATATCGAACGCGCCCGTCTGGTGCCCAAGGTCTGAGATTTCGGAAGAGGGTTGAATGCAATGAGCCGCGAGGTTTTGCTCCTTGTCGATGCGCTGTCGCGCGAAAAGAACGTCATGAAAGAAATCGTCTTTCTGGCGCTCGAATCCGCGCTCGCGTCCGCGACGAAAAAACGTGTCCATGACGATGCGGACGTGCGCGTGTCGATCGACCGCGAAACGGGTGATTACGAAGCCTATCGCCGCTGGCTTGTCATGTCGGACGCGGAGGTCACGAACGATGAGGCCGAAATGGGCATCATCGATGCGCGTGAGCAGTTTCCCGAGATTCAGCTCGGCGAGTATGTCGAAGAGCCGCTTGAACCTGTCGATTTCGGCCGCATTGGCGCGCAGGCTGCCAAGCAGGTGATTTTGCAGAAGATTCGCGATGCCGAGCGTGAGCAGATTCTGAACGACTTTCTCGAACGTCAGGAATTCCTGGTTACGGGAAGCATCAAGCGCATGGAACGCGGCAATGCGATTGTCGAGGTCGGCCGTCTGGAGGCCGTGCTGCCCAAAGACCAGATGGTGCCTAAAGAAAATCTGCGCGTCGGCGACCGCGTGCGCGCCTATCTCTTGCGTATCGACCGCGGCGCACGCGGCCCGCAATTGATTTTGTCGCGGACGGCGCCGGAGTTCGTCATTAAATTGTTCGAGCTTGAAGTGCCTGAAATGGAAGATGGCCTGCTCGAAATCAAAGCTTGCGCACGCGATCCGGGGCTACGCTCGAAAATTGCCGTGAAGGCGAACGATCAGCGCATCGACCCGATCGGCACCTGCGTGGGTTTGCGCGGTTCCCGCGTAACGGCCGTGCGCAACGAATTGGGCGGCGAGAACATCGATATCGTGTTGTGGTCGCATGATCCGGCCGAATTCGTCATCAAGGCTTTGGCTCCCGCGGAAGTTTCGTCGATCGTGGTTGACGAAGAGTCGCACGCGATGGACGTGGTGGTGGATGAGAGCAATCTCGCGATTGCGATCGGCCGCGGCGGTCAGAATGTAAAGCTTGCTTCCGAACTGACCGGGTGGCAGATCAATCTGATGACCTTGGCGGAAAGCGCGGAAAAATCCGAGCAGGAGCAGGGCCGCTTGCGCGCCCTGTTCACGAGCAAGCTCGATGTCGATGATGAAGTGGCGGACATCCTGATCGAAGAAGGTTTTACTTCGCTCGAAGAAATCGCTTACGTGCCTTTGGCCGAAATGCTTGAAATCGAAGCTTTCGACGAGGACACGATCAATGAATTGCGGACTCGTGCGCGAAATGTTTTGTTGACCGAAGCAATCGTGAGCGAAGAGGCGCTGGAGCAGACCTCGGAAGATTTGCTGAGTCTCGAAGGCATGGACAAGTCGCTGGCCGCCAAATTGGCACAGGCTGGCATTAAAACACGTGATGAACTGGCCGACCTGGCGGTCGACGAGTTGATGGAAATCGCGGAAATCGATGAACCGCGGGCCACGGATTTGATTACTAAAGCCCGGGCCCACTGGTTCGAGTAAGACGGAGGTTGTATCGGTATGGCAGAAATGAGCGTGGCGCAGTTCGCCAGCGAACTTAGGATGCCCGCATCCGTCCTACTCGAACAGTTGCAAAAGGCGGGGGTCGGGAAGGTCGGCGAAAGCGATTCTTTGAGCGAGACGGATAAATCCCGCTTGCTCGACTATTTACGCCGTGCGCATGGCGGCGAAGGCGCCCCAAAGGCCAAAATTACCCTGACGCGCAAGCAGACTTCGGAAATCAAAGCGGCGGATGCGACGGGCAAGGCGCGCACGATTCAAGTCGAAGTGCGCAAGAAGCGTGTTTTCGTCAAAAGGGATGCAACTGAGCAGGCAGTCGAAGCCGAGCTGGAACAAAGCGCGGTAGAAGAAATAGCGTCTTTGCCTATGGAGTTGGAAGCAAGCGCGGAAATCAGCCATGAGCTTCCGCCGCCGGTGCTTGAGGCGGAGCCGGTTGTTGTGGAGCAGCCCGAGCCGGAGGTCGTGCCGGAGCCTGTTGCCGCGGTGGAGCCTGAACCCGAACCCGCTCCTGTGGCTGAGGTCGCGCCTGAGCCGGAGCCGGAAGAAACTCTTGTCGCCGCTGCCGCGCAGCCCGAGCCTCAGGAAGAGGCTGAAGAAAAAGCGACCCCGCGCTCGATTTTGGATATGTTGAGCCCCGCCGAACGCGCCAATCGTGAGCGTGAGGCGCATCGTTCGTCCGAGCTTGCGCGTATTCAAGCGGAGGAACTGCGTCAGAAACAGGCGCGGGATGCCCGGCGTAAGGCTGATGAGGAAGAGGCCCGTGTGCGTGCGGCCGAGAAGGTACGGCAAGAGGCCGAAGCAGCGACGCGTCAGGCCGCTGCGCCTGCTGCCGCGGCGAAGACGGGCACCTTGCATAAGCCTGTGAAGACGGATGGCAAAGAGGACAAGAAAAGCGCGCCGAAGAAAGTCGAGCGCAGCGGCGGTGCTACGGCTGCGGACGACGCCAACAAGCGGCGCCAAATCAAAACCCGCGGTGATTCTGGCGGCGCAGCCGGCTGGCGTGGCGCGCGTGGCGGTCGCCATGGCGGTCGCGATCAGCAACGGCAGAACGAAACCTCGTTCCAGGCGCCGTCCGAGCCGGTTGTGCGCGAAATTGCCGTGCCCGAAACCATCTCCGTTGCCGATCTCGCTCACAAGATGGCGGTGAAGGCGACCGAACTCATCAAAACGATGATGAAGATGGGCACGATGGTTACGATCAATCAGGTGCTCGACCAGGAAACCGCGATGATCGTCATCGAGGAAATGGGGCATCGCGCGATTGCAGCCAAACTCGATGATCCGGAAGCCTTCCTTGAGGATGCCGCGCAAAAGGATGTTTCGCTCGAACCGCGTGCGCCGGTTGTAACGGTGATGGGCCACGTTGATCACGGTAAAACCTCGCTGCTCGATTACGTTCGCCGCGCCAAGGTGGCGGTAGGCGAGGTCGGCGGCATTACGCAGCATATCGGCGCTTATCACGTCGAGACCGAGCGTGGCGTTATCACCTTCCTGGATACGCCGGGTCACGAGGCTTTTACGGCGATGCGCGCGCGCGGGGCGAAGTCGACGGATATCGTTATCCTGGTCGTCGCGGCCGACGACGGTGTGATGCCGCAAACGAAAGAGGCCATCCACCATGCGAAGGCGGCGAATGTGCCGATCGTGGTTGCGATTACTAAAATCGACAAACCGGACGCCAATCCCGAGCGCGTCAAGCAAGAGCTGGTTGCCGAAGGCGTGGTGCCGGAAGAATACGGCGGCGATGCGCCCTTTGTGCCGGTGTCGGCGAAGTCCGGTCTGGGTATCGACGATCTGCTCGAAAACGTTTTGCTCCAGGCCGAAGTGCTTGAGCTCAAGGCACCCGTCGATACGCCTGCCAAGGGCGTGATCATCGAAGCGCGTCTCGACAAGGGCCGTGGCCCTGTGGCGACGATGATGGTGCAGAGCGGTACGCTGCGGCGTGGCGATATGCTGCTGGCGGGCGCGACCTTCGGCAAGATTCGTGCGATGCTTGATGAAAACGGACGCCCGGTTGCCGCGGCCGGCCCTTCGATTCCCGTTGAAATTCTCGGCCTGTCCGATGTTCCGGCTGCCGGTGACGAGGCGATGGGGCTGACCGACGAGCGTAAGGCGCGCGAAATCGCCCTGTTCCGCCAAGGCAAGTTCCGCGACGTGAAGCTTGCGAAACAGCAGGCAGCGAAGCTCGAAAGCATGTTCGAGCAGATGCGCGAGGGCGAGGTCAAGACTTTGCCACTGATCATCAAGGCCGATGTTCAAGGTTCGCAGGAGGCTTTGGTGCACGCGCTGCTCAAGCTGTCGACCGACGAGGTTCGCGTCCAGGTCATTCATGCGGCCGTGGGTGGAATCAGCGAAAGCGACGTGAACCTTGCGCAGGCTTCCAAGGCGGTCATCATCGGCTTCAACACGCGCGCCGATGCGAATGCGCGCCGGCTGGCCGAATCGTTCGAAGTCGATATCCGTTACTACAACATCATTTACGATGCGGTGGATGAGGTGAAGCAAGCCCTGTCGGGCATGTTGGCGCCGGAAAAGCGCGAACATGTGCTCGGGACGGTCGAGATTCGCCAGGTTTTCCATATCTCGCGGGTCGGCGCGGTGGCGGGTTGTTATGTGCTCGACGGGCTGGTGCGCCGCAATGGGCTCGTGCGTGTGCTGCGCAATCACGTCGTGGTGCATCAAGGCGAACTGGAATCGCTCAAGCGCTTCAAGGACGATGTCAAGGAAGTCAAGTTTGGTTTTGAGTGCGGTTTGCAAATCCGGAATTTCAACGATATTCAGGAAGGCGACCAGCTTGAAGTCTATGAGATTCAGGAAATCGCCCGGACGCTTTGATCGGATTGGGTCTGTGACACATGGCGGGCCCCGATGGGGCCCGTTTTATTTTGAGTCCTTCGTTTGAAGGCGGGAGCGTAACGTGACCAAAGGTTTTTCTCGTAGCGACCGGGTGGCCGAACAGATCCGGCGTGAGTTGGCGGAGCTGATTCGGCTGGAGGTCAAGGACCCGCGTGTCGGTTTTGTGACGCTGACCGCGGTTGAAGTGACTCCCGATTATGCGCATGCGAAGATTTTCTTCACCACGCTTGAAGGTGAGAGCGCCGTTCCCGAATTGGCCCAGGGTCTGCGTCACGCGGGTGGTTTTTTGCGCCGGGAGTTGGGCCGGCGGATTCGCATCCATACGATTCCCGAGCTGCATTGGGTCTATGACAGATCGATCGAGCAAGGCGCACAGTTGTCCGCTTTGATCGATGAGGCGGTGCGTAGCGATGCGGATGCCGCGGCCGAGTCCGATTCGAATCCTCCCAAAGGCGAGTGAGACGTGGCGCGTTCGACGCGGCAGCAGGTCGATGGCGTCGTGCTGCTCGACAAGCCGGTGGGCATGAGTTCCAACGCGGCTTTGCAGAAAGTCCGCTGGCTCTACAACGCAAACAAGGGCGGGCACACGGGAACCCTGGACCCTTTGGCGAGCGGCCTGTTGCCGCTGTGCCTTGGTGAGGCCACGAAGTTCAGCCAAATGCTTCTCGACGCCGATAAGACTTACGTCGCCCGATTGAAACTCGGCATCACGACCACGACCGGCGACGCCGAAGGCGAGGTTTTGTCGCTGCGTCAGGTTGATGCGACAGATCAGGATATAGACGCGGTGTTGCCGCGCTTCCGCGGACCGATTCGCCAGATTCCGCCGATGTACTCGGCGCTCAAGCGCGATGGCAAACCGCTCTACGAATATGCGCGGGCGGGACAGAGCCTGGAGCGCGAGGCGCGTGAGGTGTGTATTCATCGCCTTGAACGCGGCACCTTGCACGGCGATGAATTCGAAATCGAAGTCAGTTGTTCCAAAGGGACTTACATTCGGACTTTGGCTGAAGACATTGGCGCTGCGCTCGGTTGTGGCGCGCATTTGCTCGGCTTGCGGCGTACACGGATTGGCGGTTTCGGCATCGAGACGGCGGTAACGCTGTCCGAATTGGAACTGGCCGAGCGACGGGCCGCGACATTGCAGCCTGTGGATCTCCTGGTTTCCCATTTGCCTGTGTGTGAACTTGAGGGCGAGGAACTGAGACGCTTTACGCATGGTCAGGCGGTGCGATTGGCGGGCTTCCCACCTGGAGAACAGCGGGTGTTTGGTGCTGGACGCTTTCTCGGTCTGGGGGCTGTCGACGCGACAGGGCTGCTGATGCCGGTAAGACTTGTTGCGTTCAATCGGTAAGGGCGCCCGACACAGTCGTGCTCCGCACGGACATCAACCATGCACCGCGATGTCCTCCTGGCGGCGTGGCAGTCGCATCGCAGACAGGAAGGTAAGTGCATGGATGCCGCAGAGCAGCAGAAGCGCCCAGGCATACGCATTCGAAACCATATGATCTGCCGCAGGCAGCCCCAATCTCCATGTCAGGAATGACGCACAAAGCGTCGTCATTGTCGGACCGCCGAGACGCTGGACGATGTTGATGGAGGTCGCCGCCATCGCCAATTTTTGTTGGCTGACCGAAGCATAGGCGGCGCTCAGCGATGGCAGACCCACTTCGGCCATCCCCATTCCACGCAACAAAAGAGCAGGTATAAGCACGAACAGGCTGAAACCGTGGGTGGCAAGATATAATAACGGCATTGTGGCGACGAGTGTCAGAAGCGCGCCTCCCGCAGACACACGGCGAATGCCGAATCTATCCGTCAGCATGCCCATCAAGGGGTTGGTAATCATCATCCCAATCCCGAGGGGCGCGAGCATCCAGCCCATTTCAGCGGGCGCTCGACCGCACGCCTGAATAAGAAAGACCGGAATGAGCATTTGACCCGCGTACATGCCGCCGTTTGATAGGAATTGTGTTCCGGCGACGGTCGAAAAAACCTTGCTCTTGAAAAGCCGCAGGTCAATCAGCGCATCATCTCCTTTTCGCCAGGATGTCCATAGGAAAGCGGCGATCATCGCAATGCCCGCAAAAAAGATGACACGGCTCGCTATTTGGCCGATCTGAGCCGAGCCATACAGAAACATCACCAATCCCGGTGAGAGCAACGCAAGGCCAAGCCAGTCCAGAGTCTGTCGCTTCGTCTCATGCCGGTCGCCGGGCAGGAACAGAGCTGCCAGCAAGAGGGCAATCGCTCCGACCGGCAGGTTGACCAGGAAGAGCCAGCGCCAGGATGCATATTGCAGGATGGCTCCCGCGATGATGGGGCCAAAGACGGGGGCCAGCAGAACCGGGAGCGCCAGATAGCCCGCTACACGCGCCATGTGCTTGCCCGCAGCCCGGGCGATCATCATCTGTGCCATGGGGGCCAGCAGGCCGCCGCTGATGCCCTGCATGATGCGGAATGTGATCAGTGAGTTTGCCGACCAGGCAAGGCCGCACAGCGCCGAGGAAAGGGTGAACGCCGAAAAGCACCAGAGGTAAAGCGCCTTCGCGCCCATGCGGCCGACGAGCCATCCGTTCAGCGGCAGAATCAAGGTGAGCGCCAACAGATAGCCGCTCGTGACCCACTGGATCGTGGAAAGGCTGGCGTTCAGATCCGTCGCTAGGTTCGACAGAGAGACATTGACGATCGTCGCGTCGAGTTGTACGAGCAGTGCTCCGAGCACCGCGACAGCGCAAATTTTCCAGACCGAGGGATCGATCAGGCCGCTCTCCGGGAGGTTCGTGGCAGTGGTTCCTACGGCATCTCCCGGGGGATTGGGCCTAGCGATTGGCGTGGGCTGCGCGCTCCTGTCCATCACGAATCAACACACGAGTTTCCGCCATGAAACCGCCCGAACGAACGCGCAGAGATAATGCACATAAGCAGAATGCCCGCTCCCGCGGCGATGGCATTGTCGGGTGCGCGGAGATCAAAATTTCCCACCTGGACGATGAGAAAGTAGGCGATTACAAAGTTGGCAAAACCCCACAGCGCGTTCACGGTTGACGATGAAAGCCCCTGTCCCGGCGGTTTGGCGAAAGGGCTTTGAAAAGCTCGCCCCATCATGCCGCTGACGAAATGCGGAACGGCATTCGCAAGAAAAGCGCCGCCAAAAAAGTAAGATATATCGTTAAGCCAATTCATGGCTAAGCGCCTTTTTTCACGAGGGTGATGATCTCTTGCGACGTGCCGGTTTCACCCAGGCGCGGGAAAATCCGTTCAAGGCTGTTGGCGTGCGCTTCCGCGCTCGTATCCGTCATGGCGTCGGCGGCGAGCGTAACGTTGAAGCCGAATTCATGGGCCTGCCGGGCGGTCGACTCGACACCGATGCTCGTCGCAACGCCACAGACCACGACCTGGGTGACGCCGACGGATTTGAGGTGCGCCTCAAGATCTGTGTTGGTGAATGCACCCCACGTTTTCTTCGTCACGAGATGGTCTTGCGGTTGTTGATTCAGCTCCGGTGTCAGTTCCGCCCAATCCGGCGGAAACGCACTGCCTCCGAGTCCCTGCTCTGTCCGTCCTGGCGCGGTCCCGGTGACATTCACGAGGATGACGGGAAGGCCATGGTGGCGAAAGGCAGCAGCCAGATCGCTCGCGTTCTTCACCACGTTCTCGATGGAATGCGCACGTGGAATCGAGACGATGCCTTTCTGCAGATCGACAACGATAAGCGCGGTTTTGGAATCAAGTTTAGATACGGGCATGTCTGCCTCCCATGGGTTTGAAGTTGATATTCCTCACTACCGCCGCTGCCCTTGAAATGGGTTCAGGACTCGCCGATCCGCCGGATGAGGGGGATTGCGGCGGTAAGCGCTTTCATGTCCGCCGCATCAAGCTTTGCAAGAGCGGTAACCAGCCAATCCCGTTTCAGAGAACGGTGCTGACTCCTCATCGCACCTCCTTCTTCCGTCAGCATGAAGTGAACCTGACGCCGATCCGACGGATGGGGCCGCCGTTCGATCAATCCTTCCCGCTCAAGGCTCGCGACGATCACACCCATAGACTGGGGCTTCATCAACTCCGCTCGCGCCAGATCGGCGGTCGTCATGGACCCGTTTTGTTCAAGGCGGGATAAGGCTGCCATCTGTGAAAGGCTCAACTCGCTCGGGTTGGTTTCCGCGCGCAGCCGCCTCAGCAGTTGGCGGATCGCCATTGTGAGGTCTGCCGCGACAAGGTCGGCGGGGGGAATGGATTGAGGAGACATGTTCGAACAATAAATAACAACAGACAAACTTGCAAGTTTGTCTTCGTAAATAACTGATCCAAAACGCAGGCCCGATGCTATCGGACCGCCGATCCTGAGTCGGATGCATTGACCTTGGCCGGATGCCTGTGATTCAAACTCGGAAAAGATTTGTGTTCGCCGATTTCAAACTGAGACACTACCGTTCAATCCGTCTGCTTGATCCGATTTATAAAAATAGCCATAATGCGTGGCTAGACTGAAAGTGGACATTGGATAAAAAAGATGGCTATTGCTACCGAACAAAAAGCGCAGATCGTTGCTGACTACCAGCGCGCCAAAGGCGATACTGGATCGCCAGAAGTTCAGATTGCGCTGCTGACCGCTCGCATCAATGACCTGACGGGTCATTTTAAGAGCCATACGAAGGATCACCATTCGCGTCGCGGCTTGCTCAAGCTCGTGAGCCAGCGCCGCAAGCTGCTTGATTACCTCAAGGGCAAGGAACTGGATCGTTACCGTAGCATCATTGAACGCCTCGGTCTGCGCAAGTAACTGGCGATCGAAACCGCTGTGTTGAGCTTGCGCGCTCACTGCGGGTCGACTTTCTGACGCGATGCCGGCGGGCCCTGAGGGCTGCGCCGGCATTGTTCATCTACGCGCTGCTGTGCGCCGGGCTGACCGGATATTACGTTTGCATGCCGGTTGTTGTGTGAAGCGCACGGCTGGCTCTCTGAAAGGAATTCCCTTTGCCTACTCCAATTAAAAAGTCGTTCGCCTACGGCGCCCATACGGTCACTCTGGAAACGGGTGAAGTCGCACGTCAGGCGCATGGCGCAGTGATGGTGTCGATTGGCGATACGGTTGTTCTGGCGACGGTTGTTGCCGCGAAGAACCCGAAACCGGGCCAGGATTTTTTCCCCCTGACCGTCGACTACATGGAAAAATTCTATGCCGCGGGCCGTATTCCGGGTGGATTCTTCAAGCGCGAAGGACGTCCGACCGAGAAGGAAACGCTCACCTCGCGCCTGATCGATCGTCCGATCCGCCCGTTGTTCCCGGATGGTTTTTACAACGAAGTTCAAGTCGTTGTGACGGTGATGTCGCTTGACCCGGAAATCGACGCGGATATTCCGGCCGTGATCGGTGCTTCGGCGGCGCTTTCGCTCTCCGGCGTGCCGTTCAATGGGCCGATTGGCGCATGCCGCATCGGTTATGCTGATGGCCAGTACATTCTGAACCCGAGCGTGTCGCAGACGAAAGCGAGCCAGATGGATCTCGTCGTCGCGGGCACCGAAGTCGGTGTTCTGATGGTCGAGTCCGAAGCGAGTGAGTTGCCGGAAGAGGTGATGCTGGGCGCTGTTGTGTACGGCCACCAGCAGATGCAAACTGTGATTCAGGCCATCAACGAACTGACCGAGCTTGCGGGCAAGCCGGAGTGGGAGTGGGCGGCTCCGGCCAAAAATGAAACTCTGCATGCGAAGGTTTCCGAACAGGCGCTTGCCGGCCTCGAAACTGCGTTTGGTTTGACGGTCAAGCAACAGCGCAGCGATAAGCTGAAAGAAGTAACCGCCGCAACACTGGCCGCAGTGGCGAACGGCGAAGAAGGCGCTCCGAGCGAGGCCGAGGTTAAGGACGTGTTGTTCGCGCTGGAGTCGCAGATCGTTCGGAACCGTATCCTGAACGGCGAGCCGCGCATCGATGGACGCGATACGCGCACGGTCCGCCCGATCTCGATCCGCACCGGCGTGTTGCCGCGCACGCATGGCTCCGCGCTGTTTACGCGCGGCGAAACGCAGGCGCTCGTGATCGCGACGCTTGGCACCGGCCGCGATGAGCAGATCATCGACGCGATCGCCGGCGAGTACAAGGAGCGCTTCATGCTCCACTACAACATGCCGCCGTATGCCACGGGCGAAACGGGGCGTGTCGGTTCGCCGAAGCGCCGCGAAATCGGTCATGGTCGCCTCGCCAAACGCGCTCTGGTTGCGATGCTGCCGAACGAGAAGGAATTCAGCTACACGATCCGTGTGGTTTCCGAAATCACCGAATCGAATGGCTCTTCCTCAATGGCCTCGGTTTGCGGCGGCTCGCTGGCGATGATGGATGCCGGCGTTCCGATGAAGAACCATGTCGCGGGCATCGCGATGGGTTTGATCAAGGAAGGCAACCGCTTCGCCGTGCTGACCGACATCCTGGGTGACGAGGATCATCTCGGCGATATGGACTTCAAGGTTGCCGGCACCGAGAACGGCGTGACGGCCTTGCAGATGGATCTGAAGATCGACTCGATTTCGCCCGCGATCATGCAAAAAGCATTGGAACAGGCGCGCGAAGGCCGCTTGCATATCCTGGGCTTGATGAAAGACGCCGTGGGCGGCCATCGCACCGAACTGTCCGAATATGCGCCGCGCCTGCTGACGCTGAAGATCAACCCGGAGAAAATTCGCGATGTCATCGGTAAGGGTGGCGCGGTGATCCGCGCGCTGACCGAAGAAACCGGAACCATGATCGACATTCAGGACGATGGCACGGTGACGATTGCCTCCGTCGATGGTGCAAAAGCCGAGCTGGCGAAGAGCCGTATCGAAGCGATTGCGGCCGAGGTTGAAGTCGGCAAGATCTATGAAGGCCCGGTTCTCAAGATCCTTGAGTTCGGCGCGATTGTTAACATCATGCCCGGACGCGATGGTTTGCTCCACGTTTCTCAGATTGCGAACAAGCGTGTCGAGAATGTGGGGGATTATCTGAAGGAAGGTCAGGTGATTCGGGTCAAAGTGATCGAGACCGACGAAAAGGGCAAGATCCGGCTGAGCCTCAAGGCCGTTGAAGCCGAGACTCAACAGGCGGCGCAGCAACAGCAATAAAGTATTGTCGCTTTCAGCATTGGAACCCGCGGCTTGTCCGCGGGTTTTTTATTGGTGGTCGGCGCTATCAAAACAACTGTTTCATGTGTCGATAATTTTTACGCAAGCATTGCATCAGAGGTTGGAATTGCCTAGGGTAAACCCAAGAGAGCTTCATCGACCGTATCGAATGCGGCCCCCCTTCCGCATGTCGGCCGATTCCCCCGCGAGCCGAGGTACGGTCGTGAAGCCTCTTCCCAAAAAGCTGGCTCGATCTCAAACAGAAACAACCAGCGTGTCTTGAAAGGGTTGATGCGGATACAAGCTGCCGGGCGGCGGGTGCAAAATGGCATGCTTGCTCCAAAGGCGAAGCTGGTTTTTAGGCGGCGAGCTTTGGAGTGGATTGAGCCGACCCGTTTCTCAGCCGTTTCCGATTATGGACCTTCGTCACCTCCGATATTTCCTCGCGGTTGCAGAGGAACTGAACATTGGCCGGGCCGCGGCACGTCTGTGTATTTCGCAACCGCCGCTGACGCGGCAAATCCGCGCGCTGGAAGATGAACTGGGAGTAGACCTTTTTGTGCGCACCGCCAAGGGTGTGGAACTCACCCAGGCGGGCGAAATGTTCAAGGTGGAGGCTGCCAACATCCGCATGATGATCGAAGCGGGAATCGATCGGACGCGGCGTGTCAGCGCGGGCAGACTGGGCCGCCTGGACATCGCCATCTTCGGCTCGGCGATCTACGACACAGTTCCCAAACTATTGCAGAAGTTCCGCTGTAAGTTGCCTGACGTCAGCATTGTGCTGCACACGATGGACAAGAACGAACAGATCGAGGCTCTTCGTCAGCGTCGGATTACGGTGGGTTTCAACCGCTTGGTTGCTCCTCCCGCAGACATTGGGCATGAGCTTGTCGCAACGGAGCGTTTGGTCGTCGTGCTGCCGGAAGGCCATCAACACAGTGCCGGGAAGGCCGTGCCGTTTCGTGCCCTGGCCGATTCCCCGATGGTGTTGTTTCCGAATGTCGGACGGCCCAACTTCGTTGATCATGTGATCGAGTTGTGCCGGCAGCAGGGTTTCGAGCCGGACATCGCGCAAGTTGTCGGCGATGCGGTCACCGGCATCGCCTTGGTGGCGCGAGGATTCGGTATCACCGTGATCCCGGAATCGGCGGCTTCATCCTTGCAGTTCGCGGGCACCGTCTATCTTCCATTCGCCGATGCGCCGCAAGCTGTAGTTGATATCAGTTGTCTATACCGCGCCAGCGACCAGTCCCCGCTCCTGCATGCCTTCCTGGCCGTGGTGCGCGAATATCGGGAATCCGTTTCACCAGTGGGAGAGAATGGGCTCAGAACGTCTTGATCACGGTAAAGCGCACCAGCGTGCCCTTGGTCTGTGGCGTCGAACCGGCCTTGGCGCTGAACTCGTCATAGACCGCAGCCTGAAGGGATAAGCCGACGCTTGGCACGGGGTACACCACTTCGGCGCCTACGGCGTGGCGTGCGGCGCGGTCAGTCGTGGCACCTGGCCCG
>WQYQ01000035.1 GCA_009781175.1 Betaproteobacteria bacterium
AAGTGGACGAAGCGGTGGCCTTCTTCGCCGCCATGCCCGCCATCAGCCACCCGCTGCAACTGCTCAAGGACGTGGGCCTGGGCTACCTCACGCTGGGCCAGCCCTCGCCCACCCTCTCCGGCGGCGAGGCGCAGCGCATCAAGCTGGTCACCGAACTGTCCAAGGTGCGCGACGATGTGGCCCGCCGCGGCCAGAAAGCCCCGCACACCCTGTACGTGCTGGACGAGCCGACCGTCGGCCTGCACATGCAGGACGTGGAAAAACTCATCCGCGTGCTGCACCGCCTGGTGGACGGCGACCACAGCGTGGTGGTGATCGAGCACGACCTGGATTTGATCGCCGAAGCCGACTGGATCATCGACCTCGGCCCCGAAGGCGGCGACGCCGGCGGCCAGTTGGTGGCCGCCGGCCCGCCGGAAGAGGTGGTGCGGGCCGGCACGCACACGGGGGTGGCGCTGGGGCCGGTACTGGCGCGTTGACGCAGCGTGCCGGACTTCGTCAATACCCCGCCTCTTTCTGATGCCGGAAGGCCAGCACGTAGACCGCGTCGTCGGCTGGCTCGTGACGGTACAGGGCCACGCAACCTGAGTCCCCGAAGGCCATCACCAGTTCGCGCAGTTCCGGCGCTTCCGGGTACGGACGGCCTATGTCGGGGGAGGTTTCCAGCAACAGAAATTGCTGCTCGATGACCTGTCCGGCCCGCTTGGCGGCTGCCGGGGCCTTGGCAGCCAGGAACCGCCGGCATCGCTCCAAGCCTGCCGCAGCGCCATGAGTCATGATTACTCGTGGCACTCGGGCACCGGCCTTTCCTCGCTGGTGCCCCAGGTGTTGAGCCAGGAACGCACTTCCTGCCCGGTCAAGTGCCGACCGGTTTCCTGGTAGGCCGCCCAAGACGCCAGGGCTTCCTGCTTGAAGCTTTCGCGGGCTTCTTCGCGATCGACGTACTGCTGGATGGCTTCAAGCATGATCCAGTGCGGCGAGCGCCGACGTTGGTCCGCGAGGTGACGGACACGGCTTTTCAGCCTGTCGTCGATCTTGAGAGATGTCGCCATGACGGGAGCCTTATCACCAGGTAGTACTTGGCAATAATGTAGCACCCGCCCACGCGCCACCCGTCCGAATCCCCTCTTTCGCCATCCCGAACCAGCGCCAGCGCCGCCCCGGGATTGGGCAGATCACCCACTCGGGCACTTCCACAATCCTCGACGGCGTCGCTCGACGCTGCAGCACTTCAGTCCGATCCGGTTTGGAGAGCCGCGCGCCACAGTTGCGGTGGCGCCAACCGAGGCACCCGGCGCATCGGAGCGCACGCCCGTGCCGGACGCGCAAGAAAAAACCGCGCTACCTTTTGGATAGCGCGGTTTCCTTGTGTGGCTTGGTAGGACGTACAAGATTCGAACTTGTGACCAACGGATTAAAAGTCCTTTCTTAACCCCCGCTATGGTACCGCATTGCCAAGCAAATCAAGCACTTAGAGCGGCCCGTCCCGCTTTGATCCGGCATTGACCAGCTATGGCGTTGACACTTGGTTGACGCCAGAACTTGCCCATCAGGGCGCGCATGAGATGACAGTGACCTCAAGAGGGAAGCGCCCCGCGAGGAACGCAGCGTTGCGCGAACGTTGCGAGAAGCAGTTGGAGCGAGAAGCCGGGCACTTGATCAGGACAAGGGGACATGGGGGCTGTCCCCCATACCCCCGACCGTATGAACCCCGTCTGCCCGTACGTTACCCCAATTCCCTCCCCGGGTTGCCCAGGTTGACTGAAAAGTTATCCACGCTGAAACACTCACAAAACCGCGCTGAAACGCTCACGCCGTCAACGAGTGCGGGAGCAGCCGAGCAGTGTTCCGAGCCACAGCAGGCCAGTTCGCAAGGGGGAGGCTCCAAGAAGGCCCGTACTATGCGCACATTGCACGGATGCTCATCGACTTGGCACCTATGAGGCTGCCACTGCCGGAACACCGCAAAGCAACCGACGCGAGGCACCACATGGATGCCAAGTCATCCCGGTTACCGTAGTTACGGTAGTACCGTAATTACGGTAATGACGATCAGGGGTGAGGCAGAACGGTGAGCTGTCGCGCTGAAACGCTCACGCCGTCAACGAATGCGGAAGCAGCCGAGCAATGTTCCGAGCGTCTGAGAGGGCGCGGTGGTGCTCGCCTTCCAGTTCAAGCCCAGCAATCCGCAGGGCGGTGGCCATGCCCACCTGCTTGATCCGGCGGGCCTTGGCGAAGGCTGCCTTGAGGTTGACGTGAGCGAGTCCCGCCAGTGGGTCTGTAAGGCCATGCCGGGCGCTTTCACGCTCGATCTGGCGGCGGTCGTAGGCTCCCCAGCTTCCCCAGCTCTGCCCCGTGTGCAAGCGGGCAAACTCGGCCAGTTCCGCTGCCGCGGCGGCCCAGTTCGGCGCAGAGTCAATCTGGGCTTGCCGGATGTGGGTCAGCCTCATGCAAAAGGGCGTGAGGATGGGGCGCTCGGTCGGACGCACGAAGCGCTGCAAGGTGTCGATGACTTCACCTGCTGGCGTGGCCCAGACCGCCCCCAACTCAATCACCTCCATCTGTTCGGGATGGATGGTTCCATCGTCCGCACAGGTCGCTTCAAGGTCGAGGACGAGGATCAAGGAGCGCCGAATCGTCCTAGCTGGATGAAGGCTGACTCGGGGGTGCATCCTCGAACGGGGGGATCTCACCCGCGTCCACCTTGCGGTTTTGCTCCTCGATGCGGGCCACGACGCGCTGAAATTCCGCCTCGGCTTCTTCATCACCACCGGGACCGAAGTATGAAAAGGATTTCAGAACGAGCTTGCCGTTCTCTCTGACAATGCGTGTCATGGCGTCCAAGTCAGTTCGAGCCTGCGCTCGATGCGGCGAATGTTGTCTGTCATGCGGCCTTCCGCTTCTTTCATTATCGACCAGAGTTGACCTCAATGCCAAGCGACCTCATGAAGGCCAGTTCGCGGGCAGACACAGATGGCCAGTCGATGCCGGGCAGGGCTGCCTCGTAGAGGTACTGGCAAGCTCTGCCGTCCAGCTTGGTGGCTTCGGTGACCTTGTGAGCCAAAGCGGCCAGCACAGGGTACTCAGCCAGTCGGTAGAGCGAGTGCATGATGACCTGAACTTCATTCGACCTTAGCAGCGGCGCGGTGTACTTCGACATAGTGCATCCAGAAGTGGTAGCGTTGGGCGTAGGGGTCAGAGATGTAGTGACGGCAAATGTGCTCCACCTTTGATAGCATGGCAGGGTCTGACAAAACTGCTTGGCGCAGTTCCACCCAATCTTTCCATCTACCGCGTGAGATCACGTCGTCGATCGCGGCAAGGGTAAAGCGTTGATGGTTGAGATGGCGATGAAGCATGACAACCACACATTTTTACTCACACAATGTGTCAGCCCTGCAAACGGCGCAAATCGAACGGGCCGCACGGGTGTGAGTGTTTCAGCGTGCGGCCATGGCAGGCCGCGTGATGGCTCTATCGAGAACCAGAGCAGTTGCGATCAGTCCTCAATGTACCGGCGGCACTCTTCGATCAGAGGTGCCAACGCAGTCGCATCCGGGCGTGCCTCAAGCTCGGCTTTGACCTGATGGATTTGCTCATTGGTCGGAATCAGCTCCGTAGGCGACTCCCACAGCCATTCGATCAGCAGCGGGCGGAGCGTTTCCGGGGCCATGGAACGCACTTCGGCCCGGGCAGGCACGTACATGCCAGCCCGCACGGTCGGAGCGCTCCCGTGGGCTTCTCGGGCACCTGCAAAAGCGCTTGCAGGCATCCCAAAGCGGTCATCGTCATGCATTTTGTCATGCCTCCGAAAACGGCAGAACCCTTGTGCCATCAAGCACATGAGTGTTTCAGCCGTGGACTATAGGACTGAACGCGCCCCACCTGCAACGGTAGCAAAGCCTCAGTCTGCGACTGACTCTGGCCGGAAGAATGAAGGGCCTCTATGAGTGTTTCATTGCGCCGGTTAGCGTGTACCATGTTCCGCGTCCGGCGTTGCCGCCGCACGCGCTCGCAACCGACCCGTGAAGCGCCGAACCTCGGCCTCCACGCAGTCGATCATCGACAGCCCATCAGCATGGCGAACCGTTTCACGCAGCTCGTTCGCCACCACCGGCAAGGCGCGCTCGATGCGCTCCACCGTGTCCAGCCTGATCTTGTTCACGAACTGTGGCTTCGCCTCGATCTCTTCGGCGAACCGCCCCCAGTGCCGATCCATGATCCAGCCGGGACGACTCTCGCCACCCACCTTGAACGCGAACTTCCCGCTCAAGCGCGGATAGGCCGTGGTGCAAACCATGTCGTAGAACGGAGCCAGCCGAGTCTTGTCATCGGCCCCAACCAGCATCGACAGGTTCTTCGCGTGGCTGTCCATGTTCCCCACTGCCACGTTGAAGACCACCCACTCGATCAACCGCTTCTTGTCGAGCGCGGGCTGGCTGCTGTGCTGCCCCACGGCGGCAAAGCACGCCTTGAGCGACGGCCCGCCCTCGGCCTCGTACTTGCGGCCTGACGGCACACCCATGATCTGGCACAGGTCGTTCTGATGCAGGCGGCGCAACTGGCCGCCCGCATCGAAGGCCCGGTCGTACCGGGCGATCACCACGGCATCCAGTTCGGTGTCGTACCGGACATCGGGCACGTCGAGGCGCACGGCCTGCGCCAAGCGCATCACCAGCGCCTCGTTCACCGCCGTCTGCGGCAGGTCTGGCCGGTAGCCCATCGTGGGCTTGATGATGTGGCTCGTCGGCGCATTGCCCAGCGGCAATGCCATGCCGCCGTCGGCGCCGATGAACACCGTCATCTTGTCCTGAGCGCCCGACAGCGACATGCGCACCTGCTCGCCACCGATGCCCAGCGGAATACCTCGCGATGTCGCGAAGCACTCGCGGATCATCGCCACGTCCACCGGCCGGTAGCGCGGCGCGTCCGGGGGACGTTGGCCTTGCGGCAGCAGGGAGATCGCTCCGGCCGTGTCGCCACCGAATCGCTCCAGCAGACCGAACACGTTGGCTGCGGAGATGTGCTCCGCGCGGGCGATGAAGTCGCGGACGCTGCCCTCCGGCAGCAGGTTGTCGAAGTAGGCCAACACGACATCACCCGCGTGCTCGCCCGCTTGCAGGGCCAAATCGGGGGCGAGCGCGGCGGCAGAGCCGCCCTGTATCCACTGCGGCGCGTAGGCGAAGGCCAGCACGCCGTCATCACGCTCGCGCAGATACCCGGCCAGCGCCGGGCCGACGTACACGTCAAGCTGCTTCATGATCCCCTCTCCACGACGACCACATCCAACCCGAGCAGCTTGAGGACGTGCAGCACCTTGTCGAACTGCACGGTGCCCTTGCCGCGCTCAAGCTCGCCGATGAAACGGTTGCCGGTCTGCCCCAACCCGGCAAGATCGGCTTGCGTCAGCCCCTGAGCCTTGCGCCGCCGCGACACCAGCCGCCCCACATCCCCGGCAGAAGTCACCATCCCGAACAGGATTTTTTCAGTATCGGCCATGCCATTTACCCGCAATTATTCCCGATCGGGAAGTATCGCACGAGAACCGGCAAAAGGCGATGTTTTCTTCCCGAAAGGGACGATGGTGTCAGTCCCCAAAACGACGCAAGCCGTGATGTCGGAGTCGAACCCCCTCCCGGTTGATGTTACGCAGCAAGGCGGGGTTCGAAGAGTTCTCCGGGCGCTCCCATTCGTCGAGCCAGATCGGAAGCGGCGAAATGAGGATAGCCGCCGCCTTCCAGCACGAGGATGTTCCGGTACAGCGACTTTTCCTGATAGACCGGGCGCAGCTCGCGCCGGTCATAGCCCGCGTGTGCTGAAACGCTCACGGCGGTGATCAGGAAGGCCAGCGCCTGCATGAAACCTCACGGGCACCACCGCCGTTGCACCGCCTCCTGCTGGGTCTTGGCAATCTTCATCATGCCGAACAGTTCGTCCATTGCCGTGTCGCTCATGCCTTCTCCTACTGGTAAATTTCGCGCCGGTTGCCGATCTGCACCACGAGGACGCGCAAAGCGCCGTCTTGGATGTCACAAATCAACCGGCAATCGCCCACCCGATAGCGCCAGAAGTTACCAAGGGGCCCGGTCAATGCCTTGCCCGTGCTGCGTGGGTTCTCCGCTGTGGCGATGCGCTCGTCCATGAAGTCAACGATGCGCCGCGCCGTCTGCTTGTCGAGCTTGCGTAGCTGCCGCTTGGCCGTGTCGGCGTAATCAATCGTCCAGGCCAAGGTCTCTCCTCACGTCAGCGGCGGAATGCACCTGTTCTTGCCCCTTACGGACACGCTCCAGCACGTCGGCAGCGAGGTAGTAGTCCTCCATTTCCCCGATGCCTTGCTCAATGATTTCGCGCAGGTAGTACGCCTTTGTACGCCCGGTATGGGATGCGAGGTAGTCAAGCCTTTGCTCCGTTTCAGGAGCAAGGCGAATCGAAGTAGCCATGCCTAAACCTCTATTTGATACGTGTATTTAATGTATCGCAAAAAGGCTACATTGACCAGTCGGGGCCGTCGTTGTCTCGGGTGGCCTCCGCCATGTCGTAGCGATCAGCGATCAAGCTGAGAAAGCTGCGGACTGCTTCCTCGGTGCGATGGTCAATGTGGACCATAGGACAACACAGTAAACAAAAAAACCCCACAGGGAGTGGGAAAGTGAGTGTTTCAGCGCGAAAAAAGTAAGGAAGGACTCTAGGACTGAACGCGCTCAACCTGCAACAGCAGCAGGACTTCAGTCTGCGACTGGCTCTGACCGGAAGAATGAAGCGCCTTCGGCAACCATGACAAGCCGCTGGAGGACTCGACGAGCTTCTGACTGGTCAGGCCGCCCAGCAGGATCAGTTCCCCGTCGGTGAGGCTGACCGTTGTAGACAAGCTGCGCTTGCTCAGTGTGGGCGAGTTGTTGACCCCTGTTTCAGTCTTGGCGAAGTCCGAGATTTGCTGATCAACAAGAAGATCGATCCGTTCGTCTCGGACAGTCGGAGAAAGAGCAAAGATGACGCCAGCACTTCGGTACTCGACAGACTGGACCGGCGCGCCGTTGATTTGCGTGTACGACACGGAGGACAGCGTGGGGACGTCTTGGCCGACCATGAGCCGCGCCGACGTTCCGCTCTTCACGCGCAGCCGGGGAGAGGCTATCGTCTTGAAGCGGCTGTCAGACGCGAGCAGCCCAAAGGCGACGTCGATAGTCCCGGACTTGAAGGTGACGGCGTTGGCCTGCATCGGCGCAGCACCGACAGACACGCCGAGCTTGCCGCCCAGCAGACTGAGCGCAAGCGAAAAGCCTGAAGCATCCTCGCGGCCCGTGGAGACCTCGAACAGCACTGCTCGCACAAAGACCTCGCCCACCGGCGAATCGACCTGAGCGAGCAGGCGTTTCAGGTCGGAGACTTCGACATCCGTTCCTTGGAAGATCAGCGTGTCCGAATCCGTCTGAACCTGTCCCGATGCGCTGGTAGGCGGCGAGTTGGTTGGGGACGGCTCCCCCGGTAAAGATCGAACTGCGCGCTGAACCGAAAAGGAACCGGGCTTGAAAAGAGCGCCCAGAAGATCGACAAGGTACTGCACCGACCTGAATCGCGGTCGATAGACAAAGGCATCATGCGCAACGACCGTTGGCTGATCCGGCTTCTTGACGGTCACGAAGTCCACGCCGGCCCTTGTATCGACGGCGAGGCCCAAAGAGTCCAGAAAGGCCGTCCAGAAGGCGCGCAAGTTGCCCTTGGCAGAGTCGAAACGCAAGGACACGGCGCGAGTGTCACCGATCACGGCGGGGTCGATCACGAAGGACTGTTTGAGCACGTCGGCATACATGAGCTGAATGACCTGCTGAACGCTGACGGCCTGAAAGTCGAACTTCACAGGACGAGCGGGAGCAGGCTGCATCTGAGCCTGAGCAAGTGCGCAGCAGACGAGGGCAAGTGTTGCAAGCAGCTTTTTCATTTGGGAACGCGGCCAGTCCAAAACGTAACGCGAGCGCCATCGATGTCGCCCACCATTGCAGGCCCGGACGCAGTAAAGACGCTGGGACTCTCAACCCGAAGCCGCCCGGCGTCGTCAGCAACAACGACCCAGCGATCAGAACCGGATTGGTACTGCCCGACGATGTGCCAAGCATCCGAAAACGGGGGCCGGTAAGCCTTGGCGGCCATGGCTGGCGCAACCGGTTTTGGCGAAGACGCGGCGGCGGCCGGGCTTGGATGCTTGACGCCCGAGGCATGAAAGAAGCGCCAGACAGACACGCCGGAGATGATCGACAGTACGACCAGACCGCCTGCATACATCCATAAGGTTCGATTGCCAAAGATGTTCTGCCGCTTGTCGATCGCGGACTCGGTTCCTTGCCCGCCGGCGTAGGACTGATAGAGCGGAAATATCGTGGCGTCGTATGCCTTTTGGCGGTGGTCGATGCGTGTCTTGCCGTTGATCTTCCAGCCCTCGTGGATGTCCACGCGATAGCGCTTTGCCAGCCCGAGGGACTGGTGCTTTTGCATCTTGAAGGTGAACTCGATGACGTTCTTCACGCTGCGATGCAGGCCGGTCACGTCCTGTGTCATCAGCGCAACGTCGCAGGCGACCGAAGTCTCGGGATGCACGTAGTGCCGATGCATCCGAAAGAACTGCATGTGCTCGGCGCTCAACTTCCCAAGGTCGGTGCCCCAGAAGCGCCAAGCCTCATCCACGGCAACGAGGTCACCGCCCTGAACGACAGATTCAAGCTCAGGCTTTTCTTCGTCGGGGAAGAACTGAGGCTGCATGATCCGGTCGTTCGTGACGTGCACGATGCGCCCCAGCTTCTCCGGGTCTGCGTCGCGCTTGTTGACGAGGAACTCGTGAATGCGGTCTTCATCAATGCCGCTGACGTTCGTTACGATGCGTCGTCCTTTTGCGACAGCTTCAAGGATCACGGAGGACACGACCTCATAAGACTTCCCCGAGCCTTGGAGACCGCAATAGCAGTTGATCGCCATGGGTCACCCAATGACCGGGATACGGCGGATGATGAACCGCGTTGCGTAGGCAGACAGGATCAGGGGAACGCCCGCCGAGACGTTGAAGAGATCGAGGAAGTACCAAACGCCAGCGGGGATCGATCCCAGCGAGGATGAGATGCTGCTTGCGCTCGGGAACAGCCCAGACGACATGAGCACCTGCATGAATTCGGTGGTGATGAAGAAGAAGCTGAAGAAGACGGCCAACTTGACGATCACCGACCGAATGAGGAAGGCCAGTACGGCGTTCAGGGCCGACAGAACGATGCCAAACATGACTTCAAGCCCTCAGGATGATGAAGACGGCGGTCATGGCCCAGACGGCGGCCATGATCGCGTAGAGCGCCGAACGCTGATCCTCTGCGATGGTGCAATGCGCCTCCATCACAATTTCCTTGCCAAAAACGTCGAAGGTCGGCTTGGGACAAGTGGCTTGATGCGAGGGAACGACATAACGCCGGAAGTCGGGAAGCAGATCGAGCAAGGGTTGAAGAATCTGCTGAGCCGTGGGTGTTGACTCAAGAGACGGTGCGCCGATGCCGGGGTCAGGGCCGAGGTTTTCCAGGGGGTTGCTCGCGCCAGGGTTGGTGCTCGGCGTACTCGGGGCGGCTGGGTCTTGAGTCGTTGCGGTCGATACAGAAGGCAGCTTCCAGGGGAAGTCGGTGGAAGGCTGCGGCCGGACAAAATCCCTGACGGTCGGCCACAGTTCAGGATGGGCCTTCAACCAAGTTTCGACTTCTGTTGCCGTGATCGGATCGGTTGCGACGTAGGGGAGACCGCTGTAGCCGGGCAGCGCGGCGGCGTCACGCCACATCTTGTCCGCAAGCGACGCCAAGAGCTGCGGATTCAACTGCTTGGACAGCTCAGCCTCCGGGAGTGCGTCAATGGCCTCTTGTGCGGTAACTTTGACCTCAGGTTGCGTTTCCGTCGTCGCCGGGACAGAGATGCAGGAAGAAGCGCGGTAAACAAAACCGGGTTCGCAGCTACCGGGAGCGCCACTTTCGTAGTAGTTGGCGCCAATCGCCGCGTAGCCGGTTTGCTTGTAGCCCGTTGCTTTGTTGACACGAGTCACTAGGCAGGTTGTCTTGACAGGGTTCACCGAAGCTGTACAAACGCCCACTTCGTATGTGCTGGTCGAGTCAGGAGGCCAGTTGATGGAAACAGCAGTCTGAATAGCGCTCAGAGCATCGCCGCTGTAGATGCCAAGAATGGAGGTCTGCCAATATGGGCCGCTAGCGACAAGGCCGTTGCCAATCGGGGAAGACGGCTGGCTCTGCTGCACGGTTATTGGCGTGGCGTCTTCGGGGTCGGGCGAAAATAGCCATTTAATAATACCATTGAACGCCAGAGAGACCCCGTAATTAACAACAGCGCCCACACCAAGAGAAATCGCCACGGTAGCCCAAGCAGGGGCTGTAACAGCTCCCGCCACGATAATAACGGCAGTGCCGCCAGCAACAGCGCCCACGTTGCCAGAAACAAAATCAAGTGTTGCGCCAAAACGCGGATCGTTGGCGGCAAATCCGCGTTTGAATAATTTTTGCTGGATGGAGCCTGAAAGGGCATTTTGCATCCCTGATATTGGTGACACAAAAGCAAATGCCGCATCGATGAAAAACATGGACAGCAACAAGGATACAAACAGCTTCTTCATGTCAATAATCCTTGCTGATGCCAACCACGACGACCCAGCCGCAAACGATGCCCCAAGCAAAGATGAACAAGTACCAAAGCTGAACAATGGTCATTTAAAGCACCGTGCGAAGTTAATAAAATGGGGCGGGTGTTCAGTCCGCCCCAAGGGCTGAAATTCCGGGGAATCAGCCGCGAATCATGCCGATCACGGTCTTCGCGCCACGAATGGCAACGTAGACGGTAGCCAGCAGGCCAGCGATGGCAAGAACGGCAGTGCTCACCGTAGTAAAATCAATGGCGTCGGTGAGCTGCGTCAGGTCGGGTCCAGAGGCAGCGAAGGCCAGGACGGGAGAGGCTGCCACAGCGGCCAAAGCCAGTTTTTTCAGGGTTTTCATGGGTTACTTTCAAAGTTGAAAAACACGGGAAAGCGCCCGTTCGCATCGACCTACCCCCGGCGGACCATTCCGAGGGTAAGTCCGATTCCGTGAGCGGCGAAATAGAGGCCCACCACCATCGAGAAGGCAAGGCCCCAGATCGCCGACGCATAGGCGTAATCGAATTCACCCAGTGCGGCATCAATAAAGTTATGCTGTGCAGGGTCAAGCAAGTAGGCTTGAACCTGCGCGGGAACGTAGTACTGCATGCCGACGCTGGGACAAGCAGCTTGCTGGGCAGTCGTGGCGGACGCGGCGGGAACGCAAACCACAACGTTCTGCAAAGTTCCGGTTGTCATTCAGTTTTCCATTTTTTTTGGGGTTAAATGAGACAAAGCCGCATGCCGACCCCCTCTTCAAGCTGATTTTTTGGCAGGAGAGGCTTGATCGTCACCGGGTTGCACAATCCGAAGGTTATGCACAACCGTGATCTTCTTTTCGCGTTCGCCTTGGCCCTGCATCACTTCCTCGAGTTCCACCTCGACCTGAATCGGCCCAGTTGATAGAAGATTAATATGCTTAATGCGCTCATAGTTGGTTGAGTCGCCCCACTTGACGGCTTCGTAGCCCAGGCCCATCGTGCCGCCGGGATTTTTTTGCGGGGTCATGAGCCATAGATGCGTCGCATCAAAAACAACGCCAGTTTCACGGATGGTGCCTTTGCTGGCGTACGCATTCATCAAATAAGTACGCTTAGTGAAACGGGAATTCGCGAGAAAGAGAGACATAATAAACTCCTAGGTTATTTCCCTGGCGGTTCCGGGAGGTTTTGAACAAAAAAAAAGAACATCATCAAAGTTACCGACGCTGGCGATTTGCAAAAGGACAACCCTCGCGTCAAAGGGTTGTCCCAACACCTTGAGCCACTGATCAAAAGTCAATGACCCAAGAAGTATGGCGGGCTCTTCTTGCGCCTCGGCGATTTGTTCGTCTGTCAGGTCAGTAATATTAAAACGGGCCTTTAAACCGCGAGACCAGACAAGCTGGCGAGCGCTCTCAATTCGGGTTTTGCCAATTTTGCTGACGGCGGTGGCGTACTCAACCCACGCTTCCCCGGCAGCTTTGTCGCCTTCAGTAAATTTACCGAGCAGACCAAACGCACTCAATGAGTCGCCCCGAGCTTGTTTTAAAAAACTTCCGGCGACCTCATATTCCATCCCCCATTTGCCAACATAATCGCCGGCAGCATTGCCGCCTCGAATATCAAGCGCAAGCCGAGGAAGGTCCCACTTATATTCTTTTTTGGCGGCAGAAGCCCAGCGTGTCCAAAGCGAATTACCAACTTCTTCCCATAAAAGTGGGCGATCGCAAAATAAAAGACTATGAACGTGAGGATGCCAACCATTAAGGCCCTTAGTAAACTCCAGGGCCCGTACCGTGCCAAAGACGCCGAATCGATCCCGAAACAACTTTGAAGCCTTGCCGGAGTTCAGTCTGGTAAAAAGACGTTGATGGCGCTCAAGAACTAGACCGCACGACTCGCTTGCCGCGTGGGGCACAGTGCAAGTAAGCAAACCACAAACACCGCCGTCTTCAGTCGCGCGGTTTGTGGCAATTACAAGTTCAGCCCGACGGCGTACAGCAATCTTGCGCGAACAAACGGGGCAGTGCCAAACAGACCCGCACTGAACAATGCCACCAAAATGGGCACGTTTGTGCTGCAGCGCACGATAAATCTCGACGCCCTTTTTTTGGTCAATTACACCAACGCCACAACGAACGACCCGATAGGCCGGAACTTCGGCACCGCTGTCTTTGGCCCACCTAAATCGCGCAAGCAACTTGCGAGCGGCTGATCGTTGCAAATAACTTGCGGCCAAAACCTCAAATTGATCCACTTCGTACGCGCCAGGCCCAACTTGGCGGCGAACCTCGCCGCTGCCCAGATCGACCTCGATGCCGAAGCCCGCGGGAAGCGGAAGGGCCACAAAAGCTTCATTCATGTTGTTTTTTTTGCAACGGTGAATTGCTTTTCGCCATGTGTACCAAGCGCCTGCAATGTTGCTTCTAAGAAAGTTGACCCTCCATGCGGCCGCGTACCAAGAGAAGGGGGGTGATTGGGGTCATGACCTCGACGAATGGCAAGCGGACGAGATCAGAGCACTGGACATTGTTCGAGAGCGTGAACTTCAGCGACGTATCGCGAAGACACCTGATGGCCCGTTCGGTTCCTTGAGTAACGACCAGCGAATGGCCTCGGAAGAACTCAAAGCGTTCATCGAAAAGCAGCTTGGGTGGGTGCGAAAGGGGGATCCGGAAAGTACTGAAGACAGGGACGACAACCCATTCGAACCCATCCAACGTCTTCCGAGTTTCGCCAAGCCAACCAACAAAAATGGCGATTAAAAAGGGCACGTCGGGCTGGACAGTGGACTCGCAGCCAAGCGGTAGAGGTGGTCGCCGCTTTCGCAAGACGTTCAAGACTCAAGCTGAAGCGAAGGCTTGGGAGGCTTGGCTCAAGACGCAGGTCAACCAAGACGCGAAGTGGATGCCTGAGCGGCGAGACCTCCGCAAGTTGTCCGACTTAGTCGAACTGTGGTTCACCCATCACGGCTCTGGCCTTCGCGCCGGGCAGGACATGCACCGCAGGCTGAAGGCGATGGTCGAGGCCATGGGCGATCCTGTTGCGGATCGGTTCACCGTGGACATGTTCGCCACGTACCGCACCAAGCGCCTTGAAGCCGGCCTGACGGCCAACAACATGAACCGCGAGCATGCGTACCTGCGCGCCATGTGCAACGAGCTGATCCGCCTCGGGCACTGGACCAAGGACAACCCGCTGGCCAACCTTCGGCAGTTCAAGATTCAGGACTCGGAACTGAGCTACCTGACCTTGGAGCAGATCACCTCATTGTTGGATGCTCTCACCGAGTCCAGGAATCCACACGTCGGGCTGATCAGCCGCATATGTCTCGCCACCGGCGCAAGGTGGAGCGAGGCCGAAGAGCTGCGGGGAACCCAGGTCAGGAACGGCATGATTGAGTACGCCCGAACGAAATCCGGCAAGACGCGGGCTGTTCCGATTGATGAGCGTCTGGAAGACGACATTCACGCGCACGCGAAGAAGCACAGCCAGATGGGTCGCATCTTCGGGTACAGCTACTCAGCCTTTCGCGAAGGCGTAGAACGTGCCGGACTGAGCTTGCCCGATGGGCAGTTGACACACGTGCTGCGTCACACGTTTGCAAGCCACTTCATGATGAGCGGCGGCAACATCCTGATCTTGCAACGCATTTTGGGCCATGCCAACATCACCATCACGATGCGCTACGCCCACCTGTCACCCGAGCACCTGCAAGAAGCCAAAGCCCTCAACCCGTTGGCGCGGTTGACACTTGGTTGACACCCAAGAAAAAAGCACTTAGGTTTTTTGGCCTAAGTGCTTGATCTGATTGGTAGGACGTACAAGATTCGAACTTGTGACCAACGGATTAAAAGTCCGCTGCTCTACCAACTGAGCTAACGTCCCCCGCCGGGGGCACTGACAGTGCTTGACTTTCAGTGTCCCGGAAAGCTTTTGATTATAGCACGTTTTTCAGCGACCCGTCGGCCAGCCGGTTCAGCACCCAGCCAGCAGAACACAAACAGAAGGTGGCGGTGACGGTCAC
>WQYQ01000036.1 GCA_009781175.1 Betaproteobacteria bacterium
ATCCAGCCACGCAGCTATCGGACAACTATTTCCGCACCTACGATCAAGCCAGCTGGCGCTACCTGGAGCCCGATCCGCTTGGGGCTTGGGCTGATGGACCGGGGCCCAATCCGTATGCGTATGCCGGGGGGAATCCGGTTAGGTTCATTGATCCGCTGGGGCTGGCGGGAATGTATGTATATTTCGAAGGCTACATGGTAGATACCGGCATACAGGGTATCCATGTGCCACTGGGTCACGCAGGGGTCGTCGCTATTGATGATGCCACTGGAAAGGCACGATATTTTGATTTCGGTCGATATGGCGGTGAATATGGTGATATTCGTGACTTTACTGTCAATACCGTTGTTTCGTTTGATAGCGATGGGATGATAACTCAAGCCTCCGCAGAGGCGCTTGAAGCGGAACTCTCAGCAAGGTTTGGAAAAAACAACCCTGCGGCTACAATTTACAATTCAAAAGCAAACGCACAAAAAATAATAGCGTTTGCGTTATATAGAAAAGCGCACATTTCAGAATATCCATACACAATTAATCCGTTTGGCTCAAACCGATTCAATACGTGTATAAATTTTGCTTGGGCAGCATTTCAAGCGGGATTGGAGTGATAAATGCCTCTACTGCATGCATTTTATTTTAGCCTTGGCACTGCATTGCATTGCATGGTTAAAAGCTACATCTTTATACAAAGGGCAATACTATGCAATTAACAACCCTATTGCATACCATTATTGCAGCACTTCTTTTTGTGGTTATGTATGCGTTATCTTCTGCTGTTGATTTAATTTACAAAATTGATGATGCGGGATTAAAGACAAGCCATCTGCGAAGCCGGATAGTTTTTTTAGAAAGCGTCGCAAACGAATCACTTAAAAACTGCAACATGAGCGCAACCGATTTTGAGAATTTTGTTCGCGCACACTACGGTAAGGAAATTCATTGGATTGAGAGAGGCAATGAGGCATCTATTGGCATGCTTAAAATAACCAAAAAAGATTCCTGTATAGAAAAGATAAATTTTGGCTGGATGTTCTAACCTCCACAAACTCTTGAAGCAAGATTTCCGCGAGGGCAAAATGATGAGAACACCAAACTTGAATGGCATAGCTAGATTGTTTCAGATTCCAATCTTATGCATTGTGATTGGAGTTCTTATTTTCATTTTTTTGCGCTTGTTTTTCTTCAGCCTTGAACATGGCGCCGCATCGGACGGCATGGAGTCGACGCTAAGATTAGAGCAAGAGGGGCTGACCTCTTTAGAAATTTTCGTAAATGAGTCGATTAAAAACTGTCACATGAGTGTTACCGATTTTGAGCGCCTTGTTCACATACACTATGGTGCAAAAATCCATTGGGAGGAAGATGGTCGCGGATTTGCTGCCAGGGGACTTAGAGTGACTAAAAAAGATTCCTGTATCGAAGAAATACGTTTTGCGTACTAAATCGAACTGTCCTGTTCAGGAATACAACCCAAATACTTTGCCAAATCCAAAAACAAGTCCTATAGCTAGTGTCCTGCCCAATGTCCGGATAAGCACAAGCCTTCCGCAAATCACGAAATTTTTTCTGAAAAACGTCTGGCGACTTCAACTGTCGGACGCTCTTTTCATATCCGACCTCTAATTTCGACCCCGTTTTTGTCTGCGTCAGCCCAAATTTCCGTTATACGCACGGCCGTTTCCCCGATGCGCGCCGCGCATCGTCCGGACAGCGGTTTTTCTTTTTCTCTCTCCGCCTTGCCTACCTGAGCAGGTAATACCCGCTCAGCCGTCCCTCCCACGCCTGAAAAAACCGTTCCTCTTTAACCGGCGTCGACCACGGATCGATACCGTCCCAGGCTTCCTGCGGCGTCGCGCTGTCCAGATGTTGATGCGGGCGCACGGCGTCATACCAGAAGCGGAATTCGTTGAGCAGGCTTTGCAATGCTTGCGCTGAAGTTGGTCGAAGGATGTTGAGCTTTTCCTTCAAGGTTCCAAAGAAACGCTCAATGTGTCCATTCATCCAAGGGCAGCCGGGGGCCGTGCGTTGATGGCGGATACCAGCGAGCCGTAAGCCAGTCGTGAACACGCGCGAAGTGAGGCTCGCTTCATTGTCGGTGCGAATGGCGCGTGGTTTGCCGAAGCGTCCAATCATAAGAAACAGATGGCCGAGCAGCGTCCAGGCGTTCTTGTTTTCGAGCACGTTGAGCACAAGACACTTGCGTGTACCGTGGTCAATGCAGCCAAGCATCGTGTGAATTTCTCCCCGCGCATCGGCCTTGCCGGTCATATCGAGCCCCCATACGGCATGGGCCACGGCTTTCGCCGTTTGATGTCGCGGCGCAGTTGCAGGATGAGATAACGATCCGTGCGCAGCCAGATGGAAACGGTGCTTTTCCCGATTGTCATGCCGCGCGCGGCAAAGCGCCGGTTGAAAGCGTCGGCAAGCTTGCGAGCGCTTTCGTCCGGCATGCAGGCTTTCATACGCCGCACTTCGCGGCGAACCCAGGCGGGTTTGACGCGGGTACGGCGGTGCGAGTGTAGATAGGGAATGAAACGAGGCGATCTTTGGTTTTGCCGCAGTGCTTGTGCTGATGCGGATATTGGCAGTGTCCGGAACGGAAACAGGGCATGGAATACGAGGAACGCATAACACAGCAGGATCAACATCGAACGAAAGGCGGGGCAAAGGCGAAACCGGCCATGCTGCCCAATTACGCTGGCATTTTTCGCTTTCGGGTGATTCTTTGTTATTCATGATGTGGTCCGATTGCGGGAAAGCGATCCATGTGTAATACTACGTGTGACGTTTCGCGCAAAAGTGAACGATAGGGTGGCTGTGTGAGGGTGTTTAAGAATGCATGGTTTGAGCGGTTTTCTCGGAAGCAGCATATCTCTGACAAGGCGCTGCTTGAAGCCGTTGAACGTGCGGAGAACGGGCAGGTCGATGCCGATCTCGGCGGCGGTGTGATCAAACAGCGGATCGCGCGGAAAGGCCAAGGCAAATCCGGCGGTTTTCGAACCGTCATCCTGTATCGCACAGGGGAACGGGCCTTCTTCGTGTATGGTTTCGCTAAGAGCGACCGTGACAACATCGACGATGACGAAGAAGTGCAGTTTAAGAAGGCAGCGGTCCATGTCCTTGGTCTGGCGGACGAGCAGTTAGCTGAGTTGATCGGCAAGGGCCACTTTTCGGAGGTGCTTGAAAATGGCGAAAAAATACCGGAGTGACGCGCTTGCAGCGGTCCATGAGACGATGGAGGCGTTGCATGAAATCGGCGCGGTCGATAAACAAACCATGCGCGAGTTCGATGAGGCGTGCCTCGCTCCCGTCGCGTTCATATCGCCCGAGGAAATTCGGGCGCTGCGCGAGCGTGAGCACCTGTCGCAGCCTGTCTTTGCCCGTTACTTGAACGTGAGCAAGAATCTGATCTCGGATTGGGAGCGCGGCATCAAGAAACCGGGTGGTCCGGCCCTGCGGCTGCTGACCGTAGTTAAAAAGAATGGCATCCAAGCCATTGCCTGATCACGAGTCGAACGCGCGGGTCGGCTGCAAAAGCACACCCTGACGTTTTCGAGCGACCGCGCCGTGATGGGCGTCATCGAACGCATCGTCGCGCCGCTCGGACGCCGCATCGACGAAAGCAGCCCGATGGTTGACGCGCGCCTGAAAGACGGCTCGCGCGTCAACGCCATCATTCCGCCGATCGCCCTGCGCGGCCCGACGCTGACCATCCGAAAGTTCTCCAAGCGCCGCCTGCTCGGCGAGGATCTCGTCAAATTCGGCGCGCTCAACCCGGAAATGCTCGAATTCCTGCGCGTCTGCGTCGAAATGCGCAAGAACATCATCGTCTCGGGCGGCACGGCCTCCGGCAAAACCACGCTCCTCAACGTACTCTCCAACTTCATCCCGGCCGGCGAGCGGATCATCACGATCGAAGACGCCGCCGAACTGCGCCTCAACCACGAACACCTCATCTCGCTCGAATCGCGCCCCTCCAACGTCGAAGGCAAAGGCCAGGTCGGCATCCGCGACCCGCTCAAAAACTCGCTGCGCATGCGCCCCGACCGCATCGTCATCGGCGAATGCCGTTCCGGCGAAGCGCTCGACATGCTCCAGGCGATGAACACCGGCCACGAAGGATCATTGACCACGCTGCACGCCAACACCCCGCGCGATGCGCTGTCGCGTCTCGAAACCATGGTCATGATGGCCGGCGTCGAACTGCCGATCGCCGCGATCCGCGACCAGATGGCCTCCGCCGTCGACATCATCCTCCAGCAAACGCGCTTCTCCTGCGGCAGCCGCAAGGTCACCAACATCGTCGAAGTCACCGGCATGGAAGGCAGCCGCATTCAGATTCAGGAACTGTTCCGCTTCGAACAGCGCGGGCACGACGCGGACGGCCGCGTGCAAGGCCGCTTCACCGGCTGCGACACGGTCCCGACGTTTTATGACGAACTCGAAGCCAGCGGGCATGCCTGCGACTTCTCCCTGTTCAGCGCCGCGAGGGCCGCATGAGCGAATTCCTCCTCGTCGCCTGCCTCGTCGGCGCAGCCGCCGCGTTCAGCGTCTATGGCGTGACTCAGATCATTGCGGAAGGCATGCGGCAATACCGCGAACGCTTCCAGGAACAGACGCAATTCAAATTGCGCGAAATGTTCCTGTTCATCGACCCGCGCCGCCTGTTCGCGCTCAACCTCATCCTCGTATTCGTCCTGGCCGGTCTCGTCTGGCTCGTCAGCGGCAACCCCGTCGTTGCGCTGCTCGTCTGCATCGCGCTCATCCTGCTCCCGCGCCGGCTGCTCAACTATTTCCGGCAACGCCGCCTGGAGCGCTTCGAAGCGCAATTGCCCGACGCCCTGCTGATGCTCTCCGGCGGCCTGAAAGCCGGGGCCAGCCTCAACAGCGCGCTCCAGCAGCTCGTGCGCGAAGCCGAAGCGCCGCTGTCGCAGGAATTCGGCTTGCTCGTGCGCGAACAGCGGCTCGGCGTCTCCATCGACGACTCCTTGCAACACCTGCAAAAGCGCATCCCGCTGCAATCAGTCCTGCTGCTGGTATCCGCCATGCGCATCGCCAACGAAACGGGCGGCGCGCTGGCCGAAACGCTCGAACGCACGGCGCAGACACTGCGCTCCAAAGCCCAAATCGAAGGCAAGATCAGCGCGCTAACCGCGCAGGGCAAGCTGCAAGCGTGGATCGTCGGGGCCCTGCCGCTGGCGCTGATGCTCGTGCTGCACTACCTCGAACCGACTGAGATGGAAAAGCTCTGGCACACCACGGTCGGCTGGATCGCGCTGGCCGTGATCCTGCTCTTCGAAGCCGCCGGCATTTATGTCATCCGCCGCATCATCGCCATCGACGTATGAATACCGATCCCGTCTCCCTCGTGACCGTTGTCGTGGCCGTCGTAACCGTGGCCGCCGCGCTGTCGGCCGGGATCTTCGCTTATCTGATCGGCAGCCTCGTGACCGAGGTGCCCGATGAGGACCGCACGTATCTCGATGCGGTGCCGCGCGGTTTTCGCATCTTGTGGCCGCTGGTTACGATTCTGAGCTTTTACCTCACGCCCTGGATTCCGTTCGATGCGCGCAGCCGCCAGCATGCGAAGCTGCGCAACGCGGGGGCGGAGTATCTGCTCTCGCCCGAACAGCTCTACGCGCTGCGCCTGATCACGGGCTTGATCGCGGCTGTGCTGATGGCCTGGGCCGGGATGATGCTCGGGGCGTTTTCGCTCAGTGCGGTCGGGCTGGGCTTTTTGGTCGGGGCGTATTGGCCGAGCCTGTGGATTCGCGACCGCATCCGCGCGCGCCAGAAGGATATCGTGCGTTCGCTGCCGTTCTTTCTCGATATCGTGACGCTGTGTGTCGAAGGCGGGCTGAGTCTGGCCGGGGCGTTGGCGCAGGCGGCGGCCAAGGGCCCCGAGGGGGTGGTAAAAGTGGAGTTCAACCGCCTGCTGCGCGATATCCGCGCCGGTAAGTCGCGCGCCGAGGCGCTGCGCGCGATGGCCGAGCGCATGCAGTCGCCGGCCATGAGTTCGACCGTGTCGGCTTTGATCCAGGCCGAGGCGCTGGGCGTGACGCTCGCGCCGGTGCTGCGCGCCCAGGCCGACCAGCGGCGCACCGAACGTTTTTTACGCGCGGAGAAGCTGGCGCTTGAAGCGCCAGTCAAGATGCTCTTTCCGCTGATCGCGTTCATTTTCCCCTGCACTTTCATCGTGCTCGGTTTTCCGATCGCGATGAAGTTCGTTGGCGTCGATATGTGAGCATGGATAGCTTCGATACGCTCACCTTCTCAATCTTGCCGACGCCCTGCGGGCTGTTGCGCATTACTTGCGCGCGCTCTTTCTTCGCGCGCTTGCGCGGCCTGCTCGCGCGGCCCCCGCTTGACGCAACCGAAGCTTTGCTGATCGCGCCGTGCAACAGCGTGCACACCGTCGGAATGCGCTACGCGATCGATGTGGTCTTTCTCGACCGCGATGAGCGCATTGTGCGCATCGTGCGCGATCTACGCCCGCTTCGGTTTGCCTGGTGTCCACGCGCGAAGGCGGTGCTTGAGTGCCGCGCGGGTACGGCCGAGCGGGCCGGCTGGCGGGTTGGAGACTGTCTTGCGCTCGGCGATGAGAAGCGAGGCCAGCGATGAAAACCTTCCGCCTCGCACGGCGCAGCTATCAGAAGGCGGCAGCCTTCGTTGAAACGATCCTGGCCGTGCCGATCGTTCTGTTTTTCGGTTTGAGCACGGTGCAGTACGGGCTGCTCTTGCATGCCAAGGCGAATTTGAACTACGCCGCGTATGAGGCCGCGCGCGCCGGGGCGACCGACCACGGTAAGCCCGAGACCATGAAGCTCGCGCTCTCGCGCGCGCTCACGCCGCTGTATGGCGGGGGCAAGACGCAGCTCGAACTGACCGCTTCTTACGCGCGCGCGCAGGCATCGCTGGCCAGCGCGGTGCTGCAGGTGGTGAGCCCGAGCAGGGAGAGTTTCGATGATTTCGGGAAATACGATGCGAAAGTCGGCGCGCGCGTGATCCGCAACGACAATCTTCAGGTGGTATCGAATGCGGTGAAGGGTAATTCGGGCCAGAGCATTCAGGATGCGAATCTGCTGAAGATCCGCATCGTGTTTGCGTACAAGCCGGAGGTGCCGCTGGCCGGGCGCATTTTGAGTCTGTACACGCAGCAGTTCGGCATGACGGGTGAAGACCCCATCGCGGATGGGATGCGCGCGCAGGGGCTGATTCCGGTGGTGGTGCAGGCCACACTGCGCATGCAGTCCGACCCTTGGGAGAACAGTCTGCTTGTCTCCAACCCCGGCCGGGGCAACGATGGCCAAGCGCCCACCCAGGCGCCGCAGGATCAGAATCCGCCGCAAACCGGGCAGAGCGCCCCAGGTGAGAGCGGCGGTTCCGATTCGGGCTCCGGTTCCACCGACGGCGACGACGACTCTTCGGCTTCCGATGTAACGCAGGACGACGGGGCGACGCCGCTCTGTACGCAACAGGACGATTGCTCGGGCAGTTGCGTCGCCCTGGACAATGGCGGCGGTTCGGGCGGCGGCGGTGCCGTCAATGATGCCCTTAACAATGCGCCCAACGAAGGCATGATGGGCGCGGCGGCGCATTCGCTTTTGGCCGGTCTCGCGCTGTCCGACACGCCGCTCGTCTACCGTCCGGCCAAAGGCCCGGCGGTGCCGCTGACCATCGCTTACAGCCAGCGTGAAGCCTATCAGCCGGAGCGCTTCCACTACAGCAACCTGGGGCCGAAGTGGACTTACGCGGGTATCGGCTACGTCGTCGACGACCCTGCCCGCCCCGGCCATAACGTTCAGCGCTACATGGCCGGCGGCGGCACACGCAAGTTCAAGGATAAGGACTACAACACCGGCACAGGTGCGTTCGCGCCCGATCCGCGAGACATGTCGGTGCTCGCCAAAGTGTCGGACAAGCCGCTCCGATACGAACGCCGCTTGAATGACGGCAGCGTGGACATTTACGCGCACTCGGACGGCAAGACCGCCTTCCCACGCCGCATCTTCCTGACCGAGCAGCGCGACAGCGCCGGCAACGCGTTGAAATACCATTACGACGCGCAAAATCGGCTGACCCATATCGTGGATGCTTCGGGGCGCAAGACCACGCTCGAATACGCGCATGCCGATCCGCTCAAGATCACCGCGCTGGTCGACCCGGCGGGGCGGCGCGCGCGCATCGCCTACGACGCGCAGGGGCGGCTGGCCTCGATTACGGATGCCGTCGGCATGGTCTCGAAGCTCGCTTATCGGGGCGCGAGCGCCTTCGTGGAGCGCCTGGAAACGCCCTACGGCACAACGCGCTTTGCCACGGGCGAGGACGCGCATTCGCGCTGGCTTGAAGCCACCGATCCGCTCGGGCGCACCCGACGGGTGGAAAGCCGTTGGGGCGCTGCGCCCATCGCCGCTTCGGAAAAGGAAGTCCCTTCCGGCCTCGTGCGGCGCAACCGCAAGCTGAACCGCTACAACACGTTCTATTGGGACGCGGAGGCTTACGCGAAGCACAAGGGCGACTATGCGAAGGCGCACACGACCCACTGGCTCATCGAAGACGGGCAGATGGTCGATCTTGCTTCCAGCATCAAAGCGCCGCTGGACAGCCGCGTGTGGTACGCCTACCAGGGCCAGAAGAACGGCGTCTCGCCGGGCAGTTGCAATCGCCCCGCGACAATGGCGCGCGTGCTGCCCGGCTGTGCCAGCCAGATCGAACAGATCGACTACAACCCCCAGGGGCGGCCCACCTACCACCTCGACCCGCTGCGCCGCGAGACCCGCTACGAGTACGCCCCGAACGGCATCGACCTTCTGAAAATCCGGCAAAAGAACGGCGAGCGCTACGACACCCTGGCGCAAATGACCTGGAACGACCGCCACCGCCCGCTCAGCGTCACCGACGCGGCCGGGCAAACCACCCGCTACGCCTGGAACGAGGCCGGGCAACCCACCGGGATCAGCAATGCGCTGGGCGGCAAAAAAGAATATCGCTACGACGAACTGGGCCGGCTCGCGCAGATTATCGACGCCCAAGGCCGCGCGCAGACGCGCTACACCTACGATGAGGCTGGCAACCTTGCCTCCGAAACCGACAGCGAGGGACGCACGCTCAAGCACCGCTACGACGCGCTAAGCCGCGAAACGAAAACCCTCTACCCAGACGGCACAAGCATTGAAACCGTGTGGGGAAAACTCGACATCGTCCAGATCAAAGCGCGCAGCGGCCAATCCAAACGCTTTGAATACGACGCTGTCCGAAACCGCATCTCCGAGCAAGACGCGCTCAGGACGCTGCGCTTCGGCTACGACGCGATGGGCCGGCTCGTTCGCCTCACCGACGGCAACGGCAAGCTCACGCAATGGGTGCATGACTTGCAAGGCCGCGTCATCGCCAAAACCACCGCCGACGGCGCGAAAACCCGCTACGAATACGACAGCGCCGGACGCCGGATCAAGAGAACGGATGCGCTCGGACAAGAACAACGCCTGAATTACGCCACGGATGACCGGCTGACCGCCATCGCCTGGACCAACGCCCGGCATCCCACCCCCGAAGTGCGCATCCGCTGGGACGACGCCTACCCGCGCATCGCCGAAATCGCCGACGGCCTCGGCCTCACCCGCTACCGCTACGGGCCTGCCGGCGCGCCCGGCGCACTGCGCCTAACCGAAGAAACCGGCATGAATGGCGCACTGGGGCAGTTCGGAGAAACCGGCCCCGCCCCCAGAGCCCGTACCGCCCGGCGCATAACCTGGGACGCAGCCGGACGGCTCAAAGGCTGGCGCTTGAGCCACGCGGGCGAAGAAGCCGGAGAAGACTACGCCTACGACGCTCTGGGCCGGATCGCAAACAACCGCAACAACGCGCTGGGCCGCTTCGACTACAGTTATCTAGGCGAAACCGAGCAAATCGCCAAAGCCGCCCTCGCCGGCACACCGATCCAACGCGCCTACGCCTACGAATCCAACGCAGGTGACCGACGGCTCAAAACAATCCGCAACCCCGAGAATGCGCGCAGCTACGCTTATGTCAACGCGCCAGGTCTCATTATCAAAAGCCTGACCGAAACCGGCCAAGGCCAAAGCAAAACCTGGCAGTACGAATATGACGCAATCGAGCGGCTGCAAAGCGCCCAGAGGAGCGACGGACAAACCTACCGCTACCGCCTCGACGCCGCCGACAACCTCACCGCGCTTGCCACCCCCGCAGGCACAAAAACCTATCGCCACGACGCGGGCAACAAAATCGAAGGCTACCAATACGATGCCAACGGCAGCCGCATCGAAGACGAACGCCACACTTACCAGTGGGACGCCGAAAACCGTTTAATAAAAATTGAACCGCCCCGGGAATCGCGGAGGCAGTTTGGTTAAAGTAAAACGGCCTCGTCGGCATGCTTACCGAGTTGGTTGTAGTAGTTTGCCTCAGCCTCGGCCGGCGGCCTATAGCCGATGGATG
>WQYQ01000037.1 GCA_009781175.1 Betaproteobacteria bacterium
CATCCATCGGCTATAGGCCGCCGGCCGAGGCTGAGGCAAACTACTACAACCAACTCGGTAAGCATGCCGACGAGGCCGTTTTACTTTAACCAAACTGCCTCCGCGATTCCCGGGGCGGTTCAGGTCGACTGGTAAGCGCGAGCATATAGTTGTTCAGGTGGTACGCCCTGCGCTGCTAGAACCCAAAGGAACGCCATGCCAAAAAAATAAAGAATGGCGTATGAGATTCCATTTCCGATCGAGAAGCCGAGCAGAACGGCTGTAAGTGAGCTGCATTGAACTCGAAGAGGTTCGGCTGGTGCGGCGTTCATGATGAGTAGTGCAGCCTAACTAGATTTAGACGAACAGGCATCGTATGCTGAGCAGTCTGATAAACCCATCCCAAGCAACCCTACCAAGGGAAAACATCAACCTGACACCATTTAGGCAAACCTAAAATTTCCGGATGGAAAGCCTCCTCGATGCCTCCGCCGACGTTCCCCGCCCGCCCAGCAATCCTTGTCGTCATCAGAGAATCCAAGAAATTGTCGTGAGCTTCGATCCGCGTGAATTCCTCCGTCATTTAACCGAAGCGCCGGGCGTCTATCGCATGATCGGCGCGGGCGACGAAGTGCTTTATGTCGGCAAGGCGAAGAACTTGAAGCGGCGCGTTTCGAGTTACTTTCAAAAGCATCATACGAGTCCGCGCATTGCGATGATGGTCAGCCGCGTGGAGCGCGTCGACATCACGATCGTCCGCACCGAAACCGAGGCGCTGCTGCTCGAAAACAATCTGATCAAGAGCCTGCATCCGCGTTACAACATCCTGTTCCGCGACGACAAATCGTATCCGTACATTCTGATGACGGGCGGTGACTTTCCGCGCATCGCTTACTACCGCGGCAACTTTGAAAAGGGCTCGCGCTATTTCGGTCCTTTTCCGAGCGCATGGGCGGCGCGCGAGAGCATTACGCTGTTGCAGCGGATGTTCCGGCTGCGCACTTGCGAGGATTCGGTCTTTGCGAACCGCTCGCGGCCTTGTCTGCTGTATCAGATCAAACGCTGCACCGCGCCTTGCGTGGGCTTGATCGAGCGCGAGGCGTATGCGAAGGATATTCGCGTGGCGACCTTGTTCCTCGAAGGGCGTCATTCGGAAGTGACCGATTCGCTGACGGCCCGGATGCAGGAGGCTTCCGAACGTTTCGCGTTCGAGGAGGCGGCGGTTTTCCGCGATCAGATCCGCGCCCTGCAGACCGTGTTGCGCAAGCAGTTCGTCGATTCGGGACGCGATGAGGATGTGGATATCGTCGTGGCGCGCGAGATTGCGGGGCTTGTGTGCGTCAACCTCGCAATGGTGCGCGGCGGACGGCATCTCGGCGACCGGCCGCAGTTTCCCCAGGCCGGCGAAGGGGCCGGTGCGGCCGATGCGCTGCTGGCTTTTGTCGAGCAGCATTACCAGGAGCATCCCGCGCCGATGCGCCTCGTGATCGACGGCGCGGCGGTTGAAATCGTGCGCGAGCTTGTCGACGACACGCTTGATATAAGAATGACGGTGGTCGGGCCGCGCGGCGAAAACGAAAAAGCCTGGGCCGAGATGGCGGCGGAAAACGCCCGGCTTGCGATCGAAACACGCCTGCGCGAAGCTGGGCGCGCCGCCGATCAGCTCGACGCCCTGGCGGCGGCGCTGGCTTTGCCGGAGTCGCCGCGCCGGATTGAATGTTTCGACATCAGCCATACGCAAGGCGAGGCGACCGTGGCTTCGTGCGTCGTTTGGGATGGCGGCGGGATGAAGAAATCCGAATACCGCCGCTTCAATATTAGCGGCATCGAGCCGGGCGACGATTACGCTGCGATCCGCCAGGCTTTGACGCGGCGTTACGAGAAGGTGGCGGCGGGCGAGGGCGTGCGGCCGGATCTGATCTTGATCGATGGCGGCAAGGGGCAGGTGGGTGTGGCCTTCGAGGTGCTGACTGAGCTTGGTCTGGAATCGATTCCGATGGTCGGCGTCGCGAAAGGCGAAGCGCGCAAGGCCGGCCTGGAGCAGCTTGTTTTTCCCGATACCGCGAAGCCGCCGCTCGTGCTCGGCGGCGAGCATGCGGGTTTGCATCTGGTGCAGATCGTGCGCGACGAGGCGCATCGTTTTGCGATTACCAGCATGCGCGCGCGGCGCGCGAAGGCGCGTTTGAGTTCGCGCCTGGAGGATATTCCCGGCGTTGGGCCGAAACGGCGCAAAAAACTCATCGAAACCTTTGGCGGGTTGCCGGGCGTGCAGGCCGCGACGGTTGAAGATATGCGCCGCGTCGAGGGAATCAGCCGCAAGCTGGCCGAACACATTTACAATGTGCTTCATCGCTGACATCGCCTTCACCCGCATCGATTCATGCAGTTCAATATTCCCAATACGCTGACATGGGCCCGGATCGTGATGATCCCGCTCTTTGTCGGGGTCTTTTACCTTCCGGGCTCGCTCTTGTCCGTGCACGAAAAGAACGTTGTGGCCTGCGTGCTTTTCATCATCGCCGCGGTGACCGATTGGTTCGACGGGTATCTGGCGCGCAAGCTCGGACAGACCTCGGCATTCGGCGCGTTTCTCGATCCGGTTGCGGACAAGCTGATGGTGTGCGCGGCGCTGGTGATGCTGACCGAGCTTGAACGCGTCAGCGCGCTGATCGCTTTAATCATTATTGGCCGGGAAATCACGATTTCCGCGCTGCGCGAATGGATGGCGCAGCTTGGCGCTGCGCGCAGCGTTGCCGTGTCCTACGTGGGCAAGCTCAAGACGACGGCGCAAATGGTCGCGATTCCGGTTTTGCTTTATCACGACAAGCTCTTCGGTTTTGAGGTCGTCCAAGTGGGTTCCGCCTTGCTGTGGGTCGCGGCGGTATTGACCCTGTGGTCGATGGGCTACTATCTGCGCCGGGCTTCGGAGGCGCTTTCCGGCAAGCTGGATGCTTGACAGAGTTTGGCAATGGGCTATACTTAACGGCTCTGATGCGGGAGTAGCTCAGTTGGTAGAGCGCAACCTTGCCAAGGTTGAGGTCGCGAGTTCGAGACTCGTCTCCCGCTCCAAGGAATTCGAGGGAAAGCGTCGCTTTCCCTTTTTAGTTGGAAGGCGAAGAGTTTCGCTAAACTTTTCGCTCTGGCGCGATAGCAAAGCGGTTATGCACCGGATTGCAAATCCGTGTAGGTCGGTTCGACTCCGGCTCGCGCCTCCAAGCATCACGCGGGAGTAGCTCAGTTGGTAGAGCGCAACCTTGCCAAGGTTGAGGTCGCGAGTTCGAGACTCGTCTCCCGCTCCACAGAAACTTTCCAGGGATGTCCGAGGAAAGCTAAAAAACAAATTAAGTCATTGTATTGCAATGATTTTCGGTTGTTTTAAACTCCAGGATAGTCCAGCCGCATCTACCCACAGCCGGGACTTTTAAGTCCATATTTAAGTCCATTTTGCGGATGCCGTGGGTTCCGGATTGTTGATGGTGGGGCAAGGCTGAGATGAACAACATCTGCCTCCTGATTCATATTCAGGAGCAGAACTATGGCGCTCTCAGACGTCGAAGTCCGGCAGGCGAAAGCCACCGGCAACGCATATACCCTCCCCGACATGGACGGCCTGTGCTTGGCCGTGACACCCACGGGCAACAGAAGCTGGCATTTCCGCTACTACTGGGCAGGCCGACAAAAGCGGATGTCGCTGGGCAGCTACCCAGAGGTATCTCTTCGCGATGCACGCGCCCTGCGCGACGAAGCGCGGGCCTTGGTCGCCAAGGGCATCAACCCCCACACCCATCGCAAGCAAAAGCGCGCCGCAGTCGAGTTTTCTAGCGAGAACACCTTCGAGGCGATCTACACGAAGTGGCTGGCCCACCGCGAATTGAGCCTCAAGAAAGGCCGGCAAACCACCCTCTCGGTCCTGCCACGGGTCTTCGTCAAAGATGTACTGCCCTTCCTTGGGAAGCGCTCGATCTACGAGATCAAGTGGTCTGATCTGCTGGAGGTCATCGCCAGGATCGAAAAGCGCAAGGCGTTGTCCGTCGCCGAAAAAGTTCGCACCTGGTTCAATCAGTTGTACCGCTACGCGCTGGTGATCGTGCCTGGCCTTGAGATCAACCCGGCGTCCGACCTCGATGTCGTTGCGCTGCCGCAGCCGCCCGTCAACCACAACCCGTTCCTGCGCATGGCCGACCTGCCCAAGCTGTTGCAACGCCTGCGTAAAAAGTGAGCCTGCTCCTCGTGAGCCTGGTGCTGTTATTGAGCGGTTGCGCGGGTCAGAAAGCATTCACCGCCGCCGCGCGCGCCGGAGACACCGTCGCCTTGCCCCTGGGCTGGTCGAAGAACCTGACGCGGCAGAATACGACCGTGGTCATCACGGGAGCCAATGCGGCGACCTACACCTACGCGCCCAACGATCCGAGCGTGCGCGCCATCGCCAACCTCTATCCGGACCCGGTCTCCCGTCTCGTGGTCGGCACCGAAACCAACCAGTCGCTCGGCGTGAACGCCAACCTTTACGGCGCATCGCTCGAATCCTCCGTCACCAACAACGACAAAGACCTGAGCCAGACCATGCTGGTGCTCAATCTGCCGGCGACCTTGGCGGTCGGCGCGGCGAGCATCGTAGTCAAGGACCAGGCCGGCAATTCGGTCACCGCAGCGCCCATCACGCTCGACATCCTGGCGGGTACGGGGGGCGCGAACCCCTTCCAGCAAAACAACACCAGCGCCACCTTATCGGCCGAGATGATCGCCAACCTCGAACGCGCCGACGCCAGAACGGTAACGTTTTCCGGCAGCGCCGTTCCCTACGGCATACAGATCGAACTCACGCGCACGGCGGGGGTCGGCAAGCCCTGGGTCGTCAACCCGCGCGGCGACATCAAAAACCTCGCCTGGTCGGACGACGGCGCGACCCTCCGCATCCTTCTCACCCCCGCCAACGGGGTCAATCTGACGCAGTTGGCCAACTTCAAGTTCTACGTCGCCGGCGGCGTGACCGGTCTGACCGTCTCCTCGCTCAAAGCCTTCGACGCCAACGGCAACGCCGTCTCGGGGATTGTTCCCCAAATCAACTAAACGATAACTGAACGATCCATCCGTCCCAAGCCGCGGCGCGCAGGCGCGCCGCCGTGGCTGACCCGAATACGCCCAATACGCCATCAGATGAGACCCACCATGTCCGTGCTCACCCGACTCGCCAGCCTTTCCCTGGCCCTTGCGCTGCCCGCGCTCGCCGTGGCCGACGAGTCCCTGCGCAACGACCCCGCGCCCTTGTCCGACGAAATCGTGCAAGCCGTGGTCGGCAGCCTGCGCGCGCGCCAAGGTCCATCCGCTTGCCGAACGCCTGCATGTCTCCCTGGAGCGCACCAGCCGCCTGCTCGATACGCTCGACGCGTCCGCGGCGAGCGCCGGCAAGCCCAACGGCGAATCCCGGATGCTCATCGACGGGCAGATCGAAGAACTCAAGGTAATGCGCAGCGAAGCGCTGCGCCTATTCGACCCGCAGGCCTCGAACAACCGCGCGCTGAAGGCCGGCCAATCCGCCAATCCGCTCCAGTCGCCGCTTCAGTCGCAGGTCGCCGACCGCTTCGACCAGGCGCTCGCCGCCTTGGAGAAAGTCCGCAAGGCGGGGGTGGGTGGGGGCTCCGCCTACCGGCAGGCCGTGACGGACGCCAAGCAATCGCTGTTCCGCCTGTATGGCGAGCGGGTCGCGCGGGAAAACACCCTCCTGCCGCAGAGCCCCCAGCAGCGTTATCGCGGCCTCATCCCGTCTGGAGACGGCGTACCCAGCAAGACGCTGCCGCAATACGTCATCGCCAGAAATCAACGCCACGCCGCGATGTACGCCTACAACGGCAACGGCATTCCCGATCCGCTCCCGGCCGACGCCGCGACAAGCTGCGGCTACAACGCGGCCGACCTTGCCGCCACCGCGGACGCGCCGCTCAACCAGGAAATCAAAGATCTCGCCAAGAGCCTGGACTTCGATGCGCGCAAGATCTACCAGTACGTCTACAACGAAATCAAATTCGAACCCTACTGGGGCGCCACCAAAGGCGCGATGGGCGCGCTCTGGTCCAAGGCCGGCGGCCCGATGGACCAGGCCTCCCTCACGGTGGCGCTGCTGCGCGCCTCCAACATCCCCGCGCGCTATGTGCGCGGCACGGCGATCTTCCACGACGACCGGGGACGCAAATGGGTCGGCGCGAAGACCGATATCGCCGCCGCGCAGATTTTCAGTCAAGCCCTCTATCCGACCATTACCGTCCTCACCTCGGGCGGACTTAAGCTGCCGCACGTTTGGGTGGAAGCTTGCGTGCCTTACGGCAACTACCGCGGAACGCGCGCCGACGCAACGGCCAGCCGCTGGGTCCCGCTCGATCCCAGCTTCAAGGACATGACCTATCAGGACGGGATCGCGCACAACGTCAAATTCGACTACGACGGCTACCTTGCCGCCCGCACCAATGTCCTGCCGCACGAAAAAATGGCCCAGCAAGTGGCGGCCGCCATCAAATCGATGGGGCCGCGGTATGCCAACAACTCGCTTGCGGACGTTCCCTACGCCGGCACGCTGGTCAAACGCGAATACGACGTGCTGCCCGCGTCGCTGCCTTATGAGGTGTACTCCTACGATTCGTGGGACGCCAACGGCGGCCCGTCCGAAGCCGCGGTCCTGCCCGACAGCCACCGCGTCCAGGTCAGCATCAATGCGCTGGGCATCGACAAGCAGTACGCGCTCGCCGATCTGGCCTTCAAGCGCGTCACCTATTCCTTCCAGGGCGCCACGGCGAACGACCAAGCCGCGCTCGATGCCTGGAAAAACGACCCAGCCGGCAATCCGTCCGTGCCGTGCTCGGTCAATGTCATCCCGGTCCTCAAGCTCGACGGCGTGATCGACGCAACCGGCAATCCCATCGGGCTGTGCGCCCCCGAGCATGAGATCGCGCTCAAAGCCTGGATCCCCGACCCCCTCTTGATAAAGAACGGCGCGGATACCGTGATCAGCCAAACCACGAGGACAACGAGCGCGGCCGACTACAACGCGCTGATCATCTCCGCCCTGCAGGGCGAGCGCATGCTGCAGGACCGGGTCGCGAAGCTGCTGGCCGCCGTGCGCGCCAACGGCAACCCCCTGAGCGACCAGGACGCCACCGAAGGCGAATTCCTGTCCGTCGCCGGTCTCAAATACGCCCGCTACGCGGGCGAAGCCAGTCGCTACCTCGGGGCGCTGAACGGTTTTTCCAACGAGCCGTGGGTCTATCTCGGCCTCTCGAAATCGAAGGCGCGGATCAACTATCTTTTCGATCTTCCCTACGCAGCCTCTCTGAGCGGCGCGGTAGTCGACGTCTCGGCCGGCTATTTGCGCCTGGCCAAGCTCGACTCCACCTCCTATGCGACGATGCAGCCAGAAGTCAGGGACATGTTCCGCCTGTCCCTGTACGCGGGGTCGGCTTACGAGCACTACATCTGGCAGGAAACCGCCCGCGTCGATGCCGTGTCGACCGTGCGCGGCATCCAGTTCGCGCGCGAAACATCGATCCCGATGGCGACCTTCACCGCCGCCAATATCGGCAATTACCGATCCCTGGTGGACGCCTCGCTGTGGGGGTATGAAAACACCATCAGGCAGGCCCTCCAGGACGGCAACGGCCAATACATCGCCGACGCCTTCGTGTATATGCCCACGCGAACCATCTCCTACACCGGGGACGGCGTATCCGCGCCCTGGGTTGGCGCGGTCTACGAGGTCAACTGGCCGGATTCCGTCAGCATGATCATCGCGGGCGGGTTCAACGGCGGTTATGCACTGCTGGCTTCGCCGCCTGCGGCGGCGGTTCTCCAAATACCGTCCGACTATTTGAATATCGATACCGTTAACGACATTGCCACCACCTTCATCTTGACCGGCACCCCCACCAGTGTGAACGGGAGCTCCAGTTCATCGATTACTACCGCTGGCGACCCGGTCAACATGCTGACCGGCAACATGTACCACACCGAGCGCGACATCGCCGTCAAGAGCCGCGGCCTGCCGATCGTTTTCACGCGCACCTATAACTCGCTGCGCGCCGCCGACGGTCCGCTCGGGTTCGGCTGGACCCACAGCTTCAACCAGTACCTCAAACTCAATGGCGTGGAATCGGGCACCGCCAAAGTCTCCTGGGTGGACGGCACCGGCGCCGAGCACTTCTACATCACCACCGCGCACGACAACGGCAACATCACGGCCGGTTCGACCCTGCAGGCGCAGCCCGGCGTCTACCAGACGCTCAGCCGCGCTGCCGACGGCTCCTACAGCGTGCGCGAAAAGAACGGCCTGACCTACCGCTTCGAATCGGTCAACGGCACCGCCACCAACACCAATCAGAAAGCGCGCCTGACCGCCATTACCGACCGTAACGGCAACACCATTACCGTCTCCTACGCCGCCTGGCCGAACGTGGTCGTGAGCGACGCGCTGGGCCGCTCGCTGACCCTCAAGCACGACGCCAACGGCCGCATCTACGAAGTGGCCGACTGGACCGGCGCGCTCTACCGCTACGAATACGACGGCGCGGGCAACCTCATCGCCTACAAAAACCCGCTCGCCGTCGCCGGCAGCCAGCCCCCGGTCGCCTACAGCTACTACACCAGCGGTCAGCTCAACCACGCCATGCAGCGCTACACCCTGCCGCGCGGCAACAGCATGACTTTCGAGTACTACGCCAACGGCAAAGTCCTGCGCCACACCACCAGCCAGGGCGAAAGCAACAGCTTCGTCTACAACGACTTCCGCCTCGAATCGCGCGCGACCAACGAACGGGGGCTCACGCGC
>WQYQ01000038.1 GCA_009781175.1 Betaproteobacteria bacterium
CGCCTGGCTGGAGAAGAACCGGCGGCTGTGGAAGAACTGCGAGCGAAAGCTCAACACCAGCTTGCAGTTCATCCATCTGGCATTCTTGGGGTTATTGCTCAGGAGATCGTAAACGGGCTCTTAGAGGAAAGCGCCGCGAACTGCCGACGGATCCGCAATCACGAACTGATCTATCGCATGAGTGGTTTATTTACCTCTTGATACAGTGTGCGCCGGTCCAATCACCTTGCATAAGGATAGCGTTGAGCGTATAAATGCGAATAGTTCGCATTCGTGTAAGATTGTTTCCTTACTGTCTGTTGCAGGGTTTTCTTAATCATGAACCTTTCTCTCCTCAAGCGCGGAGCGCGCGCTATCGTTGAAGCGGTCGAAGATGCACACCAAGCGGGCGACAGCATTGCGCAGCGTTTGCGTGAACTTGGCTTCGCGCCGGGAGAACCCGTGAGCGTTCTGGCGTTCGGGCCGATGGGGCGGGATACGATGGCCGTGCAAATCGGCTTCACCCGTTTTGCTTTGCGCCGCAGCGAAGCGGCGAGGGTCCGTGTTTCCCTGAGCCTTCCCGCGTAGGGGCAGGGCGAGCGGGATGAGCAATCAAGCCGCCGAGGCCGCTCCGCTCCATATTGCGCTTGTCGGCAATCCCAACTGCGGTAAAACGTCGCTGTTCAACCGGCTGACGGGCGCTCGCCAGAAAGTCGCCAACTACGCCGGCGTGACCGTCGAACGTAAGGAAGGCTGGTTTCGCCTGCCCTCTGGCCGCGCCGTGCGGCTGCTCGACTTACCCGGCGCATACAGCTTGAATGCGACGAGCCCCGACGAGGCGATCACACGCGATGTCTGTTTTGGCCGCATGCCCGGCGAAGCGCGCCCGGATCAAATCGTCTGCGTCGTCGATGCCACGAATCTGCGTCTGCATTTGCGTTTCGTACTGGAACTTGCCCAGCTCGGCATTCCGATGATGGTTTCGCTGAACATGATGGATGCGGCGGCGCGGCGCGGCATCCGTATTGATCGGGAGGCGCTGCAGAAAAAACTCGGGATTCCCGTCGTCGAAACCGTCGCGGTCAAAAAGGACGGCGCAAACGGACTGCTTGCCGCGCTCGATTCCGAGTTGCCTCTGATCCCGCCGCGCCTGCCGGAAAATACCGATGTGCACGCCGCGGTCAATGCGCTGCTCGCTGCGGCGGTTTCTGTACCGCGCCGCACCGCCGAAACCGACGACCGCCTGGATCGTTGGGTGCTCGATCCGGTGTGGGGCGTTGTAATCCTTGTCGCGACGATGTTTCTCATGTTCCAGGCCGTTTTCGCCTGGGCCGCGCCGGTACAGAATTTGATTGAAGAAGGCGTCAAAGCCTTGGGCGGCCTCTTCACCGCGCAGATGCCCGATGGCATGCTGCGCAGCCTGCTCGTCGACGGCATCATCGCCGGCGTTGGCAGCGTGCTGGTGTTTCTGCCGCAAATTCTGCTGCTCTTCTTTTTCATTATCTGCCTCGAAGAATCCGGCTATCTGCCGCGCGCGGCTTTCCTGCTCGACCGTTTCATGTTGGCCGCGGGCCTTTCCGGCCGGGCTTTCATTCCTCTGCTTTCGAGCTTCGCCTGCGCGGTGCCTGGAATCATGGCGACGCGCAGCATTCAGCATCCGCGCGACCGGCTTTTGACGATCATGGTCGCGCCGCTGATGACCTGTTCGGCGCGTCTGCCCGTCTATGCTTTGCTGATCGGCGCTTTCATTCCCGAGCGCGCGGTTCTGGGATATTTCAGTCTGCGCGGCCTGGTTCTGTTTGGGCTTTATTTTCTCGGCGTAGTGAGCGGCCTGCTCGTGACGTGGCTCGTCAAACGTTTTGGCTCGGGCGACAAGGATCATGCGTTGCTGTTGGAGTTGCCGTCCTGGCGTTTGCCGCATCCGCGCGATGTCGCGATCGGCCTGGCGGAACGCGCTTCGATCTTTCTCAAGCGCGTAGGCGGCATCATTCTCGCCTTGTCGATTTTGATCTGGTTCCTTTCCAGCTATCCCGCGCCGCCCGCCGATTGGCAGCACACGGCAATCGAATACAGCTTCGCGGGTCGCATCGGCCATGCGATGCAGGTGGTTTTCGCGCCGCTCGGTTTCAATTGGCAGATCTGCGTCGCCTTGATTCCGGGGCTTGCCGCGCGCGAGGTGGCCGTGAGCGCACTGGCGACGGTTTACGCCGTGGGCGGCAGCGGCGGGCATGACGCTGCCGCCGCCCAACTCGCCCCCCTGATTGCCGCGCAGTGGTCGTTTGGAACAGGCTTGGCCTTGCTCATCTGGTACGTCTATGCGCCGCAGTGTTTTTCCACTTTGGCGGTGATGCGGCGCGAGACCGGAACATGGCGCACGGTGGGCATCGCGCTGGTCTACTTGTTCGGGCTTGCCTATGCGGGCGCTTTTATCGCCTATCGCGTCGGGAATCTGCTCGCATGACACTCTATGCAATGCTTGAACCCGTGATCGTCGGCGTGATCGTCGCGCTCAGCGCGATTGCCGTGCTCAAGAAGCAAGCGCCTGGTTTGTGGCGGCGTTTTACGGGTGGAAAACCGCCGCCGCCGAGTTGCGCCGACGGCTGCAATGCCTGCCAAGGCCCAAAGTCTGGCGCTAAACTCGATGATGTGAAACCTGTGCGTTTCTATCGCAAGCATTCTTCCTGAAACTCATCGCGCGGCAGGCGAAACCGCTGTGCTCGATTTGGTCCGCCGTGCTTGAAATCGATGTCCGAAAACGGCGAGCGTTTGTTTCCGGTCTGGCCGATAATCCGGCCATGCTTCCCGCACACGATGCCTGCTACGCCGCGCTTTGCGCACATGATCGCCGTTTCGATGGCCGCTTCTTTGTTGGCGTGACCTCGACGGGGATTTACTGCCGCCCGGTCTGCACTGCGCGCACGCCAAAATCCGAAAACTGCCGTTTTTTCTCAAACGCGGCGGCTGCGGAAGCGGCTGGTTTCAGACCGTGCCTGCGTTGTCGACCCGAATTAGCGCCCGGATATGCGCCGATCGATGCGGCCTCGCGGCTTGCCTGGGCCGCCGCACAACGGATCGAAGCCGGCGAAGAAGCTTCGCTTACGACGCTTGCCGAGCGTCTCGGCGTCACATCGCGTCACTTGCGCCGCGTTTTCCGGCAGGAGTTCGGCGTCAGTCCCACGGCTTTCGGGCAGACGCAAAGGCTTTTGCTCGCAAAACGTTTTCTGGCCGATACCAAATTACCGATCGGCGAAATCGCCTATGCCGTGGGTTTCGCAAGCTTGCGGCGTTTCAATGCGCTGTTTCGCGAACGCTATGCTTTAGCGCCTTCGGATTTCAGACGCGAAGCTGCCCGCGACAATTCCTGCGCTCCCATATTCGAACTTGCCTATCGGCCTCCGTTCGATTGGACTCGTTTGCTTGCCTTTCTCGCAGGGCGTCGGATCGCTGGCGTTGAAGTCGTCGAAGAGGCTTGCTACCGGCGCTCAGTCCGTTGTGCAACGCCCGACGGAGAGCGGCTTGGCGTCTTGACTGTCAGTCATCGGCCCGAACGCTGCGCCATTGCGGTGCATGTGTCCGCCGAACTTTTATACGGCTTGCCCGCCATCCTCGCGAGTGTGCGGCGCTTATTCGATCTGGCCTGTGAGCCGGAAGCCGTGGACACGGTCTTGGGCGCGCTGGCCGACGATGCGCCGGGATTGCGCGTACCGGGCGCATTCGATGGTTTCGAGATGGCCGTGCGCGGAATTCTTGGGCAACAGATAACGGTCAAGGCGGCGCATACCTTGGCGGGGCGGGTCGTCGCGCGTTTCGGCACGGCGCTGCCGCAGGCCCAGGGCGGGGTCACGCATGCTTTTCCAAGCGCGGCGCGGTTTGCGGATGTGGAGCCGGAGCAGCTTGGCGAGCTGGGCATCGTGAGGCAACGGGCAGGCGCAATTCTCGCCCTCGCGCGCGAAGTCGCTGCGGGGCGCATCGAACTTTCGCCGGCAGCCGATGTGCCCGCAACCCTGGCGGCATTGGAAGCATTGCCGGGCATCGGCCGCTGGACCGCGCAGTACATCGCGCTGCGTGCATTGGCGTGGCCGGACGCCTGGCCGAGCGGCGATGTCGCCTTGATTAAAGCGCTTGGCGTGGCCAAGGCGCGCGAAGCCGATGCATTCGCCGAGCGCTGGAGTCCCTGGCGCAGTTATGCGGTGCTGCATTTGTGGCGTCGGCTTTGGGAGGGCCGGATCGGCTTTGCGGCGGGCGTGGAGGCTGGGCTATGAATTCTCGAATCGAATGGAAACGGATTGAAACGCCCTATGGCCCGATGGTGCTGGCCGCACGTGCGCAGGCATTGATCGGCGTCTGGTTTGAAGGCCAAAAACATTTCAATGGCGTTCAGGCTGCGTGGCAGGAAGCGCCGGGATCGGTCGTGTTGTGCGAAGCGGAGCGTCAATTGCGCGAATGGTTTGCGGGCAAACGGCGCAGCTTTGCTTTAGCGCTTGCGCCTGAAGGCAGCGAATTCCAGCGTATGGTCTGGGCTGCGATTGCGCGGCTTGGTTTTGGCGAGACGGCCGACTATGGAACGCTTGCCCGGCAGCTTGGTCGACCCATGGCGGCGCGAGCCGTCGGGGCTGCGACGGGGCACAATCCGTTGACGATTATTATCCCCTGTCATCGCTTGCTTGGCCGGGATGGCAAACTGACCGGCTATGCGGGCGGTTTGGAGCGCAAACAGGCGCTTTTGACTTTTGAGGCGCAGGCTTCAGCTTGAGACAATTCGCCTTCCCGTGCTGGGAAAATCCAGGCATCAATCATCGAAATTCAGACAACCGAAAAACCCCATGAACGCCCCGACTCAAGCTGCTCCGCTTTCCGAAACGACTCTCGAACTGACGCTGCCGATTCGCGGTATGACTTGCGCGAGCTGCGTGCAGCGTGTCGAAAAGGCGATTGCCGCGGTCGAAGGCGTGGCCGGAGTCAGCGTCAATCTTGCGAACGAAACGGCGCGGGTTGTGTTCGCCGAATCGGTTTCCGCCGCACAGCTTGTCGAGGCTGTGCGGAACACCGGTTTCGAAGCGCCGATCAGCGAACAGGATTTCGCGATTGAAGGCATGACCTGCGCATCCTGCGTTGCGCGCGTCGAGCGTGCGCTAAAAACCTTGCCCGGCGTGCTTGATGCGAGCGTCAACCTGGCGAGCGAATCGGCTCGCGTGCGCTGGGCCGGCAGCGAGCTTGATATAGCGACGCTGCTTGCGGCGGTAAGGCGCGCGGGTTTCGAGGCGAAACTTCCTGTCGCGGCGCAGACGGGCGAGAACGCGAAAGTTGATGCGCAGGAGGCCGGGCTGCGGCGTGAAGCATGGGAACTTGTCGTCGGCGTTCTCCTGGCTTTTCCGCTGCTTGCGCCGATGCTGGCAATCGGCAGCGGCTGGATGTTGCCGGCATGGCTGCAGTTTCTACTTGCCGCGCCGGTGCAGTTCTGGCTTGGCGCGCGCTTCTACCGCGCCGGCTGGGCCGCGCTGAAAGCAGGCTCGGGCAATATGGATCTGCTCGTCGCGCTTGGCACCTCGGCGGCGTTTGGGCTCTCGCTTTATCTGTGGCTTGGACACGACGGTGAACATGTGCATTTGTACTTCGAGGCTGCGGCGGTGGTGATCGTGCTCGTGCGGCTTGGCAAATGGCTTGAGCGGCGCGCGAAGCGGCAAACCACCGAGGCGATCAGAGCCTTGCAGGCGCTGCGCCCAACGCGCGCGCGCGCGCTGCGCAATGCGATCTGGGCTGAAGTCGATGTCGCCGAAGTTCTGATTGGCGACCACGTACAGGTGCTTCCCGGCGAGCGGATTCCGCTCGATGGCCGTGTCGTTTCGGGGGAGACGAGTGTCGATGAAGCCTTGATTACCGGCGAGAGTCTGCCCGCGCCCAAAGCGCCGGGCGATGCGGTGACGGGCGGCGCAATCAACGGCGAAGGATTGTTTGAATTCGAAGTCACGGCGGTCGGCGCTGAAACCGTGCTGGCGCGCATCGTGCGGCTCGTCGAAGACGCGCAGGCGGCAAAAGCGCCGATACAACGCTTGGTCGATCGCGTCGCGGCGGTCTTTGTCCCGGTTGTGCTCGTCATCGCATGCATCACCTTGCTTGCTTGGGGCTTGACGCGCGGTGACTGGGAAACGGCGCTCATCAATGCGGTGACGGTACTGGTCATCGCCTGCCCTTGCGCGCTCGGCCTGGCCACGCCTGCGGCGATCATGGCGGGCACCGGCGTCGGCGCGAAATACGGCATTCTGATCAAGGATGCCGAAGCGCTCGAAATCGCCCAAGCGGTGCGTTGCGTGGTGTTCGACAAAACCGGCACGCTGACCGAAGGCCGCGCCCAGCTTGTCGCACAGCATGCAGCGGTAAACGATTTCCCATTGCTGGAGACGGCCGCCGCGATTCAACAGGGTTCGACGCATCCGCTCGCGGCGGCGGTGCGCAACGCGGCTGCTGGAATGGCCCTGCCGACAGCAAGCGAGCTTGAAGCCTTGCCGGGGCGTGGCATGCAGGCGCGCATTGACCACGGGTTGAGCGCAAGCCCCGTCATTTATGGCGGGGTTGGCGAAACAAGTGTTACTGGCGCCGAAGGCGCTTCCAATTTGTGGCGAGGAAGCCCCAACCTTCAGGTTGGGGCGACTCATGGACATTTGTTCCGCCTCGGCAATGCGCGCTTGATGACCGAATCGAATATCGATTGCGCGCCGCTGGCTCAAGAGGCCGCCGCGCTTGAGGCGCGGGGGTTCAGCTTGTCCTGGCTTGCGGAAATTGAACCCGCGCCGCGCCTGCTTGGTTTGCTGGCTTTCGGCGATACGGTGAAACCCGCTGCGCTCGACGCGATAAAGCGGATGCATGCGCTAGGCATCGATTCAATGCTGTTGACCGGTGATAATCGCGGCGCTGCGCAAACCGTTGCGCAGGCTCTGGGGATTGTGCGTTTCGAGGCCGAAGTGCTGCCCGCGGATAAAGCTGCGGTCGTGACGCGTCTGCGCAAGGACGGCCTACGCGTCGCGATGGTCGGTGATGGCATCAACGATGCGCCGGCGCTTGCCGCCGCCGATGTGGGCATCGCGATGGGCGGCGGCGCTGATGTCGCGATGCATGCCGCCGGAATCACCTTGATGCGCGGCGATCCGCGTCTCGTCCCCGCCGCGCTCGATTTATCGCGGCGCACCGTCGCCAAGATCCGCCAGAATCTGTTCTGGGCTTTCATCTACAACGTTGTCGGAATTCCGCTTGCGGCGCTTGGTTTGCTCTCGCCGGTTATCGCCGGCGCGGCGATGGCGGCGTCTTCGGTGTCCGTGATTACGAACGCCTTGCTCCTGCGGCGTTGGAGCCCGGAGCGTATGTGATTCGCTACGGCGGGGAAATGCGTCAGCAAAATCAGGAACGGATTACCCCGCGCGACAGGGCTTGAAGGGTAGACAGGGCTCGATACCGTTGCATGGCAACTCAAGACGCTGTTTGCACCGAGCAAGCTGCCTCGAAAATCAAAGGCGATGACTGAACAAACTGTGTCCGGGGCCGTTCACGACATGTACAACGGACCGTGAGCTCTGCATGGACCGGGCTAGTCTCTTAGGGCACGCGCAGGGCTTTGGGGGGCGGCTGTTTCGGTGATCGTTGTCAGTGAAAGTGTGAATTATCGGCGCTAACCTAAATCAAATTAGGAGCGCCCTATCCAACTTGCGTATGCCATATCAGCCAAAACCCAAGTCTCAGAGAGCTGTTCATCCCAGGACGATCAGTGGGCAAGCCCAGAAGGCCAAGACGCGCGCCGCCATCATCCAGGCGGCTATTCCCGTCTTTGCCCAAAATGGACCGGACATCCCAATAGTCGACGATTTCGTGAAAGCTGCTGGCGTGTCAAGAGGCACCTTCTACAACTACTTTGAGACTACCCGGGATCTGCTGGAGGCCACGATGGCACATATCTCAGACGAACTGGTCCAGACCATCGTCCCGGTGGTCGGTGGCGAGTCCAACCCTGTCATTCGTTTGGCAACCGCAGCGAGGCTGTTCTATCGCAAGGCGAGGCTTGATCCTGTGTTCAGGGCGTTCCTGGGTTCGGTTTCCAGTGTTGGCGATCTGGCTGTCCGCAATGCGCGCGCGGATCTGGAGGAGGCGATTGAAAAGGGCTTTGTCAAGGTCATGGACATCGAACTGGCTGAAGCTATTGCCCTTGGTGTGATGGTGTTCGCCTTGCGGACTTCCAAGGTAGAGGTGGGTGGTGAAAAGCGTGCGCGAGAGGTGGTTCGGGCTACTCTGCAAGCGTTGGGCGTTGATCCCGATTTGATCAACCAAGCGATGCGAGTTCGAGTGCCACGGCCTCTTCCTGCGAGTAATTCCTAGATGCCGTCGTCACGAGATACGATATAATAGCAACATCTCAATTACAGCCCTGACCCGCCGATGCCCGCAGCCCATAGACGCCATGATATATCTGACAAAGACTGGGCATTGATTGAGCCC
>WQYQ01000039.1 GCA_009781175.1 Betaproteobacteria bacterium
CGCCAGGCGCTGGCCGTGGCGCTCAACGAGTTCGAGGGCACGCTGATGCTGGTCAGCCACGACCGCGCCCTGCTGCGCAGCGTGTGCGACGAATTCTGGCTGGTCGCCCGTGGCCGCGTGGAGCCGTTCGACGGCGACCTGCAAGACTACCAGCGCTACCTGATGGACGAAGCGCGCCGCCAGCGCGAAGCGGCCAGCGCCGCCACCCCCGCCGAAGCCAAGCCCGCGCTCAACCCCGCCGAACAGCGCCGGCTGGACGCCCAGCGCCGCCAGCAACTGGCCGACCGCACCCGCCCCCTGCGCCGCGCCCTGGAACAAGCCGAGCGCCGCATGCAGCAATTGAGCGACGAGCGCGCCGCCCTGGAACAGCGCCTGGCCGCCCCGCTGCCCCCCGCCGAAATCGCCGACGCCGGCCGCCGCTTGAAAGCCGTGACCGGTGAGCTGGCCGCGCTGGAAGACGAGTGGCTGGACTTGTCTGGTCAGATCGAAGCCATCGAGCAAACCGCCGCATCGGCCTGAACACCTGAACGGCTGCGCCGGCGACCAGCCGTTCAGGTTCGTTCACAAAATTTTATTCCGCCTGAATATTGGCACGTTTCATCACGGCGAGCCAGCGCGCGCTTTCTGCGCTGCAGAACGCTGCAAACTGCTCTGCCGTGAGCGTGCTGGGAATCATGCCATTCTGTTTCAAACGCTCCTGAACCGCAGGCTTGGCCGAGGCATCGCGCATCGCCTTGTTGACCTTGTCGACAATCTCTTTCGGCGTGTTTTTTGGCATCCAGAGCGCATACCACGAGGTTACGTCGAAATCAGGCAAACCCGACTCAGCAATTGTCGGCACCTCCGGCAGCAAATCGACGCGTTTCGCGGACGTCACCGCAAGCGCGCGCAGTTTGCCGGATTTGATCAGTGGCGCTGCGCTGGCGACCGAAGCGTAAAGAATGTCCACATGGCCTCCCGTGACATCGATCAGCGCATGACCGGTACCGTTGTAGGCAATGTGCGTCATCTTGACGTTGCTGCGCTCGTTGACCACCTCCCCCACAAGATGCGGCAACGACCCACGACCGCCAGAGGCAAATGACAGCTTGGTTGGATTGGCGCGCGCGGTGTCGATCATGTCCTTGAAAGATTTGATCGACGACTGTTCCCCCACCACCACGACCATCGGCGCGAAGCCGAAGACGCCGACGGGCGTGAAGTCCTTGATCGGATCAAAGCTCAGGTTTTTGTACATCCCCGGATACATGACTTGAATTGAAGCGTTCATGAGGGCCGTGTAGCCGTCCGGCTTGCTCAGCGCCACCTCGCGCGCACCAATGGTTCCGCCAGCGCCGGCGTGCGATTCAATAATGATCGGTTGGCCCAACAGCTCGCCCATCTCGACCGAGAGCATGCGACCAAAGGTCTCGGTCGTCGAACCGGCCTGGTGGGGCGAGATGATCTTGATCGTCGTACTGGGATAAACATCCGCCGCATGCGCGGGTGTAACGCCGAAGGCGCCGCCAATGACCAAAGCCGCGGTGGAGCAAAAGTGCGTAAACCTCATGTCTGTCTCCTGATAGTTGGATGAATCGCGCCCAGGGCGCACGGATGGGCAACTTGGCCCTGTGAAACAAGTTATCTGGCGCGTCCGAAAGCGCCACTCTCGTCAAGCGCCTGTATCCGCGACGAGTCAAACCCTGTTTGCCGAAGAACCTCGCGAGTGTGCTCACCGTGTTTCGGTGGCCGCATGCGCAGCCGTGAAGGCGTTCGACTGAACTTGATCGGGAACCCGCTGCCGTGATAGTCATCGCGATCAATGACCATGTCACGGTGCAACGCATGCGCATCCTTCGCGACTTCGGCGATACCGAGAATCGGTGCGGCCGGTACGCCTGCCAGTTGCAAACGGTCAGCCAATTCGTGACCATCGTGCTTGCGCAACAACTCGTTGAGTTCAGCCTTGAGCTCCTCCCTGTGCGCAATGCGATCGACATTGCCGCGAAAGCGTGGGTCCGTCGCGAGCGCTGGGCTGTCGAGTCGCGCGCATAGCGTCGCGAATTGCCGATCGTTTCCCACCGCGATGTAAATCTGGCAAGTAGCGGTGTCGAAAGCATCGTAGGGCGTGATGTTCGGATGACTGTTGCCTGTGCGCGCCGGTTCCTTGCCAGACCACAAGTAATTCGGCAGATGCGGATGCGCGATGGCAATCGCACAGTCGTAGAGCGCCAAGTCGCACATCTGCCCTCGACCTGAACGGTCGCGTTCGCGAAGCGCCGACAGCACCGCGATAGCTGCCTGCATCCCCGTGGCAAGGTCCACGATCGGCACGCCCATGCGTACCGGCCCGCCCGTTGCTTCACCGTTGACACTCATCAGACCCGAAATGGCCTGCACCGCCGCGTCATAGCCTGGAACGCCACCCAACGGCCCGTCATCACCGAAGCCGGTGATGCGGCAGTGAACAAGATGCGGAAAGCGCGAGGTGATTTGCGCCGGCTTCTCGATGCCCCATGACCGCAGCGTGCTGGCTTTGAAGTTTTCGATCAGCACATCCGCGCCGGCGAGTAACTCCCAGAAAACCTCCAACGCTTCAGGTCGCCCCATGTCCAGTACGATGCCGCGCTTGTTGCGGTTCAGCGCCTGGAAATACGCAGCGCCGCCCTCCGTGACCACTGGACCGAAGTGGCGCGTTTCATCGCCATCGGGCGATTCGATTTTGATGACTTCCGCGCCCTGATCGCCGAGTATCTGCGCGCAGTATGGTCCGGCGAGCACACGAGAGGCGTCGATCACGCGCAGGCCACTCAGACAGGAATCTGTCATGACCGTCTCCCCATCAAAACGCAGTTTGCGCGGGACGCGGCGCGATGCGCCATTCGAAAGCGCCATCGCCCTGATCCAGGCGGCGCTCAACTTGCAGCCGCAAGTGACGGTTGTGCGCTGACAGCGCGCCGTCGAGCAGATCGTTCCAAATGTCGAAGGCCGAAGCACTGAGCGCGACAAGCCCGCCCATGAGCTTCCAACTCATCTGCCGCACGACCGGGCCGTGCGGGCTGGCCTGCCATTCAGCGCGGTCGCCCTGCGCCTGCGCGAGCGCAACCATGAAACGAGCAAAGTCGTCTGCGTCGCCCTGGCCGGGCAGTCCCATCGCCTGCGCTGTTTCCGCATAGAACTGCATGCCGATCAGGCGTGCCGTCATGCCGCCGAGATAGGCCGCGTCGAACGGGCCAAACAACGCGATCAGTTCGGGAATCGCGCTGCGCGCGTACTCCATCGCGTAGTTGCGGCGCGCCTTTTGCAAGCGCTCCAACGGCCAGTCGGCGGTGGGCAGCATGGGTGCGCGGGCGGCATCGAAGTCGGGAGCTTCCTCACCACGTGCAAAACGCAGACGTTCCTCGGGTTCGATGTCGCGCTCGTACTCGCAGTAATAGCCTTCCAGACCCGGTTGCCCGTCCATCGCCTGCTTGGTGCAGACAAAGCCCAATCGCTTCGTTCCAAGAGAAACGCCATTGTGTCCGTGCCAGCCGCGCAGCACTGCGCGCGAGATTTCACCGGGAATCGCGCAGATCGCGGTGCCGTGCCACGCCCAGCGCGGCGGAGCATAACGCACCCAGACCTTTTTCGGCGTTTCCTCCATGTACTCGACGCGCACACCGCCGATCGCGTTCGACAAGTAGTGGTAACGCGCCGCGGTCACTGCAGGAGGCAGTCCCAGCAATCCCAGCTTTTCGAGACCAGGTAAAAAACGCTCGTGGTGTTGGCGACGAAAAATATTGAACGTCAATTCCGATGCCTCGCGCGCGCTGCGCCGGGTGACGACAGTCATCAAGAGGCCAGTGAAGAAGGCGTGATACCACTCCGCGACTGCGGACCAGCGCGCGGCATCGTGGGATGGAGAGGATGTGTGTATCTGCATGTTTTGCATCGTGGGTCAGTGGGTTGCGTCTTCGAGGGCCTGGACAGGAAACGGCTGATAGGTGTGCTGCAAACCGGAGACTACAAAGGTCGCCAGATAGCTCGCAATGCGGTCACGATCGGCGGCCGTCTCGCCGGGACGCTGTCGGTACCACATGGTCGTGTGGTTGATGGCGCCAAATAACGGCTTGACCGCCATGCGCGCGCTCTGCTGCGGGAGTTCACCCGCATCAATGGCCTTTTGCAGCGCACGCACAAAAAGTTGCTCGTAACGGTCCCGCAGCGCAATCACTTCGTTCAGGCGAATGCGCTGTTCTTCGGTCACGCGGCCCATCAGGTGCGCTTCGAGATCCTGTACGGCCACGCGCTGGTAGGACAGATGCTTCATCACCTGCAGCGCGTGCGCGTAAACCATGCGGTAGAGGCATTCGACTGCGCTCACGCCCGGTTGCCCGGAGATCGGGGCAACGGTGTCGATGTTCATCTCCATCGCGCGCCTGTACACCGCGACGAAAAGGTCCGCCTTGCTTCGGTAGTGGTAGTAAATGCTGCCCTTTGTGACGCCGATCACGTCGCCGATGTAGTCGAGGGTCGTCGCGTCATAGCTCTGCTGGGTGAAAGCATCCGCTGCGGCATCAAGGATTTCGACCACGCGGTCAGATGACACGCCGCTGTTATGGGCGCCTGGTTTGTGAGACATGGTGCGTGGAACTCCCGGGTTGTTCGTTTCCAATGGCGTGATCGCGCCAGCCAGCAATGCAGCCTGCGCGTGCGCCGGTCCGGCGGTGGCCAAGTGGATCTGGCGCGCATGCAACAGTGCGTGCAGCCGCGCGAAATCTTTCAATGGCTTTGTGCCCGCAATTTGCAGGCTCGTCGCGATCATCTGGTCGCAGCACTGGGCGGACGAAAGCATCGTCATCGCGCTGAGCAGGCCGACGTTTTCTCCCGCCTCGACGGCGCGCACCGATTCGTGGAGCATCGTCCGCGCCGCGCAAAGCGCGCTTGCGCACGAAGCGAGCTTGAGCGTCTCCTGCGCAGGCGCGGTCGATGTGGCTCGCACGGCGCGGCAAGCTTGCTCGTACGCCGTAAGCGCGGCGCCGATAGCCTGCGCCGCCGCGGCGATGCGGCACAGTGCTTGAATTTCCTCAAAAACAGCTTGTGCCGATCCAGCAGCGCCGAGCAGCATATCTTGCGAGAGCCGAACGTCGAGGTTGACGCACTGCTGCCGCGACTCGCCACCATCGGCGCTATCGACGGAAATCCCCGCCGTGTCACCCGGCAGAACAAACGCCGTCAGCGCCTGTCTGTCATGCTCCTGCGGAATTAGGGCGAATGCAACCATGCCGTCTGCGGGCGTTGGCGCGGCGGCAATAAATCCTTTGCCCCGCACGATCCAGCCGCCCGCATCCGGAACGGCATTGAAAAATGCTTCCCCCGCGCAGACCACGTCGCGGTTTTTGAGCAACAACGGCAAGCGGCCTCGCTCAATCACCTGGCCGAGCCAGCTTTTGCGCTGGCCCGCATTGCCCAGTCGAAGCAACACCATCGCGGCGCCCATCGCGGTTGCCAGTAACGTCGATACGCGCGGCAGATCCGAGGCCGTTTCCTCCACCACACCCAGAATCGATGGCAGTGACGCTGCAAAGCCTAGCTGCCGCTTGGGCATCAACATGCGCGCCAAATCGCTCGCGCCGAGCCCGTCGGCCGAATCCTCAATGCCAGCCCGGTGCGACAGCTCATGCGCCAGCCTTCGCCACCGCGCCTCGCCCACCGTAAGCGTTGGAGACCAGATGGGCATCATGGCATCGTAAAAAGAAATTGGTCAAGCAACATACTTCTCGGTATTCTACTTGACACTCTAGTGAGCGTCAAGCATCAATCCCAAGGTCGGATCCGCAGGAATTCACGAGATTGATGTTTACATACTACCGAGTAGGCTATAAACTCTGCACACCATTTCTTCGGATCCATACCATGCACAGACACACCTTCACACCGCTGCACCAGCGCGACTACCTCGACTGGCCGTTCTTCGATCCCGGTCATCGCGAGTTCATGCAAAGCGTCGATGCGTTCGCCGATTCGGGCACGCTCGACAACGTGGACCATTCCAACGTAGACGATGCCTGCCGCCGGCTGGTGGCGGCGCTGGGCCACAGCGGCATCCTGCGCGCCTGCGTGCCGGGTCAGTTTGGGGGCTTCGGGCCAGCCATCGAATCACGCCGACTGGTGCTGGCGCGCGAAGCGTTGGCCTATCGCAACGGCCTGGCCGACTTTTCGTTGGCCATGCAGGGACTGGGCAGCGGCCCGATCACGCTCGCGGGTTCGGACGCGCTAAAGAACGCGGTGCTGCCCAAGGTCATGCGCGGCGAGCTGATTCCAGCCTTTGCGCTGTCCGAGAAAGAGGCCGGCTCTGATGTGGCAGGCATGTCCACCACGGCACGGCTGGAAGGCTCGAACTATGTGATCAACGGTGAAAAAACGTGGATTTCCAACGGCGGTATCGCCGACATCTACGTGCTCTTTGCGCGCAGCAGCGATGCTCCGGGCACGCGCGGCATCAGCGCCTTTGTTGTCTATCCCGATGACCCCGGTTTTTCCATCGCGGAGCGCATCGACGTGATGGCGCCCCATCCACTGGCCACACTGCGCTTCAATAACATGCGCATTCCGTCCGACCGGTTGCTGGGCGCGTCGGGCGAAGGCTTCAAGCTCGCAATGCGCACGTTGGACATCTTTCGTGCCTCGGTCGCCGGCGCAGCGCTGGGCTTTGCCCGCCGCGCCTTCGACGAGGTAACGGCTTATGCGCGATCACGCCGATTGTTTGGCGCAACGCTCAGCGACATGCAGCTTACGCAGACGCGCTTGGGCGAAATGGCCTCGCTGATCGACTCGGCCGCGCTGCTGACCTACCGCGCCGCATGGCGCCGCGACGTGCAGCAACTGAGCACCACGCGCGAAACCGCCATGGCCAAGATGACCGCAACCGAGAACGCCCAAACCGTAATTGACACGGCGTTGCAACTTTTTGGCGCCCGTGGTGTGCGGGTTGGCGGCGTAACAGAGAGTCTTTACCGCGAAATTCGCGCACTGCGCATCTACGAAGGCGCAACGGAAGTTCAGAAGATGATCGTCGCGCGCGACATACTGCGCAACGGTATCGGACTGGCAAAACAAGCCGCGTGAAGTTCGACTGCGCCGAGGGCCGGTTCGCGATTCGCGCTGTAGCCCAAAGCGCAATCGAAATAAGAAGCTGCGTGACGCCGCGTCATTGAGTCGCGATGAAGAATCGACAGTCAGTTCTTCGGAATCCCCGCGCGTCTCTTCCTTGCCAAGAGGTAAGGCTTTCACATGCAAATCGTGGACAATATAAAGTTTTTCAATCTCTGCCACTGAAGAAGGATCACATCATGGGCAACCAACTCGTCACCGAAGCCACGCGCAAAGCCACAAAACCCCTGCCCGGCGCCGTCGTGCGCAAGGAAGGCACCGGCCAGAAACGCAGCCTGGAGCGCGGCTCGCACACCCGCAGCAAGAAGAACCCTGGCAAGCGCCCGCACTAAAATCAGTAGCTGCCAGCGCCTGCTGCAAGCCAATTTCAGGATATTTCAATTCTGAAATCCTTACGCAGCAGGCGCGGCCAGCTATCGTAAATAATATTCAATCAGCCCTGCGCCGCGCCGCCGTTTTCTCCGCCACAAACCGCGCCAGCCGTGGGCCGAGGGCGATGACGACGATCAGCCGCACCGCCTGCAGGGTCATCACGAAGGGCACATCGACCGGGCTGGAGGCGGCGATGATCGCCACCGTGTCCATGCCGCCCGGACTCATCGCCAGA
>WQYQ01000040.1 GCA_009781175.1 Betaproteobacteria bacterium
AGAACCTGTTCATAATCTTACTGCGAGGCTGTGATCGGGGCTCATGCGCTGCTCGGAATCCTCATTTATCACTCATAAACTCCGGTTCCTGCGCTGCTCTTCGCCCCGCTGACCGCCTCTCGCTACAGATTCTGAACAGGTTCTCTGCGCGAGGCCGATGTTTTTTCGAATCGCAGGACGCCATCCGGGCTTTCCACGGGATGAATGACACCACGCGTGGCGAGGTGGTTCAAGTGTGCGATTGCTTCGCCCATGGCAAATCTGAGTTCATGGGCGTTGAGCTTGCGTGGAAACAAAGTGCCCAGCAAATCGCCGGCATGCATCGGATGCGTCAATGCGGCGAGCAAGTCGGCGCAGCGTTCCTCATGGTGCGCGCGCAGTTGTTGAATACGCGCATGAGCGCCGCGGAAAGGCTTCCCGTGCGAGGGCAGAACGAGCATATCAGCAGGCAGCGCGGCGAAGCGTTCCAGCGAAGCGGTATAGCGTCCGACCGGGTCGTCCTGCGGCGTCACCGAGAAGGTGCTGACATTGGTCGAAATGCGCGGCAGCAGCATGTCACCCGAGATCAGCATGTTCAAGGGCGCACACCACAGCGCCGCATGTTCGCTTGCATGTCCGTAGCCGACGATGACTTGCCAATCGTGCGCGCCGATGCGCAAGCGGTCGCTATCGTATAGGCGCAGGTATTCCTGCGGCAGTTCCGGTACGCCTTTCAGGTAAGCATGGCCGAGCGCGCGGAGCGCCGCGGCTTGTTCATTTGTGAAGCCGTGGCGGCAAAAGAATTCCAGCATCGCTTCGACGCCGTATCCTGCGCTTTCGTCGTACACCGCATGCGCCCACATATATTCACCGAGGGTGATATGGACAGGAACGCCGAAGCGCGCCGACAGCCATTGCGCGTTGCCAATGTGGTCGGGGTGCGCGTGGGTCACGACGATGCGCGTGACCGGGCGGTCGAGCGTGGCAAAGATACGTTCCCACAGCGCGCGAGTATCGCTATTGCCATAGCCGGCATCGATAATCGCAACGCCTGCGCCGTCTTCGAGCAGCCACAGATTGATGTGGTCGAGCGCGAAGGGTAGCGGCATGCGCAGCCATTGCACGCCAGCCCCAAGGTGCAACATTGTGCCGGGAGCAGGGAGGGTTTCAAAAGGAAATTCGAGTGCGTTAGTCATAATCGTTCATCGTGTTTCTTAGAACCTGCTCATAATCTTACTGCGAGCCCGTGATCGGAGCTCATGCGCTGTTCGGAATCCTCATTTATCACTCATAAACTCCGGTTCCTGCGCTGCTCTTCGCCCTGCTGACCGCCTCTCGCGACAGATTCTGAACAGGTTCTTACAGTGTACTGCGCTTATGTTGCATTGCGGCAATTTCTGTCAAAACTGTTTGTCGGGCGCGAGACATCGAGCCCTAAATTTCCCGACCGAAGAAGATGGTCCCGCGAGCGGCCGAATGTGCCGGTAAGTTAGAGTTATACGCCAAAGAATATTTTTACCTGAAATGTGGCGCGCGCTGAAAATTTTGCAGGGAACAGGCGCGCTGCGAAGCTTATGGATACCAAACGCAGTTTTCCGCCCGTTGTCGATCCCGCAGTCAAGGTTCTTGTGCTCGGCAGCTTGCCTGGCGAAGCCTCGTTGCGGGCAAGCCAATACTACGCGCATCCCCAGAATCAGTTTTGGCGCTTGATGTCCGCGGTGCTTGGGGAAGACCTTGCCAGGATGGCCTATGCGGATCGGCTGAGGACGCTGCTCGCGCATCGCGTGGGTCTGTGGGATGTCGTTGCCGAGGCGCATCGGCAAGGCAGTCTCGATAGCCAGATCAAAGCGCACGTGGGCAATGACTTACTCATGCTCGTCAAACGCCTGCCGAAATTGCTTGCGATTGGCTTCAACGGCCAAACGTCCGCCAGGATCGGTTTGCGCGAATTAGGCGTCCAAGCCGAGCGCTACGCCATTCTGCAACTGCCTTCGAGCAGTCCGGCCTATACGATGGCATTCGATGCCAAGTGTGAGCAATGGGAAAAACTGAGAACCTATTTATGATCTTGGCGCGAGGCTGTGATGCCACGGGTTTGGTGGCGTCTTCGCTGCTCATAAGGTTTGTCTCGCTTGCGTTCGGCTCACGGTGAGTCATCTCATGGGGCTTCCTCGCCACAAATTGGAAGCGCCCGTGGCGCTAATAACAACGCTTGTTTCGCTGCCTCCGCCATAAATGACGGGGCTTGCGCTCAACCCGTGGTCATTCTGCGCGGAGCGAAGCGCAGTCGCAGAATCCACTCTCGGAGGACAAATGGATTCTGCGACTTCGCGCAGAATGACCGCGTGAGGTTGTCGTATCACCACCATTGATGGCAAGCTAATCTGCTGCTTGCCTGAATTCGAATCCCCGCTTCCAACGATCATGATGCTTCCCTCCGCATTTCGCCCGCTCGTCGATATTTCGGCCGATCCTGGTCAGGGCGGACTCTGGTTCATATTTCAGACCGGCTGTCTGCTGGTTCGCTGCGAGGGCGATACTCCTTGCGTGCCTCGGCTGGCCGCGGGCTCGGCACTTCCCGTTCCAGTCGGGACGCCTACGCTCATCGGCGTTTTGGGCATCACGCCCTGCTGGGCGGTCGAGGCGGATGCTGCCGCCATGGTGCCTGTGGGATGGCAATTTGAAGGTTTGCGCCGGCTGTTCAACCGTTTGTCCGACGAGATCGTGGCGATCGCGGGGCGTGCATTGCAATGGCTTGAGTTCGAGCGCACGCATCGCTTTTGCGGCGTTTGCGCGACGCCGATGGAAAACCATGAAGGAGGCCATTCCCGTCGTTGCCCGAAATGCGAACATACGGTTTATCCTTGTATCGCACCGGCGATGATGGTGCTGATCAAGCGCGACACCACGCGCGGCAGGGAGTTGCTCCTGGCGCGCAATGTACGTGCGCCGGGCCCTTTCTATAGCGCCTTGGCGGGATTCGTCGAGCCCTCCGAATCCATTGAAGGATGTGTGCACCGTGAAGTATGCGAGGAGGTTGGGCTGACGGTGCGGAACCTGCGCTATTTCGGCAGCCAAAGCTGGCCGTTTCCACACTCGCTAATGGTCGCTTACGTTGCCGATTACGAGCAGGGCGAAATCGTCTGTCAGGCGAGCGAGATTGTGGATGCACAGTGGTTTACGCTGCAAAGCCTGCCGCAGTTGCCGCACAGGCTATCGATTGCGCGGCGTTTGATTAATTCACAGATTGCGGAGATCGACCCGACGCATGCGGCCTTGCGTGTCTAGCGGCTGTTGCCTATTGCGGTCGGGTCGAAAGAACGTCATGACTTCACAAAAGCCTCGCCGCATAACGCTATCGCCTCTACTCGATCTTAATGCCGAATCTCAATTAAAGGTTCGTGAAATAAGGAATGAAGAAGAAGTTAGAAAATGGATGTACACCGACCACATCATCGGTATTGACGAACATTTGAAATGGATAAACCATTTAAAGACGGACGATAAACAAATTGTTTTTGCCGTTCTCGATGAGCAGAATGTACCGCTTGGCGTCATAAGCGTTAACGCCCTCGACAGAAAACATAAAAAAGCCGACTGGGCCTACTATCTAACGTCCAGTGCCAGAGGCGGCCTCGGTTCCGCTCTTGAATATTCTTTCATAAACTTTGTTTTCGGCTCGCTCGGTATCCAGAAACTCAATTGCGAGGTTATTTCTGGAAATGACGCGGTGATTAAACTCCACGAGAAATTCTTATTTCAGAAGGAGGGAATAAGGCGGTCCAACATCATAAAAGATGGAAAACGCATCGACGTTCATTTTCTTGGCCTCACAAGAGATGAGTGGGACGTTGGTAAGTCTGCCGTTTATGAAAAATATAGCGGTGTGCTGGACAAATTCTCTATTTCCATTGAATGGAAAAGCGAGGACGAAAAAACTGTTTAGAACCTGTTCAGCACCTGCCGCTTACGTCGAGGAGCGCATTTATCTCACCACACGAGCTTAACCCCACCACGTCCGCCCCAGCTCTGTCCGTGGTCGAAGGAAACGTTGTAGTTGACATTCGCGAAGACGGAAGCGTTCTGGTTCACTTGCGTCGATACACCCAGATCAAGCTGTGTCCAACTCCCGCCC
>WQYQ01000041.1 GCA_009781175.1 Betaproteobacteria bacterium
CCCGGATACGGCGCGCTTTACCCAGCGCGATCCGATTGGGTTGCAAGGCGGGATCAATCTCTATGCTTATGTGGGGAATAATCCCGTGAATTTCGTGGATCCGACGGGAACGACTAGAAATTCACCGCTCATCGCCGCACAGAGTTCCTATCCTGCGGATCTGGGTGGACTCGGCATGTTCGGCTATGACTCGATCGGTGGCGGGGGCGGCTTGGGGTCGGGAGGGCAGAGCCTGAGGGCTGACAACGATCCGTACTGGTCGATGATGGCTGATGGAAGCGGGGCGACGGGAACGATGACGGATGTTGGGGGTGGTTTGATTGGCGGGAGGTCGTCGGAATCTAGTTCTGATTCCAATGCAGCGAAAATAGGCGCTGGCATTGGCTTTGTGGCTGGAGGCGCTCTTGCAGTGGCGTGCGATGCTGCATCATGGGGCGTTTGTGTTGCGGGCGATCCCGCAATCGTTGGCGGAGGGATTGTCGCCGGCGCTGCGATTGGCACTGCGGTTAACAGAGCTTGGAAGCAATTGGATCGACTCGTTGAGAATGCAACAACTCCTGGGCCGGACGCTACTCAATATGCGCTGGTTGCACTAAAAAGTGGTGTGTATCCCGATGTGCGCAACGGCGTTACGTACCTAAACGCAGGGGATGTTTGGAAATACGGCACGACGGTGAGCCCGGAGGATCGATATTCTCAGACTTGGTTGCGTAGTCAGGGGCAAGGGCTTGTAATGATCGAACAAACAAAGGGAACCCAAGCGGAAGTACTGGTTCAGGAAAAGGTTATGTTGATCCAATATTTCATGATGAATTGGTCGCTTCCCCCGGGAAATCCAATATTCAAGTGAGAGCCGCGATGAGGATCAGAGTTACGGGTATTTTGGCATCAGAAGAAATTTTCAGAATAGTTAATCATGCGATGGTTGTATTAGAGGATAAATTGACTCCTCTTTTTGCAAATAGATCGTATGGGGGAAACATAGACCAACTGACGGTATTTGTTATTGCCGTTGATTCGGATATATCGGAAAACGAAAGGCGGTCTAAGGCTTGTAATCGTGTTGGCAGCTTCAAGGATATGATGACGGGAGAGAAGGTTCGAGATATCAGTATTGCTTTGCCATTTAACCCCGATGTTATTGAGACCATGACGGGGGAGCAGTTTTATGCTGCCATATGTGCTGCTTTGATAAGCCGTTCGAATGATTTGGGCGTAAAAAGATTGCCCAAGGATTTCGATCGTCAAAAATTCATGCTCGATCTTCACATCGCAACTGAAGCCGTTGCCGGGTCTTATTCTCCTCCCGATGACTGAAACAAACGCTATCTCATTGGAATGCGCTTAGGGCCATAGGCTGGGCTGAACATCGTGAAGGGGTCTGTCAAACGAACTGTGTAAATCCCTCTATTTACAAGGCACCCAGCGGCACCCGCTCCTCGCCGAACATCACCTGAAAGCTGTGCAAGGCAGGTTTCCAGTAATGAATGGCCTTCCAGTTCTTCGAAGCCTCCCGAATCGCTAGGAACAACGCCTTGAGCGCTGAATCGTCATTGGGGAAGATGCGTCGGTTGCGTGTGAGCTTGCGCATGACCATGTTGAGCGACTCGATGGCATTGGTCGTATAAATGACCTTGCGTATCTGCGGCAAAAACTGAAAGAACGGGATGATGTTGTCCCAGTTGCCCCGCCATAAGCGCACGACAGCACGGTATTTCTCGCCCCATTCGGTCTCGAAAGCGTCCAGTTCGACCGCCGCTTCGTCGGCGCTGACCGACGGGTAGATCGCTTCGAGCGGCCGGCTCTGCCAGGCGCGCGCCTCGTCGAGCACCGCGTCGGTCACCTGCGCGATCAGCGTGTGCGAGAGCGTCACGCCGTATAGATCAACCAGCGCCGATTCGATGTCGTTTGCGTGGGGTCATGCCCTTGGCGTACAGCGCCAGGATTTTCTCTTCCATCCCCGCCAGCCGGACCTGGCGCTTTTTTACCATCTGCGGTTCAAACGTCCCCGCGCGATCACGCGGCGTCTCGATCTGCAAGGCTCCAACCTCGCTGCGCACCGTCTTGCGACTCTTGCCGTTACGTCGGTTTGCTTGCGCACCCTCTGGCGCTGCGTCGTGGCGCTCGTAGCCCAGATGCCCCTGCATCTCGGCTTCCAGCGAGCGGTTGATCATGTGCTGGAGCATCTGCGAGTACAGTGACTCTACGTCTTTCTGACTCTTGCAGCCGCCAACCAGTTCATCAAGTTGTTCGGGGGTCAGTTCCATGTAATGGCTCCTCGCAGCCTCAATACGGCCGTATCGTCTCAAATACCCATTACACAGTTCAGTTTACAGACTCCAGCGGAACCCAATTTTCCGCGCCGCTGCAACAAGCCCGTCACCCCGGGTGTGATCGACTTGCTCAGATGGTTGCCATGAAACCCGCTGCGCCTCCTGCGCCGGAGGAGGGCCATAGATACTGTCCGATCTTGCTTCGGAGGAGGAGTGGCAGGCGCAAGGATCTATGGCACGGGCTTTGAGGCCCAAGGTTGGGCACGGCGTCCAGCCACTCTGACTTGAGAAACGGCTCAAGACGAAATCACAATACAAGGTTGGGTAGAGCGTAGCGAAACCCAACGTTACTGCGCGGCGACCAAGGCGAGCGGATCGAATGCCCCCTTCATGCCATGAACCACGGTAAGCCCCCCGAACTCATCGCGCCACTTCAATGAGTTCAATATCCTTCCTAAGCAACTCATTGACCAGAGCCGAGAAGTCCATGCCCTTGGCGTTGGCGAGTGCGGCCAAGCGGGACTGCACCTGCTCATCGAGATACACCGGCAGGTTCAGCTTCACACCGGGATGGAAGAATTTGCCTCGGGTTCCTTGCGAGAAGTCGATTTCGGCAGGCATGTCATCGGATGGGGTTTGGCTCATGATCTCACCTATCGCGGTTCGTTCTCGTACATTTCGCGTTCGCGGCGCGTGGCTTCACGCGCCGAAATAATGCGCACCTGTGCGCGGGTCGGGCTGCTCGGCTGGTAGGTATGGGCAACCGCAAGCAACTTGCCTCCGCTCGCAATGCCTAGCGTAAACCATCGCTCCTCAGCTTGGCTGTGCGCTTCGTCGAACACTGTTAGCGCCAACGGATCCAGCAATACCGTGGCCGCCTGGGCGAAGGTGACGCCATGCTTGGTAATGTTCGACTGCGCCTTGGCGCTGTCCCAGGTAACGTCCAGATCCGGCAGGCTCATCCCGCAGCATCCACCGGAGCCACGGCGGAGGCCATGCGCCCCTTGAGCCGTGCCCCCAAAGCCTTGCGCAGAGAATCGCCCTGCATAACCAACAAGCTTGCTTGCATTTTGACCTCGTAGACGTTTAAAGGGCGATCCTGGAAAGGATTGGCGTCTGCTCGTTGTGAGGATATAAAACACCTCTGATAAGAGTCAATATTGTTCTTAACAGGATTGAGAAAGAACCCGGTGCTCCCCGCACCCTCAAACCAGAGGTTAAGCGCCTGAAGCGCGAAGAGTCGTTGGTCAAACTGATCGGGAGCCAAGGGACGCCAACGGCAACCTGCTCGAACAAACGCTGGTGCTCCCGGCCCACAGCGCCGAGCGTCTGGCCGACCGCACCAGCGCCCTCTACGACCTCTCGGACCGCAAGACGCTCAGCCTGGACGCCGCCGGCAACGCCACCGCCTACACCTATGACCCCGCCGGCAACGTCACGCGCATCACCAACCCCGACGGCTACAGCGTCAGCCTCGACTACGACGAACTCAACCGCGTCGTGCGCGCCTATGTGAACCGCCCCGGGAATCGCGGAGGCAGTTTGGTTAAAGTAAAACGGCCTCGTCGGCATGCTTACCGAGTTGGTTGTAGTAGTTTGCCTCAGCCTCGGCCGGCGGCCTATAGCCGATGGATGA
>WQYQ01000042.1 GCA_009781175.1 Betaproteobacteria bacterium
CCGGCGTCGGTGCGCCCGGCGGCGACCTGGGTGAGGTTGCCGGCGGTGTCATAGGTAGTGCGTGTGACCGCGCGGATGAGGCCGTAGACGGGGTCGGTCACTTGCGGGCCGACGCTGCGCACGACGCGGTTGAGTTCGTCGTAGTCGAGGCTGACGCGGTAGCCGTCGGGGTTGGTGATGCGCACGACGTTGCCCGCGGGGTCATAGGTGTAGGCGGTGGCGTTGCCGGCGGCGTCCAGGCTGAGCGTTTTGCGATCCGAGAGGTCGTAGAGGGCGCTGGTGTGGTCGGCCAGGCGCTCGGCGCTGTTGGCCGGGAGTACCAGCGTTTGTTCGAGCAGGTTGCCGTTGGCGTCGTACTTGAGGTCGCGCCAGTTGTTTTGGGCATCCGTGGCGCGCACGACGCGCCCGACGGCGTCGTGGACTTGGGTGCCGGAAAGAACTATCTTATCATTAGGTATTACTATGTGATAAGAGCCCCATTATGGCAACGTCTCTCAAGATTGATGACGCACTGAAAGGTCGCGTCCAGCACCTCGCCAGCCAGCGCCGCCGCTCACCGCACTGGATCATGCTCGAAGCCATCCAGCAGTATGTCGAGCGCGAGGAAGCCCGCGAGAGTTTCAAGCAGGAAGCCTTGGCGTCCTGGGCGGCCTATAAGGAAACGGGCCGTCATCTGACCGGCCAGGAAGTTCGCACTTGGTTGAATACCTGGGGCTCCGATGACGAAAGAGCGGTGCCAGAATGCCACAAGTAATCGTCACCGAAGGTGCAGCGGAAGGCTTGGAACGATGCCGGCGGTTTCTGAGCGTCAAAGCGCCGGAAGCCGCCAAGCGAGCCGGCGAGGCTATTGAGCAGCAATTCCTGCTGCTGGAGACGGCCCCCGACATGGGCCGGCCGTTCCCTGAAATGCCCGAGCTGCGCGAGTTGGTGATTGCATTCGGGGATTCCGGCTATGTGGCCCTGTATCGCCACGAATTGGCCGATGATGCAGTGTATGTTCTGGCTTTCCGACACCAGAAAGAGGCGGGTTATTGATGCTCAGCAGTAACGTTGGGTTTCACGATGTTCAGCCCGACCTACGGTCTGAAAGCGGCGCAGGCGCACGCCAAAGGAGAAATGAAATGATCGAAATCGAAGAAGGTTCCGGCAACGTTTATGCTGATTTGGGCATGCCCGACGCCGATGAAATGATCGTCAAGGCGCAACTTGCCTCCAAGATTGGCGAGATCATCAAAGCCCGCAAATGGAACCAGAGCCAAGCGGCGGAAGTGCTTGGCTTGACGCAGCCGAAACTGTCCAAGATGCTGCGCGGCCAGTTTCGCGGCATCAGTGAAGCAAAGATGCTCGATTGTTTAACCCGGCTTGGCCGTGACGTGCAAATCGTCGTCGGGCCTGCGCGGGGTGCGGCTTCGGTTGGACATGTCGCCGTCGTGTTCGCTGCGTAAGACCTTGGTCGCCGCGCAGTAACGTTGGGTTTCACGATGTTCAGCCCAGCCTATGGCCCTTATTCAGACTCTGAAGGCGCAGGCAAGGCAAAGGCTCGTTCGATGTCCGGAAGCAGAATGCACAGGCCGGCCAACCACGCCCGCACGTTGCTTTCCAACTCGGTCAGGCTGAAAAATTTCAGAAAATGGTAGTTGGTCGGCAGAAACCAGGCAAGAGAGAAGATGGGGTTTTCCGCAAACTCCGCGAACTTCTTTGTGTCCGCAGGCACAAAACGCATGATGACCTCCATCTGACCGAAAGTTGGCCCCCCGATGTTCCGCAATGAGATGGGATCGGCCCACAGTGCAAACTTCCACCTCTCCGAGAACCGGCGTGTGAAAACCGGCTTCGCCGAAGTCGAGAAAGCCCTATCCTTGCTCAAGCCATGCTCGGCGCGGGTGGCCTCAAGCGTGCTCGTCCATACTTTCAAGCGGTCCGCGTAGGAGGCGAAGGAGAGTTTGGGATCGAGTGAGATTTCCGTGGCATGCGCCTGAATTTCGGCTTCCCGGAGTTTCCGAAAGGCTTCGTGGGTCGCCGCCATACGGGCATGCCACTCGGGACGTTTCGTCGTGTAGAACACACACTTGTGTTGCCCCGCACGGCAAAGAACGTCATCCCACAGACTTTCCAAGCCCGGATTGCGTGCTTGCCATTCGGGAAAGTGCAGCCGTAAATCGTCCAGGAAGGCGGAGCGATAAGTAACCCAAGGCATTCTTTCCTTGATTAACTCAACAGTGCATTTCCTTAGTTCAAGGAGTTCCTCCGTGTTTTCGCTGAAACTTTCATCAAACTGCTGCCACATGAATGCGCTTTCCCAGCCGCGCACCCTCAGGGTTTCGGCGCGCACGTAGTAATCGTCGATCAGGGGCAACAAACGTGGGTTGAGTTCCTTGCCCTTCGCCGCTTTTACCTCTCGCAAGGTGTCGCGTTGTTGTTGTCGAAGCTTGGCGTTGGCTTTCATGGCAATCCAAAAGATGGAAAAATTATAGGCGTCGTCGGCGCGACCCCGGGCTGCAAATCAGGATTCAAACTCCCTTTGGACGAGCCCTCGGGGTTGATCTCATCCAGACCGTAGAAGAACAAGCCCGTCCGGCCACCTCGTGCAGGATTGTCCGGATACAGCGTCACTCTATAGCTCTTGCCGTTCGCTGTCACAGGGTTGGGCAGTTGCATCGAACTGCGGCCTTCGAAGATCCGTGCGTCGCTACCCGGCACATATACTTGTCCTTCGCTCGCTGCACTGTTGATATATCCCTGAAGCTGATTTTGCGCACGTCGATAGAGACCGGGATCGTCCCGGTTCGAAACGGGTTTTAATTCATAAATGTTGTTACCCGCAATTAAGTCCGGTCTTCCGCCGCCAAACAACCCTTCGAACGCCACGTTCGACGAAGAGCCCGAAATCCGATTTGTCAAGTAGCTTCCCACTTCAACATGGACAGCCGTGCCGAGCCACATGCGCTGCAAATACCATGCATCGATGTCCGCGCCTTCAACACTGGCGACTTGGAAGCCTTGCCACCCATCATCATCAATCGCAACGCTGCCTCCGCCATTCATCGATTGCTGGCCTGACCCAAGGCCCCCCAGATCGGCGGGATAGGAACTTTGGGAAGCGATGAGCGGCGAATTTCTAGTCGTTCCCGTCGGATCCACGAAATTCACGGGATTATTCCCCACATAAGCATAGAGATTGATCCCGCCTTGCAACCCAATCGGATCGCGCTGGGTAAAGCGC
>WQYQ01000043.1 GCA_009781175.1 Betaproteobacteria bacterium
AGCCGCCATTTGCGCAGCGGGTCCCCTACGCCCGGCGGCTCGATCTTGATGACTTCGGCGCATAAGTCGGCCCGCGTCTTGGCGGCAAAAGGCCCGGCAATCAACTGCCCCATTTCCAGCACCTTCAGCCCGGCCAGGGGCGGGGCGGGCGGCGCGGCGGGGGCTGGGGGAATCGGGGTTGGGGTGCTCATGGTTTTTGCTGCTCGCTTTTTAGATTCGGCCGCAAGAAATAATTGATGAACTTCCTGTCATTCCTCTTACGGCAATTACTCTTGAGTCTGGGCAGCCAGCGACTGGGCGGCAATATCAAGAGCGTAATCGACCTGGGAAAGATCGGTAACCGCAAGCTCGACATCGCCGTTGCCCCAGCGGCCGAGATTGGTAATGTCGCGGCACAAGCCCTTGGGGTCATCAACTTGATCGAATGCCAAGTTGAAAACCAAGAGCAGTTTGGCCGCCTGCGGAATGATGTCCACGAAGTTGGTTTCCAGCTTGAACGCGATGTAGAGTTTCTTGCACTCGCGCCTGGCCGCCGGATGTAAAGCAAGGAGACCCTCCTCCAGCCGTTTGTAGATTTCGCCGATGGCGCCCCCGAGCTTGTAGTGGTCGAGGGTATAGCTCTCGCTCTCCGCTGCCACTCCAGTCTGGAATTCCGCTAAGGTCGTCCCATCTGGCTCGGGCCAAACCTGCAAGACCACCTGAGCCAATTGCGCAGCCCGTGCTTCAATCTGCACCTTGCCCCATTCGGTTTGCTTGCGGATGTAACTGTTGAGCGCCAGCGGACTTGACAGAAACCCGCCCTCTTTCTTCTCCAACTTGTCCTTGAAAGACTTGCAACCCAGGTCACTGTTGTAACCCGTCAGCGTCAGATTTCCCAAGGTATGGAGCAAACGATGATGCACTTCCTCCGCATCCTGGCCCAGCGCCGTTTTCCATTCCGGCGTTAGCGATTGCGGCATGACGTGCTCAATCGTGAGGTTTGCCGCCACTCGGATCGGTTCCTTTGAATGAGCATGGTTCTCCAAGCGCTCAAGCAGGTAGGCGCAGCGCGGGGTGTTGTAAACATCCTTATCGGACAGCATCTGGGTCGTCTCGGCGTTGCCCGGAAACTTCCGGTATGAAGAGAGCTTGAGGAACTCGGCTTGGGCGCTGCGAAAGTACTTCGATTTGTCGACGCCCTTGCACAGTCCGGCAAAGGTCTTGTTCATTGAATTCGCCGGGATGCCGCAGAGGAATCGACGGAACACGTAGCTTTCGGTAAGCCGCACCAAGTTCAACATCTCGTCGCGAGACAGTAGACCCTTCTTCCAGTCGCCATAGAGTTCCAGCAGGAAGGGATGGGCAACGTCGGCCCGGAGGGTAGCGAGGTCATGAAACGCCGCCCGCAATTCCGGGTCGGCTTCCTTGCCGAAGGCGATGCAAGCGTAGTAATCGGCCTGCTCGCTCAAATTCCTTGCCACCATTTCCATGCGGTCAAGTTCACCGGCTTGTGTCGTCGGCATAGCCAAGGCGTGCTTTCTGAAGGACGCATACACCTCGTCCTCTCGCGGAATGTTGCCCGTTTGCACGGTCAGGTAAGTCCGCATGAAGCTGTCAAAGCGGTCACGGTACTGCTGCCCGAAATGGCTTTCCATCGGGTACCAGTGGTGCTTGTAAATCTTGTCTTGCAGTTGGTGTGGCAATCCCATCAAGACGAAATTACGGATCAGGTCGGCTTGAGCGAGATCCAGCCCAGTCGAATTCATGCTCTCGAAAATCAGTTGGGGATTGTCATGACCCAGTTCGAGCGCGATGTAGACGAGTTGAAGGCGCTGGATACCCTTGTAAGCTTCGACCGGATCGAGGCGGCCTGGCTCAAATGCGTTCAGGAAGAAACGGTAGTTCGCCTGAATACGGTTGTCGTCCTCCGGCCCCAATGGAATGTCGAGGCAGATCTTCCGGTATGTTTCCTTGTCTGACCGGGTCAGCCTCAACTTGATGTAATCATCCGATGTCTCATCCTCGTTCCCGTTGAACAGGTAAAGGTTACCGATCCTCTTGGCAGTGGCGCCAACGTCCGTGCCGTTGCTGGCGATTTTTCGCAATGCCAGCAACATGAGGCTCAAGGTAGTCAACCGCTGCTGTCCGTCTATGACGAGGAGCGAATTGACGCCAGCAGCCATGAAGTTGCCTTCCGCGATATACACGACTGAGCCAAGGAAGTGCGAGAGGCCCGGCCCTGCTTCAGCAATCGTCATCACGTCATTGAGAAGGCGAGTGCAGTGCTCCTGCCTCCAGGAGTAGGCCCGCTGGTAGATCGGAATCCGGAACTGCTTGTTGCCGTCAACCAGTTGGAAGAGCGTTGCCTTTTGTGCGTCCATTGCGGTTCTTTCCCATTGTGACCCGGGTGGGCTTGTTGTTGGGTATTAAAAAAGAAGCTGGCTGCGCTTGCTATTGCCTGATTTCATAGTATTTCATATCTGAAATCGTTGCAGAAGATGCGCGGCCAGCTCCTTTCTTTGTATCAAGAAATCCATCCCGAATCTCACTTGTCCGCCAAAAAATTCGCCAGCATCGCGTGCCCATGCTCGGTCAGGATGCTTTCGGGATGGAACTGCACGCCCTCGATGGGCAGCGACTGGTGGCGCACGCCCATGATTTCGCCGTCGTCCGTCCAGGCGGTGATTTCCAGCTCCGGCGGGCAACTGGCGCGCTCGATCGCCAGCGAGTGGTAGCGGTTGACGGTGAACCGCTCTGGCAGCCCGGCGAACACGCCCTGCCGGGTGGTGGTGATGAGGCTGGTCTTGCCGTGCATCAGCTCCTTGGCGCGGACGATGGCGCCG
>WQYQ01000044.1 GCA_009781175.1 Betaproteobacteria bacterium
GCGCGCTACTACGACCCGGATACGGCGCGCTTTACCCAGCGCGATCCGATCGGGCTACAAGGGGGGATGAACCTCTATGCGTATGTGGGCAATAACCCCGTTAATTTCATCGATCCGACGGGGATGTTGCCGAAGGTAGTGGCGGATAAGAGTAGCTATCCCGACACGGGAGCGAATGTGGATTGGGATCTCGTTGCCGAAATCTGCGGCTCAGCGTGTGCAGGCTCAGGCGGTCTTGATATGTCGCAAGGCACTCAAGTGGCGTTCTTCCCGGGCGCTATTCTAGGAGGCGGTGGATCTAGTGTGCTGGGAGCGGGAGGGGCTCTTTCGGGAAGCAATGGTAAAGGTTCAAAAAGTAAGGATGACGACCCGCTTGGAGATTATCGCTCTGGGGGCAGCGGGGGCGGGTTCGATCCCTGCAAGGATCTCGGAATATTCTGCAATTCAGAAAATGGCGGGTCGGGACAACAGTCTGGCACCTACGCCTCCAACGAGGTCAAAAGCTACAGTTCCTACCCCTCGTTCCGTTACTGGAACGGCTCCGCCGGCTCGAACATGGAATGGCATCACATCGTGGAGCAAAACTCGACGAACATTCAGCAGTTCGGCCAGAATGCGATTCAGAACACGACGAATATCATCCGGCTTGACACCTCGACCCATCGGGCCATTAGTGCGTATTATTCAACCGCGTATGATTTCTCTGGAGGGGTGCCCGTGCGTCAGTGGTTAAGCAATCAATCATTTGAAGCCCAACAACAATTCGGCCTGCAAACACTGCGAAACTTCGGTGTAAACGTTCCTCCATTTCCAGCGCCATGAAGAAAATCGGATTTGATCAGCTGCGGACAGAGGTCCTCGTGAGTTACGTGGCGGGCTATGCGAAAGTCTGTGCCATCGCCACCGATATGGGCGACTCTCAAATTAGCAATCTTGGCATAAAGAAGAGATTCGAGCTTCACCGGCTACTGCGCACCCGAGGGAGGGAGGCGCAGGTGCTGCTTAGGGAAATGTTGCAGGACGATGATCCGAGCGTGCGCATGGCTGCTGCGTATCCCGCCCTAGAGTTTGCACCGGAAGAGGCGGAACGCGTGTTGGAGCAGATCGCAGCGACCGAGCAACGCTTTGTTGGATTGAATGCCCAGATGCTTCTTCAGGAGTGGCGCAAAGGCACCTTGAAATTCCCGTGGGAGTTTGAACTGAAAAAAGCTTCCCCCAAGCGATAAACCAACCAGCTCGTAGCGTGGGTGGAGCGGAGCGATACCCACGGCTTGGGAGCCCCGCCCAAATAAACAGCCGCCTTCCGAAAATCGCGGAACTGTCAGATCACTGTAGCTCCCCGGCCGGATCGAATCGTTCGACGGTCAGCCCCTCGATGGGACTGAAATGCTTGATGTTGCCGGTGATGAGCGGCACGCTCTGCTCCAAGGCGGTGGCCGCAATCAGCGCATCGCCCATTCCGAGGCCATGCGAGAGCGCCAGGCGCTCCATCAGATCAATCGCGCGCTCAGTAATCGCCGGCGTCACCGGCAAACGCTGCGTATTGCGCAGCGCCAGGCTTTTCTGCACCGCCAGCAACTCCGCCCGGCTGCGCATGCCTTGCAACAACTCCAGGTAAGTAAGCGCCGAAATCGTCAGGGATGGCAAACGATCCAGCCTTCGCGTGGCGCTCGGCTGACCGCGCAGATGTCGCGCACGTTTTTCCAACCAAGCATGCGTTTTGGCTGCTGGTGCGTGACAGTCGAAAAACAGGACCATAGGCTGGGCTGAACATCGTGAAGCCCAGCGTTACTGCGCTGAACGGCTCCTTATTCCAGAACGGGTGGCCACTGGCGGGCTGCATGTACAACGTTCAGCACGCGCACCAAATCGCCGGTCTGGTCATAGATCAACAGATAATTTCGGTGTGCAACGAGTTCGCGCGTACCGGACGCGCGACCAGATCGACCGAGGTTCGGATGATTGACCAGCAGCGCGGCTTTTTCCTCGAACAGCTCATCGAGGTCCAGCGCGGCCGTCGGATTGTCGGCCTCAATGTAATCGTAAATATCTTCACGATCTTGTATCGCCTCTGGCGTCCAGAACAAATGCATCACTTCGATGCTTCAAGCCGGCGACGTGTCGCAGCCCGGCGCGCCGCGAACTTGGCCTCGACTTCGGCGGCCGGCACCAGGTTGCCAGCGTCGGCTGAGGCGCGCGACCGTTCGACCTTGGCGCGCAGCCATGCATCGTATTCCGCCGCTTCCTGCTGTTGCTTCACGTAATCCCGCATGAAATCGCGCAGGAGCTGCGCACCGGTGCGATCGTGAGCCTTCGCGGCCGTGGAGAACTCGGTTTTCAGGGACTCATCGACCCGGAACGTAAAGGTTGCTTCGCTCATGGCGCTGCCCTTATGTGTTACATGTTAGATGCAGCGTAGCACATCGCAGGACGAGGCGGAACCGCCTTGTTTGCGGCCCGCAAGTGACCGACCCCGTCTACGGCCTCATCCGCGCGGTCACACGCACTACCTATGACACCGCCGGCAACCTCACCCAGGTCGCCGCCGGGCGCACCGACGCCGGCGGCGCGACCCC